>NZ_JAEPRJ010000001.1:0-1200000 GCF_016651435.1 Catonella massiliensis | reverse complement strand
CATGGTAATTAAATAACTATTCATACCTTGTTATTTTTGTTTCCCCACCAGTTTCTGATACATTTTCATAAGTTTTGCTACACAGTCAGCTTCTGACAACTTAATGTCAAAGCCATAGGCCTTCATCACAGCTCTATCGTTCTCCGTATGTGCTTTTCGTAGTTCAGCAGGCATTAGAAGAGGATCATATAAATCTGCAAGGCTACTATTAGGATAAAGTTTCCTTGCATCTAATATACCTTGTGCTGTCTGTTCGATTTTTCTCTTTTGTTCATCAGATGGTTCAGGCCAAGGAAAGTTGTTGTAGACTATATCTTTTGAATATCTATAATCACTTTTTAGTCTACCACATACAACTCTAGTCCATGCCATGTGAACATTTGATGTCAGAACACCAAATTCATATATTCCTGCATCTGGAATTATAGCAGCTGAATTTGTAGGAATAATATCTCCATTTAAAAAACCTAATGGTATGTATCTACGATTTTCAGATGATGTTAATGGCATAATTATATAAGTTAAAGGATTTTTAGTCTCTCTAAAAAGGGTAGGTGTATCAGCCAATTGTTGTCTATCCTGTGCTCCATTAAGCCTATCTTCTCTACACAGTTCTATTCTTTTCATTATTTCCGGCATTTTATGAAGTTCTGCCGGATCAGCCCCTACCAGCCACAGGCAATATCTATCCCTATTGTTGATATACTCAGCCGCACCTGTTAATTTTTTGATATATTTTACTGCATTTGGTTCTTTTTCTATAAACGATTCATAATCTTCTGCTTCTATTATCAAATGCCCACCATCTGCCGGTCTATTACCTGTAGTCATTTTGGGTACATTACAAAGAGGCTTTGGTATTGACTTCACAAATATTGTTGGAGCTTCTATTAAATAGGGATTAATTTCAGATACAATTTTTATACTATCATTAGTAAATATTTTTTTCTCCACTCTATCATTATTTGTTCCAAATCCAATAATCACACAATGAACATGTGCTTTTAAATTTGCTTCACTATCCCAAATAAATGTTCTATATGCAAAATTAATATGAATATTAAATCTTTCATATAGGGGGCCCCATACACTTGCCACCTGTTCACCTTGAGTAATTGAATTAGTTGAAACAAAAGCTATAGAAACATCTGTATTTTCAATATATTTTGAAGCTTTAAAATACCAAGCAGATACATAATCAATTTTACCTGCAGTTTTATATGGTTTTCCTTTTTCATCAACATAAATCGAAAGAATATCAGCTTTCTGATTTTCATTTTGCATAGAATATCCTACAAACGGTGGATTCCCCATTATATAATTAAGCTCTTCTGCAGGTATAACATCATTCCAATCAATTCTAAGTGCATTTGCCTCTACAATGTTTGCATTTGTCTTAAGCGGAAGAAAGTCCAGATTTATAAGCATAATGTTTTCTGTCTCTTTCATCATCTGGCTTTCTGCTATCCATAGTGCAGTCTTTGCAACTGTTACAGCAAAATCATTAATTTCTATTCCATAAAACTGACTAATTGAGACTTTGATAGGATTTACTGCCTCTCCTATCATCATCTGACCACTTTGCAGAGTACGTATTACCTCGTTTTCAAGGCGGCGGATAGAAATGTAAGTTTCTGTAAGGAAATTTCCACTTCCCGCTGCCGGATCTAAGAATTTAAGAGATGAAAGTTTATCCTGATAATCTTTTAACAATTTCACCCTTGTTTTAATTACAGTATTTTCTTTTATCTCATCAAGTTCTTTCTTTAATTCATCTAAGAAAAGTGGGTCTATTACCTTATGGATATTCTCAATAGAGGTATAGTGCATACCGCCGGTTCTTCTTGTTTCAGGATTTAAGGTAGATTCGAACACAGCTCCAAATATTGTAGGGCTTATAGCAGACCAATCAAATTCTTCGCTTGCCTTCACTAAGATTAGTTCTCTTATTTCATCAGTAAACATTGGTATTTCAATATTTTCATTGGCAAAAAGACCACCATTTACGTAAGGAAATTCTGCCAGTTCAGGTATGAGGTAAGGATCCCTATCTTCTACCCTTTGATCAAGCACTTTAAACAGGTCAATTAGGGCATTTCTTAAATGATGGGTATCATAGTTGGCAAGATAATCATGAAACATATTTCTTCTTCCAAATATGCCTGCATCTTCAGCATATAGGCAGAATACAAGTCTTACACAGAGCACATTCAGGCTTTTTAAGGTTTCCGGATTCTCAGGATTCTTATATTGTTTCATAAAAGCAGTATATAACAATCCAACAATATCTCCCGCTTTTAAGGAAATTTCCATTTCATGTGAGAGCTGTTTTACTTCTTTTTTTACTATAAAATCCAACATCGGATATTTTCCCTGAAGCTCAACCAGCATTATTTTATTAGGTTTAGGTACTTGTACATTCATGTCATAAACCCAAATTTCAGCAAAATTTGATATAATAATCCAGCGTGCTTTTTCTTCATATGGTAGATTATCATTATATCTTTTGGCCTGTTCATAAGGAGTGAGTTCAATACCGCCTGAATTGTGTAATTTTTTATCTAGTCCTATTCCTAAGCTTTTCTGTTCTATAAGCACTTTAGTTGCAGGAATATAAGCATCAATTTTTTTGGTATTACCATCCACAACAACCTTTTTTTCAAAATTTATATAGTCAGTCGGATGTGTTATTCCCATTACATTTCCCAAAAAATCCAGCCAGTATGAACGGGCATCTTCTTCTTCACTTCCCCTATTATTCCACTTATTTACAAACTGTCTAGCTGCTTCCCTCTGTTCTACATCTGTCATTTATCTATCCCCTTACATTATAATTTATTCTAATATTCCTTCTTAAAACCCACCCTGAAAATATGCCCTCGCAATTACATAAGAAGGTTCATAGTATGCACTGCAGTTATAATTATCTATCTTCTCACAAATCTCATCATTGTATACCCTTATAATTCCCTCTACTTCTGTTTCATTTGACATAGAAGTATCGTGAATAAGTCTTTCGTATACCTTTCAGGTTTTCCTTTCCCAGTTTATTCACCACATAACTATTTTTTTGGTGCAGCCTTCTTGCCACACGCTCTATCATATAGCAGATAAATTTAACATCATCTCTTGTAATTTCTTCATCTGGAAAATATATATTTTTCAAGCTTCCTCACTTCCTTCAAACTTAAGAGTTTTAAGTGCTTCTTCAGTAAAAATAATTATACCCTAAACACAACTTAAAATCCACTCTTACCACAATACTTCTTTCTTTTTCAATTAACATATATAGAGAAGATATACTGTAAATTTATACAAGAAAGAATCATGCCCGGAGATTTTTGTATCACAAGAGATTCCGGAGGAATTTCCTATGACATAAAAAAAACGACAGCCTCCATAAGGAAACTGCCGCCTGCTTATAAACCATTATTTTACAAGTAAAAGAGCCATCTTGAATCTTCCAACCGCCTTTACGCTGTGAAGGGCATTTTTTTCGAATTTGAAGTTATCTCCTTCATTTACCTCATAGTCAGTGCCTTCATAGTTAATAACACCCTTTCCTTCAAGGGCAAATACTATAGCCTCGCCCGGAGCACGGTGTTCTGAGAGGTAGCAGCCTTCATCAAAAGCCATTATCATAAACTTAAGATTGTCCTGTCCGATGAGGTCAAGATTTGTGATGCTACCCTTCTCATAGTCAAGTAAGTTCTTTAATTTTGTAACCTCTCCTGCTTTTAATACACTATTCATATTAATCTCCTTTTCAAGTAATATTTCTATATATGACAGGCCGCTCTCTGTACCGGCCGACATACCACATAAAGTTTTGGGAGCAACGTATAACAAGGCATTTTCAGACATATGTTCTGTATCATTTTCATTCAGATTAAACACACCAAATCCGTCTGTACCTATGTAAAGTACCGGGCAGTCATAACTTTCCTTGCTTATATCAGTTCCCCTACCCAGCCTGAAGTAAGTAAAAGGAGCATCTGATAAACCAAGCTTTGTAGATATGGTCAACTCACTTTTAATCTTGTACTCTTCAGAGAACCTAAACTTACTACCTGTAACCATCAGCACCTCCTATTATTATCTTAGTAACCTTAAAACACGTTCTTTACTCTTTGTATAATGATAAATAATCCGTTGACAGTCTATCATACTCCGGAAATATCATTTAACTATCTTGTAAAGTACTTATTGTTACCTGCTATTGCAATTACCCACTTAATGCTATCTTATCCAATCCGGCATATAATTGCAACTGAAATTTGAGCAAAATACCTATGTTCTCATTAAAGAACACTGAACATCACTCTGATTGTGATGAGCTTATATCTTTTATGTAATTTTCGAAATATTCACCACATTTTCTAAGCTCTCCGAGTACAACCTGTCTGCCTCTTTCTGTATTGTACCAGTTATCCGCGGTTATGTTTTGAGTGTTGGTTGGGACTACATATAGCTTAGTATCAGGAAATAAATGAGAGTAGGTCATAAGCGCCCTCCTTGCGTGAAAGGCTTGTGGACAGATGATGGCTGATTTTATACGAAACTTCATCTCACGTAATAATTCCTTAGAATATATCGCATTTTCATAAGTGTTGGTAGCCTTTTCTTCCCTTATTACATCTTCATCAGGTACACCGTTTTTTATAAGAACCGAGGTTAAAAACTCTGCCTCTGTTCTGTAAACACCCTTATATCTCTCATCAGTTACCCTTTCATTCATAAATCTGCCAAACTGATAAAAGTACATTCCAGATGGCATAATTTTCTCTGCTTTACCCTCTTTATACAATCTCGCAGCAGTTTCAGCAAGAACCCAGTTAGATGAACCCGGAATGAAGATTATATCAGCTTTCTCCGGTTCATCCTTTATGAAGATAAATTTTGTAATATCCTCAATATTGTTTCTCATTTTATATTTACTCCAATCAACTCATTATATTTAAGATACAAGTGTCAAAAGTATAAAATTCGATTGGGGCTTGCTAGCAAGAGAATTTATTATCTATTGACACCAACATCATATTAATTAAAAATTCAAGTTCTAAAAGTATGTTCATTCCGATTTTACTAACTCATAGCAAAACAGTTTCCTTTCTCACCTACACCATTTTAATTCAAATTGCTCATAAAGGTCAATATCCTGTCACTATACTATTTTACTTTTTAAGACTGTATAAAGATATTATCCGCAGATATTCTACAAAATATTTCTATTAATTATTCACTTATTACATTATCTTATTATATTGAATAATTTTGCAAAAAATACTATAAGTTTTTTCAAAATTTTTATTGATATTTTTTTAACAAACTGTTATAATATTCACATAACTTATGATACAAGTGTCAAAAGTATAGAAATTCGATGCAAGCTTGCTTGCAAGAGAATTTATTAACTTTTGACACGCAAAAAATATGAGTAAGCAGCCATTTTTTGTAAAAAATGAGCTGATTACGAATATTTTTGCAGGGATTGCTAAAGCTGTGCTGTAGCAATCCTGTATCACTGGGTGTCAAATACTTTTGACACCCACATCATAACTTATATTAAATAAATACAATTTGAAAGCTTCCTGTATACTATAAATAGGTCAAGAGATTGACATAAAAAAATACCTCAAGTAAATTTAGATTATTACTGACCTGCCAGTTGGTAAAATCTAAAAAACACAAGAGGTATCTAAAATGAATATTAAAGGCACAAAGAAAAAAAATCAAGTAGTAACAGCAAATATTTTTGAACAGCAGGAGCTTTTGAAAAAATCGGAGGTGATTAAGGAAAATCTCGCAGCTTCAACCTGGCGTGAGTTGGAAACCAATGGTAAGTTCGATAAAAATAAAAAACTCTCTTTTATCAGCGATGACATGCTTATCTTGGGATGTGATGTAGGCAGCGAAACGCACTATATGAGAGCAATTGATACCAGAGGACGGGAACTCAGTAAGTCCGCACATTCTTTCAACAATAATCAAGAGGGCTTCCGGAGTGCAAAGGAATGGGCAGTGAGGATAGCCGCTGAACATGATAAGAGTCAGATAGTGCTTGGCTTAGAGCCGACCGGTCACTACTGGTTCTGCCTTGCTACATGGATGATTACAAATGGAATCAGTGTTGTTCAGGTAAACCCTTATGCTGTTAAGCAGACAAAGGAGGTTGAAGATAACAGCCAGCTCAAGGATGACAGGAAGGATCCAAAACTGATAGCAAATCTTGTCAAGGATGGCAACTTTGGTATGCCATATCTTCCAGAAAAAATCTATGCTGAACTTCGTAGGTTATCCATGTTCAGAGACCAACTGAATGAAGACAGAATTCGAACAATCAACCGGATGCACAGGGAGATGAAGATATATTTCCCGGAGTATAAGGAAGCATTGGGAAAAGTCGATGGAGCATTTAGCCTTGAACTGCTGAAAGAGGCACCATTTCCGGATGAACTGACCGCACTTGGAGAAGAAGGGATAAGACAGATTTGGCATGCTGCTAAACTTAGAGGACGCGGGTACAGCAGAGCCAGAGAAATCTTACAGTACGCAAAAGCAAGTGTTGGGATTAAGGATGGATCTATTGCAAGCAAGGCAGCTGTAAAGTGGTTCGTGCAGAAAATCATGGAACTGGATGTTGAACTTGCTGTTATAGAGAACCAGATCAACCAGAAATGTCAGGAGATACCGCATACAGGTAACGTTCTGGAGATATCTGGGATTGGAGAAAATACACTTTCCGGTATTCTTGCAGAGATGGGAGATATTTCAAGATTTGATGATGTTAAGGAAATACAGAAATTAAGCGGATTAGGCCTTGTGGCATGCAGTTCAGGAAAGCATAAGGGAGAAACCAAAATCAGTCATAGAGGACGCAAACGACTCAGATATTGGTTATTCCAGGCAGCAAAGTCAGCAGTGGCCCATGCAGAGGAATTCAAAGAACTCCATATGTATTATACGACACGAGCCGATAATCCGTTGAAAAAGATGCAGTCATTGATTGTGATAGCCTGCAAGCTTCTGAGGATTATCTATACGATTCTGAATACTGGTACGAAATATGCTCCGAAGAAGATGTTGATGGACATCAGACGTCCGGAAAATAAGGAAGCTATTGTAGCGTAAGACAGTCGGCAGCAAAATTTATTCCAGAGCCTTGCCGGTTTTCGGATTCTTCCGAGATCGGGCAGGGTTCTGGAAGGGAACCCGATAACGATGGAGCGCTACAGGTGCTGCATCATCACAATGACCAGCAAAACGAGTCAGGGTAAGCATCCACGGAATATCCGTACCCTGTGGAGTATGCAGGTCAGTAAAATCAAAAAACAAACAAGAGCTGTAGCTTGCAGTAGTTCTCTCCGTAGGGCATGACCCTGTTAGAAAGCTTAGCAGGCACTCGGTGTATGGACAGGTGGGACGAAGGAAGTTGGGACACGATCCCTTTAGACACGGAAGGTTCACCATCATAGTTAGCAGAGGATTTATAGCCTTTATAAAGCAAAACAATGGGATGCTTTATAAACTACACCCTCTTTTAGCTGTTCAGTATAAAATACAATGACTGTCATACATTTTTTGCTCTGTTTTATGAGGTAAATATTTAAAGAAAAGCCTGAAATTAAATGATTTAGGGCTTGACATTATAGGAAGGAGATCTATGATGAAGGGTTACGCAATGTTGAAAATCGGAGAGTCAGGCTGGATTGAGAAAGAAAGACCTAAGTGCGGTCCTCTTGATGCTATTTGTAAACCACTTGCACTTGCAATCTGTACTTCTGATGTACACACACTTTGGGAGGGTGCTATCGGCGAAAGACATAATATGATCTTAGGACATGAAGGCTGTGCTGAGGTTGTCGAGGTAGGTGAATTGGTTAAAGACTTTAAGCCTGGAGACAGAGTTCTCGTACCTGCTATTACACCTGACTGGAACTCACTTGAGGCTCAGGCAGGCTTCTCAATGCACTCAGGCGGTATGCTTGCAGGTTGGAAGTTCTCTAACTTTAAGGATGGTGTATTCTCAGAGTTTTTCCATGTAAATGATGCAGATGGAAACCTTGCTCACCTTCCTAGCAATATAAATACCGTTGATGCTTGTATGCTCTCAGATATGGTACCTACAGGCTTCCATGGAGCTGAGCTTGCAGATGTTCAGTATGGTGATTCAGTTCTCGTTATCGGTATCGGTCCTGTAGGCCTTATGTCTGTTGCAGGAGCAAACCTTCGTGGTGCTTCAAGAATCATTGCCGTTGGTACAAGACAGGTATGCGTTGATGCCGCAAAGGGCTATGGTGCTACAGACTTTATCAGCTATAAGAATGGCGCCATTGACGAGCAGGTACTAAAAATGACTGATGGCAAGGGAGTAGATAAGGTAATCATCGCCGGTGGCGGCGTTGAAACTTTCTCTCCTGCTGTTAAGTGCTTAAAGCCGGGTGGAAAGATTGGTAACGTTAACTATCTCGGATCAGGCGAGAATATCGACATTCCTCGTGTTGAGTGGGGAGTAGGTATGGGACATAAGCTTATAAACGGCGGTCTTATGCCTGGCGGCAGACTTCGTATGGAGAAACTTTCTTCACTTGTTTCCGCAGGAAAGCTTGACCTTTCTCCTCTTTCAACTCACGTGTTTGAAGGATGGGATCATATCGAAGAAGCTCTCTTCCTTATGAGAGATAAGCCTGCAGACCTTATTAAGCCTGTAATCAAGATTCAGGACTAAGATATATTATAGTTATTGTCTTTTTCAGTCTATTATGATGTAAGTATCAAAAGTGTAAAACTATTTATATGATGTGCTTACGGCATATTAGCAAATAAATTTTATAGATACCTGTATGGAGTTGTTCTCTGTACAGGTATCAAAGATTTGAGGAGATATATGAAAATACTTATAGTATCAGGCTTTTTAGGTGCAGGTAAAACCACCTTTATTAAAGAGCTTGCAAAGCGTACAAAAAAAGAAATAGCTATTTTTGAGAATGAATACGGAACCTCAGGTGTAGACGGCGATATTCTAAAAGAGTCTACAAATGTAAATATTTGGGAGCTCACTGAAGGCTGTATCTGTTGCTCTGTAAAGGGTGACTTTGCTGCTTCCGTACTTACTATAGCAAACACCGTCAATCCTGATTATCTTGTTATAGAGCCTACAGGCGTTGCTATGCTTAGCAATCTCATAGCTAATCTTTCCCAGATAGAATACGAGCATATCAGGCTTATGGCTCCTATATCAATCGTAGATGCCTTAAGTATTGAACGCTATAAGGACGAATTCCCTGAAATATATAAGAATCAGATAGAATATGCTGATACCGTTATATTTTCAAAAACCGAGAATTTATCCTCCGAAGAGAAAGATAAGCTAAAGCTTGAAGTAAGCGAAATAAATCCAAACTGTAAGATAATTACCGAGCACTACTCTACCTTGCCTGACTCTTTCTTAGATAGTCTTCTTCTTAAATATCTTGACGGAGCTATAGAAATACCTGTTAAAGAAGATTATGAAGAAATGCCAGACAGCTTTTCTCTTAACGATATTTCTATAAGATCAATTGAAAGATTTATTATCTTTCTTGAAAATCTAATAAGAGGTAAATACGGCAATGTTTTTAGGGCTAAGGGAAGCTTCGCAATTAAGGGCCTTAACCTTAGGTTTGACCTTGCAGACTCCCGTTATCAGATAGAGGTAGGAACTGACGAAATCTCTAATAAGGCGGTATTTATTGGAAATGATATTAAAAAGCAAAAAATAAGAGAGGTTTTCTTTGAAAACTCTAGATTTATTAAAATCGGACAAGTAAATCCGTTCCCCCCAGATAAGTATATTGTATTCTGGTAACATAAAATACAAGGCCCTTAAAAACCTATCTATTCACAAACAGCCGGTCAGAATATGTAAATATCCTGACCGGCTGTTCTTTAATTCAATTCAAATTGTACATGTAAATACTATTGCTCTTCCTTGGAACTTGCAGCATTTTCTTCAACTACCTTAGCCTGAACATCAGCAGGTGCTGCCTCGTAGTGGCTGAATTCATAGGAATACTCCCCTATTCCACCTGTCATAGACCTGAGGTCTGTAGAATATCCCAAAAGGCTTGCCTGTGGAATATCGTCAAGAATCTCAGTTCTTCCATCATAAAGAGTATTCATTCCGCTTACTCTTCCTCTTCTCTTGTTAAGATCACCCATTACATCTCCAGTGAATTCGTCAGGAACAACCACTCTAAGAGTCACAATAGGCTCTAAAAGTATAGGCATAGCCTGCATAAATCCGTCCTTAAATGCCTGCATTGCAGCTGTCTTAAACGCCATTTCAGAAGAATCAACAGGATGATAAGAACCATCTGTAAGTGTAGCCTTAAGTCCAACTACAGGATAGCCTGCAAGAGGTCCCTTTGCCACGCACTCAGCTATACCCTTTTCAATGGCAGGGAAGAAGTTCTTCGGAATAGCTCCACCAAATACGGTTTCTTCAAAAATATACTGCTTTTCAAGGTCATCTGAAGGCTCAAAGGTAATATGTACATCACCATACTGACCATGTCCACCAGTCTGCTTCTTGTACTTGTTCTGAACTGAAACCTTCTTCTTAATAGTCTCCTTATATGGAATACGTGGCTTAAGAAGCTCGATATCAACCTTATATCTGTTTGCAAGCTTGCTAACAACTACCTCCAGCTGCTGATCTCCTATACCGTAGATGAGTGACTGGCGGTTTGCACTGTCATTTACAAGCTTAATGGTTGGATCTTCATCTACTATCTTCGATAATGCACTTGCTATCTTATCGTCATCACCCTTATTCTTGGTTACATATCTCATATATGTATATGGAACAGAGAATGAAGGCTTGTCATATACCACAGGTACAGCCTTGGTAGCTATGCTGTCACCGGTAGCTATATCAAGCTTGCCTATTGCACCGATATCTCCAGCGTGAAGCTCTTTTACCTCTATCTGTTCTTTACCCCTAAGCACATAAAGCCTTGATATCTTCTCCTCAACATCCTTTGCTACATTGTAGATAGTTGAATCTGCCTTAAGTACACCAGAACATATCTTAATAAGTGAGAACTTGCCGATGAACGGATCAGCTATTGTCTTAAATACCTTAGCAGTCATCTCTTTATTCTCGTCATAATCAGCATGGAAGCTGTTGCCTGTCTTCTGATTGATACCTGTAATAATGGTCTTATTTGGTGAAGGGAAGTAATTAACTATCTGGTCGATAAGGTTTCTTACTCCCTTAGCCTCAAGACCTGAACCCATAAGTACAGGCACAAGACTAGTATCTCCAACGCTCTTTCTAAGTGCCGTAGACATCTCAGCCTGAGTAAATTCTTCACCATTGAAGTATTTATCCATCATGTCATCGCCTGTCTCAGCAACTGCCTCTAAGAGAGCATCTCTATAAGTCTGTAAATATTCCATAGAATAGTCAGGGATATCAGATTCTATATAAGTGCCGTCGTTATTAAATCTACGTCCGGCCATTTTTACCACATTTACAAAACCAACAAACTTTTCATTTTCACGAATAGGTAACTGGAAAGGAGCAACCCTTGTTCCATATAGTTCCTGTAATGCTTCCACTACCTTCCTGTAGCTGGCATTATCATCATCCATATCAGTTACAAAAAACATTCTTGGTAGTTTATATTTTTCACAAAGATTCCAAGCTTTTTCAGTACCCACCTGAACTCCTGCTTTTGCAGAAATTACAATAATGGCAGCATCAGCGGCACTTGCTGCCTGCTCAGCTTCACCAACAAAATCAAAATATCCCGGAGTATCTAAAATGTTAATCTTCGTTTCATCACTTACAATAGGAATAATAGAAGTCTGTATAGAAAATTCTCTCTTCTGTTCCTCTTTGTCATAATCACTGATTGTAGAGCCGTCTTCAATTTTCCCCTGTCTTGTAATTACACCCGTTACATACGCCATGGCCTCTGCAAGTGTAGTCTTGCCGCAGCTGCCATGGCCCAGTAGAGCTACGTTTCTAATTCTTTCATACTTAAAAATGTCCATAATCTTCTCCAATCTGCCACAAACTTATGTAGCCTGAAATTCGGATTTAGTACATATGTATATTTTACAATTATTATGGATATTTTTCAAGTATTATGTTGAAATTTTACTAATGTTATACCATCTTTTTATTATTTATTTGGATAAAGAGCATTAAAACAGCCATCTTTTGCTGATTTGGGCAAAAAATATATACAATTAAAACAAAACAAGGGAACGGGAAAAACCCGAACCCTTTCATAATTAATTATGCTATCTCTAGCTTCTTGCTGTTTCTGTAATAACAATATACCTTGTCTGAGAGTACATCTTCATCAGAAACCACTGTATTGTTGATATTCTGAACCATATCCTGCAAGGTGGACACTTCTTTATCTTTTGTGGCCTTGATAATAATAGTCTCATGTATAGAGCTTGGGAGAATATATAAATCAGATTCTAAGTCAGAAGAAATCCTATCTAATATTTTGTCATACAAGATAACTCCCGCACCACAGCTCTTTCTCTTGTTACAAACTATGTACATTTCCTCGATATCTTCTTCCCTGTCTTTAGCAGGAATGAAGCTTGACATAGGAACCACATCGGGAGCCAATAGCTTTGGTGTATTCTTTTTAGCTATCTCCCAAAGTTCAGCACTACTAAGGCCAAACTGGTCTGCTATCTCATTGGTGATGTGAACCACCCCAAAGTCTTTTCCAAGATCCGTGGCAACAAAGGCAAATATAACCGCCAAATCCATTACCTTGATATAAGGTCTGCCGCTTAGTCTTCCCTTATTCATCTCAAAATTGACCAGCTCAAAGATTATCCTGTCTTTTATTATGTCGATATCTGTATAATCTCTTTCATCGAACTTAGGAGTAGTAAAATCCATAAAGATATCATAGAGTTCATCCTGTATAGAGCTTAATTCATAAGACTGATTCTCACAGTATTCTCTATAGAAGTCTTCCAGGTAAATAATCCTAGATACCTTTTTATTATCCTTAGCTTCTTTGCAAAACAACGAAAGGCCATAGCGGCATACATCGTTATTCTTAGCAACCTTTTTCAATACAACCTCATAAGAAGAACCAAGTCTTCTCTGTAGTCCTTCCTTTACTACCTCGACAAATTCATTATAATTCAAGTTTCCCCACTTTCCCCCAACTTGTCGAATCAAATAAACAACTCACATTATAAATTAAATTTATGTCTTTGACAACGGCAAAATAACCAAAAATAACGACTTTTATTCGTCATTTTGCACAATCATCTAATTTCGTTAACAGTCAAAAGAGGACCAAATAAATCTCCTTCTACATATTCTCCACCACATTCAACTGCAACAGCGTCCGTGGCTTCATCATTTACTCCTGAAAACGATATAGTCTTTCCAAGCTTTTTAGCCACTTCTGTAACTATCTTCAAATATTTTACAACCTCTTCCTCTTCATCCTCTTGTAATAGTCTGTTTAAGGCTATTGAAATCTGAGATACCGGCAAGACTTTTAGAATCTCCATTGACATTCCTCCTGTTCCATATCTTCCAACTCTAAAACTAAATCCCTTGGCAATAAGCTCTTCCAGAACAAAACTAAACTCCGGTATATCTGCTATTAGTATACTTTCATCTATTTCGATTATCAGCCTCTTTGCATCAATTCCGCTCTCGTTTACTATACTGTAGAGCTTGTTTCTAAACTCATAGTTAAGCACCAGCCTTTTCGATAAAGGCAGAATTACTTTTTTATCAGTAAAAGCCTTCATTTCCTCACAGACTTTTTTAAATGTATTTTCTCCTAGTGCAAATATCTGACCTGTTTTTTCTGCAAAGCCTATGAATTTTCTTGCATGCCATATACCCTGTTCCCCTCTGTCCCAAAGGAGCCTCATACGCACAGTATCATATGTTTTGTTTTTTATGTCATACACAGGGGCATACTTAATGATAAGGTTATCGTTTTTAATAGCATTTGTGAGGTTTGACTGGAGTTCCAGATTTTCAATCTCTTTTGTTGTCATCTCCTCATCATAATAGCAATAGTTGTCCTTACCCAATCGCTTTGCTTCTGTAAGTGCTGTTGAGGCATTTTTAATGAGTACGTCTGCTTTTGTCCCATCTCTAGGAACTACAGCAGCGCCTATACTTGTTGTAATCACCAACTGACCAAATGAGGTTATAAAAGGAAATCTAAATGACGCTTCTATTCTCTTTAATTTTTCATCAAATTCTGCCAAATCAAGGATATTCTGGCTAAGAACCATGAATTCATCACCACTCATCTTTGCCAGATAGTCATTTTCATCCTGATTCTGTCTAAGCCTATGACTTACATCCAGTATAAGCTCATCACAATTAGCATGTCCCCACATATCATCAATCTGTTTAAAATTGTCTAGGTCAATGTACATTATACCGGCATATTCTTCTTTCCTAAGAGTCTCAAGTGTATGATTAAGCACTTCAATAAAGGCCACACCGTTAGGAAGACCTGTATAAGAATCCTCATAGGCAAGCTTTCTTATCTTGTCCTCCCCTGTCTTTATCTCCCTGTATTTTACATTAAGCTCTTCCTGCGTGGTATTTATCTCACTATATACATTATCAAGATCACTTAATGTATCTTTTAGTTTTCTTTCTGCTTCCTTCTTTTCTCTAAGAATTTTATTTCTTGAAAAAAGAAGTAAAATAGCCAATATCGACAACAAACCAATTACAATATATAACAGATTATCCAAACCTTCTTCCTCCCACCACACAAAACTAAGTATCTATTCTAAAAAAGTATGGCAAACGCTTCAAATGGCCTTAATTTCATATCATTTAGGTTAATGTCTTTATAATTATTAATAAGTACTCTACCATTTCCTATATCATTATAGTCGAAATTTCTTGTATTTTCGGAAAAGTTACAAGCAACTAGGATTGTATTATTATTTAATCTCCTTAAATACACAAAGAGATCCTCATCATCAGGAAGGAGTAATTCATAATCGCCATACACTATAATTTCATGCTCTTTTCTTAAAGAAATAAGCTTTTTATAATAATTAAATACTGAATCCTCTCTTGTCAGCTGTTCCTTAGCATTTATCTTTTTGTAATTAGGGTTAACATTTATCCAAGGTTTTCCGGTAGTAAATCCCGCATTTTCGCTATCATCCCACTGCATTGGAGTTCTTGCGTTGTCCCTGCTCTGATGACAAAGCTTAGGAAAGAGCTCCTCAGGACTGATTATTCCATTTTCAGTGAGTTCGTGATAGGCATTGATTGATTCAAGGTCCCTAAAGTCATCTACTGACTTAAATACAGTATTAGTCATACCAAGCTCTTCCCCCTGATACACATAAGGAGTTCCCTGCATCATATGCAGGCAGGTGGCTATGCATTTTGCAGAAAGCTCTCTATATTCATCTTTTTCACTGCCTAGTCTTGATACAATTCTAGGCTGGTCATGATTACAGAAATAAAGGCTGTTCCACGCTACTCCATTAAGCCCTTTCTGCCATTTAGTAAGGTTCTCTTTAAGTGGAACTAATGGAATTCTCTTTGTAGACCACTTCATAGTTTCGCCATTATCAAGCGCTGTGTGTTCAAACTGAAAGACCATACTAAGCTCTGTTCCGGCAGAGTTTGCATACTTTTTAGCCTCCTCGACAGTTACGCCTGCACACTCACCTACGGTCATAAGGTCATACTTAGACAATACTTTCTTGTTCATTTCCTGCAAATACTCATGCACTCTTGGTCCATTAACGCAGGACTCAAAGCTTCCATATAGACCTCCATTAGTTGGGCCATCAGGGAAGCTTTGATCCTTTGATATAAGGCTGATAACGTCCATTCTAAAGCCATCTATGCCCTTTTTGCACCAACGATTCATCATAGCATAGACTTCTTCTCTAACCTTTTCATTTTCCCAGTTAAGGTCAGGCTGTTTCTTTGAAAATAGATGTAAATAATACTGTCCTGTAGTCTCATCATACTGCCAAGCAGAGCCTGAAAAGCAGGAACCCCAGTTATTTGGCTCCTTGCCATCTTTACCATCCTTCCATATATAGAAGTCACGCTTCGGATTGTCCTTTGAACTGCGGCTTTCTATAAACCACTTATGCTCGTCAGAGGTATGGTTAACTACTAGGTCCATCACTATTTTAATACCCAGGCTATGCGCCTTAGCAAGCATTGCATCAAAGTCAGCCATAGTGCCAAACTCTGTCATTATGTTTTCATAATCACTTATATCATAGCCGTTATCATCGTTAGGAGACTGATATACAGGAGAGAGCCAAATCACATTTATTCCAAGCTCTTTTAGGTATGGGAGCTTCTTAGTTATTCCTTTTAAGTCACCGATTCCATCACCATTGCTGTCGCAAAAGCTTCTTGGATATATCTGATATACTACACTTTCTTTCCACCAGGTTTTATTCATTTTATCTTAGTCTCCTTTATCTATAGTAACCATTATAGGTTCAACAATAATGCCCTTCTCATCATAGTGTTAGAATTGTTTCCTACATTTTTGTCTTATTTATAGAGTAATGATAAATGCAGAAAAAGTCAATTAAAACTTGCATAAAGGCTCCCTTATATTATCCAAGCATTTATCCGAAGTTCTTCCTGTCAAATATTAGCTATAGACTTATTATTAAAAATTAAAAGAATTTCCTTACACAAAAAAGCCACCTCCTAAGAAGTGGCTTATATTGTTTAATCAATATTAATCTTCAACTTTAACGATTTCTTTCTTGTTGTAAGAACCGCAAGCCTTGCAAACTCTGTGAGGAACCATAAGCTCTCCGCAGTTACTGCACTTAACAAGTGCCGGAGCACTCATCTTCCAGTTTGCTCTACGAGCATCTCTATGACCCTTAGAGCTCTTATTCTTTGGACAGATTGACATGTGAACACCTCCCTTATCAATACTTTATACATTGTATTCAAAAGGATTTATCACTGAGATAACAATCCTCGAATAAACAATAAATTTCATACCTGACTATTGTACAGATATTTAAATGATTTGTCAAGTATTATTTTACAAGTGCAAGTGTGTCTTTTGCAATAGCAAGTTCCTCGTTTGTAGGAATTACATATACCTTAACCTTGCTGTCAGGAGTAGAAATAAGCATGTTCTTACCTCTTTCCTTATTGGCAGCATCATCAATCTTGATACCAAGATACTCAAGGTTTTCACAGATATCTTTTCTGGTAGTAGAGCTATTCTCGCCTACTCCAGCGGTAAATGCTATGGCATCTACACCGTTCATTGCAGCGGCGTAAGCACCGATATACTTAATTACTCTATACTTAAAAGCATCGTTAGCAAGCTTTGCTCTTTCATTACCCTCAGCCGCAGCCTTGTCAAGGTCTCTAAAGTCACTGGATACTCCTGAAAGGCCAAGCACACCGGACTTTTTGTTGAGAAGATTAAGAATCTCATCCACTGTCTTGTTCTCGTGATTTGCAATAAACTGGATAACCGCAGGGTCAATATCACCTGATCTTGTTCCCATAATAAGACCTTCAAGCGGTGTAAGTCCCATGGAAGTATCAACACATTTTCCATCAATAGAAGCTGAAATTGAAGATCCGTTTCCAAGGTGGCAAACTATAACCTTTCTGTGTCCCTCAGGAAGCTCGCCAAATCTGATAGTCTCAGCAGATACATACTTGTGGCTGGTTCCGTGGAAGCCATAACGACGGATAGAATATTTCTCATAGTACTCATAAGGAATTGCATACATATGAGCCTTAGCAGGCATAACCATACCAAAACCTGTATCAAATACTGCTACATTAGGAGTACCCGGCATAGCCTCTTCACAAGCTTCTATACCCATAAGGTTTGCAGGGTTGTGAAGTGGTCCAAGGTCGAAGCAGTCTCTTATAACCTTCTTAACATCATCAGTTACAATAACAGGATCACTATAGACAGTACCTGCATGAAGTACTCTGTGACCAATTGCAGATATCTCTGAGACATCAGAAATCACACCATGGTCTTTGTCTGTGAGCGCATCCATAACAAGCTTTACAGCTACAGTATGGTTAGGCATTTCGTGCTCAAGAACGAAATCATCTTTTCCTACAGCCTTGTGTGTAAGAAGGGAGCCGTTGATACCTATTCTCTCACAGAGTCCCTTTGAAATAACTTCCTCTGTTTCCATATCAATAAACTGATATTTAAGAGAAGAGCTTCCACAATTGATAACTAAAATTTTCATAAACATACCCCTTTTTTGTTTTTTTGTTTATATAAATTAGGTTTATGAAGTATAGACCCAATTCATTTTTGATAATCTAAATCAAAGATTACAGCTTACTCTAAAGGAAACTTAGATCTGTGCCTGAACTGCTGTAATTGCAACCACTCCAACTATATCGCTTGCTGAACAGCCTCTTGAAAGATCATTGACAGGACCTGCAATTCCCTGTGTAAGAGGTCCATAAGCCTCAGCCTTTGCAAGGCGCTGTACAAGTTTGTATCCTATATTTCCTGCATCAAGGTTAGGGAAAATGAG
Source organism: Catonella massiliensis (assembly GCF_016651435.1). Taxonomy (NCBI): domain Bacteria; kingdom Bacillati; phylum Bacillota; class Clostridia; order Lachnospirales; family Lachnospiraceae; genus Catonella; species Catonella massiliensis. The sequence goes on along the minus strand of NZ_JAEPRJ010000001.1, from coordinate 1,181,445 downwards.
TGTATTAGCATGACCTGCAACCTTGCTTCCAGGAGCCTTAAATTCACCGACAGAGGCAACAAGGGCCGCATCAAGCTGAAGCTCTCCGTCAAGAGCAAGCTCAGGGTTCTCTTCCTTAGCTATCTTAGTCGCTTCCTGTACCTTGGTTACATCATCATGCTTAGCTGAACCCATAGTTGAGTATGAGAGCATCGCTACTCTTGGCTCCGCTTCTACAAGGGTTCTGAATGACTCTGCTGAAGACTTGGCTATGGCTGCAAGCTCTTCTGCATTTGGGTTCTGATTGAGACCACAGTCAGAGAAGACAAAGGTTCCCTTCTCACCCATATCGCAGTTAGGTACTTCAATTATGAAAAATGAAGATACAAGCTTGGTTCCAGGCTTTGTCTTAAGTATCTGAAGACTAGGCCTAAGAGTATCTGCGGTTGAATGGCAGGCACCTGAAACAAGTCCGTCAGCATCCTTCATCTTAATCATCATAACTCCGAAATAAGTATTGCTGGTTGTAAGAATCTTTCTAGCCTCTTCCTCTGTCATACCCTTGCTTTTTCTAAGTTCAACGAGGGAAGCTACATAATCGTCTAATCTATCACTTTTTTCCGGATCAATAATTTTAGCACCTGTTACATTGAATCCGCCTTTTTTAGCATCTGCCAGTATTTTCTCTTCTTTTCCAAGAAGAACCAGGTCTGCAATACCTTCCTTAAGTACAGCGTCAGCAGCCTCTAATGTTCTCATATCCTCACTCTCAGGAAGTACAATAACCTTCTTGGATGTTTTTGCTTTTGCTTTAATTTTGTCAATAAAAAACATAACTTTATGCTCCTTTCAAAATACGTAAAATATAATACTAATAATTTCACCAGAAAAAATCTTTATAGTAAATTTCTATGAATAAAATATTTTTTCACCACATTCTATTATAACCCCTTTATGAAAAACATACAAGGATAGTTGAGAAAAAAATATAAATATATTAGAATGATTGTAAAAAGATACAAATAATTAGGAGAGTTATGATAAATAATCGTAAAGTAGCTGCTATAATCGCAGAATATAACCCATTCCACAACGGCCATGCCTATCATATCGAAGAGACGAAAAGAATAACCGGGGCTGACTATATCATTATTCTTATGAGCGGTAACTTTGTGCAAAGAGGTGAACCGGCTATAATCGACAAATATTTAAGAGCAAAGTCTGTTCTTTCATCAGGTGCAGATGCTGTATTTGAGCTTCCTGTAACCGTATCAACAGGAAGTGCAGAAACCTTTGCAGATGGCTCTGTAGCTCTTGCCAATAAACTTGGAATAGTTGATTTTCTCTCTTTTGGGGCAGAGAATGATAATATAGATGAGCTAATAAGCTGTAGTAGATTTCTTGTTGGGAGCGAACATAATGATGAGATTACAAAGCTTATGTCAGAAGGCTTAACCTATCCCGAAGCAAGAGAAGCCTATCTTAGGCATATGGGGCGTGTAAAGGAGGCTGATTTACTTAAGACTTCAAATAACATCCTTGCCATATCTTATCTGAACAAGCTTTTTAGGCTTAATTCAGATATTTTGCCTGTAGCAGTGAAAAGAGCGGAGGCCTTGCATGATTCAGAAATATCACCTGATGATACCTCCTCTATTACATCAGCCAAAGCCATAAGGCTGGATTTACAGGTTAACTCCGGAAAAATAAGTGGCAGATATATCCCTGACTCGACAAGGAACCTGCTTAATCCTAACGGTAGTTATATTAAAAATAATGATTTTTCCGATATTTTATTTTATAAGCTTGGGAAAATAATTTATACGAATGATAAGAATACTGCAATAGGTATTTTAAGCAGTTACAGCGATATTACTGAAGACTTAGCCGGAAGAATATACAACTTATTTGGCAAGGTCACTACCTACGATGATTTTGCGGCAGCACTTTGGTCTAAAAACTATACTTATGCCAGAATCGACAGGGTTTTGTACCATATCATAGGTGAAATCACAAAAGAGCTGATTGAATCAAACAAAGCCTTTGACTTTTGCCCCTATATAAGGCCTCTCGCCATAAAGAGAGAATCCTCTGTCATCTTAAATGAAGTAGGAAAAGCTGTAAAAAACAGTGAGAAGGTTGAACTAATAAGCAGAATTGGTGATGCAAATAAACTACAAAATAAAGCAGCCATACAAACCTTCAATGTGACAAGGTTTATGACTGCCCTATATAATCAAATCACCTACAAAAACTATGGTATAAAGACTTACGATGAAGCTTCAGAGAGTTTTATTTATTTTTCTTCTTAAATGAGAATCTATCGCTAAGGTCTACGAGCTCTTCTTCATCATCTTCTTCCTCGAACTCATCATCTTCATCATACTCGTCACGGGCTCTGTCATCATCGTCAGAGTCCTCTTCTTCAAAATCACCTGACTCGACATTTACTGTAAACTCACCCTCTTCGTTTTCACTATTACCATCAGTCCCGTCTTCATCAGAACTATAGCCATTTACTTCTCGCGCTTCAAGAATCTGAGCATTTAACTCATCTCTGTTATTCTTAACTATTTCTAAGTTACTCTTTAAGGTGTCAATTACACTGTTTGAACTCTCTATAGTCATCTTAAGATTATGAGATACCATCTTTTCAACAGCTGCTAACATTTCTTCAGCATAAGAAAGCGCACCTATTTTAATCTGCGCTGCCATCTCTTCTGCTTCTTTAATGATGGCATCTGCGTCATCATCTGCCTGTCTAAGTATTCTTTCTGCCTCCTTGTCGGCTTCAATAACAACAGAATCCTCTTTTACAAGCTCCTTAAGTTGGTTTCTCGCATCTTCTTCTATTTGTGCCGCTTTGTTGGACGCAGCCTTTAATATTTCATTTTTAGCCTTTGTTATTTTATAAGCTTCTTCAAGTTCATTTGGTAAAGTCTGTCTTAAATTGTCAATATAATTAAGAAGTTCATCCTTTGAAATCTTAATCTTATCCCTTGATAATGGGCCTGCATTGTGACTGTCAACAAAATCTGACATCTCGTCAATCATTTTAACTATTTTATTGTCTGCCATAACTTACTCTCCAAATTATTTTTTCTTAAAAACAAATGTCTGTTGTTTTTATATATTTTATCTTTAACTATCTTGAGTCCCAGATAATCCACGAATGAAAAATCTGTGTTCTTACTTGCCTCAACGATAATAATAACCTCATCATTAAGTATAGCCGAACCAACCAGCGCAGTCAAGATACCTTGCTCTAATCCCTGATTATACGGAGGATCTAGAAAAACAATGTCAAATCGCTTCTTTTCAAGTTCCAGTGTTCTTATTCCCGATAGAACTTCGAGTTTAAGAATCATAGACTTGTCGGCAAACTTTGTCTTATCTACATTTGCCTTGATGCACTTAACCGCCTCATCTGATTTCTCCACAAAGGCAGCAAACTCTGCACCACGGCTTAAAGCCTCTATGCCTATCTGTCCGCTTCCTGCATATAAATCAAGAAAATTTGCCCCCTCAGTATAGCCCTGAAGCATATTAAACAAGGTTTCCTTTATTTGGTCAGAAGTTGGTCTTGTTTCAAGACCTCTAGGCGTAATAAGGGGCACACTTCTGGCAATTCCCGCAATAACTCTCATATTCCCTACCTTTTCTATCTTTCCAATTCAAAATCCTCTGCCTTTATAACTGACAAATCTTCAACAGACGGCTCAGACAGATGAGACAATCTATTTGCCTGTCCTACAAGCATTTTCTCAAAGATATTTCGTATGCCTCTTGCATTACCAAAGATCCTTTTACCCTGTTCGTCCATTGAAGCAAGATATGTCCTTAGTTTTTTCATTGTATCCTCTTCAAGCCTCATCTCCATTTTTTCAGCCATAGAATACATGATTGCAAGCAGCTCATCCTCATTATAGTCCTTAAACTCAATGAACTTATTAAATCTGGATATCAGTCCTGTATTCGCCTTGAGAAAAGCTTCCATTTCTTTGGTATAACCGGCAACTATAACAACAAGGTCATCTCTATGATCCTCCATAAGCTTTACGAGAGTATCAATAGCTTCAGAACCAAAGTCATTTGCAGCACCCGGAGATGAAAGAGAATAAGCCTCATCTATAAATAATACACCGCCTAAGGCCTTAGTTACTACTTCATTAACCTTAAGTGCAGTCTGTCCAACATAGCCTGCAACCAAGCCTGAACGGTCAACCTCCACAAGACCTCCCTTTGAAAGTACACCGAGTTCCTTGTATATGCCTGCTATAAGTCTTGCTACTGTTGTCTTTCCTGTACCCGGACTCCCTGTAAATACCATATGATAAGACATATCAGGGGAAGGAAGCCCTTTTTTCTTCCTAAGCTGTCTGATATTGATTAGATTTATTAATGAATGAACCTCTTTTTTCACATCTTCCAATCCAACCAATTCTTCAAGCTCAGATACAAGCTCATCAAGACGCTTCTTTTTATCTTCTTCCTTAAACGGAATAGGCTCAACGACAGCCACCTTTGGAAGTTCATCATCCGCAATAGGTTCTTCATTTGCTACTGCTTCTTTTAGTATTGGCACTATCTCATCAGTCTCTTTATTCTTATCATCCTCACTATCTTTTATTTCATTCTTTACAGAATCATTATACTTAAAGCTCTCTCCGGGCATTGAAATATCTCCCGATGCCTTACGGAAGAGATATCTGTCATTTATCCGCTCAGCTCTGTCTGCAAAGAAAATAAAAGCGTGAACCGAGTTGTAATAATCAACTATAAACTGTGGCAAATACTCATCTCTGTTTGAATTCAAATACGACATTGCGACAATGATATTTAATACCATATCCATGTACGCACTTGACATATTGGAGTTCTTTTCTCTATCGCGTAGGGAGCAAAGCTGCATTATAATTGGTGGAGCTTTAACTACAGCCTCAGCCTGTCTGATTATTTCCCCGCTAATGTCCTCTACATCAGAAATATCATATTGCTTACTGTCAGGTAGAGATACAATGAACTTTACCTCATCCTCTCCAAGCTTGCCTCCATATATCGCAATATTGATTAAAAGCGACTGTATATACAAATCAAGTGTCTGAAAAATAGTCTTGTGGAGAATCTTTTCTGCCTGAATAAAGTAGCCTTCACTTTCAAGCTTATTGCAGAAACCAACAAGACTTCTATAGTTAGCCTTTGCTATATCAAAGACCTGTCCTGCGTTTGTGTACATATACTTCCCCTATCTAACCAAATCATCTAAAGAGTCATAACATCTTCTCCATAGCCATATCCTCTGGAGTAAAATTTTCTCCCTCTATCATAACATTCATTTTTGGTTTTGTCACTCATGCATTTTACAGTTTCTGAAGTTAGTTTTAAAATATCTGCATCACCTATGATGTCTCCTATGTTAAATGCCATGTCGCCGCTCTGTCTTATGCCAAATACATCTCCCGGGCCTCTTAGCTTCATATCTTCTTCTGCTATCTTAAATCCATCGTTGGAGGTATTTAGTATATTAAGCCTTTCCATAGCCTCCTTGGAGGTATTTCCAGACATAAAAATGCAATAAGACTGAGCTCCTCCTCTACCTATTCTACCTCTTAACTGATGAAGAGAAGCAAGTCCAAAACGGTCAGCATTTTCAATCATCATTACAGTTGCATTTGGTACATTTACACCAACTTCTACAACTGTAGTAGATACCAGTATGTCTATTCTACAGGCTGCGAATTCATCCATGATGTGATTTTTTTCTTCATTTTTCATCTTACCATGAAGATATCTGACCCTTGCCTTATTGCTAATCAAAGATATAAGCTCATCTGTATAGCTGATTACGTCTGACAGCTCATCATTGTCCTCAGACTTCTCAATCATCGGACAAATAATGTATGCCTGGTGGCCTTTCTTTACCTCATCTAAAATGAACTTATAAGCTGTCATCCTGTAGTCCTCATCCACAACACAATTTTTGATAGGCTGTCTGTCGGCAGGAAGCTCATTAACGATTGAAATATCAAGATCTCCATAAAGTATTACTGCAAGGGTTCTTGGAATTGGTGTAGCACTCATGACCATAGTATGAGGCTCATCGCCCTTGTCCGTGAGTCTTTCTCTTTGTTTTACACCAAAGCGGTGCTGCTCATCTGTGATTACCAAGGCTAACTTATCATAAACCACCTTTTCCTGAATGAGGGCATGGGTACCTATGATGATATCAGCTTCGTGTTTTTCTATCCTTAATAAGACTTCTTTTCTTTCTCTTCCCTTAACAGAGCCTGTAAGCAATACTACCCTTACCCCATACTTTTCTAAAGCTGTAGAAAAGCTATCGTAATGCTGCCTGGCAAGCACTTCAGTTGGCACCATTACACTTGCCTGATAGCCGTTTTTTGCCATCAACAGGCAGGAAAGCATTGCTATAACAGTCTTGCCGGAGCCCACATCTCCCTGTACAAGCCTATTCATTCTTTTGCCTGACATGAGGTCAGCCCTAACCTCTTCCCAGACTTTCTGCTGAGCGTTTGTCAAAGAAAATGGCAGTGAAGAAATAAAGTCTACCACTGTAGAATCATCATTTACAATATAAGGCGATGGTGTTTTTTCTCTCCCAAGCTTCAATCTATCTATAGAAAGTGCAAATAGAAAGAATTCATCAAATACCAGTCTTCTTCTTGCATCTACTAAAGTGTTGTAGGATTTGGGAAAATGTATTTCCTGCAAGGCATCTTTTAGGGAAATTAGAGAATTCTCATCCCTAATGTTCTTTGGTAAATAATCTATACTTGAAGTTACTTCTGCAAGAACTTCCTTTAATGACTTTCTAAGAAGATTGCTTGTAACTCCCTTGGTAAGGTGATATATGGGTTGAAGAACTTCGGTTTTTCTCCGATATTCCACTTCTGTAAGCACTTCAGGCTGAACCATACTGATAAACTTACCTTTTCTTACTACCTTGCCTCTATATATCATGTGCACGCCCTTAGCAAGCTTTGACTTCATAAAAGGCATATTAAACCAGTTTAACTCAATTTTCCCACTTCCGTCACTTACCTCACAGATTAAGATACTCTTCTTACCCATCTGCTTCAACATAGGAAATGATACAGGCATAGCAGATATTATAGCTGTCATTCCGCTTTTTACCATGCTTATTGGTATTATTTTATCGTATTTATCATAATTTCTTGGGAAATACTTTAATATATCTCCTTTGGTATATATACCGAGTTTATTAAGAAGGAGGGCGGTCTTTGCACCTATTCCCTTTATGGCTGTAATGCTTTCTTCTAAAACCATACTCCCTCCTTTTAAGCCGTGTACTCCCTCGCCCTTACAGCATCTATATTCACCTGTCTTTTTACATCCTCAAGCGAATCAAACTTCATTTCAGGCCTGATAAAGTCTAATAGCTTTACCTTGGCAAAATGACCGTAAACATCACTGTCTAGCCCAAAGAGCCAGGTTTCTACACCAACTGCATTGTCTTTTCCCACTGTAGGCTTAACTCCTATGTTGGTTATGCCTCTATAGACCTTATAGTCCAGCTCTGTGTCAGACACATATACACCAAATGGGGGCAATAGTTTGCAAGCCTCAGGCTTAATATTAATAGTTGGCATGCCTACTGTATGTCCCAGATGATTTCCGTGAATGATTTCACCTGAAAATGAGAACTCTCTTCCAAGAAGCTCGTTTGCCAGCCTTATCTCACCTTTTTTTATTAGACTTCGTATGCGGGTACTCGATATAACCTCTCCATACATTTTCTTTTTTTCTATGACTTTTAATACATAGCCATACTCTTTACTTCTTTTTTCGAGAAGTTCTACATCACCAAGCCTGTCTTTACCAAATCTAAAATCCGTGCCTACAACCAGCATTTTAGCGTCCAGCTTATCATGAATAATTGTTTTTATAAATTCATCTGCATCAGTATTAATAGTTTCCATAGTAAATGGATAGTCTATCATATAGTCAAAGCCTGAATCTTTCATCAAATTAATTCTCTCAGTACCTGTCTCAATTACCTTAAATTCTTTATCAGAGAGTATACTAAGAGGATTCACATCAAACGTGAACAGTACCTTGGTGAGGCCTTTTGTCTTTAACACAATATCTATAAGCTCTTTGTGCCCCAAGTGTAAACCATCGAATTTGCCCAGCGTAACTACAGTGTTATGTAACCTAAAGCCACTACCTTTTATATACTCCATATCTCCCACCTTAAAACATCTTGTCTATTTTAAATGCATTTATATCCCCATTATAGCTGTAAACAGCCTTAAATTCTCCCTCATCGTTATACATCCTGAATTTTTCACCATTTTTAGGTTCCAAGGCTTCTATATCAGGTTTAACTGCAGCTGCTTTTATAATTCCACCATTTTCAAGAAGTATACACGCATATCCGCTCACATCCACTCTTTGAAGATTCTTAAATACATCCTCAATAGGTATGACTATCTCAGAAACTCTATTTTCTCTAACAAGCTTTTCTATTTCATCAAGCTTATAACTATTCTCAAGGAGGAAGTTCCCTGTTTTCGTTCTAACCAGGCTTTTCATTGCTGCTTTGCATCCAAGTTCATTTCCTATGTCCTTGCACAAAGTCCTTATATAAGTCCCCTTAGAACAGTCAACTACTATCGTGGCCTCCCTTCTGGAAACATCTATATTTTTAATTTCAATACTGTAAATTGTTATCTCACAAGGTTTACGCTCTATTACCTTGCCTTCTCTTGCAAGCTCATAAAGACGCTTTCCTCCAACTCTCTTAGCTGAATACATAGGAGGAGTCTGTAGTTGTCTGCCTATAAAGCCTGATATTACCTTAGAGAGATTATCCTCAGTCAGTTTTTCCTTATACCAGTCATTAGAAAAGTTTGTTTCTTCAATAATTTCTCCTGTAACATCCTCAGTATCCGTCGCTATACCGAACTTGATTTCGGCTATATACTGTTTTCTATGGTCTGTAAGTAACTCACATAGTTTTGTAGCCTTTCCTATGCACATAGGCAGCACACCTTCGGCTGCAGGATCAAGTGTTCCTGTATGTCCGATTTTGCGCTGCCTAAGAATTCCTGTTAACTTAGATACTGCATCTCTCGAAGTAAATCCTACTTCTTTATATACATTTATGATTCCATTTAGCATTAAATATAACCCTTTTCAAGTAACTGAAATTGCAGTTGCTTTGTGATATTATTGATTACATCATGTACTTTTCCACTGGAAATAGTACATCCTGCAGCCATCTTATGACCGCCACCGCCAAAAAATGCAGCCACCTTACTGACATCAATATCAGACACAGTAGCTCTCATGCTTACCTTATATGTGTGAGGTTCCTTTTCATGGATAAATACAGCTACCTTAACGCCATCTGTAAGTCTTAGCTGGTCAATGATGCCACTCAGGTCATTATTGCCAACCATATAAAAATCAAGCTCTTTTTGAGTAACATAGGACACAATTCCTACTCCATCCCACAATATAAGGCTCTCCATCAGGCATCTTCCAAGTACCTGATTCTGCTTGAAGGTTCTTGAATAGAAATTATGGTCAATAATATGCCCAAAGTCTATGCCTTTAGCCATAAGCTCACCCGCAATTTCCATTGTACGCTTTGATGTACAGTTGTGATGAAATACACCTGTATCATGAATTATCCCCGTATACAGGCAGGCTGCCACATCCTTGCTAATAAGCTCCACATCCATCATCTCAAATACCAATTCGCAGGTCGAGCTAAGTGATGGGAAAATAAAGTTCTCATCAGCTACTCCCTTGCTTGTTATATGATGATCTATACAGATAGTCTTCTTTGCTGTCTCAAATAACTTAGACGCAACACCAATCCTCTCAGTATCCCCTAAGTCCATCATAAAGAACACATCATATACCTTGTTCTCTGCGTTATTCTTAATAACATCAGAACCGGGAAGTTCCTTAAACTCACGTCCAATAGGTTCAAGGTATACATCAATTGTCTTACCTGTATGTTTAAGATAATTATACATTGCAAGCGTTGAGCCGATGCAGTCTCCATCAGGATTGACATGACCTGCAATTGCAATTGTCTCTGCATCCTTTACAAGCTCTAAAATATGTATCAGATCATAATTTCCTACAAACATCGTGCCTCCCCCTCTAAGGTATATCTATACCTCTTCATCATCAGAGTCATCAACATTATCTTCGTTCTTAGGTTTTACCTGATCAATAAGTGCAGACATATGCATGCCATACTCGATTGAAGTATCTAACTGAAATCTAAGCTCAGGAGTATTCCTTAAGTTAATACTCTTTGCAAGTTGGCTTCTTAGGTATGGCATCGCACTTTTCAGTCCTTCCAAGGTATCCTTTTGCTTCTTCTCGTCTCCAAGTACGCTTACAAATACCTTGGCTGTCTTAAGGTCAGGAGCCACTTCCACATCAGTAACTGAGGTGAGTGAGCTTACCCTTGGATCCTTAACACCCATACGGATAAGTTCACCTAAAGCTCTCTGAACCTCGGAATTTATTCTGACATTCTTAATACTGTTTTTACGCATTTTAACTCCTTGGTACTTCTACCATCTGATAAAGTTCAACCTTATCTTCCTCTTTAACATCATTGAATTTCTCAAATACAAGACCACATTCATAGCCTGCATTTACTTCTTTGACATCATCCTTAAATCTCTTAAGAGAAGCAAGATTTCCGTCAAATATAAGGTCCTTATCTCTTGTAATCCTTGCTTTACAGCCTCTTATAATCTTGCCGTCAAGTACAAATGAACCTGCTATATTACCGATACCTGAAGCCTTAAATACCTGTCTGATTTCGGCATGTCCTATAACCTTTTCTTCATAAATAGGCTCAAGCATACCCTTCATCGCAGACTCAACGTCAGAAATAATATTGTAAATAACCTTGTAGAACCTTACGTCTACCTTCTCTCTGTCTGCTGTATCCTTAGCAACAGCATCCATTCTTACGTTAAATCCAATTACAATTGCATTTGATGCACTCGCAAGAGAAATATCAGACTCATTGATAGCACCAACAGCACCATGGATAATTCTGATTGCCACTTCATCATTGTTGAGCTTAATAAGACTCTGTCTGATTGCCTCAACAGAACCCTGTACGTCAGCCTTAATAATAACATTAAGCTCCTTAACAGTACCAGCCTTAATCTGGTCAAAGAGACCGTCAAGAGAAAGCTTCTTCCTACTCTCGTCAATGAGTCTTGCCTTGTCCTGTGCAATAAATGTCTCAGAAGCAGCCCTGGCTTCCTTGTCGTCCTTAAAGCTAAGCATAGTATCGCCTGAGTTAGGAACTCCGTTAAGTCCCAAAATCTCAACAGGAATAGATGGACCAGCCTCAGTTACATTGTTTCCCTTATCATCGAGCATAGCTCTAACCTTACCAAAGGATGAACCTATAGATATGGAATCACCTACGTGTAAGGTACCCTTTTGCACAAGAACAGTAGCAACAGGGCCTCTACCCTTATCAAGACTTGCCTCGATAACTATACCTCTTGCACTTCTATTAGGATTAGCCTTGTACTCAGCAACATCTGCAGTTAAGAGCACCATTTCAAGAAGCTGTTCAATACCTTCTTTGGAATGTGCTGAAACAGGTACGAATATGGTAGAGCCACCCCAATCCTCAGGAATGAGTTCATACTCAGTAAGCTCCTGCTTTACCTTATCTACATTTGCACTTGGCTTATCTATTTTGTTGATTGCAACTATTATTTCAATACCGGCAGCTCTAGCGTGATTAATTGCCTCCACTGTCTGTGGCATCACACCGTCATCTGCAGCTACAACAAGTATAGCTATATCTGTAGACTTTGCACCACGCATACGCATAGCTGTAAATGCCTCATGTCCCGGTGTATCAAGGAAGGTAATCTTTCTACCGTTGATATTCACCACTGAAGCACCAATGCTCTGTGTAATACCGCCTGCCTCGCGGCTGGTTACATTTGTAGAACGGATTGCATCAAGAAGCGAAGTCTTACCATGGTCAACGTGTCCCATTACGCATACGACAGGAGGGCGCTTAATCATAAGTGACTCATCTTCTTCATCTTCCTTAAGAAGCTCAGCTACAAGGTCAACAGGCTCCTCAAGTTCACAAATTATGTTATATTCTAAAGCTATTTCTTCAGCTTCTTCAAAGGTAATATCCTGAGTTACCGTATACATCTTACCCTGTAAGAAGAGTTTTTTAATGATAGCTGAAGGCTGAACCTTCATCTTATCTGCAAGTTCCTTAATGGTTAAGGTATCAGGAATAATGATATTCTTGATTGTATCTTCCTCGGCAGGCTTAGCCACTACTTCAGGCTTGATAAATGCGCCCTTTCTGTTAGGGTCTTTCTTCTTTCTGTGTGCTACATTATCGTCATCATCAATGCTTGAGAGGGCTTTATTCTTATCGAAGCGTTTGCCAAGGTTCTTTTCTGCACGCTCTCTTTCCTTAGCTTTCTCACGCTCTCTCTCACGCTCTCTGTCACGATTGCCTGTCTTTGTTACAATGCGCTCTTCTCCGCCTGCACTGCTCTGATTTCTGCCCTGTCCACCTCTTGCCTGTGGGCCTCTTGCACCGGCATTACCTCCTGTACGTGAACCACCTGCAGGAGTTCTTTTATCATTTGAAGAATTTCCGTCTTTATTAAATGGCTTATCACCTCTACTAGACTGTGGTCTGTCTGAATTTCTGTTTCCTCTAAAGCCTTCACCATTTCTGTTCTGACCATCGCCCTGTCTCTGACGGTTATCTCTACTTCCGTCCTTTGAAGCATCTCTTGAACCCTGAGGCTTATCACCTCTTTTTCTGTCGCCAAACTTCTGAGACTTATTGCCTGAAGCCTGTGCTCCACCCTTTGGAGATAGTGCAGCTGCCTGGCTTGCTTTCTTTCTGGCAAATTCAATAGCAGCCTCTTCAGGTGTAAGACTACGAGTTTCAGGAGACTGTGCACTCTCTTTCTCTTTGGCTTCAGGATTCTTATGCTCCTTAGGCTCCTTAGCTTCTTTAACTTCTTTAACTTCTTTTTTATGCTCCTTAGCCTTTGTCTCCTTGCTTTTTGCCTCTTGTTCTTTGACTACAGGCTCATCTGAAGCAGAATTTGCAGAATCCGCTTCTTTTATTGGAGCTTCCTTTGCTTTCTTTGTCTTAGGAGCCGCTTCGTCTTTGCTCGCAGCCTTCTTAGCTTCAGATTCAGCAGAAGCTTTCTTAGCCTTTCTTTCAGCAGCCTCACGAACTTCAGGAGACCTTCCGTCAAAAGTCTGCTCTATCTGCTTCTCTACAGGCGCTGCCTTTACTTTCTTTGGCTTAGTCTCTGCCTTTGCTTTAGGCTTCTCCTTCTTTATGGTATCAGGAGCAAACTCCATACGGGCAGCTTTCTCCTCTTCATCACTAAGAACACTGCGCATGTTCTTGACATTGTCATAACCATTTGCTTTAAGGAAATCAACAATTTCCTTACTCTTCTTATTTATCTCAGTAGACAACTCACTTACTTTCATTTTAGACATTTTATCGCCTTTCCCATTTAATAGCTAATTCAATATGTTTAAGATAGCTTTTGCAAATCCTTCATCAAGCACAGCCATTGAGGCTTTCAGTGCAGAGCCTGTAGCATTGCCAAGTTCAGCCTTGGTCTTGTAAAATCTAAGCTCTACCTTGTGGTGATTACATCTATCAGTGAACTTTTTCTTAGTATTGTCGGAAGCATCTTCAGCAACTATTACCAGAACTGCCTTCTTTGAATATATGGCATTTTCAGTAAGGAATTCACCAACCGCCAGCTTTCCTGCCTTTCTAGCAAGTCCTAAGTAAGATAATACCTTATCCATATTCACCTTCCTATAATGACTGTAATTCTACTATAAGTCTGTCATATACATCGACTGATACTTGTGACTTGAAGGAACGATCCAGTCCTTTGGATTTTTTCAGAGTCTCAAAGCACTTTGAATCCTTGCATATATAAGCACCTCTGCCATTTTCCCTACCTGTAGGATCTAACTCTATCTCTCCCTCTTTTGTCCTCACAATCCTAATCAGTTCCTTTTTATCTTTAACGCTTTTACACGCTATACAAGTTCTCTGTGGATTATTCATCCTCTACCTCTTTATTCGGATAATATCTGTGATTCACTCTTTATATCAATCTTATATCCTGTAAGCCTTGCCGCGAGCCTTGCGTTTTGTCCTTCTTTTCCTATTGCAAGTGAAAGCTGTGAGTCTGCCACAACAACCTTAGCTGTCTTTTCCTCAGGGTTTGCTTCTACGGATATTGCTCTTGCAGGAGAAAGTGCATTCATAATAAATACTCTTGGATCCTCACTCCATACAACTATATCTATCTTTTCACCTCTTAGCTCATCGACCACAGCTTCAACTCTGGAACGATTTACACCTACGCAGGCTCCTACTGCGTCTACTTCAGGGTTGTTGGAGTAAACTGCTATTTTAGTTCTTGAGCCCGGTTCTCTTGAAATACTCTTTATTTCAACTGTTCCGTCCTTGATCTCTGTAACCTCTGATTCAAAAAGCCTCTTAACCAAATCAGGATGTGTCCTTGATACCGTTATCCTAGGTCCCTTGGAAGTATCCTTAACCTCTACAACATAGAGCTTAATTCTCTCTGTTGACCTGAATCTCTCTGTCTTAACCTGCTCAGCCTCAGAAAGTAGTGCATCTACCTTTCCAAGATTTATACTAATATTATTACCTGTATATCTCTGTACTATACCTGTAACTATATCATGTTCTTTGGCAAAATACTGATTATAGAGTACTTTTCGTTCCTCTTCCCTAATTTTTTGCACTACAACCTGTTTAGCCTTTTGGGCTGCAATTCTTCCAAAGTTTTTAGGAGTTATTACTACATTTACTATCTGACCCTCAATAGCATTAGGGAATGTAGCCTTTGCCTCATCAAGACTAATCTGGGAGATAGGATCCTCGACAGTCTGGACAACCGTTTTCTCTGCAAGAACTGATACTTTCCCGTTCTCTCTGTCAATAGTAACCTTTACATTATCGTTCTTACCAAATTCATCCTTGCAGGCAACAAGAAGTGAATTCTCAACAGCTTCAAGTATTACTTCCTTGCTTATGTCATTTGTTTTTTCAAGCTGGTCTAGAGCTGCTATCAGTTCCATACCGCTATCCGGCTGCTCTTTTTTTCTCATTTTGTAATTACCTCCGTTTAACTTTATCAGAAATCAATTGCTAGCCTTATTAAGGCTATGTTTTTTCTTTCGAATGTTGCTTTTGTGTTATCTTCAAAACCCAGTGTTACAGTATCCGCATCATAAGCCTCTAAGGTTCCTGAAAACTCTTTCTGCCCTTCCAGGGCTTTGTAAAGCTTTACCTCTACTTCTTCACCAATACTCCTCTCAAAATCCTTATCCTTCTTAAGAGGTCTTCCAAGTCCCGGAGAACTGATTTCAAGTATGTAGGATTCCTCAATGAAATCTTCCTTATCTAAAAGGTCAGAAAATTCACGGCTTACCTTTTCGCAGTCATTCACAGAAAATCCACCTTCTTTGTCAACATAGGCCCTAAGAAACCAATTGGAGCCCTCCCTTACAAACTCGACATCAACCAACTCATAATTATTCTTGGCTATAATTGGTAAAATAAGCGCTTCAGCCTTTTTTTCATAGCTTTCTCTTTTACTCATAATTCTCCTTTATTGCATAAAAAAAGCGAACCTCTAACGGTTCACTTCCTAAAAAAATAATAGCCTGTAGGGGAATCGAACCCCTGTTTCTGCCGTGAGAGGGCAGCGTCTTAACCCCTTGACCAACAGGCCATACAAGTATGTGTTGCTTGACAACGAAGACAAGTATACATTATTGAAAATAATATGTCAATAGGTTTTTAAAATATTTTTTATTGGTCATCTCTGCTCTCAAGGTCCCTTTCAAGTCCTTCAAGATAAGGCACTGTCGTCTTACCTGTCACATCTAAGTAATAGCCTTCAAAAAACTCTTCTCTCTTGATACTCTTTCTCCCACCATGTACGGCTCTATCCCAGTATTTCTTAATTTCCTTAAATGGTGCGTAGTAGTATTCATCTGTATCAGAAAAATAAATAACCATAAAGGCTACCCCATCCTGCGCCTCAAAGTCCTCCATGAATTTTACCTGATGCTCGTGTATATTCTGAAGCGGGAAAGTAGCCTTATTACATTCTTTTGCATCAAAGCAGACAGGAATTCCCTGTACGACCCCAATATAGTCCACAGTACTCTTGCTATCAAAGTAAGCGAGGGTAATCTGGCCTTTATCATTAATGTTTACAGGTGTAATTGGAGTTGGAACCTTTTGAACTAGAGCAAGTCCCTGTTCTCTGTATTTATCATTGGTCATATTTATAAGAGTCTCAAGTAAAGAGCCTCTAAGACCTCTTGAATTCCAAGATGGCATATTTTCTCCTTTTCACTTTAATCTAAAACTATATTCATTTATTAATTACTTTGAAATAATCTCGTATAATTACTAAAAACCATCTCGCACTCAAGTTTCAATACCTTTTACTAATAATAAATTCAAAAGCTATAGTGCTCTACCACTTTACAAATTTAGTGTGCTAAATCATTTTAATGATCAATAAGTATAGAGTTTATAATAATTATTTACTTACAAATGGCTAATCATTACCTAGAGTACAGTCCTATAAATTAAAACCCAGCTTATCAGCAACCCGCTTCAGTCTCTCAGGCAAATCAACCTTAAAGCTCTTTCCACTTAAATAAGCAAAATCACCGTCTATTTCAGGAAATTTTATTTCATAAGAATGTAAAAACTGGCTATTAAGCCCCATTCTTCTATAGGTTGTATTCTCTGATTTAAGTCCGTATTTACCATCTCCTATCACCGGATAACCAAGGAATGATAGATGCGCTCTAATCTGATGGCTTTTACCTGTAATAAGCTTCACCCTTAACAGGCTGTGACCCACGCTGACCTTTAGAACTTCATAGGCTGTCTTTATATAATCCGCACCTTGCACCTTGTCTTTATATATTCTAACAGTATTGTGGCTGTCATTTTTAAGAAGATAGGCTTCGGCTGTAATATTTTCTTTCATCTCTCCCTTAACAATGGTGAGATAGTACTTTTCTATCTTTCTTGTTTTAATTATATCAGAAAGAAACCTAAGTCCTGAAAGGGTCTTTCCGGCAAGAATTATTCCACTTGTGTTTCTATCAAGTCTGTTTACCACAGCAGGCTTAACAGTAAGAAGGTCATTTGCACTTAGGCTTCCTGATTTGATTAGATAGCTTATAAGCCACTCATTCATGGAGACATCTCCAAGCTTTGCTATCTGAGAAAGCACATTTACAGGCTTATTAAGTATAATAATATCCCTGTCTTCGTAAATAACCTGTGGCTCGTCATATTCCCACTTCAGATTCTTTAATCTGTCATACAAAGAATTATCTGCCCCACTCTCAAGTTCATCCTCAGCAGTTGCCTCATATTCCCTGTCAGCTGTCTTAGATGAAATAACTTTTCCACCAAACTTAACCACAGTCTCATCCGAGAGGTAAAGCTTAACTTCATCATCTTCCTTTAAGCATTCGCTTCCGGCAGCTTTCTTGCCGTTAAGCACTATGTTTTTCTTCCTTAGCATCTTATATATAAAGCTCGCAGGAGCCTCCTTTAAGAACTTCATAAGATACTTATCCAGTCTCCCACCTGCTTCTATATGCTTTATTTTAAGTAATATCATTATTAGTTACCTTTTTATCACACTATAAAGTATTTCATACTCTCCGTAAAACTCTTAATCTCATCCATATCTGTTTCCGATGCCTTTTTCTCAGGAAATGCTCTTACAAACTTCTCCATATCATCAAAAACAACTAAGTTATCGCCTCTACCTTGATTTTTAATGTGTTTATCTATATAAGCCTTAGCTGTATCTACCCTTTTCTTGTAATCATATTCATTACGAGCTGTAGTACCATCTTTTCCTTTATAAGCTATAACCCTACCCTTAAACACTGCTATAAGGTCAAGATGCATTACATGTTCAGATGAAGTAAATACAGGTGAATACAGCAAAATTCCCTTTCCTTCAATGCTTTCTTCTGCTTTAAGCAAATCTCTATCCTTCATTTCTTTATAGGGCATAAGAATGAAAAATGTAGCCAGGCTTCTCCCTACAGGAAGTACAAACAATAAGGCTAGCACAGAGAATATATTTTTTGCCTGCATTTTATTGAGAAATAGTCCAATTATAAAAATAACAACTGCAGCTAATACATTTAAGGCTACATTCAAAAAGAGTTTACGCTTTCTATAGTTAAGGTAGCCTTTTTCAAACTTATTATATTTATTCATCAATCCTTACTCCAATTATATAGTTATATACCCTACACGCAAAGAGCATCTAT
Organism: Catonella massiliensis; assembly: GCF_016651435.1. Taxonomy (NCBI): domain Bacteria; kingdom Bacillati; phylum Bacillota; class Clostridia; order Lachnospirales; family Lachnospiraceae; genus Catonella; species Catonella massiliensis. Next base: position 1,163,034 of record NZ_JAEPRJ010000001.1, on the reverse strand, counting down.
TTCATCCTCAGTCAGTTCTCTTACTTCACCTAAGCCTAAATTGTCATCTAACGTTAGACTTCCCATTCTTAGCCTCTTAAGATAAACAACCTCATTGTCAACTGCCTCAAACATCCGCTTTATCTGATGAAACTTACCCTCAGATATAGTTACCTTTGCACTAAATTTCTTATCATTTTCACAGATTTCAAGTACAGCAGGTCTGCTAACAAAGTCTCCTAAGTCTAGCCCTTCTTCAAATGCAGTCTTATCATCATCCTTAAGAGGATATTTAAGCTCTGCAAAATATACCTTATCTACGTGGTTTTTAGGAGATAACAGCTTATGATTAAGGTCTCCGTCATTGGTGATAAGAAGAAGTCCTTCTGTATCCTTATCTAGTCTTCCGACTGGTGAGAGCTCGTCAAACCTCGGGCAATCTATACCACTTTCCTTAAAAACATCCATAACAGTCTTGGTTTTACCCTTTTCTGTAGAGGTGATTACTCCCTGTGGCTTATTCATCATATAGTAATAATATTCTACATAGCCTACTTTCCTACCATCTAAGCAAACTTCATCATTATCTGTGTCAACCTTTGTATCAGGACTTTTAACAATGACTGTATTAACTGTTATTCTACCTTTCCTTATATACTCCTTCACCTTGCTTCTGGTTTCAGAAGTCATATCAGAGAGGTATTTATCAAGTCTTATAGTTTTTGACATAAATCACTCCATTCAGTCTTAATATTACTTTTATGTTATTCACTGTTATAAATCATCTGCAGCAATTCTGGTATGTCATTTTTAAGTGTTTCAAAAACAACATTCAAATCTACACTTCCATAGTCATGAACAATTCTATTTCTTAAGCCATATATTGCATTCCACGGTATATTACAATTATTCATCTTATAACTTTCAGATAATTTCTTTGCATTCTCTGAAAGCTGAATCATTCGAAATAACATCGAATCCAGTAGTATTTCATTATCATTCAGTTCTTCTATACAAACATTATTCATGTGGAGAACTATAAAATCCAAGTCTTGAATAATTTTACTTATATAATAATTATCATCCTTAGTATTATCCATATATTTTTATTCCATCTTTCAATATTTCTTCCAGCAACTCTACATTATCCTTTAATCCTGCAACTTCTATTACATCCACCTTTTTATGTAACGAATTTCTTATCTCCTCTACCAAGCCATAAAATTTTAATCCTTTGATTTCAGTAGATATCAAAAGATCTACATCACTATCATCTTTTGCCTTGCCTTTAGCGTAGGAACCAAAAAGATAACAAAAATTAATTTTATATTTATCAAATATTTCTGAACACTTACGGCTTATGTATTCAAGGTCTACAATTCCATGTTCCTCATCAATAGGGTTAATTTGGGATAATTTCTCATAAATATAATTATATTTCAAATTTCCCCTTTTATCTAAGTCATTTTCATATGATTTATATGAACGCAGGGAAATCCCTACAATACCAGCTGCTTGTTGCTGAGTCAATTCCTTGTCTAATCTTATACTCTTCAAATCTTTCATAAATTTGCACCTCTAAAAATATAATAGTGCATATTTTACACCTTGTCAATAATTAAAGTGCATTTTTTGCACTTTAATACTGAAAAGATGCATTGTTTGCACCTTATAAATTGATAATAGTGCAAAATTATCACATCATCCTCCAGCCCGCAAAGTATTTATTCTTTACGGTAGTGCCTGAAAGCTTACCAAAGCCCAAAGGAAAGCCATTTACCCCTATCAGAATAAATTCCCCTTTTTCTGCCTTATCAAGTCCGTTCTTTACAAGTTCATCTTTGGTAACCTCTATAGTTTCACACTTAAGGTATTTAATTACTCTATCATCTTCTACATCTAAATCCAAAAAATACTTAGATTCAGCCTTGGTTCTTGACATAGCAAAGGGCTGGCTTGGCTCAAATCTGCCTTTTTTCCTATCACCTATATAAAGCCCATTCCTAAGTATTCTAAGTCCAGATACATCAGGCAGGCCTTCAGGAATGAGGTATAGCTTATCTCCATGAAGCTCAAGCCTTGTAAGTTCATCATCCTTTAGTCCCCAACTCTTTAGGAAGGCTTCTTCCTCCTTCGTGAGTTTAATATTCTTGACATGAGTGTCAAAATACTGCGGGAAACTGCTCATCTTCTTATGAAGGAGGCAGAGAAAATGCCCCTCTCCTTCCATCCTATGTGGCCAGATGCGGACAGCCCCCTTAATCTCTTCTCTTTCAGAGCCAACCCATTCAGGGTGTCCATTATCAAAACCCTCGTAACCTTCGTTTATTGATACAACTTCAAGTTCAGGAAACATAGTTAATATATAGTCAATTGTACCCTCATTTTCATCAGGTGAAAATGTACAGGTGGAGTATAGCAGATATCCATCCTCAGCCAGCATGTTTACTGCATTAGGTAAGATGTCCTTTTGTAAATCATTGTAATAACCAGTGCCATACTGTTCCCAGTTCTTTATAATAGCAGGCTCTTTTCTAAACATGCCCTCACCTGAACAAGGTGCATCTACAAGGATTTTATTAAAGTAACCCTTAAACACATTACTCAGATTCCTCGGTGTTTCACTGGTAATCAGTGCATTCTTAATACCAAATACCCCTAGATTTTTAAGCAGAGCCTTTGCCCTTGTTGCAGAGATATCATTGGAAACAAGCACGCCCTGTCCATCTAACTTTGCTGCAAGTTCAGTACTTTTCCCACCCGGAGCCGCACATAGGTCTAAAACTCTGTCACCCGGCTTTACCTGAAGTACATTGGCGGGGGTCTGAGCAGAAGGCTCCTGTATGTAATAAAGCCCTGCATAATAATAAGGATGCCTGGTTGCCGCAAATATACCAGCATCAAAATAATAGCCATTGTCAATCCATGGAATCTTGTCCATCTTAACCACAGAAAGTCCCTCCCATTCATCAGGAGAGACCTTAATTCTGTTTAGTCTTAGGCCCTGTAAAGGACTTTTATTATAGCTTTCAAGGAAATTATCATAATCCTCACCAAGCAGGTTTTTAATTTTGCTTAAAAAGCTTTCAGGTAAACTAATCATCTATACTACAAATTCCTTTCAGGCAGGCTTTGGCTTCTATAACCCTCAGATATACTGTCCAATTCTTTGCAAAACTTACTGAGCGTATTTAGGTCATCTTTTGCATAAATATCATAAAACTCTTTTTGAATCTTGGCTACCTCTCTGTCATTGGCAACCTTATAGAGATTTTGAATGTTATTTAGTATCTGGGATACAATCCCAGCCTTGATTCTAAATGAATTCTGGGCGTCCACAATCTCATTTCTTATTGCAGACATTTCATTGTCAAGCTGAACTATGGCTGCTGCTGCATTTTTAAGCCTCATCGATACAGTTTCAGGCATATTTCCTTTGTACTTATACTGAAGCGAATGCTCTATAATGGCCCAAAAATTCATAGCCAGGGTTCTAACCTGTATCTCAACCTTTACCGTCTTTTTCCCTGTCAGGGTTTCTACATCATAGGTAGCAATTAAATGATAGCTTCTGTAACCACTACTTTTCTGATTGCTTATATAATCTTTTTCCTCATGTATTTGTAAATCTGAACGGCTTTTTATCATTTTGATAACATTGGCGATATCATCCTCAAACTGACAGATAATTCTAATGCCTGCAATATCCTCAATCCTGTTTTCTACGTCATAGAGCGGAATCCCCTTTTTCTGTGCCTTTTCAATGATACTGGAAATTCGTTTTACTCTTCCTATTACCTGTTCAATGGGAGAATACATGCCCATTGCCCTGTATTCCTCTATTATGTGATTTAATTTTACTACAAGTTCATCCACCGCAAGTCTGTAAGGTGCTAAAAATTCACTCCACATCTTTGTTTCCATAGATAACCCAACCTTTAGTTTACTCAATACTGAGAATTTTGTATATCATTTTCAAGGATTAATTCTTAAAACTATGTATAGGAGCAGGGATTCTGCCACCTCTATTGATAAATTTTTCACAGGAAAATCCATTTACAGGCATAATAGGTGCATAGCCTAAAAGCCCTCCAAATTCAGCCTGTTCACCAACATCCTTGCCAACTACAGGTATAAGCCTTACTGCTGTGGTTTTTTGATTTATCATGCCTATAGCCATCTCATCGGCAATAATACCTGAAATGGTCGCAGATGAAGTATTGCCTGGAATCGCTATCATATCAAGTCCTACTGAGCATACACAGGTCATCGCCTCGAGCTTTTCGATGGTCAGTGCCCCATCAAGCACAGCATTTATCATCCCCTGATCTTCACTCACAGGAATAAAGGCTCCGCTAAGGCCTCCTACATAGGAAGAAGCCATAACTCCGCCCTTCTTAACCTGGTCATTAAGAAGCGCAAGTGCAGCAGTAGTACCGGGAGCTCCTGCGTGTTCAAGTCCCATTTCACGGAAAATATCTGCAATAGAGTCGCCTATAGCAGGCGTAGGTGCAAGAGACAGGTCTACTATTCCAAAAGGAATGCCTAGCCTTTTCTCAGCCTCAAGCGCTACAAGCTGTCCTATTCTCGTTATCTTAAAAGCTGTCCTCTTAATCTTCTCACAAAGAGTGCCAAAATCATCCCCTTCAGAGTGTTTAAGTACAGCTCTCACCACACCGGGACCGCTTACTCCGACATTGATAATCTTATCTGCTTCTGTAACTCCGTGAAAAGCTCCAGCCATAAATGGATTATCATCAGGTGCATTGCAAAATACAACGAGCTTTGCGCATCCAATCGAGTCTCTTTCTTTAGTAAGCTCAGCTGCCTCTTTGATAATCTCTCCCATCAGCTTAACTGCATCCATATTGATGCCTGTGCGTGTTGAGCCTAGGTTTATGGAGCTGCATATATGCTCAGTTTCCTTAAGCGCTCTTGGTATTGACCTGATTAAAAGCTTGTCCGCAGGAGTACTGCCTTTGCACACGAGTGCAGAATAGCCACCGATAAAGTTAACCCCTGTTGCCACTGCTGCCCTGTCAAGAGTCTTAGCAATAGACACGAAGTCCTCCTCTGTTTTACAGGCAGAATTGCCAACTATAGCAATAGGCGTAACTGATATTCTCTTGTTCACAATAGGAATACCGAATTCCTTGCCTATCTCATCACCTGTTTTTACCAAGTCCTTTGCGGTCTCGGTAATCTTCTTATAGATATTTTCATTAAGTTTTTCCAAATCATCTGTAATACAGTCTAAGAGGCTAATTCCAAGTGTTATGGTACGCACATCAAGATGCTCATTCCATATCATTTCATTTGTCTCAAATACCTCTCCAATAGTAATCATTACTTCCTCCTAATCAACCTATGGTTAAATGTGATTTTTGTGCTCTTAACACTACTAGATACGATGCATGTTGGCAAAGATCTCTTCGCGCTGAATATTTGCCTTAAGTCCGCATTCCTCACCAAGCTTCATAAAGCCGTCCGATACAGATGCAAAATCATCATCAAATCCGGTTACATCAACTATAATCATAAGGTTAAAAAATCCACCTACAAGAGTCTGTGAGACGTCAAGTATATTGATTTGTTTTTCCGCAAGGAAATTGCATATTTCAGCCAGCTTTCCCACACTGTCCTTTCCTACTGCTGTAATTACCGCTCTTTTCATAACTTCTCCTTCTTGGGAACTCCCCCATATATAATATTAAAATTGTGTAGGTGTCAAAATCATAAGACACCCAAATATACCCTATGCACTCTTATTACCTGCAATTTCTTCTGCCTTAATTATAACTCTCTCAGACAAAGTATTACGGTTTGCTACTATCACCTTGGTATAGGACTCAAAATCCTTATGCTCCATCAAAAGCTCACACCTTACTGTCTCAAGCGCCAGTTCAGGCATATTATTCTCATCACTGAGGTGGCCTAGAAAAATCTGCTTGACCTCCTCATTCCAAAGCCCGGTTATAAGCTTAGCTGAATTCTCATTTGAGATATGCCCCTTGTCCCCAAGTATCCTTCTTTTAAGCCTGAAAGGATACCTCCCTGCTTCAAGCATTCTCTCATCGTGATTTGCTTCAATAACCATTGCATTGGAACCTCTTAGTCCCTCTTTAATTTCATCGGTTATCATACCGAAGTCTGTACATACAGAGAGCTTAACGTCATACTTTTCAAAGGTAAAGCCCAAAGGTTCTGCCGCATCGTGAGGGATATTAAAACCATTCACCATAAAATCACCTATGCAAAAAGGTCTGTTTGGCTCAACCTTATACATCAGCTTTTTATAACTGCTGTCAAATCCCTTGCATCTCGTTATTTCCGAAAGGGTACCGAGACTGGCAAATACAGGTATCTTATACTTCTTTATAAGCATCATAAGTCCGCTTATGTGGTCTGTATGCTCGTGAGTAACAAAAATTCCTTTTATTTGCTCAGGTAAAACCGATAGTTCACTTACACTCTCAATTATCCTCTTGCAACTGATACCACAGTCTACAAGAATGTTATTTCCTTCTGAGTCTCCAATAAGGCTTGAATTCCCACTGCTCCCACTGGCAAGGGTAGTCAGCCAGACTGAAGGACTATTATCCGTATTACTCACTCCACGCCATCCTAATCTGATCTCCGTCCTTAATAGGTGAGGTGAAGTCCATATCCCCCACACCGTTTACTTCAAGTATCAGCCTTCCTCTATATTCAGTCATATCAAAGGTGTAGAAGTCAAGTACATCCACAAGCAGATAATGCATCTTGCCTTCTAGTGTTACTACTGTGCCATTTACAGTAACCGTGATATTCTTTGCTGATGGATTAATCTTCTTTTTCACTCCATTCATCACATCCTCTTCAGTCACGGCTGCGCTCTTATAACTTCCTCCAATATTATTTCCTTTAGCACCTCCTAAGTCGCCTTCCATTTTAGAATAGTCTGCTATAGGAACAGATATAGCATCTTCTCCACTGCCAAAGGTAATACTGTCTGCTGTTTTCGTATAAGAAGTTGTATTTTCTGTAGCATTAAAACTAATCTCTTTGCTATATTCATCATCATCAGGCAGTTCTTCAAAGCTATTATAATCAGTCTCCTTTGAGATGACTGCCTCAGTATATGAAGCATTATCAGTTATTGTAAAATTGTCATATATCTTAGTATTCTCATCTGCAGGCATATTGTTGACAAGGATTCCTTCATGATAAGGTAAGTCAAGCATTTCCATAACCTGAAGCAGAGTATAGTAGTTCCTTAGAATCACATTATCTCCATCATCAACAGCATAAAAGCCTGATACCAGCTTACCATTTACCTCGGCAAGCTTTGGACAGCTAAGCTCCTTCCCATTAAACATAATATGGAAGGTATTGTCCATCTCTCTTATCTTGCTTACCAGAAGCTTTGCAGGTTCTCCTGTTGTAGATGGTTTGACTGTTATCATATCATTTTTGGATATAGGCTTACTTATACTTACAAGTTCTCCATTTAACCTAATCTCCGCAGGCTCACCGACCTCTCCCCTTTCAACCCTTCTTGCACCATCAAGTGTATAAGTAATTGATTTTCCACGTTTAGGGAAGATATCGTCATTTGAGAAACCATCTTTACTTAAGACATCATAAACTGTCAGCTTAGAGTTATCATAAAGCTTGATTCTCTTGCCATTAAGAGTTACATAGATAAAGTTGTTTTTAGCCTGATAGTAGCTGTAGCATATACCAATAGGCGTAACCAAAAGGGGATCTTTCTCTACACCCTCATCAGCAAATTCAACCTCGCCAAGCACTTCCTTGCCTCTTAGCGCCACTCTTTCCTCAGGAAGCCCTAAGATTTCGGAAATATGCGAGGTAAAGCCCTTTACCTTTCCTCCTCCTCCAACCACAAATACTGCACTTACAGTCTTGCCACCATTTAATTCCTTGATTTTATCAACTATTTCTTCGGTGATTGACTCTATGGTAGGAGAGATTGTTTTCAGTATATCAGCTGAGTTCATAGTTTGTGTAATGTCCATTACATCCTTAAATTCAACTTTGTCATTATGTAAATCTCTCTTTATTTTATCGGCTGTATTAAAGTCAACCAGACAAAGCCTTGCAATAATCTCAGTGATTTCATCGCCTGCATGAGGAATCATGCCATATGCAATAACACAGCCGTCATTGGTTATGCAGATATCAGAAGTACCTGCTCCCACATCGACAAGCGCAATATTAAGAAGCCTGAATTTTTCAGGGATAGCAATATCAATCGCAGCTATAGGCTCGAGTGTGAGATTTGCCACATTGAGTCCGGCATTTTCAACAGCAGCATAGAGGTCATCCACAACATCCTGTGGAAGGAAGGTAGCTATTAACTCTGCATCAATTTTGGTCCCCTTATGTTCTTCAAGGTTGACCATCTGTTGACCGTTTATATAATAACGCATAACAGAGTAGCCTACGCAGTAAAAATCGTTTTCAGCATCCTCAGACTCCCTGATTGCCTTGTAGGCTTCCTCCACACCCTTCATCTCAAGAGCATGAATTTCATCATCATGTATTACCGTATCTTCGGTGAATTCAATGTGGGGATGAACATTTACTGTTTTAAGTACACGTCCCGCAGCGGCGATGGAAACTTCAGTTAATTCTCTGCCAAGCTTAGCCTCAAGCTTAGCCTTCATCTTTCTTATAGATTCTGCCACCTTAGGTATATCGTGAATCTGTCCATCCTGCATGGCCCTTGTTTCGTGTTCTGCCTGCTCTATGGCAAATACCTTAAAAGTATGTTTGTCTATCCTTGCTCCAACAGTTCCAACCAAGCTTCTTGTACCTATATCAAGGCCAAATACCAGCTTCTCAGGTAAATCCTGCATAGTACCCTCCTCTAACAGCGCTCTAATATATTTTTAATTTGAGCTAAAGTTTCTTCCTCAGTACCTGAATTATCAATAACCTCATCCGCAACTTTCCTGTATTCTTCATCAGAGTTTTGGTTATCTATTATCATTGAAGTCTTAACTCTATCCAGTCCACGGTTGTAATAAAGCCTTTTAAGCCTAACATCCTTATCAGCATAGACATACCAAACTTTGTCACACTTACTATTATACCCTACTTTTATCAAAAGTGCAGTCTCTAAAGCAATATATTTATAATTTTTTTTAATAAAATCTTCTATTCTTTTATCTACCTCAGCTTCAACCGCAGGGTGTATGATATTATTAAGTTTAGTAAGCAATGCTTCATTTCCAAAAACCTTGTCACCAAGTATTTTTCTGTCAACCGACTTATCTTCTGAGAGAACTTCTTTTCCAAATACATCCACTATTTCATAATACGCCTTAGTTCCTATTTCCATTACCTCATGTCCTACTGTATCGGTGTCGATGACGGCAGCACCAAACTTAGCCTGCAACAACTTAGTAACCAAAGATTTGCCTGAACCTATACCACCTGTAATTCCAATAACCAATTATATCCCCCTCCAATCGATTAATGAGCATCATACCAGTCGTAGCCAAACTTTACTTCAACAGATAGCTTTACCTTAAGGTCAGCAGCCTTCATCATCTCTTCCTTAAGAATGGCCGCTACTGCAAGTCTATCCTCTTCCTTGGCCTCAATAAGGAGTTCATCATGAATCTGTAAAAGAAGTTTTGAGTCCGGATATTCTCTCTTAAGCCTCTTATTCACATTATTCATAGCTATTTTAATAATGTCGGCAGCAGTTCCCTGTACTGGCGAATTCATAGCTATCCTCTCCCCGAACTGTCTGTTCATAAAGTTGTTGCTGCTAAGCTCAGGTATAGGACGAATTCTTCCAAAGTAAGTCTTTACATATCCGTCTTCTATACCTTTTTGTACCAGCGAATCAAGATATGTCTTCACCTTTGGATATGCCTTAAAATAATCATTTATATACTTCTCGGCATCTTTTCTTGATATACCCAGATTCTCTCCCAGTCCAAATGAGCTAATTCCGTATATTATGCCAAAATTAACTGCTTTAGCATTTCTTCTTTGCATATCAGTAACCTCATCAAGAGGAACCTTAAACACATGAGAAGCGGTTATCCTATGTATATCCTCTTCACTTTGATAAGCCTTTATGAGCTCCTCATCACCTGAGAGGTGTGCCATTATCCTAAGCTCTATCTGTGAATAATCAGCATCCACAAAGACGAAGCCTTCCTTAGGAATGAAAGCCTTTCTTATCTTTTTGCCAAGCTCCATCCTTATTGGAATATTCTGAAGATTTGGCTCTGTACTTGAAAGCCTTCCGGTGGCTGTTACCAGCTGGTTTAACTTACAGTGAATCCTTCCGTCCTCCCTAATATAGGCTTCAAGCCCATCAGTATAGGTAGACTTAAGCTTTGCAACCTGTCTGTAACTTAGCACCTTCTCAACTATCGGATCTTCAAGCCTTATCCTCTCAAGAACATCGGCAGAGGTGGAATAACCTGTCTTTGTTTTCTTTCCGTATGGAAGTCTAAGTTTTTCAAAAAGTATCACCCCTAGCTGCTTTGGAGAATTTATATTAAATTCCTCCCCTGCCTTCTTGTAGATTTCCTCTTCGTAGTTTTTAATCAAAACCCCAAGTTCTTTTGAATACTTATGGAGCTCTTCTCTATTTATCCCTATTCCTCTCTCTTCCATTTCATAAAGAGTAGATACTAAAGGCATTTCAATGTTTTTGTACAAATCTCCCATTCCTAACGACTCTATCTGTGCAAACAGCTTGGGAGCGGATAAAAACGCAGCCCTTGCCACAAGCTTAGTATCTTCACCTGAAAGAATATCAGGATAATCGAGAAGCACAGCCTCTACATTATGTTCTGTGGCCAGAGGATTTAACAGGTAATGAGCTACAGAGAGGTCATAAAGGTTAGGATAATAATCATTCATTAAAAATGTAAGCTTTTCCTTCAGTGAAAATGTCACAAAACAGGTATCTTTACATCTGTTAAATAACTTGTCCAGATTTTCCTTTAGAAAATCGAGGTTAATAAACATTTCTTTCTTAATAAAAACTTCCTTAGTATCACTTGTCAAAGTAAGACCTTCATCACTTATATCAAAGCCCACATATTTTCCACTGCTTTTAATGCCCTCAAAGCATTTAAGAGCCTCATCCATATCATTGGTTTCAGAAGTTTCAAACTTAATCTTAGGCTCTGCTTCTTTTTTTATTACTTTCATAGACTCTGCTTTTTGACGCAGTTTCTCTATTAGCTGTATACCGTTATCAGATATTAGCTTCTCTGATATCGCTTCCTTTAAGCTGTAAGGAAGATTATCTACATCTATATTTTTGTACTCATAAGTCTTGTCATCATTTTTTAAATCACTAATATCAACAGAGTTAAACTCAAGCGCTTTGATTATCTTTGAACCATTCTCGAAGTCTATATTAGTGCTTAAATCAGATAATTCAACACCTGTAATATCGATATCCGTCTTGATGGTAGCAAGCTCTTCGGACAGCCTTGCAGACTTTTCCCCTACAAGCTCGGTATCAGAGGTCTTAAGAAGATATGAAAGCGGCGACCTGTTGATGCCAAGTTCTTCCTTCCAGAGTTTCTTTATCTCATCCAGTTCTTTCTTATCTTTACCATCAATGACCTTGTAAAGCCCATCTACAGTATGATATTTACCTATTAGAAGTCTGGCAGTAGCCTCGCCTACTCCCGGAACTCCCTTTATATTGTCAGACGGATCTCCCATAATTCCTTTTAAGGAGTTGACATTTTCAGGCTCTATGCCAAATTCCTTTTTGATTAGCTCCCTGTCATATACAAAGCATCTATCTGGTGCATTTACCGTGGATTTATCTATGCCATATTTTTTATATAATTCATCAGTCTTTTCAGCGGAACTATGCATCAGCCAAAGTTTAGTCTTATCATCCACCAGCTGTAAATAATCATTATCTTTGGTCATTATAAATACAGGTATATCCGACTTAAACTTCTCTGCCAAGGTACCACAAAAGTCATCAGCCTCATAAGTTCCAGACATAAACTGTGCTATACCAAGAGCTTTAACCACTTCCTGACAGATTGCAAACTGGTCTGAAAGAGGAGCCATGGTCTCTCCCCTATTCGCCTTGTATTCAGGATATATCTCTCTTCTAAATGTATTTCTGCTCAAATCCCAAGCAATAGCGATATGACTGGGTTTTAGCTCCCTGATTATCTTAAGTAAATATTTAACAAAGCCAAAAACTCCGTTTGTATAGAAACCATCGCTGGTTTGCAAAATCTTATCATAGAACTTCTCTTTTTCTTCTACAGTCTTAGCAAATAATATCTGTCTTGGAAGACTTCCAAAAAACTGGGTAGACAAAAGACTTGAGCCGTCAATTAACAAAAGGTAATCATTATTCATGCAGGTTTCTCCTACTTTCTATCTCTTTAGCTAATTCATCTATATTGGTATACGGATCAGATAGGATGTGGCTGTCGTTAAATCTGAATCTCATACTTAGGTCATTGTCTATGAAGGTTCTGCTCTCGTTGTTCTCACGGACATTGTTCTCAACCTCCATATTTACTGACAGGCCCGTGAAAAGAACTGCCGCTCCGACAACTCCCGGAAAGGCAATCCTTCTTCTAAACCTGTGTTTTTTGTATTTTCTTATCTCTCTTCTTGTCTTTTCAATAAAATCATTGTACTCACCATGGTAATTATCAGAGGTCTCAAGCTTTCCATCAAGCTCCTTTATACAATTGATTATAGTATAGTAAATTTCAAGCTCTTCATTGCATTCTTTGCACGTCAAAAGATGCTCAAGCATTTCTTCTTCCTTAAGCATATTTAACTGTCCATATATAAAGGGCTGTATATTCTTTTGAAATTCACTACATTCCATAAAATCACACCTTTTCCGGCTCAGGATAATCCACACCCTTAGTATCTACTGTAACCTTAGCAATTTTCTGTTCTTCCTTCGGTCTGTCCTCAAAGTCAGTTTTTGTCTCAGCTATTTCATTGACAACATCCATTCCTGCTATAACCTTACCAAATGCCGCATAAGCGCCGTCAAGATGTGGAGAAGTCTTATGCATAATAAAGAACTGTGAACCTGCTGAATCAGGATGCATAGCTCTCGCCATAGACAGTACTCCAGGCTCGTGCTTTAGGTCATTCTTAAAACCATTCTGTGCAAATTCTCCCTTGATTCCATACCCCGGACCGCCTGTGCCTATACCATCAGGACAGCCACCCTGTATCATAAATCCCTTTATTACTCTATGGAAAATAAGTCCATCATAGAAGCCTTTTTTAACAAGAGAAATAAAGTTATTAACTGTATTTGGAGCAATCTCTGGATATAGCTCTGCTACAATCTTCTTACCATTTTCCATCTCAAATGTTACTACTGGATTTGACATAAACATACCTCTTTCTGTATTTAATATAATTTGGTGTAACCATCCTTAAAGCCACCTCTAAAAGGCTAACACATTTTAGGCTTATTATCAATCAGGATTTCATGAATTGGCCTTCCACTTCTCCTTCTTGTTATCTCCATAAGTCCAAGCTTGGTAATATCAGCCACATCACTTTTGGTACTGTCTTCCTTAAGAAAATTTTCCATCTCGTGTATCAGCTCTTTTTCCTTTGATTTCGGTATTTCAATAAAGTCCACCAAAATAATACCCGATAAATTTCTAAGCCTTATCTGGTCAGCAATCTCCCTTGCAGCCTCAAGATTAATCTTCATAAAGGTGTCGGCATTGGTGGTCTTACCCGCTACCGCTTTTCCCGAGTTCACATCGACAACAGTCAGTGCTTCGGTATACTCTATAATAATATATGCTCCTGACTTCAGCCATACCTTTTTTGACAGGGCTTTTTCAAGAGTGGTATTAACAGAGTAAAGAGCTGAGAGGCTCATCATCTCGTCTTTATAGAAGAAGAGTTTTTTAAGGTCAGCTTCAGAAAACCCTCTAAGGTACCCTTCATACTCCCTATATGTCTCTTCATCATCTGTCATTATTTTTTCTATAATAGAGCAATTGTCTCTTATAAGACTTAAATGCTCAGGTATTTCCTTAAATATCCTCTCATACTTGACCCCATGTCTGCCCCTATTGATGATAGATATGAATTTAACATACAGGTCATAGAGTGCATCTTCAAGCTCTTTTTCCGAAAGAGAGGCTGCTGACTTTCTAATAATCGCACCTGCTCCGGTTTCTCTTACAAATTTCTCTGAAACAGGAAGAAATCTATCTCTTATCTCTCTATAATTCTCCTCTTCCCTGTATTTTGTCGAAAGATGAACTCTGTCTAAGCCGGGTTTAAGCACTGCATACTTACCCATGAAGGTGAAATCGGTTGTGAGCGAGTATGACTTAGTCTTGGTAGGAAGCTTTGCTATCTGAACCAAAATCAAATCATCTACAACCACTCTTCCTCCCGGCTTCCCATTTGCATATATTATCTTCATTTCATCAGACAGTGGTAAATATGCCTGAATCCCTGGAAATATCTCTACAAAGCAGGCATTTATATTCTTGACTATGTTTTCTACCCTGCCCACTATAATATCCCCTATATTGAAGGATACCTCTCCATCAACATCCTCGGATATCTTAAATTCTTTTATATCAAAATCATCTGCAAGAGCAGAAACCAGTCTACCCTTAATCTTCGTTGAAATAATTCTTATCATAAATTCCTCCACAGATAATTATACCAAATTTGCAAAAAGATTTCATCTTTTTTACTGGATATATATAATTTTATTTGGTAAAATATGAGTAGCTTAATCTACATTCAAATTCGTATTGATTGTGAATTTGAAATATTCTCATATTAAATATTTTTAAGGAGTGTATTAAATGAGTGAAGAAGAAAACAAAGTAACTGATAAAGAAGAAAGAGAAGTCGTATTAAAGGATGTGGTTTATCCATATGAGAATGAATCTTATGAAGCTGAGTCTTCATACAAAGAGCCTTCTTATAGCGAAACTATGGAAAAGGCAAAAAGCGTTGATATCGCTAAGAATACGTATGTATACACAAATGCAGAGGATTCGTTAAATGAAAACATGTCTACAGCTTGGACCTTCCTATGCGTTGGTGTTGTAGGTATAATATTCACTGTGCTTAATCTTACAGGTGTCTTACACATAATGCAGGGAGGACTGCAAAAAGGTTTAACTCTCCTTATTTTCATAGCCTTTATGGTGTATGGAATATGGGTTATAAGAAGTAAGAAGGATATGATTGCAAAGGTTGAAAAAGAAAAATCTGACAGGAAAAAATACACCGAATGGATGAAGGAAAAATTTACAGATGAGGTTCTCTCTAATCTTGGGACTATGGAAGCATCTGCTGAAGAGCTTGAACTTCTCCAGATAAACTATATGAGCGATGAACTTGTAAAGCATTTTCCTGAAATCAATCCTAACTTTGCCGACAGACTGGCTGAAGACTTTTTTGAGGAGAAGGCCAAATAGCCTTCTCCTCAAGCCTGTTTCGGGGTAAATTCAATTTTTAATTCCATATTCATTCCTTTAGCCAATCTTTTTAACATATTTAACGTCGGATTCCTTGTCCCATTCTCAAGCTTACTTATGTCTGCCTGATTTATTCCTGTCCTCTCTGATAATTGTTTTTGAGTGAGATTTTGAGATGTTCTGGCATCTACAATAGCTCTGATAACATCAAGTTCGGGTTGTAAATTTTCAAATTCACTTTTAAAATCTGGATCCTTCATTTGTTCTTCTAAAAAAGTATCAAATTTTTTCATTTATCTTCATCCTTTCCAAATAATCTTTACGGTATGCTTTAGCCTTATTAATCTCTGATTTTGGTGTCTTATTAGTTTTCTTTATAAATCCATTTGTCATTATAATTTTACCATTATAATAAAAGAAATATAATACTCTGGAAATATCACTACCAACCTTTCCGCGCAACTCAAAAATTCCATCTTCTAAGTGCTTGCTATATGGTTCTCTTAACATATTTCCCTTTTCCTGTAGAATACTAATAATACCCACCATTTTTGCCCGCATTTTACAATCCAATTTAAGCAAAAACTCTTCAACAGGTATTTCGGAATTCTCCTTTTCATAAAACTCAACTATAAAATTATTCATATATAAAATTAAATATTGTAATGCAATTATATGGCATATATACCATAAATGTCAATATTATTTTCTCCTCTCAATTATATACTGCTTAATAGCATCTTAGGTTGTCAAATACTTTTAACACCTACACCATCATATAATATATATAGGTAAATAATGAATCTTTCATTCAAAATTATACACATGATCTAACTTTAAAGAATAAAGCGGTTAATAATAATTAATCGCTTTATTCTTTTACTTATATGAAAAATTGTAACTTTATTTATTACCTCAAACTTCCCTACATATTAAACAAATCCTCAACTTCTTCTTTGGTAAGCTTATTGATAAATACTTCTCCCGCTTTAATTACAGAATCAGCAAGGTTCTTCTTTTTCTCCTGAAGCTTATATATCTTCTCTTCGATAGTCCCCTTGGTTATAAGCTTAACCACATTTACGCTGTTCTTCTGACCTATCCTATATACTCTATCGGTTGCCTGATCTTCCACGGCAGGGTTCCACCAAGGGTCATAGTGAATAACCATGTCAGCACCTACAAGGTTTAATCCGGTACCGCCTGCTTTTAGAGAAATGAGGTATACATCACGGTTTCCGTTGTTAAAGGACTTGACATTTTCACTTCTCTGTGTAATAGGAGTAGAGCCATCCAGATAATAATAACTGATTTTCAGCTTCTTAAACTCTTCCTCAATAATATTTAACATAGATGTAAACTGTGAAAATACGAGAATCCTGTGTCCTCCCTCAATAGCGTTTTGCACTAATTGAAGCAAGAGATTTAGCTTGCCTGAGCCACCCTCATAGTTCTCCACGAAGGTTGAAGGATGACAGCAAATCTGTCTAAGCCTTGTAAGAGAGGCAAGTATCATCATCCTGCTCTTTTCAAAACCATTTTTATTGATTTCACTGTTAATCTTCTTCTTCATATCCTCAAGATACGACATATAAACTTCCTTCTGTTCATCTGTCATATCCGAAACCATCTTTCTCTCGGTCTTCTCAGGAAGTTCAGAAAGTACATCCTTCTTCATTCGCCTTAAAATAAATGGTTTTATGTGGAAATTAAGCTGTTTAAGTGCTTCTTCACTTTCAAATCTAACCACCGGCTTTTCGTAGAGATTCACAAACTTTGAATGTGAATACAAATATCCCGGCATAAGGAAATCAAATATCGACCAAAGTTCAGAAAGATTGTTCTCGATAGGAGTACCTGTAAGAGCAAACCTATGAGCAGCATTTAACATCTTTACAGCCTTTGCATTTCTACTGTTAGGATTCTTAATAAACTGTGCCTCATCCAAAAATGCAGTATCAAAGCTTACATCCTTTAGAAACTCTATATCCCTCCTAAGGATTGGATAAGATATAAGTACAACCTGATATCCTTCACAGCTTGCAATGAGGTCTTTTCTATCATTAGGATTACCCAAAATCATAACCACGCTCATTTCAGGACAGAAATTCTCTATCTCATCCTGCCAGTTATAAAGAAGTGATGAAGGGCAAACCACGATGAAAGTGGCATTCTTATTCTTTTTCCAAGTATTTGCCATATAGGTAATAGCCTGCAAAGTCTTACCAAGTCCCATATCATCTGCAAGTATTCCACCAAGGTAATACTTCGCAAGGGAGCTAAGCCACTCAAATCCAACCTCCTGATAAGGCCTGAGGTCTGCTCTAATGATAGAAGGCACCTTTAGCTCCACGTTCTCAGGATGCTTGATTTCTTCGATAAGGGCGGTAAATGATTTGTCAGCTTCGATGTCGTAGAGGCCCTCATCAGCAGCCTGACTTAGATAAAATGCATAGTCAATAGAGGTATATATCTTGCCGTTTGTGATACTACCCTTGTTAGTTCCTATTTTATCAATTAATTCACTAAGCTTTGTTAATTCTCCACCTTCAGTAAGGTCTATAAAACTACCGTTTCTAAGCCTGTAAAACTTCTTTTTTAGTTTCAGGCTGTTGAAAAGATCCGTAAGCTCATCACTTGAAACACCTTCAAAGTCAAAGTCAACTTCAAGCATGTTGTTCTCACTTTGAACTCTAACTGAAGTCTTAACAATCTTAGGCGGATTTACCTTAAGCTTCTTAAACTGCTCAGAGTAGAACAATTCATATTTATCAGCCAGATAAGAGAGGTTATTTTTAAGGAAATCATATATTGACTCTTCATCACTTAAATAAAAATACTGTTCCTCCCTCGTAAAGCCAAATGACTCAATATCTTCAAAGCACTCAGCCTCACGGCTTGGCTGCCTTACTATAAGAGCCTTTACGTCAGGCATCTTAAGGAAAGGATTGAACTTGTACTCTCCATAGGCAGTAATTACTTCAAGTTTGATTCTGCCCTTAACTATATCCATGTATATTTCAAACTTGACATTTTCCGTAATGTAGTTATCTTTGAGTGCATTAGGGATTGTAAGGGAAAAGGTCTCGTGAATCCTTGGAAGAACCACGTTCAAGAAGCGCTCCTTTTCTTCTCCCTCGAATACAAGTGTATCCTCTTCACCATCAGTAGGTCTATGGTAAAACGGCAGGAAATGCCTGGTAAATATCCTGTCAGGATGATAGATGGCATTGTCATAGTAAAACAGGTTGCCTCTTTCATCAAGCGGAATTATGCGCTCTTCATCCCAGGACAAAATGACTGAATCATCTTCATCAGAAAGATTCAGATAAAAGTTAAGGTCAGGCTTTCCCATAATGAACCTTACATTTTCAAAGCTTTCTTCAGCAAAGGTAAAATTAAACGGAAGCTTTATTATCTTAAGCAGTCTTAGAAGCATATGTCTGTCAAAGAAAATCTCTGACTTCGAGAATATACCGGTAGCATTTCCTTTTCCGACTATCTCTTGAATGTCAAGAATTTCACAAAGGAAGTCTAACACGCTCTCAGATTCATGGTCAAAACGATTCTCACCTGGAAAATAAGAAAAATCTTTACCTAGCGAAATAGGCTGGCTGCATATATAGTCAGACAAAAATTTTCTTATATTTTGAACCTTATAAAGTCTTGTACTACCTGCTGATATGCTTACAGCAGCCTTAACTGAATTGTCCGCCCTAAGCATGGCATCAAGTCTAATACCAAGCCTTACATGGAAAATATCACCAAGTCCTGCCATATAGTCCATGTTGTCAAAGTAATCCAAGATTCTTGTTATACGTCTCTTTTCTCCAGACTCAATCTTTTGCTGCTTTCTCCTGTCTGAATAATCATTGATAAAAAGCATTACTGCCACAGCGTGTTTGCAAGCACCGGGATGCTTTCTGCTTCCCGGACAGTTACACTTATACTCTATATTCTCGGGGTTGGTTAAGTCTATGTCTACCGTATAATTACTCTTCCCTTGAACTATAGCCCTGTAGTGCTCTCTGCTTTTAGACTTTGATATACTCTTTATAGCCTTTGAAGAATAGTACCTCACACCTCTGTTATATGTAACTTCATCTGCTGCAAGGTTTTTAACAAGTGCTCTATTTATTTCCGACATACTCTCCCTCTAAAATTATTATTACCTTATGGATTCAAAGAATCCAAGTTAACTTTTATCCTCGGGGTTACTTTCTACTCCAGGTTGCCCGTGAGAACAACAGGAGCATAGGGAAAATCTCAAGTCTTCCAGCTAACATATCAAAGGTTAAAACTAATTTTGAGAGATTGGAAAATTCTGAAAAATTCCCTGTTGGTCCAACTTTTCCAAGTCCCGGACCTATATTATTAAAAGTAGCTGCAACTGCAGTAAAACTTGTTTCAAAATCGAAATTATCAAGTGCTACGATTAGCAGTGAAACTGCCATTATCATCAAGTACGACACAAGATAGACATTGGCATTTCTTATTACAGAGTGTTCAACTATCTTTCCGTCCATTTTAAGTACCTTGATACTCTTTTGATGAATCATTCCTTCAATTTCTTTCTTAACTGTCTTAACATAAATCAGTATTCTCGAAACCTTCATACCACCACCGGTACTTCCTGCGCAGGCTCCGATAAACATAATCATCACAAGTACAAACTTTGAAAACATCGGCCATAGGTTAAAGTCAACCGTTCCATAGCCTGTTGTCGTGATGACAGAGGCCACAGAGAAGAAAGCGTGGTGTATACTATAATACAGATTGTCTAAGCGCCCCCAGTTAAGGACAATTGCTGTAACTGCACCAAATACAATGATAAGGTACCATTTCACCTCTTCAATGTTAAAGATTTCTTTTACTTTCTTACGAACAAGAAGAAAGTAAACATTAAAATTAATACCAAAAAGGAGCATAAACACAGCAATTATAGTCTGCTGCGGCATAGTGTAGCCAAGGCAGCTGTCATTATGGATGCCAAAGCCGCCAGTTCCTGCAGTACCGAAGGTTATACAGATAGAATCAAATAGGTTCATCCCTGATAAAAGAAGGATGACAAACTGTACCACAGTCATTCCAAGGTAAATCTTGTAAAGATATGATGCAGTTTTCTTTACGTTTGGAACAAGCTTGCCTACTGAAGGTCCCGGGCTCTCCGCCCTCATAAGATGCATGTCAACGCCACCAAAAAGAGGAAGGACTGCAAGTATAAATACAAGGACACCCATTCCTCCTATCCAGTGTGAAAAACTTCTCCAAAGAAGTACACAATGAGGCACAGGAGTCAGGTCAGTGATTACGCTTGAGCCTGTAGTAGTAAAGCCTGAAACTATTTCAAACAAGGCGTCTATGTAGTTAGGCAATACGCCTGTTATAACAAATGGAATCGCTCCCACAAGACTTATGACTATCCACGTCATCGAGCAGATAACAAAGCCTTCTCTTGCATAAAACCTTTTGTTTGAAGGTTTTTTAAGGACAATAAGTCCGCCTGCTGCAAAGGAAATCAGAGAGCAAATAAGAAAAGCAAAGCCCTCTTTCTCTCCGTATACAAAAGCCGTAACAGCAGGCAAGAGCAAAAATGCCCCTTCAAAATTAAGTACCCAGCCCATAATATAGGCTATAATCCAATAATTCATACCATTACTCCGCTATAATATCGTCTATACTTCCAAGACCGGTGTTAGTAGTAATTACAATCACGCTGTCACCCTTTTGAATAATATCTTTACCTGAAGGTGTGATAACCTGATTGTTCCTGTATATGGCTGCAACTATAACATTGGGCTTTAGGTTTAACTTCTCAAGTGTTTTCTTGGTTATCTTCGAGTCTGACTTGATAAGGAATTCCATTGCTTCTGCTTCATTGTCAAAGAGCTTATACAAGGTCTCCACATTGCTTCCTTTGGAGTTTTGCATCGAACGTACATACTTTAATATGTAGTGTGATGTTATATTCTTAGGTGCAACTACTGAGCCAATTGGAAGTTCCCTTATGACCTCCTCAAACTCAATCTTATTAATTTTGGTTATTGATTTAGCCTTAGATATGTGGTGGGTGTACATCGAAAGCAGGATGTTCTCCTCATCGATATTGGTAAGCGTAACAACAGCATCTGCATTCTCTATACCTTCCTCAAGAAGTATCCTTTTATCTGTAGCGTCCCCGTGTATAACTATAGCTTCAGGAATGAGCTCCGAAAGCTCAGCGCAACGTGCTTCATTTGTTTCGATTATCTTTACATCTATCTTAGCCTTAACCAGTTCAAGACAGAGGTAATAAGCAACAGTACCACCGCCACATATTATGACATTTTTAATCGGTTTGGCTGCAACACCGACCTTGTTAAAGAAATCATAGGAATCCTTAAACTTTAATATGCAGGAGAAGGTATCTCCTTCCCTTAGTACAAAGGTACCTGTAGGTATCTCTACCCTTCCGTTTCTGCGAACCATGCAGACAAGAACATTCCCAGGTGTGTTCTTTGAGAAGTCTATGAGACTCATCCCATCAAGCACAGAGTTTTTGCCTATGGTTAGTGAAATAAGGTTTACTCTACCCTTGTAGAATGTATCAACCTCCATAGCTGAAGGGAAATGAATAAGCCTGGCTATTTCAAAGGCTGCTATCCTTTCAGGATTAATCGCCATTGAAAGTCCAAGTTCTTCCTTAATGTAGTTAATTTCCTCGTAGTACTGAGGATTCCTCACTCTGGCAATGGTCTGGCAGTTACCTGCTTTCTTAGCCATAAGACAGGCAAGTAGATTAATCTCATCCTTGTCAGTTACAGCTATAAGTAGGTCTGCATCCTGAACTCCCGCATCAAGAAGCATCTTATAACTTGTACCGTCACCACTGATAGCCTGTATATCAAGTATATTTATTGCATTTTGTAAGACTTTATTATCCTTGTCAATCAGGCAGATATCATTTTTCTCATTGCTAAGCTCTCTTGCAAGTGCATATCCTACTTTCCCACAGCCAACTATTATAATATTCATAATCCCAATTATCTCCTAAGTTATAACTCTCCCATCAGATAAAATCTGCAGTTCTCAGTGATTTTAACATCTAACAGCTTGCCAATGTAATCATCCTTATTGTCAGTAGGCACGCTAAAATGCACTAAGGTATTGTCAGACATACGTCCGGTTATGACAAGTGGCGACTCACTGTTGACCTCCTCAGCAAGAACCTCGACCATCTGTCCAACCCGACTTCCAAGCTTGTCATCAGAATACTCTGCCACAGTGTCCTGAAGCCTCTTAAACCTTCTTTTAACGGCTTCTACATCCACCTGGTCCTCCATAGCGGCGGCAGGAGTCCCTGTACGCTTTGAATACTCAAACATATAAGCGCTCTGGTAGCGAACCTGTCTAACCACGTCAAGAGTATCCTCAAAATCCTCTTCAGTCTCTCCCGGGAATCCCACGATTATATCAGTAGTAAGAGCAATCTCCGGGATTCTTTTCTTTATCCTGCCTGCAAGTTCAAGATAAGATTCTTTGGTATAACGCCTGTTCATCCTCTTTAGCACATTGTTGCTTCCTGCCTGAAAAGGAAGGTGAATGTGCCTGCATATCTTCTTTGAAGCTGCAATTACTTCAATAAGCTCCTCTGAAAAATCCTTTGGATGAGGTGTCATAAAGCGGATACGCTTAATCTTATCAACCTTTTCTATCATTCTTAAAAGTCCTGCAAAGGTAATGTCTTCACCCGATTCACTTACAAGTCCTTTCCCATAAGAATTGACATTCTGACCGAGGAGCATAATCTCGATTACACCTGCATCTGCAAGACACTGCACCTCCTTAACTATGTCCTCAGGGCGCCTGCTTCTCTCCCTCCCCCTTACATAAGGAACTATGCAGTAGGTACAGAAATTATCGCAGCCATAGGTGATATTTACACTCGCCTTAAATGAATACTTGCGTTCATCAGGAAGGTCCTCAACTATTTTATCGGTATCTTTCCATATATCCACAAGCATTGTATGCTTAATTTTATATTTTCCGTTCTTTTTTACAGGATTGTGTGCGGCATAGCTCTTGGATGCAAACATCGCAAAAACGAGTTCCGCCAGCTTGTATATGTTATGAGTGCCATAAATAAGGTCAATAAAGGAATAGCTTTCTCTTAACTTATTCACTACTGTATTTTCCTGCATCATACATCCACAAAGGGCTATCATCATGTTAGGGTTTAGCTCCTTCATTTTCTTAAGATAACCCAGGTTTCCATATACCTTCTGGTCTGCATTCTCCCTGATTGTACAGGTATTTAGGATAACAAAATCAGAGCTCTTATCCTCATTATTTACAAAGCCTATCTTCTCAAGTATTCCAGCTATTTTTTCTGAATCTCTAAAATTCATCTGGCATCCAAAGGTATTGCAGGAAAATGTAAGGCGTTTACCTGCATTTTCACAAATAAGCTTGTATACCTCAGCAGCCTTTTCCATGTAGTAAAACTGCCTCTCGGGCTCATTTACAGGTTCTAAGGCTCTTACTTTGTCAAAGTCATATTCAACCTTAAATATATTATTTACTGTATTCTCCATTTTTATCCAATCTAATCTTTATTTCCGTCATAATTCGGATTACTCTATTACCGTCCTAATCAATCCATCTGTTTTCAGTTATAACTAAATCAACCTTGCCATCATACTCCTTGGCAGGAACAGCCTCAAATATCTGGTATTCATAGGCTAAGGCCGTAACGTGAAATCTCTTTCTATCAAACTGCGCCAAATACCTGTCATAGTACCCGCCTCCATAGCCTATTCTATTCTTCTCCAGGTCAAAGCAAAGCCCCGGGATAAGGATTTCAATCCTCTTAGTGCCCAAGGCAGGAGAAACTCTCTCTCCACATCCGGGTTCCATTATACCATAAACTCCCCTATCATATAAAGTATCCCCGTCAACCAGTAAGAATTCCATCATCGCACCATCTGAGACAGGAGAAATCACCTTGGGAAGAGCAACCCTTTTACCACTCTTTAAGGCAGTTTGTATGATTCTCTCAGTCGGAATTTCATCTTTCATTGAAGAGTAAGCAAAGATAATATCAGCCTTCTTAAAATATTCACTGTCTAAATACCTGTTTACTATTATCTCTGCATTTATTCCATCTTCATTGGCGGTTAAGCCGTTACCTCTCCTATCCTTTACAACTTTTCTAAAACTATTTTTATCCTGCAAATTACTACCTCTAAATTCTCTTCTCTATTATCTTAAGAGCAGCCTTAACGCCGTCTACAGCAGCACTTGTTATGCCTCCTGCATAGCCTGCTCCCTCACCTATAGGATATATACCTGTAATATTGGCTTCATAGCTCTCACTATCCCTTAGTATCCTAAGAGGAGACGAGGTCCTTGATTCTACACCAAGCAGTACTACATCATCCCTGTCAAAGCCCTTTATTTTAGTACCGAAGCTTCCCATGCCAAGGATGATTGACTCACTTATATACTTAGGCAGTATCTCTCTTAGATTTGCAAATTCAGTTCTGCCCTTAGATACAGTGGTTATCCCTCCAAAGCCTGTGCTGTTTTTATTCTCCTTAAAGTCTCCAAAGAGCTGGATAGGGATAGCACCTTTTGCAAGCTCATAAGTCTTTTTCTCAAGTTCCCTCTGATATCTCACTCCTGCAAGTGCATCATCTGCACCAAAATCGGCAGGATTAACTGCTACCACTATTGCACTGTTGGCATTCTTGGAGCCTCTATCGTTATAGCTCATACCATTTACAAGGGTTCCTCCCTTTTCGGAAGAAGAATTGACTACATATCCGCCGGGACACATACAAAACGAATACACCCCCCTGTCTTCAACTCCTTTTGCTGTCACCTTATAATCTGCAGGCGGAAGTCTGTCATACATCTTTCCGTACTGGTATCTGCTTATCATTTCCTGTGGGTGCTCTACCCTTAGTCCTACTGCAAAAGGCTTAGGAGTCATAATTATCCCCTTTGATGAGAGCAATTCAAAGGTATCCCTTGAAGAATGTCCTATGGCTAGAATCAGTTCCTTACAAGGAAGGATTTCCTCATCATTTAGCACAATGTGGCTGATATCTCCCTTCTTTGTCTCAAAGTCAGTAAACTTAGTTTCAAACCTATACTTACCGCCTAAGGATAATATCTCCTTACGCATATTTATCAGTATATCTTTAAGTACATCAGTCCCTATATGGGGCTTATTGAGGTATAGGATTTCAGGATCTGCACCGAACCTTACAAAGGTCTCAAGCACAAAAGGAATTCTTCTATACGGATCCTTTACCATGGTATTTAGCTTTCCATCAGAAAAGGTGCCGGCGCCTCCTTCACCAAACTGTACATTGGTTGTCTCAGACAGTTCCCCGGTCTCCCAGAACTTATCTACAGTTGCAGTCCTCCTCTCTACATCCTGTCCCTGTTCAACGATAATCGGCTTTAAGCCCGAAAGGGCAAGCACATAGGCACAAAAGAGTCCTGCAGGGCCGCTCCCCACAATCACAGGCCTTATTTTGTCATCAGTCTTTGTAATTCTTTTTATCTCAAGCTTTTCTTCCTTGTAGAGAGTTACATCAGGGACGGGTCTTCTTGCAGATATAATCCTGCTATAAGCCTTGTCAGTAAGTGAAACAACTACAGATAGGCTATAATGTATGTCATCCTTTTTTCTTGCATCAATTGACTTTTTCTTGGTTTCATAAGCCAAAATCTCATTATCATTTATCTTAAGCTTTCTAATACAGGCCTTCCTCACATCCTCGGCTGTATAGCCTACAGGAAGCTTTACCTGCGAAACCTGAAGTAATTTACCTTCTATCATCTTCCTCCATTTCCAACCTCTAAGGCACTTGCAAAGGCCCAAGTCAGATTGTATCCTCCACAAAGTCCATCCACATCAAGTACCTCTCCTACAAAGAAAAGCCCTGGAACAAATTTTGATTCCAGATTATCTGTAACCTCGTCCATCGAGACACCGCCTGAGGTTGTCTGTGCAGCTTCAAAACCGCTAACTGATATTATAGCAAATTTTGACTTTTTAAGCCACCTTGTAACCGAAATAATTTTATCATCCGGGATATCTTCTACCTTGGTTTTACTTCCTAAAAATGAATCTGTTAAATACTTTGATATCTTCTCATAGGTAAAGCCTGTTAAAAATTTGTCAGAAATCTTATCAGCTAACACTATTCTACGTTTATTAAGTATTTCAAGAAGTTCGCTCTCTGAGGTTTCATAACAAAAATCCAAGAAAAAATCCACCTTTTTACCCTCGTCTATAGCCCTTGCCACCTTGCCTGAAAGCTGCATAACAGGTATGCCACTAAGACCCTGCTCGGTAAACTGGATTTCCCCTATTTCACTGCCGATTGATTCTTCTTTACCATCTTCATATGCTATAGCTTTAACCTCAGCCACAGTCCTAAGGCCTGCAAAAAGTGAAATATCTGTTTTTACTGATGTAAGCGCAGGAAGAGGTTTAATCATAGTATGTCCGAGACTCTTGATAACCGCAAATAAACTCCCATCACTTCCCGTACTTGGTGCAGCAAGTCCTCCACAAGCGATGACAACTTTCTTTGCAAAATATGAATAATAGCCTCCTGCACTTTCTGTAACTATCTCAAAGCCCTCAGATATAGGCTTTATGTCTGTGACACTTATATTCGTTTTAATCTTTACCTTGAGCCTAAGTAATTCATCATTAAGTATGTTTACAAATTCTTTTGCACTTTCTCCGGCAGGATAGACATAGCCTGCGTAGGCCCTGTCAAAGCTCCTTCCTTTTTTTACCATCCATTCAATACCAAAAGAAGAAAAAAGGTCTGTTATTCCTTTTTTCCCCCATGTATTGATAATATTATAAGATTTTTCAATATTTCCGCTATTGTAGCAGAATGGTTCCTGATAAATATTGGTAAAGTTGCATCTCCCATTACCTGTGATGGCAAGCTTCTTACCGAGAGTCTTATTGTGCTCAAGTATGCTTACGCTCTGCCCTCTCTTTGCAGCAATTATTCCTGTAAGCATACCTGAAGCACCGCCTCCAATAATAATTAAATCACGAATATCGTTAGCCATAATTCCTCTATTTTTTCTTAAATTTAACCATATCTTTCCTATTTGCAGGAAATACAGCGTAGTATGTCTTACCTGTATTTACAAGCACTTCGTTTTTATGCTCCTTGTCATAGAAGAACTTAGTCTTGTCCGCGTCGCCTTTCTTCTTCCAATAAACCTTTATTCCTCTGCCGTTTGTTATATAATAACCGCTTCCTGACTGATTTATCAAATCCATTGTCTGATAGCCATTGTGGTCTTTGTTGTACTCATTTACAAACTGAATAAAAATATTCTTAAACTTAAGAGCCTTTCCTGTACCTTTATCGATATGTTTGGTGCCAAAAGCAAATCTGGTATAAGACTTGTCCTTTTTTCCATAAGTAAAGTAAGGAGTCATATATGCTGAAAAAGGAACCTTCACATATTCCGACTTAAATGAACCCTTCTCATCATTTTTAACCTCTTCATCCGAGAAATTAAAATGTGAAGTAAGGCCTTTTCTTGGTTTCGTTCTTATTTTCTTGTCCTTTACAGCCTGCATTATACCCTTGGCACTTGCAAAAGCGTTGTGAGGTGCGCGGATAGTGTTATCTCTGTAGAATGCCTTAGCTCCCTCCCAGGATAGGCCGGAAACAGTGTCTACTCCAAGTTTTTTAATCTCATCTATGGCATAATGTGTCTGACCAAAATGAATAAAAATGGCATCAAACTCATTAGCAAAGTCCACATAATAATGTCTTGCACTTCTTACAGAGCCTATCCTATCTCCCTTCATATAGTCAAAGACTCCCATAAGTCTGGTGATTCCTCCCTCTGCAAGGATTTCATATAAAATGTCCGCTCTGCCTGTTCCTGTCTGTGGATAGGCAAATTCTATGTTGTTGAACATAAAGGCGAAAGGACGCTTATTCTTATACTTTTTATCCAGAGCCTTACCGCTTAAAGGGCTGGTATACTCAGGCTTAATAGCTCCTGCAGGTGTTACAGTCGATGATATATTCAGACTTGATGCAGGCTTATTATCTACAACTGCTTTAGATGACTCAGTCTTTGCACTTGAAGTGGTAACATTGTCTGCCTTTTTGCCACAAGCAGATAAAAGCATAAACACTGAGGTAACAGCCAGTAATCCGGTAACTAATATTTTCTTTTTCATATCATCCTCCATTTCTTGTTATACCGAGGGCATCAAGTATGGCTTCTTGTTTTACTTCCATCACTTTTCTTTCTGCCTCGTCTATATGGTCATATCCCAGCAAATGAAGCATACTGTGAGCAATAAGAAATGCAAATTCTCTTTTTTTGCTATGCCCATACTCATCTGCCTGCTCATATACTTTATCGACAGAAATCATGATATCTCCCAGCAGGAGCTCATCTGTTTCAGGATTTATATAACTTTCAGGATTTGCTTCAACATAAGAAAAGTCAGAAGGATAATCATAGTCAACCATAGGAAACGAAAGCACATCCGTAGGCCTATCTATTCCCCTAAATTCCTTATTAGCTGTATGTATTTCTCCATTTCCCGTAAGAAGCACATTTACCTCGGTTTCATAGGGACAGTTCTCGGTTTCAAGAGTCTTATTAATTACAGCTTCAATAACTTCTTCATAATCAAAGTCAAGCTCTCTATTAACTTCATTCTCCACTAAAATAGTCATAGCTTACCCTTGCCTCCTCCAAAAGATAATCCTTTATGAATTTGTATTCATTAAGAGAAAGACCTGATGCATCAAGCCTTCCCGCCATCAAGCATGAGTCCATTACGATGTCTACTATAGCTGTTACACTTCTCTTTAGCCCTTTACCGTCTAAGAAATCAATGGTTTGGTTAAGCTTACATACTATCATGGTTATGGCTGTCTCCTTAGACCTCGGATAACCAAGCTTAAAATTATGCTCCTTTATAAAGTCTGTAACTTCAATAGGAAAATTATTTTCTTTGGCTAGAATCAGCCCCTCTTTAACATAGTTATTGCTTACGGCTCTTCCACACTCAGCAAAGAAACTACCTACTTCTGCAAGACTTACCCTTCCTTCTATGAGTTTTGCTATATCTTTAACGAGCTTAGAAGTCCTAGATGCCTTATTAAAAAGCTCTTCATTAGCTGAAATCAGTTTATACGCAGTATTATTTTCACTTAAAAGATACGAATAATCTTTATCTTCAGGCTCCTTATCTGTTAGGACAATATCGTTAGTACCGACAGTCCCAGCTACAACAGTTTCTGTAAGGATTATTTCTTGTTCTACAGATGTAGTATCTACATCTTTATTACTTTTTTCTACGTCTGCCACTTTTATTTCAGACTCCATAACATCAGATACAGCTTTGCCATCTTTTTCATCTAAATCAACTGTTTCATCCTTAGCCTCAGTGCCTTCAGTAACTTCCGCCTCTTTAATAATGGAGTTTATCTGCTTAAACATAAGCCAGCCTATTATGACACAGATGGTTATAATCAATGCTTCCTTTAGATAGTACAGGCTAAAAAGCATTTCCATATCCATACCGTGCAGAATCAAAAAGAAGGCTGCTTCAAATGACAACAAACAGATAATCGAATAAACCAAGCTCACAAAGTCTGAGTAGTATCTGGTTAGAATGATAAGTATAACAGCCGTTAAGAGACTCTTTGCCACATACTCAGGTGTAGCTTCAGTAAATATTGTAGTTATAAGCACATAGGCGAAAACAGACATAAATGAGCTGATTATCCCCGAGAAAAACACTGATAGCAATATCCCTATCAAAAACAGCCATCTAAGCGTAGATATATCCGAGAATACAGCAACGCACACTGTAAATATAAATCCTGATACAGAAAAAATCTCCTGCTTGATTCCACACTTTTTATTATCTAAAGCAGCCCTGGTATATCTGTCATATAACTTATAGATTATACAAAATGCACAGACAAAAAGGGTGATTCCAACAGCCTTAAATATATCTCCGAATTGAAGCATCCCAAAGGCTGCACATAGGGGTACTGAAAAAAATATATAGCAATCCTGTAAAAAGTAATGCTTAGGGTCATCTACGGTCATCTACGATAGCTCCTTTTATTTTCTTTATGCAGATTCTTCTTCTCGTACTCATCATAAGCAGTAACTATTCTTTGTACTAAAGGATGACGAACCACATCCTTGTTGGTCAGGTTAGAAAAACCTATCCCCTCAATATTCTTAAGTATCTTAACCGCCTCTTCAAGACCTGACTTGACACCGTTTGCAAGGTCTTTCTGTGTTAAATCTCCTGTAATAACAACCTTAGAGCCAAAGCCTATTCTTGTAAGAAACATCTTCATCTGAGCAGGAGTGGTATTCTGCGCCTCATCCAGTATGATGAATGCATTATCAAGAGTCCTTCCCCTCATATAGGCAAGAGGAGCGACTTCTATAAGTCCCTTTTCTGCATTTGCCTGAAAGGTCTCTGCTCCCATTATCTGGTTAAGGGCATCATATAAAGGCCTTAGATAAGGGTCTACCTTGCTTTGTAAATCTCCCGGCAGGAATCCTAACTTTTCTCCCGCCTCTATGGCAGGTCTTGTTAATATTATCCTCTCTATCTTGTTATCCTTAAAGGCCTGAATAGCCATAGCCATAGCAAGATAGGTCTTTCCCGTACCGGCAGGACCCAGTCCAAATACTATAATATCCTTCTTAATCTGGTCTACATACTTCTTCTGACCGATAGTCTTAGGCTTGACAGGCTTACCACTCACAGTATGTGCAATAATCTCTTTATCTATGCTTTCAAGACTCTCAGCAGAATCTACAGGCTCTTTGATAATGGAAACGGCATAGTTTACCTGCTGCTCAGTTATATCAGTTCCTCTAAGAGAAAGGGCTAAAAGCTGCTCCATTACCTTAAGAGCCCCTCTCACATCTTCTTTATTTCCTTTTATATGTGTAACTCCATCTCTTGAGACTACTTCTACCCCAAAAGACTTCTCTATTATCTTGATATTACTGTCAAATGCACCTGATACATTTGACTCGTGACTAACCGGTATATTTATTGTAATTTCAGAAACTGCCAAGTTATATGCTCCTTTATTGTTAATAATAAAACTAATTAATACGCTAAAAAGACGCAGAGCCATATCGACACTGCGTCCTTTCAACTTTAATTATTTGAATTTGCGTTTTCTAGCAGCCTCAGACTTTTTCTTACGTCTGACAGATGGCTTCTCGTAATGCTCTCTTTTACGAATCTCCTGCTGAATACCAGCCTTCGCGCAGTTTCTCTTGAAACGGCGAAGAGCGCTATCAAGAGTTTCGTTTTCTTTAACGATTACATTTGACATTCTCTCACCAACCCTCCCCTCCAGCTGTAGATTTAGTGCCGACAACTGATTGGGTAATAATAACCATAGCACAATAGGTATTCTACACTATTTAACTCCATTTGTCAAGCCGAAATTTTAATTACTGCTTGCGCAGGATTTCGTAGTAGTTTTTCAACTTAAATGCAACATGGTGTTGCACTTACTCTGACAGGTACCTCTGTTGCATTTACATTGAAAGATATTGTTGCTGGCACAGGTTTTTTCAATCAGAAGTATTGCTGATTTCCTCGAGAAATCCCCTTCTACCATTTCAAGAGAAATACATAAGCATTCACTTGTCAAAATGCCTAATTCCTGTGACTGCAATGATTATAATGGATGCAATGTTAAGCATGTATGTGGTTCCAAAGACTGTAATAAAAAATGCCGCTCCTGCCATCTTGCCAAAAAATACTGTGAACATTATGACAAAAGAAGCTGTGAACACCGGAACGGTTCCAAGGTAAAGCTGTGCAACGGATGTACAAAACTAAAGCTTAAAATAATAAGCGAAAGTGATGTAAATTTGACTCCAAAACTATTAAAACACTAAACAGGAATAAAGTAAATACCTTTCAAAGTAAACGCAACACTAAAAACCGTTGCATTTAACCTGAAAGATGCAGTTTCAGGTCTGTTTGCTATACTCTTTTTTCGCCCAAAGCAATAAAATCAAACCAAATTTGATTAAATTCAGTCTGATTTTATTGATATAATTTATCATTTAGTCTTATCTTTGTTTAAGCCGCAACAGCAATCATATTCGCCCCGGCAATAATAATGTTCAATCCAAAATTGATTCCGATAGCAACAATGAGACCTGTCGGATTGAACAGGCTGAGCACTCCGCAGACAATGAGCAGGATTCCCGCAATAAGGATAAGCCACCAGCGTCTTCCAAGGATCTCTGCATCGAGAGCCTTTCTTACTTTGTGGATACGAAGCGCCACCATGATTCGGATCACACCTACTACGATCAGCCAGATTGCTGCAAGATAAACAATTGTCATATCTACGATCAGCTGCATAGCCGTACTGCCGATCAGGATGATGCCAAATACGAGAGAAGCAATCGCTCCGGCAAGCTCCCAACCGGAGGACATTCCCTCCTTCTTTCTTTCATGCCAGAGTATGATACCGCCAACGGAGTCAATGATCATATTGACGCCGACTACATATCCGAGCGTCATATATGTCATAACCGGATTCATAAGGCAGTACATGCCCGTAATGATCATCACAATTCCAAGGATAAAGGTTACGATTCTACTTGTTTTCATAATAATCTCCATTCCGCCGCCTTCGGCTGGCGGCACAAATAGTAATGAAAGTGTTTCAACTCTCTACGTTATGCTTTAAAATGGTTTGCAAGAAGCTATACTACAAAGCACGTGAGGAGGAGTTGTAATAACTTTCTTCGTTTTAGACAGCATAATAATCAGTGTAAGTTCTGCCTTTTCAAGCACAAATGAGTGGTATTACGAATCCGTACACTAAGAATTGCTTAAGCGCCTTAGTTTAATTGTGTGGCAGTTCAGTCAATGGCTTCTTATCATTTACGAAAGGAGTCTGACTATGAAAGTTACTTACCAAACCTGTTGTGGTGTCGATGTTCACAAATCTTTTCTCGTTGCCACGATTGTAAAAACTACGGGTGGCATTGAACCATCTTACCAAAAGAAGCGCTTTTCCACCTTTAACAATTCAATTCTTGAGTTCAAGCAATGGCTTCTCGACAATGATTGTCATGATGTCTGCATGGAATCCACAGGTAAATACTGGGTTCCTGTCTTTAATCTTCTGGAAGATGAGATCAATGTTGTCATTGCCAATCCCAAGTGGGTAAAGGCTGTGAAAGGCAACAAAGATGATACCAAAGATTCTAAATGGATTGGGGATTTATTCCGTCTCGGACTTGTCAAAGGCAGCTATATCCCTTGTAAGATAGTCCGTATTCTCAGGGAATACACTCGCTATCGTTGCAAGCTTGTTTCCTGCCGTTCAAGTGAAAAGAATCGATACCAGAATGCTCTTACTGTTTGTAATGTTGCATTAGATTCTGTTGTTTCCGATATCTTTGGGAAGTCATCCACGTCCATTATCGACTATCTACTTGAACAATCGGGTACATCCATTAACCACGAAGAAATCGCATCTAAGCTTCTTCGGAGCCTCAAATCCAAAGAAGATGCTGTTATAGAATCCGTCGAAGGATATCAGATGACTGATGCCCAAAAATACCGTATGCGCCTCGTCCGCGCACATATGGATTATATCACAGCAGAAATCAAAGATGTTGATAAAATGATAGAAAATATGATTTCTTCTAATCCT
Source organism: Catonella massiliensis (assembly GCF_016651435.1). Taxonomy (NCBI): domain Bacteria; kingdom Bacillati; phylum Bacillota; class Clostridia; order Lachnospirales; family Lachnospiraceae; genus Catonella; species Catonella massiliensis. Next base: position 1,128,857 of record NZ_JAEPRJ010000001.1, on the reverse strand, counting down.
GATTTTGAAAATGCTGTCCAGTTCCTCTGTACCATTCCGGGTGTCAAATGTGATAGTGCAATAACTATCATCTCCGAAATCGGTACGGATATGTCTCAGTTCTCAAGTTCCAAACGTTTATGCTGTTGGGCTGGTTTAACACCTGGCAGCAATGAATCTGCTGGTAAGAAGAAATCTGTTCGGATTACACGTGCCGGAGTCTACCTCAAACCTGCATTAGTACAGTGTGCTCATGCAGCCGTAAAATCTGACCAATCTCCTTACTACAAAAAGAAATATGAATCTCTTGTTAAACGTCGTGGCAAGAAAAGAGCCATTATCGCTATTGCCCGTATGATTCTTACTGCCATCTACCAAATGCTGTCTACTGGCGAGCAGTGGAATCCGAGCGACCTTTATAAAATCGATGTGCCTGAAGCTCTTATTGAAAAACAAAAGGCAAAAGCTATCAAGCAAGCCAAGAAACTATTGCAACGAGAGGGACTACTTCCTCCTGATGAGCCAGTAGCTTCTTAATCGAATTTTCTAACTCAATAACACTTCAAAAAGTTGCCTGCCTTAGACAGCTTAGTTAAGTGCGCCAATCTATGGCTTTCCTATACTTTCTTTCACACTATCCACCTCACAGTTCTATTACATGCGGAGCAATGTCCGGATCATGATTGGCAATCACTTGAATACAGTTGTTTTTTTTTGCTTGCGTGAAAAAATTAATTTTAATATCGTTTGTTATTTTTGTTGCCCTTCATATTTTTGATAAATCGAGTATACAGAAAAAAAGGCTCTTTGTCAACTGAAGTGGGTTGAATGGTTTGTGTCAAGTAATCGTTGTAGTTTTGAAGCTTAAATGCAATCTGGTTTTGCACCTACTTTGGCAGTTATCCCCTGTTGCGCAAAAAAACTCCCACCCTCAAGCGGGGTGGGAATCTCATATTTTTATTTACCTAATGTATAATATACTAAAAGTAAATCAGATGAATCCTATTAGATTTCTTCTTTACGTCTTCTAAATGCAAAACCTGCCATAAGTACAAGTCCTGCACCGGCAGCGTAGTACCAAGTTGTAGCCGCGCCACCTGTCTTAGGAAGCGCCTTACGGTTCTTCTTTGCCTTGAAGCCATCTAAAGGAGTCTTATCATCTTCAAATACATACTCTTTCTTTCCATTAGGCTTAGTCACCTTTACAACCTTACCCTGAGGTGTTCCATCATTTCCTATAACCTCGAATTCATCAGGGCTGTTAGGATCATTAGGATTAGGTGTATTGTTTATTGGATATGAAGGTATGCTAGGTGTTGGAGTTGGTGTATCAGGTGTCTTAGGTGTAACCGGAATCAGAGGTGTCGGATTCTCAGGTGTTGGTGGGTCAACCGGCTTTTTAGGATTCTCAGGTGTTGGGTTAACCGGAGTAGGAGGCGTAACAGGTTTTTTCTTGTTAATTACCGTAAGCACTCTCTTCTCAAGTGTTGCCTGACCTTCATAGTTACCGTCTAAAGCAATGTTTAAGTCACCATTTTCGAGCTCAACCACCTTTATCTTGTAAGTAACTCCGTTTGTCTCATAGCCTTCAGGAGCCTTTGTCTCAGTAAGCTCATAGCTGCCTGCAACGATATTTTCAAACATAACTGCTCCATCTGTAACAGTCTTTACTGTTCCCATATCCTGCTCAGTTACGTTAGAGTCTGCAAGCCTCTTTAATCTAAACTCTGCTCCTGCAAGTTCTTCACCATCGGCATTCTTCTTAACGATCTGAAGCTTGTCATAGTTTATATCCTTAAGACTTCCCCAAGCATTAGCTTCTATGCTGTGCTTAACACCAACTTTCCTACCTATCTGCTTTGATTTTTCTATAAGGACTACATCATTTTCAAGCTCATCACCCTTCTTTGCATCCGGTGCAAAGTCGGTAATATATGATATCTTGTATGATGTGTCATTGTCCGGAATATTGACTATTAACTTTTTCTGCTCAAGGTCATAAACAAAAATCTTATCAAGTCCTTCTGTAATCTCCACAGGATTTACAAAATTTCCTTCTGCATCAAAGCTACCCTTCCAGATTTTGTAATTGTCATCATTAAAGGCAAGATTAGCAGTACCCTTTTCTTTTCTAAGCACAAGATTTCCTTTAAGCTGATCTTCAAGCCTGAGCTTGGTTTCATTGTTATCGTTATAAACCTTATAAGGCTTGTAGAAGAGGTTCCACTTTATGTAGCCGTTCTTGTCAATGAAGATCTTGTCGCCATCATAATTCTTCCAAAGGAATCTATCGTCGTAATCAGCTTTCGCAGTCTTCTCAATTTGAATATAGGCTCTTTCATCGCCCTGAATCCACATTTTTGCGGTATTCCAAACTTGGCCAATTTCATTCATTGGCTCGTCACTCTTAAGCTCAGCCTTTACAAAAATAACATAAGGACTATTTAGCTTGTCGAATGTAAATCTTATTTTATTATAGTTATTATAATAGTCTTTATCGAGAAGCGCAAATATATTGTTATCGGATATTTCCTTGTCGCTAAGAGGCTCACCAACAGCATTAACAATGGAGCCTACGCTTCTTGCTCTGTCAGAAGGTATATGAGCAAACTTACCGAATCTATGGTCAGCTTCACTGGTATCTTTGTATTTAAGAGCAGGCTCTCCCTTGTAGATGAGGAAATACTTGTCGCGGCCTTCCTCTTTCTTAATAGGTACAAGCTTTAGATGATAAGATAATTCATCGCTTAATACGAACTTACCTATATCACCCTGAACATCCTTAATGTCTTTTGCATTTACGCTAATCTTAAATACCACGCTTCTTGTCTCTTTATCATAAGCTGTTTCAGTATTATCAATAGCAATTTTATTGTTAGCGTCAAACACATCATTATTTGCAGCTGCTACATCATAATCGGTAAGGAACTTCTTAGCCGCTGTTCTTGAGAGTACCTGCTTATCAAGAAGCTTTGACTGATAATGGTATTCAACCATCTTGTTAAGTAATACGTTGCCTCCTGACGCAAGCAAGTAGTAGTTCTGAAGCCTGTTTAACCCGTCTTCACGCTCGGATACAATCAAATTGTGCTCCATAACTTTTGACTTAAACTTAACAAAGTTATCTACTCCCTGAACGAGCTTTACCTCAAGGACATGTCCTACTACATTACCATCCTTAACTACTTCGTATACATTATTTGTAACACCACTTGTAGCATCAGTGATTGGTTTGTTAATGTTCATTAACTTCTGGTGTCTGCCCATGGTCTCATCACCAGCAGGATTCTTTGGAAATAATTTTTCCAAGCTTACCCCGCTTGCAAGTGTCGCAGCACTGCTTTCACCAAGCTTTCTAAGTGAATATCCGTTCGTAGAGTTGATTGTATCACTATCTACCCTTACATTCTTATCAAAAATGAAGGCATCGTACATGTAGTAGTCACCAGGTGCGGCTATTGTATTTTTATCAGCAGTCATTGTCCACTCAGGCTCATTGCTTATATACTCACCTAATCCTGCGTCAAAAGCATTATCACTGCTTACTGCTAACTGGCTTTTAGCAGTCTTATTGATTGTACCTATCTGACCATTGCCACCGTGTACGTCTAAGATAGATGCATGTAGCTTTGTCTTAAACTTAATGTTATTATTCCACCATACATACGCATCATTGTCAAATCGTGAACTGTAATTATCAGCGTCTACCTTTGTTAGGATAGTAAGAAGGAATCTCTCTTTAACATTAGGTATGGTAAAGGTATGGTTATCTCCAGAAACTACAGGAGTTAACTCTGTTTTTTCCTCTTTCCAGGTATTCTTTGTCTTATCAAAAGTCTGTACAAAAGCCTTCTCAAATTTCTGAGGTATTCTTCCGGTTTTATCTTTGGTAAGTTCGTCAGAAATGGTTACATCTCCTAAGTCATACTCAGGACGGTTGAACTCTACTGTCCAGGTAATTGTCTTAGTGCCTTCATTGAAGCTTCCAAGCTTTTCTCCCATTTTTCTAACGGTAACGTCTCTATGTTTAGACCAGAACTGACTTGTTCCATATTTTATGAGGTGTATATCATTAGGATAATTTCTCACACCTGAAGAGCCAAAATCACCGCCAAAGTTTACATCAGTACTATACTTGAGTACTGCTTTACCTACATTAGAAGGATCCAGGTCATCTGCCTTTACTGTATAGTACATGATATTGGTATATCCTGTATCTCTTAGGGTTGCAATTGATAAGCCTGATGATTCATCTCTTGATTTACCATTTACGGTAAATGTACCTTCTATAAAATTGTTTCCGTTTACTCCACCCTTTGGATAGTCACGGAAGGTATAGCCTTCTATACTAAGAGGTACCCTTGGGGTAACTCCTCTTACATATCTTTCAGCTGTAATAGTCCAGTCAATCTTAGAGTTCTTCACGTCAAGAACGCCTGTCTTTGTAAGATTGACATCACCGACTATTTCTCCAAGTTGATAGTCTTTACCAAAAATTCTAATCACTTTCTCATTGGTTGTAGTAAAGTCAAACTTAGAAAGGTCAGTAATTAAGGTAACTGATGCACCTATTGAAGTGCTGTCCTTTTCAAAAACAGCGTCATCTGTGTTGGAAAAATCAAATTTAACCTTGATATTTCCATCGTCATCACAGGTAAAGATAGCATCACAAATCTTAAGTTTTGATGCCGTATCTTCTACAGGGCGCACAACTTCATTAACACTTCCATTAATCTTTAGCTTGCTTCCTAAATCAAACTGAATATAGTCGCCCTTATTAATGCGGTTTTCTTCAGTTAAACTTTTGTTAAACACAGCGTTAAAGGATACATCCATCCTAATATAATTTGCTGTATTTATTGCTCCTGTAACAGGCTTTTCAACGTTACTGCTATCTTGTTGATAGATAGTTACGTTCACATTCTTTGCAAGATTTGTCTTGTCATTTCCTGCTGCGGCTACATATTCAGGAAGCTTTACGCCGGTTAGCAATATAGCTAACGTAAGTATGATTCCTAATAGTGCTGTTCCATGTTTTTTCCACATATTTTTACTCTCCTTGTAAATTATTTCCCCTCCCGCACCTGCGGAAAGATTATATCCCTTCCTTGGGATCCCTCATGGTTACAAATAGCAAAATATTTGGCATATATTTTACCACTTGTAATATTTATACCAAAAATCCACAAAAAGTGCAAGTAAAAAAAACATACACAAAAATCATTTTATTCGTCACATTTGACAAATGTTTTGATTTTCGTGTATGTTTTGGTAACCTTTATCGGTATATCTGTATTTTATACTTATTACTCTTCTTCTTTACGTTTTCTAAATGTAAAGCCTGCCATAACTACAAGACCCATTCCTGCTGCATAGTACCAAACTGTGGATGCGCCACCTGTCTTAGGAAGTGCCTTGGTATGGCTCTTCTTTGCCTTAAATCCGTCTAAAGGTGTTTTATCCTTCTCAAAGATATACTCCTTTTCTCCATTTGGCTTGGTTTTCTTAACAACCTTACCCTGAGGAGTTCCATCATTTCCTATAACCTCAAATTCATCAGGACTGTTAGGGTCATTTGGATTTGGTGTATTGTTTATAGGATATGAAGGTATAGAAGGTGTTGGGTTTGGTGTATTAGGTGTTGTAGGATTAACCGGAATCAGTGGTGTTGGGTTCTCAGGTGTTGGTGGAACCACTGGCTTCTCAGGTGTTGGTGGGGTTGGAGGTGTTACAGGCTTCTTATTGTTGATTACTGTAAGTACCTTCTGTTCAAAGCTTGCCTTTCCTTCATAGTTGCCATCTAATACGATGCTCAAATCACCATTCTCAAGCTCAACAACCTTAATCTTATATACAACTCCGTTTGTTTCATAACCTTCTGGTGCTTTTGTCTCTGTAAGCTCATAGCTTCCAGCAACAAGATTCTTAAACTTAACAGCGCCATTTGTTACAGTCTCAACAGTTCCCATATCCTTCTCTGTAACTGTTCCGTCTGCAAGTCTCTTTAAGCTAAACTTTGCTCCTGCAAGCGCTTCACCATCAATATTCTTCTTGATTATCTGAAGCACATTATAGTTCATATCCTTAAGGCTTCCCCAGACATTAGCTTCCACCTGGTGGCTTACTCTTACTTCACGGCCTACCACTTTGTCTGCCTCTATGAGAGCAACGCTATTCTCAAGAGAAGCGTTCTTTTCCACATCTTTTGCAAAGTCTGTGATATATGAGAATCTGTATCCTGCGTTTCTATCAGGAATATGCATAACCAGCTTCTTCTTTGCAAGGTCATACTTGAATATTTCATCAAGTCCTGTAGTAATCTCTACCGCATTAACAAAGTTACCGGCATCGTCATACTCACCCTTCCATACCTTATAGTTATCATCTGCAAATATAAGCTTGTCTGTACCCTTTTCTTTTCTAAGTACAAGGTAACGGTTTACCTCATCCTCAAGTCTAACTGTAGCTGTATCGTTGGCAGCATATACTCTGTATGGCTTGTAGTACACATTCCAGTTGATGTAGCCATGGTCATCGATGAAGACCTTATCTGCGTCATGGTTCTTCCAAAGGAATCTTTCATCATACTTCGCATATGCATTTTTAGAAATAGTGGAATAACTGCCATCAAGCTTAATTGTGGCATTGTTCCATACCTCGCCTTTTTCATTAGCAGTAATGTCTTTTTTCATTACAGCCTTTACAAAGATAACATAAGGGCTGTCTATCTTGTCAAACGAGAAAGTAATCAAATCATTATGGAAACCATCACTTCTAATATCGGTGGTTATGCCTTTATCAGTTATTTCCTGATCTGAAAGAGGATTACCTACAGCATTTACCAGTGAGCCGATTTCTCCTGTGATATCATTAGAAAATGTCGGAACACTGCCATATCTCTGATCTGCTTCATTTGTATCTTTGTACTTAAGTGTAGGCTCACCCTTGTAGATAAGGAAGTACTTATTATCCTTTATTGGTGCAAGTTTTAGGTTGGAATCTAATTCGTCTGTTAATATAAACTTTCCTAAGTCACCGTTTACATCCTTGATATCCTTTGCATTTACACTTATTTTAAACACTACAGATCTGGTATCTCTGTCATAAGCTGTGTCTCTGTTGTCAATTGCTCTGTTGTTTACAGAGTCATATACATCACTGTTTGTAGCCTCTGCATTATAATCAGTAAGGAACTTCTTTGCAGCTGTCTTTGAGAGTACATGCTTATCCAAAAGCTTTGGCTGATAGTGGTATCCAACCATCTTATTAAGTACTACGTGAGCTCCCTTTGTAAGGGCAATATAATTCTGTACCTGATATACACCGTCATTACGGTCTAATACAACGAGGTCTTTGTCCATAACTCTTGACTTAAACTTAGCATAGTTATCTACTCCCTGCACAAGCTTAAGCTCAAGTATGTGGCCAACTACTACACCACCCTTAAGGACTTCATATACTGAATTGGTCACTCCGCTTGTAGCCTCTGTAACAGGGCTTTCAGGATTAACAAGCTTCTGATGTCTTCTATAAATTGTATCTCTATTTATTACATTACTTGAAAATACCTTATCAAAGCTCGCACCGCTTGCAAGAGCCGTAACGCTGTTGTCTCCTACTTTTCTTATGGAGAAGCCATTAGCTGTATTTATTGTTTTACTGTCTACATTAACACTATTATCAAAAATGAACGCATCGTACATATAGTAGTCGCCAGGAGTAGACACAGCATCTTTATTAGCTGTTACTGTCCACTCAGGTTCAAAGCCGATATAATCGCCTCTTCCACCTACATATCCCTCATCTCTATCTGCCAATGTCTGGCTTTTAGCGGTCTTGTTAATCTCACCAAATTTTATGTTACCGCCAGGTACAGTATAGATATCAGCATGTAGCTTTGATTTATTCTTTACATTGTTATTCCACCATACGTATGCATCATTGCTAAAGTCTATACGATAGTTGTCTGGCTCAATCTCTGTTTCAATGATAATCTTAAATCTACCTGTGACATTAGGTATGGTAAATGTATGATTGTCGCCTGAAATCACTGGTGTTATTTCAGTCTTAGTATCACTAAATTTAGAGCTTGTATTATCGTAATACTGGATATATGCCTTCTTAAATTTCTGTGGTATCCTGCCCTGATTATCCTTGGTAAGTTCATCTGAAATAGTTACATCACCAAGATTATACTCAGGGTAGTTGAAGTCTATAGTCCAGGTAATTGTCTTTGTATTGGCATCATAAGTACCAGTCTTTTGACCTGTTTTCTTAACAACAACTCCCGCATATGCATCCCAGTATTTGCTTGTTCCGTATTTAACTAATCTTGCTCTATTGCTGTAACTGCGTTGACCCCAATTAAAGTCGCCACCAAAGTTAACATCTGTACTGAGCTTTATTACTGCTTTGTTGTTATTATTAGCATCAAGATCATCCGCCTTTATTGTATAAGACAAAATTCTTGTATACTCACTACCACTTTCATAAAATACATTAAGACCTGATGTTTTATCCCTAGACTTATCATTGATTGTGAATGTTCCTGGGATATAGTTATTACCTAATTCTTTAAGTGATTCAGGGTCTTCTTCTATTGTATATCCTTCAAGGCTAAGAGGCTGCTTTGGCTCTACTCCCTTTACAAACCTTTCAACTGTAATAGTCCAGTCAATCTTAGAGTTCTTTACATCAAGTACTCCGGTTTTTGTTAACTTCGCATCGTCATCAATTGTACCAACCTTGTACTCTTTGCCAAAGATTCTAATTACCTTCTCAGTAGTTGATACAAAATCAAGCTTTGATAGGTCAACCTTTACTTTGATAGAAGCACCTACAGTCGTGCTTTCTTTTTCAAAGACTTCATCAGCAGTGTCTGAAAAATCAAATCTTGCTTTAACGTTGCCATCAGCACTCTTTGTAAAGATTACATCACATATCTTAAGCTTTGAAGCTTTGTCAATGATAGGCTCTTTAATATTATCAAGTGCTTCATTGTCTCCTGCAAACTTAAGCTTATCACCTAAGTTAAACTCTACATAATCACCTTTTTCGATATGCTTATCCGCATCAAGCGCCTGATTAAATACTCCTGTAAATGACATGTCAATCTGAATATCATTTTCTGTATTTATATCTCCTGTAACAGGCTTATAACCATCATATCCTTGCTTTTGTGAGATGGTCATCTTAGCAGTACTTTGCACAAGACTAGTCTTGTCATTACCCGCTGCCGTTACAAATTCAGGCAGTTTTACTCCGGTTAGCACTATAGCAACCGTGAGTATCAGACCTAACAGTGCAGATCCATGTTTCTTCCACATACGTTCTCTCTCCTTTAATATTGTTTTTCCGCCTCCTGCCATCAGCAGAAAGAAGTAAATGTCCCATATTTTGGGTGTCTACGGGTTACAAATAACGTATTAAGTTATTTATAATTTATTACTTGTAACATTTATATCAGAAATTCACGAAAACTGCAAGTAAAAAAAACATACACAAAAATCATTTTCTTTGTTGCATTTAACGAAGAATTTGTTTTCTGTGTATGCTTTCGTGGTTTTATTCAGTAAGTCTGTAATCTAAGTAACTTGTTCACACTAATACTTTCTTGTGCTTAGCTTTGTAATTAGCTTGTTACCTTATTCGTACTATCTTTCTACTAACTTTGACTTATACTTGTGCTTATCTCATTACTTTTCTTTTTTACGTCTTATGAGTACCAAGCCACCTACAAGAACCAGACCGATTCCCGCAACATAGTACCAAACTGTAGAAGTTCCACCGGTTTTTGGAAGGTTCTTCTTCGCTTTATTTCCACCTAAAGGAGTGTCATCATCATCAACTATCTGATTATTCTTTCCCTTTGGCTTGTTGGTCTTTACCACCTTACCCTGTGGTGTCTTATCTTCATCAACCACCACTCCATCAGGTGTCTTAGGACTATTTGGAGTAGGTGTTATAGTCGAAGGTGTGGTCGGGGTTATAGGTGTAGTTGGGGTTGGTGTAGGTGTTATAGGTATAACAGGTGTTGGATTCTCTGGTGTTGGGGTTACCGGAACTAAAGGTATAGGGTTATCCGGTGTTGGTGGCACTACAGGTGTTGGATTAACCGGTGTAGGTGGTACCACTGGTGTTGGATTAACCGGTGTAGGAGGATTGACAGGATTTGGAACATCAGGTGTCTTTTTATTAATTATACTAAGAACACCCTGATTCATCTTTGCCTTTCCTTCATAGTTGCCATCTAAAAGTACCTTTAATCCGCCATTTTCAAGCTCTACAACTTTTATCTTGTATACCACGCCATTTGATTCATAACCTACAGGTGGCTTTGTCTCGGTAAGCTCATATTCGCCAACTGTGAGGTTTTCAAACTTAACAGCAGAATTGGTTGCAGATATAACTGTTCCCACATCTCCTGCAGGACTCTGTGCGCTTGCAAGCTTCTTTAAGTTAAACTCAGCTCCTGCAAGCTCTGTACCTTCAGTATCTGTCTTTACTAACTGAAATGCACCATAGTTCATATCCTTAAGACTGCCCCAAGCATTGGCTTCAACCTTGTGGCTTACTCTTACTTCACTGCCTACCTGTTTGTCTTTCTCTATAAGAGCAACGCTATTCTCAAGAGATACATCCTTTGCTACGTCTTTTGCAAAGTCTGTGATATATGAGAATCTGTATCCTGCATTTCTGTCAGGAATATGCATAACCAGCTTCTTCTTTGCAAGGTCGTACTTGAATATTTCATCAAGTCCTGTAGTAATCTCTACCGCATTAACAAAGTTACCGGCATCGTCATACTCACCCTTCCATACCTTATAGTTGTCATCTGCAAATATAAGCTTGTCCGTACCCTTTTCTTTTCTAAGTACAAGATAGCGGTTTAACTCATCTTCCAGTCTAACTGTAGCTGTATCGTTGGCAGCATATACTCTGTATGGCTTATAGTACACATTCCAATTGATGTAGCCATGGTCATCGATGAAGACCTTATCTGCGTCATGGTTCTTCCAAAGGAATCTTTCATCATACTTAGCATATGCATTTTTAGTAATAGCGGTATTGCCACCTTCAAGCATAATTGTGGCATTGTTCCATACCTCACCTTTTTCATTCAAAGGAAGATCATTTTTCATTACAGCCTTTACGAAGATAACATAAGGGCTGTCTATCTTGTCAAATGAAAAGGTAATTAAATCATCGTTATAACCATCTTTTCCGATTGTAGCCTCTATACCTTTGTCTGCTATTTCCTGATCTGAAAGAGGATTACCTACAGCATTTACCAGCGATCCTATCTTTCCTGTTATATCGTTAGAAAATGTAGGAATACTGCCATATCTCTGGTCTGCTTCGTTTGTATTGTTGTACTTTAGTGTAGGCTCGCCCTTGTATATAAGGAAGTACTTATTATCTTTTATTGGTGCCAGTTTTAGCTTGTAGCATAGTTTATCATTTAAGATAAACTTTCCTAAGTCACCATTTACATCCTTGATATCCTTTGCATTTACGCTGATTCTAAAGACCACAGATCTGGTATCTCTATCATAAGCAGTGTCTCTGTTGTCAATTGCTCTGTTGTTTACAGCGTCATATACATTACTGTTTGTAGCCTCTGCGTTATAATCGGTAAGGAACTGCTTTGCTACTGTCTTTGAGAGTACATGCTTATCTAAAAGCTTTGGCTGATAGTGGTATCCAACCAGCTTATCAAGCACTACGTGGGCTCCCTTTGTAAGAGCAAGGTAGTTCTGTACCTGATATACACCGTCATCACGGTCTAATACAACGAGGTCTTTGTCCATAACTCTTGACTTAAACTTAGCATAGTTATCTACTCCCTGCACAAGCTTAAGCTCAAGTATGTGGCCAACTACTACACCGCCCTTGAGAACTTCATATACTGAATTGGTCACTCCGCTTGTAGCATCTGTGACAGGACTTTCAGGATTAACAAGCTTCTGGTGTCTTTTATAGATTGCATTTTTTGATTTATTTGAAAATACCTTATCAAAGCCCACACCGTTTGCAAGAGCAGTAACGCTGTTGTCTCCTACTTTTCTTATGGAGAAACCATTAGCTGTATTTATTGTTTCTCTGTCAACACTTACGTTATTATCAAAAATGAAAGCGTCATACATATAGTAGTCGCCAGGAGTAGATACAGCACCCTTATTAGCTGTTACTGTCCACTCAGGCTCATAGCCGATATAATCGCCCTTTCCACCAACATAGCCAAGTTCACCATCTGGTGAGGCCTGGCTTTTAGCAGTCTTGTTAATCTCACCAAACTTGATATCTCCACCTGGTACAGTATAGATATCAGCATGTAGCTTAGTCTTATTCTTTACATTGTTATTCCACCATACGTATGCATCGTTACTAAAATCTATACGGTAGTTGTCAGGCTCAATCTCTGTTTCGATAATAAGCTTAAATCTACCTGTAACATTAGGTATGGTAAATGTATGATTGTCACCTGAAACCACTGGTGTTATTTCAGTCTTAACACTACTAAAATCATATTTATCATAATCATAAGCCTGGATATATGCCTTCTTAAACTTCTGTGGTATCCTGCCCTGATTGTCCTTGGTAAGTTCATCAGATATTGTTACATCACCAAGCTCATACTTAGGGTAGTTGAAGTCTATAGCCCAGGTAATTGTCTTTGTATTGGCGTCATATGTACCTGTCTTATTACCCATTCTTCTTGCTGAAACACCGGTAGAAACACGCCATCTCTGGGATGTATTGAACTTAACCAGCTCAACAGCATTATAATAATAGCGATCTCCCCCGCTAAATTCACCACCAAAATTAACATCTGTACTGAATTTCACTACTGCCTTACTAGTATCAGCAGTATCTAAGTCATCAGCCTTGATAGTATAAGACATAGCATCGGTATAATCTGTACCATATACTTTACCCACCTTTAAGCCTGATGTCTCGTCTCTGGACTTATCGTTGATTGTGAATGTGCCAGGTATATAGTTATTACCCCACTCTCCCTGGGAGGTAGGGTCTTCAAGAAAAGTATAGCCTTCTATGCTAAGAGGCTGTCTAGGTTCAACACCCTTTACAAATCTTTTGGCAGTAATGGTCCAGTCAATCTTGGAGTTCTTTACATCAATGACACCGGATTTTGTTAATTCAACATCACTGTCAATAACGCCAACCTTGTACTCTTTGCCAAATATCTTGATGACTTTCTCAGTGGTATTCTCAAAGTCAAACTTTGAAAGGTCCACATCTACCTTGATTGATGCTCCGATATCTGCACTTTCTTTATCAAATACCTTATCATCACTGTTTGAAAAATCAAACTTCACCTTAATATTACCTAATGCATCCTTTGTAAATATTGCATCACAAATCTTCACATTTAATGACTTATCATTAATAGGAATTACAACTTCATTGGCAGACGCATTGTCACCTGTAAACTTGAGCTTTTCACCCAAGTCAAACTGTACATAATCACCTTTTTTAATATAATTCCCTTCATTTAATGTCTTGTTAAAAACAGCCGTAAATGAGATATCAACCTGGATATCTTTATCTGTGCTTATATCCCCTGTCACAGGCTTATAACCATTATATCCTTCCTTTTGCGAGATGGTTAGCTTTGCGTCTTTTACAATACTTGTTTTGTCATTCTCTGCAGCTAACACATAATCAGGAAGCCTTATTCCGGTGATGAATAAAGCCACAGTAAGTATTAGCCCGAGAAGCGCAGAACCATGTTTTTTCCACATACATTCTCTCCTTATGTAATAATAGTCGCTCTGCAAAAAAGCAGAAAGTTACAGTTGCCCCCTCCTTGGGATAACAGGCTCAAAGCAAAATATTGCTTATTTCCCCATTACTTACTATCCTAATTTATACCAAATATAATAAAAATAATCAAGCTAAATAATAATTATTATATCCTAAAATTAATAAAAAACGAAGGTCATGCTGCCGTATATATACAGACAGCACAACCTTCGTAAATTAGTTAATTAAAAGCATTTGTAACTATTACAGATTACTTTTCTTCTTTACGTCTCTTAAATACAAGTCCTGCTACAAATACCAAACCAATACCTGCAACATAGTACCAAACTGTAGAAGTTCCACCAGTTTTTGGAAGGTTCTTCTTCGCTTTATTTCCATCTAAAGGAGTATCATCATCATCTACTATCTGATTGTTCTTTCCCTTTGGCTTGTTGGGCTTTACTACCTTACCCTGTGGGGTCTTATCTTCATCAACCACCACTCCATCAGGTGTCTTAGGACTATTTGGAGTAGGAGTTATAGTCGAAGGTGTGGCCGGGGTTATAGGTGTAGTTGGGGTTGGTGTAGGTGTTATAGGTATAACCGGTGTTGGATTCTCTGGTGTTGGGGTTACCGGAATTAAAGGTGTAGGGTTATCCGGTGTTGGTGGCACTACAGGAGTTGGATTAACCGGTGTAGGCGGTACTACAGGTGTAGGATTAACCGGTGTTGGTGGTACTACAGGTGTAGGAGGTGTCACAGGCTTCTTCTTATTGATTATAGTAAGCTCATTCTCTGAAAGTTTTGCCTTTCCATCATACTTAGCTGCCTCATCGGAGAACTCCACCTTAAATCCGCTTTCAAGCTGTGTAACCTTAATCTTATAAACTATGCCGTTTGAGTCATATCCATCAGGTGTCTTATCTTCAGTAAGCTCATACTCACCAGGTGTTAGCTTCTCAATAACAATGGCTGAATTAGTCGTAGAATCAAATGTTCCAATAACCTTCTTAGGGTTTGCTCCATTGGCAAGCCTTGTTAAAGTGAACTTAGCTCCTGCAAGCTTTTCGCCATTCTCATCAGTTTTAACTATCTGGAGACGCTCATAGGTCCTCTTGGTTAAGCTTCCCCAAGCTGTACCGTCAATCTTATGGTTAACTGTTACTGTACTGCCTATCTGCTTTGAGGTCTCTATAAGAGCCGCCTCATTACTTAATTTGTCACCAGGCTTTGCATTGTCCGCAAAATCAGTTATATAAGAAATCTTATATACTGAATCGTTGTCAGGGATATTGATTACAAGCTTTTCAGCTGTTGTATCATAGGTGAAAATCTTGTCAAGTCCTTCTGTAATCTCTACAGGATTAACGAACTTTCCGTCCTTGTCTATCTCACCCTTCCATATCTTGTAATTGTCCCCCTCAAATACGAGGTTTCCTGTACCCTTTTCTTTTCTAAGAACGAGATTTCCATTTAACTTGTCCTCGATTCTTAATTTGGTTGCATTGTTATCGTTGTATACCTTGTATGGGATGTAGTTAAGGTTCCACTTGATGTATCCGTTATCGCTTATGTTAACCTTATCTCCATCTATTCCCTTTGTAAGGAATCTTCCGTCATAATCAAAGGCTGCTCTTCTGTTAGCAGTATACTTATCTAATGTAAGTGATACATTGTTATAAGCAGTAGCTATTTTATTGGTATACTGAGGTATATCATTTCTAAGTTCAGCCTTCACAAGAACTACATAAGGTCCGTTTAGCTTGTCAAAGGTTATATTAAGCTGGTTCTTAATCTTTGGATAGTTCTCAACAACCTCGCCGCTTATACCTTCTTGCGTAAGCTCAGCATCTGTAAGCGCACCACTAACAGCCTTTACTACATTAGTTGATACAAGTGAAGTCAAAGTATCATTAGTTCCAGGATACTTGTCTGCAGAAGTTCCTCTATATACAAGGAAATATTTATCATTAGCAGGGTTTGCAGCATCCTTTTTGATTGGAGCAAGCTGGAACTCATAAGGAAGTGTATCCTTAAGCACAAACTTACCTATATCTCCATCAACATCCTTAATATCAGCAGCATTTACGCTTATCCAAAAGTATACAGACTTAGTCTCTCTATCGTAAGCTGTTTCACTATTGTTCTTTGCCGCTCCTTTATAACCATAATAAGGAGAATGACCCTTATCGTCATAAATATCAGCGTTTGCTGCTACAGCATCATAATCTTTCTGTAACTTTTTAGCTGCATCCTTTGAAAGAGTGCTCTTAGCCAGTATTCTTGACAGATAATTGTATTCTGCATCTTTGGTAAGCAGTGTCTTGCCATTTTTAGCGAGAACTACTCTGTTTGCAACACGAGAACCATTATAAGTATTTTCATTTACAAGAGCAGATCTATCCATAATCCTTGACTTAAATGTAGCTTGATTGTTTACTCCCGGTACAAGCTTAACCTCAAGTACATGGCCTACTGTCTTGCCATCCTTAACTATCTCATAAACTGCATTAGTAATACCGTCAGTCTTAGTTTTTAATGGATCGTTGATATCAACGAGTTTCTGGTGCGTTCCGCTATCAGGCATTATCTTTGCAAGTGATACATTGCCTGCAAGTGATGTAACTGAAGGGGCTCCAACCTTCTTTAGAGAAAAACCATTTCCTTCATTTACAGTCTTCTTGTTTATGGTTACATTCTCATCAAAAATGAGAACGTCATACATATAGTAGTCGCCTGTACCTACAGGAACAACTTTGCTGTCAGCAGAAATAGTCCACTCAGGTTCAAAGCCAACAAAAGAGAACCAAAATGAGTGATTTTTAGCAGACTTTTTTATATCGCCATAAGTCTGTCCACCAGGAAGAGTTGTGGATACACTACCACTTAATTTAACCTTGTACTCTTCTTTATCGTTCCACCATACATAAGCATCGTTGTCAAAATCAGCACGAACGCTGTCAGGTTCAATTTCAGTCTCAAATGTAACCTTTATCTTTTCATTAACATTATCAATGCTAAATGTATAATTGTTTCCTGTATTAGAGATAGCAGTCAATGTGCTCACTGCGCCCCAGGTCTTATCTGCTTCATTCCATCTCTGGTACTTTGCATTTAAGAACTTCTGCTCTATTCTTCCAGTCCTATCAGGTGTGAACTCGTCAGATATCTTAACAGTTCCAAGCTCATATGGAGGCTTGTTAAACTCGACAGTCCAGATAATCTTCTTACCGCTGTCGTCTATCTTACCTTCTTTTATACCAAACTTTTCAAGGTTAACACTTGCCCACACATCAGCACTTTCACCACTTCCATAAGGCTTAGATACCTGAGCCCTGTTAGATTCAGTGGTGTTTATACTGCCGTATTGGTTGATTCCAAAGTTTGCAACTGTGCTGAGTGTAACCACTGCCTTTCCTACATTGGAAGCATCTAAATCACCTGCAGTAATTGTATACTCATAATCGGCTGATCCGTTATCATATATATGTAACTTGCCTTCTTCATATTTATTTGATTCTTCTACAAGTCTGTCGTTTATCTTATAGGTTCCTCTAATGAAGTCACCATACTTTACACCATCTACAGTCTCAGTTGATGGTAGGTCACGAACCCTATATCCTTCAAGGCTTAATTGTTTGTCAGGCATGCCTTTAACATGTCTTTCGATTTCGATAGTCCAGTCTACTTTATGATTCTTAGGATCAAGCTTACCGGTTTTTTTAACAATTAGTTCACCTTCAATATAACCAACTTCATAGTCTTTTCCAAAAAGCTTTATTGTCTTTTCAGAATTCTTCTCCCAGTCAAGCTTGGTTACGTCAGGCATTACAGATACGCTTGCTCCTACCTTACCGCTCTTCATCTCAAATACTGCATCATCTGAATTTGAAAAATCAAACTTAACTGTGATATGTCCTGTAGCAGAATCCTTTGTAAATACAGCATCACAGATTTTGAGCTTAGACTCAGTATCAGTGATTGGAAGAGTAAGTGAAGCCGAAGCTTCATCAGCTCCTGCAAACTTAAGCCTGTCGCCTAAGTCAAACTGAACATAATCTCCTTTATTGATACGTTCATCAGGCTGAAGGGTATCATTAAATATCGCCTCGAATGACATCTCAACCTTTATCTCTTTATTGGTGTCAATCTTGGTAGTATCCGTAATTGGATAATAACTACCCCAGCTATCCTTTTGACTAAGTACAAAAGTTGTACTATCCTTGCCTGCTACCAGGCTTGTCTTGTCGCTGCCTGCTGCTGCTACATACTCAGGAAGCTTTATGCCTGTTATGAATAAAGCTATTGTAAGTATTAACCCAAGAAGCGCAGAACCATGTTTTTTCCACATACTTTTTCTCCTTTTTGATGTCTGTTAGTCTCCGTCAGCAAGTAGAAGTAATATCCCCTCCTTGGGACAATGAATAAAAAATAATCAGTTACATTTTAACTATTTTTTATTACTTACTTGTTAATATTAATACCATATTTTATTAAAATTTGCAATCAAAAAACGAAAAAAAAATACACAAAAAACATCATAACGAGTACATTACACATTATTCAATGTTTTTCATGTATTTTTTGTAACCATTTTGTAACCATCATTTTACGAATTGCTTACTTAACAAAACAAACTATAAATTTAACTTTGTTAACAACTTTGTAAAATAATCTGGCAAAGGGGCATGAAACTCCATATATTCTTTAGTTCTCGGATGAATAAACCCAAGCATCTCAGCATGAAGGGTCTGCCCATCAAGCTTAAAAGGATTCTTCGCCACCCCGTAGACATTATCTCCAAGAAGAGGATGACCGATGCTAGTCATATGTACCCTAATCTGATGTGTTCTTCCGGTCTCAAGTTCACACTCGATGTGAGCATAATTATTTCCATTGGGAGATGAAGAGTTCTTTAGAACTTTGTAGTGCGTAACTGCCGGTTTCCCGTTTGGCACTATAGCCATCTTTTTTCTGTCAGTCTTAGACCTTCCAATGGCTCCTTCGATTCTTCCTTCATTCTCCTTAAAAGTACCATAGACAATGGCCTGATACTTTCTTTTAATACTATGCTCTTTTAACTGTTCCGCAATAAATCTATGAGACGCATCATTCTTACAGGCTATTACTACACCTGTAGTATCCATATCAATTCTATGCACTATACCCGGACGGAGCTCTCCATTTATACCAGAGAGGTTATCCCTGCAATGAAACATCAGTGCATTGACAAGGGTTCCGGTGTAATGACCTGCAGCAGGGTGGACTACCATCCCTTTGGGTTTATTTACAAGGATAACATCTTCATCCTCATATAGAATATCAAGTGGTATATCCTCAGGAAGTATCTTGACATCCTTTACCGGAGGTAGATTCACTGTAATGGCAGCACCGTTATATACCTTGAAGCTACCTTTAACTATTTTCCCTGCAACCTGTACTCTGCCCTCATCTATTAGGTTTTTCAGATAGGACCTGGAGTAATCAGTGAGAGTTTCAGACAGATATTTATCTATTCTTTCCCCCTCTTCCTCTGAGTTTAGCTCAATGATATCATCAGAATCCTCATCCATTTCTGTATCGTATGTTTCTGTTTTACTGTTTTGTTTCATCCTTCACCTTACCAAGCATCTTATCAAAGTCATCATCCTTATAATAAAAAATACCGAGAAATATCATTGCACCTGCTGCTACAGTCACATAGCAGTCAGCCACATTGAAAATAGGGAAATTAATAAGTTCAAAGTATAGGAAATCAATGACATAGCTGTGACCATACTTAATCATAGTGAGTACTCTGTCTCCAAAGTTTCCCAAGGCTCCTGCAAGCAAAAGAACCAGCGCATAATGAAAAAAACTATATCTTTTCTCATACACTAACTTTCTAAGCATAAATATAACCAGTGCCACCACTGCTATAGTAATGACAATAAATATCCAAAAGCCGCCTTGAAGCATACCAAATGCCGCCCCGGAGTTTCCTCCCTCAAGCAGGGTAAAGCTAAACACACCAGGTATTATATCAAAGCTGCCATTTGACAAGAACTTTACAGCCAGCTGCTTGGTCACAAAATCGATGGCTGCCAAAATCACAACGGCTATAATCTCAAAAAGAAAAATCTTATTTTTATTCATACCTAACCTTCAAATACCTCATTTATTCCAAGCATCAGCTCTTCATCAGTCACATCTCTGTAGATTTCTGCTCTTCCTATCTCCGTAGTCAAAACAAACTTAATCCTTCCACCCTGCATCTTTTTATCTGACTTTGTTGCAGTTAGTATGTCTTCTTTGCTAAAGGATGTTTCAGATAAATTAATCCTTCTAAACAACTTGAAGCTCACAAGTATGTCTTTCATATCAGAAAACTCTTCCTCCGACATAAGTCCACGGCTAAGCGCAATTCGTGCAGCGGCTACCATGCCCAATGCAACACATTCTCCATGAAGAAGCTTGAACTCCATTAGTTTCTCGACTGCATGCCCTATAGTATGCCCATAGTTTAATATTGCTCTAAGGCCATCTTCCAGCGGGTCTTTCTCTACCACTTCTTTTTTTATTCTACAAGAGTGGAATATGATATACTCCAGAGTTAAATAGTCTTTGCCTAACACTTTATTTACATTATCCCTAAGATAGTCAATGAACTCTTTATCATAAATATAACCATATTTGATGACTTCAGCCATACCCGATAGATATTCTCTTTCAGGCAGTGAAATCAAAGTATTGACATTCATATAGACAAGTTTGGGTTGGTGGAAAGCCCCTACCATGTTTTTATAGGAGAGAAAGTCTACTCCTGTCTTACCTCCAACACTCGAATCCGACATGGCGAGTAAGGTAGTAGGAAGCTGTGCAAATCTTATTCCTCTAAGATAAGTGGCTGCACAAAACCCTGCAAGGTCCCCCACAACTCCGCCGCCTACGGCAAGTATTACATCATTTCTTTCAAACTTCTCTTTTATAAGTTTCTCATATAGCTTGTAAACTGTAGTCAGATTTTTGTTATCTTCTCCTGCAGTAAATGTAAAACTACTTACTATCTTTTTTGTATTTGACAATAACCTAGAAACTTCATCCTTAAAGCATCCAGCTGTGTTTGAATCAAATACCAGCATAAATTTGTTGCAGGTAGCAAAAACTACTGATAATATATCCGCCAATTTGATAAAATCAGGCTCAATGACTATGTTATAGGAGTCATCTACGCCTGAATTTATCTCAACACTAAGTATTTTACTCATATTTCCCTTTGCAATTTAAAGCCTGTTATCATTATAAAATTTCATCATCCGTGCCTAAGATATCACGAGGTATTCTGTTAATAAGATTGTCATTTACAGAAGTCGATTGCTCTCTTAGATTCTGCATCCTATCAATTTCCTGTCTTGTCTTTTCTTCTGCAGCAATCTTTTTTGCAAGAAGCACTCTTCTCTCCTGTGCATTCATCTCTCCTGCGCGTAAGTTGCCTGCAGACTGGCTCTTTGCTGCAGATGAAAGCATCTCTACAGCAGTAGGAACTGACTCGTGTGGATGTACTTCTTCTGCTGCAGCTTTTAGCTCAGAGGCAGGGCTTACATCAGTAACAGGCTTTGACTCATGTAAGTGCTTGTCATTCTCTGTTCTTACTCCCCTAATAGTACGAGTCTCTGCAAAATGTCTTGCATCACTAACAGGAGCTGATTCTGAGGCAGGATGAACTCCCTGTACAGGTTTTGCAGAAGGCGTTATTTTTGGAACTTTAACAGGCTTAATTTCCTGAGTAGTTACGGCTTTCGCTGCAGTATTTTCCTGTACAGGCTTTACATCACTTGCTTTTTTTGCTTCCTGCATTGGTTTAGCAGAAGTCATCGGTTTTACTCCCTGTACAGGCGTTCCCGCAGAAGCAGGCTTTGCTTCCTGGACAGGTTTTGTGGCAGTTTTATGTTTCAATTCAGGAACATGATCTACATCTTCCTCTTTGCTTTTCTCCATTACTGCTTCAAATTCATCTTTTTCTACAGCTTCTTCATCATCTGCAGTTTCTTTGTCAGATAAAAAATCCGCAATATTCTCATCTACCTCGGATGTATTATCCTCATCCTCCGGTATTGCATTTCGTGCATCTTCAAGTTCATCCTTAAGCTTTAAATAACCATCCAAATCATTAACGGATATCTTGTAAGTGTCACTATTAATGAGGTCTAACTGAGTGGTAATAAGGTTCTTTACATAAGACTTATAGAGTTCAAATCTTCTGTTTAGCTCATCTGTCTGTCTGTAAATAGCATCCAAATCATTCTTGGCTTTGGTAATTATCGAATCTGCTCTTGAACGTGCAACCTTTTCAATGATTTTGGCATTATTAAGCGCCTTTTCTTTCTTTTCATCAGCAGTCTTTTGAGCAAGCACAAGTGACTTCTGCAGGGTCTTTTCTATAGACTTATAGTACTGCATTCCCTCACTTAATGTAGTTAATTTCTCTTTAAGCTCAGAATTTTCTCTATTCACCTCTTCGAAAGACTCAACAATTTCATTTACGAAATCATCTACGCTCTTTTTCGTATAGCCAATACCCTTCTTAAATTCATGGTTCTTTATCTCGTTTAGTGAAAGCATAATCCCCTCCTGCAAATTAACAATATTTTCCGATATGAATCTGTAGCCTGTCTTTTTTTGTTTTTCCTAAACTTCCATAAAAAATAAATTTTCCAAAACCTCTTACGGATATTACATCACCTTCTGATACCTGGTAATGGCTCGTTGATGATGCTGCCGAATTAACAGCGACCTTATCTCCATCAATCAACATCTTTACCTTAGTCCTGGAAAGGTTAAGAGCCTCTCCGATTATTACGTCCAGTCTAAGTGATGGTACAGTACCATACTTGTCTTCAATCCGTCTGCAAACCATAACTTTGTCTACAGATGTCCTTTGTGCACTTACATTACATCTTCCAATCTGCCTAAGTTCACTTACGATGAAATCAGCAATTTTCTCCTGACAAAATACAAAGGCTTTAACTATACTTCCATTTTCTGATACGGTAAAGATATCACCTATCAGCTTCCTGTCTATTCCAAGCCCAAGTATGGCTCCAAGAAAATCCCTATGTGTAAGCGAGTTATTTTCATACTTTACGCTCTTTATAAGTATTTCAATACACTCAATTGGGAACTTAATATCTTCTCTATCCTCATACGATGCAGGAAAACAAACCATGACTCTCTCTGCGTCTTCTAAGCCTCCATATAGGAAAAACCTTCCTAACGGAAGGTCTGCCACCTGTCTTTTTAAAATTGCAACTTCCCTGTTATTAAGAAAATCTGAAAAAACACTTATATCTCTGGCAAAAGACAGCTTTGCCAAGTCTAGCAAATGCCTGAATACTAAATTTTCTTCCTTATCCATATTACTGTCCATTTAACTTTGGTACAGCAAAGAGAGTATCTATAAGCTCTTCTTCATTTTCAACTGAAAGCTCAACATTCTCAGGTGATATGATATAAACATACTTAGATACGGCTCTGAACTTACCATTGATTGCGTGCATCGTTCCAAAAACGAAGTCCACTATACGCTGTGCTTCTACCGTATCAAGTGCTTCGAGATTGAGGGCAACAATAGAGCCAGCAAGCAACTTATCACAAATGTCTTCAACCTCATCAAACCCCTTAGGGAGCTTTACACAGACCTCTGTTCCTGCTCTTCCACTCTTTTTAATAGGTATAACCTTGCGATTATCCTTTGGAGCAGCTGTTTTCTTCTTTTTCTCAAAGAATGAAGGCTCCTCATCTTCATCCTCATCATCGTAGTCATCATCATAGTCGTTTCTTCTAAGCTGTCTTGATCTTGAAGACTCTAAACGCTCTTCTTCAAGCTCATCTTCATAATCCTCATCATAGTCATCATCATAGTCGCTGCCGTCTTTGAATGACGTAAACATATGGCTAATCTTCTTAAACATAAACACACTCCTATTATTAATCTCAAATCGAATAGTCTCTGTGACCGAATATTCCGGTACCCACCCTAACTAGAGTAGCTCCTTCTTCAATTGCCGTTTCATAGTCACCGGTCATTCCCATCGAAAGGACATTCATACTCACATTATGAATGTTTTTGCTATTCAAGTCAACCATTATTTTATTAAGATTTTTAAAATATTTACGATTTTCTTCAGATTCCTCAGCAATAGGCGCTACCGTCATCAATCCTTTCACTCTTATATGCTCGAATTTTGCCACTTCTCTAATAAAATCTTCCACATTTTCAGGCAACACACCGAACTTGGTATCTTCCCCTGCAATATTTACTTCAACAAGTACATCCACAATCACTCCTCGTTTGACCGCTTCCTTTTCAAGCGCTTCTGCCAGTCTAACACTTTCAAGAGAATGTATCAGCGAGACCTTTCCAACCACATATTTTACTTTGTTGGTCTGAAGATGGCCTATTAGATGCCAATCAAGAGATTCGTCAAGCTTCTCCAGCTTGTCTTTAAGCTCCTGAACCTTATTTTCTCCAAATGACCTTATCCCACATCTTATGGCTTCTTTTATAGCTTCTACAGGATGAGTCTTACTAACCGCTATAAGCTTTACCTCTTCTCTTTTTCTTCCTGCACGCTTGCAGGCAGCTGCAATATTTGCTTCAACTAATCTCAGGTTATCAGATATTTCCATATTACTCCTTATCCATCTTATCCGCATTAAGAATTATATTGTCATATTCACTTATATTATAGCCTTTATCTATAGGGATGAGATAATATTCACTATTGTCACCCGTCAAAATGTCCGTATCAGGCTCTACGTGCCTGAATCGCGGATAACCGTTATTAATATTATATACCCCCTTCATAAGCTTAGTAGCGCTAACCGTATACGTATTTTGACTGTTGGCAGCCATTAGTTCATCCCCGGACTTAAAGCCCTCATTTACATCTACATACACCATTTTTTTCTTAGTATCCCTGTAGCAGATGTCTGCCTCAACATAACTAGTCACTGTTTCACCACTCTTATTGGTACTGCGCAGGGTAAATCCTCCTGTCCTATTGCCGCCTCCATTCATATAATATTCTTCGGGAATCTCATATACCTGTCTTTCAACCACTGAAGACTTTGGCACTTTGAGGCCGGTTACGCTTCTTAGCACAATATACACATTCACAAATCTCTTGTCAGCATAGTCCACCATATAGTTGTAAAATGTCAGAACGAGATAATTGCTCCCGTTTATTTCAGTGATATCCGCCTTTGCCTTTGCATTAAAGCCCTTGTTGTCAACATTAACATCCACATAGCCTTTATCCTTAAGCAGTTCTATCTGAGTTTCATTGACAGGAACCACTATCTTCCAGGTTTCATCTGAAATAAGCTTGTACACAGGAACTCCTGCCTCGACCTTACCATCATTTTCAGTAGCTATTTTCAGTATATAGCTGTTCTGCTTCTCAAATATATCAGAAGTAATGTTGTCTTCGGTAAGATTCTCAAGCCCGTCGGCTCCATATACTACAATACCACTGTCGCTTGCGGTGCTAACGCTAAAAGACCCCTTTGCGTCAGAAGACTTTTTAAGTGAAGCCATAATCTTTTTGCCCGAAGTAGTCATAACAGTCTCTTTCATAGACTCTTTAAGACCATAGGTGCTAAGGAAATTATCATCTCTGTTTATCTGGAACTGATGTAGTATTCCTGTAATTCTCTCCCCCGACTCATCACTTTGGTCGTCAGTAGTAAGCTTTGAATATATTTTTCCTGTCTTATCTATGGAAAATACTGCTTCTTTTCTTCTCACCCTTGAGTTACCGTTTACATAATAATTGATATATCCTGCTTCTTTGGACTTTACTACATTTTCATCTCTTAAAGCTAATCCGGTAGTATTGATAACCTCGGTCTTTTCATCACTTACTACTCTGTATATCGAAGTCTTTTCTCTTAGCATATAAGAAATAGTGTGTCCTAATATATAAATCAATATGATTCCAAAAACAACAAAGCCTACATGAAATTGGTTTTTCCCTCCGTATCGGACAACATTACTTCTCTTTCTCTTTGTCATCTTTCTTTCTGCCAATATCTATCCCTCCAAACAAACAAACTGCCACACCAAAAATAATGTGACAGTCTGTAAAATAAAGCAATAATCTTATAAGGAAACCAGCACATTACGCTTATATTCCTCAGGAAGTTCCTCACTCTTAACAGAAAGACTGAGAATAATGTCAACACTGTATTTATCTGCAACCTGAATAATCTTATCTAATACAGGCTTCATTGTTTCCTTATCTGTCAATGAAATCTTAAGGAAGCTATCAAGGAAAATAGCCTCAAGATCGTGGTCCTGAGAGATAATTCCGCAAACAAATCCAATAAATTCTCCAGAATTCTCTACAAAGAAATCCTTCACATTTATAAGACGGATCTTATTGTTGAGCTCATACATATGAGCAAGATCCTTGTCAAGAAATACAACATTACCACCTGAAGTTTTCACTGCTTCATTGGCCTTATCGAGTATTACTTTAGTCTTACCTTTTCCCTTTTCCCCACAAATAATATTTACCATAGTAAAACCCTCCTTTATATGAAAAAGTTTATTAAGCACTAATATTATATGTCAAAATACCATAAAATTCAATCAGTTTGAAGTATTTTGAGGTAAATTTTCAAAAACAGTTCCAAGCTGCGCATAGAGGTTGAGGCTATCTGATGCTTTAAGAATACCCACGATATAATTCTTATCGGCTGATGACTTAAATGACATCAAAATACAAGAGCCTGCCTCATCTGTAGTACCTGTCTTCCCTCCTATAACTGTATATCCGTCAGGTACTCTAAGCAAGCCTGCCAGATACTGGTTGGTAGAAATGACCTTAGTTATGACCTTGTTACCCAGGACATTTTTATATTCTAATGTGTATGACCCCTGATTAATTATCTTAACAAATTCCGGGATTTCAAGAAGCTTATGGAATATGAGATACTGGTCATACAAGGTAGTATAGTGGGCATTGTCGTGAAGTCCGGTACTATTTACAAATCTACTATGGGTAGCTCCTATTTTCTTAGCCTCTTCATTCATAAGAACGGCAAACTTCTCTTCACTTCCACTTACAGCAACAGCAAGAGCCTTTGCCGCATCATTGGCAGATGTTACAAGAGCAGCATTTAAGAGCTGTCTTATAGTAAGCTGGTCTCCATCCATAAGCCTCATTCTCTTAGCATAAGGCTCAGTGATTTTAATTGCTTCTCCATTTAT
Source organism: Catonella massiliensis (assembly GCF_016651435.1). Taxonomy (NCBI): domain Bacteria; kingdom Bacillati; phylum Bacillota; class Clostridia; order Lachnospirales; family Lachnospiraceae; genus Catonella; species Catonella massiliensis. The sequence continues at coordinate 1,101,856 of NZ_JAEPRJ010000001.1, read as the reverse complement.
TTTTACTACCCTATCCAAATCACTTTCTTTGGTAAAAACCACATAAGCAGTCATCATCTTTGTAAGACTGGCAGGGTACATCTTCTTAAAGCAATTCTTAGCATAAATAGGACTTTCTTCGTTAGCTACTATAACCGACTTAGCATTAAACGATGGTTTGTCTGTTAATTTATTAACATTTTTGTCTGTGATTACACAGAGACCATCTGACATCAGAGAGATATCAGAGGCAGAGGTTACCTTTTCATAAGCTCTGCCGCCTGTTCCCTCATCCCCATATGGGAAATATGCTATGGCATTGTTTCCACAGCCGGTCAATATAATTCCACACAGGGCTGCAAGAATTATTTTACTTTTTAACTTAATCATGACTTATACAATTCTCTCCAGTCAAGGTCGCCTCTATCCAAAGCTTTTATCATAAGCTCAGCTGATGCAAGATTAGTTGCAGCAGGGATATTGTTAGCATCACAAAGCCTAAGAATGTTGCTTACATTAGGCTCGTGGGTCTTTGAAGAAAGTGGATCTCTTAAAAATATAACCAAATCTATCTCATTATGGTCTATCTGCGCAGCCATTTGCTGCTCACCACCTAAATGTCCGGCAAGATACTTGTGCACATTTAGATTGGTAACTTCTTCTATAAGCCTTCCGGTAGTCCCGGTTGCGTATAAAGTATTCTTGCCTAGTATGCCTCTATAAGCAATGCAAAAATTCTGCATCAGCTTTTTTTTCGCATCATGAGCAACTAAACCAATATTCATATTCCACCCCTTTACAGTGTTTATTTAAAATAATATTTCATTCTCTCCTGAATTAAATGTCAATCCATGTTTTGCCTTTTGAAGGCCAACATTTAATACCATTGCTATTGCTAAGAAATTACTTAGCAGTGACGACAACCCATAGCTTAGAAACGGCAACGGAAGTCCTGTATTTGGCAAAAGCGCTGTAGCAACTCCAATGTTAACAAAAGACTGGAACGCAAGCATCGCAGATACACCAATCGCTATCATCTTGCCGGTAAAATCTGCTGTTCTTCTAGCTATCAATACGCACTTAAATACTATAAAAGCAAATAAAACTATGACCAAAACGCAGCCTAAAAATCCAAGCTCTTCAGCAAGAACCGAGAAAACGAAGTCACTTTCATTAACAAATACTTTATTAAAAAGTCTGAAATCCGAAGTGTCTCCGCCAAGAGTTTTTCCCAAAACCTTACCAGCGGCAATAGCATTTACAGAGTTTATCTGCTGATATCTTTCAGTAAGTGCATATTCTTCAGGGTTTAAGAATCCAAGAATTCTAAGTTGCTGTTTATTGGTAAGCAGCTTTTGCCCCGGTTGAATAACATACCAGAATAGTCCGGCACAAACAGGGACAGATACAGCTAGGGTAATACCAATAATTTTAAGGCTCAGTCCTGCCATAAAAATCATAATAGCAAAAATAAACATACATACCATACTGGATGAAAGATCTGTCTGTATGAGAATTAGTGATGTTGGAAGCATCATAATCACCACTGTTAAAGCAAATATCGACCATTTATTCAGCTTATTCTTGACTTTTGAAAATAATACAGCCAACACTATTATAAGTATTATTTTAACTAATTCAGACGGCTGAATAACAACAGAACCTATCGCAAGCCATCTATAAGCTCCGGTATCATAGTCAATACCAAAGGACGTAAATCTAACAAGTACAAGTAATATTATTCCGATTAAATAATACATGATTGCAAATTTGCAAATTAAATGGTAGTCAATCAACGCTCCTACTATAGCGACAATCAAGCCCAACACAACACCAATCAGCTGTCTTTTTGCCATTCCTGCTCCATCAGACCTAAAGAGGCAATAGACAGAGATAAGACAAAGCAACAAAGCTGCTGCAAGTAAGGAAAAACTAAAATCCTTAAAATCGTATTTTTTATTTTTTAACATCAGTATCCTTATGACCTTTTCCCTATCATCTCCTTAATAGGGATGTTTGCACAGATTGCAGGTACAGAGCCGTTCCTTGAATCAGACTCTGTCTGTTCAATCTTAATGTCAAGTCCATCAACATCTATTTCAACGTATTTTGAAATAACCTTAAGTATGTCATTTTTAATCTGCTCCATGATTTCAGGAGAACAGTTAGCCCTGTCTGATACCAGCACAAGCTTAAGCCTGTCTACTGCCTGTTGTCCCGAAGATTTCTTCTTGAAAAAATCCATTAAACTCATAGCTTAACTCCTTTACTTCTTAAATATTTCTCCAAGACGTGCCAAAAATCCTTTCTTGCTTTCAAGGTCAAGTAAAGGTACTTCTTCGCCTGTTATTCTCTTACAAATATTCATATATGCCTGACCTGCAAGACTATCGTTACCTACAAGAGGCTCCCCTGTATTGGTAGCTACAACGATATTTTCGTCATCAGGAACAACACCTAGAAGGCTGATGGCTAAGATATCAAGAACCTGTTCACTTGACATCATGTCACCTCTTTTAACCATGTCCATACGAAGCCTGTTGACTATAAGCTCTGTCTTTTTAATCTCATTTGCTTCAAGAAGGCCAATTATTCTGTCAGCATCTCTTACTGCTGATACTTCAGGCGTGGTAACTACAATCGCTCTATCTGCACCCGCAATAGCATTCTTGAAGCCTTGCTCTATACCGGCAGGACAATCAAGAATAATATAATCAAACTCATTCTTTAACTCTTCAGTAAGTGCAACCATTTGCTCGGGGTTTACAGCATCCTTGTCTCTTGTCTGAGCGCTAGGAAGAAGATATAAAGTCTCATATCTCTTGTCCTTAATAAGCGCCTGCTTGATTTTGCAGTTCTGCTCAATTACATCAACAAGGTTATACACAATACGATTCTCCAGTCCAAGAACCACGTCAAGGTTTCTAAGACCGATATCAGTATCGATAAGAACTACTTTTTTACCAAGCATAGCAAGACCGGTACCTACATTAGCTGTAGTAGTGGTTTTTCCAACACCACCCTTACCGGAGGTTATAACAATAACTTCTCCCATAAAAAAATCTCCTAACTAAATCAATATTCCATCAATAATATAATATAATTAAAATGAATTAATTACAAGTGAATAAGTAAACTTTTTTTATATTTGTAGTGAATCAAGTACATTTTTATCAAGATCCTCAATGCATATATTGTCATTTTCAACAAAGGCAACTTGAGGTGATAAGCACTTAGACTTACCTGAAAACGCAGTGTTGTCGGCACTTCTGGCTATCTTTGAGCCTATTCTAAGCTGTATAGGTGCCATATCAAGGGCAATGATGAAAGCATTGTCATTACCTCCTGCACCGGCTTCAGCCTCTCCCTTTAGGGCACCCAGTACCACTATACTGCCCTTAGCTACGACTTTTGCTCCGGGATTGATATCACCAATGATGATAACACCGGTATCAAATTCCATCATCTGACCGGATCTAAAATACCCTTTATGTATCTTTGTAAGGCTAATATCCTCCGATATGGCTATCTGATCCAGTTTTTTCTTGAAACGTTCTTCCCTTATCGGATCATTGTCGATTGTACACACTATGTTGATGGAAGAATTATGAATTATAGTATCAATTATAGTCTCTTCCTCGTCATCGGTAAGCTTTCTTCCGTCAAATGCCACTGCCATGTCCGCATTTCCAAAGAACTTAGCTGATTCCTTAAATTTTTCAGCCACTGCTTTACATAAAGCATCAAATTCAAGCTCTGGATCAAGAATTATCATAAGCCCAAAATTATTTGCTTTAATAACAACCGGTTGCTTCATTTTTCCTCCTGTATTAGTCTGCAATTATATTTTTAACTTTATCTTTGACAGCTTTTTTATTTAATGCCTCTTCATCCTCAACGCCAAAGTAATATTCATAAAAGTCGGCCACAGCACTTGCGGCATTTCCTGAGGTATAACCATTAGGAATGACACAGGTCACTGATATCTTTGGCTTTTTATAAGGCGCATAGGACGTGAAGAGACTGTGGTCAGCTCTCTGCTTAGAAAACTGAGCTGTACCGGTCTTACCTGCTATGAGGTTCTTAACCTTCTTAAAAAGTTCTTTATGGGAACTTCGACTGCCGTTTACTGCAAGATACATACCATCTCTTATAACGCTCCAAACATCAGGCCTAAGCGAAATCTGTGGTGTTTTCTTATTTTTGGAATTAGAAACTGTATTCTTCACAGTATTTCCCTTGATGTCCTTTATCTCCTTAATCACTGTAAGATAATTAAGTGTACCTTTGTTCGCAATAGCGGCCGTATACCTTGCTATCTGGGTAGGTGTAAATGCATAGCTGCCCTGACCGATAGAAGATCTTACAGAATCGGTGTCTGATATAGAAGGCTCGTACTCGTATAATTCGACTCCTGAAGTAGTGCCCTTCTTAAAGCCGAACATTGCAGCGTATTTATTAAGCTTCTCAAGACCTAGCTTTGAGTTATATTTGCCTTCAGAGTCAAGACTCATTCTGTATCCGCCTTCATAAAAGAAGTAGTTACAGGATACCTCAATAGCTGTTCTGATATCTATATTACCGTGTGGGACATTGCTCCAGCAGGCTGGAGGCTTGTCAGTCTTTGTAAATAATACTTTCGCATATATCTTCTCATGGTCACCTATGGCGCCGGTTGAAAGGTCTGCGGCTGCAGACACCATCTTAAAGGTTGAACCGGGTGCAGTCTTTTGCTGACAAGGCCTGTTGATAAGCGGATAGGACCCGTCAGTAGAGAGCTTAGCATAGTACTTGGCATCTATTTGGTTGGCAAGCTTGTTGTTATCATAGCTTGGATACGTAACCAAAGCCTTTACATCACCATTATTAGGGTTTGTGATAACCATTGAGCCTGAACAAGGATCAAGTGCCAGATTCGCAGGTGTTATTTCAAGACTCTTTATCTTACTCTTTATAAATGTATAAGGTGAAAGCGAGCCATTTAAGAGATTGCGGTATGCTTTCTCATCCTCTTTTAAGAAACCTTGCGAAAATAGTATAAGTGATACCTCTGTCCCTGAAATCTCATAATTAAATATAAGATTCTTATAGATGATTTTCTTAAACTGCAAATCAGATGTTATATTGTCAAATATGTAGTTAAGCAGTATTTTATATATTTCATCTGTGCTTAAGTACTCACTTCCTATATCAAGCTTAGGCAGATTAATCCATCTGTTAGATACTGCGTACTTAAGGAATTCTCCAAGGCTTTTCTTATGTGCAATATAATCCTTGAAGTTAATATCATCCTCATTGACTAAGGTCACGTCAATCAGCTTTTCATTCTTGACATAAGTATATATATAATCCATATACTCACTGATTGTCTTGTTATCACGTTCTTTTGAAACGCTGTTTATCTGCAGCAGGTTCTTTAGCTTCTTTAGGACACTGCTCTCTTCTTTCTTAAACTTAGAAAAGACAGCCTTTTCAACCTTTCCCGCCTTCTTTTTCTCAAGCCTTTCAAGGTCTATTGCTCCATTATCAAACAGGGCGTTATATACCTCATATATAGGTATCTTGATGTCATAGGCATTTTTGCCCTTGCCACCGTAGCTTGCAGAATTGTGTATTTTGCTAAGCAGGATAGCTGCCAGCTCTTTTTCTAATATGTTATAGCAAATCTTCTGCAGCTTACTGTCTATAGTCAGATAGATATCATCTCCGGCTTTAGGGGTTGATACATTTTCCACACCTGTTACATAGTAATCAGAATTTAAAGTGGCCTTCTCAGAACCCTTTTTACCTCGCAGGTATTTCTCAAAGGAGTATTCTACACCTATCTTTCCTATCTGGTCAGTTGTATTGTAATAATGCTCCTTATCCTCGGCTATTTCACCTTCGTTTACATTGCCGGTATACCCTATGATATGTGCAAAATACTTACTGTCATTGTAGTATCTGTATGTATGCTCTGCTATCTCAGCCCCAGGGAGGTCTGAGGAATTCTCAAGTACTGCGGCAACAATCTTTTCATTGACATTTGTTGCTACAAGAATCGGATTACCCCTGTTATAAGTATTTAAAAGGAGGGCAAAACGTATTGTCATGATTTTAAGAGCATCGTCTATACTGTATTCGTCACTTATGTCAAACATGTACTTTCCATGTCTTAAGTGCTCAAAAACTTCTGCAGCAGTTGCATTTCTCTGGGCAGTTGTAAGCTTCTCAATAGAAGTAGACATATAGGCATCTCTCTTGAATCTGCTCTCTGCCGTGCCTTCAACTGTAAATCTTAACTTTCCTTTTTTATCTTTCTCGATATAAAACTCAGGATAAAGCTTACCTCCATTAACCTCAATGATTCTAATTAACTTTATTATCATGGCATTCTTTTCTTCATCAGTCTTAAATGCCTTATAATCCTGTAAGGTAACATTATATGAGAGTCTGTTTGAGGCCAAAAGAACACCGTTACAATCGTAAATATTGCCTCTGGTTGCCTTGGTCTCACGAGTAATCTCCTCGTTATTTACAGTGTTCTTAGTAAGTTCTTCCTGTCTTACTACCTGTATGGTAAACACCTTATATACCAAAACAACGGAGAAAACAGAGTATATTAAAATCAGTGGAATAGTCCTTGTCTTAAGGATATTTTTGACAAAAGTCATCAAAGTGTCTAACAAAACTAGGCTTCATCCCCTTTCCCTATCGAATCTATTCTAAGGTAAACAAAATCAATAACCCTATACAATAGGGCTGCAACTATCATTGTATACACAAGTTCAGGCAAGATAATTCTTATCATATAATAAGGTAAATCGAGCCTGTTTCTAAGCAAAAACCCTGTAACATATATAAGAAAATTCAACACCATATCCGATGCTCCAACTAAGCCAAGAGGCACAAGTGTAGAATCGTTGCTGTAAAGCTTGCTGCTAAATCCTACCAGATAACCGATAATGAGATAAAATAAAGCATAATATCCAAGATAGTCGGATTCATTAAGGTCTATGAATAGTCCTGTAAAGAAGCCTAAGACCATACCCTGGACTCTACCGTATCTATATCCGACTATCACTATGGGGATGAGAATCACATTTGGCTTTACACCTGCTATGGCGATGTTGTTAAATATCGTAGTCTGTAAAAGATACAATAAAACAACCATAATAAAAGAGCCTATAACACGCTTCATCAATATAATTCTTCCTTTTCACGGGTAATAATAAGCACCATATCAAGCTTTGAAAAGTCCACTGCAGGAGTGAGGTAGCCTGATTCTGTCATATTGGAAGGATCTACTTTGATACCGCTTACATAGCCAATAAGTATACCCGGGTGATATTTTTGACTGGTATAAGACGTAACAACCTCATATCCATCTTGTATACTTGAGCCTTTCTTGATATCGGTAACCTCAATATGTCCTTCATCAAGCAGTTTTAAGTTACCCTTAACCGTACAGGTTTCAGAGTTATCAAGGAACATACCTCTTACATTACTGCTGTCGTCTATAATAGAGCGTACATCAGCATAGTTCTTACCCGTCTTTGTTATTATGCCTACAAGACCATTGCCGGCCATAACATTCATTCCGGGCTTTATGCCGTCATCACTTCCCTTGTCTATCTTAAATTTACTATACCAGTTGTTGGTATCCTTTGATATTACTCTCGCGGCTACCTTCGGATAGTCGGCGTAGGTCTGATCAAGATTATATAGCTTTCTAAAGTTATCAAGCTCATATTTGCCCTGAAGCAATAGCTTATTCTCATAGCTGACCTCATTTAGTTTGTCTGTCAGCTCTTTGTTTTTTGCAATCAGGTCATCTACTTTTTTAAGATAATCAAGCTTTGACGTAAAAAAACTGCCAATCCTGTTGATTCCCACCTGCATAGGTGTAATAACATTACCTGCCACAGATTTTACCGGTCCTAAGCTATCTGAGAAACGATAGGATACAATAAGTAAAACCAAGCAGATAACAATCATTGCAATAAACAGATATCTTGGAACAATTTTTATCTTAATCTTATTTTTTCTTTGTGATGCCATTATTTACATTCCTTAAATTAACTGAATATCCGGGCTGCCTGTAGATATAAGGCTGCGTCTTAAAGTTATCTTCATCAATAAGCTTGCCAAGACCGTTTATTACACTGTCCTGAGGATCTTCAAGTATATTTATTTTAAGGCTTGTCTCAGCATTGAGGAGCTTATCGAAATTGCCTATACGTGCTGAACCACCCGTTACATATATACCCGCATCTATAATATCAGATGATACTTCCGGTGGAATGTGCTCAAGAGTGCTCTTTATGTTCTCTGTGATATTCTTAAGGTCATCCTTTATCGCTTCATATACGAGATCAGACTCAATCTCCATACGCTTAGGAAGTCCTGTAACCACATCTCTACCGTTTACCTGCATGGTAAGAGACTGTCCGGAAACTGCTCCCGCTATACCCATCTTAAGCTGTTCTGCATTACTCTTACCGATGACAAGAGCACATTTTTGTCTGATATAATTGCAAATCGATTCATCAAACTTATTGCCTGCTGTAGGTAAGAGCCTGCTTCTAACTATACCGCCGAGAGCAATGATTGCTATCTCTGTAGTATCAGCACCTACATCCACGGTCATTACACCCTTTGCTTTCATGATATCGAGGCCTGCTGCCATAGCTACGCAGATAGGCTTATCAACCAGAGAGACATTCTTTGGCTTAAGACCGGACTTATGAACTAAGTCTGCAAATGACCTCTTCTCCACCTCAGTAATATCTGTAGGAAGAGCTATAACAAAGTTGGTTCCTGATGCTCTTTTTGCTTTACCGTAGATTCTGTCAAAGGAAGCATTGAAAAGAAGCTCCATAGCACTTACATTGGCAATAACTCCACGGTTTACAGGATAGATTACCTCTATCGTCTCGGGCGTCCTTCCCACCATCTCTGCTGCCTCATCACCTATGGCCCTTATCTCATCCTTGTTTTCTATCGCAATGCAATTTTCCTCATCAAAGATAATTCCATCGCCTTTTCTATAATATTTGATTCTCTTTGTTCCCAAATCTATCCCAATACTTTTTCCAAGCATAACTAAGTCCTTTCAAATATCTGTTTATTTGTTTCAAAGTCCACTAATCCCTTTTCCCTTAGACTCACATGGCAGCAGTCCCCGATAACGATATGATCAACAAGGGGAATACCAATAAGCTTTGACACTTCAAGTATCATGTCGGTAATCTGTATGTCTGCCCTGCTCGGAGTCGGATCTCCACTGGGATGATTGTGAAGAAGAACAATATTGACCGCCTCGTACTTGAGCGCCTGCATAAAGACCTCTCTTGGCCTTAGAAAAGACTGGTTAACTGTTCCAATGCTAATGGTAATTTCTTTAATTAACCTACACTTGATATCAAGGAGGAGTAATACGACATGCTCCTCTTTAAAGTGCCTCATTTCTTCCATATACCGCTTAGCTATCTTATCTGCAGTGTCTAGTGACTCATCATACGTGCGTTTCGTTCTTGCTATTCTTCTTGCAAGCTCACAGATACAAATAATCTTCACTGCCTTAACAGGTCCTACACCCTCGATATCTTGAAGTTCTTTTTCAGTCTTGCCATATAGGCCTGCCAAAGTACCTCCACTAACATCGAGCACCTTCTTACATAAGTCAATACAGTTTAGCTTCTTTGTACCAGTCCTTAGAATAAGCGCCAGAAGTTCAATGTCAGATAGTCTATCTATACCCTGCTTCTGATACTTCTCAAACGGCTTTAATTCATCCGGTAAATCTCCAATTCTTACAGTCTCCATAATCATCGGTTAGTGTAAAAGGAATAGTCGACTTTTATTTTAACACAATTATTTTTTTCTTTCAAATACAAACTTCACATTATTGGATAAATCTTCCCTAAAAATATAGCTAAGCCTGTCAAACTTCTTAATATCCAGAGGATTATCTATTCTTTTTTCAGCCATAAACCTCACCATTTCGCCCCTTGCCATCTTCGCATAGGTTCCCTTGGTGACAAGCTTTCCCTTCACCTCCTCCACAAAATCGCAGGTAATAAACCTATCTTCATCCGTTAAATACTTGTCAATGCACTTATAATATTCTTTCGAAGCAAGATTTATGATGATTCCACTCTCATCCCTTACCTCCTTATAGAGTTTATCTCCCCAAAACTCATATAAATCTTTGCTTCCATTTACATCAGCCTTTGCCTGCATTTCCAGTCTGTAAGGGCTTACACCGTCCATAGGCTTTACTACACCGTAAAATGCAGACAAAATTCTTAGATTACTCTGTATGTAGCTTAGCTGTTCATCATCAAATACAGCCGGAGCCATATACTGATAAGCTATACCCTCATAAGATAAAATTGCAGGGGGTAGATTGCCCGTTAGCTTCATACCTGCAATTCTTTCATAATTTTCATCAGCAATCTTATCGTTGCACTTCCATAATTTCTTTAATTCTTCTCTGTTTTTTCCCTTCAGCCAAGAGAGGATTATCTTCGTATCGTCAAGAAACACAGGCTTTCCGATAACTCCCGAAAAGTCTGTGTCCATCTTCATTTTCTTGGCAGGAGACAATATAATCTTCATACATTCTCCTCAAAATATGCCTTATTATAACCGCTTAGCTTTATTATCTTAGCATTCTTGTATCTTTTATCATCGCTTACATCCTTGCCTAACCAATGGGGCTTAACAAAACTGTTAGAAGCCTCTATGGAAGGAAATTCCACCTCAGCGAATACAAGACCCTCAAACCTTTCCTTAAATACATCAAGCTCCGCAACAAGTCCACCTTCTAAAGGAATGAGGTATCTCATTTTCTTTAAGACATCCCTTTTTAGTTTTTCTTTAAGGTGATTATATTCCTCTTTGGTTATTTCGAACTCGTGCTCATTATTAACTATCGGACCGCCTTCATTCCCGCTGACTCCAAACTTACTTTTGACAGTTAATAAATACTTTTCATTAGCTTTTCTAATCCTTATAGTAGGCTTATTGCTTATATAACCCTGTTCTATCTCTATTTTTTCATAAGCTTCAAGGTCTTTGGGAAGCTCATTTATAAGGAATTTTCTTTCTATCTCCATCATTATCCCTCTTGAAGCGATTTATAATCAATATCATATTTTACAACAATATTGTATTTGTCAGCAAAGAAAGAATAGTTCTTTACCACCCTTTCAACTACGTCCTGAGGCTTAATCTTATTGGCACCTACAAGCATTACCAGATACTGGCAGGAGCTGTACTTGGTGGCCACATCCCCTATTCTAAGAGACACTTTGATTATATTTTCCAGGTCAAACATAGCCTCTGACAAAGTGAGTGGATCTATCATACTTCCGTCTTTTTTTGATATTGTAAAGAGGATGATTTCTATGCCTGTTTCTTTCCTATCAGAATATCTGGAAATAAACCTGAATATATGCTTAAACCCATCATACTCCACCTTATAGGCCCCAAGAGGTTTATCTTTCTCGGATATAAGGTGCTTAACTATGTCCATATCCGCATCAGTATTGATGGATTTATTCTCTGAATAGTTCTCCTCAGCAATCATAAAACCATTTTTACCGCCCTGCTTAGACTTGGTAAGTGCCTCTACAGCCTTTCTGTATAGCGAGAGGAAATCACTTCCATTTGCAGGTGCTTTGGCTATGCCTATGGATATGGTGAAGTCCTTATCTAACTTCATACCCTCAAAGCTCTCCCTTGATACCTTTAAGAGCTTGGCCGCTATGCTGTTGATGTCTTTGTATGTAAGGGTACCTACCAAAAATACGCCAAATTCATCTGCTGATATCCTCGCAGCCACATCTCTTTCGCGGAATGAGCTGCTAAGAACCCCTGCAAGTCTAACAAGGCAGGCATCACCCATAATGTGGCCATATTCATCATTTATCTTTGCGAAATCATCAATTTCAATGATAAATAAGGCTCCTGAATTAACTTCTCCACCAACATAATCATCTACTTTATCAGCGAGGCATTTTTTATTCCACAGGCCTGTAAGTCCGTCTTTAAGTGATATCGTATCTAACTGACTAAGCTTGTTAGCAATCTCATTGTCTAGAACTACCACATTATTATTTTTTCCCATTTTACCCCCCGTTATTTCCACTTGTTACACAGTGATTCAATCTGTTCCGCAAATTTAATCATGTCTTTGTTGGCTAGTCCGCTGTTTGCATTTATGATGTCAAGCAGTTTCTGACCAGCATTTATGAGCTTATCATACTCTGCCTTATGAGTACCCTGTTTAACTTCTTTCTTAATGAATACAGGTTCTGCAATATACTCCCACTTTCCTGAAGAAAGGTCATATACCGAGCCACTGTATGGGGCATAAGCATTATGGTGATACTCTTCTTCTAGAGCCAGTCTAAAGCTCTCTGCAACCCTGTCTTCTCCGTGCACTATGAACACTGCCGCCGGCTTTGGATTAAAGGCTGAAATCCAAGAAATGAGCCCATTTTTATCCGCATGTCCACTAACTCCTGCAAGCACTTTTACTTCAGCATTTACTTCAATTTCTTCTCCAAAAAGCTTAACCCGCTCTGCACCGTCCACAAGTATCCGCCCTAAGGTTCCCACGGCCTGATATCCCACAAATAGTATAGTACATTCTTTCCGCCAGAGATTATGCTTTAAGTGATGCCTTATTCGTCCTGCCTCACACATACCTGATGCTGAGATAATAACCTTAGGCTTCTTGTCAAAGTTAATTGCAATCGAGTCCGTACTCGTCACAGAGGTTCTAAGCCCTTCAAAGCTGATTGGATTGATGCCGGCGTTGATAAGCTCCATAGCTTCTTCATCAAAGCAGTCAGCATAATTCTCCTTGAATATATTAGTAGCCTCTATAGCCAGAGGGCTGTCAACTATTACTTCAAAGTCGTCATAGCCGTATACCAGCCTGTCCTCTTTTATTTTCCTGATAAAATAAAGTATCTCCTGAGTACGTCCAACTGCAAAGGATGGTATAACTACATTGCCTCCCCTGCTAAAGGTATCGTTTAGGATATCAGAAAGCTCAGACACGTAGTCAATCCTATCCCCATGAAGTCTGTCACCATAGGTTGATTCCATCACTACATAGTCGGCTTCAGTTGTGTAAGCAGGATCCTTTATTATAGGCTGATTGATATTACCTATATCACCAGAGAATACTATGGTCTTGGTGACATTATCCTCAGTTATAATAATCTTTATACTTGATGAGCCTAAAAGATGTCCCACATCAGTAAAAGAGATGGTTATACCCTCACATAATGTCAAGTCTTCATTATAGCTTACTTTGTGGAAATGACTAAGAACTCCCTCTACATCTTCCATAGTATAAGCAGGTTCAAAATGCTCCTTACCTGCTCTTTTATTCTTTCTATTCTTCCATTCAGCTTCAAACTCCTGAATATGAGCAGAATCTCTAAGCATAATATCACAAAGCTCACAGGTAGCAGAAGTAGCATATATCTCACCCTTAAACCCATTCTTATAAAGAGCAGGTATCATGCCTGTATGGTCTACGTGAGCGTGTGTAACCAAAAGATAATCAATTTCTGATGGAGATACAGGTAATGCAGCATTTTCAAATACATTTACTCCCTGCTCCATACCATAGTCTACCAATATGTTTTTGCCACAAGCAGACAAAAAATGTGCACTTCCTGTGACCTCGTGATCAGCACCAATAAAATGTAGTTTCATACCTTGTCTCCTGTAACTGCTGGGAAATACATATAATCCGTCATTTTCTTACTAAAATTCCGGTTCACTCGTATTATAGACTTTCCAAAAGTATACTTAACATTATAACATAAACAAACTATGAATTATATACTCTTAGCATTTCTTTTAAACATTTATCTTCTGCATCAAATTCATCTTTGTCGATATAAGTTACCACCTTTTCCCTCTTAAACCAGGTAAGCTGCCTTTTGGCAAAATGCCTGGTATCCCTTTTGATAATATCTATACATTCTTCAAGGCTCGTTTTACCACTTAGATAATCAATCACTTCTTTATAGCCAATACCCTGCATAGACACCAATGACTTATCATATCCTTTTGCCATGAGAGCTTTAACCTCCTCCACAAGCCCCATATCAAACATAAGGTCAACTCTCTTATCAATTCTCTCATAAAGCTTTTTTCTGTCCATGGTCAACACAAAGTAAGCAAAGTCAAAAGGGGAACTCCTCTCTCTCTCCCTCTTATTATGCTCCGATAGCTTTTCTCCTGTCATTTCAAAGAAAGTAAGCGCCCTCACAACCTTTTTTACGTTATTATAAGAAACCGAATCAGCATATTCCCTGTCAACCAGAGCAAGCTTTTTGTGAAGTTCGCTTTTGCCTAAAGTTTCTGCCATAGCCTCATATTTTTTCCTGACCTTGCTGTCATCACCATATTCATTAAAGTTAATATCATAGATGACGGACTGGATATAAAAGCCTGTACCTCCTACTATGATAGGCACCTTCCCTCTGCTTTTTATATCCTCAATGTATCCCATAACCTTATTTTTAAATATGGTTACATTGAATTCCTCATCAGGCTCTAATTCATCTATCAGAAAATGAGGAATACCGCACTTTTCTTCTTCTGTAATTTTAGCAGTTCCTATGTTCAGGTATTTATATACCTGCATGGAGTCTGCGGATATTATCTCTCCGTCCACAGCCTTTGCAAGGGCTATGGACAGAGAAGTTTTACCTACCGCAGTAGGACCTGTTAAAACTATCAAATCTTTCATTTAATAAAGCTCCCAATTCTATTATTTACCTACTCACGTTTTAATTTTTAATCCCGGCATAATCTTATCTAACAAGGTCTATCCGTTAGGAAATACAGTTCTAAACAACAGCATTATGTTTATAATCGTCTCTATGCAGACTTATTCTGCCGGCGTCCAAGAATGAAGCTCCTTAAGTATCTTTCCGCTTTTATCAAGTAGATATACTTTTATTAAAGACTTCTCAGATGTAACATTTACAATCTCCTTTACCATCATATAGTCGCCCTGAACAGAAAAGTTGATAGTTACGCTGTTGGTCAATATCTTTTTATACTTCCATTTTTTATTTTTATATGTTCCAACCTGAATCTCCCCCTCACCGTATTTACCGGCTTTACGGTATAGAAGCTTAGTTTTTACATTGTAGCTGCTGTCAAGACTGAAGGTATCAAGGCGTATTTCTCCTGCATTTATAAACTTTCTTGACTTAACTACATTACCCCTCATATCATAAACTGTCTTGTTATCAGTAGTATAATAAAACCTCTCGCCACTCTTAAATAATTTCAGCAAGCCATTGTATTCAACGCTGACTCCAAACACCTTCTTTTTATTCTTTCCGTTTAAGTCCATACTTGAGATATAGCCGTCACTTTTGAAATCCTTGAATTTCAGGTTTCCTTCATTAACTGTGTATATCTTACCTGAAAAATAATAGATTTTATCACCTATAATTACAGGCTCTTTTCCAACCGCAAGCTTAGTCTTAGTCTTTCCATCCTTTGAAATGCGGTAAATATAGGGTTCTTCATAGCCTGTACCATATCCAAACACCTTATCAAGTACAGCATAGATATAATTACCCTTTATAGATAGGTTGGTATATCCGTTTCCCGTTTTTTTAGCAATACTCTTGCTTTTAAGAGTCTTAGGGTTAAGCTTTATAATGTCCATACGCTTGCCATCACCCTGATAGGCATAATAGATGTATTTTCCGTCTGAGACTACACTTCCGGGATTCTCTATAGCAATCCTTCCGTCTACAGATATGACCGGAGCTTTATCCTTTGCCAGGACAGGAACTGTGCTGAATACCGAAAAAAATAAATTAAAAATTAAAACAATCGAAAATAATACTGTAATACCCTTTGCTTTCATACCCTGCCTCCAATTTTTATTTAGTGTTGCATGTCTCTTTGTCTATTATACCACTTATTTTAGCTATAGCCAATTCAAAGTTTTTGTGATATAATCTTACGATACAGTTGTCAAGTTATTTGACAAAAAATATTTTGTGAAAGGCAGGTGTTTGGTATTAGCGAGTCAAATTTTATGAGAGCTCTAAGACCTTTTAGCGATTTGAAGGATCCTACCAATACTATCTATGACCATTTGCCTTATAGGAAGGATATAAACCTTATCAAAGAAAGTGATATAAGAATGGTATCCGGCAATGTTGTTAAATATACCCAGCTGGTTGTGGAAGAAGCCAAAATTATAGATACAAATGAACTTGCTGAAATTATCATAGAAGAAGCAAACAGCCTGTATGAGGCACAACTTTCCGAGCGTGAACCGGACGAGACTCTAATGGATGATGTTAGTGAAGATGAAATTGTTGCCGCTGCTGATGATGATGATGATGTGGATGATGATGAACTCTTTACAGGAGAGCTTGATATGGACTCTATCAATGCCCTTGCTGAGGCGGATGAAAATGAAGATGACTATTCTTTCTTAAATGATGAATGATGGCTCTTAAGTATTAAGATTTATAAAACAAATGCTGTAAACACTCTCAGAGCTTCTGCCCTACTGTGTTTACAGCATTTTTACTTCAAATAAATCGAGCATAGATATTAAAAAGCATATATACTTGGTTTTTTACAGCCAAGATCTGTCTGAAGCCATTTACCATCAACATACTTAAACTCTGTTCTTATGTACATACTTCCTGTGTTATTGCTGTCCTTCCATTCCGGATCGCCAAACCAAGGCCTGTAGTAATAAGAAAAATATATTTGATAAAACACGGTTTTTGTCACAACAGGCTCTGTCACATCTATCTCAGTATTCGCAGATGTAAAATCAATCTTAGTAACATGTCTGCTGTCATTATTTAAGCCCTGTGCAAGCTCATCGTACTGGGCCTTAATCGAGTTAAGACTATCCGCATCCTGCACAAAGATATCTTTAATCTTGTCAAAAGAATCACCATTTAACGCAGCCAAATATACCGACTTCATATTGTTTATAGCCAGCTCTTCAAGTGCTTCTGCAGTATCCTTAGACAGTCTCATATCGTCAAGTGAGATATTATCATTATTGCCTGTAACTGTCTCGTTTCTTTTCAATGTTTCTAAACCATCTTTAGATACTTCAATTTTGTGATTACCGGTAAATATTATAGGTATTGTATAAGTACTATCCCCCGGTACTTCACCTGTTGTCAAATACTTCTCAGGAATCTCGACATCATCAACCTTTACCTTAGCTCCCTCAGCCACATTTATCTTGACATTAGAAGCAGCAATTCCGACATAATCTATGCTCCAATCATCAAATATATAATACTTCTTGGCTGATTCCTTTACCAGATTTACAGTGAATGTATGCTCCTTACTATCACCTCGGTTGGTGTAGGATATAACAACTTCTTTACGTATCTCATCATCCTTGTCCATTTTCCAAAAAGGAGAATTATCGTTTACCTTATAATTAAGGACATCAGTCAAGCCTGCAGAAGCACGGTACTGCTTTATTCCGTCTTTTTTAAGCAGGAAATTCTTATCATCCTCTGTATTTATATTAAACAAAGAATACACACTGTCATAATCTTCATTTACAAGAGCAACGAAATACTGTTTTGCCTTATGTTCCGCACTGAAATTATCAAAGATATAAGGGACTAAAAAGTATATCATAGCTCCAAGAATGATAATTTCTAAAAATAAAAACTTGATTACTCCAAATATACCCTTCTTACGCTTGCCGTTGTTCTTCTGAGGCTGCATATTATTTACCGCAGGAGAAGGCTGTGCCTGCTGATTGTTTTCTATAGACACAGGCTCTATCGCAGGCTCTAACGCTTTCTGCTCGTCTTTATTGTCATCAAGAGAAGAATCTGTATCAGGCAGTTTGTGGCCACATTTTTCGCAAAATACCTGCTTCCCGAAATATTCTGCTCCGCAATTTTCACAAAACATATAATCCCTCCATTTAATTAATTCGCTTTATCAATCTCATCAAGTACTTCGATATTCTTTTTTTCAAGTGCACTCATTTTAGAAAAAGCCTTGTCCGTACTTACTTTCTTTTTTATCTTCTTGTACCAGCTTTTTTTATTGAAGTATTTCTGAACCTCTTTATCCTTAAACTTTGCTCCATGTTTTGCGTACATCTCATTTATTATCATCCTTGCAACGGATCTGTCACTCGGCATCTTGTAGTCTTTGCTTTCAATCTTATCTACAAGTGCCTCCGCACTCTTCTTATTCAGTTTCTTTTTAGCACTGTCGGCAAAGAGATATTTTGTGCCTGATTTCTTTTCCTCTTCCTTAACCTCTTTTTTGTCTTCTTCTGTTACAGTACCCTCTGTATTGTTGCTGTCTTCGCCATTTTCGCTATTTTCTTTTGATTCACCAGCTTCAATAGCTCCGTTGGTAGTCGTATCATCGCTGTTTTCACTGCTCTCTGTGGATTCACGTGCATCTTCCTTATTCTCGGTAGATTCCTCTTCACCATCCTTCTTGTCACTATCATCATCCTTCTTGTCTTTATCTTCTGATGACGACATAGTGTTGTCTACAGTGAACTGGTCAAAGCTCTTTGTAAGCTGTGTGTCAGCAACATCTTCTGAGGTATATCCACTGTCTGAATTATCATCTGTATTCTCAGCAGTAACTGATGTTTGTTTTATCGCAGGCACTCCATTGGTGTAGGCAAGTGCACCTGCGGATGCTCCAATCGCAATAATTACAAGAGCCAATATAATTGACAAGAAAACTAATCCGCCTTTTTTCATATCTTAACTCCTATCTTTTATGTGTACTTCTTTCCTCCAGGTATCACTAATTCTTATAGAGAGACCACAGATAATAGTACTTCTGTGGCCTTAATAATCTCTATATTTAATAAACGTTACCAAACATATTCATGTAGTTCATATTGCCAAATATGCTTGAATATATGCCGGATAAGATACTTCTTCCTACAATATCAAGCAACAGTATAACTATACAAACAATAATAAGCTGAAGTAAAAGACCAATTCTATAGGTCTTAACAAAGTTCTCTTCAAAAGCTATGTAAGCAATGACTACTGAGGACATAATGTTGTTTACCAGCAAAAATACAAGACAAATTCCGGAAAGCAGGTATAGTGAAAGCGACATAAATATCACTACAAGAAATAGAATTATCATATCTAATATCGTAGTCAGACTGCAAAGTCCAAGTACTGATAAGTATGACACCGGTTTTGTCTGCTTCTTAGCAAAAATGAATACTCCAAATGCATATACTGCCTTTATAGCTACGTAAGATAAGATTAAGAAAAATGCTATCTTAAACTTTGTAAATGCATCAAATACAGGGTAATTAAACATTATTATGAAAAATATAAACATAATAAAGGCCGATATACCACCTGCAACCAGCTGGCTTAGCTTATCTTTCTCTGCAAATGATGATTTTAATGCCTCAAAAGGGTTCATTAAAAATGATTTGGTTACACCTAAGGTATCTTTCAATATCTTAGCTGCATCAATATTTAAGCTCTTTCCCGCAGAACTTCCAGCCTGTCCGGTACTTCCTGCATTCTGCGCAGGAAGAGGTGCGTTGTTAACTGCGCTTGCTACAGGTGTTTGCTGTGTGCTTTCTGTATTATTTACTGCATTGTTGCTTCCCTTGTTCTCTGAATTTGTTTCATTGTTTACATCAGCGTTTACAGCTGTCTCGTTAGCCATTGCCTTGCTATCTTTAGTTACTTCAGGAGCACTGTTAGCATCAGCATTTACAGGTGCCTCCACTACAGGATTTGCTGACTCGCTTACACTTGATGCAGCCTTCTCCTGTCTCTCCTTTACTGCTCCATCGCAGTTACATTCCTGTCCATCCTCTATAGGATTTCCACAAAACTTACAAAACCTTCCCATATCTTTCCTCCAAGAATAATATTCCCAAATTATCTACCAAATGAACCTTATCCAAAGGTAAATAATTTGGGTGTTTAAATCGATTATAGCATTGTTGTATTTATCCAGTCAACCACCTGTTCTAATCCGGAAGGAGTGAAATCAAATTCTTTAGCAAGAATCTCCTCCTCAGGTGTTTTCTCAAAGGCAAGAACATCTTTCCAAAGAAAAGCCTTAAAGACTATCTCCTTTTCAGGCTCAGTCCCTTCTTCTGCCTGTATTTCCTTTTCAAGCCTTACGATTCTGTATCTCTTACCGTTATCACTGCCGGTAAATGGCTTTTTATAGGTATAATAGTTAAAAGAGAGAACATCCTTTATATCAACCATTGGTATTTCCCCTACGTGCAACTGTTGCTATGTCAATCATTTCAAGCTCATCTTTATGAGAGTTTGTTAAGCTCCTAAGAAGGGCTGTCGCTGTATCAAGCGCAGTAATGACAGAAACTCCGGTTTCTATGGCAACTCGTCTGATAAGGAAACCATCCTTAGACTTTCCTGCACCCTTAGAAGGTGTGTCTATAACAAGGTCAATGTTGTGTGCAAGTAAAAGGTCCATA
The DNA here is from genome assembly GCF_016651435.1 of Catonella massiliensis. Classification (NCBI taxonomy): domain Bacteria; kingdom Bacillati; phylum Bacillota; class Clostridia; order Lachnospirales; family Lachnospiraceae; genus Catonella; species Catonella massiliensis. The sequence continues at coordinate 1,081,374 of NZ_JAEPRJ010000001.1, read as the reverse complement.
AGTGTAGGCGCTGCCTGTTCAAGCTTGTTTACCTGAGTTACTTCCACACCGTTATTCTTAAGCACTTCTGCAGTCCCTCTTGTTGCATATATCTCATAGCCAAGCTTACTAAAGCCTGCGGCTATAGGCACAATTTCCTTCTTGTCCTCATCACAAACCGTAATTATCATCTTCTTGTGGATAGGAAGGTCAATTCCTGCCCCAAGGAAGGCCTTAAAGAGAGCCTCATCAAAGGTCTTTGCTATACCGAGGCACTCTCCTGTAGACTTCATCTCAGGTCCTAAGGAAATCTCAGCTCCTCTTAGTTTTTCAAAGGAGAATACAGGCATCTTTACTGCCACATATGGAGCTTCCTTCTGAAGTCCAGGCTCAAATCCAAGGTCTCTAATCTTATCTCCCATTATGACCTTGCAGGCAAGCTCTACTATAGGTATGCCTGTGACCTTGCTTATATATGGTACTGTACGGCTTGAACGAGGGTTTACCTCTATGACATATACTTCATTCTCGTAAATGATGAACTGTATATTTACAAGTCCTATTACGTGAAGGCTCTTTGCAAGCTTTCCGGTATAGTCCTCAATCCTTTCTATAAGCTCTGCCGAGATATTCTGTGAAGGATAAACTGATATACTGTCGCCTGAGTGTATGCCTGCTCTTTCAATATGCTGCATAATGCCCGGAATTAAGATATCTTCTCCGTCACAAACCGCATCTACTTCAAGCTCCTCACCCATTAGATACTTGTCTACAAGGATAGGATGCTCCTGAACATTACGATTTATTATGTCTATATACTCCCTTATATCAGAGTCAGATATGGCTATTCTCATGCCGGCACCGCCAAGCACGTAAGAAGGGCGGACAAGCACAGGATATCCTAGTCTACCAGCAACTTCAACCGCTTCATCTGCGGTAAATACTGTACCGCCTGATGCCCTTGGTATGCCTGTTTCATTTAAGATATTGTCAAATAACTCTCTGTCCTCTGCTGCATCCACATCTTCTGCGGATGTTCCCAGTATCTTTACTCCCATTTCCATAAGAGCCTTGGTAAGTCCGATGGCTGTCTGGCCTCCAAACTGAACTACTGCTCCGTAAGGCTTCTCAAGCTCAACTACATTTCTTACATCCTCTGGAGTAAGAGGCTCAAAGTAAAGCTTATCAGCTATATCAAAGTCAGTACTTACGGTTTCAGGGTTGTTGTTTATGATGATGGTCTCATAGCCTGCCTTTGAAAACGCCCACACACAGTGTACTGAGCAGAAGTCAAACTCGATGCCCTGACCGATTCTTATAGGACCTGAACCAAGTACAAGCACCTTTTTCTTATCAGTAACTGAAGTATTCTCATTTTCTCCATCAAAGCAGGAATAATAATAAGGCGTAACAGCCTCAAACTCAGCAGCACAGGTATCTACCATCTTGAAGCCCGCAATGATATTTTCTTTTATTCTACGCTCGTAGATTTCTTTTTCAGTCTTTCCTGTAAGATTTGCAATTACCTTGTCAGGGAATTCCATACGCTTGGCATCAAATAAAAGCTCCCTTGTAAGCTCTTCATTTTTAAGGCGAAGCTCACATCTTACAAGACGCTCTATCTTATCTATGAACCACTCGTCTATCTTGGTTATATCATGTATGTACTCAGGTGTAATTCCTCTTCTGATAGCCTCAGCTATGAGGAAGATTCTTCTGTCATCCACCTTTTGAAGCTCATCCTTTATATCCTCATCAGTAAAGCCCTCATAGTAATTCACTATAAGACTGTCTACGTGCTGCTCCAAGGAGCGTATAGCCTTCATAAGAGCACCTTCAAAGTTGGTACAGATGCTCATAACCTCACCTGTAGCCTTCATCTGAGTAGTAAGGGTCCTCTTTGCTGTAATGAACTTATCAAAAGGAAGTCTTGGTATCTTAACTACCACATAGTCAAGTGCAGGCTCAAAGCTTGCAAATGTTCTTCCTGTAACGGCATTCTTAATCTCATCAAGGGTGTAGCCAAGCGCAATCTTAGCCGCTACCTTAGCTATAGGATAGCCCGTAGCCTTTGAGGCAAGCGCAGATGAACGGCTTACTCTAGGGTTCACCTCTATAACGCAGTATTCAAAGGTATGAGGGTTAAGGGCATACTGCACGTTACAGCCACCTGTGATTCCAAGCTCATCTATTATGTTAAGCGCAGATGTCCTTAGCATCTGGTGCTCTTTATCAGAAAGTGTCTGAGAAGGGGCTACTACTATACTATCACCTGTATGAACTCCAACAGGGTCAAGATTCTCCATGTTGCAGACAGTAATGCAGTTACCTCTGCTATCTCTCATTACCTCATACTCTATCTCTTTCCAGCCTGCGATTGAACGCTCTATAAGACACTGACCTACTCTTGACAGTCTAAGTCCATTCTCACAAATTAAGCGAAGTGAAGCTTCATCATCAGCTATACCACCGCCTGAGCCTCCGAGGGTATAGGCAGGCCTTACCACTATCGGATAGCCTATTTCTTTGGCAAATTCTACAGCAGCTTCAATATCTTCTACTATTGTAGAAGCAGCTACAGGCTCCTTAAGCTTCTCCATGGTATTCTTGAACTCAAGCCTGTCCTCAGCCTTTTTGATAGTCAAAGCTGTGGTACCTATAAGCCTTACATTATTCTCCTTAAGGAAGCCGCTCTCCTCAAGCTCCATAGCAAGGTTAAGTCCTGCCTGTCCTCCAAGTGTTGGAAGGATACTGTCAGGCTGTTCTTCTTTAATGATTTTCTTAACAACATCTACATTAAGAGGCTCTATGTATACCTTATCTGCAATATCCTTATCTGTCATAATTGTAGCAGGGTTTGAGTTAACAAGTACTACTTCTATGCCTTCTTCTTTAAGGGAACGGCAGGCCTGTGTACCTGCGTAGTCAAATTCAGCAGCCTGCCCTATAACGATAGGTCCTGAACCTAAAACCATTACTTTTTTAATATCAGTTATTCTTGGCATCATTAACCTCCCTTAAAAACTCATCAAACAAATATCCTGTATCAAGCGGTCCTGAGCAGGCCTCAGGGTGGAACTGTACGGTAAATATTCTCTTACCTGTGTAGCGTATACCTTCAACAGTTCCGTCATTTACATTTATAAAGCTTGTAGTTGCCACTTCTTCAGGCATACTCTTATCAACTACCATATAGCCATGATTCTGAGTAGATATGTATACTCTTCCTGTAGAGAGATCCTTTACAGGGTGGTTTGCTCCCCTGTGGCCATACTTCATCTTCTCAGTTCTTCCACCCTTTGCAAGAGCCATAAGCTGATGTCCGAGGCAGATACCAAAGATAGGGATGTCTCCATCAAAGAGCTTCTTAAGCTCCTCTATTATATCAGTACATTCTGCAGGGTCTCCAGGTCCGTTACTTAGCATAATCCCATCAGGCTTATCCCTAAATATCTCTTCAGCCTTTGTATTCTGTGGATATACCGTTACCTCACAGCCCCTTCTTAAAAGGGAATCCACTATATTCTTCTTTGCACCAAAGTCCATAAGTGCAATCTTGTATTTTGTTTCTGTTATAAAATCATTCTTGAACTGGAATTCAGGCTTAAATACCTTGTCTGGCCTTCTTGCAAAACGAGGCTCAAATATCTCCTTTTCCTTACAGGATACCCGCTCAACCACTCCTTCAACCCTGTAGCGCTTAATTTTATTTAAAATATTAGCACTTCCAAGTTTTGTTTCGTCAGTTGTTATCATGCCGTTCATGGTACCACTCTCACGAAGAATCCTTGTAAGTGCTCTTGTATCAATGCCATAAATGCCGGTAATACCCTGGTCAACTAAGAATCTGGTCAGAGAATCGTCATTTCTAAAATTAGAGGCTTTTCCTGCTATTTCACGAACTATAAAGCCATCAGGCTGAGCTTTTTTTGACTCCATGTCCTGATAATTAATACCGTAATTACCAATCAAAGGATAGGTCATTGTAACTGCCTGTCCAGCGTAACTAGGATCGGTAAGCACCTCTAGATAGCCTGTCATGGAAGTATTGAATACTATTTCGCTTATGACTTCCGTTCTGGCACCAAAAGATTCTCCCGTAAATACCGTTCCGTCTTCAAGAATCAAATATGCTTTCATCATTTCCTCCAAATCTTACTTTACAAACTTCACTACTTTTGGCAAAAGAAAAAGGAAGAACAAAAGATTTGATTTCGCTCTTCCTCCTCCTTTCTATTTATGCCCAAATTGTTAGAATTGTAGCACATAAATCTAAATTATTCAAGTACAAAATACAAATTAATTCTCCTGATTTTTATTATTTATCCTTATAAGTCTTAGCTGTATTTGAAGACACAGTTAAGAGGTTGGCACTCTTGTGATTAGCATATACCGCGTTCTTCTTTCCTGCTTTACAGAAAAGCTTGTTGCCACTTATGGTAACCACACCATACTTAACACCTGAATGAGAATAAAACATAATTGCCTGTCTTCCACCGTATACAGTATTTCTGCTAAGAGTAATAACGGAATTGTTCATGTCTTTGTTCTTTGAAAAATTAGCTACATGTAAGCCAACAGTATAAGCATCTGCCTTACCCTTTCTAAGGCTCTTGATTTTATTATTTACAACTGAAGCATTCTTAGTATTGAAAAGTACAACTCCCTCACCCTTAAGACCGGTGATTTCATTGTTTTTAAGCACAATATTATCGTGAATGGTTTCAACTGAATTACCATCTTTTGCAGTATAGTTCGCAACCACTCCTCTATTCCCCGTTATTTTACAATCCTTGATTGTAACATTTCTGCAACCTGCATGATTCCAAAGTTCCTCAGTTAAATCAGTTCTAAATGGAACACTTTTTAAGTAAGGGGCTGTGACTGATGAGGCAATGTCAAGCTGAACAGCTTCTTCCGTCTTAGAATCCGACTCACCAATGCAGGCAATGTCGCACTTAATTATGGTTACATTCCGGCAGGCTACAAATTCTAAACTGTGCCCCACTGCATTAGCTGCTCTGATTTTCATATTTTTAAGTGTTATATTGCTTGCGTGAGTGAACTTAAATGATGATCCGGTATAACCACTGTATTCAGACTTCCAGGTTCCACCAATTATGGTTACATTTGACAATGCACTATAATTGGTTGTTTCAGGGATATTGTAAGCAATAGGTCTTTCACAGATTATAGTCGCACCTTCTGCCTTTATAGTCATATTATCTCTTAATATAATGGATTTATTAAGTCTGTAAGTAGAACCTTTTTTTAGTATAGCAACTCCCATTGTATCAAGTTCCTGCTGAATATTTGCAGTGTCATCTACTCCACTTGCTTCAACTACCACTGCCGCCTTTACGCTATCTGTCTTACCAACGCATAAAGCCGCCATAAGTATAATTCCACCACAAAGCAATATATTTTTAATTTTCACTCTGTAATCTCCTTTTACATATATTCATCATCTTTTCTTACATCTTTTAGCTTATAGGCTGTTATAGACATCTTCTCATCTCTAAATGCTCCAAGCATAGCAGGAACAGCACCAATCAAAGTAAATGCAAACAGCTTTATCAGCTCAACAGCATATTTTGGTTCCTTAAATACTGCATCTGCAAAGTATCTTATCATCTCCTCTATATAAGCTACATCGTCAGGACTCTGTCTGATTACATATATACAGGAATCTAAAATAAATGCCGCAAATGTCATACCCACCATGATGATAAGTGAAATAACAGCACCTTTTTTGGATAATCTACCACCGAGAATAGCATAACCCTTCACGGTACAAACACCCATAACAATTCCCGACAGAACTGCAACATAGCCTAACTGGCCTACTAACACTATAACAATAAGTCCTATGATACTTCCCAAAAATGCTCCTACAATACCTGTAACAACATTTTCACCCTTTTCGCTCTTTGTGTAATGTCTTTCCTTTACAGCGATTTCACGTTTACCGTATTCCTCGTCTGTTAACAGTAATACTTCACCGCCAACCACACAGAATAAGAGGTTGTCAGTTCTTCCACTTGCCTCACAGCAGCTTGTAAAACCTGAGCTTCTAAGAGCTTCAGGAACAGCAGAAACTGCAGCAGAAATGTTTTCAAGATAAGCACCTGTCGTAAGAGGTCTTTTAATAAAAAAGGTAACATCATACTGCTTAACTGTTACTCTTCCTACGGCGTTTATCTGCTTACCAAGCTCCGCCATAGTCTGCTTGTCCGGCATACTTCCATTGGTTACGGGAACTACCAGTTCGTAGTTCTTTCCATCATTTGTACGGACAAGTTTCATACTGTAGCCTGAAACTGTACCATACCATGAAGCAGATGTTTCATCATACTCCATCCCTTTTGTCTGCAAAAGTTCCGTAATCTTGCCATCAATCATCTTTTATACCTTCCCTTCATATTCTAAGCACAAATCCTTTGACGCCCGTAATATTATACACGATATATGAAGAATTTTAAAGCACAAATATTCACGAAAGATGATGAAATAAATTGCACTAATTTTTCATAAGTCTTTTTATGAACTCTGATGCTCTCTTTCCGGACTTACCGTCAAGGTCATCAAAGAAGTCTTGCTTAAATTCTTTTATCTTATCTGCTTCAAAGTCCCCCACCATAAGTGCATCTATTATTTCATCCATGTTTTCCACAAGCTTTCCCGGTATAAAGCTAATATATTCGCAGTAGAAGCCTCTTCTTGATATATACTCATCTAAATCGAAAGCATAAAAGAGCATAGGTATGTCTAAGAGCGCCGCCTCAAATATCACGGATGAATAATCCGTAATAAGAATATCAGTGACAAACAAAAGCTCGTTTAGCTCCTCGTTCTTTGATAGGTCAATCACTCTATCCTTGTACTCATCCTCTATAACAAGCTTATTGTTTACGTGAGGATGGTGCTTAATTATAATTCTGTATTCATCACCGAATCTTTCAAATATCTTCTTATAATCAAAGCGGTAATGAGGATAGTGGCCCTCTTTTTTACTTGACCCCCTAAATGTAGGTGCAAAAAGAATAACCTTTTTATCTTTTAACATAGGATATGCAGAAAATATTTTTGCTCTTATTTCCCTCTTATAGGCTTCATCAAAGAAGATATCGGTTCTTGGAACTCCTGTAGCAATAACCCTGTCAACATTCATCCCAAATGCTTCAGCATAATGCTTTGCTACTTTCCTTGAACTTACCAGACAATAATCATAGGTTCTGTGAGAGCGGCTATCCTGTGGCCAACAGCCTTCTCTGCTTAGTCTGCTAAAACCAAAGGCCTTGAATGCTCCACAGGCATGCCACACCTGTATAAGATAGTTATCCTTACGCTTTTTTATCTCATAGACCGAACGGATATAATCATCAATTAAAATGACCTTTGACGATGCAAGGTAATAGCCGTACTTAAAGCAGGATATGAAGCTTTCCTTTGTATCAAGCACAGTCTTTATATCAATATTTTTATCTTTGATAAGCTCTGCATAAATACTTTCATAGTTACCGCTTATACTATTTCTACGGTTTGATATAAGAGTAATTCGGTTTTCCTTTAGCCTAAAAGGCTTAAACAGATAAAAACCAAGCTTAGTCATCAGATTCTTAAACGTACTGAGTCCTATAGTTCTATCCATAATAAGCTCTGTACGCCATCTGACATGTTCTATAACTCCCATTATTTTCTTATATTTTTTGGGAGAAGCTGTTGTTGTAAGTCCTATAGCCTCAAGAATTGCCTCGATGGTAAAAATTGGCATAAAAATGACAGCCAGAATAAAGAGTATAAAGCTCCACGCAAATGAAATCAGCCCATTTAATAAAACAGGAATCACATTTGCACTACCTTTATCACCTGCTGTCCTTATTAACTTAATACTTAATCCATCGTTAGCGAGTGAAACCAAATACTGTCTTGAAGATATAATCTTTAATTCATCAGGTTTATCTAAGATTATATCGGTATATGTATCACCGCCATAGGTAAGTTCAAGCTTTACTTCTATATTTTCAGGCTTATCATAGTCAATGTACAAGTCTTTTATGGAATAGCTGTAGCCCGCCAGAATAAAGAAGCTTTTCAGGTCCGTTTCCGGCAGGTAAGTCTTTATAGGGACGGGGAGTCTTCTGTATTTGCTGCCTGAGGTAAAAATGATGGTAACGATAGGGTTTCTGACCTCTGGATTATATTTACCTCTTACCTTAACATCTATGTTTAATGTAGTTTCCGTTACATTCAACTTAAGTATATTTATCTCAAAGCGTTCCAAAAACTACCTCCTCATCCCTATAATACATACTTAACAGCTTACTTATCCCATTCCATTATAGTCTTTCCGCCGGGCTTTTGTATATCAAGCTCAAATGCCCGATTCATGTCTGTCATATTCCTTATAGGCACTATATTATTTATTATGTTGCTTAAGTAATTAACCATCCAAGGATTTTCACTAAGCATGTTAACAGTCATCTTGAAGTCCTCGCGCCCGCTCCTGCTGCTTCCAAAAAGCTTAAGTCCCTTTTCAAGCACCATTCTGGTATTGATAGGAACAGGATACTCAGATACTCCGAGTAAAGATATAGTACCTTCAGGATTAATAAAATCGATAATCTGCTCAATTGCCTGTCCACTTGCAGCATTTCCCACGCACTCAAAGGCATGGTCAAAGCTTATGTTCTTTAGTTCACCTGCCACGTTATATGTGTTGTCTGCAAATGAAAAGCTCGCTAGCTTATCATCATTTACGCCAAAAATTGTAAGCTTTGAGTCAGGCAGCATTGACTTTAGGAAGATACCTGTAATAAAGCCTAAGTTACCGTCTCCAAAGATAGCAATATTATCTCTCCTGCCATGTGAGAAATTCTTAAACCTAAGAATCGCATGCACACTTACACTCATCAACTCAATAAATGCAGCCACATGGTTATCAATCCCTTCGGGCACCTTTACTACCCTGTCTGCATCAAGAGCAACCAGGTCCTGCATAAATCCATCAAAACCACTTGCTCTAAACTTAGAACTCCTAAGGTAGTTTTCTGCTATATACTCGTCCTTTTCCACAGGTGTATTGGGTATCATAACAACCTTGTCGCCCACTTTTACCTTGTCAGAGCAGGACTGAACCACCACGCCTATAGACTCATGTATAAGCGCCATAGGAAGCTTTTTACTTAGTATGGCCGCAGGACGCAGTCCCTGATAGTATCTCTGGTCTGCGTGACAGATAGAGAGAAACTGAGGCCTTACTATGACCTGATTCTCCTTAAATAACTGGATATCCGAAAATGCCACCTCAAACCTTCTGGGTGCAACCAATCTATATACGGTATTTAGCATATTTTACTCCCTGTCTGTGTTAATCAAAGTTTCAGCTACTGTTAGATCATAAGGATAGGTAATCTTGATATTAAACACTTCTCCCCTTACAAGATGCACAGCCTCACCCTTAAGGAGGTAAATTTTGGCTGCATCAGTTAGTATAGCCTTTTCCTCATCTGTAAGTGATGAGTAAAGCTCCTTTAGGCGCTTCGCCCTAAAGCTCTGAGGAGTCTGTCCCTGATACACCTTAGAGCGGTCAGGTATGCTGCTTATCTTCTCTCCGTCTAAGCTCTCCACTATTGTATCTGTAGCAGGGATAACTGTATCGCAGGCACCTACCTTAACTGCCGCCTCTATATTATCCATAATTATTCTGTGTGTAACAAAAGGTCTAACCGCATCATGAGTTACAATGATGGTATCATCATCAAGAGTAAACTTCTCTTCTATGTAGTTAATGGCATTCATGATAGTTGAATTTCTGTCACTTCCTCCTGCCATAACCTCAACCTTCTCAATCCCCTGAAGATGCTTGTTGATTATATCCTTTGTATAGCTTATCCAGCTTTCAGGAACAAGAACTATAATCTTTTCAAACTCCTCATTTACCACAAACTTCTCAATAGTATGTAGGATAATCGGCTTGCCGCCTACATTAAGATACTGTTTTGGCTTCTCAGCATTTCCCATTCTACTGCCTATACCACCTGCACAAATAACTGCAAATACCATAATAACCTCCTATTTATCAAGTAAACTAACAACTAAATCGGCTACTCTCTGCCCCGCCTTACCGTCTAACTCATCAAAGAACTTGTGCTTAAATGCATCTATCTTCTCGCTCTCAAAGTCCTTCTTGTCTATGGCTTCAATGAGCGAATCCATATTGTAGACTATCTTGCCGGGTACAAAGGAGTCGTATTCATAATAAAATCCTCTGGTTGCAATATAATTCTGCAAATCAAAAGAATAAAACAACATCGGAATATCAAGGAGGCTCGCTTCAAATACCACTGATGAATAATCAGTGATTAGAATATCAGTGATGAATAAAAGTTCATTTAACTCTTCATTTTCTGACATGTCAATGATTTTACCTTCATATTCCGCAGGAATCTCCACTCTGTTATTCACAAAAGGATGATGCTTAATTATAATAACATATTCTCCTTTAAAATGCTCATATAATTTTATAAAGTCAAAACGGTTCTCAGGATAAAATCCTGATTTTTTACCATTCCCTCTAAAGGTAGGGGCAAAAAGAATTACCTTTTTATCCTTTAGTTCAGGGTATTTACTATAGATTTCACTTCTTGCCTTTTCTTTATATTCCTTGCTAAAGAAGACGTCAGTTCTTGGAACCCCGGTAGGAACCACCTTTTCAAGGGATAGCCCAAATCCTTCCGCATAGTACTTGCATATCTCCGAAGAACTAACTGTACAGAAATCATAGTTTCTATGCGCATTGTTCTTCTGCTTCTGCCCACCCGGTCTTCCAAGTCTGCTAAAACCAAATGTCTTAAACGCACCGCAGGCATGCCACACCTGTATGAGATAGTTGTCTTCTCTTCTTGGAAGCTTGTATATAAGCTCTATGTAATCATCTACTAAAAGCACTTTGGCAGTAGCCATATAATAACCATACTTAAAGCAGGTTAAATAACCCTCCGTAGTATCAAATACGGTTCTTATGTCAAGTTTTTTATTGTCTATTAATTTATCATAGATATATTCGTAGTTTCCGCTTATGGCTTCCCTTCTATTTGAGATAAATACTATTCTGTTCTTTTTCACCTTAAATGCCTTAAACAAATCAAATCCGAGGCTTGCAAGACTAAGCTTTAAGTACGCAAAGCTTAGATTCTTTCTAATTATGCCGCTCACCCTCCACTTTATATGAAAGAGGATTCTCATAAGACCGGTTTTGTTGTTTCTTGGTGCAGGCTTTACACAGTATATAAAGTTAAGCAGTGCTTCAACAACAAATACAGGTATAAGTACAATCGCCGTTACAATAAGTACAATGCTCCAAAGCAGGTTTACTATACTTTGAATAGAATTAACGATGTTATTTCTTATGCTGGTTTCTGTCTCCCCCTGAAGAGGCTTAATCACTATGTCTTGGTGTTTCTTACCAAAGGCTACACCATAAAACTCGGAACCATAGATAAGCAAATCGCTGGATTCAGTCATAACAGGGCTTACAAAGAGGTGTTCACCATAAGCTACTTCGATGCTCATCCTCATTTTTTCATTACCATAGTTTTTAAAAAACACCTGATCTAAAAGATAAGAGTAGCCTGCAAAAAAGTCAAAGGTCTTTAAGTCTTCACTTGGGTAATAAGCCTGAATAGGCATTGGAATCCTTCTGTTTTCCTTTCCATTGTCAAATATGACTGTAACCATAGGCTTCCTAACCTTAGGATCATAGTCCCCTCTAACTCTAAGTCCTATCTTAAGACTTGAATTCTCAACAAATAACTCAAATACTTTAACACTTATATCCACTAATACATCCTCTTTCTTTATACGTCTTCTTTCTATATCAATTCAAAGTCCATATCAATCCAAAGTCACAATCAGCTTCTTCATAGCAGTAAGAGCCTTTCCTCTGTGGCTTATCTTATTCTTTTCCCAAGGAGGGAGTTCTGCCGAGGTCTTTTCGTATTCAGGTAAATAAAAGATAGGGTCATATCCAAAGCCGTTTTCTCCTTTTTGCTCATAGCCTATCAGACCTTCAACAACTCCTCTTTCTACAAACTCCCTGCCATCAGGAAGCACTAAAGAGATAACGCATACAAACCTGGCACTTCTATCTTCGCCCTTTGCCCCACTTAGCTTGTCTATGATATAATTATTCTTATAATCATAGTCTGTATCTCTGCCCAGATATCTGGCCGAATATATACCCGGCTCACCGTTTAAGTAATCTACTTCAAGTCCCGAATCATCGGCAAGTGCAGGAAGTCCGGTAAGCTTCGCTAAAGCCCTTGCCTTGATAAGTGAATTCTCTTCAAAGGTTGTACCATTTTCTTCAATGTCTGCTGTTATGCCCATTTCCTTCATAGACACTACTTCAATGGGGAAATCCCCTAGTATCTCTTTTATTTCCTTAACCTTGCCTTCATTGGTAGTTGCAAAAACTATTTTATCCATTATTCCTCATTTTCCTTAAAAGCCTGAACTATAGCCTTGTAAACAGCTTCTGCACAGGCGGTCATTTTTTTATTATTCTGTATAATCTTTAGGTCGTCTTTGTTGGTAAGATATCCTATTTCAACCAAGGCAGATGGCATATTGGTATGCCCTAAAACATAGTACCCGCTGCCTTCCACCACTCCTCTGTTTTTTGTTTTAAGTACACTGCAGATGCTCTCTAAGATGAGGGATGCAAACTGCTTAGAGCTTACCTTGGTATCTTTAATCTTCTCGTTATAGTGAATCTCAGTTCCCCTTACAGCATTAAAGTCAACAGGACTGCCCATTACAGTATAGTTATTGTTGTGAATGCTTAAAAAGAAGTCAGCATCCAGGCCATTTGCTAAATCAATTCTCGTTCTCCTGTAGAGGAAGGTGTCAGTAAGCCTTGTGTAATACACCTTGATATCGTCCTGTTTATCAAAAAGAGCTTTTAATTTCAACCCAAACTTAAGCACTGTATCCTTTTCATACACCTTACTGTCACCACTAAATGTTCCAGCGTCTTTTCCGCCGTGCCCTAAGTCTATTACAAGTATTTTTTTGTAGACATCTTTAGGCCTTCTAAGTGAAATGTAGTAATTATCATCATCTTCGAAAAGCTCAGGTACATAGAGCCTGTTGAAAGTAAGTACAAATCTGGTGACATCTTTGTCCTTTCGTTCAATCTTGATATTGGCTACCGGGTCTGGGCTTTCATCCTGATTTTTATTCTCTTTTTCATACTTATCGTAGGCCTCCCTATCATTTTCAGAGGGCTCTGCCTCTCCATTTATAAATGCCATAAGATAAGGAGGAAATACCTGTCCCACAGGTTCTCCGGTAAATTTCTCAGATTTGTTGTATCTTACAACAGAGGAAGTACTGTAAAAGTTCTTGCTCTTATCCCTGATATCCAGATACACTGTTCTATAGTTATACTCATCACTAATCATAGCAAGTCCATCCTCACTGTCCTGCTTAGGTATAACTACATAATTCTCAGGCATCTTCTCTCTGTCAAATACAAAGCCTGCTTCTGCCTTTTCAAATTCACCGGCCAGGGCAGTATCATCATTCTCAATCTCTATATGTGTCTCATCAATGGCAGCGATACTGTCATGTACTTCAAAAGGCTTTGCCCAAAGAGTAGTTCTTTCAACTTTGTTTCCCGAAAAAATAGAGGAAAACAACAGAGCCACTGTCATAATCGAGACACCGGCCGCAGTTATTTTCCTAAGTTCCTTCTTCTTATCTTTCGAGTTCATTTTATTCACTCCAAAACTATAGATTTCATCCTTAAAATCCTAAAAAGCTTTAACATATCCATTATACCGCAATTAGATAGTTTTGCAAGTAAAAATGATAATATATTTACTGACCTGCTCTCTGTCTTGGAGGCTTTGCGCCCTGGTATGAGTAAAAATAGGTTTTCATCATGCCATTGTATATCTTTCTGTTCTTATCAGGCTTCCTTCCAAAATACTTTGGCGCATCTTCAAAGCCTGTAATTATATAATATGACCATTCATCAAGCTTTTGGAATGCCTTTCCCATCTCGCGATAAAGCTGTGGCATGGCTTCTTTTTCTTCAAGCCTCTCTCCATATGGAGGATTGGTTATAATAAAGCCGTATTTTTTAGCACTGCTTATATCTCTCATGTCTCTCTGCTGAAAGTGGATATTTCCCTCAAGTCCAGCTAGGGAGAGGTTCCCCCTTGCCGCATCCAGTGCAGATGTATCCAAATCATAGCCCTGTATGGAAAGCTTTGTTTCTCTGTCAATAAGGTCTTCTGCTTCCTTCTTGGCCTCTTTAAATAGACTCTTTGGAAGGATATTATCCCAGGCCATAGCCTGAAAATCCCTTTTCATTCCAGGTGCAATATTAAGGCCTATCAAGGCAGCCTCTATAGGTATGGTACCGCTTCCACAAAATGGATCGATGAGAAGCCTGTCCTTCTTCCAAGGTGTAAGGCTTATAAGTGCAGCTGCCAGTGTCTCAGTGATAGGGGCTTTAACTGTAAGCCTTCTATAGCCTCTCTTATGAAGCGATTCACCAGACGTATCAAGTCCTACAGTAACCTCATCCTTAAGTATGGTTATTCTAATAGGATATTCACTTCCGTCCTCAGGAAACCTAAGTATGTTGTACTTTCCGGAAAGCCTGTCAACTATAGCCTTCTTTACTATTCTCTGAATGTCGGAAGGAGAAAAAAGCTTACTCTTTATTGAAGAAGCCTTCTTTACCCAGAACTTACCATCCTTTGGGATGAAATTCTCCCAAGGAAGCGCCTTAGTTTTCTCAAAAAGCTCATCAAAGGTAACAGCCTTAAAGCTTCCTACTTTAAGCATAACCCTCTCTGTAGTCCTAAGAAATACATTACATCTGGCGATTGCCTCTTCATCTCCCTCAAAAGAAACTCTACCATCTACTACTTCGGTTACCTCATAACCAAGATCTATTATCTCTCTTTTTAGTACTGCCTCTAAGCCAAAGTGGCAGGGTGCAAACAACTCATATTTATTTGTCAAGCAAACCTCCAAAATCTAATTATTTGTTTTCGGTCTTTCGGCAAGCGTTACATTAACATCTTTTTTGACATATTCCCCATTTTCATATCTGCAAAATGTTACCTTGACCTTTTCGCCTTTTTTCTTACCTAAGATTATAGAGTTAATGGTATCAGATTTCAAGGTTTCATTGTCATTTACTGCCACAATTATATCTCCCTTGATAAGACCTGCTTTCTTTGCTCCTCCATTGTCTGCAACATCTGTAATATAGAGTCCGTAAGGCATATTGAAGGCTTCGTGTGAAGCATCATCTATTTCTCTGTAATATATGCCAAGATATCCTCTTTCGGTGTCTGTGATATTTTTCTTGGTTTTAAGCTCATTTATTAGTGGTTTTACAGTTGCCATAGGTATAGCATAGCCCATTCCTTCTACAGCCCTGTCTGAGAATTTGGCGGAGTTGATTCCTACGACTTCGCCGTTAAGGTTTAATAAAGCTCCTCCTGAATTGCCGGGATTGATGGCTGCATCAGTCTGTATGAGCTTCATTGTTATATCATTTATGTTTACTACCCTGTCTTTGGCACTCACATAGCCTACAGTAAGCGACTGACCGTAACCTAGTGCGTTGCCTATTGCCATAACCATCTGACCTACTTTTATTCCGTTCGAATCACCCAGCTCTGCTACCTTTATTCTGTCAAGAGTCTTCTTAGCAAGACTGTCAAGCTTTACTTCCACGAGGGCAAGATCTGTATATGCCGCAGTTCCTTTTACTTCTCCCTTTGCAGTGCTTCCATCCTCGAAAGCCACAACAAGCTTTCTAGCCCCGTCTATAACATGGTTATTGGTTATGATATATAAGCTCCTTTGGTCCTTATCTACTATCACGCCAGAGCCCATATCCTGAGTTTTTCTTGTCTGCTCCCCGAACCAACTTACTATGCTCTCTTCACCTTCAGTAGTTATGGCAACAAGAGAAGGCATTACTTTCTCTACTACATCCGACAAGTCAGAAGTCCTGACAGCTGCAAGCTTTGAATCAGTCTCCGTTTTAGGAAGCTTTACATTTTCTTTTCTGTCCTGATGTTCTTCTTTATCCCCTTTATCCTCGTTGATCTTTACAGGTTTTTCTTCATCCGTATTAGATTTGTCACTTACACCTGTATCCGGGCTCTGCAATATATTAAACTCACTATATCCGGACAATCCAAATCCTACCATGCCTGCAATAATCATGAAAAAAACAACAATGAGTATAAGAAGCCCCTTTGTTGTGCCATTATCCTTTTTCTCTTCCATCTTTATCACTCCTCCTAAAGTAAGAATCATACTATACTAAGCATATCATAAATATATAAATTTAACCATAGTCTTGTGAAATCTTTGTGTCTTTCCTTGTAGAAATATCTGCATAAATGTACTATAATGGTATCATTAAATCTTAGGAGCACTTCGATGATTAGAGAAAATCAAAAAGTACTTAACAGGGTATATTTACTCTGCGACATACTGATAATAATAATATCCTTTGTATATGCCTGGCTTATAAAGTTTGAAGTATTTCCACCTGAACATACCATGTGGTGGCCTTTAGTCCACTATATGAAATTTTTAATCTACCTGATACCTATCTACCTTGTAATATACTCATTTTCAGGAGTCTACACACCTATGAGGCAGATTAGATTAAGGTTTGAGATGTGGAACTTCTTTAAGGCTAATACCATAGCCATTCTTACTTTTCCTGTACTCCTGTATGTACTTAAGGAAAGTGATATTTCGCGTTCTTTCATTACTATATTTTATGGTGTAAATGTATTCTTTGGCTGGACCTTTCGTTTCTTTTTAAGAAAACTGCTTCATGCAGCGAGAAGAAAGGGCCTTAACCAGAAACATATGTTGATTGTTGGCTATAGTTCTGCAGCAGAAAGCTAT
Organism: Catonella massiliensis; assembly: GCF_016651435.1. Taxonomy (NCBI): domain Bacteria; kingdom Bacillati; phylum Bacillota; class Clostridia; order Lachnospirales; family Lachnospiraceae; genus Catonella; species Catonella massiliensis. The sequence continues at coordinate 1,064,433 of NZ_JAEPRJ010000001.1, read as the reverse complement.
ATTGACAGGCTTATTTCCAATCCACAATGGGGATATACTATATTTGGAATTCTGGACGATGACAAGCAGGAGGGCTCAAAGTACCGCAATATAAAAGTTCTTGGAGCCATTTCGGACCTGGAAGAAATATGTGCTTCACACACCCTTGATGAAATTGCCATTACACTTAGACTTCGTGACTATCATAAGCTTGAACATATCGTGGCAGTATGCGAAAAAAGCGGGGTACACACTCAGTTTGTACCTGATTATAACAACGTTATTCCTACTACTGCACATACTGAGGATATAGATGGTCTTCCCGTAATCAATATCAGGAATGTGCCTCTTAGCAACTCATTTAACAAATTTATCAAGAGGGTTGTTGATATATTCGGGGCAGTATGCATGCTTATTGTATTTGGTATACCAATGCTTATTGTAAGCATACTTGTTAAGCTTACCTCGCCCGGCCCTCTTATCTTCAAGCAGGTAAGAGTAGGCCTGCACAACAAAGAGTTTAACATGTACAAGTTCCGCTCTATGAAGATACAGGACGCAGGAGCCGAAAAGAAGGCATGGACTACCAAAAATGATCCAAGGGTAACCTCAATAGGCAGTTTCATCAGAAAAACCAGTATTGATGAGCTTCCCCAGGTCTTTAATGTGCTTAAGGGGGACATGAGCCTTGTCGGCCCAAGACCTGAACGCCCTTTCTTCGTGGAGAAATTTCAAGAGGAGATTCCGCGCTACAATGTTAAGCATCAGGTACGTCCCGGCATAACCGGCTGGGCCCAGGTAAATGGTTTCAGAGGAGATACCTCCATAAGAAAAAGAATAGACTGTGACCTTTATTATATCGAGAACTGGACACTTGGGCTTGATTTTAAGATACTGTTTTTAACCTTCTTTAAGGGCTTTATCAATAAAAACGCTTATTAAAATACCAAAAATCCTCAAAAAGAGGCCGCCACGTAATACTTATATTATGTAGCAGCCTCTTTATTCCAGTCTGTTAACCTCTCCGAATGTTCTTATGTGGTGAGGCTCTTACTTCTTTTTAATTGCCTCCTCATACACTCTCATCGCAGACTTACCATCTAACCAATCATAGTATTTATCAAGAAACAACCTTCTACTAAGCCTGGTCTCATTGCTTTCGCTTCCCTCTATATCATTTACAATTATCCTTCCAAGTTCGGTCTCATCAGAAGGCAAAATACCTGGAAGCTCATTTCTATAGTCAAGGTAAAAACCTCTCCCATTCGTTTCAAAATCAAGTATATCATCAGCAAAAAAATACATCGGCTTATCAAGTACAACATAGTCAAAAATAATAGATGAATAATCTGTTATTAACCCATCAGAGACAACCATAAGTTCATTTAAGTCCTTATAGTCTGATATATTTATTACCCTGGCGGGTAAATCACTCCCCTTAAATGCCCTGCTCACAAAAGGATGAAGCTTAAGAAATATAAGATAATCGCAAGAAAGCGTCTCTGCAAGCTTTGATACATTCATATGGAGCTTTGGAGCATCCGTTTCATTGTCCCTAAAGGTTGGCGCATATAGGATTATCTTTTTGTCCTTCAAGCTGCCCACCATAAATTTTTCTATCTTTTCTCTTATGTCCCGGATTTTTTTAGCCCTGTTTTTATCAGACAAAAGTGTCAGGAGCCAATCAGTTCTTGGAAGCCCTGTAGCGTATACTTTTGATTCCGGTACGCCAAAAGCTCCGGCATATTCACGTACAAGCCCGGATGAATTAACAAAGAGACAGTCAATGTTTGCGTTATGTCTTCTTTCTAATTCCCTTAATCTCCCTGTATTGCTGTCCTGTCCGAACTTTTTGATGCTTCCTGTTCCATGCCAGAGCTGAAGCACCTTTGTTTCCTTTCTCACCTTAAAGAAGGACATAGGCATAAATGCGTTGTCCATAAGGATAATCTCTGCTCTACTCATTACAAACGGCAGTACAAAAAGGAGATGAAAATAAGCTCTCCTCTCTTCCTTAGCCACGTAGTAAAAGCTATATTTACCCACCTTGCTTAGATACTTGGTAAGAGTCCTGATATTTCCGCTTGGAGATTCATCATGTGTCATTATGGAGAACACAAAATTCTTTTTGATGGGAAGAATCGAACCAAACTTGTAGTTAAACGCAAACAAGGCATAGCTTAATTCTTTTATTTTCATCATTTGCCACTTCTTTAGTTTTGTTAAATATTTAAGATAAACTCATCCTGCTTTTTGTAGAATACAAAAAGACCAACAACCACACTTATAGCTGCGACTCCTACCGAATAATAAAGGCTCCATCTGTCGATGCTGCTGCCATAAATCGCATTTCTAAAGTTGGCTATGCAGGCGTATACAGGGTTATATGTAATAATCCAGCCGTAACCATTCTTAATAACCTTCGCAGGGTTATAGAAGATAGCTGATGAATACATTATAAGCATTAGCATTACATCCCACAGATACTCCAGGTCCCTGAAAAATACAGCCATGGTAGCAAGCACCATACCCACACCTATTGTCATAAACAAAAGTGTTATGAGAGGTATGATTGCAGCAAATATATGTTTTGTAGGATATACACCTAAAACCAGTGAAACAACCACCAGTACAGTAAGCGATATCATAAATATCAGATAGTTGGCTATGATTGAAGCAAATGGATATATGTATTTGGGTACATACACCTTCTTGATAATGGATGCATTACTCCTGATTGACTTGCAGGCCGCCTTTGTACCTGATGAGAAAAAGCTGTACAAAAGCCTTCCTGAAAGGACATATATAGGGAATGACCTGTCACTCTTGCCATAAAACCCGGAAAACACGACAGTTAAAACTATCATGGTTAAAAGTGGCTCAAGCAGAGTCCACAATATACCAAGATAAGAACGTCTGTATTTTAGCTTGATATCCTTCTTCACAAGTTCAAGCAGTAAAAATCTGAACTTTTTAAAATTCTTTATTACTCTAAGCACAAGCTTTCCTCCATATACAACTTATTCATGGTTCTTTCCTTCTTCATTCGTTACAGAAGATGACTCTCCTTCTTTTGACCCCTTTGATTCTTTTGATTCTTTTGTCTCACTCTTTTTGTCATCTGATTCAATGGCGGCACCGCTGGCTTCATCATTTGCATCTTCCCCTGTATTTTCCGATGCTCCTCCACTAATATCGGTTACCCTTATGGTAACAGCATTAGATGTCTCCACTTTTACACCGTCAATGTCTCTAAACTTGAGTATGTAAGAGTAATTACCCGCTTCCTTTGTATTGGATAAATCAATATACGGAGCTATGTCTGAAACTCCAATATCTTTTATTTTATCAGAAAGGCCACTCAAGGTAACAACTAACTTCTCTGTATTAACGAATTCATAATTAAATTTGTCTGATTTATTGTTAAGACTAATATCTGTTGGCAATACTTCAAGTTCTTTAGTTCCAAGCCTTACTATATTGCACTTAGCATTGATGGTTACATCCTTGTCAACAAGGTATATGCCGCTTTCCAAAAAGTCAGAAAGACTAATAGATTCCTCTACATCCGTTATCTTTCCTTCAACATCAAGAGGCACTCTAATACTTGAAATCCTTGAGAGCAGATTCTTATCACCTGCGACCAATACAGACTTTGGCTCATAGTCAATATCCTGAACAGAATATCCCTTATATGGTTCTCCGCTCGCTTCCACAATCACACTAATCCTCTTAGTCTTATACACCTTTACTGCAACACTTACAGGATTATCAGAAAACGTTAGGCTTCCTGTAGTTATTTCGTTGCCGTCAGAATCATAGGCCTTAGGAACACCCTTAACATTAAACGAACTTCCAGCACCATTTATGTCAGCAACCACCTTAACTGATGCAATTTTTTCTATAGAGTTCTTACCTCCGCTTACTGTTATGAGATTAGGCTTGGCGACGGCATCCCCTACAAAGTAGCCCTCCATCGCATTTCCTGACTTTTCAACCGTAACTGAAAACTGCTTGGTTACACGGTCTTCAAGCTTAACTTCAAGTAGCTTTGCACTGCCTATGATGGTTATCTCAACATTGTCCGACTTAGTACATACGACATCTATGTTGGCATGGTCTGTAGGTGAGAGCTTAGATACATCGGCAGTAGCCTTAAAATCAGATGCCTTAAGGTTCTTTATAAGGCTTGCGTTCGCTTTCACCTTTATGGTAATCGTGTCACCTTCAACGACTTCATATACCTTTCCCAAAGATGCTATGGAGTCCCCGTTAATAATGTCTACTCCTATGGTAAATGTCGTAGTTGCAGCGGGATCATATGTGTATACGACCAAAACCCATAGGATAATGGCTATGGCAATAGAGCCAAGCTTAAGTCCTATATTTTCTGTAAACAACTTCTTCATAATCACAATTCTCCATCCTGCTTATTGCGAAACAGATGTTTTTTAACCTTCTGCCATTTAAGCTTAGTTTCCTGTGCAAAAGCATCAAGCTTCTGAAGTTTTACAAGCTCAGACTTGAGCCTTCCACCATCAACATTTCTTAATATTCTACCATCTTGAGCTATAGAAACCTTTCCGGTCTCTTCAGAGACTATGATAGTTAAGCTATCTGTCACCTCACTTACTCCAACAGCGGCCCTATGTCTTGTGCCAAGCTCTTTGCTAAGAGAAAGATTAGGAGATAGTGGCAGGTAACAGGTAGCAGATACAATCCTATCCCCCCTCATGATAACTGCTCCATCATGAAGAGGTGTGTTATGCTCAAATATATTGATAAGCAACTGGCTGCTTACAACTGCATCTATAGGTATTCCGCTTTTTTCATACTCGGTAAGGCTCAAATCCTTTTCTATAACTATGAGAGCACCGGTTTTATTTCTTGCAAGTTCAAATGAAGCCTTCACTAACTCTTCTATCGTCTTATCAGAAAATCTGTCATTTTCATCGGAGTCTGTCAGACTTATAAACTTTGGAAATATGTTTCTTTTGCCCAGTTCTTCAAGTGCTCTTCTTAGTTCCGGCTGAAATAGTATTACAAATGCAATAATACCGACACTGATAGTATTCCGTATAATCCAGAGTATTACATCAAACTGCATGATAGCGGAAAACACAGAAAAGGCAAGTAATACCAGGAGTCCCTTAAACAAGGTCCAGGCTCTGGTATACTTTATCCATTTGATGATATTGTAAATCAAAAAAGCTAAAATAAGTATTTCTAGTACATCTGTAAACTTAAATGCCGGTAAGGTAAGCCACGTAAAATAATCGCTTATCGTTTCTACAATCGTTTCCATTTAACACTCATTCCTTATCTGTTTCGTTACCGTTTATCTTAAGAATATTCAAATTAGGTGATGTGACCGATAGCTTAGGCACTGCAGTAACATAATAAAAATAATCATCATCGTCAAACTGTAAATGCTCGACAGAGGTGTAGTCAAGAAGATACTTAAAGAACTGCACAACAAACGCAAATACGCCCGAAAGCATGGTACCTAAGAATACCCAAAGGACATCTGTTTTAACATCAAATATGAGGCCTCCTATTATCATTACCATAAGATTGACTATCATCCCTGCCAGTATTCCAAGTATATATGCATGTGATATAGCGAGCCTCCTGCATACATACGCTGCAAAGTATACGCAGATAGATGAAACTATGGTAAGTATCATAAGTTTATTCTCAATTAGAGATTTCATCACATAGATGTAAATCTGAAGGTTATCCTCTATCTGGGTATTTCCGGCAGACATTTTTACAGCTTCTTTTATCACATTAAATAACGTAGAGATAAAGACTCCCGGAACCATTGCAAATATAGCTATAGGATTGCCCGTAAGCCCAACTGCCATAGGTGTAAGGGCTTCCATATGGAAAAATGAAAGTACCGGGACTGCAATAATAAGCCCACTGTATTCAGGTGCAAAACGAACCAGCATAAAATAAAGGATAGCTATAATCAGCACAAATATAAGTGCAAGGAACATTGAGGCTGAGTATATGTGTATAGTCATTAAAAGTCCTGCCAAAAACACTGTTACCGCCATTGGTAAAAATGCCGATATAGCTGAAAACATAACAACTACAGATATTCCCGAGAATTTTTCGTTGTAGCCTAGATTATAGTTAATTAATAAAAATGTAATAAAGGCGGCAACGAAACGGAAAATAGGAACAATTGCTGCATTGTACTTCTTTACCACGCTTTTAATGCTGTCTCTAATTAGCAGAAGCTGTATCATTTACTCTCCTCCTCTGTCTCCTCTTCATCGTAAATCCTCTCCATCTGCGACAATAGTTTACGATACTTTACAAACTTTCTTCTGTTTTTACTGTATGTATAGGCAGAATATAGAAAAGTAAATACCAGATAAACCACCATAACCACCAGATATATCCCCAGCGTCTTAACTCCAATGTCCTTATAATCAAGTGAAGTCGCATTCTTAATGAGATATTCAAGATTATACATTATTATTAGAGCCAGTATCAAAGCATAACCTACAGTTACACTTGCACCGGTTTTTAGCAAATCCCATCTGATATGGTCATATCTAAAAAGGCTGATATCTCTAAGTGCCATCTTCCCCTCGGAAGACTTTTCAAACATAGCAAGCTTAGACATAAGACCCACCTTATTTTTAACTATCATATATTACCTCATTTTTTATTTATCTTCGAGTCTTTGCTGATAAAGATCAGCTATCTCCTGTGCGCTTCCATATGCCACAAGGTGCCCCTTATCAAGGAGTATAGCCTTGTTGCAAAGATCTAATACCTGATCTATAGAATGCGATACAAAAAGTACCGTAACATTGTTTTCAATCATCGACTTGATTTTATTGGTACTCTTTTTTCTAAACTTGGCATCACCAACAGAGAGAACCTCATCAAGTACCAGAATATCAGGCTCTACAATAGTTGCTATTGCAAATCCAAGCCTTGATTTCATACCTGAGGAATAGTTCTTAACGGGTACATCAATGAATTCTCCAAGCTCTGAAAACTTAACAATCTCATTATACTTTTCAGTTAAAAAAGCCTTAGAATGTCCAAGCATAGCACCATAAAGAAATATATTCTCTGTGCCCGTATACTGTTTATTAAACCCGGCACCCAGCTCCAAAAGAGGTGCAATATTACCCGATATCTTAACTTTTCCCTCTGTCGGCTTAAGTACTCCTGAGATAACCTTAAGAAGAGTACTTTTCCCGGCACCATTTAGTCCTACAAGGCCAACCCTGTCACCCTTTTCAATATTAAAAGAAATATCCTTGAGTGCCCAGAACTCCTTGTAGTTTAGCTGCCTTTTAAGCAGCTTAATCACATAGTCCTTAAGATCATCCACCTTTTCGGAGCTCATATTAAACTTCATTCCGACATTTTCTACTTCAATTGCGTATTTGCCCATTATCCATCCTTTTATCCAAAATTATTACTCTATAATCTGAAATATATAATCTAAAGGGTTATTTTACCACTATTTTGGTCAGGTAGCAAGCTACTTAACCAGCTCCCTTATTTTAATGCCTTCAGGTGTAATTGCAAGCCCTCCTCTGGCGGTTTCCTTGAATCTGGAGTTAAGGCTGTCACCAACGTCCTTCATTGCATCTATAATCTGATCAGGTGGAATCCTAACACTAATACCTGCAAGTGCTACATCAGCAGCAGAACAGGCATTCACAGCACCTATTACATTTCTTTTCACACAAGGTACCTCTACAAGTCCTGCAACAGGATCACATACAAGACCAAGAAGGTTCTGAATGGCCATCCCCGAAGCAGTTATCATCTGCATAGGACTTCCACCCTTGAGGTACACGAGGGCTGCTGCTCCCATGGCTGCCGCAGTACCCATCTCAGCCTGACATCCTCCTTCTGCACCTGATATAGAAGCCCTTCTTGCAACAACCTCTCCTACGCCTGCCGCCACAAATAGTGCCTTTACCATCTCATCGTCAGACACCTTATATTCATCATAAAAAGGTACCAACACAGCCGGAAGTACACCACAAGAGCCTGCTGTAGGCGCAGCCACTATCCTCTTCATACAGGCATTGGACTCTGAGGTCTCTATCGCAGCCTGTATAACCCTTCCCATATAGTCCCCGCAGATTGTGGTGTTGCTCTCCCTATAGGCCTGCATCTTATATCCATCGCCGCCCACAAGTCCACTCCTTGACTTAAGCTTAGGATCATAGTTCCTGGCTCCGTCTAATATTGCCTGCCACATTACCCGCATCTTTCCTATTTCTTCCTCTATGGTAATATCTGCATCTGCGGCATCTTCCCTTATAATTAAGTCCGGAAAAGAAATATTTTCTTTTTCGCAGACAGATACAATTTCTTCTAAAGAATCATACATAGGTTACTCTAAGCACTCCTTTCAGGTTCTCAACTTCTTTAATCAGTTCAGGTGACATCTTCTGATCCATTTCCACTATCATAACTGCAGTGCCGCCTCTTTTATTGCGGTAGAGCTGCATATTGGCTATATTAAATCCACTCCTTGACAAAGTCCCTGTAACTGCTGCCACATGACCGGGAGCGTCTATATTATTCACTATAAGGGTAGGAAGCACCCCTGAGAAATTGACCTCAATGCCATCTATCTTATTTACCTTAATTCTGCCTCCACCTATGGAAGCCGCCTGTACACAGACTTCCCTGCCTTTATCTCCTATAGCTGTAATTATCGCTGTATTGGGGTGGGCATCCTTGACCTCATTATTCTTAAACTCAAAGTCAAGCCCCATCTCTTTTGCCATTTCAAAGCTATCAGGTATCCTCATATCATCCGGTTCAAAACCCAAAAGACCCGCAACCAACGCTTTGTCAGTTCCATGTCCCTTGCCTGTTGCTGCAAATGAACCAGATAATATAATCTCTGCCTTTACCGGCTTTTCACCCAGCAGCTTGGCTGTGATAAGCCCTATTCTACAAGCTCCTGCTGTATGTGAGCTTGATGGACCAACCATAATAGGTCCAAGTATCTCAAAAACGCTCAATTCAATCCTCCTTCAGAAAGCCAAAAGGCTCTTCATCCTTTATAAAGTGCATAAGCATGTACGCTGTCATTATTGCAATTTTCTCTTCCTTTAGTATTCTTCTAACCTCATCCTTATCAGCTAAGATAATCTCAATTTCTTCGCTATCCTCCTGGTGTTCGTGGGAAGGTTCTCCATCACAATATCCAAATACTGTAGCACAGGATTCATCTGTCATCCCAATGGTTGTGAAAAACGGTCTGTTATAGCCATCAGGTACAGAAATAGGAGTAAATCTCATACCGGTTTCTTCGTATATCTCCCTTCCTGCCGCCTCAGAATAGTCTTCTCCCTCCTCAACCAGTCCTGCAGGAAATTCATAAATATAATCATTAATAGGATACCTATACTGTCTGATTAGCACAACTTTGTCCTTATCTTCTCCCGAAAGCGCATATATAATAACACCATCAGGATTGTTTTTTCCTGTTGTGATTTTTAAGCTGTCTATATCCTTTGCCCTAGAGGCAACAAAATACTTACCCTTTCTGCCTGATTTATGAATATTATCCAGTTCATAAATATTTAAGAACCTGTTATCCGTCTGTTTTTTTATGTTAGTTATCTTTCCCATAATGGTTCTCCTATAAGTTTAATCCATACATCTCCATATTATAACATTTTTTCTTTAAACAGAAAAGAGGCAGTACCAAAAGGTACTGCCTGAAATACAATTTTATTTACATATAGTCAACTACATTTACCCAACGGCTAAGGAGTCCTACTTCCTCCTTATTTCCCTTTACTGACTGTGATGCGGCAACGATAGGGAGCCACTTCTGTACATACTGCTTAGCTGTGTCTGTTCTTTCGCAGAAGAGATTCAGGTACTTGTCAGCAAATTCCTCTTTTCCGTTAAGATAGAACAGCAAGTATGTTCTTGCTACATCAGCGGATGCATTGCCCTGTGTAGCATGTGCCCAGTCAATGATATAAACATCATCATTTGCGGTAACAATGATATTGCTTGGGTTGAAATCTCCGTGGCATAGCTTGTCGTGACGCTTCATTGCATCAAGCCTTGAATGTAAATCATACCTTGTTGTAGCGTCAAAGCTTGAATCGGATATTTTCTTATAAAACTTATCATACTGCCTGTTAAGCATTGGAGCCTTTCTTGAGTGAACATCCGCCTGAATAGCAATAAATCTTTCAAGAAATTCATCCTGCTTCTCAGGGTGCTCATTCATAAGCTGCTCGAAAGTCTTGCCCTCGATATAATCAAGCACGATAGCTGTCTTTCCATCAATCTCAGTCACTCCATGTAATTTAGGTATATTTAATCCTGTCTCCATAACCCTTGCCTGATTGAGTGCCTCATTGAGGATATCAGCCATAGAGTACTGAGCATCAAACAACTTAATTACCTTATTACCATCTCTGTAAACTGTTTTTCCCGGACGCTTCACAAGAACATTCTCAAGTTTCATAATATAAACCTCCCCATTTACATTAAACTGCTTCGTTATTGTTGCCATAGTAAGCATTGAGGTACATCTGCCTCATTTCACTAATAAGCGGATATCTTGGGTTGCAGCCTGTACACTGGTCATCAAATGCTTTCTCTGTCATATCATCAAGAGTAGCAAGGAAATCTTCTTCTTTTATACCATAATCCTTGATACTTCTCTTAATGCCGATTTTATCCTGAAGTTCTCTGATTCCCGCAATAAGCTTTTCTACACTGTCAGCATCGTTTTTACCCTTAAATCCCAAAGCCTCTGCAACCTCTGCATACTTTCTCTGTGTCTTAGGGTATTGATACTGAGGGAAAGTTCCCATCTTGGTAGGTACTTCGGAGGCGTTAAAGCGGATAACCTGCTCCATCATAAGTGCATTTGCAATACCATGTGGTATATGATGGAATGCACCAAGCTTATGTGCCATTGAGTGCATTATACCAAGGAATGCATTTGCAAATGCCATACCTGCCATACAAGCAGCATGTCCTACCTTCTCTCTTGCTTCAGGGTCATTTGGTCCGTTATCATAAGCCCTTGGAAGATATTCAAAAATCATCTGCAGGGACTGTTTTGCTAAACCATCTGTGAAATCTGTAGCCATAACCGATACAAGAGCCTCAAGGTTATGTGAAACAGCATCTATACCTGAGGATGAGGTAAGCCCCTTAGGAGCATTCATCATCATATCTGCATCTATTATAGCCATGTTTGGAAGTAATGCATAGTCTGCAAGAGGATACTTGTTACCGGTTACTTCATCAGTAATAACTGCAAAAGGTGTGACCTCCGAGCCTGTACCGGCAGAAGTAGGTACGGCAATAAAGTAAGCCTTCTCACCCATCTTAGGGAAGGTATATACCCTCTTTCTAATATCCATAAAACGCATAGCCATATCATAGAAGTCAACTTCAGGATGTTCATATAGTACCCACATAATCTTAGCAGCATCCATAGCAGAACCGCCACCAATTGCTATGATACAATCAGGCTCAAAGCTTCTCATAAGTTCTGCACCTTTTTTAGCTGAATTCAGTGTAGGATCAGGAGCTACGTCTGAGAAAGTCTGATGTACTATGCCTAACTGGTCTAACTTATCTGAAACAGTCTTGGTATAGCCATTCTGGAAAAGGAAAGTATCTGTTACTATAAATACCTTCTTTTTATTCATTACATCCCTTAATTCTTCAAGTGCTACAGGGAGACATCCCTTCTTGAAGTAAACCTTTTCAGGTGCTCTAAACCAAAGCATATTTTCTCTCCTCTCGGCTACATTCTTGATATTTAACAACTGCTTGATTCCTACATTTTCGGAAACTGAGTTGCCTCCCCAAGAACCACATCCAAGTGTAAGAGATGGAGTGAGCATGAAGTTATATATATCTCCGATACCTCCCTGTGAAGCAGGTGTATTGACTAAGATACGGCAGGTCTTCATGCGCTCACCAAACTCTGCTATCTTTTCTCTTTCGGTAACTGAGTTAACATAGAGAGAAGAAGTATGTCCGTAACCACCATCTGCAATCAATCTTTCTGCTTTGCTTAGAGCATCTGCAAAATCTTTTGACTTATACATAGCAAGTACCGGTGAAAGCTTCTCATGTGCAAACTCTTCGCTAAGTTCAACACTTGTAACCTCTCCTATAAGAATCTTGGTTGCAGGGTCTACCTTAACTCCTGCAAGTTCAGCTATTGTAGCAGCTTTCTGACCAACTATCTTAGCATTCAGAGCGCCATTTATAATTATCGTCTTACGAACTTTTTCAATCTCATCCTTCTTAAGGAAGTAGCAGCCTCTTCTCTTAAATTCAGCCTTAACTGCATCATATATCTTTGCATCTACAATCACCGACTGCTCAGAAGCACAAATCATACCATTATCAAAGGTCTTTGAATGGATGATCGAGTTGACTGCCATAAGGATATCGGCTGACTCATCAATAATAGCAGGGGTATTACCGGCACCAACACCGAGTGCAGGCTTTCCTGATGAATAAGCACTCTTAACCATTGCAGGACCACCTGTAGCAAGGATACAGTCACATTCTTTCATAACCAGATTGGTCATCTCCAGACTAGGAACATCTATCCAGTCAATGATTCCTTCAGGAGCACCTGCCTTTACAGCAGCCTCAAGCACTACCCTTGCTGCTTCTGCAGTACATTTCTTTGCTCGTGGATGCGGGCTTATGATAATACCATTTCTGGTCTTAAGTGCTATAAGTGTCTTAAATATAGCAGTTGAAGTAGGATTGGTGGTAGGAATAACTGCCGCAAGTATACCAAGAGGCTCTGCAACTCTGGCAAATCCATACTCTTTATCTTCATCAATAACACCACAGGTCTTAGAGTTCTTATATTTGTTATAAATATACTCTGCGGCATAGTTATTCTTGATAACCTTGTCTTCCACGATACCCATGCCTGTCTCTTCGACCGCCATTTTAGCAAGAGGAAGTCTCTGCTGATTGGCAGCAGTTGCGGCTGCAAAGAAAATCTTATCTACCTGCTCCTGTGAATAGGTAGAAAACTCTTCTTGTGCTGCACGAAGCTTCTTAAGAGCCTTCTCAAGCGATTCAACACTGTCAATGATGTCACGAGTCTTTTTTTCCATCGTAATTCTCCCTTCAATCTGCCGGTTTACCGGTGTGTATTTTTTAGGATAAAACAGCCTTGTTATTTTTTTAACTAGCTTGTTAAAATTTTATCATTCTTTCTTTAATCTGTCAATCTCTTTTTCTAATATACCACGAAACTCTTACACTTTCCAGCATTAAAACAATAATTTATATATTTAATGCACTATTCAAAATCTAACTCTACCGGACAGTGGTCACTTCCCAATATCTCAGAGTGAATCTTAGCATCCCTAAGTCTGTCCTTGAAATCATCAGAGGTAATAAAGTAGTCAATACGCCAACCTGTATTCTTTTCTCTTGCCTTAAATCTGTAAGACCACCAGGAATATACATTTTCAAGTTCAGGATAAAAATATCTAAAGGTATCGATATAGCCGGCATCTAAAAGCTCCGTCATCTTTCCTCTTTCTTCATCTGTAAAACCTGCATTTCTACGATTTGTCTTTGGATTCTTAAGATCTATCTCCTTATGTGCTACATTCAAGTCTCCGCAAAGTATAACAGGTTTAGTTTTCTTTAGTCCGTTAAGGTAGGCTCTAAAGTCATCCTCCCATACCATTCTGTAGTCAAGTCTTTCAAGCTCCTGTTTTGCATTAGGTGTGTAACATACAACAAAAAAATGGTCTTCATATTCTGCTGTAATTACTCTTCCCTCGTGGTCGTGTTCGTCTATTCCCATATCGTATGTTACATTAATTGGTTTCACCTTAGTAAACAACGCAGTGCCTGAGTAACCCTTTTTCTCAGCATAGTTCCAGTACTGATAGTAGCCAGGCAAATCAAGCTCCAACTGACCTTCTGAAAGCTTAATCTCCTGAAGTCCGAAAGCATCTGCATCTATGTCATTAAAAAAATCCATAAAACCCTTTGTAAGGCAGGCCCTTAGACCATTAACATTCCAAGATATATACTTCATTTTATTTCCCTTCTTTACTGTTTTAATAATATGATGTGGGTGTCAAAAGTATTTGATACTTCAATCAACAAAAAAAGTCCCTGAAAAAACAGGGACTAAATTTTATTTTGCATAATCAACAGCTCTGGACTCACGAATAATGCTCACTTTTATCTGGCCCGGATACTCTAGAGAAGCTTCTATCTTCTTAGATAAATTACGTGCCAAAAGCACCATCTCAGAATCGGCAACCTGATCAGGAAAAACAACGACTCTGACTTCCCTGCCCGCCTGAATAGCAAAAGATTTGTCAACTCCTTCAAACTCATTAGCTATGTCTTCTAACTCCTTGAGCCTGTTAGTATAGGTCTCTAAGGTTTCTCTTCTTGCACCAGGTCTTGCGGCAGAGATAGCATCTGCAGCCTGAACAAGACATGATATAAGTGTAGAAGGCTCTACATCTCCATGATGAGACTCAACCGCATTGATGACAGTAGGTGATTCCTTATACTTTTTGCAAAGCTCAACACCAATCTGTACGTGTGAGCCTTCCTGCTCTCTATCTACAGACTTTCCGATATCATGCAAAAGTCCGGCCCTCTTAGCAAGTTTAACATCACAACCACACTCTGCAGCCAAGATACCAGACAGCTGGGCAACTTCAACTGAGTGCCTGAGTACATTCTGACCATAACTGGTTCTAAACTTCATTCTTCCAAGAAGCTTAATAAGCTCTGGGTGAATTCCATGAATGCCACACTCAAGAGCAGCCGCTTCACCTTCTTCTCTTATCTGTACCTCAACCTCTTTTTGTGCCTTTTCGACCATTTCCTCAATCCTTGCAGGATGAATTCTTCCGTCTACGATGAGTTTTTCAAGCGCAATCCTTGCACCCTCTCTCCTACCCGGATCAACCCCTGAGAAAACAACCGCCTCTGGAGTATCATCGATTATAAGGTCAACTCCGGTAAGAGTCTCAAGAGTTCTGATGTTACGACCCTCTCTACCTATAATCCTACCCTTCATCTCATCATTAGGAAGCTGTACCACAGATATAGTAGCCTCAGCGATATGGTCAGCAGCACAGCGCTGGATAGCAGAAATAACAATTTCCTTAGCCTTTTTATCCGCGTCTTCTTTTGCTCTGTTTTCAAGATCTTTGACCATAACTGCCATTTCGTGCTTAACATCATCTTCGACAGTTTTAAGGATATAATCTTTTGCCTGATCGGAGGTCATTCCTGATATTCTTTCAAGCTCAGCAAGCTGTTTTGAATGAAGCTCCTCCACATCCTTTTTCCCTTTTTCAAGTTCCGCCTCACGTTCATTAAGCTTAATTTCACGTTTCTCAAGTGCTTCACTTTTTCTGTCTGTAGCTTCTTCCTTTGTTAATACCCTTTTTTCGTACTTCTGTAATTCTGTTCTTCTCTCCTTACTTTCCCTCTCAAACTCATTCTTAGCTTTCAGAGATTCCTCTTTGGCTTCGAGCAAGGCTTCACGTTTCTTAGTCTCAGCTTCTAAATTAGCTTTCTCAATAATCTCCCTGGCTCTTTCTTCTGCAGTTCCAACCTTAGACTCATAGTTCTTAATACGGTTAGAAATTGCAATTTTCCAAACAGTAGGAGCAGTAACCGCAGCAGTAACGAATACAGCAATAGCTGTAACAACAATCGGTTCCACCGGAGCACCTCCTTATTTAATTTTCATTGTACAATAAATCTATGCTAAATTATCATTCCATAATTCAACTGATACATACAACAGTTAAATTTTATACTGTTTGATAAAAAAAGTCAAGTACGAGAGAGGTAATCGCTTAGTACTGAAGCAATCAATTCCGTATTAAAACCCTTCCTGTAAAGATAAACATATATTTTTCTCTTTTTTTCTTCATCTACCTCCTTAGGATTTTTAATTTTCTTCCTAAGTAAGTTGTATAAAGCTTCTTCATCACTCCTGTCATCAACCATCAAATTTTCTATTATAGTTCCTTCTATACCTTTGGCTGCAAGCTCCATTTTTAACTGGCGTTTACTTTTAGACTTACCTCTGTAATTAATATAGTTCTCAGCATACCTTTCGTCATTGACATAATTAAACTTTTTAACATAATTTAGTGCATCATCAATAACACCAGGAGGAAAATCTTTAAGAGACAGTTTTCTTTTTAAATCTGCTTCAGAACAGTCTGCACGGCTAAGAATGTCCAACGCCTTCTTTCTGGCCCTTGGTATAATGGTTTCCTTTATAAGTGCTTCATACCTTTCATCAGGAAATTCGTTTTCTTCTTTTATGCAATACCTTCTTATATCGCTCTGATAAACGTAAAATACCAACGTATCAGCTGTTACACGGAATTTATACTTGTTTACTTTTTCAACATTTTCAATGAACATATCAATTGCTTTCCAAAGAACTACTCTTCATCATATACTTCCTGTTCTTCCGCTTCTTCTATATCTGGCTCTCCACTTTTTGATTCAACAGCTTTATTTGCATGTAACTCTCTAACTTTTTTCTCTATTTCTTCAAACACTGAAGGGTTACTATCGAGGTATATCTTGACATTCTCCCTGCCCTGTCCAATCTTCTCGCCATTATATGAGAACCATGCACCCGATTTTACTACTATGTTATCATCCACTGCAATATCAAGCACATCGCCTGTCCTGCTAATTCCTTGACCAAACATTATATCAAACTGAGCTTCCTTAAAAGGAGGTGCTATTTTATTTTTAACTACCTTAATCTTGGTTCTGTTACCAATGACTTCTCCACCTTGCTTTATAACATCTGCCTTTCTAACATCCATCCTTATGGACGCATAGAACTTAAGGGCTCTACCGCCTGTTGTTGTTTCAGGGTTGCCAAACATAACTCCAATCTTCTCACGGAGCTGGTTGATAAATACCACTATACAATTAGTCTTACTAATAACAGATGTCAGCTTTCTAAGTGCCTGGCTCATAAGACGAGCCTGTAAGCCAACGTGCGAATCTCCCATGTCTCCATCGATTTCAGCTTTTGGAACAAGAGCTGCAACAGAGTCAACTATGACTATATCAACAGCACCACTTCTGACCATGGTTTCTGTTATCTCAAGTGCCTGTTCACCACTATCAGGCTGGGAAATGTAGAGTTCATCGATATTCACTCCAATAGCCTTAGCATATACAGGATCAAGGGCATGTTCAGCATCTATAAATCCGGCTATACCTCCTGCCTTTTGTACTTCTGCAACCATATGAAGAGCAACCGTTGTCTTACCACTTGATTCAGGTCCATACACCTCAATAATTCTCCCCTTTGGGATTCCCCCTAGACCAAGCGCAAGATCAAGGCTTAAGCATCCGGTAGGAACCACTTCTACATTCATCTTGTCCATTCCCGAACCAAGCTTCATAATAGATCCCTTACCAAAGTCCTTCTCAATTTGTGCAATTGCAGCCTCTAGTGCCTTCTTTTTATCACTGTCAATATTTACAACCTTTTCCTTAGTATCTTTTGCCATATTAACCTCACATATATTATATTTAATCCTATTCAAACAAATGTTCGTGTAGTTATTATAAAACATCTGTTCGATATTGTCAACTGCTTTTAATTATTTTATCGTTATTCTTTTAATTTATACCTTAGCACGTAAAACATGACTACTGTATACCATACTCCTTATACAGCCCGTGTCTTATCTCTTCATTCTCTACTACGTCTTTGATTTTGTCATTTTTACCTTCGGACATCAAAAGGCTGATAAGTTTGGCAAGGCAGCTTTCACCTTCTGTTTTACCCTCTGCTCTTCCTTCTGCTCTTCCTCTTGCTTCTCCTTCTGCTCTTCCTCTTGCTTCTCCTTCTGCTCTTCCTCTTGCTTCTCCTTCTGCTCTTCCTCTCGCTTCTGCCCTCTCAAACATCGGTTCAAAAAATTTCTCCATGTTATTTCCTCCTTCTTCACATTCTACCT
This sequence comes from Catonella massiliensis, assembly GCF_016651435.1. Taxonomy (NCBI): domain Bacteria; kingdom Bacillati; phylum Bacillota; class Clostridia; order Lachnospirales; family Lachnospiraceae; genus Catonella; species Catonella massiliensis. The sequence goes on along the minus strand of NZ_JAEPRJ010000001.1, from coordinate 1,046,437 downwards.
CGAAAGGCAGCTCCTCACCTGTTAGCCTTAGGATGAGTTCACTCACTTCCTCAGGATGGTTTAGATCTATGCGGTCTGCCTTATGTTTGCTTCCTTTTACCATGTAATCCGCAATTAGCTTAAAATCCTTCTTAAACTTATTTATATCATCTTCACTTAGCTTTTTCAAGTCTATCAAATTGATACTGTAGTCGCTTACATAGTGTTTGAGTGCAGAGCCTAGGTTAAGTCTTTTATGCAAGGTTGTCTCATGCCTCCATTCTTCTTCTCCATAGTAGATAACAAAGGTTATTACTGGGAATATGTCCTGAAGCTCCCCATCAATACTGGCATTTTTCTTTCGCTTCCTGCTTTCCTCTTCCACAAGCTGGGTTCTATAAGAAGCTCCATCGTACGAAAGCACTCTAAATACCATGTTTTTATCAGGTATATCCTGATTTTCAATGCCTATTAGTGAAATAACTACATTTTCCTTCTTCCATAATTTTACGACATCTCTGTCCTGAAACCTATGTTTGCTGTCGTCACCCTTATAGTGGCTCCAGCCGGAAAGATCAACAAGTTCATCCTCTTTAACTACATCCTTCCCATCAAACATAATTCCATTCACAAAGTCTGCAAATACGTCGTTAAACATGAGCAGTTTCTTCTCTAAAATATCCTTCTCTCCCAATTGTCCCCCTTTCTGATTAAACAATAAAAACATGATTCAATTCCATCTTCAAAGTCTACAAACACATCATTAAACATAAAGAGCTTTTCCTCTAAAATATCCTTGTCTCTCAATTTTCCCCCTTTCTAAAAAAACAACAGAAAATTAAGTCAAATCTTTGGATTTAACAGCTTGAATATTTCTTTTTGAATTAATAAATACATCTTAGATTGGCGCCAAAAAATCTTAACGAAGTATTACATAATGCATGTACCAAAAGACAAAAACTTATCTTAAAGGCAATCCGATATCGAATGTCTTATCTTTGATACTTATATAAGTATACAATATTTTTTTAGTTTTGTAATCAGCTAAATACACAAAGTTTTTGCGGATTTCCTATACAAAATAGCCAAATTTGAATCATCTAAATAATGCTGTATTCAATCTTGGGATTGCTACTCTAAATTTACTACACAAAAACTATAAGCCTCAAATGTCTACAGCATTTACATTTAAACATTCACAGCTTTAGCTAATACCATACTCCTTATACAGCCCGTGTCTTATCTCTTCATTCTCTACTACGTCTTTGATTTTGTCATTTTTACCTTCGGACATCAAAAGGCTGATAAGTTTGGCAAGGCAGCTTTCTCCTTCTGTTTTACCCTCTGCTCTTCCTCTTGCTTCTCCTTCCGCTCTTCCTTCTGCTCTTCCTTCTGCTCTTCCTCTCGCTTCTCCTCTCGCTTCTGCCCTCTCAAACATCGGTTCAAAAAATTTCTCCATGTTCTTTCCTCCTTCTTCACTTTCTATAGGGATAGGCAGCTCCTCACCTGTTAACCTCAGGATGAGTTCACTCACTTCCTCAGGGTGGTTTAGGTCTATACGGTCTGCCTTATGTTTGCTTCCTTTTACCATGTAATCTGCTATTAGCTTAAAATCCTTCTTAAACTTATTTATATCATCTTCACTTAGCTTTTTCAAGTCTATCAGATTGATACTGTAGTCGCTTACATAGTGTTTGAGTTCAGAATCCAGGTTAAGCCTTTTGTGCAGGGTTGTCTCGTGCCTCCATTCTTCTTCGCCATAGTAGATAACAAAGGTTATTACAGGGAATATGTCCTGAAGTTCCCCATCAATACCGGAATTTTTCTTTCGTTTTCTACTTTCCTCTTCCACAAGTTGGGTCCTATAAGAAGCCCCATCGTACGAAAGCACTCTAAATACCATGTTTTTATCAGGTATATCCTGATTTTCAATTCCTATTAGTGAAATAACTACATTTTCCTTCTTCCATAGTTTTACGACATCTCTGTCCTGAAACCTATGTTTGCTGTCGTCACCCTTATAGTGGCTCCAGCCGGAAAGGTCAACAAGTTCATCTTCTTTAACTACATCCTTCCCATCAAACATAATTCCATTCACAAAGTCTGCGAACACATCATTAAACATAAGGAGCTTTTTCTCTAAAATATCCTTCTCTCCCAATTGTCCCCCTTTCTGATTAAACAGTAAAAATAAGATTTAATTCCATCTTCAAAGTCTGCGAACACATCATTAAACATCAAGAGTTTCTTCTCTAAAATATCCTTCTCTCCCAATTGTCCCCCTTTCTGATTAAACAATAAAAATAAGATTTAATTCCATCTTCAAAGTCTACGAATACATCATTAAACATAAGGAGCTTTTTCTCTAAAATATCCTTCTCTCCCAATTATCCCCCTTTCTAAAAAACAACAGAAAATTAAGTCAAATCTTTGGATTTAACAGCTTAAATATTTCTTTTTGAATTAATAAATACATCTTAGATTGGCGCCAAAAAATCTTAACGAAGTATTACATAATGCAGGTATCAAAGATAATATATAATCATACAAGCAAACCGATATCTAATGTCTTATCTTTGATACTTATAATTCATGTATCAAAGAGTAAAAATTAAACTACAGGCAAGCTAATATCGAATGTCTTATCTTTGTTACTTATATAAGTATACAACATTCTTTCAGTATTGTAATCTGCAAAATACACAATGTTTTGCGGACTTTCTATACAAAATAGCCAAATTTAAATCATCTAAATAATGCTGTATTCAATCTTGGGATTGCTACTCTAAATTTACTACACAAAAACTATAACCCTCAAATGTCTACAGCATTTACATTTAAACATTCACAGCTTTAACTAATACCATACTCCTTATACAGCCCGTGTCTTATCTCTTCATTCTCTACTACGTCTTTGATTTTGTCATTTTTACCTTCGGACATTAAAAGGCTGATAAGTTTGGCAAGGCAGCTTTCACCTTCTGTTTTACCTTCTGCCCTTCCTTCTGCTCTTCCTCTCGCTTCTCCTCTCGCTTCTGCCCTCTCAAACATCGGTTCAAAAAATTTCTCCATGTTCTTTCCTCCTTCTTCACTTTCTATAGGGATAGGCAGTTCCTCACCTGTTAGCCTTTGGATGAGTTCACAACTCCTATTGAATGAAGGCGACACTCTAGCTAATACCATACTCCTTATACATCCCGTGTCTTATCTCTTCATTCTCTACTACGTCTTTGATTTTGTCATTTTTACCTTCGGACATCAAAAGGCTGATAAGTTTGGCAAGGCAGCTTTCTCCTTCTGTTTTACCCTCTGCCCTTCCTTCTGCTCTTCCTCTTGCTTCTCCTTCTGCCCTTCCTTCTGCTCTTCCTCTTGCTTCTGCCCTCTCAAACATCGGTTCAAAAAATTTCTCCATGTTCTTTCCTCCTTCTTCACTTTCTATAGGGATAGGCAGTTCCTCACCTGTTAGCCTTTGGATGAGTTCACTCACTTCCTCAGGGTGGTTTAGGTCTATACGGTCTGCCTTATGTTTGCTTCCTTTTACCATGTAATCCGCTATTAGCTTAAAATCCTTCTTAAACTTATTTATATCATCTTCACTTAGCTTTTTCAAGTCTATCAGATTGATACTGTAGTCGCTTACATAGTGTTTGAGTTCAGAAGCCAGGTTAAGCCTTTTGTGCAGGGTTGTCTCATGCCTCCATTCTTCTTCGCCATAGTAGATAACAAAGGTTATTACAGGGAATATGTCCTGAAGTTCCCCATCAATACCGACATTTTTCTTTCGTTTCCTACTTTCCTCTTCCACAAGCTGGGTTCTATAAGAAGCCCCATCGTACGAAAGCACTCTAAATACCATGTTTTTATCAGGTATATCCTGATTTTCAATTCCTATTAGTGATATAACTACATTCTCTTTCTTCCATAGTTTTACGACATCTCTGTCCTGAAACCTATGTTTGCTGTCATCCCCCTTATAGTGGCTCCAGCCGGAAAGGTCAACAAGTTCATCTTCTTTAACTACATCCTTCCCATCAAACATAATTCCATTCACAAAGTCTGCAAATACATCATTAAACATCAAGAGTTTCTTCTCTAAAATATCCTTCTCTCCCAATTGTCCCCCTTTCTGATTAAACAATAAAAATAAGATTTAATTCCATCTTCAAAGTCTGCGAATACATCATTAAACATAAAGAGCTTTTTCTCTAAAATATCCTTCTCTCCCAATTGTCCCCCTTTCTAAAAAACAACAGAAAAATAAGTCAAATCTTTGGATTTAACAGCTTGAATATTTCTTTTTGAATTAATAAATACATCTTAGATTGGCGCCAAAAAATCTTAACGAAGTATTACATAATGCAGGTATCAAAGATAATATATAATCATACAAGCAGACCGATATCTAATGTCTTATCTTTGATACTTATAATTCATGTATCCAAGATTAAAATTAAACTACAGGCAAGCTGAAATCGAATGTCTTATCTTTGTTACTTATCTAAGTATACAACATTTTTTCGGTTTTGTAATCGGCAAAATACACAAAGTTTTGCGGACTTTCTATACAAAATAACCAAAAAAATCCCCCTTCTCGGATTTTATCCTCTGAAGGGGGAAGCATATCATCAAATTGCAGTCCAAAAATACCTGGAAGAGATAGCTCTCCTTTACTTTGCTTAATCAAGGTCAAATAACCCTCGTTTTTGAATAATGTAGGTTGATACCGATTCAGGAGAGTACTTAGGCAGGGTTACGCTTGAACCTCTAAATATCCTTGTCACCCTCGTTCTTGCAGATACCTTAATGTCTATCTTGTTCTTATTTCCACCAAGTTCAGACAGTGGAACTTCAAAATAATAACTTTTTCCCGGCGTTAAGGCATAGCACTCACCAATTTGATCATCTGATTCAGTAAGCACCTTTGTTCCATCTGCCCTATATACATTGTAAAGGCCTCCTTTTGTATCCACAGGCTTAACCAACACACTTGTCATTGAAGGAACGGTGTCCTGTACAAAGCTGTTGTAGTCAACTGGTGTGAAGTAGACTTTCTCCTTGTCACCTGTTACCACCCCTTTGTTAATTGCATCCGAAGACACATCATAAGATATGTAAGATACAGTTTTTTCAGCTGCATCAGGATCGCCTGTTTCCCTAAATTCAATCGAAGGAGGAACCATTGCAGCCTTGTAGGCAGCTATAAGGGTATTTACGTAAAGCTTCATCTCCTCTTTGTTTGTCATTTTTGTATGTCCAACACCTGAATAAGTTATATTACCCTTAGTGTAGATGTAATAGTTATTTCTTACATCTCTAGGAGAAAGATGAAATCCATAATTAGGATTATTTGCTTCTTGCTTCCAACTCTTTAGTGTGTACCATACCGTCAGGTCATTTTCTCCATCCTCATCCTCATCTTCATTTAGGTCTAACTGATATGGTTGAAAATGTGTTTCAGCAATATCAAGAACTTTGTTTATTTTAAATGGATAAGTCGTTATCTGACCTGTATTTACTTGTTCAGCACTATCTGCAAACTTAAAAAATGACATATTCTTAAATACTCTTTTTTGATAATAAAGCATACCAGCATCATCTTTATATTTTTGCCAATAATTTAACATTAAGGCTCCATAGGTAAGACCTTGAACTTCTTTTTCAATTCTTGTCTTATTACTTCTTGGCCTATAAGCTATATCTTTTATATGCTTCTTGTCATTTTCCGCATTGTCTCTTGCTAATTTGTATATCTGTCCTGACGTCAACGAACTCTCATACCTGTTTTCCGCAATTGTAGGATAGTAATATCGACTAAATTTTGTTTCAGTATTATCTTTCTCCGTCCATACACCTACTCTTAATGCCCAGTTATTAAGTACTCCGTATCTGTCAAGACCTACCACTCCTCTAATCATACGGTTAAAATCATAATTCCACGGATTCGCCCCTCTATAGTTTACAAGAGAAGAGCAATCATGAGTATAAAGCACAGGTTTGCCTGAATTTATATACCCCTGAATAGGTTCCAGACAGTCTTTTTCATTTGGTAATTGATATGCGTCCGAAAAGCCAAGGACTAACATATCAATTTGTTTTATTTCGACTCCATTTCCTTTCTCTTTCTCATACGGGTACTCATCAAAAAACTCTTCAGGTCTTTTTTTATTTTTGTTCTTTTGATGCCATTTATCATATTGCTCTATATATTCATAAGCACCAACTGAAACCACGGATATTTCAAAGTCCTCTACCTTACTTAACAATTTCTTAAACTCAGGATCTGTAGCCATATCAAAGTTGTCTCGCAAACCTTTTTCATAGAACCATCGTGGCGCACCTTGTTTATACAAAAAATTATCACGTTCATGTTTGCTGAGAAAAGATATATTATTATTGTATTTATAGTGTTCTATATCGTTATTGTAATGCTGATTATACTTATTTTGAAGAAATTCTCCACTTTTAATCTGTAGTACAGTTATTTTTTGTTTTATTCCTTCACGTTTAACATATCCCATACCAGACACACTTGTCTGCCTCTTAATACCGGATTCACTTATAAGTTCAATCTTCAATTTCCAAGGTAAAACACCTATATAAGTTTTGGGAATCTTATATTTAACCTTGTACCAAGAAGTCTTGGACGCAACCAGATTGTCCTTATATAAATTATTATCCTTAAATAAATTATAATAACTTTTCTTAACAATCTCTCTTGTACCAGAGAACTTACCATCAGAATTGCTATCAATGTAAAGACTTAGCTCAAATTTGGCCTTATCACTTTCAAAACCTTTATTTAAGAGTTTAAAGTTAATTTCCAAGGTTCTGTTGTTAATCCTCGTATAGTCGGTAATACGTTCCGGTATATCAATATCCTTTTCGTAATGCTGTTCTTCCAGCAAAATCTCAGGCTTAGGGAGGTTAATATTAGTAATAAGGGAGTTTAACTCAACTTCATCAAGGCTTTCAGCTGCCCCTTCAAATATAACATTTTTCTTAGAAGGGTTATCTTGTCTGAACTTAATTGCGTATTCAGCAAGCTCGTACATCCTTGAACTGTTATCAATCTTCTCAGCATTAACGGTGATATTGCTTCCCTCCTTATTTACAAAACCATCTGCAAATACAATTGGATATCCTAATTTAATATACTCCTTGAGTTTACTAAGTTTTTCCACAGTTATATCATTACCCGGAAAACGAAAAGTAACAAAATCTGTATTTGTTTTATTATCATATACTCCATTATTATGATAATCTGTTTCCGTCAATCCTTTTTTAAAATTGAACTTTATACCATTAGAATCAGGGTCTGAATCTTCGTATGCTTCAATATTATTATATTTATTATCAATTTGCTTATAATCAGTATCTAAAAGTCCTCCCATATACAATTCACCCGCATCTTTATCCTGAAAAATATCACCTACATTACTGTAGATTAAGCCATTCATATTTGGTTCATTATACACAGTATAATCTTTTACATCTTTCAAAAATGGACTTACCGGTACATGATAACCTGGTATACTGTAGCCTGGTTTAGTATACTCAGGTCTCCAATAATAATACCTATTGTTCTCACGCTTTTTACTCGTGGTTTTAGGTATAATATAACCCGGGATTGTATAACCTGGGATTTTGTACTTTTCATTAGTTCCAGGTATCTTTTCATCCTTTTCAGGTACAGTACTATCATGTACAGGTATATCCGGCTTTTGAATAGTTATCCATTCACCTTCTACCCTTTCAGGAGGCACAACCTTGGAGGGAACTATTTTAGTTACTTTTATCTTTCCGTCCACGGTATTAAAATTACTCGTATTAAGCCCTATATAAATAAGATCATAGTCAAACAGCTCTTCATTCCTTCCAATGAACTCGGTAGTAGGCATGGTAATAGATGTTTGAGTAATGGTAATAGATGTTTGAGTAACGGTCTTCTTATTGCTTTCAAACCAATTATTGACCTTTTTCTTCATCCTCTCACTATCTATATCCTTCTCCCCAACCACCTTCGCTGGCTCGATGTCAAGGATCTTAACTACATCATCTGTAGTTCTCTTTCTTCTCATCTTGTAGCTGATGATGTACTCAAGAGCCCTTGCCTTTGAGATTTCGAGTTTAAACTTTTTAGTATTGTCTGTAGTACCCTCTATTTCCTTGTCTAAGATGTTATTTTCTTCAACTATGCTCTCAGCAACTTCACCAAAACCTTCACCCTTAGCTTTATTTACAAAAGCTGAATCAGATGTCTTCTCATTGATTAAGTCAGATGAAAAACCCTTAAAAATAAATGGTGCTTCACCAGGGAAGTCAAAGTTTATGGTATATACACTCTTATTTACAAAATGATTATCATGATTTCCATCAACACCTGCTCTATTAATTGCAAGTTCTCTTACCAATTTACTTAAGTTAGCAGCATTATCATACGAATATCCATTATTCTCTATAAGCGCAGCAAGATTGTCTATATTTACTCCATTTTTAACTGCATTTAATACATCTGGACTTATATCATTTACACTTGTATACGTTTTAAGCCCGCTTCCCTTTACAAGCGAACTTGAACCAGATATATAGAAAAGCCCAACATTTGACAGATAATTAGGATTGGCAGCAAGAGCAGCTTTAATGCCAGCAGGCGTCAAAGTAACCACCTTTATCTTCATCTTTGCGTCATCGTAGTCAGGGTCGGTGGCAGGAAGGTACTTGTTATCATTATCACTGAAGTTCTTTAAGAACACGCCGTTTTCAAACCAGTTGTTATTCTTAAAGCCTCCCGTGTAGAATACCTTGTCTATAACTAAATCATGGTCAAGCTTGCCGCCTGCCACTTCTACAAGCTTCTTACTTCCTTTACCTTTTCCTACAAATACATACGAAGCTTCGGATGCAACTGCAAAATGTCCCCTGCCTGAGGCAACCTTTTTGTAGCGCTCTACACTGTTTAACACACCGTCATACTCAGCTTCACTTCCCAGATATTCTGCGCTTTCCACCAAGTAATATACTCCACTTGTCCTCTCAGCCGCTGTAAGAGTGGATACATCCACCCCTTCAAAGGACAGCAAAACATAGTCATAGTTAGTAAAATCAAAACTATAACCATCTGCATCCTTATTCGATAGGGCATACTCGTACACTACATTAGAGCCTGTAGCACCTTTAGCCTTTCTGTATATATACCTTGTAAATCCCAGAACCTTTACCTCATCAGCATTGTGAAACTCTCTTATCTCAGAGGCTCTGTATACTATGCTTCCGTCAGGATTACTCAGGTCTGCCTTCTTAAATTTTACGGCATATTTACCGTCTATGTTCTGAGTATATTCATAGCTTACTACATTCTCATCATAGTCTCCGCCTGCATGCTCCTTGAAAGTTGCCTCTAACTTAAAGCTTCCGCCTGCGGCGTCTACCATCTTGTAGGGAATCACTGTACCTTTTTTAATCTCAATAGGTGTAGCCAGGTCAAATGTGGAATACTTAGCTTCATCAGCCGCAGGTACCTCATCAAGAGAATAAGCCTCCTTATATTCAGTATATGTAAGCGGCTTGGTTCCATCGCCTGAAGATATGAGGCTGAGCCTATTCTTAAGGCCATTCATATAGTTAATTCTTTCTCTTTTAGTACGAAGCTTGGAGAGATTGTCACGCCAGTTTTCAGGCTCGCTTCCTTCTACAAAATAACCAAACTTCGCCATCCTCTCATCCGGAACAAGCTCCACTACAGTAAAAGGATTCTCCTCTGTAGAGCTTTTTATAAGATTCTCAATACCATTAAAAGACGCATTTTTTGCGTCTGCTTCATGATTATGTATAAACATCATAGAAACGGCTGCAACCGTTAAAGATGTAGCCGTTAATATACCTATTAAAGCTTTAGTCCTTTTCTTCATAAAGCTCCTTTCTTAAAACAATACCTTTACTATATATGTCGGACAAATCCCCGTCCTATTTAACTACATTTTCATTTCTTGGAGTTATTGTCTCTTCCTTTACGTAGGACTGGGAGTTATTTTTCAGCTTCATCTTTACCCTTATCTTATTCTTGCCCTCGGCTTTTATGACATCCGCACTAAATGCAGTTACATTTTCAGCCATAAGGACATTTTCCTTTAGCTCAAAGCTCCTGCTCATCGTATCAATTACGCTTTTCTTATAATAGATTTTTTTCTCAGCAGGCACATAGCTTATCTCATATTTTTCATTTTCATTGATTACTTCAAGGGTACTGTCTGTGTATCTCACTTCCTTTTCTGCCGATATCACTATATCAGATATCTGATTCATCACAAGCTGTGCTTCCTTTTGCAAGTCAGTAGTAGTTATAACAGATGAATAAGACCTGCTGCCAGCTAAGAGAAAAGATATGATAGAGCCGCTCACCACCATGATGATGGCAAGAGCAATGATAACCTCTATCAGAGAAAATCCTTTGTTACTTATGCGCTTTCTCATATCTACATCTCCTTCCTAAATGCAAGCCCTGATTCATTTAGTATCAGGCTTTCTTTATTCAACAATGATTTTTCCGGTTGCAGCATATATCTTGATTTTTTTCTCTGCATTTCCTTTTCTAAGTATTATGCACTGGATACCGTTAGGGCTGGTATCCTTGATGGCACCTGTGTTTCTGTTAAAATTAAAAACCATGCCAGCAGCCCCCGCAGGGTTCTCAGCACTTCCTGAGATATCGGTAGAATAAGACATTTCTACATTGTCATCACTTACATCTTCAATAAATGTCTTCTCAGTAATCTTCTCAGTAATCGAGTCATTTCTTGACACTATCTTGGTCACTATCTTTGCCTTTATCGCCTGGTCAGTATCCTTGTATATGGTGAGTGTAACCTCGTCTTTGCCAAGGTTTGCAAGCCTCACCTTGTCTAATAAGGAGGACACGCTGTCTGCACAGGCCTTTACTCTTCTGCCATCAAACAAGCCTGACGAAGTAGCCATAAATCCTGTAAGAACTCCAAGTATGGCAATAATCACTATAGCTTCCAGTAAAGAATATCCCTTGTTATTCAATATCGTCTCCTCCTTAACTATTTTTTCTTCCAATTACTGTAGGACACAAGCTTACTTAAATCAACACTTCCGTCAGCAAAAAGGTCATTGCCGCTCACAGTGCTTCCTGAAGCTGCAAACGCTTCTCCGTCCTTAAATACCTTGTAAAAATAATCACTTCCGCCTGCGGTAAGCGGTTCACTAATAAGGTTTTTAATTATACCGCTGTCATCTGACTTTATTTCTCCCGCAGAATTTACTTTGACCTTGCCGTTTGCTATGATGGTTCCTGTAAAATTTCGTTTTACGGTTACATCACCATTTGCCACTATGAGCCTTACATCACCTGAGGAAGAGTTGTAATCATAATTACCTGACGTAATCACTGCCTTCACGCCGTTTACCGATACTTCTTTTTTTACAACTCCTGCCAAGTAGCCTCTAAGCACAGCTTCATTGATTATGTTCTTAAATACTTCATTTTCCTTTTGTCCTGCCTTTACCTTTGTAGTAAGGTTGGTGCACAGAGCCCTGAAGGTCTTGATAAATTTGCCTGTGCCATCTATTGTACTTGTTTTACCCGGCAAGACTACGAGGTCATTGTCATACAAGGTGTAGTTACCCACTGTCTTGATATTCGCTTCGGCGGCACTCTTTATAGTGCCTGTATAGAAGTCTGTATGCTTCTTAAGCTCCTCTGCCCTGTTTTTGTCTGCCGCATAGAAGTCACTAAAGTACCTGGCTGCCTTATCCTGTGGAAGATTCACATAGAAGTATACAAGGCCGTCACTTGATATGCCTGTGATAGGCTGTACAAATATCTTGATGTAATTAGCGTCAAGGTCTGACTTTGTTACACCATAGTCTTCAAATGTCTTACCTGTCTTGTATGCTCTTGCCTTGGTATCTACAAGAACATAGTTCTTGCCACTTGAATCCCTCTCATTTAGGAGCCTCTTGTATTCATCATAGCTAAGTGGATTGTGGCCAAACTTTGACTCTTTATTTGAGTCTGTCCCTATCCACTCGCCAGGCATAAGGTAGGCTATCTGATTGCCCTTTACCGCAATGGACTCACCCATCTTGATATCCACATTGTTGTTTGCATTCCCCTGTGAGTAACGATCACGAAGCTTTTCATTTCCTGTAGCTATATAAGAGTAGCCCGCAAGAGCAACTTCCTTTGCACCGCTCATGTCTATAGAGCTGTCTTTGCCGTTTATGATAATGGCCGACGAGCTGCCTGCCACATTTTTATCATTGCCATAGCCCTTGTATGTGCCGGATATCTTCGCACTGGACCTCACTCCGCTTAGAGTAAGGTCATCAGCTACATATGAGGCACCCGTAAGTTCTGCCCTGCCGCCGTCTAGCAGAATACCACCTGCCCATATCTTCTGATTAGGAGAAGCTTTAAGACTTGCATTATTAGCTACATAAACCGTTCCATTGGCTATAAGGGTCTTGTCATAAAGTCCCACATTGGTAGAAGACTTGGCTACAAAAGCCTGTTTGTTAAGAGCATCACTAAAGCCTGCATATACACTGCCTTTTATATCTACATGTCCTGCTATAACCTCTACTCCCTTATCGCCTATGATAGCGTATTCAAACAAATCCAGGTCCGAAGTGCCGTAGGCCACATCAGGCTTTGGTACAGCTACCGTGATGTCCGTAACTATCTCAGATACCTGTTCGTCTTCACTTACATATCTTACTTTAATACCCTTAAGTACAAGCTTATCATCTTCATCCTTTACTATACCTTCATTCCTGCTGAAGCCTCCATTCATAGCGGATACAACAGCATAAGGATATGTAGGGCTGTTTAAGAGGCTCTGATCTACGAGGTTACTAATAGACTTAATATTATACTCGCCTGCCGTACCTCTATCAATACTTCTCTTAAAAGTATCCTTAAAGTTCCTCTTGAAGTCTTCTGCCCTGCGGGCCTTCTCAGATACAGTGGATGATACCGCACCCACAGGCGTCTGACTGCTGTTATTGTACTTGGCAAAGTTCTCCAGGTCCTTGGTCACTGCTTCCTTGTATGCAGCCTCCGCCTTTTCTTTTACTCCCGCCTTTACCTGCTCGAGCACTCCCTCTGCGGAGTAGAAGCTTTCCTTTATCTCGGCATCAGTGGTCTTCATCTGGACATTGCGCAGTGATACCCAGAGCGCAATGGCAGCCATCACGCCTATCCCTGCTACCACCAGGATAACCATAAGTATAGAAGAACCTCTATTGTCGTTTCTCTTCATCAATTGGACATACCTCCTGTCAATGTCATTAGTGGCTCTGCACCTGCAATGCCATTTTCATCCACATTGGAGTTAAATACCTTAACCTCTATATCATATAACCTTGCGAAGCTGTTTACCTCATCAGCAGACTTGCTTTCAACAAGAGACATATTCACATCAATTTTATCAGTAGTATAAGGCTGGGAACCACGATAATACCTGCATCTAAAGTTAGTGTCTGCAACATTGGTAAATACCTTAACAGGGCTCTTTTCTGCAAAGTTAATATTTCCATCCCTTACATCTAAGATTATCATCTTATTTCCTAAGTTTCCTGTATCCTGCTTTACAATGTAGAGCTTGAACTTTTTATTTAATGGATTGTCTATAACTATCTTCTCATCTCCTGTCGAGTTATTCCAAGGCGCTAAGAATAAATATATGCTTCTTAGCTCATCCTTAGGGGAGTCACTTTCTTCAGTTCTTAAGTCACTAAGTCCTGTGACAGGGGAAGCACTCCCGTTTACATAATAATTAAATTCAGTCTTAACTGTGACAATTTCCGTACCTGTAACAGTTATATGTATTTCCCTTCTTAGGGTGCTTGCACTCACATTATGCTTGACACTAGAGCTTAGTAAGGGATCGTTTAACATCTTTGTGGCAGCATCTCCCGCACTAAGTGTAGCATCAATCAGTATATCCTTGTCTGTACTTACAGGTGTGATTTTGTCTATATTATCTGCGGTAATGGAAGGCTTTGATACTGTTATAAGAGCATTAGTAGTAAAGCCTTCTCCCTCAATGTTCTTTAAGTAAAAATAATACTTACCGCCTGCCTTAGGGTAAAAATCATAATCCCTGCCTGTGTGGCTTTGTCTTAGGCTTTTATGCGCCGCCACTACGTACTTGTGTGTAGAAGGGTTATAGTCAAGCTCTTCAAAGCCTGTATTGCCAAATATGGTAGGAGAGGTGATATTAGGCGAGCCTAACTTAATAATATCCGCCAAATTGTAGCCCTTTAGCTCCTCCATTATATTCTTGCCTGTCTCTATAGCTAAGAGCTTGTTCCTGGAGAGGGCATTCATCTTGGAAGAAGTTACGAATGCATTTAATAAAGGGAGAGTAATAATTGCAAGTATAGCGATTGCAATTATAATCTCTATAAGAGAAAAACCTTTGTCAGAGCATATTTTTTTATGATTTTTCATATTCTGCAGCCTCACTTCCTCTCCTTTTATGTATGTTATATCCAATCAGAGTTTGCGTATGTTAATAGCCATACCGCAAACTCTGACAATTTCGTTTTAGTGCTTTATTCGTCTGCTCCATCGCTATTTGCCTTAGATGTGTCTACAGTTCCGAATATGTTCTTAGTGCCGTGCCTGATAGTCTTGGTGATAATCTCTTCATAAGGTCTGTCGCTTCCTGCAAGGAAATATGAATCGTATACTATATTGCCGTCCAGATTCCCTGTCTTGTTATCAAAGGTAAGCGATACCGAGTTGATGCTCTTTTTGTCGGTAGACTTAGCTATCTTGTCAAGGAATTTCTTTAGGCTGTCGTATCCGCCCTTGTAGTTGATGTTGGTAGACATATCATAGAGCTTATACTTATTTGCCGCAGCAGGTGCCACCCCAGTCTCATCAGCCGCAGGAGCTTCTGTAGCAGAGGCTTCCTCAGGGGCTGCCTCAGGGGCTTCCTCTGTAGCCACTTCCTGTGGTGGAGCTTGCGTGGTCTCTGCTTCAGGCGTATCGGAGCCCTTCATCTCTACAGGGGTATTGACAGTAATGAGCGGAACCTCTACCTTAAGCTCTTTCTCAAGTCCTACTATATCCATTATCTCATTCTCAACCTGTAAGAAGGATGGGAACTTTGCTACCAAAGCCAAGGTATCTGCTTCATAGTTGGTAGTCTCAGCCTTTATCTCAGACTCCCTTGCGACCTTTGCCTCAAGCTCTGCAAGCTTTGCGGTAAGGCCTACATTCTCAGTATTTAGCTTCTCTGCGTCTTCCGTATAACTTCTTATAGGAAAATAATACACGAGGGCAAATATAAGAATGCCAACAAATACTATTAATATCTTCTTATCTCTTTCTGATATCGACATCTCTTATTCCCCCTTTCCACTTTCTGTAGCTGATGAAGTGCCACCGGAAGCCTCTGTGTCTGAAGTCTTCTTGTCTGTGGCAGTGTTATCCATACCTTCTGCTTCTGTTACAGCGCCTTCACTCGCAGTAGTATCACTACCTTCTGTACCTGTTACAGCACCTTCGCTTGCAGCATTATCTGTGCTTTCTACTCCGGTAACTTCGCCATCTTCTGCTTTAACTGCGTCTTCAGCAGCCTTTCCTGCGTCTGTATTTATATATATGACATCCAGCGAGAAGTTAACCTCTACCCTGTCATCCTTGCCCTTTGTCTCTGAAATCGTAGATACATTGGTTACAATTACATTGTTTATCTCTCTCATACGCTTGATGATATCTGCTACAGCTTCTTTGTTGCTGACGGTTATATTAAGAGATATCCTGTCAGGCAAAGCATTGAAGGAGAGCACACGTATCTCTGAAGGCATCCTTCTCTCAAGCTCCTCTATAAGGGACTTTAAGCCGTTGTTATTAGACTCTGTAAGCTTAACCGCAGAGCTCATCCAGTCGTAGTCAGCCTTGGCGATGAGGTTAGCCTTTTCAACCTCTTCTATGTAAGAGTAGGCTGTTATCTGTGTATTAAGCGAAGCATTCTTCTCCTTTGCTGAATTGTAATCAAAGTATGCCAGTATAAACCAGGCCGCAGCTCCAATTACAAAGACAGCACTGATAACTGAAGGGATAACCAATGCACCTATGCTTGTAGTGGCTTCACCCCCACCTGACTTAGAGGAGGCCTCAAGTCTTCTTTTATTGATAGCAGGAAGGAGTCCTCCCTTAAGGGTCACACCGATACAGGAGTAATATGCTGCAAGGTGCTTTTCTACCTCCTCTTCATTTTTCACTATGTGGAAGGTCCTAAGCGGAGGCATCTTCTCAGTATGAATGCCAAACTCAGAAGTAAGGAACTCCATAAAGCCCTTTATCTCGGCACCAATACCGATTACATCTATCTTCTCTATCTTGATTCCCTGAATCCTTGAGAGATAATAGTCGAGGATTCTGGCTACACTGCCTGATAGCATCCTAAGGCTTTCGGTGACATCCTCCTTTAGCTTATACTCAGCATTTGAAGCAATTACCTCGTAGTCTTCATATACGCCGTCTCCGTTTGCATCCACTGCCTCATCAAAGAGGAGGTTGTTATCATATAGCACCTCAAGTCCACTGGCAAAGTCAGGACGGCCATACATTCCATTCTCACACACTATGGATACAGCCTCAGATACACCGTAGCTTATATGACGCTGGAGTTCAATTCTATCACCATCCATTATGGTAAGTATAGAGGAACGTCCGTCTATTTTAAGTAATGCCCTGATTCCTTCTGCACTTTCACCTTGCATAAGAAGCTTGGAGGCATTGCCGGTATAGCCCATACCGTATAGGCTAAGTCCTATGTCCCTTGCCAGGCACTCATAGAACTCTATGATGTCGCGGGGAATAGCCAGGACGTTTAGCCTGTACTTCTTTGTCTCCCCCTCTGTGAATTTCTCTATAATCTCATGTACGAGTACATATTGGGAGAGGTCTACCGGAAAGTATTCTGAGGCATTAGCTGAAATAAGGTCATCTATCCTGCTCTCCTTTACTGCAGGAATGATAACCTCTCTGGTAGCCATACGGCTTGAATTGATGACAAAGACAACCTTCTTGGTGGTTATCTTCCTTCTCTTCAATTCTGCCTGCAATACGCTTGCAAACTCTTCTGAGTCATTCTGCTCGAACATATTGTTAGGCGTAGAAAACAAAAATGAGTTGTATATCTTTGTTTCCCTTCCTCCGCAGGATACCTCAAGAACCCTAACAAGGCTTCGTCCGCATTCAATACTTAGTACTCTGTTTTCCATGTTATTCTCCAAATTAAAGTTTATTGTTTATATCAAAAACTGCTTAAATACCATTCTATAAAACCATTGCCCCAAAGCATAGCTATAAATAATCCCGCCGAGAGGTAGGGACCCATCGCAAGCATCCTCTCTGCACCTTGCACCTTCATACGTATGAGGTGAAGCATAGAGCCTAGTATACAGCCTATAAAAAATGCCAGTACAATCAACTGCCAGCCAAGCAAGAGCCCTGCTGCAGCCATAAGCTTAATGTCTCCTCCTCCTATAGCTCTGCCCTTTGTTATCATATACAGAATAAGAAGAAAACCACTTACTATAAAAAAGCCTATAAGGTAGTCAGGGAAGTTGTTAAAATCCAAGACCACCTTAAGACATCCAAGTACCAATATGAAGATATTAATACTGATTGGAATCTCATAAGTCCTCCAATCTATTACCGTAAGCACTATAAGTGCTGACGTAAATAATGCATAAATAATGGATATTACGTTCAATCCGTTTACTGCAAATACAAGTACGTATAAGAAGCCATTTAGCCCCTCAATTATAGGGTATTGAGGTGAAATATGACTTTTACAACTCCTACACCTTCCGCCCAGGAAGATGTAGGAAAACAAAGGAAGCAACTCGAACCAACTTAGCTTATGACCACAGGTCATACAATGCGAAGGTGTAGTCACCACTGTCTCACCCCTTGGTATACGATAGATGCAGACATTTAAGAAGCTGCCTATGGTGATACCGAAGAGGAAGATAAGTGCATAGATGAGGTAGGTCATAGTTTCGTAGCTCATAATGTTCCTTTCAGTAGTTAATGTATAGTTCTGATTACTCAGTCATCTTGTCCTTGTACTCACCGGTAAGCTCAGGATAAAGCTGTGAAACGGCAGAACCGCTAGCTGCCTCACCAATTTTAACAACAACTTTACCGCTCTTGACGTCATAAGTAGCATAGAACTGATTTTTGTCAGATACCTTACTAACTGGAACTTCACTTAATAAGTTGCTCTTTTTTGCCTCGTCCATTATAGCACTACCACTAACTGGAATATCTGATTTGTTCTCTTTTAATTTGTTATCAGCTATAAGAGTCTGAATTACAGTTGCAATTTCCTGTCCGTTCTTAACATCTGTTGAGTACTTTGATCTCTGTACATACTTAATGAACTGTGGTGCAAGAAGTCCGATAAGTACTGCCATAATAGCAATAACGATGATAAGCTCTACAAGGGAGAATCCCTTATTGTTTAATTTTCTCTGGTTCATGTTTTCTTTCTCCTTTTTGATTAAATTATTATATCTTAAAAACACTCCCTATAAGTGCTTTTAATTCAAAGTAAGCGAAGGCTGTCGCCCTATGGCTGTATTATAACATATCAACTTTGCTAATTCAATACTTGATTCCATATTTTACAAAGTTTAGTTATTATTTTGCTTTTTATGATATCTTATATCACGTATCAGCAACTTATTTGTTATAACGTGGGTTCTATCCTTCTTATAATAAAGATATCGGATAAATCCACAAACTTCTTAACAGTAAAAGAGGTAAAATATAAAATAATTCTTTTGCCACAGCTTAGGTACAAAGTACAAAATATAGTCAAGAGCATAAGCAAATAGCCTATATATCGTTATTTTCTATACTGTAGCAGTTCCTCATATTTCATATCTACCCTATCGTAAAAAGCGATATATATTCACACTTACGCATATCTCTTAGGTTTGTACACAAATACGAATTATAGATTGTCAAGTGCTCCGTACATGGATATCATAGGCCCCATGATAACAGATATGAGGAGGATAACGATGCCCGCAAGCACCATCATTATCATAGGCTCAAGTGCCGCCATCAGTGTCTGTGTAGCCATCTCTACCTCTTCATCATAGTAGTCGGCTAGCTTACTTAGCATACCCTCTATGTCTCCTGTTTCCTCTCCTATCCTTGTCATATAGCCTACCATAGGAGGGAAAAGCCCGCTCTTTTGTATAGGCTCTGACATAGGCACACCCTTTACTACCTCTTCCTTTGCCTTCTTAAGACATTCCTTATATAGGTAGTTTTCCATGGTGTTGGAGGTAATCTCAAGTGCCTCCACCATAGGAAGTCCTGCATATACCAGGGTTGACAGTGTTCTTGCAAAGTTTGCCGAGGCATTCTTTACATTGATGATACCAAATACAGGGAGCTTCCTGGCTATGGTACCGAAGGTTATCTGACCGGGTATCGTCTTCTTGTATACATTCACAGCCACAATGAAGGCAATGAGAAGGCCTACAAGCACGTACCACCTGGCTATGATGAAGTCACTAAGCTTCACTGCAAGCACTGTCTGTATAGGAAGGTCTGCTCCCAGCTGGTCAAACATCGACTTGTAGGTAGGTATAATCTGTACCAGCATCACTATGATGACTATAACAGATACTATCATAACTATGGTAGGATATACAGATGCCTTCTTAAGCATGGCATCTAACTTAGCCTTCTTCTCGAATCTCTCCGCCATACGCTCAAAGGCTACCTCAAGCTTACCTGAAGCCTCTCCTGCCGCCACCATGGATATCATGATGGAAGGGAATATCTTAGGGTACTTTGCCATAGACTCCGAGAGGGTCTCACCCTTTTGGATATTGGCTCTTACCTTTACTATGGTCTTTGCCATGGTCTTATTCTCTGTAGCCACAGACAACATCTCTAAAGCATCTATGATGGTTACACCTGCATTTATCATACTGATGAACTGCCTACAGAACACACTGAGGTCTCTTATCTTAATACCGCTTCCAAAGCTAAACTCTATGTCCTTGGTAAGGATATTCGCCTCTTCAATGCGGATAAGCGTCATCTCGTTTTTCTTTATCTGAGTGACCGCATCACCCTTGTTTTCAGCCTGTATGGTACCCTTCTTTTCTTTTCCTTTGTTGTCTATCGCAAGATATGTAAAATCTGCCACTTCTTACCCTCCTAAAATCTTCCGATTCTCTGCTTCATCCTCTCAAAGCTGAAAGCATGTCTAAGTGCAGTCTCTTCGTCTATTCTTCCTTTCACATACAGCTCGTATATGGCATCATCCATGGACTGCATACCGTCTTTCTTTCCAGTCTGGATGAGGGAAGGTATCTGGTAGGTCTTTCCTTCTCTGATAAGGTTCCTTATGGCGTGGGTGGCTATCATGACCTCGTAGGCAGCAAGCCTTCCCTTGCCTTCTATCCTTGGAAGAAGCTGCTGTGTGACTACTCCTTCAAGGACTCCCGCAAGCTGAACCCTTATCTGCTGCTGCTGGTGTGGAGGAAATACGTCTATCATACGCTCTATGGAGTCAGCCGCAGAGTTGGTATGAAGGGTCGAGAATACAAGGTGTCCGGTCTCAGCCGCTGTGATAGCGATGGCGATGGTCTCCAGGTCTCTCATCTCTCCTACCAGGATGACATCAGGGTCTTCTCTAAGGGCAGCCTTCAGTGCTGCTGCGTACGAGGTGGTATCTGAGCCTATCTCTCTCTGGCTTACTATACATCTCTTATGTGGGTGTAGGTACTCGATAGGGTCTTCAAGTGTGATGATGTTCTTGGCATCCCTTCCCGATATCTCTCCTATAAGGCTTGCAAGTGTGGTGGACTTACCACTTCCTGTAGCTCCTGTAACCAATACTAGCCCCCTCTTCTTGTGGGTAAGCTTCACTACCGAGTGTGGTATGGCAAGCTTTTCAGGAGTAGGTGTCTCAAAGCTAAGTATTCTAAGCGCCGCCGCATAGGTGCCTCTCTGGCTGAATACATTTACACGTACTCTAAAAAGGCCCGGAAGGGAGAAGGCAAAGTCAAGCTCTCCTGCCTCCTTTAGGTTACGTATGTCATCTTCGCTCATTACGTAGGAGATTGCTCCCCAGGTCTCTTCAGGGGTGAGGTGGTAGTCAGTCTGTGGAACCATCTCACCGTCTATTCTAAACATAAGCGGACTTCCCGGAGAGAGATGTATGTCTGATGCTCTTTTCTCCTGGGAAAGTCTAAGTATTTCTTCTATCGTCATATTACCCTCACATTTCTTTTTTTATTATACAACTTGGTTACCTAAGTCCTATATCATAGGCTGTCATATCTACTGTGTATTACAAAGCTTCATTTCCTAAGTACTATATCATAGGCTGTCATATCTTTTCTGTATTCAGGGCTTAGTTACCTAAGTCCTGTGTTAGTTCTCAAAGGTAGTTTTTATCATCTCGTGGACTGAGGTTATGCCCTTTATTACCAGCATAGTTGCACTCTGCCTTAAGGTGTGCATACCCTCACGCATTCCCATTTGCTTTAGCTCACTTACGGAGGCATTTTTTGATATCAGCTCCTTAAGAGGAGGTGTGATTTTCATTATCTCATATATACCGATACGCCCTGAGTATCCTGTGTTGTCACACCTCTCACAGCCAACCGGCTCATATATCTCGGGATTTACATCTGCCCTTATGCCCATTATCCTTCTTTCGGTATCGGTGATTAAGTGAGGCTTCTTACAGTACGGGCAGAGCCTTCTTACGAGTCTCTGTGCTATGATTCCTACCAGGGAGTCTGCAAGGAGGTAGCCCTCCACTCCCATATTGATGAGACGGTTGATGCTTCCTGCGGCTGAGTTTGTATGCAGGGTGCTTACCACGAGGTGTCCTGTGATGGAGGCCTGCACCGCTATCTGAGCTGTCTCGCCGTCTCGTATCTCTCCTATCATGATGATGTCCGGGTCCTGTCGAAGGATAGAGCGGAGGGCACTCGCAAAGGTGAGTTCTGCCTTTACATTTACCTGTACCTGATTGATGCCGTCTATGTTTGCCTCTACAGGGTCTTCTACAGTGACTATGTTTACATCCTCTTTGTTAAGCTCTGAAAGTGCGGTATAAAGTGTGGTAGACTTTCCGCTTCCCGTAGGCCCTGTAACAAGGAGGATACCGTTAGGGTTCTTAAGTATGTCGTCAAAGGCCTGAAGCTCGGAAGGGGAGAAGCCCAGTTCACTCTTGTTTCTGGTAAGGGCCTTCTTCTGGGCAAGTCGCATAACACACTTTTCTCCGTATACTGTAGGAAGTACAGACACTCGGATGTCATACTCCCTCTTGTCTACCAGGATGGTGAATCTTCCATCCTGAGGCTTTCTCTTCTCTGCGATATCCATACCGCCTATTATCTTAAGTCTTGCCATAATGGCAGGAAGGAGGTGGATGGAATAGGTGAATTTCTCATAAAGCGAGCCGTCTATACGAAAGCGTACACGTACAGAATCTTCTTTTGCTTCTATATGTATATCGCTGGCTCTCTGTCTGGCTGCCTGCTCTACCATAGAGGTTACAAGCTGTACTACAGGGGAGCTTTGTACGTCCTGGCTTGACAAATCACCTTCTGCAAGCTTAGCCGCCAGGTCCTCTCTTTCCCTAGCGTATTCCTGGGCTGCCTTTATTGTCTCTGTATCTCCATAGTATCTGTCAAGGGCTATGAGAATGTCACGGGTAGTAGCTACCGATGGTACTACGAGGAGATTGGTCACTATACTAAAGTCATCTATGGCTGACATATCCATGGGGTCTACCATGGCTACCTTTACCTGATTGATGGTATTAGGTACGAAGGCATAAGGTATCATCAGATGCTTCCTTAGTACGCTTTCATTTATGAGGCTTAGTACGTTATCGGGGATATGTACTGTCGATAGGTTCACATACTCAAAGCCTAACTGTGAAGAAAGAGCCTCAGCTATGTCCTGCTCAGTAGCAAAGCCTAAGTCAGTTATGGCCTCACCTATCTTCTTATTCTCTGCTTTCGCAGCCTTAAGAGCTTCTTCAAGCTGTTCTTCTGTAAGTATCCCCTCTTCTACCAGAATATCGCCTATTCTCTTCTTTCCCTTACGTACCAGCATTACGCCCCTCCTATAGTATCACTTTATCGTATTCTAATATCTCTTCCTCCCTGTGGTTCTCCCTGTGGTCCTCTATATAGTACATTTCCTTTTCATATCCGTATACGTCATTTTGACAAGCCCCTTAAGGAAGGCACAGACAGAATAACCCTAATATGTAGTTCGGCATCTATTCGTCTTCTATTAACTGCTTCTTTATAGAAATCTATATATAAGCCTCTTTTTCTACATTTATAAGTATACCAATATTGAATAAAAGAATATGCTGATATACCCTTAAGTTATATATAAGTATTATGATATAAGCACCAAAAGTATAAAATCAGGCGTGGCCCTGCTTGAGGGAGTGTATATTATCTTCTGACACTTGTATCATATTATCAGTATAATACCGGGTAACTGCAACCAAATTAAAGTATACGTATCTTTATAGCATATTTCGGTTACATTGAGGTTACAAATTAGTTATTTAATGTTTATTTATGTATTTTATGAAACTTATACAATTATATGGACTTTATTTTCAGATATTTCATAATATGTTATAGCCATGCTGATTCCTGCTTATTATGTGTAGGCAGGTGTTTGGTCTTGACAAATTGTTATTCTTATGTTTTAATCATCATTACAAACTGTGAAAGGAAGAAGTAAATCAGAGGTTCACTTACAGAGATTAGCCGGTTGGTGAGAGGCGAAAGAAAGAGTCTGGTTGAATACATCCCGGAGTTTCACACTGAAAGCGTTGTTTAATAGGCTGTGACGGCAGACTTCCGTTAGAGAGTCAGGGTATAGACTGTTGTACCCGTTTGAGGCAGATATATTCTGTGAATTAAGGTGGTAACACGAAGCTTACGCTCTCGTCCTTTAGGGGATGGGAGCTTTTTTTGTTTAAGGGAAAATCTTTGTGGTTTTCAGAAAACAAAAACTTTCTTGGATATGAATAGCTTTTATATGGTTAAAGGAGGATAATATGACTGTTTACGAGGAACTTAAGGCAAGGGGGCTGATAGCCCAGGTAACTAACGAGGAAGAAATCAGCAAGATGATAAATGAGGGAAAGGCTGTGTTCTATATAGGCTTTGACCCTACTGCCGACAGCCTTCATGTGGGACATTTTATGGCGCTCTGCCTGATGAAGCGCCTCCAGATGGCAGGTAATAAGCCTATAGCCCTTATGGGTGGCGGTACAGGTATGATAGGCGACCCTTCCGGCAGGAGTGATATGCGTACCATGATGACTAAGGAGACCATAGAGCATAACTGTGAGTGCTTTAAGAAGCAGATGGAGCGCTTTATAGACTTTGGCGAGGGCAAGGCTATCATGGTAAATAACGCTGACTGGCTCCTAGGCCTTAACTATATTGAGTTCCTTAGGGATATAGGCCCTCATTTCTCAGTAAACAGGATGCTTGCGGCGGAGTGCTACAAGCAGCGTATGGAGAAGGGGCTTAGCTTCCTTGAGTTTAACTACATGCTTATGCAGGGCTATGATTTCTATATGTTATACCAGAAATACGGCTGTAATATGGAGTTTGGCGGAGATGACCAGTGGAGCAATATGCTTGCAGGAACTGAGCTTATAAGAAGAAAGCTTGGTAAAGATGCACACGCTATGACTATCACTCTCCTGCTTAATTCTGAGGGCAAGAAGATGGGTAAGACTGCAAGCGGTGCTGTGTGGCTTGACCCTGAGAAGACTACGCCTTATGAGTTCTACCAGTACTGGAGAAATGTAGATGACACAGATGTACTTAAGTGCCTTAAGCTCCTTACCTTCCTTCCTATAGAGGATATCCTTGCTATGGAGTCCTGGGAGGGTGCGAAGTTAAACGAAGCGAAGGAAATCCTTGCATACGAGCTTACTAAGCTTGTGCACGGAGAAGTGGAGGCAGCGAAGGCTCAGTCTGCTGCGAAGGCCTTGTTTGCAGGTGGCGGAAGCCTTGAGAATATGCCTTCCTTTGCTATCTCTATGGAGGATGCAAGAGACGGTGTATTTGACATCATTACCCTGCTTCACAAGTCCGGCCTTGTGGCTACCCGCTCAGAGGGCAGACGTGCTGTAGAACAGGGAGGAGTGGTTGTAAATGACAACAAGGTAACTGACTTTGCCGCCACCTTCACTCCTGATGAGCTAAGGGGCGATGGACTTATAGTAAGAAAGGGTAAGAAGAAGTTCTGCAAGGTGGTACTGGAGTAGGACTTGTGATTGAGCTGCAAAAATCCCCTGACCTTGGGCCGGGGGATTTTTAGTTTATTTTATTCTTTGAGGAAGAACAAACAATTTAATGTGGTGATTAGTAGGTATATACGATGTCCTTATAATCACTGAAGCTCTTGTACATACTGTAGCTTCTCTTTGCTCTGTACATCTGTGCATCGTAGGTTGCATCTACTACGTTCCACTTGGAGTTGTCATATACATTGTTCCAAGCGTGATATACTGTGGCATTAACGGTATATCCTGTAACTACCTTTGTAGGAACCCCCACGCTTCTTAACATCGAAGCTAAGAGCACTGAATAATCGTAGCAGATACCTTTCTTATCTGTATATATCTTCTTGATGTTTGGAATGTACTGTGAGTACTTTGCTATCTCGTTGATGTTGTTGGCTTTGTCATAGTCATAAGAGTAATTCTTAACTACAAAGTCGTAGATGTACTTAATCTTCTTGCTTCCACCTTTCTTTGCTAACTCCTGAGCCTTTTTGATGGCTTCATTGGTAGTATTCCAGTCTATAATGAGGTTAGATGAAAGGAAAGCATCATTGTCACTTGAAAGTCTCTGGGTAACACTTACTGTCTGCACTACTGCGTATTTGGTACCT
The DNA here is from genome assembly GCF_016651435.1 of Catonella massiliensis. NCBI lineage: Bacteria > Bacillati > Bacillota > Clostridia > Lachnospirales > Lachnospiraceae > Catonella > Catonella massiliensis. The sequence continues at coordinate 1,020,477 of NZ_JAEPRJ010000001.1, read as the reverse complement.
GAGATGTTTCTACATAGGATGAGCTTGTACTCACCATTTCCCTGTGTAAGAGGGATATTGATGTCTACATTTCCCTTAGGTATGTCATACTTGTACTGAGTGCCTCCGGTAAGCTGAACAAGAAGCTTAACCCTTGCATCATTGTCGTTGTTGTAGACAAGTTTAACTGTTCCATCGTTTGCGTTCTCTATAGTTGCGCTGTCTGCGAGTGCCTTATCGGGGTTTGCCAGAAAAGCCAGTAACAACAGGCTTAACGCAAACAAGTATTTGTAAAGTCTGTTCATACGTTTTTCTCCTTTGGTTACGTTTTAAGATTTGTTTGTAATATAATATACCATTTTGAAACCAAATGCAAGTACTTTTTTAAATTATTTTTAAAATCTGGCTTTTTAAAATAAAAAATAAGCCCAAAATGCCGGTTTCTGTTTTTGACTCCTAGCGTTTACTAGGTGGGCAACCGCACATATTCATCTGCCTTCCACCGAAATGAGGCCTGACATCAAAATATGGATATAGGAATCCCTTTTTAAGTCATGTAGGTTCAAAATATCAGAAATTATCGAACATTCCAGGCTTATCTAAAGTCATCTTGTCCTGTTACTTTGATTATACTCGAAAAAATTAGATTTTTCAAGGATAATTAATCCAAATTTTCTTATGGTTTAACAAGGTGAGTATTTACTTTTATCCTTTCGCAGTCTTCACAGTCACATTCGACTGCCGGAGAAAAGCGTTTGCCTGTAAGGTTCTTTCCTGCCTTGGTTATGATAAGCTTTCCATCCGCAAGCTTTATCTGTGTTCCTCCCATATGGTCGGTTCTTAGTATCCTGCCGCCTTCTCCTGTCATCCTGGATAGAGCATCTCTATGAGGATGTCCATAACGGTTCATAAGGCCACAGCTTATAAGATAAAGCTTTGGACTGACTTTCTTTAGGAAGTCATCTGTGGAAGAATTCTTGCTTCCGTGATGGCAAACCTTCAAGATATCACAGTCAAGGATGTCTTTTCCAGTGCTGTCAATTATCTTTTCCTCTGTAGAGCCTGCTATATCTCCTGTAAAGAGCATCGACAATCCCTTATAATCCATCCTCATCACAATGGAGGCTTCGTTCTGATCTTTAATGTCTTCTTCTCCTGTCGGATAGATACATCTAAAGCTAATATCTTTACCTACAATTTCATCTCCTTTTTTCATGTAAAAGAGCTTAATATCACGCATTTTAGCCAGCTCCTTTAGCTCTTCAAGCTCTGCACAGTTAAGCTTATCTGATGTGTAGCTTGCGGAGATAATTATTCTACCAATAGTTATTTCGGCACATTTAAGCAAATCATTTACCCCATTTACATGATCTTTATCCATGTGTGAGATAAAAATCGTATCTACCTTCCCCCAGCCTTTCGACTTTAAGAAGGGTAAAAGCCTTGTTTTACCTACGTTTTGTACTGTTGTACTACCACAGTCCGATATGTAAATATCGTTATTGCCATCATTTACTACAAAGCAGTCACCCTGTCCTATATCAAGCATATTGATGGAGAATTCTCTTGGTTTATATGCAATAATTAAAAAGGAGGTAAAGGTCATAAGCGCTGTAAATACTATTCTTTTGGATGTATTATATCCTTCAGGCAGATTGTTCTTTAGTGACCGAAGCTTATTTTCCCTTCGCTTTAGTGCTAGAAGGTAAAATACTATCACAAGTATCAGGTAGTAAAGTACTATCTGCCATTTATCAGGCTTTCCTATGATTAGTCTAAGGAAGGTAAGCCTATCACCCAGCCTGCAAAAGAGGGTGTATAAGTTTAAGATATAATGTGTGATGCCAAGGATGAAGCTTCCCAAAATCTCAGATACAAGTGCCACAAAGCCTCCTAAAAGCCCTGTGATAACAACCAGCGACATAAGAGGAATGACTATAATGTTTAGGAGGATTCCTGTAAGTGAAACCTCATAAAAGTTATTTAGTACGATGGGGAGTGTAGCTAGCAGGATGCTTATGGAAGATATGATGGAGGCAAGAAGGAGGTGTAGTCCTTTTATTATCCCTCTTTTATGGTAGATATCGACCTTAAAAATATACAACAATTCAGGCATTATATAGAATATTCCTATAACCGCAAAGAACGAAAGTAAAAAACCACTTTGATATATGACTCTATGATTCATTACAATAAGTATGAGAGCTGCAAGAGCAAGCCCACTGGGCAAGTCATAGCTTTTCCCTATGACGAAAGAAATAAACAGTACGCTCATCATAACAATAGCTCTTGAGGTAGATACTGAAAACCCGGTAAATGCTCCATATATAATCAAAATAATGCTTGATGCAATGAGTGGGAAGCTAAAGCTGATCTTTAACCTTCTTAGAAAGAGAAAAACAGCACCACCTAATAGAGAAATATGCAGACCTGAGATTGAAAGCAGATGGCTTATTGAATTTTCCTGATATAGTTCTTTTATTTCTTCGTCCAGACCTCTTTTGTCACCTAAAACCATAGCCGAAAGGCTTCCTGCATTTTTATCACCAAGAATCTTCTTATATTTGTCAGAAATTGCCAGATTTAATCTATGTAGATATATATCAGGAGAAAAGCTCCCCTCTTCTTTCACAATCCTTATATCTTTTGCATCCAGAATACCGGTATAGCCTTCATTTTTATAGTAGGCGTTAGCGTCAAACTGTCCGGGGTTTAGCTCTCCGTCAAAAGCTTCAAAGCTTCCGGTGCAGCTTATTTCCCTGCCATATAGAATCCTAGAAAGCTCGGATAAATCTATATCCACGTCATTATAAAGGTTACAGCCCGCAAACAGGTCACTTTCTTTTATTTTAAGGATGAAGGCGCTTATCTCATCAGAATCGGCTTTTACCTTCAGCCTGTAGCTTCGCTCACCAAAGGGCACATCGTAGCTTTTTATCTCCTTTATCCTTCCGGTCAGGCTTAGGGTCTTGCCAATATAGGCAAAACCCTCGTCTTTACTTAGGCTGTCATAAGCCATTATCAGGAGTATAACAAATAGTACCGCAGCTACAAGCGGTCTTTTAATTCTCAGCAATAATATCTAACTTCCTTTCAACAGGTAAATCAATAGGGATGGTCTCTCTATAAGAGCTGACAGGCTTGCCATCTATAAAGAACTGAACCTTTGTCACAGAGCTTATTTCAGAGAGTGAATTGACTACAGAATATACTATGACCTCATCAGATACTCCTTCCCTGCCCTCAAGAAATTCCTTGCTAAAGTCCACGTAGCAGATACCATCCTTAAATGTCACCTTGTTTAACTTGGTTCCGGGTGGCATAACAGGTGCAAGCTTATCATTATCAAGTGGTCCTGCCATAAGCTGTCTTATGACAAGCTCTTCTAATGAGATAGTTCCGTCAAATTCTACGTTGTGTCTGGTCTGGTAAAGCTTCTTTCCATCAGCATTGGTATAATAAAGGCTTATCTGGACTGTCTGGTAGTAAGTGGTCTCACCACCTGTATTGTCTATAAAGTCATCAGCAGACATCGCGCCTACAGGATTTAACTCGGAGTACATAAGGGGCTGATTTTCTACCCTGTACTCTACCTTTTTGACTTCCTTTATCTGGCAAAGAGTCTTTACTACAGATGCACGCCTTAGTATCTCGGATATCCCTGTAAGCTGGTGATAGCTTTCTGAGAAATCAAGCGTAAGGACGCCGTCTTTAAGGCTTTTGCTCTTTAAGTCTACCGAATCCGGTATCGGTTTTTTAAGAGCAGTTCCATCAGGGACATTGTTAAGCTGCTTTAAAAGTTCGCCTATTAACTTATTAGTCTCTTCTTCCTTTGCCACATAGTCCTCTGATACCAGTTTGTCTTCTGAACTGCTGACATAGTATATCTTATATGAGTTTTCTGCTTCTTTAATATTGTCATTTGCACTGCTGCCACAGCCTGTAAGTGCAAGCGAGAGGCAAAAAAGGCAGAACAAGAGCTTAAAAGGCTTACAATCTGGCAAGTCTAAATCCACCACCTTTCTTCTTGGCTGTATGCGGCTTTGGAGGGATGTAGCTTAGAGGGATTCTTACGGTAAATGTAGTTCCATCATCTTCCTTGCTATATAGGCGAATCTCTCCGTGGTGCATCATCACTACATTTTTAGTTATGGAAAGACCAAGGCCTGTTCCGCCGGTTCCCCTGCTTCTCGCCTTATCGACTCTGTAAAACCTCTCAAATATCTGATCCTGAAACTCCTCAGGTATGCCTATTCCTGAATCAACCACCTTTACAAAGAAGAATTTGTGGTCAGCATTTAGCGATACCCTAACCCATCCATCCTCTTTGTTGTATTTTATAGCATTTTCTATGAGGTTAGACAGTGCAAGTGAAAGCTTGACCTCATCTACCTCTGCTGTTACAGCTCTAAAGCTCTCAAATATCAGCTCCACGTGGTTTTTAACTGCGATGGGGCGAAGCCTCTTAAGTATCTGCTCAAGAAGCTCGTTAAGGTCTGTAGGCTTCACATTGATAGTACCTGTTTTACGGTCAAACTTGACCAGGGAGAGAAGGTCATTTATTATCTTGTCTTCTCTCTCTATCTCATTGTTGATATCCGTAAGAAATTCTCTGTACATCTCAACACTTGCATCCGGCTGGCTAAGCAGCGAGTCTGCAAGCACCTTCATAGATGTCATAGGAGTCTTAAGCTCATGGGATACGTTAGATACAAACTCCTGTCTGCCTCCCTCAAGCTTTTTAGCCTTTATTAACATCTTGTTAAATGAGCTTGATACAGCTTCAAGCTCTGTGTAGCTGTATACAGAATCAATCTCTTCTATGTTGCCATCAGTTATCTTGTCTATTTCTGAGGAGAGCTTACCTAGAGCCTTAGATACACTAAATGCATATCCAAATGCAATTATCATTACTATAGCACCTAGAATCACAAGTATAGTACTTGCGGTATACGACAGCTTATCTCCTATAGACATAGGTGCCTTAAGAGAGAAACTAAACACCAGTATGCCGATAACAGATTTGTCGTTTGTATTGGTGATTGGGAGGATGAGCTCTACATAGTTTTTGTCGCTGTTTCGATATATGCTTTCCTTGCCGCCAAGACTGGCAATCGCATCTTCTGATATAAGTGTTTTATCCTTTTCAAGACCGAAGGTGTCAAAAAGCACCCTCAGATTCTTGTCTATAACGAGAGTTCGTCCATCATACATACTGGAAAAGTACTTGATTTCAGATTCATACTCGGTAATTGAGTCCTTCGTCACAGAGCCCGGTACACTTAGGTTATTGGCAATCGTAGTTCCGTACTCCCTTATAGTTGACACTCTGTAGTCATAGGCATTCTTATCGTAGGATGCCATAAGTATCCTTGAGTATATGATAAGAGAACACAGAGTAACGAAAAACACTACCATAAAGCCCTGAAACTTTAAGCTCCTTACAAACTGGATAAGCGGTTTAATTCTTGAAATAATAACCCACCCCCCACTTTGTATGGATATATCTAGGCTCACCCGGTGTCTCTTCTATCTTCTCACGAAGTCTCCTTATATGCACATCAACGGTCCTTACATCCCCCGGATAGTCTGAACCCCAGATGATGTCAAGGAGCTTTTCTCTTGAGTAGACCTTGTTTTCATCCTTTACAAGAAGTTCAAGGAGATCAAATTCCTTGGCTGTAAGGTTGATTTCGTTATCTTTGATATAGACTCTCCGCCCTTCAAAGTCTATGGACAAATCCCCATATACAGACTTGCCTGATGCTTCCTTGACTACCTTACTTTTTTCATTTCTTCTAAGGATTGCCTTGATTCTGGCTTTTACCTCCAGTATGTTAAACGGCTTGGTCATATAGTCATCAGCGCCGTATTCAAGCCCCATTATCTTGTCTATGTCATCTCCCTTGGCAGTAAGCATAATGATAGGCACATCTGAGAACTCCCTTATCTGCTGGCATACTTCAAAGCCGCTCATCTTGGGGAGCATAAGGTCTAAGAGTATCATATCATAAGAATTAGCCTTCACGTACTCTAAGGCTTCTTCTCCATCATAGGCGGCATCTACCTCCATACCATCCTGCTCTAAGCCGAATCTAATCCCCTTTACAATAAGCTTTTCATCATCTACAACAAGAATCTTCCTTGCCATATACTGCCATCCTTTCCATAATGCCAATTAAAATGCCAATTAAATGCATAATTTAAATACCGGTTAAATACGTATTTTAATGTTTGTTTAATAAGCATCCACGATGTCACTCAAATGCATATTTTATCTTTAATTTTATCAAAAAACTTCTGTTTAATGCCCTTAATCTTCATAATATCTTTAATGTCCCTAAATCCGCCCTTTGCCTGCCTATAGGTGATAATGAGCTCTGCCTTGGCTTCTCCCACGCCATTTAGCTTCATAAGCTCTTCTTTGGTGGCAAGGTTGATATTGATAAGTGCATCTCCTCCCTCACCAAAGTTCACCCCCTGTGAAGAAAGACCTGTACGCACTCCTTCCACTCCTATGGATGCGAGGACTCTGTCCGCACCGTTAGTCTCTTTCTTTAGCTCTGCCTTTGTTGGCACATAGACCTGTACTCCGTCTTTTAGTGCCTCTGCCTGATTGATGCCATAGCTTGCAGCCTTCTTCGTGCATCCGCCTGCTGCCCTGATTGCATCTACTACCCTTGCATCAGGTGAGAGTTCGTAGACTCCTTCTCTTCTCACGGCACCACAGACGTGGACAAAGATTTTACCAGTCACTACATTTGGACTTTCTTCACCCGTAGGTTGTATGTCTACGCTCTTACCCTGGCCGTTCTTAGCAAACTCCTCTTTTTTATTATCTACATCTGTCAAGTCCGCAGTCTTATCATAACCAGACTCAGAGTAGTTTGCTGAGCCTTGCGATATGTCTTCTACTACCTTAAGACCTGTCTCTTTCCCTTCATTTTTCCCGGAAAACACAAAAACAGCCCCGGCTATCCCAATAAAAAGCAGAACCACAAGTACTTGCAGCCTACTTTTCATTCTTCCTCCTTTTTAGCCAAAAGTAGGCAGAAACAAAGCCATTCCCTGTTTCTGCCCAACAAAAGTAAAGATTACCTCTCAGGCAATCCCAAAAATCAAATAACAAACATCTATATTGTACCTTAAATCACTTTGAAATACAAGTATCCTCCCTGCTTTTTCGAGATTTTTTTGTGAGATTATTTTCTTACTTTTACAGGACTATTTCACTTGCAACCCATCTTGTATTTTGGTATATTTGAATGAGATTAAAGCTAAAAGGAGAACACATTGTTAACATTCATAGTAATAGGGCTAAATGTGGTAATATACATAGTACTTAATATGTTTTTACTTCAAAATGGAATAGACGTGATATCTCACCTGGATAATTCCTGGATGGCCGTTAAGTTTCACGGAGAATACTACAGGATCTTTACTTCTACGTTTCTTCATGCTGATTTGGACCATCTTCTAAACAACATGTTTATACTTTTCATAATAGGCAAAAGGTATGAGGACAGCGAGGGGAGGGTCCGCTTTGCTTTGGTGTATTTTCTAGGCGGAATCCTTGCAAGCATAGCTTCTTTGTCTTATAATATGTATATGGGAAATGAAATCGTCTCCCTTGGGGCTTCAGGTGCGATATTCGCCCTTATCGGGGCTTCTGTAGCATCCGTAGTAAAATACAGGGATAAGCTTAAAACGATAACAAAAAGACAAATGATACTGTTTGCTTTGTTCTCTCTGTATGCCGGCTTTAGAAGTACAAGCACAGACAACATAGCCCATCTGGGTGGATTTGTTGCAGGCTTTTTAATCGGTCTTCTCATAACAGGACAATCAGACAGTCAGGAAGGTATTTGGCATGAATATTAACATTTATTATGGCGGGCGGGGACTCATAGAAGACCCGACCATCTACGTATGTGACAAGATAACTGAGGTGCTTAACGAGCTTAGGGTACAGGTTAAGAGATATAACCTCTATGAAGAGAAAAACAGCATAAGCATGCTTCCAAAGACTCTTAAGGAGGCAGATGGCATTATCCTTGCTTCAAGCCTTGAATGGTTTGGAATAGGCGGTTATATGCTGCAATTCCTTGATGCGTGCTGGCTTTACGCAGACAAGTCAAAGATAGCCGGTACTTACATGATGCCTGTGGTCACTTCCACAGCTTTTGGAGAAGACGAATCTTATCTAAGCCTTATAAGAGCCTGGAAAATCCTTGGAGGTAAGACCTGTCAGGGCATTAGCTCCTACGTGGAAGACCATACAGAGTTTGAGTTAAACGGTCAGTATACAAGAAGGATAGAGAGGCTGGCTGAAGACCTTTATAGGGCAATCAATCAAAACCTAACCGTATTTCCTTCAAGTGAGTTAACTATAAGGAGCAACACAGTGGTAGGAAGCAATCTTCCTCTCACTCCTCAAGAGAGTGAGCAGCTCTCTGTCTATGTATCGGATGACAACTATGTGAAGAAGCAGAAGGAGGACATAGAGGAGCTTTCTCAGATGTTTAGGGAAATGCTTGGCAATGAAGGCACTGACCAGGGAGACAAGATAAAGCAGTTTAGAAACCACTTCAGGCCTCAGAAGGACTTTAAGGCTACCTACAAGATAGAACTGTCTGACCAGTCACGCTCTATAATAGTGGAGGTTAACTCAAACGAGCTAAAATGCTACTATGGAGAGCTTGACAATACAGATGTTTCTTCAAGGACGACCACCGAAGTCCTTGACAATATAATAGCCGGAAAGATTACCTTCCAGAGGGCATTTATGTCCGGAGACCTGGCTGCCAAGGGTAATTTTAAGACACTTAGGATGTTTGATACTATATTCCAGTTTCAGAAAGAACAATAAGGATTGAAAGGGTGATACTATGAAGGATGAAAATTGTATTTTTTGTAAGCTTGCTAACGGAGACATACCTACTGCTACTGTATATGAGGATGAGTATCTAAGGGCAATAATGGATGCTGCCCCTGCCAACAAAGGGCATATCATTATCTTACCTAAGTCACACGCTGCGGATATCTGCGAGCTTAATGACGAATATGTAAGCAGGGCTTTTGTACTGGCAAAGAAACTGGCTGTGACACTTAAGAAGCTCACAGGCTGTGACGGTGTGAATATCCTTCAAAATAATGGCGAAGCCGCAGGACAGACTGTATTTCACTTCCACGTACACGTAATACCACGCTTCAAGGATGATGATTGCACTATAGTTTGGAAACCTACTTCCTACGAGGACGGTGAGGCATCAGAGGTTGCTAAGAAGATTGCTGAATTATTATAGCTGTTAGTTGTAGCAAGATGGCATTAGTTCGACATACTGCTGTTAGACTGATGACTACAGCTTATGCAAGTTTCTTTGATTATAATAAAACAGTTGCTATGGTGCTTAGAATAAGATATTCCAAGGCTTTCCATAGCAACTGTTTTTCATGTAGAAGTGTATTTATAGCGGTTTATCTGATGTCTGATTTAGTCAGTTTATTTTTAGGATTAACCATTCAGTTATTTTATGCTTATTTAGTCAGTTTATTATCAGTCTGATTTAGTCAGTTTCTTGATAAGCTCCATTATGATGTTTATCGCATCCTTTTGAGGGCTGTTTTTCATATTATCTATGTATTCCTGTCTGTTCTCATAGGTTCTAAGTATGATATCAAGCAGTCCTTCCTCTGTGATATCCTCTTCATATAGGACCTCTGAAAAGCCCTGTTTCTTAAAGGAATCCGCATTAAGTATCTGGTCTCCCCTGCTTGCCTTAGCAGACAGCGGTATGAGTACATTGGGTATCCTCAGGGCTAAAAGCTCACAGATAGCGTTGGCTCCTGCTCTTGAAAGTGCGATGTCTGTTATCTTAAATATATCCTTCATCTCTTCACTTACGTATTCAAATTGCACGTAGCCCTTTACATCCTTATACTCCTCTTTAGCCTTACCCTTGCCACATAGGTGAACTACATCAAATCTTTCGGTGAGCTTAGGAAGGATATTCCTAACTGCTTCATTTACCGCAGAGGCGCCAAGGCTTCCACCTACTACCAGGAGTACAGGCTTATCTCCGCTAAAGCCACAAAACCTTAGTCCCTTTTCTCTGTCTCCCTCAAAGAGCTCCTCTCTTATAGGAGTACCTGATAATATACCTTTATTCTTAGGGAGCTTTTCTAAGGCTTCAGGGAAGTTCGCAAGTACATAGTCTGCCTTAGGTATGCATAGTTTGTTCGCAAGCCCCGGTGACATGTCTGATTCGTGGATGATAGTAGGTATCTTACAGGTCTTTGCTGCAAATACCACAGGTACGGTGACAAAGCCTCCTTTAGAAAAGACCACATCAGGCTTTAGCCTCTTTAGTATCTTAAGGGATTCGCCAAAGCCTTTAAGCACCCTTAACGGGTCCGTAAGGTTCTTGACACTTTTGTATCTTCTTAGCTTCCCTGAGGAAATACCTATGTAGTTGATGCCAAGGCTCTCAATCATAGACCTTTCCATACCGTCATAGGTGCCTATATAGTGTATCTCGTAACCTTCTTTTTTAAGTGCCGGGATAAGTGCTATATTGGGGGTTACGTGTCCGGCAGTTCCCCCTCCTGTAAGTACTATCTTCTTCATCTCATACCTCCAAAGCCTGATTCTATAATCTGCGTACAACAGCTTTCAACTCTATATTAAGAATTGCATATCCGGGCTTCAATGTTTTACTTGTATCACTGTTTTGGGTTGACTATTTGAATCAAGTATATAGCTTTAAGGTATAAAATACAAGCTAGACAAGGTATTTAAATTCATATCTCTTTCTTGATATAACTATGGAATCCCCTTTATTTACCCTCATTCTTCCAAAAGGCATCAGCCTAATCCCGTTTAAGAAGGTGCCGTTGGTGGAGTTAAGATCCGTAAGCCACAGCTCTTCCTCTTCCCTGTCTATCCTTGCATGAAACCTGCTTACTGTACTGTCCTCTATAGTATGGTGGGTTTTATCTCCTGACTTTCCTATAAAGAATGGGAATTCTGTAAGCAGTATATTATCCTCGTTTGTATCTTCGGGCTTTAGACAGTATATGCCGTTACTTATCATAGCTCCGGTAAGAAGGGTGGTAGCCTCACCTACATTATCTGATGCTTCTGTCTTTGGCTGTTTAACCTCCCTCACATTATAAGAGAGCTCATTTTCTCCCACAGCCTGTAGTTCAACAAGCTTTTCAGGTTTACTTCCTATATCGGCATTAAGATAATCCCAGACCTTTTTAAGCTTTGACTTGACAAACAATGTCTTATCTGATTTTTCTTCCTTCTGTTTTTTCTTAAATAGCGAAGGTTTTACTTTAGGTGTCTCTTCTATGTCTGCCTTCTGTGTTCTTGCCTTCTTACTCTCTGCTTCTGCCCTGTATCTTCTTGCCATACTGTCTGCACCTTCTATCTCTTGCCTGCAAGACTTATCTCCAGTCCCCGCTTCAAAGCCCTTTAAGCTCTTGGTAATGTTTCTTTCATTTTCAAGCCTAATTAGCTCCCTGGCCCGCATATCAAGGCTCATATGTGGGGCAGAGAGTATCTCTTCAGCCTTTTCCCTTATCCTTTGGAGGCTTCCACCTGTACTTACGCCCTGCATACCTTCACTTTCTTTTGCAGCCTGATATAGTGAGTATATCATCTTTACTGCACTGTCATCCTTATAGTCAACCCTGTCAAGAAGTCTCTCAAACAGCCTTGTGAACGTAGCGTTCCCACTCTCAATACCATATATCCAGTAGAATTCGTCTTTTTTGCCAAAGCTCTCATAGATGTAGGCTTCATCAGTAATTAGTCTGTCAAAAGGCAGGAGGAATTCTTCCAGGCTCTTTGCAGCTTTTATAATAGAGCGTAAAAAGGCTTCTATCCTGTCTGCTGTCAGCTTATTCATCTCAAAGCTCTGGTTTATAGGTATAAGTCCATTCATATTGTAACAAAAATAATTCTCAAGGTTCAGGCTCTTAAAGCTAACCGGAACAAACGCAGGGATATCATTATGAGCAAACATTCCTACGATGTAGTCGACTTCTCCAACAGGCTCTGACTTAAGATAATTCCTTCCCCCGTCTTGTACATAGCTAAAATTCTCCATCTTACCAAACTACCTCCATAAAATACCATAATTAAGCAAACACCAATATCTTGATTATTCATCACTTAGGCTTTCCAGTGCCCCAATTCTTCTAACAAACTCTCCGGGTACATATTCTTTATACTCTTCCTTAAAGCTTCCATCTGTTAAATCCCTGTCCAGATATTCAGACACAAACGGAAGTATCTTAAACTCCACATCTGCATTTACCTGCCATTTTCCACCGGACTTATAGCTTTTCAGGTCTTCATAAGTTAAATAAAACAAGGTTTCCCTGCCTTTCTCAGAGAAAGTCCACTCTCCCTCTGTATTTTCCGCTGTATACCTGATAAGCTCACTTCTTACTTCACTTCTTAGAACCACTATGTCGTGTTCGTAATATGCAAAAAAAATGATAGCAAACATAGCTATAATGACAGTCGGAAATATAATTGCTGCCTCTATTACCAGACTTCCTTTAAGCTTCATACAGCCTCCTTTAGAAATAGCTTGGCTATGATATATATGACGCAGATAAATGGGATGAGTGGAAAGCTTCTATTCCTTTGCCTAAATCCATATCTTGCTACGATAAATGCCAAAAATAATAAATCTGACAGAAAAAATACCATAAGCATGTATATGACTCCGCTTTCCATTGCAATAAGTGATAAGACTATGGCATCAGCCATACCAAATGCCTGCTTTGTTATCAGGCTTAAGCCTATTAGTATAGCAGCAGCCGCTATGGCAGTGATATCCACTCCATTGTTATATACCGAGGTAACAAGCCAAATAAGCGTTATCGGCAGGATGATAAAAATATGTATCTCTTTTTTCACTGCATCTATGACGCCAAGTAAACTTAGTAAAACTATATTAATCATGTACACTCCCACATCTTGTGCAGGGCCTGTAGCCTGCTGCCTCTGCATCTACCTTCTTCATCGTATTTACACTTCTTTTGATACCGGTACAGTTTTTATCCTTATGTATCCTGTTTCCTTCATCAGTTATATAGACTATCCCAGTCAGGTCCCCCTTTGCACAGTATTCACAGGGGTAGTATTTTGCCCCACCCTTGTTTCTAAGGCTCTTTACTAAGGTATAATCTACCTCCCTTATGGATAGACTTATATGGCTGCACATATTGCTTGTATGATATACCTCTCCTGTCTTTGTGACAAATACTATCCTATTATCTTCTGCATTATCTGCCTCTGCCTCACTGTAATACCTCCCCGTAAAGGGCCTTGCTACAGCAAGCCTCTCAAAATAAGCTCCGTTTAGCAGCTCTCCCTTTGCTATTTCTATAAGCTTAGGGCTATTGCCATCTTCTTCCTCGGTTACGTAGGCAAGCTTTGCCATCTCTCTTGCTTTATCTGCCGCTCTTGCACTTAACTCTGCCTGAGTCTGAAGGAAACTTGTCCAAAATATGATTAGGCTTATGGCAAGTACAAATAGCGGCATGGAAAGCGCTGCCTCTATAGTGAGGCTTCCCTTTAACTGTTTCACATTATTACCTCATCTTAATTCATCTCTTCTGCTCCAGACTGCTCATATACTTATACAATATAATCGAATATTTTACCTGGTGTTTGTTTGTTTATTTGATTCTACTTTTTATTGGGATTTAAATTTTATTTTAAAAAAAGATAATGTGTTTCACCAAAAAAAGGTAAAGCAAAATATTCTAATGTGGTTTAGGCGACTATTCCTGATCCACCAACAACAGCTCCTTTCTTTATTACTATATATGAGCACTCTGCAGCAGCCTTTACTCTCTGCAAAGGCTTTGCGATAACTGTAAGCCTGCTTCCCAGTTATCTGTTTTTCTTTGAACTATGCCATCGAGGAAGGCAAGCCTGAATATTCTTGGCATAGTTTTTACGCTCACTTCACCGTTCACTCCGGCATACATGCTGTCAGCTCTGAAGCCTTGATAATATCTTAGCTTGATGTTCTGCTCTATTAGCTTTACCATTCTGATAGGGAGTTTACCTGAGGCAATTACAAGAAATGAATCTAGGAAGCTTTGGTATTTTAGTTTTACTCCTTCTGATTTACCGGGCAAAAGAGGGATATCATCTCCCTTTAACAGGCTTTTTACCTCTTTTCTTGCCTCGTCCATCGACCAGCCCATGACAATGCCGTACTTAATTATCTCTATGGCAGCAGGAAGCGCCAGCACACTTGCAATGGCAGCCGCAATAGCCTCTGCTTCCGCCATCTTATCCTTCCTTGTAAGGAAATATCCATACCAGACTATAGTCCTAAGTCCAAATATTCTGTTGGCTACAGAGCTTAGATTGGCTTCATCGCTTTCTTTGCCTGCTATAAGGTACTCTAATCCATATCTAAGAGCCTCTTTTTTGTCTTCTTCCTTTACCTTTGATAGGAAGTTCTTAAAATGTGCCTTAGCATAGAGAATCAAAAGCCCCTTTTCTACCAAGTCGGTCTTTTCTTCTTTTTCGGTCTGTACTTCACCCCAAGCTGTAGAGCTAATCTTTCTCTTTGAGATCTTCTTATCTCCTGATATAAAGAAGCTCAATGTTCCCCTGGCACTTCCATCTCCTGTGGCATCATCCAGGTTTTTCTGACTTTCCTTGTACTTTTTCTTAGCGTCTGCCACTTCCTTTTCAGTGTACTTTGGGGTATCATCCTGTACTTCTGACTTTTGTACTTCTATCTTCTTTGCCATAGCCTTAGGCTTTTCGACCATCTTTGTATGTATCTGATTGGATGATTCTGACCTTTTGGCCTCTTCTACACCAAGTAAGCCTGACTTAGACTGAGCGTGTACCTCTGTGCCTATGATTTCCTTTATATTTTCTGCACCTTTTTTAATATCATTTGCCTTCTCCTCAAGCTTTTTCTTCTCTCTTTCAAGCTCGATTAACTTCTTCTCTGCTTCTACTTTGATTTTGAGACCTTTTCTTAGGGTGTCTGTACCGTCTTCCGCCGTTTTAATGAGATTTGCATTGTTAATTAGCTTCTTATCTACTCCTGCGGCAGCACCATACTTCATATAGGCTGCTGCCTGCTTTGCAAAAAAGTAACAGTTATTCTCTGTCATGTTTTCCTTAAAGCTAAGGCTTGTAAAACTAGCTGTAGTCCCCAGATAATCTCCTTTTCCACCGGGCATCATCTTATCCATATAAGAATTGGCAAGCTTAACTGCCCCCTCCTCTCCATTAAGTAAAGAGGCGTCTACAAAAAATATATGGTAATCATTCCATAGCTCTCTTTGATACTCAGCAAGGATATTCTGCTCAGCGAGGTAAGAGTTATCTAAGGCTATCTCGCCTGCCACTGTTACCCTCGCAGACTCAAGCAGGCTTCCTATTAAGGCTGTCACAAAAAGGAGAGCTAAAGATAAAAATATGGTTATACTTCCCTTAACCTTCATTCTCCCCTCCTAAGTCTTAGTGTAATGGTGCTGTTATCTGCCTCTGGCTTCCCCTTATTTTCAGAAAGATTTCATCAATCATTTCTTTTAAGTTCTTCCTGAATATAATTATGAGTCCAAGTACAATAACAAGTATCAGGATAATCTCAATTACAGCTATACCTCTATTGTCATCCTTCGCTTCTTCCCATCTCTCTTTTGCAAGCATTTTCTTTACTTCCATGCTGTAAAATAAGTCATTTGCCTTTGTCTTCATCATATCAATAATCTTCATATCTTCTCCTTTCACACTGCCAGTAAGGCAGGTACCATAATAATCAACATAATCAGTACAAGCTGAAGCATCATAGGCATAAGCAGCTTGGTGTCAGCCACCTCTCCCATGACCTTAGCTTTATTTCTTCTTTCAAACATAGCTGCTTCGGACTCTGCTTCAAGTCTTGATAAAAGCTGTCCTTGACCTAGCTTTAGGCTTTGGTTAATCACAGATACAAACTTAGAGAACTGTGTACCGCCTATCCTTTTTCCAAAGTTTTCATAGGCTTCTCTTTCAGTCTTGCCGTTTCCAACTTCCCAAAGTGTAAGCCTTATCTCCTCTGTCAGGCTTTTATTGGATGCAAAGCCTGTTTCAAGCTTTCTCCATATAGCAGGTATATTAAGTCCTGCTCCAAGCAGTATCACAAACCGTCCCACAAACTCTGTATAGCCATTTTTTAGTTCCTCCTCTCTGTCTTTAATCTTTCTTTTATTGTTTTCGTTAAAAACTACAAAAAGACAAATGATAGTTGCAAGTGCAAAGCCTACGAGATTTCCCGTTATTTCTTCCTTAGGGAAATATGCCCTCACTCTTTTTCCCTCCACTTCTGCCGGCAGGGTAATGGTCTCATTTTCTCCGTCAGCAAAGGCAGAGTCTAGCTTTTCTTTGACTGCAAGCTTGACCTTCTCCTCCTCTGTAAGCGTCCTTGGATATACGGTTATTACAAGGCTTCTGCTTATCTCCCTTTCCCCATAAGCTGCTGTTAGCTTAAGAGTTACCGACTGCTTTTCTTTAATCAGGTCAAAGTTTAGGTCGCCGTTATCAAGCAATATACCTCCCTCGTCCGTACTAAAACTAATGTCCACAGGGTTATTCGCAAGCCTCACCGGGATGTTTAATCCTGTAAGCACCCTCTCTTTTCCTTCTCCCTCTCTGTACATATTGGCTTCAAGAGTGTCCAAAGTATTATGTAGATATTCATCTATTTTTACTTCTTCAAGCTTTTTAACGCCTATCTGCCCCTCGTAGGTAAGCTCTTTATCAGGTTTAATTCCATCTACTTCAACACCAAAGCTTATGTTTTCTGCTTCTTCATACGGCTTTGGCCTGGTGATAGTGGTGAGTTCTACTCTTGTCAGCCCGCTGTCATAGACAATCCCTGCTATAATGCCAAGAAGGGATATTACCGCCACTATTATAATGATTAGTCTTTGTTTTTTATCAAATGATTTGTATATACTCATCTCACACCTTAATATCAGTTATTTTATCAAACCACAGGCAACATGCGCCGTAGCACACAAGCACCACACTCATTATGATTCTTCCAAGCGCCCCATCATACAGGCTCTTCATCATGTCAGACATTGAGAAGTTTAGATATAATAAAATAGCAGGAAGTATTGCTGTCATAAACTTACTTTCAAGCTTTTTACCGCTTATTAAGGCAGTTATCTCTCTTTCCATCTCATTTTTATCCACTATACACCTAATGGTATGCTCCATAACCTTTATAAGATTGCCACCTGCCCTTTTAGAAATCTTGCAGACTTCGGCAAATTGATTGATATCTTCTATTCCACTTCTTTTTCCAAAGTCATATAAAATATCTTCTATGGGAATGTTCATTTTGAGACTGCTTTCCATAGATATCAGTTCTTTTATTATCATAGAATCTCTGTTATATAGACTGTATAGTCTCTCCCTCGCTGACAATACCGCCCTTTCAAGAGAGGAGCCTGCCTTTAGCGATGTCATTATTACCTGTAAGAATTCTACAAACTGAGAAGACAATTCGTTTTTTCTCTTTTCTATAAGCCTTTTTCTATTCACTTTTTCAAAAACTATCCCAAAGGGAAGAATGATTAAAGCACCCATTATAGATTGGTAAAAAAGCAAGCCGAAACTTACAGAAACAGCAAGCCAGATGGCTATAAGCTTAAGCCATTCAAGCTTAGACCTTTTATATACCAAATAATTCATCTTTGTTAAACCCTGCCATTTCAAACTTAGACATTCTTTTTGGAGAACCACACCTTATAAGCCCCTTATCAGCTTCGTATTCAAATATCTGATTAAGTGCAATATCCCCTTTGTCATCTTTATATATTTCGCTTATTTCAAGGACTTTACGCCTGCCGTCTTTGAGCCTTCCAAGGTAGACTATGTAGTCTATGGCAGAGACTATCTGTCTCTTTGCTGCGTCTAATGGGATGTTGGCTCCTGTAAGTACAAGTGTTTCAAGCCTGGAGATGGTATCCTCTGCTGAGTTTGCATGTATGGTTGACTCTCCGTAGTGCCCTGTGTTAAAGGCATTAAGCAGCATAATTGCGGCCTTTCCGTCTCTTACCTCTCCTACAAGGATTCTATCAGGTCTCATTCTAAGCGAGGACTTGATAAGGTCTCCTATCCCTATTTCTCCCCTTCCCTCGACATTGGCATTTCTGGTTTCCATCTGCACCAGGTTAGGTATGCCAAAGAGCTGAAGCTCTGCAGAGTCTTCTATTATGATTACTCTTTCCTCCCTCGGAATATAATCCGCCAGTGCATTAAGAAAGGAGGTCTTGCCTGAGGAAGTGCCACCGCTAACTATGATGTTACAGCCTGTTTCCACAAGTATTCTAATGAAGTCAGCAGCCTCTTTTGATAAGGTCTCGTATTCAAGCAGCCTTTTCATCGTCATAGGCACCTTAGGGAATTTTCTTATGGTAACTACTGCCCCACCAAGTGCAACAGGTGGCAACACCACGTTTACCCTTGAACCATCTTGAAGCCTTGCATCCACTATAGGTTCAGCCTCATTTACAGTACGGTTTACCTTTGCTACTATCTGCTGTATTATATCCTCAAGTTCTTCTTCAGAAGCTATCTTTCCATCGAATTTTTGAATATGTCCGTCTCTTTCAATAAATATATTATCAGGCCCATTTACCATAATTTCAGATATACTCTCATCATCTATCAGCTGCTGAAGTACCCCCAGTCTTCTAACAGAATTAAATATCTCTATACATAGATTCTTCTTTTCAGTAATGCTTAGATATTCTTCTGTACTTAGATTTAATACTCTTTCTTCAATTTCATTTAAGACCTCTTCATCGGTTAGTTCCCTTGAGAAATCCAGTCTTTCAAGCAATTCTTCTTTTATTCTATATCCAAGTGTCTGTTCCAAATTCTACTATTTCAACCCTTCTTTCTACATCCTTCATACCCATAAGCCTTAGCTTTGATATGAAATTCTCCGCACTTTCTCTGTCTCCTCCTTTAGTAGTTACAACTATTTCCATAAGACTTGCCGCCTTCATAAGTTCAAATGACGCAAGTGAGATGATTCCAAGATTTATAAGAATGAAGTCATATTCATTTAGCTTATTAAGAAGATTTAACAGCTCCTTTGCATCCTCTCTTGTTAGTTCTGCCAGGTCAAAGGGGCTTGATACCGGAAGTATCCTGCCTGATATATCCTCTCTTTCCACCAGTGATTTGAACTTCCACTTTAGCTTGTCTCCACCCTGCTTAAGAAAGTAAATCAGCTCTGATAGTCCTCTGCCTGCTCCCATTCTACCGGCATTGCTGCCATTAAACGGCTCCATATCTATGTAAAGTACTGAACCTTTGTTTTTAAGGTCATTTAATAGGAGGTTAGCATATTCTCCCCGCTCAATACTGCTTTTCGTCGAAAATACAATGCGTATATTATTGTCATCAAGCAATGCTTCATCTTCACTCATAATTATTGAGCTAAGTTCACCTACTATTGCTTTTGCTGACTGATACTTAAATATCCAAGGTCCGTTTTTGTCGTCTTCTCTAGTAGTAACCAGGCTGATTATCCGGTCTTTATCTACCTTCCCTTCTATCCTATGTACGTCAAAGCCTTCACAAACTACAACAAAACCCGGTTCTGCACTTTCTATATGCTTAACAAACTTATCCGCATCTGAAAAGGCAACAGTCACAAGCCCAAGCTCCATATTTTTGTTGAGATAGTCTGAAAGCGCCTCTACATAAGCTTCTTCCTTATCATAAATAGTAAGAATTCCCCCTTGCAATAAAACATCACCTCGCTTTAACTGATTTTTGGGTACACTAAAAGAACCTATTTTACAATAGAATGATTAAATGCTATTAAGTTTCACCGTTTGGTTATTTTTTGAATAAAATAATTCATATATTGCTTTAGAAACACCTAACAACTTCTTAATCTATTACTCTAGATAATATATGTTAACCCTAAGGGGACTGAGTTAACAGTCACCCTTATGTTTCTTTATTATTTCCTGATATCTTCTGGCTGAAGCATTCATTTCAGTATCTTCCGGTTCTTTTTCCACTGCTGAATGTTCCATCTCTTCAAGCTCTTCATTTAATAACGCTAAGTCTTCTGCACTGAAAAAGTTATCCATATGAATTCTCTCCTCCTTTTTCTTTATGCAATTAGTATATACGTTTGTCACAATTATTGCAATATGTAACTTTGTTGAAATTCATTTTTGATTTTTGTGAAAGTCGTACAAGTTAATTGGTAAAAATATCCTGATTTTACCAGTACCAAAATAAACCTACTCTTCTTCCTTATCAAGCATCTGAGAAAGTGTTCTCCAACCCAGCACTGCACACTTAACTCTTGCAGGCATGTGGGATATATCCCTAAGTGCTATGGCTTCATCAAGCTCTTCAAGGACTTCATCCTCTTTAACTTCGCCCTTTATCATGCCCATAAAAAGCTCACCAAGTCTTAGTGCCTCTTCCTTATCCTTACCTATGATAAGATCAAGCATCATGTCCGCTGATGCCTGTGATATGGCACAGCCTGTACCTGTGTAGCCTCCGTCAACTACTACATCTCCATCAAGCTGAAGCTTAAGTGTAATATCATCACCACAGCTAGGGTTCACGCCTCTAAGCTCAATGGTTGGATGCTCTATCTCGTGCTTATTGTTTGGATGCATATTATGCTCCGTAAGTATTTCGTTATATATGCTTCTAAGCTCCATAACCAAGCCACCCCCTTACCTTTGTCAAACTATCTAAAAATCTGTCAACCTCTTCCTCTGTGTTGTAAAAATACAGGCTTGCCCTTAGGGTCGAATTAAAGCCTAAGAACTTCATCAGAGGCTGGGCACAATGGTGTCCTGCCCTCACACAGATACCTGCTTCATTTAATATAGAAGCAGTGTCGTGTGGATGTACATCATCGATTGTAAAGGTGACAATTCCGTGGTGCTCATCCGCTTTGTCTGAGCCTGCAATATTGATATAAGGAAGAGCCCTCATCGCTTCAATAAGCCTCTTTGTAAGCCTAAGCTCTGTCTCTTCTATACAGTCAAAACCTACCTTGTCAAGATAATCCATAGCAGCGTGAAGTCCTGCTGCCCCGCCTACATTCACTGTACCTGCCTCAAACTTATGTGGAACTTCTGCGTAGGTGGCTGAGTCGAGCTCCACGTACTCTATCATCTCTCCTCCTGTAAGGAATGGAGGCATCTTGTTAAGCAGCTTCTTCTTGCCATAAAGTACACCAATTCCCATAGGTGCAAGCATCTTGTGGCCTGAAAATACATAAAAGTCTGCATCAAGCTCTCTTACATTCACCCTTGTATGAGGAACTGCCTGTGCTCCGTCTAAAACCACAACCGCTCCTACTTCGTGGGCTGCCTTTATTACCTTTTCCACAGGATTCTTTCTTCCAAGCACATTTGAAATATGTGCAAGGCTTACCAGTGCAGTCTTTGGCGTAATCTTTGCCGCTATTTCTTCATCTGATATAAAGCCCGTCTCATCCGGAGTTAGAAAAACCAGGTTAGCACCTGTCCTTCTTGCCGTCTCCTGCCAAGGAAGGAGGTTGCTATGATGCTCCATAACAGTGAGCACAATATCTTCTCCTTCTTTTATAAAGGCTTCTCCGTAGCTTCTTGCTATAAGATTAAGGCTTTCGGTTGCATTTCTTGTAAATACAATTTCAGAAGAAGATGATGCACCAATAAACCGAGCGGTTCTTTCCCTTGCATTCTCATAAACTGTCGTAGCCTTGACAGAAAGGTCATATACACCACGGAGAGGATTGGCATTCTCACTCTCATAGTATCTTACCATTCTTTCTAGTACCATATCCGGCTTTTGGGTTGTAGCAGCATTGTCAAAATAAACTAAATCAGGATATTCCCTGAAAAACTTAAAGTCCTTCCTAAAATCACTGCTCATCGTTAAAAACCTCACTTACATACTTTATAACTTTGCCCTCAGTTTCGTCATCACCGATTTGCTCGGTAACTGCATTAATATAAGCCTCAGTCATAAGCTGTTTTGCAGCCTTTTCGTCTATGCCTCTGCTCTTTATGTAAAATAATAGCTTCTCATCTATTCTGCCTATGGTAGCACCATGGTCACCTTCTACATCTTCCTCGTGACAGAGGATAAGAGGAACTGACTTATTGATAATACTTGGGCTAAAGAGGAGGGTATCTTCTTTTTCAAAGCCACTTGCACCCTTTGCTCCTTCCTTAAAATCAATGGTTCCACGATACACCTTGGTGGAATTGTCAAGAAGCACACCGCTTGCATCCATGTTTGAGGAGACCTTTTTTCCCCATTCGTTGGTGACAAAGTTCATGTCAAGGAGGCTGTCTCCTTTACAAAGATAGCCAGTTGCACTCCTATACTCACTCTTTCTTCCCACAAGCTCCGTTCTAACTCCCACGTATGAGCGCTTTCCTCCAAGCTCAAGCTGTACGAGTTCAGCCTTTGCATCATTTTCAAGGTGAAAGCCCAAATCATCAAAATGGTCCGTACTCTCTGAGAGGAGGTTCACCCTTACAAGCTTAATACTTGCATTTTCGCAGACATAAACTCTGGTCTGAAGTCCAAGAAGATTCTCTTTATTTTCAGATTCAAATACTTCAATAAGTGTAAGCTCTGAGCCTTCACTAACATAGATAATATGGCTGTTTAAGGAGTTCTCCTCTCCTGCCCTGTAGGTTATCTTAACAGGTTTATCTACCTTTACTCCCTTTTTGGTGGTAATCACTTTAAGAGGGATGCCCGCCGCTTTGATAGCATTTCTTACTATATCTGTAGATGGCGCATCCTTTACTTCCCTGTCTCTTCTATTCTCATCTTCAAGGCTGTCTCCTCCTGCCTTTGAATCAAGGTTAAGAGCCTCCATACCCGTCTTTACAAAGTCTGCCTTAGCTACTATCTCTTCAAAAAGAGCACCGCTTTCAAGTATGTCTACTCCATCCTGAAGTCTAAGGTCTATATCATTGTTCTTATTTATCTCATAGTTAAAATCTATATCCGCATAGCTGTTCTTCATCTTGCCATAGGTTATGGCAGGAAGATAGTTTACAGCTCCCTTTAATTCAAACTTCATTACATACCTCCCTTCATTTCAAGCTGAATGAGGTTATTCATTTCAACTGCATATTCAAGCGGAAGCTCCTTGGATACAGGATTGGCAAAGCCACTAACTATCATAGCTCTTGCCTCTTCCTCGCTTATTCCCCTTGACATAAGGTAAAATACTGCATCATCACTGATTCTTCCTATCTTAGCCTCGTGTCCGATGTCTGCATCGTCGGTTCTTATATCCATAGCTGGTATAGTATCGGAACGGCTGTCACTGTCAAGCATAAGCGACTGACAGGATACAAAAGCCTTGCTGCGCTTTGCACTTTCACGAACTGTAACCATACTTCTGTAGGTGTTGGTTCCGCCTCCCTTAGATACTGACTTTGTATTGATAATGGAAGAGGTATCCTCTCCTATGTGTACCATCTTCGCGCCTGTATCAAGGTTCTGTCCCTTGCCTGAGAAGGTTATTCCTGTAAACTCACTTCTTGAGCCATTTCCCTTTAAGATGCTCATAGGATAGAGGTAGGACACGTGTGAGCCAAATGAACCTGAAACCCACTCAATCACGCCGTTTTCTTCAACTATGGCACGTTTTGTATTGAGGTTGTACATGTTCTTTGACCAGTTCTCTATGGTAGAATATCTAAGTCTTGCATTTTTCTTGACAAAGAGCTCTACACAGCCTGCGTGGAGGTTCGCTACATTGTACTTAGGGGCAGAACATCCCTCTATGAAATGAAGGTCTGCTCCCTCATCAACTATGATTAAAGTATGCTCAAACTGTCCTGCTCCTGCGGCATTAAGCCTGAAGTAAGACTGTAAAGGTATGTCCACCTTAACTCCCTTTGGTACATATACAAAGGAGCCTCCTGACCAAACTGCACCGTGAAGGGCCGCAAACTTGTGGTCTGAAGGTGGTACAAGCTTCATAAAATACTCGTGTATCATGTCGCCGTATTCGCCATGCATGGCTGATTCAAGGTCCGTGTATATAACACCGAGGGCTGCCACTTCTTCACGAACATTGTGGTATACAAGCTCAGAGTCATACTGAGCACCTACTCCTGCAAGTGAAAGCCTCTCTGCCTCAGGTATGCCGAGCTTTTCAAAGGTATCCTTGATATCCTCAGGTACTTCTTCCCATTTTCCCTTCATATCTCCCTTATGGCGTACATAGGTCATAATTGTATCCATATCAAGTCCCTCAATTGAAGGCCCCCAAGCAGGAGTCGTGAGGGTATTGTATATGTCTAAGGACTTGAGCCTGAAATCACGCATCCACTCAGGATCATTCTTTTCTTTTGATATCTGAAGTACGATGTCCTTTGTTAAACCCTTGTCAAGTTTTAAGAAGTCCTCTTCATTTTCGTCATATCTAAAGTCGTAAAACGAACTATCTATATCATCTATTACAGTTTTTTCATTCTTATCTAATTCAGCCATTTTTACTCCCCTAATTTCTCAAAGCGGGCAAAGCCGTTATTGTTTATCTCTTCTACAAGGGCAGCATCGCCTGTTTCCACAAGCTTGCCCTTTACAAGTATATGTGTATAATCTACCTTTAAGGCTTCTAAGATTCTGGTGCTGTGAGTAATGATTAAAAGAGCACCGTCTCTGTTCTTCTGATAAGCCTCAATACCACGGCTAACTGTCCTAACCGCATCCACATCAAGTCCTGAGTCTGTCTCATCAAGGATGGCAAGCTTAGGACGAAGCATAAGCATCTGCAAAATCTCAGATTTTTTCTTCTCACCACCTGAGAAACCTACATTAAGATCCCTTGTAAGGTAGGACTCATCCATCTGTAAGATTTCCATAGCTTCTTTTAAGTCCTTCTTAAACTGCATAATCTTGAGCGGTTTGCCTGTAATCTGTCTGATTGCATTTCTAAGAAAGCTCTCAAGAGAGATGCCTGCTACCTCATAAGGGCTCTGAAATGAAAGGAAGAGTCCCTTCTTTGCCCTAACGTCGGTTCCATCTTCTATGATGCTCTCTCCTTCAAGCTCTATATCTCCGCTCTTTATCTCGTATGCAGGGTTGCCCATAAGGGTGAAACCAAGGGTTGACTTTCCTGCTCCGTTAGGTCCCATAAGTACATGGGTTTCACCTTTTCCTATAGTAAAGTCGATATTCTTAAGGATTTCCGTATCATCTATAGCTACAGATAAATTGTTAACTTTTAATAATTCTGACATAATGCCTCCTAATATATAATCAACGATTTTAATTCCTACCATTTTAGTACGAATTCGATTTTTATATTATAACCGTTGTTGGATAAAGTTTCAATAAGTTAGAAACGACTAATATGTGCATTTTTTAAGTTTTTTAATTTTGTTTGTAATTACATGCAAAAGAGAACCCCGTATAAGGATTCTCTTTAAGTAAGTTGTTCTTCTAAACAGACTTCCGGTATTTACTTGGTTACAGCCATTGCCGAGATGGTGTCAGTCAGGGCTTTTGAAAAATTAACACCAAGCCTTACTCCCAAATCATTGGCCCATTTAGGAATATTTAAGGTCTTTTTAACAAGAGTCGTATCTCTTATGTACTTTTCGACATCTACCATTACCAGCGTAACAAATCCATCATCGCAGCTTAGTTCTTTGATGCCACTTGGTTTAGGAATGGTTTCACCTTTTTCAAGCATATCAGCAAGTGTCATTCCAAGTACTTCTTCTGCCATACTAATTCCGTAGGCAATATCATCTTCATCAATGCCTGTATAAACTCCGTCTATATCAGGACATTCTATGAAATAACCACCATCTTCTTCCTTATGAAATATAAATGGAAAAGCCATATTTAGATTTTTATCAGCCATATCACAACCTCCCATATAAACCTGCATCTTTTAGTATTCATACTACGTGTCTATACGTGTGTCAACAACATTTTATACACTTCTCTCTTAGGCATCCCCCTATCGACTGCCACTGCCTTCATGGCATCTTTTTTATCCATTCCCTTGTCCATATAAAGCTTCATATGCTCGTTTATGTCCATTTCTTTGTAGGAGGCCTCTTTTTCCTTCCTTATCTCCTCTATTTTCTTTCCCTCTATAACTAACACAAATTCACCACGAGGCTCATTTTCCTCATAAAAATTCAGAGCATCTTCAAAGTTTGTTAAAAATACATTTTCGTGAAGTTTAGTAAGTTCCTTTACAGCAGTCATCCTTCTGTTGCCAAGAGCAGAAAAAAGCTCAGCTATAGTCTTTTTAAGTCTATGAGGAGCCTCATAGATGATGATAGTCCTGGTCTCTGTCTTTAGTTCCTCTAAGATAGCTGCCTTTTCCTTTTTATCGTTTGGCAAAAAGGCTTCAAAAGCAAAGCGCCTTGTAGAAAGCCCGGAAAGAGTAAGGGCAGTTATACAGGCAGCGGCACCGGGCAGGGACGTAACCTCTATTCCTGCCTCGTAGCACTGTTTGACTAGCTCCTCTCCCGGGTCTGATATACCGGGAGTACCCGCATCTGTTATAAGGGCTACGTTTTCCCCTTCTAACATCCTATTTACAAGGACTTTAGCCTTGTCGTACTTGTTGAACTCGTGGTAGCTGGTAAGAGGAGTCTTTATCTCAAAATGATTAAGAAGCTTGATAGAATTCCTCGTATCCTCGGCAGCTATCACATCTGCCTCCTTCAAGGTTCTTATAACCCTAAATGTAATATCTTCAAGATTGCCAATCGGTGTGGCACATAGATATAACTTTCCGGCCATGTTCATCCTTTCTAGTACCTGTAATCCCTCATCATTTCTTCGGTATATTTCTTATTTTCATCATATACAATAAGTGGCTTCTCTATTGTAAGTCTTGGATTGCCGTATTTTACAGCCTCTATAAGTACCATATTGGGCTCTTTGTCAATCTGCGGATGTACAAGCCTCATCCTCTTTGGTTCAAGCCTGTACTTTCTAAGATTTTCAAATATTTCAGGCAGTCTAAAAGGCCTATGCACCATGAAAAATCTTCCGTTAGCCTTAAGCAAATAGGAAGCAGCCTTAACCACATCTTCTAAGTTGCATAGAATCTCGTGTCTTGCAATCTGCTTAGGCGCATCAGGGTTGGCTATTCCGTGCTCACTTATCACGTAGGGCGGGTTTGAGGTAACCACATCAAAGCTATTCCTCTTAAATAAGTCCTCTACAGCCTTGATATCGCCTTCCACTATGTCTATATTGCTAATCTCATTACCTTTTACGCTCCGCCTTGCCATATCTGCACTTTCTGCCTGTATCTCAAGGCCTGTAAAGTGCTCTCCCTCTGTCTTTGCCCACAGAAGAAGAGGGAGGATGGCTGTACCTGTACCCAGATCTATAACCCTACTTCCCTTTTTGGCATAAGCAAAGCCTGATAAAAGTACTGCATCCATACCAAAGCAGAACTTATCAGGCGATTGTATAATATGAAGTCCGCTTATCTCAAGGTCATCCAGTCTTTCTCTGTCCTTAAGTTCAAATTCCATTATTCATCCTTCTTAGTCCAAACGTGTCTTACTTTCAGCCCTTTCCAGTGCTTCAAGAGCCTTTATCTCAGAGGATTCGACTTCTTTGTCACGTTTTCTCTTTTTAGGCTTAAATGTAAGCTCGCTAGCCTTATATTCTCTTATTTCCTTGTCTCCGTTTTCATTTTCAACTATAAGCTTCACAAGCTGCTTAAGCGCACTTACGGAGCTAACCTCACCCTTAATTCCTTCCGCAGTAGTCACAATGTCTCCTACATCAGGAAGAGTGGAGTTAAGATATTCATAGGCTGCTTCTTCATTTTTAAGACAGCACATAAGCCTTCCACAGACTCCTGATATTTTGCTTGGATTGAGTGAGAAGTTCTGGTCCTTTGCCATCTTTATAGATACAGGTATGAACTCAGATAGGAAGGTACTGCAGCAAAGAGGTCTGCCACATATACCTATTCCACCCTTCATCTTGGCTTCATCTCTTACACCAATCTGTCTAAGCTCTATCCTGGTCTTAAATACATATGCCAGGTCCTTTACCAGCTCTCTGAAGTCTATTCTTCCATCAGCAGTAAAATAAAACATAACTTTGTTATTATCAAAGGTATATTCGCAGGCTATTAGCTTCATTGCAAGCTCATGTTTTTTTATCTTTTCAAGGCAGATATCAAAGGCTTCCTTCTCTTTATCCTTGTTTTTTCTGTCTATCTCTTCATCTTCAGGCGTAGCTATTCTGATTACTTCCTTAAGAGGCTGAACTATTTTGTCCTCCTCTATCTCTTTTCTTCCAAGAGCAACAAGTCCGTATTCTATGCCTCTTGCAGTCTCAACAATTACATGCATTCCTGCCTTTATATCAAGATTTTCAGGGTCAAAAAAGTATATCTTTCCTGCCCTTTTAAATCTAACTCCTATTACTGTAACCATATCTCTCCATTCTATCCAAATTTATTAAACGTCCTGTAAGGCTTTGCAACTGAAAGCCTTACAAAATGACGCACCGCTATTTATCCTTCATATACATAAACATAATCTCAAGAGCGGTATCAAACCTTACATTTGCATCTAAGCGCTTTTTGGTCTTCTCCATGCTTTCTATGGCTCTTTCTATCGAGTTATATTCACGCTTTGCTATCTGTTCATTTAAGTACTTATATTCTTCTCTAAACAACACCCTGTTCGCATCTCCTGTAGCCTTTAGTACAAGCAAGTCCCTAAACCAAAGTATCATAAGGTCTATACAATCTTTTATTTCCTTCTTATAGCCTTCAAGGTGCATTATTCCAGCTATCTCATCAGCTATGCTGTCCTTGTCAAGATTCCTTAGTATCCTTACAACTACGCCTTTCATCTCAAGGAAGTCTTCGCTGCTTGCATATCTTACCGCCCTGCCTACATTGCCCGCAGAGAACTTAGCTGCGGTCTCAGCTACATAGTCAACTATACTGTAATTATCTATTAGATACTGTTTTATCTTTGCTGTATCAATAGGCTTCACATCAAGGGTCACACATCTGGACCTGATTGTAGGTAAAAGTCTCTCTTTATTGGCTGAGAGCAGAATAATTATAACATATTCAGGCGGCTCCTCTATAGTCTTAAGCAGAGCATTTTGAGCCTGCTCATTCATCTTCTCAGCCTCTTTAACTATGTATACCTTGTATTTGCCATAAGGGAAGATATCGCTTGTTCCCACAAGCTTGGTACGTATCTCTTCTACACTTATGACTGTAGGTTTGTCGGGCTCTATGTAGATAATGTCAGGGCTGTTGCCATTTTCTACCTGTTTGCGGACAATCTGCCTCTCCTCCTCAGTTTCCTTCCCGGCACATAGAATCAGCTTGGCAAACTCCTTTGCTATAAAGAGCTTTCCCATACCTTTTTCACCTTCAAAGATATAGGCATGTGAAAATTCTTCCTTAGAAGCCGCCGTATTCAAGTATTCTACAAGGCTTTCCCTTCCCAAAATATTTGTATTCATATCCGCCTCCCATCTAGGTAAAGATGTCAAGCAAAAGTCCCTGAATTTCGTCAATCTTTCCAAGTATGCTTATTGCATCCTTTTCATCTTTTACAAGTTCCTCCGCAAGTTCATCAAGCTCTTTGTCTATTACCCTTATTATACCATATACTCTGTGTCTTCCACGTCTGTCAAGGTAATTCTCCCTTGAAAATTCATGGCTTCTTGAGAGGACTTCATTTAAGAATTCTTTGATAAGCCCTCTATAATGCTTCATGTCCCTTATATCCATGTGTTTTTTTAGCTTTTTACCCTCCATGGTGATAGAGCTCATTACAGCATTTAATCTCTCTGCCAAAGAATTATCTTCTATATTCTTTATAAGAGTGAACTTAAATTGTCCGTCATCCTGTTTGACTGTTTTTTCCACCTCGGGAGCCTTAGGCAGGGTAAGGGGATTAATCTTTATATCCATATCAGTTTTCCTTTATAAAAGCAGTTATTTCCTTAGTGCAGATATTCAAATTATTATTTTGAAATCTGTATTTTTTATCAATACCGGAGCTTATGAGATTCTCCTCACTAAAGTCAGCATTATCGGATAGGAATCTTCTACAAATCTCGGCTACATTGGGCTGTTTCTGCTTTTCTTCACGCCTTATGGCTCTTTTTATAAGTTCAACGTCAGAAACCTCTATGTAAACAGGTCTTACTTTATCCTCTCCAAAATAGCTTTTTATCTGATTATAACCTGCAAGAGTATTGATGCATATGTAGTCAGCCTGTGAGAGGTCCATACTGCCGTCATTCACCGTAAAGTAGTACCAAGGGCCGTCTATAGTGTTAAAGCAGCGCTCTTCTATAACCTTTCCTTCTTTTCTAAGCACTTTAAGTTCGGCCTCAGTCACAAAGTTGTACTCTAATCCGTTTACTTCTCTTATGCGCATAGGCCTTGTGGTGTAGATAACAAACTTTCTTAAACCAAGCCTCACGTCTTTCAAGAGCTTTCGATATATGCTATCCTTGCCTGTCGCACTCTTGCCCATCAGCACATACAAATATCCCATTTCCGTCTATTCCTCCATACACCTCTATACCGGCAAGCCTTGCAGCCTTTATATGATGAATAACATCCTCTCCAATCACCTCACCAGGCACCAAAAGAGGAATCCCCGGCGGATAGAAATATACATAATCTGCTGAAATAAAGCCTTGTGACGTATCAAGTGATACCTTGTACTTACCACAGGTGTCAGCTTTTTTCACAGCCTCGTAAGGAATATATTTTCTTTCAGGCAAAGTTTTCCATCTTCTGTCCATTAAAGTATAATCAAAATTTGCTTTATTATCAAGTGTAAAGAATGTTTCATCCCTGTCAAGCTCCGTAAGTGCCTTTAATAATCTATAAAACCCGTCATCAGTATCGAAAATACTCGTCATGGCAATCACATAGTCCTTCGACTTCATTTCCATAACAAGATGATGTTCATCGTATAGATATCGGTAAAGTTTAGAGCCAATATTATCCCCCGCAGTTATAACTATCTTACCAAAGTCATAGTTAAAGGCATTTACCGGTGAATAAATCCTTATATTCTTAAGCGAGGCTGCATTTTTTCTAAAACTAATTAGTCTTTGCTTATAGGCTTCAAATAATTCTTTCCCATAGTCTTTGATAAGATTTAGTGAGTTTTCCATGCCTGCAAGAAAAATGTAGGAAGGACTTGAGGTTTCAAGCAGGTTAAACTGTCTTCGTATTTTATCTATAATCTTCTCTTTTTCAGTACAAATGTGAAGTATAGCAGTCTGAGTATAGGACGGCAGGGTTTTATGAAAGCTTTGGACTACAAAGTCTGCCCCAAGGCTTACGGCAGATGCAGGAAAGTAGTCATCAAATCCAAAGTGAGCTCCGTGAGCCTCATCCACAAGGAGAAAAGCACCATATCTGTGGCAGATATCTGCTATATCCGCTATGTCAGATACAACTCCTTCATAGGTTGGAGAAGTAATTACAACAAGCTTAATCCCTGAATTATTCGGATTTTCAGCATTTCCCTCTTTGTCTAAATCTTCAAGGCGAAAGGCAGATGTTCTTAAGGCCTCCTCCACTTCCTTAGGGCTTATGCTTTGATATATACCAAGGCTGTCTGTCTCTCCTTCAAGGTAGTAGGGAACAAGTCCATAGAGTTCAATTCCGTGATAGACTGACTTATGACAGTTTCTTGCCATAAGCACTGCTTCTCCCCTATGTATAAGGCCAAGCACAGCTAGTATGGCTCCTGTACTTCCATTTACAGAGTATATACTCTCCCTTGCTCCGTAAAGCCCTGAAGCCAGCCTCTCTGCCTCCTTTATTATCCCTTCCGGGTTATGAAGATTGTCGAAGTTATCTATTTCCGTGATGTCGATATCATAGGGAGTAAGGCATTCATCCCAAAGTCCGTATCTTTTTATAAGCTTAGTATTTCTCTTATGCCCCGGCATATGAAAGGGGTAAAAGTCACTTCCGCTATGATTTTTAAGTTCATTATATATACTCATATTGTCTTCCTACGTACGAGAGACCGAAGGGTAAGCCTTTCGGTCTCTTGTATACTCTGCGTTTACTATATAGTTATGAAACCTTTTCCAAATTCCTTAGCTCCACGTCTTTTCTCGCCAGATAAAGTGCATCGGAGGCTGCAAAATCATCAAATACACCCCATCCATAGCTCCTATCTTTGTTTTCTTTCTCGACTCTTACAGGCTTAGAAGCGGCAAAAGGAGAAGAAGCAGAAGGTTTATTTACGACAGCTTCCTTTGCAGGCTTAGGCTTTTTAGCTTCATTTTGAGCCTTTTTATTCTCATAAGACTTAGTAAACTCGTTAATTACATCAACCGTAGCATCTCTGTTTACTACAGGCTCATTTACCATCTGGCTTGTCTGATAGGTGCTGATTTCCTTAAATGCCTTGGCTGATTTTTGACTGTTTCCCTGTGTGGCTGTATAGTAAGTGTTATCATTCTTAGGTGTAACATTAGCTCCACTCTGATTTCCGATATTCTTGTTTGCATTATTTTTATTTGCGTATTTTACCAGTGCAACTATAATAAACACAAGTATTATTATCAGTTTCATATTATTCTTCCTCCATCTTAATAAGCTAGTTTATTTAACCAAATACCCTTTTTTACCATAACAAAGCCAATCACGCATTTGATAAGGCTTACAAGCTGTACACAAAGGAATACCACAACAATGTAAAGTGGTGTAAAATGTACCAATACATAGGCTACAGGCACAGATACTACACACATAAATACACTGTCAAACAAAAACGTAATAAGAGTCTTGCCTCCCGAACGTATCGTGAAATAACAGCAGGTTTCAAATGCATATATAGGCATACAGGCCGCTGCAACTCTGATAAATGATGTAGCAAGCTCCTTAATCTCGTCAGTAGTATTGTATATCATTGGGAAAAAAGGTGCAAGTAACAATAAGAGGGTCGAGGTACCTATACAGATGATTTCGGTGAAAAATATCAGCTTGACTGAATATTCCTTTGCTTCTTCCATCTCTCCTGCACCTAGTCTCCTGCCTAATATTATGGAGATTGCATTACCCATTGCGATTATGCCTACATTGAAAAGGTTGGATATAATCTGTGATATATTAAGAGCTCCAACCACGGCAAGCCCCCTGACTGAATAGTTCTGAAGCAGGGCCGCTACTCCCATCGACCAAAGGGTCTCATTAAGAATAAGAGGCATACCCTTTGCTAACATGTCTTTCGCCAAGGAAAGCGGTATCTTAAAGCTCTTAAATGCACCAATAATAAATGGCTGGCGCTTACTGTGGGTATGTGTCCATACGACCACATACGCCATTTCCACATATCTTGCTATGATAGTAGCAATGGCTGCACCTGCCACTCCAAGAGCAGGAGCTCCTAGCTTGCCATAGATAAGTACATAGTTTAATGAGAGATTGACGATGACAGAGACAACTCCTGCCTTCATAGGTACTATAGTCTCCTCAGAACACCTTAGTGTGTCGCCGTATGCTTGAGATATGGCAAAAGGAGGAAGTCCTATAAGCATAACGCCAAGATACACCTTTGCATTGTGAAGAGTTCCTGCAATGGCCTCCTCTGCACCGCTTTCACCGTGTAGATAAAGCCTTATTAGTTCCTCTCCAAAGCCCAGGAAAATGGCTATGCTTAGAACTGTAATTATAGCTACTACTATTATCTTGTAACGGAAGGTATATCTGATTCCCTCCGTATTCCTTGCCCCGTGAAACTGTGCTGTGAATATCCCGGCTCCCGCTACTCCTCCAAAGATACAAAGATTAAATACCATAATAAGCTGGTTGACTATGGCTACTCCGCTCATTTCATTGGTTCCGACACGCCCAACCATTATGTTGTCTATCATGCTGACAAAGTTGGTTATACCGTTTTGAACCATGATAGGCACCGCTATAGCCAGTATCATAGTATAAAAACCTCGGCTGCCTATGAATTTTTTCTTCAAACTTATATTATTCATCTTTTCCCTGCTGTCCCATAAATTCTTCCATAGTTGCAGAATTCTCACTGCTTATTCCATCTCTTTTTACAACCTTAAGTACTGTCATAAGTATAATCTTAATATCAAGCATAAGGCTTAGATTGTCCACATATTCTACATCATATCTAAACTTTTCTTCCCAGCTTATGGCATTCCTTCCATTTACCTGGGCAAGTCCTGTAAGTCCGGGCCTTACCTCGTGCCTTCTTGCCTGAGTCTTGCTGTACCTGGTAAGATATCTAACAAGAAGCGGGCGTGGGCCTACTATTGCCATGTCACCCTTAAGTATGTTGATTAGTTCAGGAAGTTCATCAAAAGAGGTATTTCTAAGAAATTTTCCGTAATAAGTAAGCCTCTTCTCATCGGGAAGCAGCTCTCCTCTCTCATCCCTTTTGTTGTTCATACTCCTAAATTTGACCAACTTAAATATCTTGCCGTCTTTTCCCGGCCTCTCTTGTGTAAAAAAAGGATTGCCTCCCATTAGAAAGGCTCCTGTGATGGTTAGAAAAACAAGTATGGGAAATAGGAGAACAATAGCCATTAGGGATAAGATAAAGTCCAACATCCTCTTAAAGAAATTCCTATACATGCCTTTCCTCCAAATATTTATATTCTGCCCGGTTCTTAATCTGTGAAATGCAAAAGTTTGGCTCACATATTTCCCATCTAGT
This sequence comes from Catonella massiliensis, assembly GCF_016651435.1. NCBI lineage: Bacteria > Bacillati > Bacillota > Clostridia > Lachnospirales > Lachnospiraceae > Catonella > Catonella massiliensis. The sequence goes on along the minus strand of NZ_JAEPRJ010000001.1, from coordinate 985,743 downwards.
CTACTTACATCTGTAAGCGATAATCATAACTGTACCCTTACCCTGATATTTAGTTATCTCGTATCTGTCAGGAAAGGCTTCTAAGAGCTTAGGAAGCTTTATAAATCCGAAGGTACGCACATCAAAGTCAGGACGTACACGCTTTATAAACTGCCCTGCAGAGCTTACATTTACATAGCCCTCATCATCCTGATACTTATCCCAGGCTATCTTTAAGAGATTGTGTATCTTCTCGATATCATCATCTTCTCCGGTCTCATAGTACTCTTCCTCATCATCATCTTCTTTAGAAATAGGGAGTTTAAGTTCATTTGTCCTTCCCAGGTTCTCAAGGAAAATAAACTCATCACAACTGTTTCTAAAGGCCTCCGGTGTCTTCTTCTCACCCACTCCTATAACGTATACTCCGGATTCGTGGAGATTGATAGCAAGAGGTGTATAGTCGCTGTCACTTGCAACTATAACAAAACCATCATATATGCCCTTATGTAAGAGATTCATCGTATCTATTACAAGAGCCATATCTGTAGCGTTTTTACCATTGACATAGTCAAACTGCTGCTCTGGCTTTATAGCAAGTCTCTTAAGCTCTTTTTCCCAGTTCTTAAGTATGTCTTTGCGCCAGTTGCCATAAGCTCTCTTCACCACTATTCTTCCATGTGTTGATATTTCCCCAATTACATCTTCAAGCTTACCTATCTGTGTGTTGTCAGCATCAATAAGCATAACTATTCTCTGTAAGTTCTCCATAAGCCGTCTCCTTTATATATCTTTCAGTATGCCTTCAAAATATAGCTCTTCATAGTTTCCTGCCTGACTAAGCATTACAGCCCTGCTGGTAAGCTCCATTGCCTCTTTTACAGATGTTTCAAAGCCTCTATCCTTAAGAAGTCCGTCAAGTAAAAGTGCAGCGTAGACATCACCTGCTCCACTATAATTCCTGCTAACTTTGTCAGTCTCGTATGTATAGATATCACCACAGTCATCTATAGCCATTACCATCAGCTTATTATCCTTTGCCTCAATACCTGTAATTATGACCTTTTTACGGTAGGTCCCATAGATTCTAAGTAATATCTCCACGATATCGGTTCTATCATAAGGTCCTTCGTGGTAAGGCTTCTCCGCCAACATAAATGCTTCGGTTATATTGGGAGTAAGATAATCACAATGCTTAATTAACTCTTTCATGGCTACAGGATAGTCCTCAGGAAGCTTGCTATATAACTTTCCATTCTCAGCCATAGCAGGATCTAATATTACAATCTTAGGCTTTTTCATTTCCAAAAACTTGGTAAGAAGCTCAAGCTGCCTTTTTCCAAATGAATAGCCAATTAGAACTGCATCATAGCTTATATCCATAGTCTCCCAGGAGTCTATTATCCCCTTCATTCCTCCTGAAAAATCCAAAAAAGCAATATCTGTGCTAATGCCTGTATGCGCTGAAAATATGGCCGTAGGAAGCAGGTTTACTTCAAAGCCTGCCACTGAAAGTATGGGAAGGGCTACAGTTGTAGAGCACTTTCCATAACAAGAAATATCTTCAGCGAGTAAAACTCTTTTCTGTCTCATATCATCCCCCAAGACTGTACGTTATATGTAATACCTATATCTAAGCTTAGATATAAGCGTCATCTATTCATTTAGTCTAACACAAAAGCCTCAATTTTACAATTGTAAACCCTGACATTATCCCCTTACATCTGGTGTCTGACCACCTTATACTCGTCACCTGACCTGTAGTAAGGACAGTCCCTAAATTTACTCGACATTACCTTATAAAAATCGTCCTCGTCCATATCCTGGACACAGATGTAGGCTTCTTCATCTTCATCATAAACGTAGTTATTACAGTCCTCGCAGGCATAACCCATAGAATATTTCCCTCCTATCTTAAAAAGTGGTGCAGACAGAAAGCCGCACCACTTGATTATAAGTCTATGTCATTATTGTTTTATTTCTCAAGCTTCTTCTTAACAAAGAGATACCATAATGTACCTGTAATACAGATAGATGAATAGGCACCGCAGATAAGTCCCACGATAATAGGAAGTGAGAACTCTCTTACTGAGCTAACACCCATAATAAAGAGTACAACAACCATGATAAGTGTGGTAACTGTGGTATTGATACTTCTTGAGAATGTCTGTGTAATGGATTTGTCAACTACCAGAGCAACTGTATCACCACGTCTCTTCTCGGCAAGATTCTCTCTGATACGGTCGAAGATAATGATGGTTGCATTGATAGAGTAACCAACTATGGTGAGCATGCAGGCAATGAAGGTATTACCTACGTTCATTCTTGTAAGAGCGTAAAGTGTAGCTACCACAAGAACATCGTGTATAAGAGCTAATACGGCACTTGCACCAAAGGCAACGTTTCTAAATCTGATAATGATGTAAATAAGCATACAGATTGTAGCCGCAATAACTGCCATAAGAGCTGAAGTCTTCATCTCACCACTTACTGCACCAGAGATGTTCTCGTTGTTGATATCATCCTTAGATACCTTGTATTTATCAACAAAGGCCTCACGAAGCTTTGTTCTCTCCTCTTCAGTAAGTGACTTGGTCTTGATAACTACGGCATCCTCACCAACTATCTGTGTTACGTCCGCATTTGATGAAGGAATAACCCCGTTTACAAAGTTTCTGATTTCATCATTTCCCGGAACCTTACCATTATTAAATACAACTTCTGTAGATGTACCGCCTGAGAACTCAAGGGCATAGTCAAACGCTCCTTTGCCTGAGGCTGCATTTACCGCCATAGTAGCAATACCAATACCGATAACTACAAGTGAAAGAACATATGCCTTAGGAGCAAACTTAAGGAATGGCATGTTCTCCTTATCAACCTTAGTTCCATAACTCTTCTCTGAATCAAATCCCATATCATAGAATGAATAAAGCAGGAATTTGGTTATGAAAAGAGCGGTAAACATGGAAATGATAATACCGAGAGCAAGTGTGTATGCAAAGCCTTTGATTGTACCTGTACCAAAGATACCAAGCACTATGGCTGCAATAATTGTAGTTACATTACCGTCAATGATGGCTGAAAGAGCCTTATTAAAACCATTTCCGATAGCAGTACGAACTGACTTGCCAAGACCAATCTCTTCCTTGATACGGGTAAATATAATAACGTTTGCATCTACCGCCATACCGATGGACAGCACGATACCCGCAATACCCGGAAGGGTAAGTGTAATCTGTAATAGCTGTAAGAGTACAAGCTCGATTACCACATAGGCGATGAGGGCTAAGCTTGAAGCAAGTCCCGGAATCTTATACATGACTATCATAAAGAGGAATACTATGATAAAACCAATAAGACCGGCTAAAAGTGAGGTTTCAAGTGCTGTGTCACCAAGCTTGGCACCTACCACGCTTGAACGAACTTCTTTAAGCTCAAGAGGAAGGGCACCTACTCTAATGATAGAAGCAAGTCTCTCAGCTTCTTCCATAGAGTCCTGACCGGATATCTGAGCCTTACCGTCTGAAATTACATTCTGTACAACAGGGGCAGATATTACATTGCCATCGTATACAATAGCTATCTGCTTGCCGAGATTGTCCTGTGTAGCCTTGGCAAACTTATTTGCTCCCTTGGCATTTAGTTCAAGCTCAACTATGTACTGAACACCTACTCCTGCATCACCCTTTATAGACTGAGCCTTAGCTGTAGATACATCAGCACCGTCTACGGATATTTTCTTCTCTTTTGCAAGCTCTTCAATGGACTTATTTAACTTATAAGTTCCATCTGTCTGTCTTGTAATATTACCTTCAACAGGAATAAACTGGATAGAGCCGGCTGAACCGAGCTGTTTAAGTACAGCATCTGCATCTTTAACATCCGGAATATCAACTACTACTCTGTTTAAGCCTTCCTGATAAACCTCAGACTCTGTACTAAAGATCTCTGCACGGAGTCTCATTTTTTCAATGGTATCAGCCATTTCCGTAGCTGTAGGCTTAGACTTTACTGTCTCATAAGTAATACTAACTCCACCTGCAAGGTCAAGTCCTCTCTTAATTCCCCTTGCACTGCCCACCTTATTGCCAAATGCACCGAGTGCAACAGCCGCCAAAAGCGCTATCACCACGATATAGCTAAATAGCTTGACTATGCCGCGTTTCTTGCTATTCATTGTAAATTCACCTTTCTTTTTTATTTCTTTATTTTTCAGGAGAAACTCTCCCAGAAATCAATATAATTTCACTAATTCTGACAGACTTCCTCTTTGTCTGTCTCCTCAGCCACCTTAATCATGATGGCACATTCGATACGCTTTCTCTGGAGCTCACAGCCTATCTCATACACATCATCAATGTTGCCGCTAAACTTATATGAGTTAGCCGCACAGCCTCCACTACAGTAGTATCTTGCAAAGCAGTCTCTACACTTAGGCTTTTCATATACGTTCTGGTGCTTAAAGCCTTCCTGAAGCTCAGTCGCTGTGATGCCGTCATATACATTGCCTATAACGAAGCCTTCCTCACCTACAAACTGATGGCAAGGATAGATGTCGCCCCAAGGTGTGATAGCAACGTACTCTGTACCTGAGCCACAGCCTGAAAGACGCTTAGCTACACAAGGTCCTCCGGCAAGGTCTATCATAAAGTGGAAGAAGGTAAAGCAGTTTCCTTCTCTTCTTCTCTTGATGTATTCTTTTGCAAGCATATCATACTGTTCTTTAAGATAAGGAATATCCTCTTCTTTTATCGCATAAGGCTCAGTAGGCAGTGAAACCACTGGCTCAAGCGATATTTCCTTAAAGCCTTCATCTGCAAGATGAAGTACGTCAGCCGCAAAATCAAGGTTCTTGGCTGTATAAGTACCTCTTACGTAGTATTCTTTATTACCGCGCTTTGCCGCAAAGGACTTAAGCTTAGGAAGAATAATATCGTAGCTGCTTCTGTTTCCTCCTCTGGTAGGCCTCATATAGTCGTGTACACACTTACGGCCGTCTATACTGAGGACAACATTGGTCATCTCTTTGTTGCAGAAATCGATAATCTCATCATTTAAGAGGACTCCGTTGGTAGTAAGTGTGAAACGGAAGTTCTTATCGTGAATCTTCTCAAGCTCTCGTCCATAGGCAACGAGCTTCTTGACTGTATCCCAGTTCATAAGAGGCTCACCGCCGAAGAAGTCTACTTCGAGATTCTTTCTGTGTCCTGAGTTCTTGATGAGGAAGTCAAAGGCTGCCTTTCCTACCTCATAGCTCATCATTCCTCTGTCACCCTGATATTCTCCTTCTCCCGCGAAGCAGTAACGACAGGCAAGGTTACAGTCATGGGCTATGTTTAGGCAGAGTGCCTTTACCACTGTATTTCTATGTTTGAAATCCTTAACGTACTTCTCGTATATATCCTCTGTAAAAAGCTGTCCATCCTCCTGTAATTCTTTAATCTCTGATATAATCTCATTAAAGTCTTCTTCTGTTACAGGTACTTCCTTATATCTCTCAAGTATGATGCCCTTTATCTCAGAAAGAGCATCATCCTCACTCTCTCTTCCTTCTATTACTTTTTCATTGTATAAGGCTATACAATCATAAGCAGCCTCATCTACTACGTGTACTGAGCCACTGTTTACATCTAGAACTATGTTATATCCGTTACTTTGAAACTGGTGAATCAAGTGTTTGGTTCCTTTCTACGAAAGATAAGCAGCGACTAAAGCCGCTGCTTAAACTTTGACTTTTTAGTAAATGCAGGAATTGGTATTACCTAGCCTCACAGCTCTGGTTACCAACAGTACATGAAGTCTTGCAAGCTGACTGGCAAGAAGTCTTGCACTCTCCGCAGCCACCCTTCTTCATAGATTCCTTAAGATTCCTTGTAGTTAAGCTTTTAATATGTTTCATATCCTGCTCTCCTTACTTTAATTATTTCTCTTTGCACAATGCTATGTTATTATACCACATTGTTATGAACTTTTAAAGACTGTAAAATTGATTTTTAGAGGAAACTACAAGTAAATTTCATCCCTGATTTTTTTACAAATAATATATAACTGAAAGAACAGTACATGGTGGTATAATTTTGTTTTTTGTGCAAGCTAATCTTTCACAAAAAAAAGACAGAAGCCAAGCCTCTGCCTTATACCTGCAATTTATTTATCTCTCCAGATAATTCTTCCCTTAGTCAAGTCATAAGGGGACATTTCAAGAGTTACCTTGTCACCCGGTAAGATACGAATGAAGTTCATTCTGAGCTTACCGCTGATGTGTGCAAGTACCTTATGTCCATTTTCAAGTTCAACCTGAAACATTGCATTTGGGAGCTTCTCTATAACTGTTCCCTCTATCTCAAGTACATCTGCTTTAGACATTTGTCTCCTTTCCGGTGTCTGCCACCATTTTCTTGTAGAGCCTTATTGCAAGAGCAATATTCTCATTTCTTTGTTATCTTTTATCTACATTGTTAAGTACATTTGTATACTCTATATGAGCAGGCTTGTTATGAAAATCCATAGCTTACCTTGGCAAGGTTAATATCTCCGGTTCACCGTCAGTTATTAAAATTGTATTCTCATAATGAGCTGAAAACGAGTAATCCGCAGTATAAACTGTCCAGTCATCCTCTCCCCATTCTACCTCGTATCCTCCCATATTTACCATGGGCTCGATGGCAAAGGTCATGTTCTTTTCAATTTTAATTCCCTGCTTTTTCTGCCTAAAATTAAATATATCAGGTGCTTCGTGAAGATTCTGCCCAATTCCATGTCCTGCAAGGTCTCTTACAACTGAGTAGCCATGGCTTTCAACATAAGACTGGATAGCGATAGATATATCATTTATGTGATTACCGGGTACCGCCTGCTTGATTCCCTCAAAAAAGCTCTGTTTAGTAACTTCAATAAGGTCCTTAAGCTCAGGAATAACCGTTCCTACGGGTACGGTCCTTGCTGCGTCTGCATGCCACCCCTTATAGATGAGGCCTGCATCAAGACTTACTATATCACCTTCATCAATGTAATGCTCTTTAGCAGGAATTCCGTGTACAACCTGATCGTTGACGGATACACAAATGGAAGCTGGAAAACCATTATAACCAAGAAAAGAAGGGATTCCATCACATTTACGAATCAGTTCTTCTCCTTTTTTATCTATCTCATAAGTTGAAAGTCCCGGCTTAACATAGGCTTCAAGCTCTGAAAGCACAAAAGCCAGCCGTTTGCCGGCCTCTCTCATCAAAGAAATAGCGTTTTCATCCTTTATTCCCACTTCCATAGTCTCTCCCTCAGCCTCTTAATCAGCCTAATATCTTACAAATGTCCTCAAATACTTCCTTCATATCCTTTGTGCCGTCTACTTCTTTGTATACATTTCTTCTCTGATAGAACTCTTCGAGCGGTTTTGTCTGAGCGTGATATACCTCAAGACGCTTCTTTACTGTCTCAGGCATATCATCAGGGCGCTGAATAAGATCCCCGCTACATTTATCGCAAACACCATTTTTCTTTGTGTTATTGTACACAAGATGATAAGTTTCACCACAGTTCGGACAGGTCCTTCTTCCAGACATTCTCTCAATTATCTTCTCATCAGGTACAACCACATTTACAGCATAGTCAATTTTCTCGCCTAATTTCTTAAGAGCCTCTTCAAGTACTTCAGCCTGTGGAATGGTTCTTGGATAACCATCAAGGATATAGCCCCTAGCACAGTCATCTTTTGATACTCTATCTAAGAGAATGCTTACCGTAAGTTCATCCGGAACAAGCTGCCCCTTATCGATGTATTCCTTAGCCTTTAGACCAAGCTCCGTATTGTTTTTAATATTATATCTAAAGATATCGCCGGTTGAGATATGTGGAAGACCGTATTTTTCAGCAATTTTAATTGCCTGTGTACCTTTGCCCGCCCCAGGAGCACCGAGCATAACAATTTTCATATAGACCTCCTCAAGTTATTATTTAATAGGGAATTCCAGAGGAATTACCTATTAAAATAAAAGCTGTAGCCGGACTATAACATTCATCTGTCATAACCTGCTACAGCTCGATATTAAATGTAACTCTTAATCATTTAAAAAACCTTTGTAATGTCTCTCAAGCATCATTGACTCAATCTGCTTCATTGTTTCAAGTATAACACCTACAACGATGATGAGGGATGTACCACCAAACGATACATCTGCCCCAAATACTCCTGAACATATAATCGGAATAAGTGCTGCAACTGTAAGGCCGCAAGCTCCGATAAATATGATGCTGTTAAGTACCTTTGTGAGGAAATCACTAGTAGGACGGCCAGGTCTGATACCCGGTATAAATCCACCCGACTTCTTCATGTTGTTTGCAATCTCAAGCGGATTGAAGGTTATTGAGGTATAGAAGTAAGCAAAGAATATAATCATAACCACATAGAGTATAAGTCCCAATGTGTATTTTGCCTCTCCCCAGCTACTGAAGTTACACCAAGCCTGCTGGTTCAATACCTTTAAAATCTTCTCACCTAAGGTTGCACCTGCTCCACTCTTTGGCTGTATTCCAAGGAATCTGCAGATAATAATAGGTGTCTGGAGAATTGAACTTGCAAAGATGATTGGCATAACACCGCCGGTATTTACCTTAAGTGGTATATTTGATCCTGAACCACCTACAAGTCTTCTTCCCTGAAGCTTCTGTGCGTACTGCACAGGAATCTTTCTAATTGCATCATTTAATACAATTATATAAACAGTAAGCGCAACAATTATTGCTACGATGAGTATTGCTGCTATAACCTTATTGATAACAGTAGTTCCGCCTACAACATAAGTCTTAAAAAGATTTATGATATCTGAAGGCATTCTTGAAACTATGTTTACAAGAAGGATGATTGATATACCATTACCAACTCCCTTGTCAGTAATCTTTTCACCTATCCACATAAGGAAGGCAGATCCTGCCGTAAGAGTAAGAGTAATTACTACAACTGAAAGCACAGAGTAATTCTCCAAATATCCTGAACGGCCAAATCCGATTGCCATAGCTATACTCTCAATAAGAGCAAGTGCAACTGTTACATAACGTGTAGCAGCACCAATCTTCTTTCTGCCTTCTTCTCCCTCTTTCTGTATCTCCTCAAGCCTAGGAATGGCTATTGTGAGGAGCTGCATAATGATGGAAGACGTGATATATGGTGTAATACTAAGTGCAAATATTGATAACTGTTCAAATGACCCACCGGTAATGGCATTCAGAAATGAAAGCTGTGTAATCTGGTTCAAGAACTCAGATATCCTGCTACGGTCAATTCCCGGAATAGGAAGCTGTGATCCAAGTCTGACTACTGCAAGACACAAGAGAGTGAATAAAATTCTCTCTCTTATATCTTTTACCTTAAGAGCATTACGAATCGCTTTTATCATTAGATCACCTCAGCAATCCCGCCAAGATTTTTAATCTTTTCTTCTGCCGAAGCACTGTAAGCGTTTACTTTAACTGTAAGCTTCTTTGTAAGTTCTCCGTTTCCAAGAATCTTTACGCCGTCGCATACCTTTTTGATTACACCTGCATCAAGGAGAGCCTGAATTGTTACTTCAGTTCCATCTTCGAAGAGGTTAAGCTCAGATACATTGATAGCTACAATTTCCTTAGAATTTCTGTTGTGGAAACCTCTCTTAGGAATTCTCCTGTAAAGTGGCATCTGACCACCCTCGAATCCCGGTCTTGGAGCTCCTGAACGAGCCTTCTGTCCCTTATGTCCCTTACCGGCAGTCTTACCATTTCCAGAAGCATGACCACGGCCTCTTCTGAAATTATTACTCTGACGAGAGCCCGCTATTGGCTGTAAGTCTGTTAAATTCATGTTCACACCTCCCCTTCTTTAGATTTCTTCTACCTTAAGCAGATACTCAACCTGCTTAATCATTCCTCTTGTTGCCTCATTGTTAGGAAGGGTGTTGCTACGGCCTGTTTTCTTAAGACCAAGAGCTTCAACTGTCTTCCTGTGCTTTGGTATACGTCCGATAACAGACTTAACCAATGTTACTTTTAATTTATCAGCCATTTTATTATCCTCCTATGTTTTATTTACTATTATATCTTAGCATTTACAGATCAGATACGGAAATGCCACGAAGTCTAGCAAATTCTTCAGGAGTCTTAAGCTTTGATAAACCGTTGATTGTTGCAAGTACAACGTTCTGCTTATTGTTTGAACCAAGAGACTTAGTTCTGATATTCCTGTAACCTGCAAGCTCAAGTACGTTACGAGCAGGACCACCGGCAATTACTCCGGTACCATCAGGGGCTTTCTTAAGAAGAACCTCTGCACTTCCAAACTTACCAACATAATCATGAGGTACACTTCCGTTTTCATCAATTGGAAGTGAAACCATATTCTTAATAGCGTCTTCTTTACCCTTACGGATAGCTTCAGGGATTTCAGCAGCCTTTCCAAGACCTGCACCAACTCTGCCGTTCTTGTCTCCTACAACTACGAGAGCTGAGAATCTCATGTTGCGTCCGCCCTTTACAACCTTGACAACGCGCTTGATGGCAACTACTTTGTCAAAAAGCTCATTGTTCTCAGTATTATTATCTACTGAACGATTCATGTTTATTCCTCCTTCTCTTAGAATTGAAGACCTGCTTCTCTAGCAGCGTCAGCGAGTGCCTGTACTTTACCCTGATAAATGAAACCACCTCTATCGAAAACGACTTCCTTAATTCCCTTTTCAAGTGCCTTTTTAGCTATAGCAGTACCTACTGCAGAAGCAGCAGCTACATCATTGGTATGCTCAAGACCGGACTTAACATCCTTTTCAAGTGTGGATGCAGCAACTAAAGTAGCTCCAGCCTGGTCGTCAATGATCTGTGCGTACATATGGCTATTACTTCTAAATACAGCGAGACGAGGTCTTGCAGCTGTACCTGAAAGGTGTGCACGCATTCTTCTATGTTTCTTTTCGCGAATAGCGCTTCTTGATGCTTTACGAACCATTCTTTTTCACTCCTTTAATTATTTTTTACCGGTCTTACCAACCTTGCGTCTGATAACTTCATAATCATACTTAATACCCTTGCCCTTATATGGCTCTGGCATTCTCTTTTCTCTAATCTCAGCTGCGTACTGTCCAACTTTCTCCTTGTCAATACCTTTAACAATAATCTTGTTAGTACCTTCAACTGTTGACTCAACTCCCTCAGGATCGGTCATAACTACCGGATGAGAATATCCTAAGTTAAGGGTAAGCTCTTTTCCTGCTTTAGAAACTCTGTAACCTACACCGTTTACTTCAAGTGTCTTGGCATAACCCTCAGTTACACCAACAACCATGTTATTAATAAGTGTTCTTGTAAGTCCATGAAGAGATTTCATCTTCTTCAATTCATTAGGTCTTGTAACAACAATCTCACCATTTTCAAGCTTGATTATCATTTCTTTAGGAAGCACTCTCTCAAGTGTTCCCTTAGGACCTTTTACAGTCACTTTATTATTTTCTGCAATATCAACAGTAACTCCTGCCGGTACTGCGATAGGCATTCTTCCTATACGTGACATGCCCGCACCTCCATTTTTATTTTTTTGCAGATTATTCTGCTTGTTATCAGATACTAATTACCAAACAAATGCAAGAACTTCTCCACCAACTCCGAAGCTTCTAGCCTCTTTGTCAGTGATAACACCCTTGTTAGTAGATACGATAGCAACTCCGAGACCACCAAGAACCTTTGGAAGGTCTGCACAGTTAGCATATACTCTATAACCAGGCTTTGAGATTCTCTTTAATCCGTTAATAACCTTTTCATTCTTATCCTTACCGTACTTAAGCTCGATGTGGATATTCTTGAAACCATTAACCTCATTGATAGCGAAACTCTTTATATAACCCTCTCTTAAGAGGATCTCTGCGATTGATACCTTCATATTGGAAGCAGGTACATCAACCTCATCGTGTTTAGCCGTATTTGCATTACGGATTCTTGTAAGCATATCAGCAATTGGATCACTTGTTGTCATTTATCTAACCTCCTTCCTAATATTACCAGCTGGCTTTCTTCACGCCTGGGATCTGTCCTTTATAAGCTAATTCACGGAAGCAGATTCTGCAGATTCCGTATTTTCTTAAATAAGCATGAGGACGGCCACAGATTTTGCAACGTGTATATTCCCTGGTAGAGAACTTTGCAGGTCTTTCCTGCTTAAGTTTCATTGATAACTTAGCCATGTTTCCTCCTTAATTACTTTGCAAAAGGCATTCCGAATGCTCTAAGGAGCTCTCTTGCCTCTTCGTCTGTTTCAGCGGTAGTAACGAAAATTACGTCCATACCTCTTACCTTGTCTACTTTATCATACTCAATCTCAGGGAAAATAAGCTGTTCCTTAAGACCAAGTGCATAATCACCTCTACCATCAAAAGCATTAGGATTAACACCTCTGAAGTCACGTACTCGTGGAAGTGCAAGATTGATGAGACGGTCAACGAACTCATACATTCTGTCACCTCTAAGAGTAACTTTACATCCGATTGGCATTCCCTCACGGAGTTTGAAGTTTGCGACAGACTTCTTAGCCTTTGTATATACAGCTTTCTGTCCTGTAATTATTCCAAGGTCATTAGCAGCTGTCTCAAGAACCTTAGCGTTCTCTTTAGCCTCACCAACACCCATATTGATAACTACCTTATCAAGCTTTGGAATCTGCATTACATTCTTATAACCGAACTTTTTCTGTAAAGCAGGTGCAATTTCCTTATCGTAGGTTTCTCTTAACCTGTTCACTATAAATACCTCCTTCCGTTTTAGTCAATGATATCGCCTGTTGCTTTAGCTACGCGGACTTTCTTATCACCCTGCATAGTAAATCCAACTCTTGTTACCTTGCCCTTTGCAACATACATAACATTAGAGATATCTATAGCAGCTTCCTCGTGTACGAGACCGCCGTTAGGATTGCTCTGTGATGCTTTCTTATGCTTTGTTACCATGTTAACACCTTCAACGATTACCTTACCTTCCTTAACGGAGATAACTTTTCCTTCGGTGCCCTTGTATTTTCCTGTGATTACCTTAACGGTATCACCCTTTTTAATCTTACTGGTAGCCACTCTTACACCTCCTTATAAAACTTCCGGAGCAAGTGATACGATCTTCATGAAGTGTTTCTCACGAAGCTCTCTTGCTACTGGTCCAAATATACGAGTTCCGGTTGGTGTCTTGTCATCCTTTATTATAACTGCTGCATTCTCATCGAACTTTATGTAAGAACCGTCTTTTCTACGGCAGCCCTTCTTAGTACGAACTACAACAGCCTTTACAACGTCACCCTTTTTAACAACTCCGCCTGGTGTTGCATCTTTAACGCTGGCAACGATTATATCGCCTATAGCTGCATATCTTCTGGTCGAGCCACCCATAACACGAATGCAAAGAAGCTCTTTTGCACCGGTATTATCAGCAACTGCCAATCTGGTTTCCTGCTGTACCATTACTAGCACTCCTTTCAAATATTAAAAGATGGGATAATTATTTTGCTCTTTCAACTATTTCAACAAGTCTCCATCTCTTTGTCTTTGACAGAGGTCTGGTCTCCATAACTTTAACTCTGTCACCTACATGGCACTCGTTGTTAGCATCCTCAGCGTAAAGCTTACGAGTTCTCTTAACGATCTTACCATACAGTGGGTGCTTCACATTATCTATAACTGCAACAACGATAGTCTTGTCCATCTTATCGCTAACTACCTTGCCGGTACGCACTTTTCTAAGATTTCTCTCTTCCACGAGTATGTCTCCTTTCTTCGGATTAATTACCTAAGTTAGTTAGCCTGTCTTGTTAAAACAGTCTGAATTCTTGCGATATTCTTTCTAACTTCTCTAATACGGCTTGTATTATCAAGCTGGTTGGTTGCATTCTGGAATCTTAAGTTGAAAAGCTCCTTCTTTGCAGCAACCAATTCTTCATTAAGCTCAACCTGTGTCTTACCATTAAGGTCCTGAACATACTTTGTACTTTTCATTATTCAGCACCTCCTTCTAAATCTGCTTTAGATACTACTTTACACTTAAGTGGAAGCTTGTGCATAGCGAGACGAAGTGCCTCTCTTGCTATAACCTCATCAACTCCACCAATTTCAAACATTACTCTGCCAGGCTTAACAACTGCTACCCAGTAGTCAAGGGAACCTTTACCTGAACCCATTCGAGTTTCAGCAGGCTGAATAGTAACCGGCTTATCAGGGAATATCTTAATCCAAACCTTACCACCACGCTTAATGTAACGAGTCATAGCAATTCTGGCTGCTTCTATCTGATTTGACTTAACCCAAGATGGCTCAAGTGCAACGATACCGAACTCTCCATTTGATATAGTATTGCCTCTGTGAGCAGCGCCCTTCATAGAGCCACGGAACTGCTTACGATGCTTTACTCTTTTAGGCATTAACATTATTTATCGCTCCCTTCCTTTTTGTTGTTTCCCTTAGTAGGAAGAACTTCTCCAAGGTAGATCCAGCACTTAACACCAACCTTACCATAGGTTGTGTCAGCCTCTGCAAAACCATACTCGATGTCTGCACGAAGTGTCTGAAGAGGAATAGTTCCCTCGCTATAGAACTCTGTACGAGCCATATCAGCACCGCCAAGACGACCGGATACGCTTGTCTTTATACCCTTAGCACCATTCTTCATTGTTCTTCCCATAGCAGACTTCATAGCACGTCTGAAGGAAATACGGGCTTCAAGATCCTTAGCTATCTTCTCTGCAACTAACTGTGCATTTAAGTCAGCCTTCTTAATTTCTTTAACCTTAAGGTCTACTTTCTGTTTGCTTAACTTCTGAACTTCTACCTTTAATCTGTCAACATCTGCACCACCCTTACCGATTACGATACCCGGCTGTGATGTGCTAACGATAATGATAACTCTGTCAGATGTTCTTTCTATATCAATACTGCCTACTCCTGCATCATAGAGTTTCTTCTTAAGAAATTCTCTAATCTTATAATCTTCTACAAGGAAGTCTGCGAAATCTTTACCGGCATACCATTTTGATGACCAGTCTTTGATTACACCAACTCTTATACCGTGAGGATTAACTTTCTGTCCCATTTGGTCTTAACTCTCCTTTCTTATTACTTCTCGTTAAGAATTACAGTTATATGACTCATTCTCTTGAAGATGCGGTATGCGCTTCCTCTTGCCCTTGGCTGTACTCTCTTCATGATAGGGCCATCTCCTGCGAAACACTCCTCAACGAAAAGGTTGTCGCGGTTAAGACCTTTAACCTCTGCATTTGCAATTGCAGATTTAAGTAACTTTTCTATTACTGTTGAAGCATATCTTGGGTTGTATGCTAATATACCGAGTGCTGTATTTACATCCTTGCCTCTGATCGCATCAAGAACGAAACAAGCCTTCTGAGTTGAAACTCTGGCATAAGATAACTTTGCGTGTGGTCTCATTTCTCTGTTGTTCTCATTTCTTTCTCTTTTGATCTGGGATCTATGTCCTTTTGCCATGGATGTACCTCCTTTCAGTTTTATGGAAATATTTTATTACATTCTCTTTTCGTCTTTACCATGTCCTCTGTAAGACCTTGTTGGTACGAATTCTCCAAGCTTGTGTCCTACCATATCTTCTGTAACATATACAGGCACATGCTTTCTTCCGTCGTGAACAGCTATTGTGTGTCCAACGAATGAAGGGAAAATTGTTGAACGACGTGACCAAGTCTTAACTACGCTCTTATCACCGGCAGCGTTAAGAGCATCTATCTTCTTTAATAAATGTCCATCAGCAAATGGTCCCTTTTTAAGTGATCTTGCCATGATTAAACCTCCTTATAATCTATTATTTAAGTCCCTTACCATCGCGTCTTCTTACGATTAACTTATTGGACCTCTTATTGCTCTTTCTTGTCTTAAGACCAAGAGCAGGTTTACCCCAAGGTGTTACAGGGCCTGGACGACCAATTCCTGTTTTACCTTCACCACCACCGTGTGGATGGTCGTTAGGGTTCATGACAGAACCACGAACTGTAGGTCTGAAACCTTTATTACGTGTACGTCCTGCTTTACCAACATTTACAAGTTCATGCTCAATATTTCCAACCTGACCGATAGTAGCACGGCACTCTACAGGTACCATTCTCATTTCTCCGGATGGCATTCTAAGTGTAGCATACTTGCCTTCCTTAGCCATAAGCTGAGCTGCATTACCTGCTGCACGAACTAACTGTCCACCCTTGCCAGGATATAACTCTATATTGTGAATATTTGAACCAACTGGAATAGATGAAAGTGGAAGACAATTTCCTACTCTTACTTCAGCCTCAGTACCGTTCATAAGTGTTGTTCCTACTGTTAAGCCTACAGGAGCAAGGATATAAGCCTTCTCACCGTCTGCATAATGTAAGAGTGCTATGTTTGCTGTACGGTTTGGATCGTACTCAATAGCAACAACCTTTGCAGGGATTCCATCTTTTCTTCTCTTAAAATCAATAATTCTATAAAGTCTGCGTGAACCGCCTCCTCTATGTCTTACTGTAATCTTACCCTGATTGTTACGGCCTGAATTCTTCTTAAGTGATACACACAAAGACTTCTCCGGAGTTGACTTTGTAATCTCTGCATAGTCTAAACCGGTCATATTACGTCTGGAAGGTGTATATGGGCCGAATTTCTTAATTCCCATTATAAAACTCCTTTCATCTTAAGGCTTTCGCCCTAAGTCGCTGTTATCGGCTGCGTGCCATACTATTTGTTAATTATAATCCCTGGAAGATCTCGATATCCTTGCTATCCTCTGAAAGCTTTACATAAGCCTTCTTTGTCTTAGCAGTTCTTCCGTAAGTTACTCCACGTCTCTTTACTTTTCCGTCTGCATTTACTGTGTTTACCTTAACAACCTTTGTTCCGGCGAACATCTTCTCTACAGCTTCCTTAATCTGAGTCTTGGTAGCTTCAGGATTTACAGAGAAAGCATATTTCTTCTCTGCCATGCCGTTCATACTCTTTTCAGTGATGATAGGCTTCAAAATAACGTCATAATATTTAATATCTGCCATTATGCGTATACCTCCTCAATCTTTGAAACAGCATCCTTTGTAATAACAAGGCTGTCATGATTTAAGATATCATATACACTGATGCTATTGGTCAAAGTTGTTGCAACTGACTCAAGGTTTCTAGCAGAAAGAATTACGTTCTCTTCCTTCTCACCAAGAATAATAAGAGCCTTGTTAGCCTTAATATCCTCTAAAACCTTCTTTGCAGCCTTTGTCTTAATCTCACCAAGCTTGAACTCATCAAGCACGATAAGCTTATTCTCATTTAACTTTGTTGTGAGTGCTGAGCAGATAGCTGCCTGCTTCTCTTTTCTATTCATCTTAAATGAATAATCTCTTGGCTGTGGTGCAAATACAACACCGCCGCCCTTCCACTGTGGGCTTCTGATAGATCCCTGTCTAGCGTGACCGGTTCCCTTCTGTCTCCAAGGCTTTCTTCCGCCTCCACGAACTGCCGCACGTGTCTTAGCACTCTGTGTACCCTGACGGTTGTTAGCAAGCTGTAAAACAACTGCTCTATGCATCAGATGCTCTTTTACTTCTACTGCAAAGATTGCATCATTAAGTTCTAATGTTCCAACTTCTTTGCCTTCCATATTTAATACAGATATGTTTGCCATTTATATTTCCTCCTTCCCGTCAGGTTATATTATTTACTTTTTCTTGTAGTGTTCTTAATCATTACAAGTGCCTTCTTAGAGCCAGGAACAGCTCCCTTAACAAGGATCATGTTCTTCTCTACGTCAACTCTTACTACCTCAAGATTCTGAACTGTAACCCTAACGTGTCCCATATGTCCGGCCATCTTCTTGCCCTTGAATACCTTACTAGGGTCAGAACAAGCACCATTAGAACCAGCGTGTCTGTGGTACTTAGAACCGTGAGTCATAGGTCCTCTGTGAAGACCGTGTCTGTGAATAGCACCCTGGAAACCTTTACCCTTAGATGTAGCAGTTACATCAACCTTATCGCCTGATGCAAATACATCTGCTTTGATTTCGTCTCCAGCCTTGTAATTCTCAGCATCCTCAAGTTTGAATTCTCTTAAAAATCTCTTTACAGGAACGCCTGCCTTAGCAAAGTGTCCTTTCTTTGGCTTATTAACGAGTTTCTCGCGAATCTCACCAAAACCTACCTGAACTGCGCTATAGCCATCATTTTCTACTGTCTTAACCTGAGTTACTACAGCAGGATCAGCCTTTAATACAGTTACAGGAATTAATGAACCATCTTCAGCAAAAATCTGTGTCATACCGATTTTTGTAGCAAGTATTGCTTTCTTCATCTCTTTACCTCCTGTTAATCTACAGCGGACCGGACTCTGCCGGTCATCCTAGATGGCTTAAATAGGAGTTTTCTCTCTATCCATAACCCTAAGGATCTTGCTAATTTTGTTTCCTACTTATTCTTCATGTTGATTTTGATCTCAACACCAGCAGGAACATCAAGTCTTGATAACGCGTCAACTAATTTCTGGTCAGGCTCGAAAACATCGATGAGTCTCTTGTGAGTTCTCTGCTCGAACTGTTCTCTGGAGTCCTTATACTTGTGCACCGCACGAAGTATTGTAACTATCTCTTTCTTTGTTGGAAGAGGTACAGGACCACTAACCTTTGCTCCAGCCTTCTTTACAGTATCAACAATCTTTGCTGCTGAACTGTCGATGAGCTGATGATCATACGCTTTTAATGTAATTCTCATTACTTGACTTGCCATAAAAAAAGTCGCCTCCTTTTCGCACTTTCGTGAATCATCACGTATTTAGTACGACAAGCGGTGACTGTACACACACCCGGGTGTTTCATAATCATAAACATACTGATAATCACACCACGCCCTACTCTGTAGAACATATTAGTTGTTTTCTGTACAGTGAC
Source organism: Catonella massiliensis (assembly GCF_016651435.1). NCBI lineage: Bacteria > Bacillati > Bacillota > Clostridia > Lachnospirales > Lachnospiraceae > Catonella > Catonella massiliensis. The sequence continues at coordinate 966,849 of NZ_JAEPRJ010000001.1, read as the reverse complement.
TTGTCGCCAGGTTTACAGACCTTTCGGCCTCTTGACATTCGCTCCACGAAAAACCCAAAACCCACTTTTTGCAGTATTCTCGGCAACCTCCGCTTCTTAGCTATCATGCCACAACATTGTTATTATACGCCAAAGATGGCGTATTATCAAGCATTTATTTAATAAAAGCATAATTTTAGTTATTTTCTACAATTAATTTTATTATTTCATCAAATAAATTGTCATATATTTTCTTACTATAATGTAGACCGTCACTGGTCTCATTTTTATAGCCATCGATACTTTCTACAATTGCATAAGCATCAATATATCTTATATTTGTATCCTTAAGTTCATCTTTCATAAGTGAATTGAACTTTAGTATGTCAGCCAAAGATATGTGGTATTTTGACTTATCTATATATGGCAGGATAGATATATAGCTAACTTTTGCTCCTGTAGTTTCGGAGATTTTCTTAAGCTTTCCGCTCAAATCCTTGGCATAACCGTCACCAAGACTGTTTACTCCAAGCATTACCACGATATTGCCTATCGATTTCTCTCTTATTTCTTTTAAGACATCAGTCTTATCTGCTGTTGTTAGGGAATTCTCTGTATAGTCAGGATTAACTAACCCAAGCTTTACAACCAAGTCGTCGCCAATCAGCCCCGCTCCTGCGCCGCTTTCTGCAAGCCAGTACACTTTTCTGTCATACTTCTTTTCATATTCCCTTTTGTTGCGGCTCATAAGATAAATATTACTATCACCTATAATAAGTACGGCATCTCCATGGTTTCCAGGCTTACCACTGCTAACATAAGAGGATATTTCATCCCCATTAGTTTCATTCAATGTAGCGCTCTTACCCTCGGGCTTGATTGTCTCAATGTAGAATTCAGGCTTGCCCTTAAAGAGCCCTGTTCCAACAACATTTTCATATAAGAAAATCCCAAACACATTTAATATCGTAATAATCAAAATGAGCTTAAAAAGCTTGTATCTCTTGTTTTCATTCATAGACACATACCTCCTTAAGCCCATACTTTGGTCAATCTTTTAATACATTGCTTACTCTTTCTATCTGTCTTTTCTTCTTACCTTTCTTTTTGGCAAGAAGGGTGGCCTTAGCCTTATTCTTTTCTATGACAGAAAGAATTGCCTTAAATACCGGATTATGCACCTTTTTGGAATAATGAATTCCATCCCAGGTACAATTTCTGTAATTCTTCACCGACTTTGCAATACCATATGCATCTATATAAACGATGTCTGTATTCTTAAAGCCTTCTCTCGCAGTGCTGTTATGCTCTGCCATCAGCCGTGACTTATCCTTGTATCTTCCTTTATGTACATATGGAAGAATGTTTACATAGTAAACTCTGCAACCGCTTTTCTTTGCCAGCTTTTTAAGACAGTTCACGGTGTTCTTTGCAGCCTCTCTACCAGGCCAATTGGCACCGAGCACTACAACAATGTCTTCTATCTTCTTTTTCTTTACTTCCTTAATAAGGTCAAAATTTCTTGTATTAGTAAATGTGTTAACAACCTTCCTTGGCATTTTTCTACCTAAATGAATCTTAAAATCAGGATATATAAAGTTGATGGTTACACCACCCTCGGCCAGCCAATATACTTTATCAGGGTTATCCACTCCCGTACCGTAGTTTTTACCAAGAGCCATTCCGTATGCGATGCTGTCACCCAGTATCAATGTTGTCTTTGGTTTCGCATTTGCGCTTGTCCTTGTCTTAGTTTTTGCCTCTGCTGTTATGCCCGGGAACTGTAAGCATAATATGGCAGCAATCAGCATTCCGCATAGGAAAGAAATTAACTTATACTTAGAGTCCCCTCTCATAGCTCCATTCATATTTAGTTACTTTCCGAATATTCTGCTGAATGCAAGAAAGTAAAGTGCGGGTAGTATTTAAGCCAAGCCTTTCCAACAATTTTTTCTTTCTTTACATACTTATTATCCCAATACCTTGCATCCTTACTTTCATCCCTATTGTCCCCAAGCATAAAGTAACATCCTTTTGGAACTGTATAAGGCCCAAAATCCCCATTTGGAGGATCGTTAAGATAAGGCTCTGACAAAGGCTTTTTACTGTCATTAATATAGACAAGTCCTTTCTTAATCTCAACCTTCTCTCCCGGAAGTCCTATGATTCTTTTTAGGTAATTTTCACTTTCATCGTCAGGATAAGCAAACATCACTATATCTCCCCTTTTAGGGTCTTCAAAAAGGTAAGCCAGCCTGTTTACTATCAGTCTGTCACCCGGTTCAACGACAGGAAGCATAGAGCCTGTTGGAACTTCTGCATTTGCATATACAAATTTATTCATCAAAAATGCTAATACAAAAGCCAGCGCAATTAGAAACACATAGTCTCTAATTTCTTTAAAAACAGACTTTTTATCCCATTTCTTTTTTTCTTTGATATCTTCTGTATTGTTTTCCATTATTCTCCTATCCACCTTCCCGATGCCCCACAAGGAAGCACCAAGCCATTTTTCTTTACCGGAAGCCCAATCTCTTCAGCCATTACCCTGCCACCAAACTTGTCTGTGATTGCAGTATTTAGCATATAGCTAAGCACTGCAGGCTGAAGACCGGTCGTGTAACTGTTGATAAGGAAGAATTTGCTCTCCTTATGTAAAAGTTCCGTACACTTCTTAACAAAAGGATATACAGCCTCTTCGATCTTCCATATTTCACCCTTAGGTCCTCTTCCGTAGGAAGGAGGATCCATTATTATTCCATCGTAATGATTGCCGCGTCTTATTTCTCTTTCTACAAATTTGACACAGTCATCCACTATGTAGCGAATAGGAGCCTCTTCAAGTCCTGAGAGCTTTGCATTTTCCTTTGCCCAGGCTACCATCCCCTTAGCAGCATCTACATGAACTACTTCGGCTCCAGCCTTTGCTGCTGCAACTGTCGCTCCTCCGGTGTAGGCAAAGAGGTTTAGAACCTTGAGTTTTTTCCTGCTCTTATTTATAATATCGGAAAACCAGTCCCAGTTTACAGCCTGTTCCGGAAAGAGTCCTGTGTGCTTGAAGCTAAAGGGCTTCAGATTGAAGGTCAAGTCTCTGTAATGAATATTCCACTGTTCAGGGAGGTTGAAAAACTCCCATTCACCACCGCCCCTGTTGCTTCTATGGTAGTGGGCAGATGGTCTTTTCCACTCCTTAAGCGTCTTTTCTGTATCCCATATTACCTGAGGATCAGGACGAATAAGAGAATATCCACCCCAGTTCTCAAGCTTTTCTCCTGACGAACAATCCAGGACTTCATATTCTTTCCAATTGTTAGCAATCCACATCAGATAACAACTCCTATTTCTAATAAAACAGCCACATCCCGGTTAAGTTTAAGTACAAAATACCCATACCAAAACCTCCACCCTGATGTGGCAAAGTAAATTAAACCTTAACTCAAAGAGTAATTTCTCTTATTCAGCTTTTCCTACTGAACCAAAGAGTTCCATCTTCTCTTTAACTGTAGCCTTGATAGCCTCAAAGCCCGGAGCAAGTACCTTACGAGGGTCAAAGCCCTTACTTGCCTTATCCTTGTTTGCTTCAAAGTACTCTCTTGTTGCTGCTGTAAATGATATCTGGCACTCTGTATTAACATTAATCTTAGATACACCAAGCTCGATGGCCTTCTTAATCATGTCCGCAGGAATGCCTGTACCACCGTGGAGCACAAGTGGAAGGATTCCTGTCTTCTTCTGGATAGCATCAAGAGTTTCAAATGAAAGACCCTTCCAGTTTGGAGGATATACTCCGTGGATGTTACCGATACCAGCTGCAAGGAAGTCTACTCCAAGGTCAGCAACTCTCTTGCATTCTTCAGGATCAGCACATTCACCCATACCAATTACACCATCTTCTTCTCCACCGATAGATCCAACTTCTGCCTCAATGGAAACACCCATCTTATGAGCAGCTGCAACGAGCTCTGTTGTCTTTGCTACATTCTCATCGATAGGATAATGTGAACCATCAAACATAATTGAAGAAAAGCCTGCATCAAGACACTTGTAGCAGCCTTCAAATGAGCCGTGGTCAAGATGAAGAGCTACAGGTACGGATATCTTAAGATCCTTAAGTAAACCATTTACCATACCTACAACCGCATTGTATCCACCCATGTACTTTCCTGCGCCTTCAGATACACCAAGGATAACAGGACTTTTAAGTTCTTCAGCAGTCATAAGGATGGCCTTTGTCCACTCTAAGTTATTGATATTGAACTGGCCTACAGCATAACGTCCTGCTTTTGCCTTAACTAACATATCCTTTGCTGATACTAAATACATATTATTCTCCATTCCGCATCAGTATGATGCTATTAAATTTTTGTTTACTTTAACTGCCCACATTTTATCACAACAGACTATAAATGTAAAATAAAAAGTTTTTTAAGCCTTACTATATTGTCCGTTTAAGAAATTAGCAAGTATATCCTCTACTTCACCCTTAAGTACAGGCACTGATGCAATAGCATTTTCTGCAAGGGAAGCCCTTAGGTGCTTATCAATTCCACTGCATATAACCATATCCACGCCGGCTTTTTTAAGTGCAGCTACAGCTTCCTCAGGTGAATCTGCCTCAAGCGTAGTCCTCTCAAGGATTTTCTTACCCTTTGTATCTGCAATGACGAACCTATGAGCATTAACAAGCTTACCTACAAACTTTTCATCCTCATCAAGAGCGATTGCTACCTTGTGGTCCTCTCCGTATTCCTCTCTATCTATGCTATGGTCAACATTCCTTAGTAAAAACTCAATTGTATCTGCTGTCTCACCAAGCACATCCAGTTCAAGTTCTTCAACCTTACCGTTGTCCATAGCATCCGCTATCCTGCTGTCCATTGGAAGCCTTGAAAGCACCGGAATGCCGTATTTAAGACCAACATCATCTGTCTTTCCTTCTCCAAACGGATAGATAAGCTTACCGCAGTCCGGGCATTTGATATAGCTGTAGTTCTCAACTATTCCAAGTACAGGTATTTCCATAGCATTAGCCATATTTACGGCTTTCTCAACTATCATAGATACCAGTTCAGAAGGAGAGGTAACGATGATTATGCCGTCAACAGGCAGTGACTGAAATACAGTAAGTGGCACATCACCTGTACCAGGTGGCATGTCTACAAACATGTACTCCACATCTTTCCAGTCTACCTCTGACCAGAACTGCTTAACTGTGCCTGCTATTATAGGTCCTCTCCAGACAACAGGAACTGATTCTTCGTCCAAAAGCAGGTTTACAGACATTACCTGAATTCCGCCCTTGGTAAGCTCCGGCTGTATTCCGTTTTCATTTGCCTCTGCCTTATTTTTTAAGCCAAAGCACCTTGGAATGGATGGTCCGGTTATATCCGCATCAAGAACTGCTGAATTGTAACCTTTCTTTTGAAATATCGCCGCAAGCCTTGAGGTGACGAATGACTTGCCTACTCCACCCTTTCCGCTGACTACACCAATTACCCTCTTTACAGAGCCTTCATTTTTTAAGTCAATAATCTGACTTTGTCCATTATCACGACTCATAGATGTGTATATACCTCCATTAATCTCATCATTTTTCATTAATCTTTTACATTTTACCACTTTCAGCTAAAATATTCAAATTTTATGCGCTGCTTCATTTTTTAAATTTGTATTGGATTTTAGTTTATATTTATGGTATAATTACAAATGTTTACGCTCAAAAATTAAGAGTGAGATTTGAAAGGAATGGTGCTAATGGCTTCCAATGCTAAAGATAAAGAAAGTAAAGAAGTAAAAAAAGAAACGAAAGAAGTAAAAAAAGAAACGAAAGAAACAAAAAAAGAAACTGCCGCAAAGAAAACTACTAAAAAATCAACCAAGAAAACTGCTGTGGCGGCTGAAAACACAAAACCAGAGAATACCACCGCTGTGGCAAAGGATGATTTTTTAACAAAATTAGAAGGACTTCTTCAAATTGCAAAAAAGAATAAAGATGTAATCGAGTCCGATAAGTTAAATGATTATTTTAAGAGTCTTAACATTGACGCCAGCCACTACGAGAAAATCTATGATTATCTCGAGAGCAACGGCGTTACCATTATGAACATCAACGATATGGATGACGATCTCTTTGATGATTCACTTCCTGAAGTTGATGACGATGCAGACCTTGATATAGGAGATGACATTACTCTATCAATAATGTCAGATGATCCTGTGAAGATTTATCTTAAGGAAATCGGTAACTACCCTCTTCTAAGTATGGAAGAGGAAGTTGAACTTGCAAAGAAAATAGCCCAAGGTGATCAGGATGCTTCAGACAGGCTTACAGAGTCCAATCTCAGGCTTGTTGTAAGTATAGCAAAGAAGTATGTAGGACGTGGTCTTTCCTTCCTCGACCTAATACAGGAAGGAAATCTTGGACTCATCAAAGCAGTAGATAAGTTTGATTATACCAAGGGCTATAAATTCAGTACTTATGCTACCTGGTGGATAAGGCAGGCAATTACACGTTCTATAGCGGACCAGTCAAGAACAATACGTATACCTGTGCATATGTCAGAGGTTATCAACAAGGCATACAGAGTATCCAGGAGCCTGCTTCAGGAGCTAGGGCGTGAACCTACCGAGGAGGAAATTGCAGCACAGATGAATCTTCCTGTAGAAAAGGTGCGTGAAATAATGAAGATTTCCGCTGATCCTATATCACTTGATACTCCTATCGGAGAAGAGGACGACAGCCATCTTGGCGATTTTATCAAAGATGATACTATAATGGGCCCTGAAGAAGCTGCTACCTACACTATGCTTCAGGATCAGATAAAAAAGCTTCTTACTACCCTTTCCGAAAGGGAGCAGAGGGTACTCGTGCTTAGATTTGGCCTTCTTGATGGAAGAACCAGAACTCTTGAAGAGGTAGGCAAAGAATTTAATGTAACCAGAGAGCGTATCAGACAGATAGAAGCAAAGGCTCTTAGAAAGCTCCGCCACCCTAACAGGGCAAGGATGCTTAGAGGCTTTGATTCTTATTAAATATCGTACAAAAAGGGACAGCTCCGATTTGGAAATGTCCCATTTTGTATGATTCCAGAGCAAATTTTTCAATCACTTCCGGCAGCATATTTTCTTTATCCATTTCATCATTTAGCAAAAAATCCGCATTGATGCTTTGGTTATATAAAGTTTAGCCGTCGTTTCTCCTGTCTTCCTTCTTCACATCCATCAACTTACCATTATAGTAAAACTTCTGGGAAAACTTGATTCCAAGTGCCTTTTCATACTTTTTGATAATAGGAAGTTCCCTCTCTGTAATGATAATCAAGTTCCTTCCTACCCTGCCTGCACGCCCTGTCCTACCTGCCCTGTGAAGATAGGTATCGGCGTCCTCAGGTAGATTTACATGAAAAACTGTATCCACATCATCAAACTGTAAACCTCTCGCAGCAAGATCTGTAGCTATGAGATACTTTATCTTACCGTGCGAAAAGCCCTGCATAGCCTTCTTTCTTTCTTCCTTATTACGCTCTCCTCCTATAAAATCCACCTGATAGTGGTGGTAGGCAAGCTTCTTGTAGGTCTCTTCTATATCATAAGTACCATTTACAAAGATAATCGCCTTCCTGGTCCTTATTGCCCCTGTAGTACCACGAAGAATTTCAAGCTTGTTTCTTTTTTCACAAACAATATACCAATGCTTGATATTGGCTGGGATTTCCCTTCCTCCGTCAGCACTAATCTCCTCTATATCAGGAGCCCAGGCCTTTGCCCCATCAAGAGCTGCCCTTGTCTGGGTAGCAGAGAACAATAAAAGCTGCCTGTCCCTTACGAGGCATTTGATAAGTGCATTCGTAGTCTCCTTATTGTTCTTATCAAAAAGTCTGTCGCCCTCATCAAGCACTAAAGATTTTACTAAATGTGCTGCAATTTTTCTTTTTCTGATTAGCTCTATTATCCGCCCCGGTGTACCTACAATAATCTGAGGCTTATTTTTGAGATTTTCAATCTGCCTTATTATGCTTGCATTTCCACCGAGACAGACAGAATGAAGGCCTATACCTGTATATCCTCTGACAAGCTCAGCCTGTCTATGTATCTGCAAAGCAAGCTCTGTGGTAGGAGCGGCTATAATAACCTTGTTCTCCCTTTCCACATTTTTATACTTCTCGAATAAAGGAAGTAAATAAGCCAAGGTCTTGCCCGAACCTGTAGGAGCCTGCACAAAATAGCTGCCCCCCTCAAGCACCTTGGCATAAACCGCCTCCTGAACAGGTGTTGGTCTCTTAAATCTAAACTTTCCTATGCCTGAGAGTATCTTTTTATCACTAATAAATTCATTAAATTCCATTACTTGGTAAACCAACTGCCTTTCATACTATGCTTATACACCCTGTAAGCCTTTTTCTTGTTCTTAAAACTATAGCTTGCAAGCTTATATCCATCCGGATTGTACTCCTCAAAGCTACCGCTTCCAGTAGAGGCCGCTATAAGATAACCCTGATTAAGAGAAACACTTCCATTCTCAGCGGAATAAGGAAGTTCGATACTGTTTTCAAGGCTATACGTCATCTTCTCACCATCTACCAGATACTTGTAGCTAAAGGAATTCAAACCGCCAGAGTTATTGTCAAATACTATCAGATGATACTGTTTCTTACCAAGCTTTTCGCTCTTATCAACATAGGCCGTACTTTGCTTTTTCTGGCTGACAAAGTCTCCATCCTTACTGTAGAACGCATCACCATAAGCTGATTTCAGGTCATTGGTGCCTGAAATAACTCCCTTTATCTTGGGATTTCTGAAAACATTGTTAATCCTGACAATGGACGAAGTGTTCTTCTCACTTACAATCAAGTCATTATCATTAATAAACTGCACTGAGGTAAACTTTAACTTGGAACCGCCTTTCTTATAGTAAGCAGAAAAAAGTTTGTTAAAGTTTACTATTTCTTTAGACTTGCCCTCTAAGATATCTACTGAGAAAATCCCGTCATTTCCGTTTCTTCTTGACAGAGTTACAGCCTTCCTTATACCCGTATTGAGGTCCATATCTCCAAGTGCATAAGCTCCGCCTTCAAGCGGGATAAACTTCTCGACCTTACCAAATCTGTCAATAACAGCAAACCTGTTACTATCAACTGCGTAAAAAAGCTTGTCATCAATCTGTGCTATATTGGTCTCAGCGGCTCCTCCACCTTTAACAAGCGGAAGCTCAGCCCTCAAGATGCCGTAGTTATCGTAGAATAATATATGTTTTTCTTTCCTGCCGTTATCATCGAGTCCAAATACAGCAAATAACCCATCCGAAAGCTGGGTAACCTCTCTATCAAGAGAAGCTTCAAGAGTCTTCATAGTCACGGTTTCAGCCTCAGGAATATCTAACCTGTACCCTGCTTTAGCTATCATTTTATTGTTTTCATCATAAATGTATACCGATACATAATTTCTCTCTCCCGGTACCATTCCTATGATTATGCCTTCCTGCTCAGCAAGTGGCATGCCGGTAGTATTGGTATATAATGCTCCCTGAAAGTCCTTTGTATTTGCATCTTCCTTACCGTCAATTTCCTTTACATTAACCGAATATATGGTATTTACTCTAAACTTGAGCTTAAAATAAATATAAAGACCTGTGGTATTGGTTCCATAAGGATTTACGATAAGAAGAGGCGAATCTACAGTATAGTTCCCCTTTTTCTTATAATTCTCGATTATACTCTTTGCAGCCTTTTGATACTTCATAGAATATATATCAGGCTTCTTCACCTTAAGCTTCTTTGCAACCTTCTTGTACATGTCTTTTGCAGATACAACCTCCGACTTTACAAACTCCACCCTGTTTGGTACAGTTGTTTCCTCTTTTTTTATGTCATCCTTCTTAGTCTTTGTCAAGTAAGCTGCAGCCGCAAGCACTGCAATAAAAAACAGTGAAATTATAAGTGAAATTTTTAAAGCTTTCTTTAACATATCTACCTCAACAATCTGCCAATATTTGCATCCTCTGCGAAGTCCGGCGTACTGTAAAGTACCAGTAAATCAGTGATTTTATTTTCATCAATGTATTTTTTAAGACTTTTATTAAAATATCTTAAATCAAGCATTATTATTCTATCATAATCCTTTATCAAAAATGGTGCAAGACTATGAGCAAAACTATCTTTAATTAAAAGCAGGGTCTTACCTGTGTTGTTATCTGTCTTAATATCTGTAACACTGTGGTTGCCACCAAAGAATACCGTGTACTTATCTTTCCCCTTCAAGGCACTTAGCATATAGATACTGTCATAGCTCTTTTCCTTGTCATTATCCCATACCATCTTTGCTTTGTCTATTTCTTTAGAAAAATATAAGGTAATATCATCAGGTATTACCCCTCCTATGACACCTGTATTTACCTTAGAATCATAGGTTCCAAGGAAGTCCTTAGTAACTGTATCAGCCTTTAGTTTATTAAGAGGCTGGGCCTTAAGCCCCAGTCCGGAAGCAACAGCCTCATAGCCGTAGTAAGCTCCGAGACTGGTCCAGTGATGGTCTGTCCTGTAATAGATATACTCATTTGCATGCTTTTTAAGGTTGTCACCGAGGTCAGTAACATATTCATCCCCTGCTTCGTTTTTTATGCCTGTAATAAATTTTGTCTGGTTATAGATAGGCGCATAGGCAGGCAGCTTATCTCCTAATATCTCAGAAGAAGAGGGTGCCAGTGCTACCTGAAAATGTCCCTTGCCAAATTTGTCTGCGTATGTTTTCACAAATTCAGCTATTGTTTTTTCATTGTTCTTTGCAGTCTCCGACTCAAAAAGTGAAGCGTCATATTTCCCGAACAGATAGCCATCTTTGCCAAAATACACGCCATTGTCATCTGTTCTTCCTCGGAGTCTCTCTACAGCCGTTTTCACACCCATAAAAAAGCTTCTTTCAGGAAACTGGTCTGTGATAAAGGTCTCATAGTCTTTCATAAAACTTCCGTCAAAGAGCTTAGCTGTAGTAAACTTAGGCCGCTGCTCCAAATATCTGTTCTCGGACTGTGAAAACTCGGTAGGCTTATGAAGCACAGCTCCAAAGAAAAGTGCAGCTAAAGTCCCTCCAAATACGGCTATCTTAGCATTTTCAAAAGTAAATATTTTCATATATATCTCCCATTAGAACCTAAAATACAGGAACGGATTGTAGGTTGATGCCACCAAATAAGCTACACATATTCCTAAAATCACTTCAAGCATAATTATACCGGCCACCTTAAATACCAGTTTGTCCTTGGCTGCAAGTTTTTCTATACACCTCTTAGGCACATCGGTACTTGCAACTGCAAGTATTATTATAAGCACAAGGTTATTAAGTAAAAGATAGATAAACTCTTTATTTATGACAGAATAACCGCCTAATCCAAACATTCCGGCTATGAACTCTGCCCCTTTCTTAAATGAATCAAAGGAAAAGAGTACCCATCCAATGATAACCAAAAACATTGTATAAAGATGTCTGACAATCTTTGGCATCTTCTCTATTATTTTCAATAGAAAAACCTTTTCAAAAATCAGGATGACTCCATAGTACAGTCCCCAGGCAACAAAGTTCCAGCTTGCACCATGCCAGAAGCCTGTAAGCATCCATACAATAACTATATTTCTTATCTGCTTGGCAATACCGGCTCTATTGCCACCAAGTGGAATATACACATATTCCTTAAACCAGGTAGACAGCGAAATATGCCATCTTCTCCAGAATTCAGTGATTGACTTAGCTATATAAGGATAGTTGAAGTTTTCATCAAAATGGAAGCCAAACATAAGTCCCATACCTATAGCCATATCCGAATATCCTGAAAAGTCAAAATAAATCTGGAAAGTATAAGCCAGTATCCCCAGCCAAAAACTTCCTACTGACATTTCAGAAGCAGTCAGTGCATTTACACTGTCCCAAAGAAGACCGGCGTTATTGGCAAGCAGAACTTTTTTACCAAGACCGAAGATGAAACGGCTGATACCCCTCGCAAAATCGGCTCTGTTTTCTACTCTTCCCTGCATTTCCTCTGCTACTGTACGGTACCTTACGATAGGCCCTGCAATCAACTGCGGGAAAAGGGTTACATAGGTTCCAAAGTCAAGGATGTTTTTCTGTACCTTAGTATCGCCCCTGTACACATCAATAACATAGGACAGACTCTGAAATGTATAAAATGATATACCTATTGGCAGAGCCAGCTTGATAGCAGCTATCCCGGCACCTGTAAGCGAATTGATGGTATCTATGGTAAAATTAGCGTACTTAAAGTAACCAAGCAGCAAGAGATTGATAGCTACTGCTGCCACAAGCGAAACCTTAGCCTTGTTTTTCTTACCTGCTGACATCTGTTTATCTATAATAATTCCAAATACATAGTCTACAGTTATGGTAAAGCACATAAGTAATATGTATACAGGTTCTCCCCAAGCATAAAAAAGTATGCTTGACAAAAACAAAACAAGATTCCTTATACGCTTTGGCACTATGAAGTAAATTGCTAGTACTAGTGGCAGGAACCTTGTAATAAATAAAATACTGGAAAAAACCATTTGTGTTACTCCTTTTTACTCAGATAAGCACACATATCATACCATATTTACTATGAAAATAAAAGAGATAGCTAGGGAAATCTTGTTCATTTTCTTATAGGTTGTTTTGGGGCTTAAATGCAACTTAAAAAAAAGACTGCGAGAGCCTTAACCCTCGCAATCTCCTTGTAACTAATTAAGCAATTTTTGATTGGATATTTGTGAAGTACCAGCGCTGCTCTTACCACTATAGTCTTAGCTTCTGCTTTTATTAGTACTTCCCTTTGTTCCGGAATTATTGTTTGAACTGTTAGTTGTTCCGGATGATTTACTCTGTCCTCCTTTCATACTATTGTTGGAACCACCTTCGTTGTTGGCCCAGTTTCTGCGTCTGCCGTTTGGAGGGGCTCCCTCAGGTCTTCCCTGCGGACCTCCGTTACCCTGTGGGCCTCCGAAGTTGCCGCCACCACCAGGACCTCCGTTACCCTGTGGACCTCCGAAGTTGCCGCCACCACCAGGGCCTCCGTTACCGTTTGGTCCTCCGAAGTTGCCGCCACCACCAGGACCTCCGTTACCCTGTGGACCTCCGAAATTTCCATTGCCACCCGGGCCTCCGTTACCATTTGGGCCTCCGTTACCATTTGGGCCTCCGAAGTTGCCATTATTGCCATTTATTGAGCCCCCCCTGGGTCCACCTCCATTTCCATTCTGATTGTTGTTTCCACCATTTCCATTCTGAGCTATATTTCCGTTTGGTCCGCCAAAGCCTCCATTTCCATTTGGACCTCCGAAGCTGTCGTTACCACCCGGGCCACCGTTGCCGTTTGGACCTCCGAAGCCTCCGTTACCTGGGCCTCCATTCATTCCGTTCCCGAAGCCTCCCCTGGGTCCACCTTCATTTCCGCCTGGACCACCGTTACCGCCAGGGCCTCCCTGCATGCCACCCATTCCGCCTGAGTCACTTACGAGCTGGCTAAGAGTCACCTGCTGTGTTGTAGTTCCTGCTGTCACTGTATAGGTCTCACCCTGTGTCATGCCTTTTGTACTGATGATAACACTGTTATACTCTTTGGCTGGTGTGTAGCTTGCAAGTATATTACCCTTTGAATCAGCAATGCTAACAGTGGTTCCTGCTGCCTGATTGGATACGCTTAACTGTACAACACCCTGAGTTGATGAAGAACCGAAGTTCTCAGTCATACTCTGAATCTCTGTTACTATGAAAGTACCGCCTGTGATTGTACCTGTACCGTTATAATCGATACCTCCGTTACCACCCCTGGTTGGACCACTTACATAGGTCTCACCACCGCTTACTGTGAGGTCACCGTTAGAATCAATTCCATCTCCTTCCGCATTTACTGTAATCTTACCACCTGAGATATTGATGCTTGCATCTTCTGCCTGCATATTTTCCTTCTGTCCTGTTACAGAAGAAGCTGTTGCATTGATACCATCATCACTTGACACCACATTTACTTCGCCGCCCGAGATATTTACATCCTTGCCTTCAAGACCTTCATTACTTTGGGTAATGTTAATCTTACCACCAACTATATCAAGGGTAGTTCCTGCGTGAATACCGTCATCTGCTGCATTTATTGTAATAGTGCCACCTTCAATGTACACGAAGCCCTTAGTTGTGTCATCACTGTTTTCAGAGTGGATACCATCAGTTCCTGTTGTAATATTGATAGTACCATCAGCTATTCTTACACTGTCCTTTCCGCTGATGCCCTTCTTTGTGGATGTTATGTCAATATTTCCACCTGTAATTACAACATCATCCTTGCCCACTATGCCGTGAGCGGTAGAGCTTATCTTAAGAGAACCGCTTCCATTGATGGTAAGGTCTCCCTTTGAGAAGATAACACCGTCAACATTGTTGTCATCAGTAGCTACAAAGGTTCCTGAAGTTGTAAGTGTACTCGTAGTACCATCCTTTAGTGTTACGAAAACCTTGTCTGCCTCTTTTACATATATAGCAGCACTGCTTTCATTGGTAATTGTCACACCATCAAGTACAAGTTGAACCTTAGCAGTATCCGCCACATTGACAATTATCTGCCCCGAATAGCTTCCTGAAAGGATGTAAACACCTTCCTTGGTTATAGTATAGGTTGAATCCTTTATTTCACTTAGATTAACCTTGGTAGCACTTGATTCATCGTAAGACGCATCTTTGTCACGATCTGTAAACATATCTGCCTTCACTGTTCCTGTCGCAGTAGAGGAGGAAGTTCCTGAAGATGCAGTAGTTGTTGTGCTGCTGGTTGTAGAGCTGTCAGTAGTTACACTGGCACCGCTTGTGGTACTTGAAGTGGTAGTTACCACAGTTTTGGAAGCGGTGCTGCTATTTGCAGCACCTGCTTTGTTACAAGCTGTTACACTAAGTAAAAGCCCACCTGTTAAAGCTATCATCATTATCTTCTTTTTCATAATTTTAGTTTCCTTTCTTATAAGCTGTTTATTGTTATTTTTCTTGTTAATTAAAGTTCTTCTCCACCCATTCCAGGACGGTTTAAGCGAATTTCCAAGTTACCGTTTTTACATCTAAGTGCATCAATAAATTCTTTTTCTATTCCCTCCTTATTCAGGGTAACATCATAGCTAAGCTTGAATAAGCTACCCATATTGGTTGTCTTTACACCAAGTAAGTTTGAGCTCTTGGTATATTTATTAAGTGTTTCTGTAAATACTTCTGTGTAGTCAAGATTTTCAGGTATTGTAATTGTAAGACTCTTCTGCAATTTAGATCCTGCAAAAACTACATATCCCAGTTTTGTGTAAATGAGAGTTACTACTCCCATTATGAGAGCAAATACTGCCGCATATCCTACAAATCCCATACCTATTGCAAGTCCTGTAGCCATTGATAAAAAGATTGCTCCTATTTCCTTCGCAGTGCCAGGTACCGAACGGAATCTTACAAGTCCGAACGTTCCTGCAACAGCTACTCCTGCTCCTACATTGCCATTTACCAAAAGTATTACCATACTTACTACAGCAGGGAGCATTGCAAGTGTAACCACAAAACTCTGTGAATATCTGCTCTTATAGGTATAGACCAGGGCTAGGAAGATTCCTATCGCAAGCGCCGCTCCTATACAAATAAAAACTGATACAGGTGAAACTGCTGTGGCAGTTCCACTGCTAAATAAACTATTAAACATATCCATACTCCAACCTCTCTTTCATGTTTTCTTCGTTGTTAAATTCTACCTCCCTTGCAAATAACCATCTTCTGTTCTTCAATATCTCTGTGTAGGCATTGCCGTACTTTGAAAATGAAACTTTGTAAATGCCGTATTTGCTAAGAACTTCTACTAACCATAATGGGAAAGTATCTGCTGATTTTATTTCTAGTAGGGCCTCTCCGTCTTCAAGTATTGGTTTTCCATAAACCTCATTGGTTAGACTTAAGTTGTCTTCTCTCCAAAGAATGTTTTCATCGAATGTCATTCGAAAATCAGGATTGTCTTTATCGAAGAACGCCTGTCTGTCATAACTTAGGAATACTTTTGGCTCTATATCACCATAGAAGTCTAAGAAATAATCAATTTCCTTTCCTATCTGGCTTTCTTTCTCAAGCTTCTTTCCCTTACAAAGGTAATTCATTGCTTCTTTTTCTTTAGCTTCAATCCTCCTTTTGTAAACTATTCCATCGAATTTCTTTTTTAGTTCTATGAATACCTTATCCTCTTCATTTACCTTTTTATAACTTCTTACCCTAAGCTTTTCTTTATAAATTGGCTTATCAAGAGAATGCCTTATGAGTAAAAAATCAGGTTTGTCAAAGTAGATATTTCTTATTGTACTGTTGCCGTAGCTGTCTGCCTTCATATAAGGCTTCATTGCTTCAAGTACTGCTTCCTTTTGTTCTTTACTTAATAAGAACTTTATTTCAAACCTCTGAAATGTACCCTGTCCCATAAGTTTTCCTCCTTTCATTTTTTATTATTTTCTCTGTCTTTTTTTTATGTGATTTATTTTATGAATACATAATAAACTACGAACCTAAAATGAACCTTAAAGTTTAAAAAAAGATTTTAAAAAAGAAAAAAGCGTCTTACATTGCTGTAAAACGCTGTATAATTTCTAAATAGTTTATGATATAATCAATATGTTGCCTCTCCCACTAGGCATAGAAGGGAGGTGAATTTATGGAATCATTGATAACCTTTTTGAGCTCTGTTGCAGCAGGTATAGTCGCCAACTATATCTGCAAATGGCTGAACAGAGAAAAGAAAAATGGCAACCAGTCTAAAAAGGAATAAGCCACCTTAAAAAAACGGAATAGAAACCCCCAAGAGCTACCATCTCTTGGGGGTTTTGAATTTATGGCTATTGATAACCTTTCGCCTGTTCACATTATAATACAGATTTATATAAAAAGTCAACATCTCACTTTATTTTATATAGCGGCAAAACCACCTTCA
Organism: Catonella massiliensis; assembly: GCF_016651435.1. Taxonomy (NCBI): domain Bacteria; kingdom Bacillati; phylum Bacillota; class Clostridia; order Lachnospirales; family Lachnospiraceae; genus Catonella; species Catonella massiliensis. The sequence goes on along the minus strand of NZ_JAEPRJ010000001.1, from coordinate 949,901 downwards.
AGGTCTGCTATTATATCATCTATATGCTCTGTTCCTATTGAAAGTCTAATTGTATTTTGCTTAATGTTCTGCTCAGCAAGCTCCTTCTCATTAAGCTGTGAATGAGTTGTGGTTGCAGGGTGGATAACAAGTGACTTTACATCAGCCACATTGGCAAGGAGGGAGAATATCTTAAGGTTATCTATGAACTTCCAAGCTTCTTCCTTTCCTCCCTTAATCTCAATCGTAAATATGGAAGCACCCCCATTTGGAAAATACTTCTTATAAAGCTCGTGGTCAGGATGTTCAGGAAGTGATGGATGGTTAACCTTTAGAACCTTAGGATGATTCTTAAGGAAGTCCACAACCTTCTTGGTATTCTCAACATGTCTGTCAAGTCTTAAAGAAAGAGTCTCCACACCCTGTAAGAGAAGGAAGGCATTAAATGGAGATATTGCAGCTCCTGTATCTCTTAGGAGAATTGCTCGTATATAGGTAACAAAGGCAGCAGGACCAACAGCATCATAGAAGGAAATGCCGTGGTAGCTAGGGTTTGGCTCTGCAATATTGCCATACTTTCCGCTAGCCTTCCAGTCAAACTTACCTGATTCAACAACTACACCGCCCAAAGTAGTTCCATGTCCTCCTATGAACTTTGTAGCTGAGTGTACTACTATGTCTGCACCATGCTCAAAAGGTCTGATTAAATAAGGAGTTCCGAAGGTATTGTCAACTACTACAGGAAGTCCATGTTTATGAGCAAGCTCAGAAACCGCATCAATATCAGGAATATCACTGTTAGGATTGCCAAGAGTTTCAATAAATATTCCTCTGGTGTTATCCTTAATTGCCGCTTCTACCTCAGCAAGATTATGTATATCTACAAATGTTGTCTCGATTCCAAACTGAGGAAGTGTGTGTGCAAGAAGATTGTAGCTTCCTCCGTAGATTGTCTTCTGTGCAACTATATGTCCGCCATTTGCAGCCAGAGCTTCGATAGTATAAGTAATTGCCGATGAACCTGACGCCAATGCCAGAGCAGCACTTCCACCTTCAAGAGCAGCTATTCTCTTCTCAAGTACATCCTGGGTGGAATTGGTAAGTCTTCCATAGATGTTACCCGGATCTGCTAAGCCAAATCTATCAGCCGCGTGTTTGCTGTTATGAAATACATAAGAAGTAGTCTGATAAATAGGTACCGCTCTTGCATCTGTAGTAGGGTCTGCCTGCTCCTGTCCAACGTGTAACTGTAAGGTTTCAAATCTGTATTTGCTCATAATGTAAATCTCCTTTTCAAATAATCTTTTTTCATATACTCTGTCAACCTTATTTTTTGTGGTTGTTTTTGATGGACTTATAATACCACTAAATATCTCATTTGAAAAATCGTTTGATTTTATGTATTGTTATAAGTTTTAACTATATGCCTATCTGTTTGCTAGGTTTATCTTATATAGTGATATTTTCCTCTTAACCCTTAAAAGGAGCCGGCTAACTGCCGACTCCTTTTAGTATTACTCACTATCTTCAATTCTCTTTCTCTTAAACACAAAGGCTGCAAACAAAAGCAGACAACCTGTAATTAAGTATAGATGGTCAAAAGATGAAGTTCTTCCCGATATTTCAATGATTCCCTTTACCAGGAAACCATTTGCAAAGACTGCAAGTGCAGTATTTAGAAAGTACTTGTTTAACGAATTCTTAAACAACAGGAATACTCCTGCAATAAGTGGGAAGATGAACATCAGTCTCATATGTACCGAGTACTGCCCGTATGAAAACATTTCATAAACATAGGCAAATACTGCAAGGAAGAGACTTAGTGCCCCGCAAATAATGAGATTTTTAGTAGTTTTTTTGTTTTTAATATCCAATGTAAACAATGTCGCTCACCTCTCTTTCTGATATATTATGTCCGTTGGTTGTAGGATTATTGATAATGCTGCCGTTAAAGTACATGGTTGATGAACCGCCTCCGTCAAGGTTGTAGGCTGTAGTCGCACCATACTCCTTCATAACCTCCGCAAGTTCGTAGAGAGAAAGTCCCTCACTCTCGCTTGTTCTTCCGTCAGATACTACTAAGATGTAGTGGTTAGAATCAACTATGCCTATTGCTGTACGAGGATTCTTTGTCATAGCCTGTCTTACCTCAGTGTTCTGGTCTACTGTTATACTACCATTTTCTATAAGTGAAGGTCCAAAGGCAAAGAGGTTTACTACTCCGTCAGCTAGGAGCTGCTCTGCAGTCACATCAGTTTCATAAATTATCTTAAATGAACCATCCTTATATACCGCAAGATCCGGATAATCGCTGTCGCTTCTTACCGTATTTCTGTAAATTACACCGTTTTTAATAACATATCCGCTTCTGTCTGCTCCGTAATAATCGCCGTTTACTGCTAAGATAGCATTGTTGTTTGAAGCCATAGATGATGTGGTTTCGGTTACATTTGTGCCGAATGAGTCATAGGCAAGGGCTGTCTTTAAATAATTTGCATCCAAAAGCTTGACATCAGCCACATATACAGTGGTATTGTTCTTTCTGACTGTTGTTATTGTTATATCTACATTGCCGTCCTTGTAAGAGGTATCCGTCACAGTCTTTTGGGTTGCCGCAGCTGTATTACCGGTAGCTGCCGTATTTTCAGTAGTCGTGTCTGCCACAGTCTGATTCTCAGTAGCAGTTCCTGCTGTACCCGTATTGTCAGATACAGCATTGTTTGTCCCACTTGTAGCTGTATTATCAACTACAGCATTGCCTGCTCCATTCGCTGCCTCATCTGTAGATGTATTTTCAGCAGCCTGTGCTATGGTGGTGTCTGTATTTTTTACAACCACAGCCTGTACCTCAGGGATTACAAAGGTCTTTAGCAGTACATAGCTGTCAAGCGAGCCAATTAGAAGTCCTGCCGCTATACTAAGTGCAAGTGGTTTTTTTAGAAATTTCTTATTACGCATGGTTCTTCCTCCTTTTTAAGTATTGGTAATCTTGCTATACTTTTTTTCTCCTTTTCATTTTTCATCTTAAACACAAAGAGCTTTTGTGCGGTAAAACTAATGGCAAAGCAAGCAAGCTCTGCAATCAGCTTAAGTAAATAAATGTTTCCTCCTGACAGGGTATTTAGTCCTAAAAGTATAATGGTATTTAATCCAAGTATACCTGCCGCAAGGCTGAAGTACCTTATGAGGCTTCCCTTTCCTTTTTCACTGTGCTTAAATACAAACTTCTTGTTTATGTTGAAATTCAAGGTACTGCTTATTAGCCTTGCTCCTACATTGGAAAACACTAACATAAGGGAGGTTGGCAGAGCCGCAAACAACAAACTTAAAAGTCCGTATGCCGCGTAGTCTGTAGCAAATGCAGCTATTGAGGAAAGAGTGAATCTAAATATCTCTCCGTATATCTTTACCGCATCCTTTACAGGACTAAAATGGCTGCCACTGTTGTCATCTATGTAAACGGTTTCGATTGGAACTTCCTTTATGCTAAGTCCGTTTTTCTTAGCAAGTAAGAGCATGTTCATTTCGTATTCGTACCTGTCTCCGTTTATTGAGAGTAGAAATGGTATGCTGCTTACACTAAAGGCTCTGAGACCACACTGGGTATCATTTAGGAAAAGTCCGGATACGAGGAAATAAATGTATTTTGTTATGGTATTTCCTACCTTTGACTTAAGAGGAACTTTTCCTGTAAAATATCTTGCTCCTGTAGTTATCGCTGCTTCATCTATCCTAAGACTGTTAGAGACCTTGATTATGTCACTAACTGTGTGCTGTCCATCTGAATCAGCTGTAACTATAATTCCATCCTCGTTAAGCCCTTTTATATAAGTAAAGGCTGTCTTGAGTGCCGCTCCCTTTCCTTTGTTGACACCATGTACAAGTACTATAGCGTATTTTTCTGCTTCTACAAATATATTATTGAATTTATCGCCTGAACCATCATCTACAACTATAATCTGAAACAGATTAAGTGCGCTTACTTCTTCAAGCAGCTTGATTAGTTTTTCATCAGGTTCAAAGGCAGGTATAACTAAAAATTTCATAGGCTTTCTCCTTTCTTTGCTGTTCTTTATGTTGAGGTCATTATATAAGGTGAAGCTTAAACGAAACTTAAATAAATAAATTTTTATTTTTGGCAATTGAAATTTGTCTTATATTTAATTCTCTTGACACTTATATCTTTTTATCTTATGTTAGAATAAGCAAAAGATCACGAAGGAGATAAAATATGAGGCTTTTACTTGCAGAGGATGAAAAATCGCTTTCAAAGGCTGTCAAGGCTATACTTGAAGCCAGCAAATATAGTGTAGATGCGGTGTTTGACGGTGAAGAAGCTCTTGAATACCTTGATGTAGACACCTACGATGGGGTAATCTTAGACGTGATGATGCCTAAGAAAGACGGCTTTACCGTACTAAAGGAACTAAGAAATAAAGGAAATCTCATCCCTGTACTCTTACTCACCGCCAAATCCGAGGTAGATGATAAGGTAGAGGGACTTGATTTGGGTGCAAATGATTATCTGACCAAGCCTTTTGAGCCAAAGGAGCTGCTTGCAAGAATCAGAGCTATGACAAGGAGCCGTATGGCTGAAGGTGACTCCATACTTGAGTTTGGCAACGTTTCCCTTAACCGTGCAAGCTTTGTGCTATCCACTAAGACAGGTGAATTTAAGCTATCCAACAAGGAATTTCAGATGATGGAGCTTATGATGAGTTATCCTAAGAATCTCATTTCTGCTGAGAAATTCATGGAGAAAATCTGGGGCTTTGATACTGAGGCAGATATCAGTGTTGTCTGGGTAAATATTTCTTATCTGAGAAAGAAACTGGCTTCACTTGGGGCTGATATCGAAATCAAGGTGACCAGAAATCTTGGCTACTCTCTGATTATGTCAAAATAGAAAGGATTTTCTGCACTAATGAAAAAAAACAATGCAATTTCAAGACTCAGGTTCAAGCTGATAGCAGTTTCAATGGCTGTAACCCTGCTTATACTGGGGCTTATTGTAGGGGGAATTAACTATATCAACTTCAAGAAGGTAATTGACAATGCCGACACTACCATAGATTATCTAGCTAATAATTATAATACTGAAGAGACAAGGCCTGAGCCTCCTGATGAGGAAGGCGGCGGAGATGGCTTTAGACCTTTTGATGATGGAATCTCACCCGAGGTGAAGTTTGAGAGCAGATATTTCGTTGTTAGCTTTGATAGTGAGGGGAATGTAGCTTCAAGTGATACTAAGCACATCTTCGCCATTTCTGATGAAGACAGTATTAAAATTGCAAAGCAGATATATGAAGGCAGTTCAGACAGAGGCTTTTATAGAAACTATAGATATGCCAAGATAAGCTTAAATGGCTATAATGCTGTTATGTGTCTTGATGTATATAATGGTCTATCCAGTGCAAATTACTTCCTTATTGTAAGCCTCTCTGCATCATTTATTGGCTGGATTACTGTATTTATCATAGTTTTAGCATTTTCAAAGCGGATAATTGCACCTGTTTCAAAAAGCTATGAAAGGCAAAAGAGATTCATATCTGATGCAGGTCACGAAATAAAGACTCCTCTTGCCATCATAGAGGCTGACATAGGAGTTATGGAGATAAATGATGGTGAAAATGAATGGTTAGATGATATTAAAGTTCAGGTAAGAAGGCTTGCAAAGCTGACTAACGACCTCATACATTTATCAAAACTTGACGAGGGTAAGGACAGCTTAAAATTTATTGATTTCTCAGTGTCAGACCTGGCTAAAGAGACTGTTACTTCTTTTAGCGGACTTGCTACAATAAACAACAAGAAACTGGAAGCAAATATTAAACCAAATCTCACCTTAAAAGGTGATGCAGAAAGCATAAGGGAGTTGCTTACCATCCTCCTTGATAATGCTATCAAATACTCTACCGGGGATGGAAATATAGTTCTTGAAATAAATAAGAAAAACGGACATATTACTATAGATGCTGTCAATTCAGCCAAAGGTCTATCTAAAGAAAACGCCGAGCATCTTTTCGACAGGTTCTACAGAGTCGATAATTCCAGAAACTCTGAAACAGGCGGACATGGCATAGGTCTTTCTATGGCAAAGGCTATCGTTAATGCTCACAATGGCAAGATAACTGCTGAGGTTACAGAGAATGAAGAGCTAAGGATAAAGGTGGTTATATAAATTATTATTCTACTCTTTTTTTAATTGCTCTTTTTCTTAGTCCCCGAACCCACCCTCGCAGCTTAGTCAATGTATGGTGTTATCTCTTAAACAATGATAATTGATACGCTTGTACTCGATAATGGTCATAACAATAAGGTGGGGATTCGAACCCCGGCTTACCTTAAGCCAGCCATATTTGAATGAGCAAAGCTCGAAAAGTTTACATTCGCCCTAATTTGCTACCAACTAAGTAAATTAAAATCACGTACTAGTCTTCAATAAGGTCTGTACTCCAGTTTGTTGCCTGAAGGCTGTTGTCAAGCAGTCTAATCTCTTTGGAAAGCTTATCGACTGTTTTCTGAAGGTCAGTTACTTTGAGAGTAGGAACAATCTTAATCTCAGTTCCTCTTGCCCTTCCTGCCATACTGCTTGCCTCATAGACAAAATCCCTATATGCCCCTGCCTTAAGAATGAGGGCATCTTTCTTGGCAATTACTTCTGTAATAGTCATATCACCAATCTTTGTCTCATTATTAGTCTTATTTATCTTGCTTGCAAGAAAACCAAATCTTTCTATGCAACCATCTAATTCCTTTATAAGTTCCTTAGGATTCTCAGCAGGCTCTTCGCCCTCCTGTACGAGTGCATTATTTCTTATCCTCGACCTGAGTCTTTCTATGTTGTTAACTAAATCAGCTCTTTCCTGTAATGCCTCTGCAAGTTTCATATCATACCTCCATTCAAATTCTGATATTATTTATCTTTCATAATAAACTACTTTCGTGATAAAAACAAGGCAAATTACTTAAGCTAATCTAACATTATAAATCCGCCTCAAGCTCCCTACTGTGCTTTCCCATAGGAATGACTATAGGTGCATCTGAAGTAGGATCTGTAATAACCTTGCTATTAAGCCCGTATACATCCTTTAAAGGAATGGATTATGCTGTTCTTACAGATGAGGAAAGGAGAAGCTTGAAATCTGTAGCTTTGCATCCTTGAGTTAGTGTATAATTATCATTGGCAATAGCAAAAAAAGAAGGGGTTGCCCCCTTCCCAATCATACAGTTTTATTTTATTATTGATTTGAGAAAAAAATAACATAAAGGAAAAAAACTGTATGACTAATGCTATTGTAAAAGAAAAAAAGATTTCATTCAAGACCTTAGAGAAGAAAATTTTTGAAGAGGCCTGCAAGCTTGCCAGGGAACACACTAAAATCATACTTGAAAACTATGATGATATTCTTTCAAAAGAGAGGGATACTTCTAAATATAGGAATAAAGGAAAGAGAAAGACTTCGATAAGAACCGTATATGGAGATGTCGAGTATGAAAGAAGGGTGTACCAGACAAGGCTTAGAGATGGAACGAAAGCCCATGTTTATCTTCTTGATGAACAAATGGGTATGGAGAAGATAGGCTTAATATCTACTAATCTTGCAGAGAAGATCGCCAATTCAGTTACGGAACTCCCGTACAGGGCATCTGCTGAGATGTTAAGTTCTTCTACAGGACAGACCATAAGTGCGGGAGGCGTATGGAATATAGCCCAGAAGCTTGGTCAGAGGATAACATCAGAAGAAGACCTTGATGTGAAGAAGATGAAGGCAGGCAGACCTGATGGGAAAAGGGAAATCGGAGTTCTTTTTGAGGAAATGGATGGAGTATGGCTTTCGATGCAGGGCAGAGGGCATAAACGCATGGGTAAAAAGGAGATGAAGGTCTTTACCATGTATGAAGGCTGGGATGCGGAGAAGGAAAAGGAAGGGCGCAGCACTCTAGTGGAGAAAGTGGTGTTTGCAGGCATGGATGGAAGCAGTGGATTCCACAATAAAAGAGAGGCCGTGATACAGAAGAAATATAACCCTGACGAAATAGGCAGGCGTATCTTAAATGGAGATGGTGGAAGCTGGATAAAAGAGCCTTATGATGACGAGGCGGTGTTTCAGCTTGACAGATACCACATTTATCAGGAAATTTTAAGGAAAATAAGCAGTAAAGCTGTACAAAAGGATATACGAAGGCTCTTTGATTCAGAGAAGATTGAAGAAATGTTTGATTATATACGTGAGTATATAAGAGTAAGTAAAAGCGAAGATGAAAGCGATAAAACCAGTAAAAAAGCCGAGGAGCTGTACGCCTACCTTCACAATAACAGAGAAGGGCTGCTACCGTACTACAAGCGGGGAATAAAACTCCCAGAACCTGTAGAAGGCATCATTTATAAAAACATGGGTATACAGGAAACACAAAACTGTACACTGATAACGCTGAGAATGAAGCACAGGCGCATGAGATGGTCAGAATCAGGAGCTGATAACCTTGCGAAGCTTCTGTGCAGGAAAGAAAACAAAGACCTGATAGAGACAGTCGAACGTTACTCTGGGGAATTGATATTTGATGAGAGCCAGAGCGAGATAAAAGAGCCTCTCAGCGCTTCAAAATCACCGTTACGAGACGGTAAAGGGCTTCCATATATGGAAGTAGGCAGAGGAAGTCTTCCACTAACCGGTACACCATTAACAGCAGGTAGAAAGGCATTAAGAAATTTTATACTTGGCAACTAAAGAAAAAATATCTGTTCAGTGCATAATCTGGGCTTGTTTGTGATACAAAAAAATAAAAAAACAATGATAAAAGAAAAAGGTAAGGAAATTTGCCAACGAGTACTTGACACAAACCATCCTTGATAGCCGTATTGACAATTCTGCATAGTGAAATTATAATGAACTTTAGGTTTATTAAAGAAAAACTTCCCTCTTTTAGCTTCCGGACTTGCCGTTAAAATGAGGGGGGGATTTTAGGAGGAATAAAATGGGACTCTTAGACATCGTAAAAAAATTAGCTACAGGAGCTTCCGACGAGGACAATCGGAAAAATAAGGCAAGGATGCGGGAAATCTTTAATTCACTGGTAGAAAGCGGGGACGACTACAAATTAATTTATTGTCACTTGGAGAATTATAACGATGTAGTTGTGGCTAGCGTCACTGTCCACAGCAATTTCATTGTAGGCTACAAACCTGGAGAAGTTGTTGTGATTCAGGTCAGTCCGGATTTGACGGAGTACGGAGAAGCAGAGGTCTTCAACAAGGAAAATGGCGGACAAGTCGCCGCTTCTTGGACAGGGTTTTGTTCGGTAGCGAAGGAAGGAAAAATGTATCAGCTTGAGCCGATTACCTATTCGCCCGGCATTAATAGGGGAGCGAAGTATTCTGTGGCGGTAACACAGTCCGGTGAAGAAGTCTCAGCCTTTCGTAAGTTTTGTAAAGCAGGCTTCTAAAGAAAGGCTTCTAAAGATATATAAAACAAAAGAGTATTTGACAAGGCAGGCACTTGCATTTTTGCAGGTGCTTTTTTATTTTCCCAATATGACTCAGTTATCATGACCATTTCGGGTATCGGTTACATCAACGGCGGAATGATACTCTGTGAAATAGGTAATATTCACCGTTTCTCCAGTCCCGGTAAGCTGCTTGCCTTTGCGGGCCTTGATCCTTCTGTATATTACATCGATAGATCTTCGGGGGGGCTTATTTACAGTGTCCGGTTTTTTGTCCGTCCCCCTCTCTACAAATCTACAAATTACTTAAGCTAATCTAACATTATAAATCCGCCTCAAGCTCCCTACTGTGCTTTCCTATAGGAATGACCATAGGTGCATCTGAAGTAGGATCTGTAATAACCTTACTATTAAGCCCATATACATCCTTTATAAGTTTCTCACTTATTACATTTTCAGGTCTTCCTTCAGCATAAAGATTCCCTGATTTGAGGGCAAATATATAGTCTGCGTATCTTACAGAGAGATTGATATCGTGAAGAACCATAATGATGGTAGTCTTCTTAGTCCTGTTTAGCTCTCCAAGCAAATCAAGTATCTCTACCTGATATGCTATGTCAAGAAATGTCGTTGGCTCATCTAAAAATAATATATCAGTCTGTTGCGCAAGTGCAAGTGCTATCCACACTCTTTGGCGCTGTCCTCCGGAAAGCTCATCTACCGCCCTGTCCCGAAGCTCGGTTATGCCCATAGTCTCCATGGCTTCATCTATAGCCTTAAAGTCTTTATCATCCATTCCCCTAAATACCTTCCTATAAGGGAAACGTCCTCTGCTAATCAAATCATAGACGGTTATTCCCTCAGGCACCAGTGGTGATTGTGGCATAAGACTTATTATTTTAGATATTTCCTTAGATGAATACTCGGATACAGCCTTATTATCCAGATAAATATCTCCACTCATAACTTTATTTAATCTGCAAAAGGTCTTTAGAAGAGTAGATTTGCCACAGCCGTTTGCGCCTATGATTACTGATATTTTACCTTCGGGTATGGTCAGATTAAGTCCATTTATTATAGCTTTCCCGTCATAACCAGCTACCAGATTTTTGGCTTCTAATATGTGTTTTCCCATTAATTCACACCTCTTCTATTCATTCTAATAAGCAGATACAGCATATATGGTGCTCCTAAAAGCCCAGTAACAACACCTACAGGATAGTGTACAGGAAATGCATGAAAAGCAACTAAATCTGCTCCTAAAGTAAGTACCGTTCCTACTAGTCCCGCAGGAATAAGACTTGATTTCCCCTTTCCTGCAAGGCTTGCGGCAATAGGCCCTGAAAGAAAGGCTACTGACGCTATAGGTCCTGTGACAGATGTTGCAAATGATACAAGTATAACTGCACCTATAATCATTACCGAATAGGTAAGTCTTGTATTAAGTCCAAGTGATACTGCAAAGTTATCTCCCAGAGGAATAATCTCCATATGCCTTGATAGTGAAGTGAGTGCTACAGTGATTATCCCGACCACAACAATAAGTGCAGGCACATCTTCCATCTGCACTCCATTTAAGCTACCACTAAGCCACTGCATGGTAGTTCCTACATCATACTCCGCAGCTTTTGCCAGCAGATAAGAAGTAACTGCTCTTAAAAGTGCTGAAATTCCTATACCTATAAGTATCATTCTTCCATAGGTAAAATGCCCTTTAATCACTGACAGTTTGTAAATAATTAAAGCAGTTGCAATACCAAATATCATCGCGAGCACGGACACTATGCTTCCCCTAAGTCCAAGCACCAGTATCAGAAAAACTGCTGCAGTGCTTGTTCCTGCGGATATACCTATTACATCAGGTGAGGCGAGTGGATTGTGTAACAATGTCTGAAATACATAGCCCGCCACTCCAAAGGCAAACCCTGAAAATACAGCTCCCATCATTCTCGGCAGCCTCACACTTTCTACTGCATAAGATACTCCTTCAATAGTTTCGCCAAGTAAAACCTTTATCACATCTCCTATGGGATAGGACACACTCCCTAAGCAAAGTTCACAGGCTATCAGTATAAGAGTGATGGTAAAAAGAGCAAGTACAACCAGTCTCCATCTAAGAGTCCTTTTCTTATATCCTGCATTTAACTCTGTCATAGACTCTTTACCCTCCCTTTCCTAATGGCCAGAATGAATACCGGTGCACCGATGACAGCAGTAACTATCCCCACTTCAGTCTCTCCCGGCAAGCTTATTATTCTTCCTATTATGTCTGAAACAAGCATTAGTATAGCTGAACCCAGAAAAGAAAGAGGCAGCATCTTACTCATTTCGCTTCCAAATATCAGTCTTATAATATGAGGTATGATAAGCCCTACAAAGCCTATTGGTCCTGCAAGTGCTGTAGTAGCACCGCATAATAGTACTGATGAAAGTGCTCCTATTGTTCTTGTCATCACTACATTAGTTCCAAGAGCCGTAGCGGCTTCATCTCCTAAAGCCAAATTATTCAAATACCCTGAAATGAACATTGATATAATAAATCCCACTATTAGGAATGGACTAATGAGCATAATATTTTCCCATGTTGCACTTCCTATGCTCCCTACCTGCCAGAACCTAAAAGCTTCCATTACCCGGTTATTTGGTAACATTATGGTACTTACAAGTGAACCTAAGACTATGCTTACAGCCGAACCTGAGAGTGCCAGTTTTAGCGGTGTGGCACCGTCTTTGCCCATGCTTGCTACACTGTACACAAAAACTGCAGTAACTCCTGCTCCTATTATGGCAAGCCATATATACTGATACGCAACTGTAATATTAAAAAATGCTATACCTGCAACCACGAAGAGTGAGGCCCCGGTATTTACACCAAGTATACTTGGATCAGCAATAGGATTCCTTGTTATGCTCTGCATAAGAGCCCCTGATATGCCAAGTGCTCCTCCCGCAAGTATGCCAAATACGGTTCTTGGAATTCTTTGTAATATTATAGTCGCCTCAAGGCTATCAGGAGCATTTCCAAGGAGAACGTCTATAACCTTAGTAAATGCTATACTTTTAGCCCCCAAAGATATTGAAAATATTGCCATAATAGAAAGCAGGGCCAAGCATAAGATGATAGAAAATACAAACTTTTTCTTTCCCATGTTTACCCTGCCTTTTTATTTATTTAACTACTGCATTTATTGCTTCAAGATAGTTCACAAGCTCTGCCTTTATAGAAAGCACTGAAGGATTGCAGGCTGCAGCAAGATTGCCGTTGCTGTCAAGCACCACTACCCTGCCCTCTTTGACTGCCGGAATCTTAGAGAAGATTGCATCTTTCTTCAAGGCTGCAACTGTCTTATCATCACCGTAAGTTATGATAATGTCTGTATCACTTAGGGCATCAACTGCCAGTTCAGAAGATATCTGCACATAGAATGCATTTTTATCTTTTGCCTGTGCCTCTACCTTTTCAGGAAAAGTAAAGCCTAAGTCTGTAAGATATGCCCCTCTTGGATCTGCTGTTCTATAAACGGAAAAGTTACTTAGGTCAGCTGCATTAATATAACACATTGCTACACTCTTGTTCGCAAGATTAGGATATTTTGCGAGGTTTTCTTTTATGAATGCATCTGTATCAGAAACCAGCTTCTCTCCCTCGCTCTTTAGTCCCAAAGCCTCTGCGGCCTCAACTGTCTGTTCTCTCCAGGTGGTCTTCCAAGCTGTTTCTCTGAATGGAAGGGTTGGTGCTATCTCAGAAAGGCGCTTATATGCCTTTTCATCCATTCCTGAGTAAGGAGCTACTATTATATCAGGCTTGGCTGCTGCTACAGCCTCATAGTCATAGCCTTCAAGGTCGTTAAACACATTGGGATTTTCTGTACCAAGCTCCTTGAATTTTGCCTCAGTCCAAGGCAAAAGGCCCTTATCAGTAACAGGTCCCCAGTTTGCCCTAGCTGTTCCTACAGGAACAATTCCAAGAGCCAAAACCGCGTCCGCATTGTTCCAGTCAAGTGTTACTACTCTTTCAGGTTTTGACTTAATTACAGTCTCCCCGTATGCATGCTTCATTGTTATAGGAAATGAAGCCATAGCTGTGGAGCTTGATGAAGCACTGCCCGTAGAAGCGGAACTTGATGCGGTAGACGTTTTGTTGTCTTTAGCCTCTGTGGATGATGACTTTGCTGAACTTGTCACGCTTGCGGTCTTGGACGCAGCAGAATTTGCACTCTCTCCATTCTTAGCTCCACAACCTGTAACCAAGGCAACTGCAAGCGCCATTGGTATTACTGCACTTAATACATTTTTAATTCTCATAATTTCCCTTTCTTCACACGTTTTACAGAGAATACAACAGTTATGCATTTTCCCCTCATAATTGCAATTGCATATCTTTTGCACTTTTCTGTGTCTTATTATGTTATGGCTTAAATATAACAATTTCGTAAATAATAATCAATATCATTATTATACAAATTTTATATTTTTTTAAGATTCATTTAGTGCAATATTCAATAATCACCTGCCCACCTTCACCATCTTATCAAACCTATCATAATTGTTTATATTGGACACTAAGGTTTCATCATATTTATATTGTAATTCATCTATATGCTGTAAATCCTTGCGTAAATTTATATTATTTTTAATGATTCTTTGACTTAACAAATCTTAATAAAAATGTTATAATTAGATAGATAACTATAATTTGCCTAAAATATTTATGGATATTCATATTTTAGCTTTGTTATCCTTTTATCAAACTCATAAATTATGAGTATTGTTAATAATATCACAAAATCGGTTTCGCTTTGTGGAAGCCTTATTTGTGGTTTTATATTTGTTCTTTACTAAACTAAAACTTAAGGAAGGGATGCCTATATGTTTATTGCGAGACAGCCCATATTTGATAAGACCAAAGAAGTATATGGATATGAGTTGCTTTTTAGAGGCAGCAATACATCCGACGCTTACAACGGTACCAGCGCCGAAAGTTCGACTGCTGTAGTGCTCGGTGGGCTTTTTGAGATTGGAGTAGATAAGATAGTTGGAGATAAAAAGGCCTTTGTCAATTTCAACTACAATTCACTTATGTCCAATTCCATTGAGCTGGTAGATCCTTCTACCCTTATCATTGAGGTTCTGGAAGATGTCGAAGTTGACGCACGGCTTATGCGCCGTTTAGATAGTTTGCATAAAGAAGGATATCGTATTGCCTTAGATGACTTTGTACAGAGCATCAAAGACTTTAAGATAGTTCCGGTTGCTGATATCATCAAATATGACCTTATAGCTACTCCTCTTGATACAATTCAGGATGAGGTAATGGAAGCACTCAGGCGTAAAAAGGTGCTTTTAGCTGAGAAGGTTGAAACTGAGGAAGAGTTCATAGCCGCCCGTAAAATGGGCTTCCAACTCTTTCAAGGTTACTTTTTTAGTAAGCCTGTTATAATTGCGGGGCTTAAAGGCAAGAAACCTGATATCACTATATACAGAAGGATACTTAATGAGCTGCATCAGGAAGAACCTTCTTTCCAGGGACTGGCTGAAATACTTGAAACTGATGTTTCAGTCGCATACAGACTGGTAAATGTGGTCAGCAAGAAGAATGAACATGACATACAAAAAGGACTTAAATCAGCACTTGTCAAGATGGGACTTACCGACTTTGAACGCTGGGTGCATATTATGATGCTACAGGATCTCTCTGTAAATAAGCCTCACGAGCTTATAAGGACTTCTCTTATACGTTCAAAGTTTGGAGAGCTGGTTGCCAATAATACCGGAAGCCTCTATACAAGGGCTTCTGAAGTATCGCTTATGTGTCTCTTTAGCGTACTGGATGCCATGCTTGATCTCACAATGGAAGAAGCTATGGCTGACTTATCCATAAGCAGTGATATCAAGGATGCTCTTGTCAAACGAGAAGGCCCTCTTGAACCTGTTCTTGAACTGGCAGAAGCCTATGAGCAGGCTGACTGGGAGAAGTTAGACCGTATAGCATCTAAGCTTGGTATTGACTCAAACCGCCTTGGAGGCTGGTATATGGAGTCCATTGAATGGTCAGATAGAATCATGGAGGGCGTATAAGAAATTCCTGTTAAAATTATAATACATCTCCGGGAATAAAAGGAGTCAGGTACATTCCACCTGACTCCTTTTTTATGACTAAATCACTGCCTCTAATCTCTCGTATAATAAAACCTTTTCTACTACTCTATCCTCGCAGCGGCTATAACTAAATTGCGTCTACTGCTCTATTCTCGCAGCAAATTAACTATATTTCTCCAAGCATATTTTCAGGATCTTTTTCTGCCTTAACCTTATCATTAGCTTTGATTATGATTCCATCTTCATCTATTAGATAGGTAGTCCTTACAACCCCCATATACTCTCTTCCTGCCATCTTCTTTTTATGCCACACGTCATAAGCCTTGATTGCAGTTAACTCCTCATCAGAAAGAATAGTAAATGACAGTGAATTCTTTTCCTGAAATTTCTTGTGTGAAGCCACACTGTCTTTGCTTATTCCAATCACCTCTACACCTTTTTCAGTAAAAAGAGGATATCTCTCAGAATATCCACAGGCCTGCTTTGTACAGCCCGAGGTACTATCCTTTGGATAAAAATAAAGTATAAGCTTCTTTCCTTTGTACTCTGATAGCGAATGCATATTGCCATCCTGATCCGGCAAATTAAAATCCGGTGCCTTTGTTCCTACTTCTAACATAGTCCCTCCTATTCTGTGCTTATTCCTGATCCTCAGGGAACATAACCAAATCCCTTACAAATACCTCAATGAACTCACGACATCCGCCACAGCCGGTGCTACAGCCTGTTATCTCAGAAACCTCTTCGAAGGTCTTTGCTCCGCCATTCACAGCGTCAATTATCTGTCCATAAGTTACACTTTCACAATTACAAGCTATTTTATCTCTTTTCATATTATTTCCTTTTCTATTTTTATTTTAGTTACAAAAGTCAATGAATCCTATTGAAAGCAAGCCACACTGAATTCACTGGTTTTAACTCCTAAGCATTAAATCAAGTCTAACTTAGTCTAAATGGTTATCCTATTTTTTTCAAGTGTAAATGCAAATATCGTCATTTTTACCATTAAAATAGCCTTATAACGAAATCAATCCCAAAGCTTACCCCAAACTTCATTGCAGACCTTTTTACAGAAATTTAGTGAAAACATATAGTCCTGTGTCTTCATTACATTTTTCTTTGCGAGTTCTTCTGTATATTGGGTTAAAGGATATATACTGGAGCCAAATCTTGTTCCACCGTTATGCATAACAGTCGCCTTCACTCCGTATTTCGCTATCCTCACCTTATTATCAGTCCCTCTTTTAAGCTTAACCTTGGCAAGGCCTCCTACATATCTGTCTCCAACCCTTCCATCTGACATGGTGCTGTTAACAAAGTTCCCAAGTGAATAGTATACCAGCATCTTATGTCCTGTTTTCTTATCTGTCACATATTTAATAGGCTCTATTACATGTGGGTGAGCGCCAAGCACAAGGTCAACTCCGTTTTCCACAAATATCTTGCTCCAGATCTTTTGATAATCTGAGATTCCTCTAAAGTACTCCGTCCCCCAGTGTGGGCATACTATAGTAAAGTCTGCCTCCTTTTCAGCCCTTTTTATATCATTTATTACCTCATCTTTTACAAGATAGTTGACTGCATAAGGCATATCCTTTGGAAGAGGGATTCCATTGGTTCCGTAGGTATAGTTAAGAATCGCAACTTTTATTCCGTTTTTCTTGTAAATGCAGAGCTTCTTTTTCTGAGCCTCAGAGGTATTTATACCAACAGTCTTTATCTTAGGATATTTTTTCCAGAAGTTAAGACAGTTGTATATTCCCTGCTTCCCCCTGTCAAGTGAGTGGTTGTTGCTTTGAAGAACTACATCAAAGCCTGCATTTGCAATTGCATCTCCCAGTTCATAAGGACCATTGAAGGTAGGATAGCCACTTACCCCAAGCTCTTTACCGCCAAGGATTGTTTCCTGATTGACTATAGCCAAATCTGCTTTTTTGATAATGGGCTTAATTAGCTTAAATATTGGATTGAAATCATAGCCTCCCTTTCCATCCTCCGACCAGTAAGCAAGCCGTGTGTGTAAAAGTACATCCCCCGCCATAACAAGGTCAAGCTCGTTTTCCTTACTTTTCTGCTTTGCTTCCTTAGCAGTTTCATTTTTAACTTCATTTCCTACTTCATTATCTGCAAATGCCTTATATTGCGATGTTATATTGGCAGTAAATAAAACCAATGAAAGCCACAATGTTACTATTTTTTTAAGTTTCATAATCCCCCTTCTTTATATAGACATTAAGATACAGCGTCAAAATAGGCTTCATTTTTACATATAAGCTCGTAAAAACTCTTGCCATTTTGACTGCTGTATAATACTATTTTTTAATCTTAATTGCTAAAAATCTCTTCTCCATTTGAAAGTACCCTAAACTTCTTAGTCTTAAAATCAGCTATAAGTTCAGCCCTTTCTCCCTCAGCCTCTCTAATTATGTGAAGCTTATCCTCATCAGTATCAGGTATTTCAAACTTACCATCGAGGGCAAAGGCCTTAGAGGTATTTCTAAACTCCATAAGCTTAAGCAAATCTCTTACTACAGGGCGTTCTACCTCTTTGTCCACTTCCTCCAAGGTGTAATAATGCCTGTTGATGTTTCTACCTACTTTAGTTTCTTCAAGAAGCTTAAGGTCGTTCTTACCTGCAAGAAGTCCCACATAGTACACCTGAGGTATGCCCTTTGCAAAGAACTGTACTGCCCTTGCTAAGAGGTAAGCATCATCATGGTCTCCGAGAGCCGCATAGTATGTACAGTTCACCTGATAGATATCAAGGTTGTTGTAAGCGGCTGTATTGTATATCTTCTTAACATTGGCGCCAAACTTAAATATATCTTCCTTTGTTCTCTCAATCTCTTCATCAGGAAGCAGGTCCTTTACATCTACCACACCTATACCATCGTGTGTGTCAAGAGTAGTAAACTGCTTGTTAGGAGATTTTAGCAGCCATTCTTTAAGATGCTTTGTCTGTCCATAGTAAAGCGAATTGAGAAGAAGCATAGGAAGGGCAAAGTCATAAACAAAGTAACCCTTTTCTGCTATCTTAAAAGGAATGGTGTAATGCTCGTGAATCTCAGGAAGAATGGTAACTCCTGTAGGTGAAAGTACATCAGTAACTTCTGATAGAAGCTCCCATACATAAGGCTCTACAAAGAAACAGCTTGTACCCGCTTTCTTTGTAGCATAGGCAAAGGCATCAAGCCTTATAATAGCGGCTCCCCTCTTTGCCATACTTGTAAGGTTGTCAACGAGGAACTTTTTGGCAGTATCTGAAGGGCAGTTAATATCTATCTGCTCTTCGTCAAAGGTACACCATACCTTCTCTGTAGTTCCGTCTTCAAAATGTGCCTCTACATAAGGTGCTCTAGGCTTTCTCTTGTAGATGGCATCTACCTCAGCTTCTGTAGGCTCTCCATTTTCCCAGAAATCCTTGTATCTGATAAACAGGTCCTTGTACGGACTCTTATCCTTGTTTTTGAGAAAGTCCTTATAATAAGGACTTTGCGCACTTATGTGGTTTAACATATAGTCAAACATAAGATAATACTTCTCAGAAAGCTTCGTAACATCATCCCAGTCACCAAAGGCCTCATCCACTACATCGTATCTCATAGGAGCAAAGCCTCTGTCGCCTGACGATGGGAAAAACGGCAGGATATGGACTCCTCCAACAGCCTTACTAAAATGCTTGTCAAGCACCCGAGATAGGTCCTTAAAGTTATTTCCCATGCAGTCAGCATAGGTGATGAGCATAATCTTGTTCTCAAGTTTCTTCATAAGCGCTTCTCCTTTTATATTATATTTGATTTTTCAGCTTGTCCCTAACCATCATAAGTGCATATCCAAGATAGTTATGTCCCTGCCACTCTGAGGGTATAAATCTTCTTTGATCTGTCATAGAAAGCCCTATTCCCCAGATTCTATCTTTAACTGCACACTCTACCAATGTACAATCCTTTGTATCAAGTAATTT
The DNA here is from genome assembly GCF_016651435.1 of Catonella massiliensis. Lineage (NCBI taxonomy): Bacteria > Bacillati > Bacillota > Clostridia > Lachnospirales > Lachnospiraceae > Catonella > Catonella massiliensis. Next base: position 930,412 of record NZ_JAEPRJ010000001.1, on the reverse strand, counting down.
ACTTTTTAGAGAATCATTTTGAGAAAATTTAGCCATAAGCCCTTCGTATATTACTATCTGCCGTACTCCATTCCAAATATAATCATCATAGCCTGATACAAGCCTTCCTAGCTCCTTTATTCTAGCCACATCTCTTTCGGCTAAAATTTCTTTTGCTATTTTTTCATCACCAAAACATAGAGCTTTTTCATACATCATGTATTGCTCCATAGATGAAAATTCTATACCATCAATTCGAAAATCTGATAAATACCAATTACTCAGGAAACCATAATCTTCCTAAGGATTGTGAAAGCCAATAATCTTCATTGTACCTTTCCTACCTTTCTAAAAATATGTTATTTTATGAATGTGTCTTGCTCTATATTAGTATAAGCTATTTTCATAATTACAACAAGGAGAATAGTTAAATTATGCAAAATAAATTAGTGGTATTAGGAAATAAATACTCTCCCTTGGGAACAGCGTAAGTTGGGGGAAGTAATTAAAGTATGTAATGGAAGAGATTATAAACACTTAGATGTAGGTAAAATTCCTGTATATGGTACAGGCGGTTACATGCTTAGTGTATCGGAAGCTTTATCTTATAAAGACGATTCAATTGGCATTGGTAGAAAAGGAACTATTGACAGACCGTATATTTTAAAAGCACCTTTTTGGACTGTAGACACATTATTTTACTGTATTCCAAAGCAAAATAATGATTTAAAGTTTATTTTTAGCGTTTTTCAAAATGTTGATTGGAAATCAATGGATGAATCTACGGGAGTACCAAGTTTATCAAAAGCAGCAATTAATAAAGTTAACATTTTAACACCCAATATACTTGAACAGATGAAAATTGGGACATATTTTTCTACCCTCGACCACCTTATCACCCTTCACCAGCGTAAGTAAAAACACTAAGGAGGAAATGAATGAATACACTAGAAAGCATCAGCTCAAAACCCATATTGTTTTGCGATTATTATAAGCAGTGGATTACCATTTATAAAGAAGGGGCTATTCGTCCTGTTACAATGAGCAAATACAATATGGCATATAGATGGCTTGTTAAACTTATACCTAATCTCCCTTTAGCAGATCTTGATAGAATTGCTTATCAAAAACTGCTGAATGACTATGCCAGTGAACACGAAAGGCAGACCACAATGGACTTTCACCATCATTTAAAATGTGCGATACTTGATGCAGTAGATGAAGGTTATATTAGCCGTGATCCTACAAGAAAAGCCGTAATCAAAGGAAAAAGTCCTCGTACCAAAAAGCCTAAATACCTTAATCAGTACGAACTTCATAAATTACTTGATGACTTAAGGCTCACTGCTGATATTAGTATGGATTGGCTTATTCTTCTGATTGCAAAGACTGGAATGCGTTTTTCTGAGGCCTTAGCTCTTACCCCAAGCGACTTCAATTTATCGCATCAAACCCTGACTGTGTCAAAAACTTGGGATTATAAAGGGAGCGGCGGTTTTCTTCCTACCAAAAACAAATCTTCAATAAGAAAAATACCCTTAGACTGGCAAACCGTAATACAGTTTGCTGAACTCCTAAGGGATATTCCTGAAGACAAGCCCATATTTGTAAATGATAAAATATATAACTCAACAGCCAACGATATACTTGCAAGACATTGTAGAAATGCTGAAGTCCCTATAATTTCAATCCACGGACTTCGCCACACTCATGCCTCTCTATTACTCTTTGCAGGAGTATCCATTGCAAGCGTTGCAAGAAGGCTCGGTCACTCAAATATAACCACAACTCAAAAAACTTACTTACACATCATACAGGAACTTGAAAGTAAGGACATTGATATTATAATGAGGTCCTTATCAAATCTTAATTCATAATAATAAATCCGCTGGTGAAGGTAAAAGCTTGCAGCAACTTTCACTGCAAGCTTCATTATCATTTTAGCTAATATATGGTCTGGCCTCAGGAATCAACTTCTCGTCAAAATCCTTCTTAAGCTCAGAATAAAATTTGTATTTAGGAAGCGATGCTTCATTCTTCTCCTTATAAGCTGCATAATCAGCACTTTCCTTCAATTTATTCTCGTTTGCAAGCTTCCCATCCTTATAGTTATACACCTCATACCTGACAGCTTCTTCCTCTAGGAACCATTTGTTAGCGTATTTTTTAATCTCCTTATCGGCTGCTTCGTACCGCATTTGATTGATAATAGCCGAAACATCCCTATTAATGTATTTATCAAAATCTTTTTCCATCTCATCAACCATACGAGAAATGAGACTGCTTAGTTTCGGATTGGTACTTGCAAATTCATTTATATTCTCTCGGATTTCCTTAAGTTTAGCATCAAAATCATCGATTCCGCTCTCTGCGGCACTCATCGAATCCACAAAGCCCTGTAAAAGCGATACTATATATTCAAAATCTACCTTAAATTTGCTATAGGCAACCAACTCATAATCATCCGATATCTCATTATCCCCTTCGTCTTTAGCAGGTCTATCCCGCATTTCAGCAATCACATTGTTATATACAGCAGCATAATCTTCATAGTCTTCTTCAGTAAAATCATACTTCTTTAACATCTCATTATCGTATGTAGAAAATGATTTTAAATGTGCAAAATTATGATCAAATTCTCTAAACAGGACTATAAACACCTTTTTCTGCCTGTCTGAGAGTCCCAGTACATCATTTGGAGTAGGAGCAAAGTTCCTAATAGTTTTAAGTGAGGTCTCAAACTGCGAAAGTACTGTGTCCCAGTCTTCTGCAATCGCCTTTCCAAATCCACCTTTAGAATATAGTACCAAAGCTTCATTTATCCTCTTTTTATATTCCTTTGGAGAACGGAAGGTAACTATCTGTCCGTACATCTTATTTGAGTCATTAATTCTATTGGTTCTTGAAAATGCCTGAATCAGATGCTGTGGCTTCATTGGCTCCCTATCTATGAAGATAGTTGAGAGGCAAGGTGCATCGAAGCCTGTAAGCAGTCTATCCACAACTATAACAAGGTCCAGCTGCTCCATTCTATCAGTATATTTATTCCCATTTCTAGCCAGCCTTTCATTTAAGTTGTTATTATAAGCAGTAATCTCGCCTAAACCATAACTCCTGCTGTTAAACATCTTGCTATAATCATCTAAATACCTCTTCATTGCTTCCTGATTTGTTTTTGAAGCCTCTTCATTTTCTACAACTGAAAAAGTAATCGCAGTCTTAGGAAAATCAGGAAGTGCCTTCATTACTTCTTCACTAATCTTAAGTTCATCCTCACCTGCCTTTATCCTCATAATAAGGTCATAATACTCTTGTGCTGAGGCTATTGAATCTACAGTCAGCATAGCTTCGTAGGTTTTTCCTTTTACAAGCTGCATACCAAACTTTGACTTAGAACGGTTCAGTATCACATCAAGCACTTTACGCTTATGATTCTCACTGTTGTAATAAGCAGCTTCGTCCTCAGGTCTTATATTTTCAGGCCCCAGATTCTCTATATTAAATCCAAGTACAGCCTTATCGTGTATTGCCTCCTTTATAGTATAGCTATGAAGGCACTCACCATATAGTTCTTCAGTTGTCTGAGGCAGGTCTCCCTTTTGCTCATACTTATTTTCTTCAAAAATAGGAGTTCCTGTGAAACCAAACCACAAGGAATTAGCAAAAAATCTCTCAATCTCCCGCTTTGTTTGTGGACTTACAGCCCTATGACATTCATCCACTACAAAAGCTATTCTTAGAGATTTAATCTGATTATAGTCTTTTGAGCCGTCTTTCAGGCTATCTCTAATCATTTTTTGCATTTTTTGAATAGTGGTCACTATCATCTGCCTGTTGCCGTCAGTTAGTTTTTTTATCAGACGGTTTACATTTTCTGTGTTGTCTACATCTATGGTATCATTTTCAGAATAAGACTTGAAAGCATCTCCTGTCTGCTTATCAAGATCCTTTCTATCTATTAAAAACAAGGTCTTTTCTATAGACGGAATGTCCATAAGCAGGTTCCTGGTTGCCTTGTACGAAGTCATAGTCTTTCCTGAACCTGTAGTATGCCAGATATAGCCTGACTTACCTGTTTTTGAAGCCCTGCGCATAGCCTCTATCGCATGAATCTGATATGGCCTTAGGATAAGCAGTTTCTTCCTCACATTGTCTAAAACCGTATATTTAGATACCATTTCGTGAGCCTGAGGTATCCTTAGTACAGACTTCGTAAACTCTATATAATCACAAACAGGCTTATTGTCTTCATCAACCCAGCCTGTTAGGAATTCCTTATTTAACTCAGTATCTCTTGCAGCCGCAAAATACTTTGTATCCACTGCATTACTTACTACAAACATCTGAACATTTGAAAAAAGCCCTCTGAATTTACCCTCTGATATATAGTTTTTTATCTGATTAAATCCATTTATATAGGAATGAGCCTTGTTCTTAAGTTCAATATGAATCATAGGTATTCCATTTATGAGAAGGGTAACATCATATCTACTGTTTCTCCCATTTTTATCTTCTTCTGACTTAAAGACTCTGTATTGATTAATTACCTCATATACACTTGAGCCTCCTGCAATATGCTCGTTATTCATTACCTTAAGATGAAGTACCTTATCACCCCTATGCACATGTACATAGACTTTACCATTTTCCCCAACAAGCCACTGCCCTGCATCATAGAATGAAGCATGAGAGAGGTCATTCTTTACTTTAGCAAATTCTGATTCACTTAAGGGTTGGTCTCCCAGTTCAGCCTTGTTATTCTGCTCCAAAATATACTTAAAATTATCCCACAATGCCTCTTCAGTCCTAATATCAGGGCGGTATGTCCACTGTGACTCTCCGCCGGTAAGCTCAGCTATGAGTCTTTCTTCTAACACCGATTCCAGTTCTGCCATAATTTTCCCCCATCTTAGCCATTAACACTATAGTCTATATGTTTTCCTGTTGTTACAAGAGCATCTATATCATCATAAGCGTTTTCAAGCCTTTCCTGATGATATTCAAAATATCCGTCAAATATTTCTTGGGTTATTCTCTTATTCTCCCATTCTCTAAGCACATCGCCTGTCATTCTCCCTTTTGCCTTTGCATACCTTTCAATAAGAAAAAGGAAAAATTCCATCTCTTTTGTCATGTCATTCACTCCTTAAATGTACCGAGTTCCTAGGATTTCCTGTTATCTTTTCTACTTCCCACATGTCAAAAATAGCTCTTGCAGAAAATTCCCACATAGCCATATCAGCATCTTCTAACATCCTATGTGTTTCAGACATAAGGAATTCTCTGGCAGCCTCCATTTCAGTCAATCCATACTTTTCCATAATCATTTTGATTACATTCTTATTATAGCAATCTAATGAAAATATAGGTATCTTAGTCATAGTGTTATTACCTCTTTGAATATAAGCAGTTTAAGAGCCTCATCCGTCTTAAATGCATATTGGTCTTTTAGCCTCTGAGTAAGAAATCGCCTTATTGCCTCTTCTTCATCATACAATCCATCGAGATAAAGGTCAATAACCTGAGCAGTTTGGTCGTCTGCCACAGGACCTGATATTATATCCCAGTCTCCTGCTATGTATTCACCTTTTCTATTCTTTACTACAAAATCAAGCCAGTCTACATTAGGTGAATCAAAGCTTAGAAGACGGATATTCTTTAGTTCATCTTCATTAACTTCATAGACTGTAACAAAGGCATTGCTTTCACCTCTCCTTTTTGCAGTTCTCCAAGCCCATCTAGCAGCCTGTTCCATATCGCTGGTTGTATAAAACCCTTTGCCAAAGTCCAGTTCTCTTTGTACCTTTAGCAATATAGGCTCTTTCACTTCAACATTGCTCCCATGATATAAAATCATTATTTCTATCCTTTCTTAGGAAACATATTTTGCAGCATGAATTTTTTAATAAGTTTTAGGTTATCACACTTTCGTTGGTGAAGGGTGATAAGGTGGTCGAGGTTTTCTATATAGTTCCCAATTCTCCGTTGTTCATCATAAGTTGGAAGTGGAAGTAATATAGATTTCATTCCTTCGATATCAATACTTTTTCCATCTCTTATTCCATATACATGTGGCTTTAGTAAAACATCGATAAATTGTCTTGACCTAAAGAACGGATAAAAGAATCTACAATCTGTATTTTCTCCATGAAAAGTATGATATGCAGGACTTATAATTCCACTTGAATTAGCCTTTTCAAGTCCACCTTCAAAGGATCTAAGGTGAACAATAAAATCATCTTTTTTTACCATTTTATATGTAGACAAGTTGGATTTATCATACTGTAATGCTCGATCTGATTTGTCTCTTAGAACAGTCCCGCCACCCTGAATAATCGTTAATGCAGGAAGTTCTGTATGGTTCTTTTCTGAGTATTCTTTAAATACTTCCCCCAACTTACGCTGTTCCCAATCGTCAGTAAATCCTGCAAATCTTATCTCCGGATTTTTTTCACCATTTTTCGGAAACATTTTTTGGAGCATAAATTTTTTCAGTTTTTTTGTTTCATCACACTTACGCTGGTGAAGGGTGATAAGGTGGTCGAGGGAATGTAATATGGCAGAAATTTGTTGTTGCTCCTTTACATCAACTGGCAATTTAACTGTTACCTCTGTAAAAAAGGCTTTTACATCTACATTAAGTAAACCATGATTTCGTGCCCCTTCAGAACATATTTGTGATACATCATGATACCAAGCGAGTGTATCAAAATAACATTCTAAATAATCAGAATTAACCTTATCAGATATTAACTTAAAGCATATATAGAGAGTTGATAAACACCCCTTTTCATATGAATTTAACCTCTTAATAGAACCATAGTCATATCCATTTGAATAACTTTTGTTATATGCAAATTCACCCTTTTGTAAAAGGTAGTATTCAGACATATCTTTTGCAGCAACTACCTTATTGAAAAAATCTCTCTGGTCGATTAATCCATGCTGAGATGATATTGTTAATGGTAAATCGGATTCATTATCTTTGTTTTTTCTGGTTAATCTTTCGCAAATCTCCCCCAACTTACGCTGTTCCCAATCATCAGTAAAGCCCTTAAATCTTATATTTGGTTTATTTGCCATTTCAACCCTCCAAAAAGACCTTTACAAATTCTTCCACTGCTTCCTTAGTATCCTGACTGCTATAGGTAAGTTCTCCAAACATTTCAAGTAGAGCCTCATTACACTCTTTTATTTCTCTATTTATATCCCTGAAACTTTCAGAAAGCTCTCTAATGTCTATTTCTTCCTCTTCTTCACTTGTATCTATGTATCTTGGTATATTCAAGTTAAAATCATTCTTTTCTATGTCTTCATAGGAAGCAAGGAAACTTAGCTTATCTACTGTTTTTCTATCATTATAAAGCTTGATTACCCTGTCGATATGCTCCTTATTCATTACATTCTGTTTCTTCTCTTTTTCAAAGAGATTCGATGCATCAACAAAGAGCACATCCCTTCCCTCTCTATGCTTTTTAAGCACTATGATACAGGTAGGTATGGAGGTATTGTAAAACATATTGGCAGGAAGGCCTATTACAGCATATATAGAGCCATTTTCAAGTAAAATCCTTCTTATCTCTCCCTCTGATGCCCCTCTAAAAAGTACTCCATGCGGAAGTACTATAGCCATAGTTCCACTTTGCTTTAAGTGATAGAAACCATGTAATAGGAACGCATAGTCTGCCTTTGATTTGGGTGCTAACTTCCCACCATAGTCCATAAATCTCTCATCCTGCTTGAAGCCTTCATCAGCTGACCATTTGGCAGAATACGGCGGATTCATAGTAACTACATCGAATTCTGTTTCTTCATCTGTAGGCCAGTCGGCATCCAATGTATCTCCATTTCTTAGGTGCTGGTTCTCAGGAAGAACCCTGTGGAGAAACATGTTCATCCTGGCAAGATTGTAGGTAGACGGCATCAGTTCCTGCCCGTAGTACTTGATATAATCAGGTTCTTTAGAATAATTCTTGCAGCTAAGCATGAGTGAGGCAGAACCCATACAGGGATCATATACCTGTAGTCCCTTTTTATCCTCCTGTCCTGACATAGCGATTCTACACAGTATCTGTGCAGGACCGTGAGGAGTGTAGAATTCACCCGCCTTTTTGCCTGTCTCAGAAGCAAACTGTCCAATCAGATACTCATAGGCATTGCCAAGCACATCTCCCTCAGCGTGTATTAGATCAGCCCCATCCAAGACCTTTATCACTTCTGCTATTGTAGCACTCTGTTTCTGATCTCCTGTTCCAAGCCTGTTGGAATAAAGGTCTACATCGGCAAATAAGCCGTTGAACAATTCATCTGATTCCTGTATTCTGTTAAAGGCAGCCTGAAGTTTTTCTCTATTAAATCTATTGTTTTGAGCATCTCTTAAGATGCTTATATATGTCATATCAGGTTCTAGGGTATAATGCATTGAGCTTCTTAATTCTGCCAAAAAGTCTTCTGCATCTTCTGATTTTACTGCCTCTTCATACTGAGCCTGAGCATCATCAAGGCTATCAGGTGACTCATCATTCAATAAGTCATAGGCTTTCGCCAAATATGTATCTGATAAATATTTATAAAAGACCAGCCCCAATAAATAAGTTTTATATTCATTGGCATCCATCTTGCCTCTTAGTACATCCGCCCCACTCCAAAGTACATTCAGCAAGTCTTTGTTATCTGCCATTACCCATCCTCCTGTTTTACATTTTCCTCTATTATACCAATTTTTTAACTGTTTTAACATGGTTTTTTAATAAATTATGATACAAGTGTCAAAAGTATAAAAAGAGATTTCATTCATACCCTATGATAGACGAAAAAAGCTGCCAAAGTCTATGATTTCTCATAAACTTGGCAGCTTCTAATAATTAAATTCTATTTACACAATCCCATGTGCAAGCATAGCATCGCAAACCTTTATAAAGCCAGCGATATTGGCTCCTGCTACATAGTCGCCTTCCTTGCCGTATGCCTTTGCTGCGGCATCAAGGTTACGGAAGATATTTACCATGATGTTCTTTAACTTAGCATCTACCTCCTCAAATGTCCAGCTAAGACGCTCTGAGTTCTGGCTCATCTCAAGGGCTGAGGTTGCTACACCACCCGCATTGGCAGCCTTGCCAGGGAGGAAGTAAACTCCGTTTTTCTGGAGATACTCTGTAGCCTCTAAGGTAGTAGGCATGTTTGCGCCCTCGCAGACTGCAAAACAGCCATTTGCCACAAGAGCCTTAGCATCTTCAAGGTCAAGTTCATTCTGGGTTGCACAAGGAAGAGCAATATCGCACTTCACGCTCCATACACCTTTTCCCTCGTGGTACTCTGCATTAGGCCTAGCCTTAACATACTCGGTAAGTCTTGCTCTCTTAACTTCCTTTACATCCTGAAGCACTGCTACATCTATTCCATCAGGATCATATACCCAGCCTGTGGAGTCACAAGCGGTTACAGGCTTAGCACCAAGGGCTATGGCCTTCTCTATAGCATAGATAGCTACATTTCCAGAGCCTGATACTACAACTGTCTTGCCCTCAAGGCTCTTTCCATTTGCCCTAAGCATCTCATCAGTTATGTATACAAGGCCGTAGCCTGTAGCCTCTTTTCTTGCAAGAGAACCACCATAGCTAAGTCCCTTACCTGTGAGTACACCTTCATAAAGCCCTGTAATCCTCTTGTACTGGCCATACATATAGCCTATTTCCCTTGCACCTACACCGATATCTCCTGCAGGTACGTCCTCATCAGCACCAATGTACTTATAAAGCTCGGTAATAAAGCTCTTGCAGAAAGCCATTATCTCTCTGTCACTCTTTCCCTTAGGATCGAAGTCAGAACCACCCTTACCACCTCCGATTGGAAGGCCTGTAAGTGAATTCTTAAAGCACTGCTCAAAGCCTAAGAATTTGATTATACTCTGATTAACTGAAGGGTGAAGTCTTAAGCCTCCCTTGTATGGTCCTATAGCGTTATTAAACTGTACTCTAAAGCCTCTGTTTACCTGAGCCTGTCCCTTATCATCTACCCAAGGAACTCTAAAGCTGATTATTCTGTCAGGCTCTGTCATTCTCTCAAGTATAGCATCTCTCCTATACTTTTCTTCCTCTTTTTCAATCACAGGCCTAAGAGATTCAAGTACCTCTGTAACTGCCTGTATGAATTCGGGCTCGTGAGAGTTTTTTTCCTTAACCTTTACAAGTACCTCATCAACGTATGACATAATAATTCTCCCTTCTGATGTAAAATTTTGTTCTTTATTAATTGGGAATAAAATCTGCTATCAGTATAATTGTCTTAGGTTACACTGTCAACAGTTATTTGTATATTTGTATACAATTATACAGCATACCAGCTATAACTGTAGATTATTACCACAGAGGTATTATACAACTTAGAATTTTTTTATTTTAACCTTTTACATATTACATAATATATGGTATTATATAGTTGTAGCCCATAATAGAAGCCCTAAAAGAAAAATAAAAAAATCAATAGAGGAGGATTAGAAGATGGCAGAGAATACAAAAGAATTTAATCAGATAGAATATCAAAATAAATACATCAAAGAAAAATATGACAGAGTGGGGCTGACAATGCCCAAAGGAAAGAAAGAAGTAATAAAAGCAAGAGCTCTTGAGGAAGGCATTAGTATAAATGAATATATAAATGCTCTTATTGACAGAGATATACAATCAAAACAGTAGGACAATAACATCCTTAATTTTTTAATATTTCTCTTACTTTCTTTTTATATTCTACCACTATATTTTTCTGTTTTCTCTGGTACAGGTATCTTTAGACCATTCTCAAGCTTAACTTCTATATAGCCTTCCATGGCTTCATTGAGCCCTTCGTATAATTCCTCTAGTGAATCTCCTGTACTTTGGCAGCCATCAAGTTCCAGTATCCTGCCATAAAAATAATGCCCGCTTTCATCATTGACTTCCTGTACCAATCTGGTATATGGCAACTTCATATAATCCGTTACGTTCATTACACTATTCTCCTATTCTATTTAAAATATCTACAATATATGCCTTCTTTAATGGACTTTCCTGTTTTATTGATCCTTGTAATTAATAGTACTATAAATGGTACTGTTAATCAACTCTAAAAAACCCACCTCAAAATATGAGGCGGGCCTTCTATACTTTATAAAGTTATTATGAACATAAGAAGTCCTATGATGAGAAACAGAGGTCCAAATACTATAAGAGCGGAAATTATCATCGCCAGTATATCCTTGAACTCCAGCTTTTCCCTCTCCTTAAACTCCTTAATGTCTTCCTCAGTTTCTTCACCCTTCCTGTCGCCAAGAAACCTAAGCGTGTCATAACTTCTATCAAGCTTTTTATGAAAAAACATTACTTCTTCTCTCCGTAAATACCGAGCTTATGATGGCAGGCAACTCTGTGACCTGGGGCAACCTCCTCAAATACAGGGGTTACATGCTTACATATCTCTGTACAGTAGCGGCATCTTGTATGGAACTTACATCCCTTTGGTGGATTTATAGGACTTGGAATATCTCCCTCTATGAGAATAGTCTCCTTCTTGTCCTTATCTATATCAGTTGTAGGTATTGCAGAAAGCAATGCCTCTGTATATGGGTGGCTTGGATGAGCGTAAAGCTCCTCTGTATCAGCCTCCTCAACCATACTTCCAAGGTACATAACACCAACTCTGTCACTGATATACTTAATTACACTGAGGTCGTGTGAAATGAAGAGATAGGTAAGGTTACTCTTCTCCTTAAGGTCAATGAGAAGATTGATAACCTGTGACTGAATAGACACGTCAAGAGCCGAAACAGCCTCATCACATACGACAAACTTAGGACGGAGAGCAAGCGAACGGGCAATACCGATACGCTGACGCTGTCCACCTGAGAACTGGTGAGGATATCTATGGATGAAATATGGAGCAAGTCCACACTCTTCCATAACCTTAAGTATGTATTCCTGCATGCTCTCATCATTTTCAGTGAAAATGTTGTGAGCAAGAAGTCCCTCTCCAATAATCTGACCAACTGTCATTCTAGGATTAAGTGATGAGTAAGGATCCTGGAATATGAGCTGAAGGTCTCTTCGAAGACCTCTTATCTCATGGTCTTTAAGCTTCGCAAGGTTAATACCGCCGTCTCTGTAGGCTTCATGCTTAGCAAAGTCAGGGTTAGAACTGATTGCCTGACGCTTCTCATCAAGGGTTTTACGAAGTTTTGCAAGCTCCTGCTCCTCAGCAGTTCTTACCTCACGTAACTTATCAATCTTATTTCTAAGAGCTTCCTTAGGCTTTTTGTCATACAGCTTCTGGAAGAGTTCCTCCTTTTCCTTTGAATCAAAGATAGCAGCTGCATGACTGTGTTCTTTAAGAAGGAGGCCGGCTATCTCTGTAAGGTCATCAAGAACAAAGAAACCACCTATAAGTTCAACTATAGTAAGATAAGCTTCCTTAGTCTTTCTTACAGCTTCATTATATTTTTCTATTGCAGCAAAGTTCTCTTTATCAACATTAGATTCTTCGCTGTTATTTGACTTTTCTAACTGCGCAGTTGCCTCTTCATAAGCCTTCTTTGCTGCGTTCTCATCAGCTACAAGCTTTTCCCACTCCTTTTTAAGTGCAGGGATTTTCTTCAATGTCTCAGCTACATAGCTAGGTGCAAGGTCATCAATGTTCCTTCCATAGTACATAGTACGGCCTGCAGTCTGCTTATAAAGCTGTAAAAGAACACGCCCGAGAGTAGACTTACCACAGCCTGACTCTCCAACGAGGCCATAGGTTTCACCTTCCCTTATATCTATGGAGATACCATCATTAGCCTTTACATAGCGCTGCTTCTCTCCAAAGTTCTTCTTGATTGGGAAATACTGCTTAAGGTCTTCTATATGAAGTAATACGTTCTTTTCGTTATTATTTTCCATTTTTTCTTGCCCCCTTTTCAGGATAGAAACACCTTACCTGATGTCCAGGCTCAACTTCATTAAGCGCAGGCTCTTCATTCAAGCATTTCTCCGTACAATACTTACAACGTGGGGCAAACTTACATCCCTTAGGAAGGTCAAGCGGATGCGGAACTGCACCCGGTATAGCCTCAAGCCTCACACCCGAAGGGGTATCAAGCCTTGGTATAGAATTCATAAGTCCTTCTGTATATGGATGATTATAATCATCCATACCAAATATGGTTCTTGAAGGAGCCATCTCAACTACCTGTCCACAGTACATAACTGCAACATCATCAGCCATCTCATTGATTACTCCAAGGTCGTGGGTAATGAAGAGGATTGAAGTACCACGCTCATTCTTAAGTTCATTCATAAGCTTAAGTATCTGTGCCTGAATGGTAACATCAAGCGCAGTCGTAGGCTCATCCGCAATAAGAAGCTTTGGCTGACAGGCAAGAGCCATAGCTATCATAACTCTCTGTCTCATACCACCTGAGAGCTGATGAGGATATTGCTTTGCCACGGCCTCAGGATTAGGAATCTTTACCGCACTAAGCATCTCGACAACCTTTGCATTGGCTGCCTTTTTGCTCATTCCCTGATGGATGATAAAAGGCTCAGCGACCTGTCTTTCTATAGTAAATATAGGGTTAAGACTTGTCATTGGCTCCTGGAAGATAACGGATATATCATTTCCTCTTATCTTAGACATATCCTTAATGGATACCTCTGACAAATCCTTACCATCAAATATAATCTTACCTCCGGCAATCTTGCCGTTGCCGTCAAGGAGCTTAAGGATACTCATGGCAGACACACTCTTGCCACTTCCACTCTCTCCTACTACTCCCAAGGTCTTACCTGCCTGAACATGGTAGGTAACACCGTTTACAGCCTTAACTATACCCTTCTTGGTAGTAAAGAAGGTTTTTAAGTCCTGTAGTTCAAGTAAATACTTGTTTTCTTCCACCTTTTTTACCTACCTTTCATTAGACTTAGGATCAATAGCATCTCTTAAACCATCACCTACAAGGTTAATACAGATACAACATACACCGAGTAAGATAGAAGGGAATACCCATCTCCACCAATAACTCTTAATAACCACTGAATTGATAGCACCGTTAAGCATATTACCCCAAGTAGGTCTTGGAAGTGCAACACCAAAGCCAAGGAATGAAAGTGAAGACTCCGTAAGCATACAGGTTGCAAAGTCAAGTGTTGCAGTAACTATAATAACTGAAATTACATTAGGAATTATATGCTTAAATACAATCGTAAGCTCTTTGATACCCATGGCCCTTGCTGCGGTAACAAATTCCTGCTCACGCTCTGCAAGCACCTGTGCTCTTACAAGTCTTGCAAGACTTGTCCAGGAAAGCACACCAAGGATAACCATTATCATAAATATTCTAGCACTCTCAGGAAGCTTACCTCCTACTATAGATGAGAGAATCATCGCAAAAGGAAGGAAAGGAATGGATGAAACCATTTCAGTAAGCCTCTGAAGCAGTAGGTCAACGGTTCCACCAAAGAAGCCTGATATACCACCCACAATTACACCAATGATTACGGAAATGATAACTGCAACCGCACCCATGGTCATCGTCATTCTACCACCGTTTACTATACGATTAAGCAAGTCTCTTCCAAGTTCATCAGTACCTAAGAGGTATCCCTTAAGACCGAAGGTAGTTACCTTGCCGTCCTTTGTAAGAACGTAGTTCTGATAATATCCTGAAAATACCTGTGTAACGTTTTTGATGGAAGGCGCATTTGCCTGACCGAAGTTATTCTTACCCCAAGCAATAACCGAGCCATCTTCCAATACAGCTGTATAATGATAACGTCCGCCCTGTAATGAAACAATCTTTGATTTAGTCTCAGGAACTTTGTCTTCACCATTCTTTAAGTTGCCCCAAACCACAACTTTACCATCTTCTTTAAGCGCAGCTGCAGTAAAGCCTGAAGCAGCTATATCCTTGACTCCACCACTTTTTAACTCCTCAGGTATTTTAGAAACCGAAGAGTCGTTTGAGCCAAGATAAACTACCTCACCAGCCTTAGTAAGTCCGATAAGTGCATCTGAAGTGAAGGCAAGCTTAGCAAGGCTTCCCTGATACTTACGTCTGATTTTTGCATCATTTACAGAAGTATTACCAAAAAGAAAGGCATTTCCGTTGTCCTTTAATACACCTGTAATCTGATAACCTGCAGCAATCTGAACAATCTTACCGCTGTCATTTTTAATATCAGGATTAATCTTTGTCTGATTAAGTCTTGGGTTACCCCAAGCAACGAGCTGGTCATCATCTGTAAGTGCAACTATGTGGTCTACACCCGCTGCTACCTTAACAAACTTCTTGCCCCTTACTTCCTTAGGAAAGGTACTTAGGTTAATAGTAGGGAGAACCTGTGTCTTACCCCACACATAAAGACCGCCTGTCTTGCTTACGCCTGCTGAGAAACTTGAGCCGATTGCTATGTCAGAAACCTTTCCCTGAAGGCCCTTAGGCACGCTCATCATATCAAGACCCGGCGCAAGATTTATCTGTGTACTCTCCTCATATGAAAGGTCCTGTATGAAGAAAAGCGGGCCTATAAGCACGAAAGCAAATATACATAAGAACACAATGAGTCCGCCCATAGAGAGCTTATTTGAAACGAAATTCTTGATAATCGTCCTTCCAGGCGACTGCATCTGTTCTTCCTTAAAAATATCTACATCTTTTTCTTCAATGCCATTTCTTGGCATGAACAGCCTCGCAAGCAAGGAGGCGCGTTTTTTCTTATTGTTATCTGACATGTTCTCCTCCTTACTATTTTGTTATTCTTACACGTGGATCAACTATACCATAACTAAGGTCAATAATAAGGTTACCAACCAGAGATACCACAATATAGAACATCTGAACACCCATCGCAAGATTGTAATCAAGACCGTTAAGTGCCTTAAGGTAGATACGTCCCATACCGTTAAGTGCGAATATAGACTCAGTAATAATTGAGCCTGAGAATATACCTATAAACCAGCTTATGATAAGTGTTATGATAGGAAGGAGTGCATTTCTCCAAGCGTGTGAGTAGATAACAACTCTTTCACGAAGTCCCTTCGCCCTTGCAGTTCTTATATAATCCATACGAAGCGCATCTATCATAGCGGCTCTTACATATCTTGTCATACCACCAAGGGAAGCAAGCGTAAGTACCATAGTAGGAAGTACCATATATTTAACTCTATCAAGGAAGAGCACCATAGCACCACCCTTGATATTCGGCGTGTTCATACCCGAAACCGGGAACCACCGAAGCTGCACCGCAAACACATAGATAATGATAAGCGCGAATATAAACACCGGCAAGCTATACCCTATGATAGTAAGGACTTGCACCACCGTATCGAATTTCGAGAATTTCTTCACCGCACAGTATATACCTAACGGTATCGTTATGCCAAGCGCAAAAAACGTTACCAAGAGATTCAGAAAGATGGTATTCTTCATCGGCTCAGTTATTACATCAGTAACCGGCTTTTTATATATGATTGAATCACCGAACTGAAGAGTAACAACCGACTTAATCCACTTTCCGTATCTTACCGGTGCCGGATCATCAAGCCCCATCTGCTTTCGCATGTTTTGGTACACCTTCTCAAACTGTTCCGGTTTGAGCTTATCTCTCTGACTTGATACCTGCATCATTGCCGGATCTCCCGGGATTGCATTATACAGAGCAAAAATTAATACCGACATGGTAAAAAATACAAACACCATGTACAGCAGACGCTTTGTAATATACTTTAGCATACTTCTTACCTGCTTTCATTTAATGTTTTTCTGTGCACCGCATATAGGACGGTTCCCATCCTCAGTGCGGTAAACAGAAAGCGTACTCTAGTATACAATAATACACGCTATTTTGCAAGTATTATAATAGGAAATAAGTCCGGGAAATTTTCTTCCCGGACTTGAATTTCCAGCTGTTTATCAGCATTTTGCATAAATATACAGATTAGGAATTTTGATTTTTTTTATTCCTGTACCCAGCAATAATTAATCTGTGAGGTGATATCCCAGATAGCATCCTTAATTCCATCATAACCCTTTAACTTTTTGTTAAAGAAGTCATGGTACTGATTTGAGTATAGTGGAAGGTCAGGAAGGAGTTCATTCCATTTCTGCTGGAATTTTACGTATCTGTCCAGGTACTCTTTTTCATTAGATGGGTCAACAACATTCAAGTTCTTGGCAAGCTTTGCAAGCTCTTTATCAGATATCCTGTTTGTATTCTGTGGATTACCTATAGCATAAGAGAATTCAGGATTGTAAATAGCATTGAAGCCAACACCCATGTTGTACATGTTATAGTCATTTTTCTTTGTCTGACCATAGTTCTCTATAAGCTCGTTAAATGTAACTACGTTCTGCTTTATCTCCATACCTGCTTTCTTTACATCTTCACTGTTAGCTAGCTTGGTTGCAAGAAGGTCAGATACAGGGTTATTCTCTGATGAACACCAGTTAATGATAAGAGGCATAAGCTTACCGTCATCAAGCTTCTTATAACGAAGTCCGCTCTTGTATGGCTTTCCGTCCTTATCAAGTGTAAATCCAGCCTTTTCAAGCTCTGCTATAGCATTGTCAAGTGAGAAGCTGTACTGGTTAAGAGCACCTATCTCATCTTCTCTCTCTTCAACCATCCACTGAGCAAGTCCGTAATTACCGTTAACTACAGAACCATGTCCGCCTGTAAATGTCTTGGCAAATTCATTTCTGTCAAGGAGATAACCTATAGCGTGACGAACCTCTACAAACTGAGTAGGTCCTCTGTCACATACAAATACGAGCTTACCATATCCGTTACGAGGATATTCTACAAAGTTATGGGTTCCCTTATCTACAAGATCCATACCTGAGTTAATCTCAGTTCCCTCACCAAGGTGAAGAAGGATATCAACACCGCCTGTATTAAGCTCATCCATCTGAGTCTCAGGCTGTACGAACTTATAGATGATTGTGTCTATATAAGGCTTCTGTCCTTCATAGTTACCAACATAATTAGGATTCTTTACAAGTGTATAAGTATTGGATGTCTCATCATACTTTTCCTTCATGTAAGGTCCTGAATACGCTGTAAGATTCAGACGATACTTGTTTACATATTTATCAAGGTCTTTTGCCTTGAGGTCCTTTGTAAAATAAGCACCTTTGCCATCATCCTTTATGTCATAGCCTTCAGGAAGCCAACCCTTCGTATATGAAGGCCTTACCGCTGCCAAAGCATCCTGATAGTAGTTAGGCAGGTAATCCTTTGATATGATTACTGAAAACTCATAGTCTCCCAAAAGTCTGAAGCCCTTAAATACCTTTGTCTTGCCTGCATTGTAGTCAGCAAAGCCATCGAAGTAAGAACCTGATGTATTATCTGTAGCTCCCATTTCTACTATAACAGGTGATGAGAAGAAAAGAGTTGAAAATGCATAGTCTTTAGCTGTGATAGGGTCTCCGTTACTCCACTTCATGCCTTCCTGAAGCTTAAAAGTAGTGGTAATGGTTCCATCATCATTCTTAGTATCATTCTTCTCTTTGACTACATTTGGATTGACTACATATTTTCCATCTTTATCAATCTCGATTGTATCGGCGCCAAATGTCATATTGTATACAGCTAAGTCAGATGAGTTGTTTGACCAGTATGGATAAATATCACCATTTGACTGTGTACCATCACCGATTATAAGCTGTCCGCCACTAACAGGTGTAGCCGCTGCTGAAGAGCTGCCTGACGCTGTGCTTGATGCAGATGAAGTAGTGGTAGAGCTGGCTTTACTTGCACTTCCTGAAGTAGTTGTACTCTCAGTAGAAGTAGTATTACCGCCACAGGCTGTAAGTGAAACTGCCATAACACCTGCAAGAAGAGCACTTAATAGTTTTCTTTTTTTCATACTTAGAACCTCCCCTTTTTTTATTCATTATACAATAACCGTATTCAAACACTATTGTTTGATTATCACTCTTGTATAATGGTTTCGTTTATTATATTACCTAGGAAAGACAGTTGTCAAGTGTATACGAACAGTTATCCCATTTTGTCATATCTGCTATGCATATTTTTATATAGTAGATTACCACGTTAAAGTGATGATACAATGCAGTATTTAAGGGACATCAGGATATATTTATAGTAATTTTTTCCTTTATAGAATATACATCAGATTAAAGAACAAATTAAAAAAAATCCTTTTATATTAAAAAAATGACCGAACTCCAATAGGAGTCCGGCCACCTTATATTTTAGATTATTCCTGAACCCAGCAGTAATTAAGCTGAGAAGTGATATCCCAGATAGCATCCTTGATTCCCTCATAACCCTTTAACTTCTTAGTAAAGAAGTCGTAATACTGGTTAGAGTAAAGAGGAATATCAGGGAGCTGATCGTTCCATCTCTTCTGGAAGGCTACAAACTTGTCAAGATACTCATCTTCCTTAGAAGGATCTACAAGGTTGAGATCTTTTGCAAGCTTAGCAAGCTCCTTATCAGAAATCTTATTCTTATTTGCAGGACCACCAACCTTATATGCCTGCTCTGGCTCATAAAGGACGTTGAAGCCTATACCAAGGTTGTACATATTGTAGTCGTTTGGCTTTGACTGCTCATAGTTCTGGATAAGCTCATTAAACGTAACAACTGTCTGCTTAATCTCCATACCTGCTTTCTTTACATCCTCGCTGTTGGCAAGCTTGGTTGCAAGAAGGTCTGATACAGGGTTGTTCTCTGATGAGCACCACTTGATGGTAAGAGGCATAAGCTTGCCATCATCAAGCTTCTTATAACGAAGTCCGCTCTTGTATGGCTTTCCATCCTTACCAAGAGTAAATCCGGCCTTTTCAAGCTCTGCGACAGCCTTCTCTACTGAGAAGCTATACTGGTTAAGCTTACCTATCTCATCTTCTCTTTCTTCTACCATCCACTGAGCTGTACCATAGTAGCCGTTAACTACGCTGCCGTGTCCGCCTGTAAATGTCTTAGCAAATTCATTTCTGTCAAGGAGATAAGCAACGGCACGACGAACCTCTGCATACTGTGTAGGACCTCTATCACATACGAATAAGATTCTTCCATATCCATTACGTGGATAATCTACATAGCTGTGAGTTCCCTTGTCTACAAGATCCATACCTGAGTTAATCTCGTTTGCCTCACCCATTTTTACAAGAATGTCAACGCTTCCTGTATTAAGCTCATCCATCTGAGTCTCAGGCTGAACGAACTTATAGATAATTGTATCGATGTGTGGCTTCTGTCCTTCATAGTTACCCTTGTAGTTAGGATTCTTTACAAGAGTATAAGTATTAGAAGTCTCATCATATTTTTCCTTCATATAAGGACCTGAATAAACTTTCAAATCCATACGGTATGCATTAACCTGCTTGTTAAGCTTCTTAGCATCTAAGTCCTTAGTAAAGTAAGCACCCTTACCGTCATCCTTTATATCATATCCAGGAAGCCACCCCTTCATATAACCGGCACTTGACGCTGTAAGAGCATCCTGATAATAGTTTGGAAGGTAGTCCTTATTGATGGTTACTGAGAATTCATAATCTCCTAAGAGTCTAACACCCTTAAACACCTTGGTCTTGCCTGCATTAAAATCAGCAAAGCCAACTAACTTAGAGCCTTCGGTATTGTCTGAAGCTCCCATTTCTACAAGCTGTGGTGAAGAGAAGAAAAGATATCTGAAGACATAATCCTTTGCAGTGATACCTTCACCATTACTCCACTTAAGGTCTTCCTGAAGCTTATATGTAGTAGTAATAGTACCATCATCATTCTTCTTATCGGTCTTTTCTTTAACTACCTGTGGATCTACTACGAACTTACCATTCTTATCTACAACTATAGTGTCATATCCTGATGTAAGTTTGTAAACACTGTTATCTGATACATTATTTGACCAGTATGGATAAATATCACCGTTTGACTGTGTCTGGTCACCGATAATAAGCTGTCCACCGTCTACAGGTGTTTCTGTAGCAGATGAGGTGCTTCCTGATGCTGTGCTTGTGCTTCCTGATGCTGCACTTGCTGTGCTTGCTGTGCTTCCCGATGCTGCGCTTGTGCTTCCCTCAGTCGAAGCAGAGTTACCGCCACAAGCTGTAAGTGTTACTGCCATAACACCTGCAAGAAGAGCGCTTAAAAGCTTTTTCTTTTTCATTGTCTTAATTCCTCCTTTATATTTGCAAAACAAAGGTAATTAATGACTACCCTTGTAAAACAATGCTGCATTATTATATGCTAACACAAAGACAACTGTCAAGCCCGTGTAAACATTTAGTATGTATATAATTTCATAATTATTTGTTATATTAATTATAAATAACGATTAAGCACCAGTTTGTGGGCATTTCACTTAAAGTGCTGGACTTTACCTTGACAGGCATGATACAATTTTAAGGTATTAGCATAAAACCTACAGTATACGGGTATTATAGATAGTAGGATGCTTATAATACCTGCATCAATCTATGATTATAAGGAGCATTATAATGGATAATACTACAAGATTTATACCTAAGCCTTTTGAAGTATATAGGCATTTTAAGGGACATTTTTATCAGATATTAAATATAGCAACACATAGTGAAACGGGGGAGGAGCTGGTTATCTATCAGGCACTGTACGGTGACTTTGGTATATACGCAAGACCGCTTTCTATGTTTCTAAGCAGGGTAGACCATGAAAAATACCCCCAGGTAAAGGAAAGGTATAGGTTTACCAAGGTAGCTTTAGTAAATACTCAGGCGCAAGGCACTGTCCTTCGTACAGCCACTGCCGAAGCAAGTCCTCAAGCTTCTACCGTTTTAGGCGGGGCTTTGGCATCATCTAAGGCAGAGTCAGCTAATACTTCAAATACCTATGCAGATGACGATTCAAAAAAGAGGGCTGAGACTCTTTTTATGGAGTTTCTTGATGAGGATGACTTCAATAGAAAAAGAAATATATTAAAGGCCATATCAGGGATAGCTACTAATTCTATGATTAACAATATGGCAGCTTCTCTAGACCTTGTTGTCACAGGGGAATCCAGAGATAGAGACATCAAGATGATAGATGATTATATAAGGGCAAGAATACATTTTGATGGCGTAAGACATAGAGATTAAGCAGTTTTTAGCCATATTAGTCCTTTATTTTTTAAATAATCCGGCTCCCAGGCTGAATGATTTAGCATGG
Source organism: Catonella massiliensis (assembly GCF_016651435.1). NCBI lineage: Bacteria > Bacillati > Bacillota > Clostridia > Lachnospirales > Lachnospiraceae > Catonella > Catonella massiliensis. Next base: position 908,264 of record NZ_JAEPRJ010000001.1, on the reverse strand, counting down.
GAGCCGGTTTGAATTATATAATTTTTATTATTCACTAACTGTAAGCTTTCCGTCTACTGCATCCACCTTTAGTACACTTCCTGCAGGAATGTCCTTCTTAATTATCTCTTTTGCAATCAAAGTCTCAACCTCTGACTGGATAAGTCTCTTAAGAGGCCTTGCACCGTAGTTAGGATCATAACCTTTTTCTATGATATAATCCTTGGCTGCTTCGCTTACTTCAAGACTAAGATTCTTTCCGCTAAGTCTGTACTTCAAGTCCTTAAGCATAAGGTCAACTATCTTGCCGATATTTTCCTTCTGTAAAGGCTTGTAGAATACAATCTCGTCAAGCCTGTTAAGGAACTCAGGTCTAAAGCTTGCTTTAAGAAGGTCATTTACACTGTCGATGGCTTCTTTTGAAATCTCACCATTATCCTGAATTCCATCAAGTATCTGCATAGAGCCAAGGTTTGACGTAAGGATAATGATTGTGTTCTTAAAGTCAACAGTCCTACCCTGTGAGTCGGTCACACGGCCGTCATCAAGTACCTGTAAAAGTACATTGAATACGTCAGGATGAGCCTTTTCTATCTCATCAAAAAGCACTACTGAATAAGGCTTTCTTCTGACTGCTTCAGTAAGCTGTCCACCCTCTTCATAGCCAACGTATCCCGGAGGCGCTCCAATCAGCCTGCTCACAGAGTATTTCTCCATGTATTCACTCATATCTATTCTTACAAGGTTCTTCTCATCGTCAAAAAGTGACTGTGCAAGCGCCTTTGCAAGCTCTGTCTTACCAACACCTGTAGGTCCTAAGAAGAGGAAGGAGCCAACCGGCTTGTCAGGATCCTTGATACCTGCCCTGGAACGAAGGATTGCCTCTGATACCTTGGTTACAGCCTCGTCCTGTCCGATAACTCTCTCGTGAAGGATGCCCTCCATATTGAGAAGCTTCTCTCTCTCACCCTGCATAAGCCTCGTGATAGGGATACCCGTCCAACGTCCTACTATCCTTGATATCTCTTCCTCGCCAACATGGTCACGCAGAAGGCTGCTTGAAGAATTACTGCTCTCCTCAGCAAGTTTCTCCTGCTTTTCAAGTTCTGCCTTAAGGTTAGGAAGCCTTCCGTATTTAAGTTCTGCTGCTTTATTAAGGTCGTACTCTCTCTCGGCCTTTTCAATGAGGGCATTTACTTCTCCGATTTCCTCACGAAGCTTCTGAACCTTCTCTATGGCATTCTTTTCATTTTCCCACTTTGCCTTCATTTCGTTAAACTTCTCACGAAGGTCTGCAAGTTCCTTTCTGATATCCTCAAGATGAGCCTGACTAAGCTTGTCATCCTCCTTCTTAAGTGCAGCCTCTTCTATCTCAAGCTGCATTATTTTTCTTGATATGTCATCCATCTCAGCAGGCATGGAATCCATCTCAGTCCTGATAAGTGCACAGGCCTCATCTACAAGGTCTATAGCCTTGTCAGGAAGGAACCTGTCTGAGATATATCTATGTGAAAGGGTAGCTGCGGCTATTAGGGCAGCATCCTGAATCTTAACACCGTGGAAAACCTCGTATCTCTCCTTAAGTCCTCTTAGTATAGAGATAGTGTCTGCAACTGTAGGCTCATCTACTATTACAGGCTGAAATCTTCTCTCAAGGGCTGCATCCTTTTCGATGTATTCCCTGTATTCATCAAGGGTTGTAGCACCTATACAATGCAGCTCACCTCTTGCAAGCATTGGCTTTAAGAGGTTGCCCGCATCCATAGCTCCGTCTGTCTTGCCGGCACCAACTATGGTGTGAAGCTCATCTATAAATAAGATAATCTCGCCTTCTGACTTCTTTATCTCGTTAAGTACAGCCTTGAGCCTCTCTTCGAACTCGCCCCTGTACTTTGCACCAGCCACAAGAGCACCCAGGTCAAGGGAGAATATCTTCCTGTCCTTAAGTCCCTGTGGAACGTCGCCCTTTACAATTCTAAGCGCAAGTCCTTCTGCTATAGCTGTCTTACCAACACCCGGCTCACCTATAAGCACCGGGTTATTCTTTCTCTTTCTTGAGAGAATCTGAATCACATTTCTTATCTCATCATCCCTGCCTATAACAGGGTCAAGTTTATTATTTCTAGCGAGTTCTACCAGATCCTGCCCGTATTTTTCAAGAACATTGTATGTATCCTCAGGATTCTGGTTTGTAACTCTCTGATTGCCGCGTACATCCATAAGTACTTTATAAAACTCCTTCTCTGTAATATTAAACGTCTTAAATAACTCCCTAAGCTTGCTGTCAGGCTTTCTAAGGAGACCAATCATAATGTGCTCAACGGATGTGTATTCATCCTTCATCTTGATTGCCTGTGCCTCAGCTTCATTAAGGGCAGCATTTGTCTCATTGGAAATATATATTTCACCACTTACATCACCTGTTACCTTAGGTAATGCATCAACTATATGCCTGGTCTCTGCTTCAAGATTAGGTAGAGACTTGCCCATCTTGGTTATAAGCTCACCTATGAGCCCTGACTCTCCTGTGAGCAGGGCAAGTAAAACGTGTGACTCTTCTATGTAGGAATTGTAGTTTTCCTTCGCCAAAGTTCTGGCAGCTTCAAGAGCCTCCACGGATTTAGCCGTAAGTTTTGATGTGTTCATATTGCCTCCTTTATACTATATTCACGCCGCTTTTAAGGTAATCCTCATAAGAAGCATGAATCATTTTTTCTACTAATTCTTCATCGCTTAGATGCTCGAAATAAAATTTGATGCATTTATCAAGTACTTTGATGTACTCTCCTATCGCTATTGCTATCTCATTTTCACTAAGCTCGTTATCGTCTGATATCTTAAGAAAGCCTCTTACATACTTTGCATTATCAAAATCAGACGTTACTCCATCAGGATGAAGCTCGCTCAGGTATCTATTCTCCATATCTATCCATCTAGTGAAGAAGTTCTCCACAGCATCTGTAAAATTCCTGCTGCTTGTTCTAAACGAAACTTTTAGCCTTCCAACTATCTCCTTTGGTTCCCTGAAAAGCTCTATAGTATAATTTATCATAGGACGGTACTTATATCTTATAGGGCTTCTTAAGGCAAACATAGAATCAGATGACCTGTCAAGTATCTGATAACAACTCTCCGAAAGTATGCCTTCAAGCTGAGTAAATATATCCTTCATCCTCATTTCGGGAGTAATGTAATTAACATTCTCTGCAAGTATCTGGTTAATAAGATTGGAGCGGTTGGTATTTCTCTCATAAGCCAGTCTGTCTATAGCCTCAACCACATCATCCATAAGCACCAGACTATATACACTCTTTTTCAAATCATCATCTCCTGTCTAAGCAACTCTTCGATATAAGCTCATCTTTTTTCAACTTGTTTCTTATATCTGATAAAGATCATAGCACACTTTAAATAACTTGTCAAGTGTTTTATATAAATTTTTTTACGAATTATTTTAATGTAGAGCGAATTATATTTTAACCCTGTATAATTGCAGCGGAAGCCACTACAGACTTAAGCTGTAGTGGCTCGTATAAAAAAGGAGCAGCTTTAGCCACTCCTCTGAAATATGATATTTAGATATAAGTTTCAAAGTATAAATCACCCGTTGACACCGGTTTGCAAGTGACTACATTACCTTTTAACACCTATATCTTAGTAAAACTTTTTACAGTTTTATTTGGATATATCCTTGATATAATCCACCTTCTTAGGCGTAATTGTTTTAGCCTTCTCGATTGCAGACACAAGTACATCTCTGATTGGAATAGTCATGCTTACATTGGTTGCACCACTGAAGTCATAACCGTCTCCTCCGCCAAATACAAAGTCATTGGTTACAACTCTATATGTCTTTTCGTCTTCAAGCGGAGTACCATCTGACAGGGTAATCTTGGTAATCTTACTTCCATAAGGCTTAGTTCCATCATATTCAACTATAAGGCCACTGAAAGCACCATCTGTTGTGCTAGGCATGTCTATTCCGTGGTCAATAGCCTTCTTTATGTCCTTTCCCTTTAAGTCCATAGATGTAAGATAGTTGTCAAATGGCATAATCTCGTATAAATCACCCATGGTAATCTTGCCCTTTTCAAGGGTACGTCTTAAGCCACCGCCATTCTGTATAGCAATCTCAGCCTTAGCCTCCTCTGCCATAACCTCACAAGCCCATCTTCCAAGCAAGGTTACGCTTCCTTTGTCGCTTCTGTTATGTGTAAATGCCTCAGAAGCCTCTCCTAATACCTTATTCTTCTTATCCGCTATCTCAGCCTGAAGCTTGGTGTAGAACTCATCAGCCTTAGCAGACTTGATTATCTTATCCTTTATAATACTTGCATCATAAAGCTCTGTAGCAATATCTTTTACCTTGTAAGTTGTCTTTTTCACGACCTTGTATTTAGACTTCTTGGCCTTTTTCTTATCATTCTTAGCCTTAACGCTCACTTTTACCTTCTTTGATATAACCTTCTTGTCTACATCTAAGGTTACATGCCCTACTGCACGTCCATAGCAGTACGCCTGAAGTATAGGTACATTATTCACCTTGCCGTTTACACTTCTGTGAGAATGTGCAGAAAGCACAAGATTAAGCCCCTTTACCTCATTAGCAAGCTTAGTAGCATTACCTGTAATTTCCTTTGTCTCAAAATCCTGATCCGAGTCAATGTGGGTAAGTGCAACAATAACATCAGGTTTTCCCTCTTTTGCCTTTCCCGACTTGAGGTATTTCACCCACTCATTGGCTGACTTAACAGGGTCTCTAAATTCAAAGTTCTCCACATACTCAGCCTTGGCAAGAGAAGGTGTATCAGGATGCGCAAGGCCTATAATACCAATCTTTATCCCTGATTTTTTAATTATCATATATGGGCTTGCCCAAGATACCGGCTTGTTTGTCTTTCTGTCATATATATTGGATGCTAGATACTTAAAGCTTCCATCCTTTGCCCAACCTTTAATCTTCTCATATCCCCAGTCAAACTCGTGGTTTCCTACTGCAGAGGCTAAGGTATTCATACCCTTCATCATAGCGGTTACAGGCTTGCCAAAGGTTAGGTTAGAATCCGCAGTTCCCTGATAGTTATCACCACCAGAAAGCACTATTGTATTAGGATGTGTAGCCTTAAACTCATTTACATAGCCTACCATCTTAGCCATACCCATATTACGCTTCTTACCTGTAATTTCCTCAGTAATATTGCCATGGAAGTCGTTGAAGTAAATTATGTGAACGTCTTCCTTATCCTTTAATGCAGCCTTTACTCCAAGCGCAGCAAGCTTATCTTCTGAAAGGATGCCTGCTCTTACAAGGTATTCACCGAATTTGGTCTTAGTTCCATCACCTAGTTCAGCATTTAGACTGTTTAAGATAATCTCTGCAGCCTCTTCCCTTGTTACATCATCCTCAATGTAATCACTTTCATCAACGAGGCCCTGTTTAACAGCCAGGTTTTCAGTATCAGTAAAGGCATCCTGATAGTTTAATGCCCTAAGTACAAGGCCTAGAAGATAATCTTCCTTAGCAGCCTCATTTTCATTAAAGCTGTCTGCCTTTTGCACAAGCCCCAAGTCACTCGCAAGGCCTAAATACCCCTTGTAAGCGGCAGATGCATCGCTAAAAGGATTGAGCTTAACATACTCTTCCTTTGTATTAACCTCCTCTTTGTAGCCAAGTGCATTTAACACAAGCACAACAGCTTCACCCTTTGAGATAAATCCCTCTTCGCTTCCCTTTACTGCATCAGTAAAAAGGTTAGCCTCTCTAAGCTTCATCTCTTGCTTAGATGCATTTGCAGCAATTGCAACAGCAGTGCCTGTACAGACTAGGGCTCCTACAAGTGCCAGTGACAGCAGTTTCTTCATTCTCATTGTACACCCTCCTTAAAATAAATTGTTCTAATACCATCCACACCCCGATTGTCATACCGTCATAGCGTCAGCCCTTTATAGACAGCCATCGTCAATCTCATATAGATAGTATCCATTACGAATCATCTACTATTTAACCGCAGATAATTACACTTTAGTTAAATTCTACATATATTTCCTGATATATTCAATACACTCATGTCCTTTTTTATGATATTTTTATTTTAAAACTAATTCTTATATATAAAGTAAACAAAAGTTTTTACATAACACTTGAGTTTTCTGCTTTATTTTGATATCTTATGATACAGGACTCCTACAGATATGTTTATAGTAGCTCTTGCATAAGATAATATATCCTCTTGCAAACAGTCCAGAATCTAATTTTATATTTTTGACACTTGCATCATTAAATAAATTTACGGAGTTTTGTATGAAAAAGTTTTACAGCATAGCAATAACTATATTTTTAATGAATTTAGCTTTTATATTAGCGGCATTTACCAAGGCTTACTCTGACGAGCTTTCATCTGACAAGGACATGAGAAGGCATTATTCAGAGGCAATGGAGGATACTGACTACATCATATTCAAGGCGAAAGTACTTGAGATTGAGTATGATGACACGAACGAAAAACGAAATGTATCACTGGAGGCGGACATCAGATATCAGCATCTTAAGGTAGAAATACTTGATGGAAGCCATAAGGGTGAAACCCTTACCATACGCCATACCATAGAGAGAATAATGCCAGGCTACTACATATTCAAGGTAGGGGACAAGCTGCTTGTAAGGGCTACAGAAGAAAATGGACAGATAGAGACAGTAAAAATACAGGAAAAGGTGAGGGATACACAGGTTTACCTTATAGTGGGCCTTTTTATAGCTCTGCTTTTAATCATAGGCGGCTTTAACGGACTTAAGACCCTCATTTCTCTGGTTATAGCCGTAGCTATGATATTCTTTGGCTATATACCGCTTATAATAAAGGGCGTAAATCCCATAATTGCCTCGCTTGGAATTTCCATACCCGTAGTTATAATAACCCTTGTTATCATAAGCGGGCGGAATATCAAGACTCTGGTCGCCATAATCGGCACTTCACTTGGAGTAATAATTTCAGGTATTTTAGCCTTCATCTTTGGAAACTTTGCCCATCTTACAGGGCTTGCAGACGACAGCTCCATAAGCCTCGCCTACATACCGCAGTTTAGGAATCTTGATTATAAGGGAATACTCTTTGGTACAATTCTCATAGGAGCTATAGGAGCCATCATGGATGTCGCCATTTCTATAGCCTCAGCCCTTTATGAGATAAGTACGCTAGATAAAAATATTACCGGGAAAAATATGATAATATCAGGTATGAACATAGGAAAAGACATGATGGGCTCCATGTCAAATACTCTGATTCTTGCTTATGTGGGCACTACCCTGCATTTAATTATCTTATTCATTGTATACAAGATAAGGTTTATAGAAATAATCAATCTAGATTCTATCGCCACCGAGATAATAAGGGCGATGGCGGGGAGCATAGGGCTAATTATTACAATCCCGGTTACTGTGGTAATTGGCACAGCGATATACAAAAGTAAAAAATGATATACTTTTTCAAGGTAGATATGTGGTTATACTTACTAACAGGTCTACCTTGAATTCGTATATCATTATTAATTAGCTTCTTGCTATGTGTAATTGCATAAAGAAACTAACATTGTATTTTGCTAAAATCTATAGACTTTTACATCTTTATCAACCAGCAATACTGTAGCACCTTCTTTTACATCAACTTCATTTAACAAGTCAAAGGCATCAAAAGGCATTACCACATCTCTATTCTCAGATGAATGATTTATTAAAAACAAAAATTTTCCTTTATCATTCACCCTTAATGTAGCCTCTACTCCATTTTGGGTGTGAATAACCGGTTCTACGCCTATTTCACTGCACACATAGCTCAGGAAGTCACTGTAAAACTCCTCATCTGAGCGGCTCCCAACATAATAAGCCCTTCCCCTGCCAAAAATATTCTCAGTTATAACAGGTGTATCTTTATAAAAATCACTTTCATAACAGCTTAAAGCCTTTGCTCCCTCCGTATGCATGATATCGCAAATAATACCGGCAGGATATCGTTTACCGTTGAAGATAAAACTATTTTTCTCATTTTCAACAAGCGCATCCTGTTCTTCAACCCAAATCCCAAGAATATCCTTTAATTTTCCCGGATATGCTCCGGTTACCAAATCACAATCATTAACCAGTCCGCTAAAGTACGTCGTTATAAATGTCCCGCCACCACTCACATAACGTCTAAGTCTTTCATCTAAATCATCCTTAATCATATAAAGCAGTGGAGCTATTACCAACTTGTACCTGCTTAAGTCATCATTAACTCCTATTATATCTATTGGAATATTCTTCTTGTATAATGCTGAATAATAGTCCTTAACGGAATCCAGATATTTTAAGTATATACTCGGTCCTGATGAATATTCAACTGACCACCAGTTATCCCAATCAAAAACTATGGCGGCCTCTGAAGGTGTCGTTGCATCCAGTATGTCACTTAACTTTGTTAGTTCATTCCCTAATGACTTTACTTCTCTATACACTCTGGTATCATCTCGACCTGCGTGATCTATCACTGCACCATGAAATTTTTCACAAGCGCCTATACTTCTTCTAAGTTGAAAAAACTGTATAGCATCTGCTCCATGAGCCATAGCCAAATAACTTAACAGCCTCATTTCTCCAGGCTTTTTAATTTTATTTACAGGCTGCCAATTTGTCACACTTGGAGTTTGCTCCATAAGAACGAAAGAATTTTGGTTTTTAAGTCCTCTCATTAGGTCATGGCAAAGTGCAACTGTAGAGATTTTATCTTCTGGAAAAGGATAACAATCCCAGGAAACAAAGTCCATGTCTTTTGCCCATTTTTTATAATCCAGACCTTTGTAGAACCACATAAAATTTGTTGTAATTCTTGCATCAGGTATCTCCATCTTGATACTATCATATTCAAGTTTGAAACATTCAAGCATGCTGTCTGACATAAACCGCCTATAATCAAGAGAAATACCTTGAAACATTGTCTGTTCATTTCCAAAATGTTCACTAAGATAATTAGGTAACACAATTTCATCAAAATCATAAAATGTATGCCCCCAAAAGGCAGTATTATAGCACTTATTTACTGTCTCAATATTCTTATATTTTTCTTTAAGCCATTTTCTAAAAGCCCTCTCACAATTTTCACAGTAACACTCACCACCAAATTCATTAGAAATATGCCACCCAACAATGTTATCATAATTCTTATAACGCTTGGACAATTCTCTTGCCAGCATAGGAGCATATTTTCTGTATGTTGGGCTATTGGGACAGGAATTATGTCTTCCACCAAATTTCCGTTTTATACCATATGCATCAGTCCTTAAAATATCCGGATGTCTTTTTGCCATCCAGGCAGGGTGCGCACCTGTTGAAGTTGCCATACATACTTTAAGTCCATTTTCTTTAACCAGCTGCATTATCCTGTCTAATTTTGAAAAATCATATTCATTTTCCGATGGTTGCAATGATGCCCAGCTAAATACATTTAAGGTAACTATGTTGATATTAGCATTCTTAAATAAACGCATATCTTCTTCCCATATATGCTCAGGCCATTGCTCGGGATTATAATCCCCACCATAAAGTACTTCTGTTACATCGCCACCGTATCCCATTGTTGCCTCCATTATACATCATATTTCATAAACATAACGTCTCTATTTTATTTTTCTTAAAACAGCCATGTCCAAGTTACACCAATCATTAGCTTTAGCTACAGAATAAATACCTACCTCAAGTGTGTTATTTGTTACTTTGATTTCATCGATACTAAACTTGTTCCAATTAACGTCACTTGTTTTAATACTTGTATTTAATTCAGTTCCACCATAATTCTTTGCATATAACCTTATAACATCCTGCTTTCCATTTGTCATTGCCCATATAGAAAACTTATATGTTCCATTTGGTATATTGGTATATTTTTTATATACTGAACAGGAGTAGTTCTTATCATTCCAAAAAGTTAGTTTATAATTTCCATCATATGCTTTACCATATTCTGTCTTAACAGTATTAAACTCTTTATTATTTTCAATCCATACTTTCCAATTTTTAGGAGAGTTTGTTACTCCATCCTGCTCAAAACTCATGTTCGAAATTAAATTTTCATTAGGTCTGTTCATTACTTTAATGGAATCAAGGGCGTTGCCCATAAAATCAAATAATGTCATATTATCCCAAGTATTACTTGGCTTTACTTTATCATTTTTATATTTTACACCAGCTGAAGTTGCATACGTTCCATTCTTAACCGGAACCCATTCAGGTTCCCAGTAAAAAAAACCTATACCTTTATGATTAGGTACATTTAATATTATTTCTTTCAAATCACTAATAAATTTGCTTTGTCCTTCAACTGTGGCAGGATATCCCCCTACTTTCTCATCTCCTTTAATAAACACATTGCCTGAGCCATCACCATCATCAGTTGTCCAAGCATACGCAGTTTCAACAACACACACCTCCTTACCATATGTTGATGCAAGATATTTTAAGTTGTATTGTAAACCTTCCATAGTCCCATGCCACATAGGATAATATGATAATCCAATAACATCAAAATCTAGATTTGGAGAGGCTTTGAGCAACCCTTCAAAAAACCATCTGTATAATTGATTCCTTCCTCCCTGATCAAGATGAAGCATTATCTTAGTATTAGATGCATTTGAAACACGAACTCCTCCTATTGCTGACTCTAGTAGTCCTGCTAATCCCGAAAAGTCATCATTTGTGCCGATTTTGCCATAATCATGAAGAATACCAGATGAAATCTCGTTTCCTATCTGAACCATATCAGGATTTATGCCGTCTTCTACAAACTTATTCAACGTATTTTTAAAATATAAGTATAGAACATTTTTAGTTTCAATATACGATAGTTTTTCCCATTCTTTTGGTTTAATCTGGTTAGCAGGATCTGCCCAAAAATCACTTAAATGAAAATCAATTAGAATTTTCATTCCAAGTGCTTTAGCTCTTTTAGCAAGGCTCAATGTAGTCTTATAGTCATTGGTACCTCCGCCATATGCATTGCCTTTTTCATCATAAGGATTCAGCCACAACTTAAGTCTTACATAATTTGCGCCATTATTTTTTAATATTCTTAATGCATCTGCTTTTTCATGATTCTGATAATAATGAGCACCTAAATCTTCAAGCATTTTTAGTGCAGAAACATCAACTCCTCTAATAAAATCTTTTGTATACTGTCTATCGTCAAAAGCTAATACAGAAACTAAACTAAGCTTTCCTAAACTGATAGTTAATAATAAAACTGCAATCATGAGTACTGACAAGTTCTTTTTCTTTTCCATAATTTTTCTCCTTAATATCAATGCATTTAAGATAACTTAACCCTTTACACCACCTGCAACCAATCCACTCTGAATGAATCTTTGAAGAAACATAAATAGTATAAGTATCGGAATGGACGAAATAACTGCTGCAGCTGAAAATAGTGTCCAGTGCGCTGCAAACTGATCACTTATAAACGTCTGCAATCCCAAGGCTAAGGTCATATTTCTAGGCGTTTGTAAAAAAATCGAAGTTATAACATATTCACTATAGGTAGCAATAAAAGAGAACAAAAATATTACCGCCATCTGAGGTCTTGCTAGTGGAATAATTATTTTGTAAAACACTTCAAATTGCGTTGCTCCATCCACCATAGCAGCTTCATCAAGTTCCTTTGGAAGTCCATCTATGTAGGATTTTAGCAACCAAATATTATATGCACTTCCTCCTGACAATACAAAGATAAGAGCTACTCCACTATCAACTAACCCAAATTTATAAATAAGAATATAATACCCAGCAACAGCCATGCTATTAGGAAATACCTGCAATACCAACAACGCCATTAATCCATATTTTCTTCCCGTAAATCTTATCCTCGAGAATGCATAAGCAGCAAGTGCTGTCAAAATAAGTTGAATGATTGCAACTATAAAACAAAATTTCAAAGAGTTAAGCATCCATCTGGTAAACTCCGTATCTCTAAATAAGATAACATAATGCTCTATGCTTATTTTTTGAGGAAACAGCGATGATAGAAAAAAACTATCTCCTGCCGAAAGAGATGACATGACTATCCACACTTCCGGAAATAAGCTCGCTGCAATTGCAATCCAAATCGCTATTCTACTTCCCCATAATCTCTTCATTTCAGAAGTTTTTATTTTACCTTTATACATCATTTAATCATTCTCCTTAAAAGATCCTGACAAACGCATATTTATCAGCGTAAAGCTCCCTATTATTATAAATATCAGCACACTAAACGTAGCTGAGAGCTCATATCTGTTAGACCAGGTCGTCATTTTGTAAGTCGTACTCGCTAATATGTCTGTATATCCTGCAAACTGATTATCAAGCCTTGCGGGTCCTCCACGTGTAATCATATAGATATTACCAAAATTATTAAAGTTTGCAGCAAACGAGGAAATAACCAGCGGAATCGATAATTTTGTTACCAACGGCAGGGTAATACTCTTAAAGCATTGTATTTTCGAAGCACCATCAACTCTTGCCGCCTCATAATATTCCTTAGAAATAGCCTGCAATCCGCCAAGGCATACATTCATCATATATGGAAATCCCAGCCATATATTAACAATAATAATTCCTACTCTTGCCCAAAACGGACTTGTAAACCAAGGAATATTATATGATACCCCCAGCAGATGCAATAAGTTGTTAATTCCACCGTATTGTTCGTTTAGCAATCCTTGCCAAGCTAATATAGCAATCGTAGATGGTAATGCCCAAGGAATGATAAGTATTACCCTATATAATTTAACTTCCTTCATATTGGGATTGTTAAGTAAAACTGCAAGAAATAAGCCAACAGCATATGCGCCTGCCGTACTTATCAAGGCAAAACACACCGTCCACCCTAAAACAGGAAAGAACACAGCTCGAATACTTCCTGTAAGTACCGTAATATAATTTTGTACCCCTATAATACTAAAATTATCTAAGTGATACATATTGTAATTTGTAAATGATAAAATTACCGTATATACAATTGGCAGAAAAGTCACCAAAAATATAGAAACTAAAGCCGGTGTAAGGTACGCATATGCAGTGCCATTCCTTTTTTTGCCCATAATCCCACTACTTTCCTGAATTCATTAATTCAATAGCTTCTTTAAGCTGTTTAACAATATTATTTGCTGCTTGAGAAGCAGTCTGTTCTCCTGACCACATTGACCTTATATTATTTGTATGGATTTCCCAAAGCTGACCCATTTCTGATACTGTAGGCATAGGTTCTCCATTGTTAATCTGCGTCGCAAATACCTTGGCGTATTTATCTTCTTTAATCTTGTCTATTCCCTGTTCAGATATTTTTGCAGGTATTCTATTCCCCACTGTATACATTTCTGAAGCCCCATTATCAACTAAATATTTGATAAATTCCCAAGCCTTCTCTTTATTTTTGCTGACTTTGCTAACAAAACTTACTTGAGTTCCTACAGGTGTTACAAAAGGTTTTCCATTAAATGTAGGCATTTCAGAAATAGCAAAATGTGTTCCAGCTGATTTGAATCCATCTATATCCCAAGGTCCACCTATATAATAAGCACATTTACCATTCTGGAAATTACTTCTTGCAATATCTGCAGTTATATCTCCACTTACAAGATTATATTTATTCTTAAGGTCATTTATAAACTCATATGCCTTTATTGCTCCATCATTTGCTAAGCCGATATCAGAAACATCATACGCTCCACCTTTATAATTAAAAATATATCCCCCACAAGCCCTCACAAATCCTAAATCGTAGTAAATACTGGTAGCGTCAAACTGTACACCACCTTTTTTACTAGCCTGTTCTACAAGCTCTTCCCAAGTAGATGGAACCTTAGATACTAAATCAGTATTATAAAATAAGGCTGTTGTTTCTACTGAAAGTGGAAGTGCATATTTTTTCCCGGCAACATAGCTGGCTTTTACTGCTGCTTCTGAAAAATCACTCTCTTTAAATAAATCGTTTGATACTTCATCCGCTAAATCCGCATTAACATAATCAGCAAGCTGATCATTTGGTATGCCAACCACTGCATCAGGACCATCTTTACTTTTCACTGCTTGAGCAAACTGTTGTACTGAAGGGGACTGATGAGTAACTTCTACCTTATATCCATTTTTACTTCCCCATTCATTTGCATATTTTTGAATTGTTTTTGCTTCTACCTCCATATTTGTCCAAATCGTAAGCTTAGCATCTTCTTTTTTAGCATAGTTACATCCTACAAGACTTCCAATCGCAATCATTAATGACATTGCTGAAATTATTATTCTCTTTTTCATATTCTTTTCCCCTTTACATTGTTTGTATATTTAATAAAGCACTATTAGCATTCCCTTTATCATCAAATAATGCCATATTAGCCATTGCGTTACCAGGTTCTACCTTTTCGTTCATATATTTGCATCCACTATTACTTGCCCACGTGCAATCATTAATTGGTATCCAAGCAGGTTCCCAATAAAAAACACCGATTCCTCTTCCATCTTTCACATTTCTAACAGTCTTGAAAAGTTCTCTTAGAAAGTCTTCCTGGCCTTTTTGAGTTGCTGGATATCCGGTAAGTTTCTCATGTTCTTCATTATATACCGCACCTTTACATCCAAAAGTCTCAGTCGTATATCCAATTGATGTCTCAGCTATAAGTACATCTTTGTCATATCTTTCACTAATATCATTCATATTCTCAGTTAAAAGTCTTAGTCCGCCATTCCAATGTGGATAATATGACAAGCCTATAACATCAAAATCAACCGTATATTTCCCTATGTTGTCGAACCACTTTCTATACATTTTATTATCTGTACCAAAATCTAGATGAAGAACAATTTTAGCATTTGGACATTCTTCCCTAACTCCTCTAATTCCTGACTTTATGAGAAGTACCATGGTGTCTATTTGATTTACATGTCCATCAGGCCACAACAAACCATTTGTAATCTCATTTCCTACCTGCACCATCTTAGGAATAAGTTGTTCGTTTCTTAATGCCTTTAATGTATTTACAGTATGTAAGTATACCGCTGTTTCAAGTGCTACGCCGGTTAAATTTTCCCATGCTTTTGGTTTTACCTGCTTGCCTGGATCTGCCCAAAAATCGCTATAATGGAAATCCAGCAAAAATTCCATACCATTTTTTACGGCTCTTTTTGCGATTTCAATAGTTGTTTGAAGATCATTTCCACCACCTCCGTAAGAATTGCCACTCTCGTCATATGGGTCTGCCCATATTCGTATTCGCACCATATTAATCCCACACTGTTTTAGAAGTTTAAATAAGTCTTCTTCTTTCCCGTTTAATCTGTATGATGCTCCATGACTTTCCAAATCTTTAATCATCGACACATCTACACCTTTAATAATATTCATACTCACTCCTTTATTAAATATATGATTAATAAATTACTTTTATTAGGTAAATTATTTATTAGTAATATATCACTATTATTTGTATATGTCAATGATTATTTTAGCGTTTTCTAACAACATAGATTGCTTATTATATGATGTAGATGCCAAAAGATAATAAATTCTCTTGCAAGCAAGCTTACCTCGAATTTCTATACTTTTGACACCCACATCACTATATTAATATAAAAAGGATGCCATCTTATATGACATCCATTAAACTTTAACAGCTTTTACGAAATACAGGGGTTCCGTTTACAAATACGGACTTTGTGACTTTACTCCCACCCAGAACCCTATTTCTTAATAAATCCAGCGCTGTCTCACAAATACAATTAATATCAACATGTATTGTCGTTAGCGGAGGAGATAAATATTTTGCAATGTCTACATCATTGATACTAAACAAAGCAATTTGTTCAGGCACCTTTACTCCCTTCTCATTAAGTGCCTGCAAAACCCCTACAGCCAGTGTATCACTGGCTATGCAGATAGCTGAAGGTAATACTTTTAATTTTAATAATTTTTTTCCTAGTCTATAACCCGAATCCACAGTAAACTTATCTGAAATCAGTATATATTCTTCATTCAAACATTTGTAATACGATGCACTTTGTCTGAAAGACCATTCTCTGATATCCATTGAAGGTTTTCCTGTATCAATATTCCTATCGCTCCCACCTATAAAGCCTATAGTCTTATGGCCTTTACCCACAAAGTAATCGACAATCTGCGTTACAAACGAATCCATATTAGGTCTTACCGCATCAAACAACTTCTCATCAGGGGAAGTGCCTATAAAGACGCCATTTTTACAATATCCATATAATTCATTTATTTTATTCCGGTCAATCCATCCTACTGCTACAAATGCATTTAATTTTTGGGTAAATTTTATCTCTCCATCTTTGCAATCAAACACACTCATATGTATATTCATTTTTTTAGCTTGCCTTAGAACTTCTTCTTTTACTTTATGATAAAAAACATCTTCTAACTCATCTTCATTATCTGTAAAATATAACAGAGCAACATCTTCTATCTTAGGATATATTACTCTTTTTTTATATCCAATTTTCTCTGCTGCCGCAAAAATTGCTTCTCTAGTCTCGTCACTTACCGAAATTTTTTCATCATAGTTTAGCACTCTAGATACTGCTGCACTTGAAACTCCTACAATGTCAGCAATCTGCTTAATTGTTGCCATACTACTCCTCCAAAACATACATGATATATTCTTTAGTAATTATTTTACATGATTTTTATGCCTTGTCAAATAGTTTATGATAAAGTATCAAAAGCATAAAAATTCGATGCAAGCTAAAATTCAATCAAATAGAGGCTATAAAGAAATCCACTTTCTTTACAGCCTCTACTTTATTCTACATCTGCCTCTGCATCATGCATCCTTTTAATCGACTCCATTATGTGGTCGTGTGCATATTCTTCAGCAGCCTTTACATTTTTATTCCTTATGGCTTCAACTATTCTCTTATGCTCCAGGATAGAATGTTTGGCCCTCTTTTCCTCGGAAAGATTGACCTTTCTTACCTTTTGAGCATAGTGATGGTAGTCCACCAAAAGCTTTGACAAAACTCTACTGCCACAGGCATGGTAGAGTATTTTATGGAATTTATTGTCTAATTCAACCACCTGTTCAAAATGTTCTTTTTCTGCATGAAATTCAGCTAAAAACACAGATTCTTCCATTTCCTCAAGCTGTTCCTCGGTTATATTCTCACAAGCCCAGGCGGCACAAAGTCCTTCAAGATAAGACCTTATCATAAATATATCATTGATATCCTTATCCGAAATCCCTGTCACATAAGCCCCTTTATTGGGTATAATTGTAACCAGCCCCTCAAGTTCAAGCTGTCTTAGAGCCTCTCTGACAGGAGTCCTGCTCACACCTAACTCCTTGCCTATAACCACTTCCTTAAGTTCTTCCTTGTCTTTGTACTTCCCAAGAAGAATGTCCTCTCTGAGCCTTCCAAAAACCCTGCCCCTTAAAGAATGACTATCAGCCAGTTCATAAGAATTGTCCATATTGTCCATTTCAATCCGCAGCCTCCATGCATACAAAATATAATACACCTTCGATTGCAAGCAGGCTTGCACAGGAAAGCATACTTTTACCAGTGTATTAAAAATTAATACACGTATCATTGTATACAATCCCGCATTTTATGTCAAGCAGTTAAATCTTCAAGCGAATAGTCTATAACCTTGGCGAGTTCAGGAAGCGTAAGCTCTACCTGATAACCTATCTTCCCTGCACTAAAGATAATTACCTCTCTCTCAGCTGCGCTTTTATCTATAAAGGTTTTGAAAGGCTTCTTCATGCCTATAGGAGAACAGCCTCCGTGCACATAGCCTGTTAAAGGCAGAAGTTCCTTTGATTTAAGCATTTCAATGTTTTTCTCCCCTGCTGCCTTTGCCGCCTTTTTAAGGTCAAGCTCCTTAGCTACAGGGATGACAAAGACGTAGTTTGTCCCTGATTTGGATATGGTTACAAGAGTTTTAAATACATCAGCAGGATTTTGTCCCAGTATCTTAGCTACCTCTTCACCATTGGTAGTAGGTGTATCTATATAGCAGTGGCTTGTATACTTTACCTTCTTGCTATCCAATACTCTCATTACATTGGTTTTTTCTTCGTGTTTTGGCATAATTTCATCCTTTTAATAAAGTATAATAGTTAGCAGAGTTTAACTATACGAAAGCGAACTTTTGATATAGGTAAACCTTGCTAACTATCTTAGACACTTACTTAACTAATTTCTCGCTCCATTCAGCTTCCTTAAAACCTACGAGCACAGTCTTTCCACAAACAACTATAGGTCGCTTAACAAGCATTCCGTTTGTAGAAAGGAGCCTAAGCTGTTCCTCTTCACTCATCCCTGGAAGTTTGTCCTTTAACTGCATTTCCTTATAAAGCATTCCACTGGTGTTGAAGAACTTCTTAAGAGGAAGGCCGCTTTTCTCCCACCACTCCTTAAGCTCATCAAATGATGGATTCTCCTCCACAATGTGGCGCTCAGTGTATTTTACTCCCTCCTCATCAAGCCATTTCTTGGCTTTTATACAGGTAGAACACTTTGGATAGTATATGAATAACATAGTTTCCCCCTTTCTATTTTTAGATTCAAGTGTATTTGCCTCTCCATGATATGGAATTACTACCGCTTCATATCTTACCATCAAGTCTCAGGCAAAATATATACTTCTTAAACCGTTTCATCAAATTATATAACCATTGTACTACTTAGTCAAATGTACAACTCTATCTACCTTTTACCCCTTTACCGCCCCCTTCATCATACCTGATACAAGAAATTTCTTAAATATCAGTGCAAATAGCGCAGGGGGTATGAGGGCCAGTATACCTGCAGCAGCTGTCATACCATAGTCTACAGTGTCTTTAGTTATAAACTCGGAGGTTACTATTGCTATAGGCTTAGTATTACTGTTTGATGCTAGAATAAGAGGTATTTGAAACTGACTCCAGGTGCTTAAAAATATAATAAGCACTGCAGATGCTATGATTGGATAAGATGTCGGGATTATCACCCTTATAAATGTACCCATTTTGCTGCATCCGTCAACCTTTGCTGCTTCATCCAAATCCTTTGGTATGCTGGCAAAATAATTTGAAATCAGCCATACTATCACAGGAAGATAAGAGGTCACATAAACCAAACTAAGCGTATATACATTGTTTAAGAGCTTAAGCTGCATAAACATTTTATAGATTGGTATTATCGTCGCCATTACAGGTATTGCCATTGTTACAAGCAAACTGTTTTTGACAATATCCTTACCGATAAACTTGAAACGGCCTAGTGCAAAGGCAGACAGCAAGGCCATTGGAATACAAATGATTATAGTTACCAGACTTGCATAGGCAGAGTTTTTTATTCCTGACAATAAAAGAGCTCCCTGACTTGAGGCTACATCAAATAAAGTCTTGTAGTTCTTAAGGGTAGTTTCTTCAGGCAAAAAAGAGAGGCTCTTTCCCAGCACCAATGAATCGGGCGTAACCGAGATAATAAATGTCCATATAAACGGACCGGCATAAAATACTAAAAACAAAATCAGAGCCAGACTGTACAGAATTTTGTTAATTATTTTCACTAGAATTCCACCTCCCTATTAAGGCTTTTTATGTATACAAAGCCCAGAATTCCTGCAAATACCATAATTATGTAAGTATATGCACTTCCCTTTCCAAATTCCAAGAAGTTAAATGTAATCAAATAGCTTTCTATCAGCATACTCTTACCCAGGTCTGAATACCCGCTGAGAGCCACTATTTCATCAAATACGTTAATTGCACTTATCGAAGTCTGAGTTATACCAACGGCCAGGAAAGGCAGCATCAGAGGTGTTATTATCTTCTTAAACACCATGAAGCGACCCGCACCATCTATTTTGGCAGCTTCTATTAATGTTCCTGATATAGACTGTCTGCCCGCAAGGCAGATAAGGCTCATAAATGGAATAAGCCTGTATGAAACAACTATTGAAACAATGAATAACAAGCTGTAGCGATTGTCAAGCCAACTGATAGGTGTGCTTATCAAATGTAAATTAAGCAAAAGTTTATTTAAAAAGCCATAACCTGAATAAAATACAAACTTCCACAATAGAGCATTTACAAAAGGCGGAATAGCCCAAGGTACTATAGCTATCGCAAGTAAAACTCCTGAAAATCTCACCTTAATGTTTAGGAATAATGCTACCAGAATGGATATTATCGTAGTAATTATCACAACTGCGACAAGTATGAATAAGGTATTTTTTACACTCTGCAAAAATGATTCTGAACTAAGAATATTGATATAGTTCTTAAGCCCTATGAATCTGATGTCATTTGGCTTACTTAGCTTCCATTTTTTCAGACTGTAAGAAAATGTCGCTGCAATAGGATAGATTACAAGCACAAGCATAATTATAATCATTGGTGCTAAGAGAGTGTAAGCAAATTTTTCTCTTTTCATTTAATCCTCTTTCAAAAAGGCGGGTGATATGACACCCGCCCTTTAACTAAACTATTTATTTTCTTCAATAAGTTCCTTAATCTTTTTATCCATCTGTGTAAATGCCTCGTCTACACTAAGATTACCAAGTGCCATGCCATTTACTGCATTGTATATAGCATTGCTCATCTCATTATAGTACACAGGAACACCATTAGGGAACGGTGATGCAATAAGCTTAGCCTGTTCAATCATTGCACCTGCATTGGTTATTTTACCTTCATTTACAAGCTTTTCAAGAACTGAATTCCTGGTAGGAAGATTGCCAAGTTCTTCATTTAACTTTTCCTGAATTTCTGCTGATGTGTACCAGTCAATAAACTTTCTTGCAGCTTCTTTATTCTTTGAAAACTTAGTTATTCCAAGTGCCTCAGGAAGTGCCATAGTATGCTTTGCATTTCCTGTTTTACCAGGCATTAAAATTGATATAACCTCTCCTACAACCTTACTCTTTTCAGGATTCTGAACGTTAGAGATATAAGATGTAGGACCGGTTAAGAAGCTTGCAGTTCCATCTGTAAGCCTTGCATAGGTCTTCTTGCCGTCAGTGGTCTTGTCTGCAGGATCAATAAGGTCTTCTTTTATAAGCTTGTTATAAAAATTAAGCGCATCCTTTACGGAGGCCTCATTCAAGGTACCATCCTCATTAAATACTATGTCATTCATAGTGTAAGCAGTCCAGATAAGCCCTGTACTTGCCTTTTCTTCCGCTGTAAGAACAAGCGGATAAGGGTGTTCTACTACTCCCGCTTTCTTTATGGCTTTAACATCCTTATATACCTCATCATAGGTCTTTGGAGCGGATTTTATTCCTGCTTTTTCAAATTGCTTTGTATTGTAATAAGCGATTCTATAGTCATTAGAGTAAGGCATAGCAAGTACCTTATCACCTAAAGAAAATGTTGATATTGTCGGCATATCTGCCTTCAATGCATCATCCACCTCAAGTGGCTCGAGCCAGTCAGCAGCACCAAATTCTCCTACCCAAGACCAGTCTACTTCAACAACATCAGCACTTGCTTCTCCACCGCTTGCTGCAATTGAAATCTTGTCTCTTATTGCATCCCAGTCAACCTTGTTGATGTTTACTGTTATACCGGTGCTATCAGTGAACTCCTTTAACAAGCTATCTGATGGAACAGCCCATTCGGGAACCATAACATTAAGAGGCTCACTATTGCTGTTTGAGGTATTAGAGGTACTCTGGCTCTTGGCACTTGAAGCCTTCGCACTTGACGCCTGAGCGCTAGTCTCCTTAGCTGTAGAAGTGCTTTTTACACTTGAAGTGGTCTTACCACTACCACAGGCACAGAGTACCATAGCTGACAAAACTGCGATTCCTGTTGTTCTTAGAAATTTCTTTTTCATTTTCCTTCTCCTTGATATGATTTTTAATATCCACCAATTAATCATTTTCTTATTAATTGAGTGAAACCTTAAAAATTATATCAAAGTAATTTTTCTATTTCCAGTATTTTATAGTGACTTGATATTGTGTTTTGGTATAAATCTAATTATTTATAGTTTTTATCTATCAGCAAGTATTTTATGAACCTTATCCCTAAGAACCGGCACGACCTCTCCCTCAAACCAAGGGTTTGCTTTCTGCCAGCGGAAGTTTAGCGGACTTGGATGGACTATTGGGAAATACTTAGGAAGGTATTCCTTATAGCTTCTCACTGTCTCTGTAAGGTTCTCCTTCATACCTTTGCCAAGATAATACTTCATTGAGTATGAACCGATTAGAATGGTAAGCTTTAAATCCGGCATTAGGTCAAGTATGTCCTTATGATATTCCTTAGCTATAAAGCTTCTTGGTGGCAAATCTCCCGTCTTTCCTTTTCCCGGATAGTAAAAGTCCATAGGCAGGATTGCGATTTTCTCTGAATAAAAGGTATCTCTGTCAATGCCCATCCACTGCACTAGTTTTTCACCTGACTTGTCGTTAAAAGGGATAAGGCTCTCCTCTACCTTCTTACCGGGTGCCTGTCCTATAATAAGGATTTGTGCTTTGGGGCTTACCTGAAAAATAGGCGGTATCCCCCTATCTGTATAGCTTTTATTCCTTGAATCTTCTTTTAGCTTTTTTATAATTTTATCGAATTTTTTGTCATTCATTACTTTTCCTCCAAATAATAGTTAAAATCATACCATTGTTATCCGTTCATTCCCCCACATTCAACTCCATATGCACTATCTATCTCCATACAGGCCAAATGTCCCATTAAATAATCCGGGTCAGCATCTAAATCCAGCATAAAATCTGTTTCTCTTCCTTTTACATAAATTGTGACATTATTTACAAAAAGCGATTCGATAAAGTCTTTCTCTGTAATCTCTCTGTCTGCGGTAAAATCACCACTTTTAATCATATCATTAATATTTTCTATAAAATAGTCATTTTCTTCCATAAATGTATCTATTATCTTACTTTTGTTTTTATTTAGCCAGTTAATTTTTTCAAAAACGATATCGTCTACATCTTTCTCATTAGCTTTTATCTCCAGAAAAACATCTGTTTCTTTTTCCCATACATTCATCTTGCCAATATAATACCCAATCTCATCTAAAACAAACTCTTTGTTACCGATAATTATTTTATCCCCCATATTTTTCCTCCCTAGCCAGTTGTGACTCCATAGATACATCAATATTTTCAGGCATTCTGCCACAAAACTTAAATACATTGTATAATGCGTAAATTGCTTTGTTATTATTTTTTATTTTGCTTGAAGACATTCTTCATATACACTTTATAGGCATCAACTACGAAATTTCTTAGGTCTGTTGATGCAGCATAACCATTGTCTTGCAGTCCTTACATATTTCGATGTAAGCGTTACCCTCCATACTATCAATCACTGTATCCCATTGTATCTGGGCAAGGTACTTCATAGGCTTGCCACAGTCAGGGCACATCTTTATCTCACAGTCCTGTATCCAAGCCGCAAAGCCACCGATAGAGGAACCACCGTCCCAGTCAGCAGCAAATCTAAGCGGAACAGGTTTATCACCTAAAACAAAGGTATTGGAGGTCAGTTCCTCTATACCGCTTTCACCTAGATAATCTTCTTCCTCACCGGTATCTTCTCCGACTATAGCCTCACTCTCACCATTTACGGTATATCTGCAATAGTCTCCCTCTGAAAATGTAAAGCAGTTAGGACAGCATTTTGCCTTGATAACGCCATCAATCCCAATAAAATCAAGCCTTTCATCCCTGCCGTCAATCTCCATCAGATTTACAATAGCACAGCCACATTTAGGGCATTTTTCATCAGTCTTAACACCGATTTTTACAGGGCTTTTCTTTTTCTCCTCAAGACTTCCCTTTATTAACGTATAACATTTATTAAAATTAGTTTCAATATAATTTCCTTCTTTATCATAGGTCCAACCACCATAGGTTGCATAAAAGGATGGATTTACATATAACTTCTGTCTCCACTTCCTTGGCTGTCTTTCAAGCTCTAAAAATGCCTGAAAAACCTCTTCACCACCTGCCACTGCAAGGCATAAAAGTAAGTCTCCTGCCAGCCCAGCATCAATATCATCCTGTTTTACAAGCTCTAGCATAGCCTTTACTATATCACTAGAGGCATCCCTATATAGTTCACAAGGGAAAAATACCTTGCTGTTATACGCTGTTTTGGCTATATTTTCAGTATTTATATCTCTGTAATCAAGAAGTTTGATAAAGATATCGTAGTTGTCATCTAACTTCCCTTTAGCAGCCATTTCCTCGCAGATTTCGCCGATTTTAGCATTTATTTCATCTTCCGTAAATGCCAATATCTTATTCTTCTCATTCTCTGCCCTGCAATTAGCACAGATTCCATCAAAGTATATTTCTCTGCCACATTGCTTACAGTGCTGTGGTTTATTCTCCATTTTGTTTACCCCGTTTTCCTCTCATATCCAATGAGCTGTTAATTACATTTTCTCATATTACACGGAAAAATCAATACTCAAGTTGGATATTTTATGCATTTTACTATATAGTTCAAAAGCGTGTCTTTTTTGTGAACTTTTTAAAAATTTACTTTACAAATCCCGAATATTGATTACAATGGTTAGCCGTAAAAGATAATAACAGTTTTTAGAAGGAAGGTGACATAAGTTTTAAATAAATTGTATCAAAAAATAATAATTGAAAGGAGTTTTTATTATGGATAGCAAATCGACCTCGGAATTAAAATCCACTAACAAATCCACGCACAAATTAGGATTTTTTGGATTCTTTGCCATAACAGCTTCCATGGTTATGACGGTATACGAATATCCATCTTTTGCTACCTCTGGATTTCAGCTGGTATTTTTCTTAATTATAGGCGGTATCCTTTGGTTCTTACCTGTTGCACTCTGCTCTGCTGAAATGGCTACAGTTGAAGGCTGGGAGTCAGGCGGTATTTATTCTTGGGTTGGAAATACACTCGGTCCCCGTTGGGGCTTTTCGGCATTGTTTTTCCAATGGTTTCAGATAACAGTAGGATTTGTAACCATGGCATTTTTTATACTAGCTGCTCTTGCGTATGTATTTAAGATTGATGCACTCTATGAGAATCCTTTGGTGATGTTCTTTGGTGTAGCAATCATTGTGTGGGTGCTTACATTCACACAGTTAGGAGGAACAAAGTACACTGAGCGTATTTCAAAAATCGGTTTTTTGGGAGGTATTGTTCTTCCTGTTATCATACT
Organism: Catonella massiliensis; assembly: GCF_016651435.1. Taxonomy (NCBI): domain Bacteria; kingdom Bacillati; phylum Bacillota; class Clostridia; order Lachnospirales; family Lachnospiraceae; genus Catonella; species Catonella massiliensis. The sequence continues at coordinate 883,114 of NZ_JAEPRJ010000001.1, read as the reverse complement.
TCTGATAGGATTAGTTGTATATTTTGCCACAGGAGGCGTTTCACAAATTAAGATGAATGCCGGAACACTTATTCCTGATTTTACTGATGTAGATACTTTGGTGATTTTTGCTTCATTTATTCTTGGCTATATGGGTGTAGAGGCATCTGCTTCTCACGTTAACGAGTTAAAGAACCCAACTAAAACATATCCTTCCGTTATGATTGTATTAACTATACTCACAATCATTCTCGATGCACTTGGTGGACTGGCTATAGCTACAACTCTTCCTTCCAAAACATTAAACGGTAATCTTTCGTATGGCGTTATAGAGGCATTTGAATCAATCTTTATAAACCACTTAGGTCCACAGTTTCGCTGGCTGGTTTTGATTGTTGCTATACTGTTAGCACTTGGTGTATTGGCTGAAATATCCTCTTGGATAGTCGGACCATCGAGAGCTCTTTTGGAGGCAGCCAATGACAAAATTATCCCACCATCATTTGCAAAAACAAATAGCCGTGGCGTGTCTGTAAAGACCATCATTGTTCAGTCTGTTATTGTCACAATCTGGGATGCTATTTTGTGCGGTTCCATAGCACTTGCAGGTGGCTCAGATTCCTCTGTAGGTTACATGACTGCCATAGGACTTACTGTTGTCATTTATCTTGTAGGGTACGTCCTCTTTTTCCTCGGGTATTTCGTTTTAATTCTGAAAAAGGACAACTTAAAGCGTGAGTTCCATGTACCCGGAGGACGGACATTTAAGCTGATTGTTGCAGGTGTCGGACTGTTTATGACAATTGCAACTCTCATTATTTCATTTTTCCCATCGTCAAAACTCACTTCTGCGGATAACAGAGTATATCAAATTGTGCTCATCATATGCTTTATCATATCCGTGATGATACCTACTTTTATTTATTCACATAAGAGCAAATGGGCATCATAACCAAAATATTTCTGTAACGCTTAAGTGATTATAATCATATAAATCAGTATTAGAAAAAGGAGGCTGTTATGAGTAAGAAAGTATCAAAATTAAATAGGAAAAGTAGTGAACACATAGGGGATTTGCTTGCATCTATGAACACAGATACAAGATACCTTACACCAATCTTTGGAACGCTGGCAAGTGATGTAGAAATGCCAAATAAAAAGCTAAACAAGGAGCCTGTCGAGCCACAGGTAGCAGCTGAGATTATCAGGGAATACTTAAAGGCTGAAGGAAATGCCACACAGAACCTTGCCACATTCTGCCAGACTTATATGGAGCCTACAGCTACTCAGTTGATGGCAGAAAACTTTGAAAAAAATGCTATAGATAAGGATGAATATCCTATGACTGCTGACCTTGAGAACCGCTGTGTAGATATAATTGGAGATTTGTGGCATATGGATCCAAAGGAAGAGCCTTTGGGTACATCAACGGTTGGTTCCTCTGAAGCCTGCATGCTCGGTGGACTTGCAATGCTATTTAGATGGAAGCATCTGGCCGATAAAGCAGGTCTTGACAGGTATAAGAAGCGTCCAAACCTCGTAATCTCTTCAGGATATCAGGTATGCTGGGAGAAGTTCTGTAGGTATTGGGATATAGAGATGAGAACCGTACCTCTTGATATGGAGCATTTATCACTGAATATGGATACCGTTATGGACTATGTTGATGACTACACCATAGGTATAATCGCTATATTGGGTATAACTTACACGGGAAGATATGATGATGTCAAGGCTCTTGATAAGCTAGTTGAAGGATATAACAAGAAGAATACAAAACTTCCTATCCGTATACACGTTGACGCCGCATCAGGCGGAATGGTTGCACCATTTATCGAGCCTGAACTGGAATGGGATTTTAGGCTTAAAAACGTATGGTCAATAAGTACTTCAGGTCATAAATACGGTTTGGTGTATCCGGGTGTAGGCTGGGTAATATGGCGTTCTAAGGAGGCTCTTCCTGAAGAACTTATCTTCTGGGTTAGTTACCTTGGTGGTGAAGAGGCTACTATGGCAATAAACTTCTCTCGTAGTGCTTCTCAGATTGTGGGTCAGTACTACATGCTCCTTAGAAACGGCTTTAATGGATATAAGGAGATTCACCAGCGTACTATAGATGTAGCAAGGTATATGGCTTCTGAAATCAAGAAAATGGGAATCTTTGAAATACTGGAAGATGCTAAACAGATTCCTATCGTGTGCTGGAGGCTTAAAAAAGATGCAAATGTTAACTGGACACTATATGACCTTGAAGACAGGCTGCGTATGCATGGCTGGATGATACCTGCATATCCTATGCCTGAAAATATAGCTGATGTAGATGTACAGCGGCTCGTTATTCGTCAGGATTTTGGTATGCCTCTTGCAATCCTTTGCATAAATGAAATGAAGAAGCAGATTGAAATATTAAACGGCTCACGCGTTGTCGTATTAGACAAGGAAAAGGAAGTAAAGCCAGGAAAAAGCTTTGATCATAGCGGACGATAATTTCTTTGTTAGATTTAAGAACTACCACAGCTTATGTTGTGGTAGTTCTCTTTAGTTGATAATAATTTCATATGCATTAATCGCAATATTGTTTGTTCTCTGTTTTATTTACATTGTAGTTAATCCCATTTATGAAGATATGCCTTTAGCATAAATGCACAGAAATACGGAAATGTATATATATTGTTGGTATAACCTATATTGAAATCTCCTAGTTTTATGCCATGTTTTATGTCTGCGTACCTATCATTTTTTATTAAGGCATTTAGGGATTTTGAACTGTCATTATTGGATTTAACCTCAACTGGAATTAGTTCATTTTTTGACCTTACAAAAAAATCCTCTTCCAATGTTGAATTATCTTTCTTGTAGTAGAACAATCCTAGTCCCTGCTTTACAAAGGCTTCTGCAACAAAGTTCTCATAAAGCGCCCCTTTATATACACCAAGATTCTTATTTACCCTCAAATCCTCCTGTGCCTCTTCATCAAGAGTGGATATCAGCAATCCGGTATCAGGATAATATAACTTGTACTTACTATTGTCTACATTTCCCTTTAGAGGCAGTTCAGGATAATTTAAGCATTTACACTCTGTAACAACGCCTGCATCAATAAGCCATTCTATACATCCTGTGTATTCCCTCGACCTTGCTTTCTTATCAATTATACTAAATTGAAATTTCTTATTCTCCTTTGCAAGCTGTGCCGGAATACTTCTGTAAACACTTATAATTTTTGCCTGATCTAGTCCTTCAGCATATTTTCTCACATCCTCCTCATAGTCTAGTCTAATCTGCCCTTGAATCTCAAGCGACTGCGAAAACGTGCCTGTCTTAATATAGCCCTTTATTACATCAGGCATTCCACCAAGGACACAGTAATCAAGAAATAGTGATTTATACACTGAAAGTTCCGTCTCACTAAATGGAGTAAGGCTAATCATATGTTCTAATATACTATTTATAGCCTTATCTTCATAGCCCTTTGCCCACAAGAACTCTTCAAAGTCCATTGAAAACATTTCATAATCTGTTTTACTGCCAACGCTATTACTATGTATCTTCCTGTAATTGATTCCAAGCATTGAGCCACTGCATATCACATCATATCTCTTATCTAAGTTAAAGGCCTTAAGAGATGTTGCGATATCAGGATATTCCTGAATTTCATCAAAGACAATCAAAGTTTTATCTGGGATAAATCTTGTGCTTGGATTTATTAGGGTAATGTTTTTTACTACAGTCTCTACATCATATCCATCGTTAACTATGGTAGTATATTTCTTATCTAACGCAAAGTTAATATACACTACATTCTCGTAGTTTTCATTTGCAAAATGTAATATCGATTCTGTTTTGCCTATCTGCCTTGCCCCTTTTACTATTAGAGGCTTGCGTGAGTGATTGTTCTTCCAATCCGCTAAGAATCCATCTATTTTTCGCTTAAAATACACCATTCTCACCTCCCCTCTAAGAGTCTATCACATTTTATAAGGGTTATCAAGAAGTTTTATCACGTTTTATGAGGGTTATTTTAACTATTTCTCACGTTTTAATAGGGATTTTTTAGTATTCTCTCACGTTTTATGAAAACCCGCTCCCAGACTGATACTTCAGGTAAAAAGAATCATCACCACAGTATACCACGGTAAGAAAAATAAATGGAAATAAGCAAGAGCAGGTAGAAGCCTGCAAACATCCATTTCATCTTTACACAAAGAGCCACATACTCTCTTATGAAGGCTGATGGCAGGTAGTAAGAGGCTGTGGAGCACCCCAATCCATCTCCCTTTAGCCCTATCTTTTTAGCATAGGTACTTGTTCTAAATACATGGTAATCATTTGTAACAAAGAGAAAAGTAGGATTAGAGACTAAGCTCTCGCCTATTTTCTTAGAAAAGAGAAGATTTTCATAAGTCGTCTTAGACTCTTCTTCAAGCAAAATAGCTCCTCTTGGCACATCTGTCTCTTCCATCAGATAATTCAGTATAGCATGCGCTTCGGATATCTTCTCATCTATACCTTTCCCGCCGCTTGCTATTAACTTCACATCAGGATTTTTTGACTTCTTAAATGCTTGTACTGCCTTATCTATCCGCCTCTTTAAGAGTGGAGTTACTCTTTCACCGTTTAATAGGCCTGCACCATGAATAATGATAAAGTCATAGTGTTTCCTCTTAGGAATAAAGTTGTAAAGTAAGGAATAAAGCAAAAAACCTGCAAAGGCAAAGTCAAAAATCAAATAAGAATATATAAAAAACCGGAAAAAAATGTTATACCAATTTTTGTTATACAGGTTGTAATTACTAACTCCATATTCGTGAATAAACATTACCACAAAAAACAAAATGATGAGAATACCCATTGCAAGCGACAGGAAGTTCACCTTAGACTTCCCTTCACGCTTTAGCAGTATAAACCCGTTGTATACAAGGAAAATTCCGCTAAGTAATATAAGAAATGGAATACCTAAAAATCCGGCAAGCATCGTAAATGAGTAAACATTCATCATATCATTATCAAATAGTATCTGAAGTAACGATATATATGAAAATACCAGCCCTACAATAAGAAGGGCCGGATTCCAAAGGCTTCTATTATCCCTGAGCATTGAAAAGACAAATACTAAAAGGATAACTCCCGTTATAATGTATAACATAAGTACCTCGATAATTCTTAAATGTAATTATAAAGCAGTCAAAAATGTCAAAAATCCAAGTATAACACCTGTTGCATTAGGTATAATAAGAATAATATCCTTTTTAGGCTCCTTAGTCCATCCATATATTACCCAAAGCAGACAGGAAGCCGCCGCCATCAGTGGCTGTAAAGGCTGTGCTTTGTTGCCGTTTAAGTTCGCTATAATCTGTGGTATATAAGCTATAAAAACAAAAACTCCCATAAATGCACCAATTGATCCAACCAAAGTATTAATCTTCTGTTTCAATGTCATAGTAATTTCCTCCTTTGTGTTTGCAATTTTAATATTATGGTATCACACAATTTAATTGCTTGTCAAGGAACCATTAATTTGGCATAAATTACTAAAGTACATTTTTTCATAATATTTTTACAAAAACATAGGTGGTATTGGTAAAAAACATCATTTAATCTTATGCTTATTCATCTTCTCTTCAAATATACCTGTTATAATCTTACGAAGTTCCTCCCTTTCCTTTTCCGGAAGTTCTCCACTTTGTTTTGCTACTGCGTAAAGCTCAGGGAATTGATTAGCTATCCTCTCAATTGTCTTTGTAGTTGCATGCCCCCTTACAAAGAAAGGTATTCTTTTAATCCATTCTTTAGGTACAAGCGCAAGAATCTTATTAGCTGCCTCCTTGTCACTTATTTCAGCAGTGCTTAGCCCTTCTCTAATCTGTTTTTGTTCAATCTCAGTAAAATCTTTAATCTCCATTATTCTCTCCTTAGTTTGGTTTAATTTAGCAGTTTCTCCAATTCCTCAAAGGTATAATCCTTGTATATCCTGCCTGTACTTAGTGCTGAGTCGGTAGTATTGCGGAGATTATTAAGAAGCTTTCTAATCTCTATCTCTTTTGGTAACTCTATAAAACTACCGTCAACACCCTCCTGTTTATGTGCGGTAAATATGAACTCGCCTTTTTCCCAATCAATTGCAAAATCATTTGTCACTTCAGATGACCTAACCCCTAGGAGTTCTTCCTGATTAGCAATAAAATTCTCATAAATAAACTCAAGGATAGCTTCCTTATCGATTTTTACAACTCTAAGAGTATTTTCTTTCATCATTATATCCTTTCACCAGCCACTCTACAATACCTTTTACCTGTATACCTTCGTATTCTGTATCAAGTGATTGTTCTAAAGTAAGGACCAGTTTCCTGTAATTATTAGGAATTTTTTGTAATGGTTTTAATTCCCTTTCCCTAACCTCCTCATTTAGCATGCTCTCCGTTACTTGAATATAGATTTTTTCATCTGCACTTGCAGCTACAAAATCTACCTCAAGGCTATCAATTTTCCCTATTGCTACATCGTAACCCTGCCTCAAGAGTTCAAAGTAAACTACATTTTCTAAGGTATGCCCTCTATCCCTGTCTCTAAATCCCAGCAGATAATTTCTCAAACCAATATCTACAATATAGTATTTACCTAGCGTCCTCAAGTATTCTTTTCCTTTTATGTCAAACCGCTTAACATCATAAAACATATAAGATTCCTTGAGTGCCCCAACATACGAAGATATTGTCTGAGTCGCAGGCTTACCCTGTTTTCCACCGTTTTGAAGCAGTTTCTCGGATACTAATGTATTACTTACTGAATTTAGCGATGTATTGTTGCCAATATTATCCGCCAAAAACAGTATTATCTTTCTTAGGAGTTCTGCATCAGTTATCTGTCTCTGTCCCCTTCTTTTTTCCCTCTCTAGAATATCCCTTACAACTACAGTCGAATATATACCGTCAAGAATCGTAAGAGCCCTATCTTGATCCAGTCCAACATCTGCAATCCCCGGCATTCCGCCATATCCCATATATGCTTCAAACAAATCCCTAAGCTCTGTGATTTCTTCATTATCATCTACCGCTCTGTATTTTACCGTACCAATCGGAGTATTATATGTTTTTAGTCTATAGCCATGAAAATCGATAAATTCTCCAAATGATAATGGGTAAATTTTAATCTCTATATATCTACCCGATAAATATGTAGAGTACTCCGACGACAACAGGTAGGAGTTAGAGCCTGTTATGTATATATCACAGTCAAAATCAACTCTAAAAGAATTTACTGCATTTTCCCATTGATCTATTCTTTGAAGCTCATCAAAGAATAAATAGCTTTTCTTATTCTTAGCAATTCTCTCACTAACATATTTATAAAAATCCTTATAGCTCATTTCTTGAAATTCCAGAGATTCAAAATTAATAGCTATAATCTGTTCTTTATCTATACCGGTATTCAAAAGATGTTCCTGCATTAGCTTCAGAAGACTAGACTTACCACATCTTCTAATTCCCGTTATGACCTTTACAGGCTCTGTATCCTTAAATGCAATCAGCTTATTAAGATATATATTACGCTCTTTTAATCTTTTATTATCTTTCATAGTACCCTCACCACCTTTTGATAAAATTATACCCTAAACTTTTATTTTTTTCAAGTTTAGGGTATTGATTACTTAAACTTTTATTTTTCCAAAGTTTAGGGTATTGATTACTTAAACTTTAATGGTTATTCTACCTCAACCATCTTTCCATTATCCATTACAAAAGGCTTTGCAAGCCCTTCACCTGTATAATCAGCGTATTTCCCCTGAAGATACTTGTAGCATTCTTCTTTTGTCGCAAACTTTATTGCCTGATAAGGCTCTTCAAAGGTTAACTTTTCCACAAATAAATATCCACCTTTGTAAGGTACCATAACTCCGACATGTCCTACAAAGAGATAATCTCCGTCAAGGTTATCGTGCAGTACTACAGAGAGCATTCTCGCATTTTCATCAAACTTGATTTTTGAAAAGTATTTTTCCATATTTTTAGCGTGAACCTTAACATCTTCAGTAGCCTCAGTCTTTACTCTTGAGAACAGTACATTGAAAGCCTCCTTGTCCTTCTTATCAAAGAGCTTTCCCTTATCTATCGAGTCATTGTCTAAAAACAATAGCTCTCCATCACTTTTTATACTTGGAACTTTTATGTTGTTCTTTAGCAAAAAGAAGGTGTTAAGCCTGCAGTTTGTTCCAACAAAATCCCCCTTCTTTTCTTTCCAAAGGTTGCTTATTTTCTCTACATCATACTCTGTTTTACCAAACTTCGTAAAATCTCCCTGAAGTCCAACGCTTCCAACTATTTCGTTGTACTCGTTTACCTGCTTCATATAATAGTCAACACTATCCTTATTTAGGTAGGCCAAAAGTGCCTCCTTGACTTCCTCGGCACTAGCTTTGTTTGCCATATTTGAGTAGACCGTCTCAGCGTTTGTTTCCTCAGCGGATGTTACTTTGGATACCTCATTGGAAGCATCTTTGCTGACTTCTTGTGAAACTTCTTTAGAAACCTCCTTGGAAGCTTCTTTAGATGCATTTTGCGATACTTCCTTTGCTATTTCTTTCGATGCCCCTTTAGATGCCTCTTTATTCTCTTGTTTGCTGCCACAGGCTGTTACTCCAAATGCAAGCAAGGCACAGAGGCAGAGTGCAGTAATTTTCTTATATTTTCTCATAATTTCTCCTTTCAACCGGTAAATCTGTGTTTCGTTAAGTGTTCACATTTCATCATAAGTACTAAGTTCAGCCTTCGCCAAAGACGGCTCGGCTTCACTAAGTGCTTAGATACCGCTCACACTAAACTCAGCCTGCGCCTTACGGCTCGACTTCGTTAAGTGTTCACATTATATCACAGCAGTCTTTCCAATTGAATAGAAGCCACAAAATTTAAGAAAATCATTTTAGTTTTGTAATATTTTGTATATGAATCTTAATATTCCTTCTTCTCCATAATTCTTATGGATATCTTTAGGCAAATTGCAATGATTATTAGTCCCGCCAGTATTAAGCCACAATATACATCAGTCAGGGAAAAGTTCTTTAGAACTCCCTGCACTTTCGAAAGTAAACCTGATGCTTCTTTAAGCATTGAAAATATGACAAAGACTACAAAATATGTTATTAGCATTATAAGCCTACTCTTTTCAGCACCAAATTTAAACACAAAAGGCAGCTGAATCGCTGACATAAAAATGCTTGATATCAAAGTAACAATTGAACTCAATACTATAATTTCAAATCTTACTTTCCCATTTATACTTAGCAAGGTAAATACTGTAATCCCCCCAACCAATCCAAAACAAAAGGCAAAAAATAATTTACTAAGCACAAAACTGCTTCTCTTAATTGGCATCGAAAATGCGAATTGCTCAAACTTTGAATTTGTATCATATCCGAATGCTATTGCTGTTAAAATGAGAGGCATTACTGTACAAATAAGAGGAATCATAACAATAGATTTTTCATATGATCCAAAAAATACAATAGCAAAACAGATTACAAGCGTGGACATTAATGTCTTTTTCATAGTAGCTATATCTTTTAATATCAGTGCAGTCATTATTTTCTCTCTCCTTTCACAAAATATATCATAATATCTTCAATAGATGGCTTTTGTAACTTGATTCCATCTGGCACGAGATTCCTCTTTACAAGCAGCTCCTGTCCAAAGGAATGTACTCTCCTTCCCACTATTGCTGCTTCATCTATATCATTTACTTCTTCATTTGACAGTGTACATATACCGTAATTCTCCTTCAAATCATCCTTCGTTTCAAAAAAAAGTATCTTACCAAAATTAATAAAGCTAATATAGTCTGCAACCTTTTCCAAATCAGAGAGTATGTGTGAAGAGATAAGGATTGTGTGATTTTCATCCTGCATAAAATCAAGAAGTAAATCCAAAATCTCTTCTCTAACAATCGGATCTAAGCCACTTGTAGCTTCATCCAATATCAAAAGCTCTGCATTGTGTGATAGGGCAATCGCCATCGATAATTTCATTTTCATACCACGAGAATAATTATTTATAACTTGTTTCTCAGGTAAATCAAATTTAATCTTTAATTTATTAAAGCACTCTTTATCCCACTTTGTATATATTCTTGAACAGAACTTCTCTATATCAGTAATATTCATTTCCCGAGGAAATAGTAAGTCATCAAAGACCACTCCCAGCCTGTCTTTAAGCGCGATACTATCAGTATTTTCTTCTCCCAATACTCTTATTTCGCCTGAATCCTTATGAAGCAGTCCTAACAAGAGCTTGATGGTTGTACTTTTACCTGCACCATTTTGACCTATGTATCCCACTATAGTTCCCTTAGGTATACAAAAATCTATAGGTCCTAGAGTAAACCCATCAAACTTTTTTACCAGATTTTTAATTTCAATAGCATAATCACTCATATCGTCCCTCCACATAGTCCTTTAACATCTGAGTCAGTTCATCGCCTGATATTCCTGCAATTTCGGAGAGTTTTACTATCTCTTGCAACTGTTCTTCAATACGCTTTAAGTATTCCTCACGAATCAGCTCTTTATTTTGTGCCGCAACAAAATTACCCTTTCCCTGAACTGAATTGATAAAGCCCTCAAGTTCCAGTTCATCAAAGGCTCGCTTGGCTGTAATCATGCTTACTCTGAGTTCTTTTGCCAAAAAACGAATTGACGGCAATTGTTCTCCTACTTTCAAATCTCCCGAAATTATCTGCACCTTAATCTGATTCTTTATTTGCAAATAAATCGGATCATCACTTGAGTTATTAATTTGAATATTCATTTTATACCTCTTAACTGTCATTTCTGTTATAACTGTTATTATTATACTATAACAGTTATAATTTTTCAAGTTTAAAATGCCACTTTTGTTCCTTCCCAATGCAAAGCCAAGGAATTTAAAATTTCGGATTGCAAATACGCTGACAGTACGGCTTTTCTCTGTTTCGATAACCACTCTATTTTCTATTATACCACTTTTTAAGTACCTCTTGATAAGTTGTACCACAAAAGCTGCCACCCAACGAATTTTTATCGTCGAAGTGACAGCTTTCTGTCATTATGCACACCTTTATAATGGTGCTTTATGTTCTTTTACTATTCAAAAATTCAACCAGCTCATAGACTGTCGTTACCGGATTACTGTCTCGGCAGATCACAGCAACCTGATCTCTGGTTAATCTCTCCACTCGTTCTTTTGCGTACTGAATAGCTTCTGGCTGGTGTTCCAGCAATTCTTCAAAAACATCCACACTTTTTCCGTAATTTTCCAAATATCCTTTGTTTTTCAAGATGTCAATTACCATAGCAGAATCTTTCAAATATCCATTCCGTTTTTCAAAATGGAGCAGATACCAATATTCAAATGCCGGATTGGAATATGCGATTTTGTACCCATGCTCTTCCGAATAGGAAATTGCAGCTTGAAGCTCAGAGTCTTTATTATCATCACAGTCAAATACACACCAAAGCTGATCTCCGTCTTTCGGATAATAATCCGCTTGGGAGATCAGAGATTTTGCGTGTTTCACCAAATGTTCCGCCGCTTTATGTTTTGATGGAATTGGGATAATATCCACCAGGCAGTTTCGTGAACGAAAATGTTTGAAATAAAGCGTCTCTGTTTCTTTTCCTTCGCAGATGATATAAACAATCGGTTTACGCTTCCGCCACTTAACTTTGTTCGGATCATACTCTTTTCGCATCTTGCTCATCAGGCGTCACCTCCGATAAAAGGGATTGCACCAAATCGTCCCTGAAGATAACCCTTACGCACATTTTCTCCTTTTCTTGGAGAGAAAGATGCCAACGAGTAAAGCTCTGTTGCACAAGTCTCATCGTTTTTTTCAGCAAACCAAATCTGATCTCTTCGGAAGAAATTCAAGTCAAGCAGCATTGCATCGTGTGTTGTAAAAATCAGCTGCGCTCCCTTTGTATTGACAGCCTTATCCTGCACCATTTCAATCAGCCTTTTGGTTAAAAGAGGATGCAGACTATCTTCAATTTCATCAACAACTAAAAGTGCGCCGTTTTCAAGTGCCTGCAACCATCCTCCGATGCGGGCAAAAAAGTGTTGTGTACCGACAGATTCCTGCTCCATTAAAAGCTGAAAGTATTCTGTTGTACCGTCCTCGTTAATGATTCGATGTGTTGTCGTAATAGCCGGTATTTTACCAGAGGTGTTCTTGATTGTAACATCGGTGATTCCAAGATCGGCAAGCAGCAATTCTTTTAAGATTCGAGCTTTCTTATCATCACCGCTGACAATCTGGGCAACAGTTTCTGAGGTAGCTGGCTCTTCATCCATCAGGAATGTCAACTTTTCCAGAAACCACCGATAAGCATTTTCCGTCTGAGGCAGATTCCAGTCATTAGAGGACACCAGATAGAGCTTATTGTCCGGTGTTCGGTTACTCAGAGTAACCTGCTCATTTACATTTTCCCGGAACTCATACACTCCATTTTCTCTTGAAAAAATTAAGGCTTCACGTCCATTCGGCCAATGGTAAAGATACTCTTTGTAAATCTTCTTTACATCAAAAGAAAAACCGTATGTGTAACGAACTCCCTGAAAAATAAATACCATTTCAAAAGAAGTCGGAACCTTTGTTCCTCCAAACGGCTCCCACGGCAACTTTTGTCCCTTAGAAACTTTTGCAGCATTTCCCACAACCATTTCTTTCATTGTCATCATTGCATGTAATACGTTACTTTTTCCTGCTGCATTTGCACCGTAAATTGCAAGTACGGGCAGCAATGCCTTCTTTTCATCCGGATGAAGCAGATACTCATCAAATGACTTATCCTTAGAGGCCGCAAGGCTGATCACGACACTGTTCTTTATTGACCTGTGATTTTCAACTGTAAACTGAATCAGCATAATTGAATACCTCCATTCTCAGTATTCGTATTTTCTGTCACCATTATAACAGTTAAAAATGCCTTGGTCAATATTTATGACTTGTTTTTGCAGTTTTTCTGCTAAACTTATAAATAAATTCTTTCTCAGTCATACTTGAGACTCCTATTGATTAGGTCCTTTGTCTCTCGACTACTATGACCTCTGTCCACTTCTGTGTGTTAAGTATTGCTTTAGGCAATGGTTACCTCTTTCAAGGCTTATCACACAGACCTCCCTAGGTACCACACGTTTCTTCCTCTCCATCTATCTGCCTCATTTATCATGTCAGATTGCGTGTAGTTATTGGACTTTGGCTTGTTATGCAGTCTCTTTTCATCTAATTGTATATCCTATAATCCTCCAGACAGAGGATACTGTCGGCGACCTCATTTAAGAACTCTGTATCGTGAGATACGATAAAGATGATGTTATCTTCTGTCTTCATGCTCTTTATCAGCTTTGATATTTTGAGCATATTTTTATAATCCATTCCACTTGTTGGCTCGTCAAAGAATATGAATCTCGAGTTTTTGCATAGAACAGAAGCTATAGCGACCCTTTGCTTTTGACCACCCGAAAGACTCATAGGATGTCTGTCTCTTAGTTCAGTAAGGCCTAGCCCTGATAGAATTCTATCAACAGTATCCTGTTTCAATTCTTTAACTCCCAGCTTCATTTCCTCTTCGACTGAATCAGTGAATAGCTGGTGATTGACATCCTGCATGACCAACGAGGAAGCCTTAATTCTCTCCTTCTTACTACAAACTCTCTCTCCGAATAATATCTCACTTTTATCATTCTCTTCCAAACCAGTTAAAATTCGCAAAATGGTGGACTTACCACAACCATTCTTTCCTACGATTCCATATATTTTCCCAAAATCAAAGGATACATCATACATTTCAAGTTCTCCCTTGTTGGCAAAATTAAAGGAAAGTTTCTTGATTATCAGGTCTTTTCCACCATTGTTTTTAGGCTTATTTAAGACTGTTTTATGTCTTGAGCGAAGTCCAAAGCCAGCTATCTCAGTATCCGTAACCTCCAAAAAGCCCTGTGCAGTGTACTCTCTCGCTATTCTTCCATTTTGAATGATAATTATTCTATCTGCCACACCCATTAGATAATAAATCCTATGCTCCGCAAGGATGAGTGTTATCCCTTTATTTTTAAGAATGATTAGCATTTCTTTTAGGATATCAATATACTTCTCATCCAAGTTAGATGAAGGTTCATCGAGAACAATGATTTTACAGCCGGATATATAACAGGCTGCCACAGAAAGTATCTGTTTTTCTCCTCCTGAGAGCTCAAATATACTTCGTCCCAGTAGATACTCTATCCCAAATACATTAAGCATATCTTTCATTCGGCTTTCCATTTCTTTTTTATCAAGCCCTATGTTCTCAAGATAAAACAGAAGTTCAAGAGTGGTATCCACATTGAAAAAATGTGTCTTAGGGTTTTGAAAAACACTGGCTATCAAAAGAGATATTTCATAGAGTTCAAGGTTTTTAATCTCCTTTTCACCAACCTTAATACTTCCTGATATTTGAGCATTTTCATATTCAAAGGCTAAGCCGTTGATAGAGTTGATAATAGAAGATTTCCCACTTCCACTCTCTCCTGTAAGTAACACACATTCTCCATCAGCTATGTTAAGGCTTATATCATTTAATACCTTATTCTCCCCATAAGAAAGGGATAAATTCTCTATTCTCAGCATACAAAACCTCCGACTGCAATTGCAGCTATCAAAGATATATAAATAAAATCAATCAAATGCACTCCCACAGTTATATATCTTGTTTTCTTAATAGGATTAGCTATACATTTGGTCTCTGCTGCCTTTGCTATATCATCAGCTATGTTTGATGATATGATGAGGAGGGGAACAAGTACGTATTCCAGGTATTTAACAGGATTCTTGGTATCTATTCCCCTTATCTTCATCGCCATCTTGATATTATTTCTCTCCTCTGCAAATGACGGAAAGAAGCGAAACATAACTGCTATTGGTATGGATACTGCACTCGGTATTTTAAGAGCATCCATGGACGAAATGATACTTCCCACATCTGAGGTTTTTATCATATATTTCCCTGCGGAATACGGAAGATAAAACATCCTGCATACAAAAACTAGGGAAAGAAGCATCTTCAAAACAAGTGGAAATGTAGCAAGCACACTGAAGCTTGGCGCAAAAAACAAAACTCCAAATACAATGATGTTCCTTATCCCGTCCTTTATAAGTCCATTTATAAAGTACATTGTAGAAATGGTGAGTACTGCCGCCCATTCCAAGTAGTGATTCATAGAATGAGCCACTCCCATACCAAGTAGAATTACCGCTATAAATTTGGTTATGGGGGTTGGATTGAGCCTGTTATTCTGATTGTAAAACATCAGGCAATACCTGCTTTCGTAAAATGTTTTTTAAGTAGGATTTTACCAATGTACGCTCCTATAAGGCCTCCAATGAGAGCGCCTGCATAAACAAGCGCCATATGCGGATAGGTGATAAGTTCTATCAGAGCATCCACATATTCCTTGCCCATCATCATAGATAATTCAATATACTTTTCTCTTGCCAAAAGCATCTGCATAAGAGAGCCGCAAATCCAGGTATTAAATACCATAAATGCAAGCATATTGAACTTAAGAGACTTATATCCACCAGCTCTTCTAATCATCTCAGCTATAAACATCACCACCAGTGAGTGAAGTACAATCACATAAGTGTGTCCGCCTAAAAGCATTATAATAGGCGAAATCATCCCAAGTATAAACAGTGCCCAAGGCTTTTGTACCTTTGCCATAAAAAGCATAATAATTGTTCCGGTTACAATCCCCAGTACAGTAGGATATATCAGGAAGAGAATCGGTATCACTCCCATCATCCCAACACCAAACATAAACACAAAATATATTACTGTGAATACTCCTATTGTCACCAAATCCTTTATTTTTAACTTATTATCTTTCATCTCTATCCCCTTTAATAACTAAATTCTTCTGCCAAGTTAGTTTTTTCAATAAGATTTTTATATACCTTTGATTGTTCTAAAAGTTGTTTATGAGTTCCTGCTGTTTCAACCCTGCCATCGTCAATAACAACTATTTTATCCACATTTTCTATGGACTTTAACCTATGAGAAATGATAATGACTGTCTTATTCTTTATCAGCTTATTTAGGCTATCCTGAATCTTTTTCTCGTTGTCTACATCAAGGCTTGCAGATATTTCATCAAGGATAAGAATAGGTGCATCCTTAAGAAACGCCCTTGCTATCGACAGTCTCTGTCTTTCTCCACCTGAAAGCTCAGCTCCATTCTCACCTACTCTGGTATTAAAGCCCTCCGGAAGCTTTTCAATAAAGTCCATACAATTAGCGAGGGCTGCAGCCTCTTTTACCTCTTCATCAGTTGCACTTTCCCTGCCAAGCCTTATATTTTCAAGTATGCTGGTATTAAAGAGAGTCACATCCTGGAATACTATGGATATCTTCTTAAACAAAGAATCCGTTGATATATTTTTAATGTCTTTTCCGTCTATCAGTATGCTGCCTCCATCATAGTCATAAAGCCTTGATACTACTCTTAAGACAGAGGTTTTACCTGAGCCCGACAAGCCTACAAGGGCAGTAACTTCACCCTGCTTTGCAGTAAAGCTCACATCTTTTAGCACCTTACTCACTTTGTCATAGGCAAATGATACATGGTTAAACTCTATGTCATATCTCGTAAGCTCCGTATCCTCACCCTCCTGAAGTACCGCACTCTTAATCCCCTTAATCCGCCTTACCGCAGGCTCGATATAGGACATTTCCGTCAAACCCTCGACAGAGATATCAAAGAGCTCTTTTACTTTGATTGCTCCTATAATGTAACCTATAAGGTATAAAAGGCTAATCTCTCCCTGTATTAGAAGCTGTACACCTACTGCTATTACTACAGCCACACTGATATACGATAGGGACGATGATAGTCCTACTGCAATCATAGACAGAAGCTCAACCTTAAAATGTGCCCTCTCGCTCTCTTCCATTTTCTTATATAAGGACTTTTTTACCTTGTCCGACTGGTTGAAGCTGCTTATTTCCTGCTGGAGCTCTATGGTCTCCTGAAAAAGCTCAGAGTTCTCCCTAAGTACTCCAAAATATTTGCTGTACTCAGATACCTCCTTTTGCTTAGCCAATGGGTTGATTAAGAAGCAGATAAATGTTGGTATAATGGCAGCAAGTCCGAGTTTCCAGTTTCCTATAAGCATCATAATTCCCATAATAGGGAAGAATAACCACATTCCAACTACCTTGGGTATGGAGTGGCTCATAGCGTGTTCAATCCTCTCCACATCAGACATTATCGTCTGTGAAAGGTCTGACAAATCATGTTTTGAAAAATAAGACAGTGGTAGTTCAGCCAAATTTTCCGCTATCCCACTCCTTAGATTAGCAGATTCCTTATAAGTCGCATTGTATAGGCTTACATACTCCTTAGAGAGTAAGATGTACATAAAAACTAATGTGAAAATGCCCATAACAATGTATTGTATGGTACTATATGCCTTTCCGATGACAAGTTGATTAAACAATGCCATTAAAATAAACATTGGAGCGATATTTATACAATATGTCAAAAAGCAGTATAAAGTCGACTTTGAAAGATTGGCTGCCCCCTGTTCAGATAGGGCATATCTTTTCTTATAATAGTTTTTCATTTGACACCCTCCAATCATTTGCAGTTTCATATAAGTTTAAAAGCCTACTGTATTGTCCCTGTGCAGATAGTAACGAATCATTATCTCCTCTTTCCACAATCCTGCCATTCTCCAAAACGATGATTTCATCTACATTCCTAATGCTTGTCATCCTATGTGCTATCATTATTACAGTCTTATCCTTCATCAGGTTCTTGAAGGCTTTTTGTAATTCGTACTCATTATCCGCATCTATAGCGGCGCTGGCTTCATCCATTATGACAATAGGAGAATTTTTAAGAATTGCTCTGGCTATAGCTATCCTTTGCTTTTCTCCCCCTGAAAGGTATACTCCCTTTGAGCCGATAATAGTATTCTCGCCATCCTTAAACTTAGCAATGATTTCATCACAGCCCGCAAGGCTTAGAGCCTTTAATACCTCTTCTCTTCCGGCCTTTTCATCAGCAAGTGCAACATTGTCATATATTGACTTCTTAAACAGCTTACTGTCTTGAAATACGAATGAAATGCTTCGTATAATAGCTTCTTTTGAGTATTCTTCAAGTCTGTGGCCGCCTATCTTAATAGCTCCCTTATCCACCTTGTAAAATCCTGATAAAAGCTTTGCTATTGTAGACTTTCCTGAACCTGAATGCCCTACCAGAGCGTATGTTTTCTTCTCCTTAAGTGTAAATGACAAATCCTCCAAAACTTTATTTTCACCATACGAAAAACTCACATTTTCAAATTCAATATCATAGTTGTCAAAGTCAGTTCTATCTCCGTATGAGAGCTTGTCTTCCTGCATTTTTTTATACAATTCTTCTAAGTGGTCAATGGCAAAGTTCGCATTAAAAATATTCATGCTTGCCCACATTATCTTCATAAATGAAACCATGATTACGCCACTTATAAAAAATATCATAATAAGCTCAACCGCCATAAACTTCGGATTTTTTACCTCTGCAAGGAAGACGCTAAGCGGTATGCTTATAATTGCAATCAATCCTAGGAATATCAGCTGGTATAAAACATACGGCCTTTTACAAGAAATAGAATAATCAAGGGCATACCTTGAATAATCCGTAATAGCATCGTATAAAGCCTTAAAGGACTTTAACCTGGTACCAAATATTTTAACAACCTGCATACCTCTGATATACTCAACAGTTTCTGAACTGAGTCTGTCAAGGGCTTCCTGATACTTTTTCATAAAATCTTTGTTTCCCATCATCATGCACATAATTAGTCCACAAACAACCGATAATACTACAATGAGAATCCCCACTCTAATGCTTATTAAAAATGACAAGACCAGTGTAAAAATCGGAACTAAGAAAGCTTGTGAATTGTCAGGCAGCATATGTGCCACTGCCATATGTGTCTTGGCTGCATTATCATCTATTGTTTTTCTGATATATCCTGAAGAATTCAGGTCAAAAAATCTAAAACTTGAGTCTGTAAGCCCGTCAATTCCTCGTTTTCTAAGGTTTGTCTCAAGGCGGAATGCCAGCTTATGTGATACAAGCCCGGATGTAAGATATAGGGCAGCACTTACGCATAGAAAAACTACTATTTTAACCGAATACACTCCGGCATTCTCATAGTTATCATTTACGATAACTTCATTCAAAAACAAGTATATGTAGTAATATCCATATACCATTAAAAAGGCAGATACCGCCGAGATTAATATTGCCAAATAGCCAAGCAGTTTAACCTCCGGAACATACCTGAATAATTTTTTATAAACTCCCATTACCATTCTCCTTTCCCTGTTCAAACAAATAAACCATCATGTCCTCCAAATACCTCCTGTTCTTCTTAAAGTTCTCTCTAGCGTCTAATACATTAGAAGCCAGTATTAATGCGTTCATGTAATCAGTAATAAACTGAGCTATATTAGGATTAAATAGCCATTCTGAATCATTTTCAAAGACTCCCTTAAAGCTCTCCATAGTCTCAGTCTGTAAATCAAGCATCATAGTCTTTAATTCCGGATTTCTTTTCCCGGCGATTAGGAACTCTACATAAAGAGGCATATAGGGGTTGTCATCAATTATCTTGTCTACAAGCTGTCTTGCCATAAACTGCATCTCCTCTCCCTTTTTACATTCGCTTAAATGCTCTTTTATGACATTGTTTCTGTACTCAATTCCAAACCTCATAATATCCTTAAATATCTCATTCACGCTTCCATAATAATGATATACACCCCCTTTAGATAAAGTAGTTCCAGCGATAATCTCCTCCATAGTTGCCTTTTCCAATCCCCTTTCGGAGATTACCTTTGCCGCCGAATTCATTATTTCTTTCTTTCTTTCAGCCGCAGTAAGCCTTTTTGTGTCAGTCATATCGTCAACCTCCATTTTTACCGACGCTATCGTCGGTAAGAATATTATAAAACTGTTAGACTAAGCTAACAATAGGTTTATTGAGAATAATTGTCAATAATTCAAAAAATTTTTCTATAAAAAAACACCCAGGTTATTCACCTGAGTGCCATAATAACTCTCCTTCATCAATGCCATCACTTCGTAGTTATACCAATCTCAACCTTTTCTTCTTTTGACAATGTTCTGCCTGAAAGAATCTCATCAACCTCCTTTGATGCCTCTTCTTCACTTAAAACCCTGTATATGGAAGTTACCATATCGTAAGACCAGTCACTTATTTTTTCACCACTTTTCTCAAAATAATCTCTGTCTATAGTTATTAACTTACCATCAGGAGAAATGTTACCGCTCACATTATACCTCCTTAATGCAATATCAAGAGACAGCTTTAGCTTTCCTGTTGAAAAATCGATTAGATAACATTTTCTATCTACATCATTGTTTCTGATTATCATTAGTTTATCAGTGTTTTCATTATATAGGTTTACATCATAAAAGCTCTGAGGTGTCTTTAGGCATTCATCATCCATATCCCAGGAAGAAAGCCCTGAAGTACTGCTCCACTTAAATATGCTGTTTTTCTTGATTCCTCTTACTATTATTTCATCTTGTGCTTTTTCGACATTTATAATCTCGCCGTTAATCTCATCTATCCTCTTTCCTGTCTCAAGATTATACAAATATGCAGTTCCGGATAGCATATTCACCGCCACTATCTTAGAATCCTTAGACAGCTTGATATTTAATACATTATCTTTTATCTCACTATAGTTCTTTACCAGCTTCAAATCGCCTACATCATAGACGTTTAACCCCTCTGCACTGTCCACTACAAAGATATTCTTTGAGTCATCAGAAAAGGTGATTACTGAAGCCGCATTATTTATCTGTATCATCCTTTTCTCATTCTTAACAAGGTCGTAAAGCTTAAGTGCCTTAGGTGCAGCATCAGATATATCCTGCTTAAATATCAGGGCATAATATCTGCCATCATTAGATATCTGGCAGAGATTTGTATTTTCTGAGAGAGAATACGTAGATGGTTCATCTACAACAATTTTCTTCATCGTCCTTGCGTCATCATCTGAAACTGCCAAGTCTTTACCATCAAAAAGCAAAAGATGTGAGCTGTCGTTTGAGCTAGCCATTATCCTTGCATTGATAGTATCAGCCTCTACCTTTGATTTTAACTCTATTATCTTAATCGTCTGGCTTTCGTGAGAGTTCGCAAGTATCTTACTTCCGTCTTTTAAGAAAATGAATTCAGTTGGCACACCTCCACCATAACTAAGTCCGGATTCTACTACAGTCTTATCTCTCCAGATTGAATAATTCCCATTTTCTCCAAATCCCACCACAGTATTAGTTGCATCATTATAGGTAAAATACCTCATATTTAAGTTTGGAAAATATATTTCATCAGTTACGTCACCACTTTTTCCATCTAGTATAAATACCTTAGGACTTGACTTAAGTACAATCTTATCGCCGTTGCTACTTTCTATAAGCAGGTTTGATTCGATTATATTATTCATTGTAAGCTTTTTATTAAATACCTCTTTACCTGTTTGTCTTGAAAGCTTCAGGACTTCTGAGTTTGTAAGCAAAAGAAGATTATCCCCGTCTAGTGAGTATTTTGCAACCATATAAGGCTTTTCAACTTCTGCTCCTCCAAGGCCCTTCCCTTTTTGTCTCGGTATCACCTCAAGAATCTTGCCATCAACCACATTTCTTCTTGTAAGCTGCTCTTCAGAGTTAGAGTTTAAGGCTACAAGCATTTCATTTCCATCTTTGCTTATATCAATTGATATTATCGGTTCATTTACCACAAATTCGCCCAGTTTTTGCCAGTTAGCTGTATCATAAGTATAGAAAACTATGGCATTATTAGAATTTACGGCATAAAATAGCCTTGTTCCATCCTCAGAGAACCTTGCAAGCATCGGAACTCCCTCTATCTCAAGCTTTGCAGCCTCTTTTCCACTCGCAAAGTCATATACAATACAGGTATTGTCAAATGATGCTGATGCCAGATATTTATTATCCTTTGAAAAATCAACCATTTTTACCTGCTGGCTATGCCCTGTAAATACCTTAATAACCTCGCCATTTTCCACCTTTGCTACTGCCGTATCATTGTTCTCAAGTCCATAAGCCACATATTTCTCATCATTGCTTACAGCCATAAAGGTAAGATTGTTTTTAGTTGAAATGGTCGTAAGCGTGGATGCACCGCTGTGGTATAAGCTGCTGTTTAATATATACTCTTCATCGGCTTTTAGGGAAGAATAATACTTCATGTCCTCACTAATCATTCCCATAGCCTCTTTTGCAACCAGAACTCCTTTTAGGTAGTCTCCCTCTTTGAGGAATTCCTTAGAGGTCTTCATAAGTATATTGGCATTTGACTGTACAGCCTCTATTCTTGCCTGCTCAGCCTTTTGATAAGCATTTGCCATAAATATGCCAAAGAGCAGAAATGCTGCTCCTGATACTATAGATATATTTAATATTCTCTTACTTCTTCTCTCTTTATCCCTCTGTTTAAGGTCGCCAAAGGTACAGCCAAGGATGGCTGCCATTATTCTGTACTTTTCAGTTTTTAATATATTGAGGGATTCTTTTGTAAGCTCCTTAAGGCTCTGTCTGTCATTATCCTGAAGATAGGCATATCCCTTAAAATCAGATTTTAATACCCTCTCAGGTCTTAAATCCGCTGCCAGTATCTCATACTCCGCTTCCTCATTACTACTTTCTTTTCCTCTTAGAGCCTCAGGAAAAGCCTCAAAAGGCTCACCCTCTACCAATACAGGGATAATTCTCTCTTCCCCGTGTATACTCTTAAATATCTCGACCTCTTTCTTACACCACTCAGATAAAGGGGTACGCTTTGAGCAAATCACAATCAGATATCTGCTGGTTTCAAGTGCCTCTTTTATAGAGGTGCTAAGGTCTCTTGCGGCTAATTCTTCTCTGTCTCTAAACACTCTAAATGTCGGTCTTTTGCCATTCTGATAGAACTCCTTAGGGGCTTTGAAGGTCTCTATCATCTGATGAACCTGCCTTGCTATGCTTTGGTCAGGCTCCACATGTCTATAGCTTATAAAGGCTGTGTACTTGTACTCTTTCTCGTTATAAAAAGCTTCTGCTTCCTCCATCCTTTCAGATGAAGTGCTGTCTATATGCTCTTTTTCCATTTTATTTCTCCGTTTTAAACAATGTAAATACCGATAACAAATCATACTCAGGATGACAGATGTCAAACTTATCACCTATGATTATGTCCCAATCATCTATGAGGCAGGGATGAGTTTTTAAGTTCTCATCCTTATTTTCTCCGTAGACAAAATTCATTGCATAGTAGCTGTTACACCACCTTTTATGCTCAAGTCTTGATAGAAAGTCTAGTATAGGATTGTCACTTAAATACCCTCGAAATCTTATCTTAAACTCTTCCCAGTCTTGTTGCATAATATCCTGCAAGGCACCAAACTCTTCAAACTTTTTAGATAAATAATTCCTTATTTCATCATCTGAATTGTCAAAGAAAATTTTTCTAAGTATCTCTTCCTTAACTCTGGCATGAGTAGCTGACAATCTTGACGATGTCCTCTTTACATAGGAGAGTTCGTTCCAACTGCTGCCACTTCCCATCCCTGACATTTCCACGGCTTTATTATAGCTGTCATTGAAAGTCTTGGCCCTTTCATCAAGTGACTCCCTTATCATAATATCGCTTGTCATTATCTGAGAAACATCGCCAAATACAAGGATATTATCGCTGTTCTTTGGTAAAACATAGCTTAGGTCGATATTGGATACATTTCTAATTATCTTAGGAAGACTTCCAAAATATCCTGTCAATGTCTTAAGGTATTTAAGGCTTTTCACCACATCCTCATCCATCATAAAAATAAGCGATAGGTCTCCCTCATTTTTTATCTTGGTAAGCCCCTCCTGCAGCGAATTCCTACTGCTTCCAATATCAATAGCCTTTAAGTTCAAGGCATTTTTTAGTCCCTCATTTTTGTCAAGTATTGCTGCCATCTTAGAGTCCGCTGCCTTGTCCATTATACTTACTTTGGTATTTGCTTTGAGGCACAAGGTCATATCATTTGCAATGTGCTTTAATAAGACCTCAGTCAGTTCATTCACGCCTAGAATGAGGATATGCATATTTCTAATGCTTTCACCAATTTTTTCTAAAGAAATCATATTATCCATTTGTGACAGGTCATTAAGACTGCTTTTTAGGCTCTTAAGTACGCATTTATCCGACATAAGCATCCTAACAGTCAAATCCCTCTGGTCAAAATGTACGGTATCTATCTTCTTAAGAACCTCTGCCTCCTCTCTCGCGCGGGTGATGACATCTTCAATGTAAGAAGATACTGTCTTTGATTCACATTTTACATAACAGGTAATATTTCTTTTTGGCTTAATTCTCTTTATTACATTGGCATATAGAGCATAGTTTACAAGGTCTGCTTCGGAGCAGAAAAACATATATTTAACCTTATTTATATTTACAGTATTTAAGAGCTCCCTTATCTCATTTTTACCGCTTTTTTCAAAATCAATCTGATATGTAGCTATCCCCTTTTTCTCGTATTTAGCCTTAAGATTGTCATCAATAAACTGCCTTGATATAAGGGAAATCTTATACGGAGTCTTTTCATTCATCAGATTGGTGATTAACGTCTCTGACATCAGGCTTTTTTCAAAAATTAAAATATGATTCCTGCTAAACTTGTTGATTACTATGTTTTTCAGGTGAAGTAAGGTATTGGATATCTTGGTAAATACGAAGGCGGAAGTAAGAATCGGTGCCATCCACTTTGCGATTTCATAGATAATCCCCGGACTGTCATCGGGTGATATCGGAGGTGTAAATAAGAACATCTTTAAAATGCCAAACAGTACATTGGAAAGCCTTAAAAAAGGATTCTCTATGCTCACACTATAGTATTCATAAAGACTCTGGAAACCAAAAACCAGAGTCATAGCAAATAGAACAAAATATATTTTTTTCTTGTAGTAAGTTTTATTTTCCTTCATTATACCACCCTAAACATTGTACAAATCTTATCTATTGATATACAGCACCGTCTTATCAAAGCTTTTCATATCCTTAACACAGGTATACATCATCATTTCCCTAAGTTCTTCATTCATTCTTATCATCTTCTTAACTACACCGTCTTTACCATCCTTTAATAGAGGAGGGAGGATGCCTCGTCCGACTGAAACCGCGTCTGCTCCAAGAGCCAGAGCCTTATAAGCATCATAGCCTGTATCCATACCGCAGTCTACAAAGATTTTCATATCTGAGTTTTTAAGTTCCTCTTTTATCTTAGGGAGAATCTGGAGAGGAGCTATTGCAAAAGGAAGACGGCCATGGTGATGAGATACAACTATTCCTGCACAGCCTGCGTCTCTTGCTTTAAGCGCATCCTGTACGGAAAGCACACCCTTTGCCACAAATGGAAGGCTAGAAATACTTACATATTCCTTTAAGTCCTCGAAGCTAACCATTCCCATAGGGAAGCCGTCAACTACATCGTATTTTCCGTCTGTTCCGGGTACATGGTCAATATCCACGCCAACTGCAGTACTTCCACATTCGATGGCAAATCTAATCTCTGATATGATTTTTTCCTTATCTGCAAATGGCTTGATAATGCGTACAGTATCAGGATTGTGACTTGTTATCGAACGGTAAGCCTCATCATCCTCCATGCCTACCCAGTTCAGGCAGTTCATCTCTTTTGCAGCCAGACTGTATTCCTCCATAGGAGTACGCCCATTTTCCAAGACTTTATTTAGATGTGAAAATGCAGGCGTCATTATAGGGGAAGCATATTTTTTCCCAAATATCTCTGTCGTAGTATCAACTTCCGTGCTGTCTATCACACGCATTTCAACGTGGATATTATCAAGAAAAGCACGATTATATACATTGGCGTCATCTGCCTTTCCACTGGTTACAGGTATTACACCCGGCTTACCCGGCCAGATATTTTTTGTCTCTTCCATAAAACCTCCTTTTTAATTACTATGTATTTGTCGAAGTTAAAACTTAACTCAAGTTTCAAACATTGTTAACTTCTTAACAGATATTCTTAATCAATATTTCAAAATAACCCTTAACAAATGCCTCATCTGCAAATGGCATCACATTGTAATTGCCTTTGATGTCTAAGTTACGAAGGCAGTTGCTTATAATAAAAACTAAGAGCAACATAGACCACCAATGCTATTAATAAAAATAGAGAAATAAATGCCGAAACAAACTCCTCCTTTTCCTCCGAATCCAAGATTTCCCTTATCTGCAAAGGTACAGGGAAGCCTGTAGGACAATAAAAATACAAGATTACTCCCAAAGAAAAGACAGGACTATCCATTTTCTCAGGAAATACCAGGAAAAACGAGGCTATTATCCCACTACAAAATATGAGTCTGATAACTGCCAACTTAAAAAGACTTGATAAATAACCTTTCTTTAGCCTTATACTATAACCCAGGCTAAAAAGAATTAGTCCTGAAACAGGCGCTATTATCGCATTCATTGTATTTTCATAGATTGAGCCAAAGGTACTGCTTTGTGACAGCAGTCTCTGTAAGCCCGTCAAATTGGTAATAACTGCAAGCAGGGCCGCTATTACAAAGGGTGCTGAAATTACCTTTTTCACCAGTGGCAATAACTTTAGCTCATCTTTGCGCCTTATCTGTAAGACCGTAGGAACGAAAATAAAGTTAATTAGGATGCCCGCAAGGTCAAAGGGAATCAGATTCAAAATATAGGATGAACCCACAATACTCAAATACAAGGGAAGAGCAACAGCCCCTCCCTCGCAGGTTAAAAGTAAAAATGGAGATAAATCCCTTAAGTTCTCCGGCAACATCCTACATATTATCTTTCCTAAAAAGTAAACGACAATCCAGACTCCTATTAAATATATTATTTCGAGAGCAATATCTCTGTCAAGGACAGAGCCTGCAACTATATGGTAGATAAGAAAAGGAAATAATATATCTAATGCGATAGTCTTTAGTCCGTTATTTTGTTCGTGATTTATCCATCCCTTCTTTCTTGCGTATATGCCTAAGAAGAGAATGAAAAATACAGGAAAAATAGTAGATATTGCTTGCATATTATCCCTCATAAATCGGATACTTCTTAGTCAGGCCTGAAACCTTAGAAAGTATCTCTTCCTTGCTGTTTTCAAAATCAGTTGCAACCTTATAGAGGCAGTCTGCTATCACAGCCATATCCTCTTCCTTAAATCCTCTAGTAGTTACAGCAGGTGTACCAATACGAACTCCTGAAGTTACAAATTTTGAGCGAGGATCATTAGGAACACTGTTCTTATTCAGAGTAATGTTTACTTCATCGCAGAGGTTCTGCATATCTTTACCTGATACCCCTTCGAAATTAGTCAAATCTACAAGCATAAGGTGGTTGTCAGTACCTGAAGAAACCAGCTTAAAGCCCCTCTTAATCAACTCGTCTGCAAGAGCTCTGGCATTTTTTACAACCTGCTCTTGATAAGCCTTGTACTCAGGCTTAAGTGCCTCACCAAAGCAGACAGCCTTAGCTGCAATTACATGTTCAAGCGGTCCGCCCTGGATACCCGGGAATACTGCCTTATTGAAGTTATACTTTTCTGCCGCTTCCGCTGTAGAAAGTATGATACCTCCCCTTGGACCACGCAAAGTCTTATGAGTTGTGGATGTAACTATGTCTGCATAAGGTACAGGGCTTGGATGAACCCCTGCTGCAACAAGACCGGCTATATGAGCCATGTCTACAAAAAGCACAGCTCCTACCTCATCAGCTATCTCTCTAAACTTCTTAAAATCAATTACTCTAGGATAGGCAGATGCACCTGCAATAATCATCTTAGGCTTGTGCTCCTTTGCAAGAGAGAGGATTTCATCATAATCTAAGAAACCTTCGTCTGTAATTCCATAAGGCACAATATTGTAAAAAAGTCCGGAGAAGTTCACCGGTGAGCCGTGAGTAAGGTGTCCGCCTGCATCAAGGCTCATACCCATAATAGTATCTCCCGGGGAGCATACAGCCATTGTAACTGCCATATTGGCCTGAGCTCCTGAATGTGGCTGTACATTGGCATATTCAGCTCCAAATAGCTTCTTCACTCTTTCAATAGCAAGTGATTCCAATACATCTACTTCTTTACATCCGCCATAGTAGCGCTTTCCAGGATATCCTTCGGCATATTTATTGGTAAGAATAGTTCCCATAGTAACCATTGATGCAGTAGACAAAATATTTTCTGAAGCTATCAGCTCGATATTGTTCTGCTGCCTCTCATACTCAGCTATTATCCCTGCTCCTACCTCCGGATCTATCTCACGGATGTAATTCATAATCTCTTTAACCATACTTCCTCCTCCAATCAAATGTGTTTTAGTTTGCACTATATAGACCATTATATGTGTTTATAGCTGTATAGTAAATTAGGAAAAACTTATTACCCCTTATAACTTAATTATCTTTAATGAGTCTTATTGTTTATCAAAAAGTATCCGTTCTCATCATATCGCGGTTTCATGCTTTTTTCAACAATAATTATTTTCTTATATCTTTGTCTTCTTTTACCGTACAAAATTTGTTTCCTGGTGTTCTTCCTTTTCAGGTAAACCGTACTTTTCCTTTCCAAGTGCTATACTCTTCAAGAGAAATGTTATATTTCTTGCAAGAACTCTCATTGTCTGCAACCCTTCCTCATCCTGCAGAGCCTCTCCTTTGTCCGTGCCATGAATGCTATTCCAGTACTGGCTGGATGCAACAGGCATGCCACAAATAGTGAAATACTTATTAAGCTCATCGAAGGTTGCAGACAGTCCTCCTCTTCTTGCACAGACTACACTGGCACCTACTTTCATTGACTTATCAAAATGTGAGCTATAAAACAGCCTATCAAGACAGGCTATAAGTGTCGCATTTGCAGAAGCGTAATACACTGGAGATGCCACTACCAAGCCATCTGCCGCTTCAAACTTCGGAGCTAGTTCATTTACAACATCATTAAAGACACATTTTCCTTTTTCATAACAATACCCGCAGGCTATGCAACCTCGTATATCTTTGTTTCCAATCTGAACTACTTCAGTTTCTACACCTTCCTTTTCAAACACCTTTACCATCTCATCAAGGGCAATGCTTGTATTTCCCTTGACACGTGGGCTTCCATTGATAATTAAAACTTTAGGCATAATCATTCTCCTTTCGTACACTGTAAGTATATGTGTATATTGTTCTCTTTCCTGTCATGACCTCTGCTTAATAAGGTAGCTTATTTCTGAAGCTCTTTGTTTGCCTTCTCAACCTTTAATCTGAGTAAGATAAGAGTTATTAAGAGATTAAAAATCATCGGAAGCCAAAGGTACATAACAAAGAGCATATTAACAAAAGACTGTGACTTAATTGTGGAGTTTTGAACCATCATCCCTCCAAATATGCTTCTCAGGATTACACCATCCACTTATATAATCCAACATATCTCCAATCCATTCTTTAGATAATCCATCCTGTAAGCCATCGTAATATTGAAAAAATAAGTTATATGTATCTTCCTTACTAGTACCCATATCATGTATTCTAACTAAAATACCATATCCCTGCTTACCATAGTCATAATAGTTTTCCTCCGTAATATCATTAGATAGTTGTTTTATCTTAGAAAATAAATTTACAAAATCATCCATTGTACCACCTCTAATT
The DNA here is from genome assembly GCF_016651435.1 of Catonella massiliensis. Classification (NCBI taxonomy): domain Bacteria; kingdom Bacillati; phylum Bacillota; class Clostridia; order Lachnospirales; family Lachnospiraceae; genus Catonella; species Catonella massiliensis. The sequence continues at coordinate 853,378 of NZ_JAEPRJ010000001.1, read as the reverse complement.
TCTTTTTAGCTGTATTTAAGTCAGAAAACTACATTTCAATTTCATCAACAAGCCTTTAAGCTTAATCTCCTTGACTAGTCCACAGTTTCATGATAACAACAAGGGCAAAGAAATGGGGTTTCACCGTGTATAGATTATTTCCGAAAGGACTTGCTCGTTTCTTTTTTATATCACACATATTTAATATACGCAATACTATCAGTTTGATATATTTGCCAATATTATATCCATATTAGAATAGAACAGCGGCAAATTAAGCTTTTTTAACTTCCCAGTCTCATAAACACTTTTGCATCCATACATAATATCCGTTAAATCATTATGTAAAGTCATGATTCTTCGTGTAAGTTCATTGTTTTTAAACATCATCTTCATGATTATGCCCGCGGGCCTTGCGGGTATTCTATATGGTAAAAGTTCATTTTTATATGGCCTTAAATCTACCCCTCTCGCCTCTACCACCTTAACAGTTTCTCTTATCGTTTTTACTGCAATAGCAAGCATTTGTGGGCTGTTCATTAGGTTTATGGCAAGCTGTTTTGGTTTATTGATATTTCCTCCCTGCGCAGCAGAAGAGGTAACCCCTGCATTGATTGCCATATGAATCCATATCCACTCTACCATGTCGTAAGGAATTTCTGTTTTCAAATCTGCGGATACAAGAAGTTCTATTAAAGAACTGTAATTAGTGATGTTTGATTTTCTTTCGCTTTCAACCATTATATGGTTAAATAACACACAATCAAGCATATTCAGCGTCATACTTCCACCAGCTGTAGGAAAACCTATAATATAGCTATAATCGCCAACTATTTTTTCAATTTCTTTACGACTATACCAAAAATTGCAGAATAAAATCAGGCTTCCTGTAATATTGTTTTTATTAAGTGTCGTTATGGCGTCCTTTATCTTCCCACTAGCCACACTCAAAATAATGAAATCATACTCTGTATTTGGCTTTGCAATATTCACTGTATATTTATCTGATTTTTCTTCTCCTTTTTTATTATAGCGGCCATCCAATATTTTGATGTTTAGGCTTGATGGGACATTGGGGGTATTCATCTCTCTAAGCAAATGTTCAACTTGATGACCCGCTTTTTTAAACACATAGCCATAAGTTGTACCTATTACACCTAGCCCTAAAATACATATCTTCATTTATCCTTACTCCTTATGTTTCAATTTAGTTATTACTCTATCTGATATCATTACAAAAACATATGCCCTTTATAGTAAGCCTATTCATCCTGCCTTTTCGCTTCTATTTTCCAACCTATAATCCAGGCAATGACTAGAAGATAATTCTCTAAAGCACCGATTAAATTAACAATTTGATGCACCTGTAGATAATGTATAAAATGATTAGTCCCAATACCTATTCCACCTAGAATAAGAGCAAGTAAAATTGATTTAAGATAAATCCAATTGTAATGCCTATAAGCAGTAATCAATATAACTAATACCGCAATATTCCAAAAGCCAATTTCTCTTTGCCACCCTGTAGAAATGCCATAAGCAGCATTCCTTCCCATATATTCAGGAGCGAAAATCTGAAGCAATGCTGCCCCGGATATTGCAATAATGAGAATTATAAATAGTACTCGCAAATAAGTACTCATTTTTTTCTGATTCATTGACTTAACCTCCTTATAATCATAGTAAATAGCTTTCTTCAATACTTGGATTTAGGCAGGAGAATGAACTTGTCCCTCCAATAAAAACTCACTTATAAAACTCATTATTCCTTCCTTTGCCCCAAGCGACTTCTCTAGCATATCTACATACACCTCAATATCCTTGTTGCTATAAGCCCCATAATCGAACATATTCTGACTCATAATCAACAACATTTTAACTCTCTCTTCAACATTGGTACACGCAAATATTCCCTGCGCTATCCCTTCTCTTACAATATCTGAAAGAATAGGAACTGCCACTTCAACAATTTTCTTACCAATTTTATCGTGCATTACAATATTTTCTTTTCTTTCCAACACATCTGTTATAACAATCTCATCTTTGTTTGGCTGAAAAGCATACACGACTGAAGCCAGTTTCTGCGGTATAGGCACAGGATTCATAAGAGCTGCTTTCGCTATATTTTCAGCTTTCTCAATCATCATTTCAATAACTGCTTCCAATGTTGCCTCTTTACTTTCAAAATAGTAATAGTATGTTCCCTTTGCAATACCCGCCTCAATAATGATATCGTCTACGCTTGTATTCTCATAGCCTTTTTCAATGAACATACGATATGCAATATTTAGCAGATCTTGCTTTCTTCGCTCACCTTTCTTCATATTCACACCTCACCCTCGACTTTAAGTCGGTTTTTATAATATAACGCCAATTTGTTTTTGTCAATATTTTTTTCGACTTTTAGTCGATAATAGTTATTAAAATTTTTCAACAAGCAATTACTATTAATAAATACTAGCTTAAATCAGTAATCTCCCACACAAACTTTCACCTGAAATAAGACAATATTTACATACAACAAAAAAAGATACACACTCTCACTAATATGTGTATCTTGTGAAACTCAAAGAATTCTTGAATATAATAGCACAACGGATAAGCGCGATAATACTTTTGCTGTAACCCCATAATCGTTAACGAACTGTCTTGTCACTCCCGAAACTTTAGCCAAAAATCGCAACAATCATCGCCTCGTCCTAAAGTCTTTGTTCGCCACCAGAACAATTTTGGATTTAGGTTACCGTATCCTGCGTCATCTCCATCGCAAAATGCCATTGTAATTTCAGGACAGCCGTAGCGTTTGCAGGTATCAAAGTATGGACAGCGAACCATATTGAAGCGTGCTTCATTACCACAGCTTTCAGGAAACTCATAGATAAATCCCGCATCTGTACCAAAACTTTTCTGTATTATTTTAAGGAAGATCTTTGGCATCTTCTTTTCTAACCTAAATAGTTTTATTATCCTCTGAAGATGTGGCTCAATCTTTTTGGCGAGACGTTGAAAATACTCACGAATGTACCAAACAGCCTTTTCCTGTTCAATGCCTTCCGCCAACAAGGTTTCATATACTGCAATACAAGGATAAATACGCTTATATGTATGGGCTTTAAGAGCTTTCGAATCATTGCTGTTTTCGGCACACAACTCCTCAAGCCTTTTTTGTGCATTCTTTTTGATTTTATCGGCTTTAACTTTACCAATATCATCTGCTGCAATATCACAAACACTTCTGATTATTTTATTAAGTTTCATTGCATCTCTCCAAAGCAAATTTACTGTTTTATAACTTTACAGTCATTTTAATAGACAATAATCGTTCAAGTTAAATGCATGTATTCGACTTAAATAGTTTACAATTTTGATTTTATCTCGCCCACCAACTCGTGTACCGTTGTACAAGGACACATCTCTGAGGGTTTTGTTTTCCCCTCTCGTATACACTGTTCCAGCTTTTGCCTTGCTATTTGCAATGCTTTTTCCTCATTCCCTGCTTTATAAAGTTTTGCATACATCTTCTCATCAGCCTTTAAGTACTTCTGTCCTATCATCTTCTCATATCTACGTCCAAATTCAGCGCAACAATTCCAAGAGTCCTGTACTGCAGGCATTGAACCTAGATATGCATGCAACCATATTTCAAAACAAGGATTTGACCAACCAACCTTAATCCCTTTACTCTCAGCTTCAAAAATAATTTCGTCAAAATCCTTAACCTTATCTCTATCAAATACAATCCAAGGAACTCTATATTGCGCATCATAAGCTGTAAGTTCCAGGCATTTATCAATCATTATCCGTGTTTTTGTTTCTATAACTTTAATAACAAGTTTATTTCTTACGCCCGCCTTCAATGATTGATGAAGCCCTGTAAAGAAGCACCGCTCAGTAGCCTCCGTATCTGTAACAATCAGATAGTAGCCTAGTTCCGGATTTTTAAGTTTTCTACTCTGTTCACGATTTTTCCTAATACCTGACCTATCTATTTTCGCCATGCTATTCCTCCTTTAAAATATCTATACTCTTTAAGGTAGGAATCGCGCCATACTTCCCTATCAGATAATTTTTCTCATAGCTTTCGTCCTTTCGGATACGAGCTCCATCTTCATCCACAAAATCTGCTAATGAATACAGGGCAGAGACACCTTTTTCATCCTTTTCAACAAACCAGATTTCATCACGTCTCAATAGCTGGTTAGATAATTGCCAGGTATCATGCGTAGTAAATATAATTTGTGCGTGATTAACGTTAATTTCAGGATTCAAAAATATAAGCAAAAAATTCCTAACAAGCAATGGATGTAAACGTGCATTTAACTCATCTATGAAGAAAACGCTTCCTCTTTCCAAAACTTCTTGAAGCTCAGGATATAAGGCAAACATTTTTAGCGTTCCTGCCGATTCCCCTCCTAGGGGAATTTCAGCCATTTCATCTGAGTCATTCATCTTATGAAGTGCAATTATTTTGTAAGCCTCTTCTTTAGTCTCTCCCTCTAGAGGTACTTTTTCAATTCGAAAGTCTTTAATATGTTCATCGAACGAAGAAAAATACTCAATTATCTTTTGCTGTACACTTTTGTCTTCCACAAATCCCTTAGGCAGCCTTCTTGACAAAAAGAAATTGGTAAATGGATTTCCAAAATCAGCAAATTCATTTGCTAAAAACCAATCTCTAATTACTTTACACTTGCCAATTTTTAATTTTGCACCTAATGAAATAATGAGAACCTGCTTTTCTAAAGCAACATTGATATTCTCTCTGCTACTTTTAGATATTCCTGATAAATCTAGCTCGTCAGCAGTCTTTCCACGATAAAATACAACACTGTATTTTCTAGCGGTTTTTGCCTTTGAATTAAGCCATTCCTCTGTCACGCCCTCTTTATTTATACAAAATCCATAGTTAAAAACCTTTTCTGTCTTATCATCAGGCAAGGTAAAATAAACCTCGAAACTTGATTCATCATTAATGGATTTTGAGTCAAATAAAAAAGGCGTTGGGCTAAACTCTTCAAACTTTTCATCTTCATCACCATATTTAAAGGATTCAGAAACATAGTTTGACATATACCCAAAGGCGTTGTAAATATTAGACTTTCCACTTGCATTTGCTCCGTAAATAGCAGCAACAGGCAATATCTTTTCGTTTCCTATGGTAACTACTCTCTCAGAAAACTCTGTCATCTTTGTTGCAGATAAATCCAAAGCGGCTTCTTCTTTAAATGATTTATAATTTTTAAAATTAAACTGAATCAACATATTAATTACCTCACATCCTTTCCTGCTTATTATTATATACTGTTTTTACCAAAAATCAACCCTTAAATGTGATAATTTCTCATTTGACTGTATATAGACCCTTTAGCCCAAGCTTAGTTATTAATTGTCCACCCCGATATTTCCTCTCTTGATCGCAGGAAATCCCTATATAAGCCTTCTTTTCCTGCAAGTTCTTTGGGACTTCCATCCTGTACTACCCTGCCATCTTTAATCGCAATGATATGATCTGCATTTTTAATAGATTTAATACGATGCGCTATCATAATTACTGTCTTATTTTTAGTAAGGGCTTCTATAGCAGCGATGATTTCGTGTTCATTCTCAGCATCCAGTGCTGCTGTTGCTTCATCCATTATGATGATTGGAGCGTCTTTTAGAATTGCACGAGCTATTGATATCCTCTGCTTTTCACCTCCTGAGAGGCTGCTGCCTCCTTCATCAAGCACTGTATTATATCCATCAGGAAGTGCCTCGATAAATTCATCGATATTTGCAGCCCTTGCAGCCCTGCGGACTTCCTCAATCCCTGCCCCCGGTTTACCGAATGCTATATTATTATATATGCTGTCCTCGAATAAATATACTCTTTGAAATACCATGCTGATTCGTTTCATTAGTTCATCATAGTTCACATCTCTTATATCTACTCCTCCAATTTTGATACTTCCTCTGTTTATATCGTGAAATCTCGGAATTAGCTCACATAAGGTAGTCTTTCCGGAACCTGATGGTCCAATAATTGCAGTAAGGGAATTTTCTTTGATTGTTGCAGACACCTTATGCAATACCTCATTATCTCCATAAGAAAATGTCACCTCATTAAGCTCTATGTCATTATTTCCCATAGGTTTAGGATTATCGCTCTGTCTCATTGTCTGTGTGGCTTCAACCTCTCCAACCTCCTTAAGCCCACTATCTAACAGCCCCATCATAGATAAAATTGATCCTGCCTGATTTAGAGAAACATATGCCATAAAACTAAATATAATGAGAATTATTGTCTTAAAAAGGGCAAGGCTTCCTTCCTTATACATCCAAAGTGTAGAGACAATAATCAACATTTCAAATATTGCTATTACAAGTCTGCTTAAGAACTGCGATGGCATAGATTTATTGGTTAGACTTATATTAGCTTCCTCGCTGTCCTTAATAGCCTCATTTAACTGAACATTTCCTTCCTTAACGCTAAATGTTTTTGTGACTTTAATACCCTGAACGAAGGTAAGAGTTGCCGCCGCTAAAGCGCTCTGTGCTTTTTGTAAAAATGGTGCATTCTTCCTTGATAGTCTCATCTGAAAATCCACAGTAAGAAGATAGATAACCATGCCAACTCCTGTGATAACACCAACCTTTAACTCATAAAAACAAACGGTTATAAACATGGCTAATGCACTGAAAATACCCGACACCGTAGTAATCATTGCCATTGCCGCACCGGTTTCAATACCACTAAGAGTAGTAGTAAGTGTAGCTACAATTTTCCCCGATGAATTGTCACTGAAAAATCCAAGCGGAAGTATCTTTAAGAAGTTCCCCAGTCCAATTCGCTTATCGGCTGTCATGTAAAAGCCGACAGCCACACTGCCGGACTGTTCAAAAAATGATGTTATAAAGCTTCCTAGTGCACACACTATGGTAAGTATAATAATATTCCTTATTGCAGTGGCTGTAGGTGTACCATTTATTATTACATCTATAACCAGCATTATTGCAATAAGCTGTGTAACTCCAATAAATGCATGTACAAGCGACATAATCAGTGTGATGATAAAAGTTTTATGCTGATATTTACTAAATTCCCAGAGTTTTTTAACTGTATTTATCATATTAGTCCTCCCAAGCAGGAGTTTTATCCCCCTCTGATAGCTCCCACATCATCCTGTAATCAGAACAAGATCTCATCAGTTCTTCATGTGTGCCCATCTGTTTAATGCGTCCGTCCTCTATATATGCTATTTGATTTGCATTCTTAATAGTCGTCAGTCTATGCGCTATAACAATCAGAGTCTTACCTCTTGCCGCTGCAGACAAAGATTTCTGAATGGACGCTTCATTTTCAGGATCAGAACTTGATGTGGCTTCATCAAGTATCATAATAGGAGCATTTTTCATCATAGCTCTTGCAATTGTAATTCTTTGCCTTTCACCACCTGAAAGGCTGCCTCCACCAGAGCCAGCCATAGTCTCATAGCCATTAGGCAGTGACAAAATGAACTCGTGGCAACCTGCTTTCTTTGCAGCCTCCTCTATCTCCTCATCGGTAGCATCATTATTCCCAAGGCGAATATTATCTCTAATTGTTTTATCAAACAGGAAGGTGTCCTGGTCTACAAAAGCAATTCTTTCGTTTAGCGCCTCTTGTGAATACTCCCTTATGTCACAGCCCCCTATGGTTATACTTCCATAATCCACATCCCAATATCCTGCAAGAAGCTTGCCGACTGTGGATTTACCACTTCCTGAAGGCCCCACTAAAGCCGTCATACTTCCTTCTTTTATCTTAAAAGAAACATTATCGGCTGCCTTTTTGTTTATATTAGCTAAAGCCTTTCCCAAACCATCATTAGAGAATTTATCATAGGAAAAACTTACTCCTTTAAACTCTATATCGTTATTGTTAAAGTCTGTTTTATCTCCTCTTCTAAGTTCGGGATAATTTAATACATTCCTGATTTCCTTAGCGTAAGTGCCCATTTGAGCAACCTGGTCAATATAGGTTAAAGCTATCATAAGGGGTGAAAATATTCCAAAAGACAGTATTATCAAGAGGAAAAACAAGGATGTCTTTAGACTGCCGTCACTCCAAAATATCAGTCCTGATATAAGAACAGGGAATATTGAAAATGGTGCAATTGCCATACCCAAGGAGGAATACACCTGAGTTTCTCTCATCCACCCAACATTATAGTCTGCATGTCCTTTAATAGCCTCTACATACTTTAGATAGCTTTCCTTAGTTCTACCAAAGTTCTTGATTACTTCAATACCACTTACAAATTCAACTATAGCCTGGTTCATACTTTTTGAGGCTTTTAGCTGGCCCCTAAACTTCTCTTCATAACCCCTCATCATACCCATGGTGACAGAAAATCCAAGTAATATCCATATAGTCATAGCAAGAGCTACTCTCCAGTCTATAAAGAACATCCATACAATAAGGAATAACGGCCCTATAAGGTTACCCGTCATCTCAGGTAACATATGAGCAAGTGTCTTTTCCATTCCTTCAATGTTATCAACCAATATGGTCTTAAGCCTTCCACTACCATTTACTTCAAAGTATCCAAGCGGAAGTCTGAGCATCTTCTTGGCAAAAGCTATTCTAATATCTCTTAAAGTTTTGAATGCTGCCTTATGAGACAACCAGGTGGACAAATTCATTGCAAGCCCACTACCAATTTTGCATAAAGCTAAGAAAACTCCAAAGCTTACAATCTTACTCCAATCCGAATGGGAAGAAAATAATTCTACAACTATCTTTCCTGCAAAGATATAGGTGCCTACATTAAGTAATACTGAGAGTACGCTGATAATTACAGACGAAGAATATCCACCTCTATACGGGCGCATAAATCCCCCTAGTTCCTTAAAGAATGATGCCGATTCTCTTCTAGTACCTTCTTCAGTTTTCATCTTCATAATCTCCTTTGTACATTAAGATTTGTTTCCTAAGTTCTTAGAACAGACTAAATTAGCGAACGACTGATTTAAAATGTAGTTAGTTAATACTAACATAATACCATATCTTTTCTTAATCTTCAAGGTTGTTTCGGAAATTGTTCATACAGTAATCAATACCATGATTTTAAAAAAAATAGTAGAGGTGTTTTGCACCCCTACTATGCAGAATAAAATTCCTTAGCTTATTGTGTGAAAAATTATTTTTTATTTTTTAAACTCTTTTAAGAACTGCTCACCTGTACCGTATTTCTCATATACATAGTCGATATCCTTATCTCCTCGACCTGAAAGATTGACAAGTATTGTACCTGAGTTCTGATTTTTAGCATGCTTAATTGCATACGCCAAAGCATGTGAGCTCTCTATTGCAGGAATGATACCTTCATAACGTGAGAGCAAGAAAAATGCCTGCATAGCCTCATCATCAGTTACGGCTTCGTACTTTACTCTTCCACAATCTTTCAAATATGCGTGTTCAGGACCTACAGACGGATAATCAAGTCCGCTTGCTATAGAGTATACAGGCAGTGGCTCCCCATTTTCATCCTGTAAGAGCAGGCTTTCAAAGCCGTGAAGAATTCCCTTTTTACCAAAGGTCATACTTGCAGCATGGTCTCCTACGCCACTTCCTCTTCCTAGTGGTTCTACACCAACAATATCAACAGGTTCAGGAAGAAACGCTTCAAACATTCCTATGGCATTGGAGCCTCCTCCAACTGATGCACAAACAACATCAGGTAGATTGCCTGTCATTTCCTTAAACTGATCCTTCGCTTCGATGCCTACAATTGACTGAAAATCACGAACAATCATAGGAAATGGATGAGGTCCTACAGCAGAGCCTATGCAGTATATTGCATCCTTATATTCTTTAAGATATGCTTCAAATGCAGCATCCACAGCCTCTTTAAGCGTCTTAAGTCCGTGGGTTGCAGGGATTACATTGGCTCCAAGCATTTTCATCCTTATTACATTAGGATGCTGCTTTGCTATATCAACTTCTCCCATGTAAATATCACATTCAAGACCAAAGTATGCCGCAGCAGTTGCAAGTGCAACTCCATGCTGTCCTGCACCTGTTTCAGCTATGAGCTTTTTCTTGCCTAAGAATTTGGCGAGCAAACCTTCACCCATACAGTGATTTATCTTATGTGCGCCGGTATGGTTAAGGTCTTCTCTTTTAAGATATATCTGACATTTTCCTAGCAATGAAGATAAGCGTTCACAGTGATAAACAGGGGTAGGTCTGCCTTGAAATTCTTTTCTGATACGTCTTAATTCATTAATAAAACGTGCATTATTGCAAATCTCCGCATACGCCTCGGTAATGTCCTTAAAAGCAGGAACTAGTTCAGGAGGTAATATCATTCCTCCGTATTCCCCGAAATATCCCTTTTCATCAGGAAAGTTCTTTAGGTAGTTATCAAAATCACGATAAGTTTTCATAATTACTAATTCCTTTCATAATAAAATTAAACGTCTTATCTCGTAAAAATAATTAATGTTATCATTACGGCATTTTATTGTCAAGGGATTATTTTAATGAGTTTAAAGTGCCCCCTTCGGGCAATTCATAACACATTCCATGCACTTAATACACTCCGTTCCGTTTAACCTATTTCTCGAATTGTCCGTAACGTCCACATTCATTGGACATACCCTTTTACATTTTCCGCAATTGATGCACTTTTCTTTATTACAGGTTATACGCATCAAAGAGAAGTAAGTCATCGGTTTAAGGAACACTGTGATTGGGCAAATATACTTACAAAATGCCCTGTTGTCCTTAAAGGCAAATGCCAGTGCTATCCCTACTGCATAGTATACAATGTTCCCAATGATAAAGGCCCAGAACATGATGCGTTCTATGTTTCCGACCTTAGCAAGAAACAACGCTGCCACAAAAATAAAAGATGCTGCAAAGGTTATGTACCTAATCCACCCAATGTTCTTTCTTGGGTTTTTAGGTATCTTGTAAGGAAGAAAATCCAGAACCATAGCCGTCCAACAGGCATATCCGCACCATCCTCTTCCAAAAAGCAGCGGCCCAAATATCTTTGCTACCGCATAGTGAATAGTTGCTGCCTCAAATACGCCTGTAAACAGGTAGTACCAGAATCCCTCTATCTGCATATTCTCGTTACAAATAAGTCCAAGATAAACAAGCATATAAAGACCTACCAACAACTGGACTATACGCCTAGCATGCTTGTATTTTCTGATAAACAAAAAAATACCTAGCGATATGGACAGTCCTATGTAGCTAAAGTTAAACAGATAAAAGAGGTTATCTTTCGTCAGCCACAGCACTACTGCCACTGTTTCAAATATCGAAAGCATAATAATAGGCAATAGATATTTTTTTATTTGCATAAACACTACCTCTTTTCCTTTTTATAGTTCCAGGCTATTCTCATTTAGTAAGAAGTCATATATGCTCATTGTGAGGATTCCATCATTATCATGCAATGTCTTTACAACATCCTTCATCAGTTCGGCCTCTCTTTACAACCACACCGATAGTATCACAAACAAGCCCAAGTTATGCAACGAATAGGCATTTTCTACATTCTATTTTCTCAGATGCTCAAGCACTACAGGATATGTATCGGTCCATAGAGGAAAACACTTCTTCCAAGCTAAAATATCCTGCCTTTCGTATTGCCTCCTTTCCTCCAACAAAAGCGAGTACTGCGGGTGCTCCCAAGATATTTTCCTGTGCTGCAAGCGAAATATTCTCCTCCAACGGCACATAGCCACAAAATACCTGTGGATGAGACTCATTCCAAGCTCTAATTTTCTCCTTTAAAGCTTTGCAAGGGATGCACTTTTCTGAACCAAATAGAAATAGACTAAATTTCTCTTGTTCTTTGAAAGTTATATACTCTTGTGATGTTTGAATTATTTTCATTTCCTGCATAAATATCCTTCTTCGCCCAATTCATAACACATTCCATGCACTTAATACACTCCGTTTTGTTTAACCTATTTCTCAAATTGCTTTGCAATATAACAAACTTTCTATCATAACCAAAAACAAATTTTCCTGATTTATTTCAAATCCCTTGGCTGTAATTCTCTTATTAAAATATTTAACTGATTTATCGTGATTGAGAAATTTATTGACACAGAGATACTGCTCAATCTCGTCAAGTACAAAAGCACTTTCCTTCAGAGATAAATCACTAAAATTGTTCGCATAATGAACACTTTTCATAATTGGTTTTAGCTTTGTATTAGGATATTCTTCCCCTAGTGTATCTCTTAATAAAATCACAAGGCTGTTAAAAGTCTGACATTTCAAATCCTCTACGCTAACATTTTTAATGATGTTTTCATTGCGTAAATGTTCAATTAGTTGAATCAAGCTTTGTTTTAAGTCAGTAACGATATTTTCACTCATTAAAGCACTTCTCCTTTACAAATTTATGATTTAATTATCAAGCATATTCTTCCACATTTTCAAACACTCTTCTAATTATATCTTCATAGCATTTACTATCAAAATCCAACTTATGCTTTGCCATTTTCTTCTTAATGATATCCGAAAGCTCCAAAAGATAGTCATTATACATTTTAAGAAACTTACTTACATTTTCTTTCTTACCAGAATTCCACTCATTAGAACAAAAATGAACATATACAATAAATTTCTTAGTTTTAAGATAATAACTTGCCTGATAAATTCCAGACTCTGAATAATATTTTGATATATTTCCACTAAGGCAAACGCAAATATCCATCTTCTGCAATGCCTCTATCTCAAAGCTTTCAAATAAAGATTTCATTTCTTTTCTTATTGTTCTTGCAGCAGATAATATACTATTTAACTCATCATCCGTTCCGCCAACAATAACATTCATATTGACTTTCATATTTATTTCCATTCCTTTCGCTTTGCTCAAGGCACAAAACGTTATGAAAATGTTTCCTTGAGCCTATTTTTTATTTATAATTCTTCTTGTAGGGAACTCGGTATACTACAAATCGCGGGGAGGTGAGTGGGCTGTCCGGCTTGCCGGATGACCTCATATTTATATGTGTAGTACGCCTTTTCAAGCACAAATAAGTGTGTCGTTGAACACGTAATCTTATCTTTGTATAAACAATCTCGTTTATGGCTTAGGCGTTCAGTCAATGCCGTCTCTCCCTATAATCTCTAATGAATCTTCTGATTCTGAAAGGAGTCCCTATGGCTTTAAAAATCGTGTACAAAATCTGTTGTGGTATTGATGTCCACAAAACTTTTGTAGTTGCCTGTATCGCTTCTACGAACGATAAAGGTGTCACTTCTTATGAGAGCCACCGGTTTTCTACCTACACGAGCGGTCTGAAAACTTTGTTACAATGGCTACTCAAACGGAATTGCAAGGATGTCTGTATGGAATCCACCGGTAAATATTGGATTCCTGTTTATAATATCTTAGAAAATGACTGTTCGATTGTCCTTGCTCATCCCAAATATGTTAAGGCTATCCGTGGAAAGAAAACTGACAAGAAAGATGCCAAATGGATTGCTGACCTGTTCAAGCATGATCTTGTTGCCGGTAGCTTTATGCCGCCCGCTGACATCCGTCAGCTCCGTGACCTTATGCGTTACCGTTTCAAACTGACCTGCTTTCAATCAAGCGAAAAGAATCGTTTGCAGAACTGTCTCACGGTTTCCAATATCCAGTTGGGAAACGTTGTTTCGGACACCTTCGGCAAATCTGCTCAGGCGATACTGGATAAACTTTTGGAAAATCCCGCAGATACCTCTTTTGACCTTGAACCCCTTGTTTACAAAAGTTTGAAAAAGAAACTTCCTGAACTCCGTGACGCTATTGACGGTTATATCACTCTGGAACAAGCCGGCAAACTTAAGGTAATCAAAGCTCATTATGAAAGCTTGGAATCCCGGAAAGCAGAGCTTGAAGAACTCATTCTTGCGCTCGCCGCTCCCTATCAGCAGGAACTTGCCATTCTCCAAACCGCTCCCGGTATCCGTAGCGACTTTACTACCATCGGAATCATTTCCGAAATCGGTACCAACATGGAGGCTTTTCCTTCGGCGAAACACTTATGCTCATGGGCCGGTCTTACTCCGACCAACAATGAAAGTGCAGGGAAGAAAAAATCTGTCCGGGTTTCCAAGGCCGGATGCTATATCAAACCTTTACTGGTCCAGTGTGCAAATGCTGTTGTTACCAGCAAAAAGCATCCGGAAATTCGCAACCGCTATCTCCGTCTCAAAAAGCGTCGCGGTCACAAGAAAGCAATCATTGCCATTGCAAGAATGCTTCTGACTGCATTATATCATATGCTGAAGAATGGTGAAACCTATAATGCGGAACTTTATCGGAAATCCGATTTGCCTCCTGTTGACCGGGAAATCACGGTAGAACAGGCAATTATCATCGCAAGAAATCAAGGTTATAAAATCAAGTCAGCAACTGCATAGCCTTAACTTTTAATATTCAATTTTTAAAGCAGCCACCGAAAGATGGCTTGTTTGTCATGCGATTAAGGGAATGGATACCCTCTACTTTTCATTTTCAATCTTTTCCCTCAAATTTTAGCTGTATAGTGTAAAAACTGCCTGTTTATATTGTATCAGGAAAAGCTTTCTACCTGTTCTACCAGCTCTAAAATAAGTGATGAAAAACTCTCTGCAATTTCCTCAAGGTCAGCATAGTCATTGTTATATCCACGCACTTTACCGCTTTCCAAGTCTATAAATACGATACTTCCATCGCCTAACCCTCCGAAAGGAAACGCAGGGCCGTGTTCACATTCACTCATATACTCCTCGTATGCCTCATAGTTCTCCTCTAGCTCTTTCAAGCCGAAAATCCAAGGTTCTGCCAAATAGCAGCCACCTAAGTTAAGTAGCAGCCAGCGGTATTCTGTCGGAATAGATGCATATTTTGCTTCAAACTGTATTATTCTATCTTCTGTTTCAGGACAGATCCCTTCTGTAAATGCACTTACTTCGTAAGCAGCCTTAATCCTATCAAAGTATTTTGCTAAAACAACATTACTCATATGCTCCCCCTCGTAACTTGTTGACCTATTTCTGTTTTTCCTGCATTTTCTTCAGTAGTTTCACTATTCTTTCCCTATTCCCTGCGGTTTCACTCCATTTGCCTCAGCCCTTATTCACCTTGAATCTGTACTTCCCTTTTCCGTGTCCGTATACTGGTTCGATAATATTCTTCTCAACCAACTCCGCCAGCAGTTCAGATGCCCTTGAAGATTTTATAGCAATTACTCTCATCACATCTGAACGTCCAAAGATATCCTGATTAGTAAATGCCTCACGAAGTTTCAGAATATGGCTCAAGGTTTTCGACTGGAATTTTTTCTCAATGTCCATTTTCACAGCCTCAATGTCCGGTTTTGCAGTTCCAATGTACGGTTTTGCAGTTCCAATGTACGGTTTTTCTGATCCCTTAAAAGTGCCACTGATATGTAACCTCCTGTTATGAAGCGGATGATTCTCATTCAGAAGAAGGTTTCTCAAGAACAGCTCCAAAAACTCCGTAGTTTCATGTATACCGTTTTTTAAGTCATTATAGTTTGCCCTGACAAGCGCATTGCGGAAATACCACGCATTCTCAGCGAATATGTCATTTGTTACGTCAAAACCGAGAGTGCGTAGGTACTTGATAAAGAACACCGCAGTCGTTCTGGTGTTGCCTTCACCAAAGACATGAATTTGCCACAGTCTGGATATGAACACCGCAATATGATGTATGATTTCATCCATCGAAAGATTCTTGTAAGAGAACTTTTTTTCTTCGAAAAAATCGTAATCCAGTGTTGCTTTCAACTCTGTTGCACTGCCGTAAAGCACTGTAGCACCGTCAAGCACCCATTCTTTTTTCGTGATGTTATAATCCCTGATACATCATGCATGGGAATAAATCCCAGTGAAGAGCTTCCGGTGGATGGAAATGTACTCATTCGGTGTAAAACTGAACGCCTTCTCTGAAAGAAGTGCTGCGATTCTTGCCGAAACCTTGTCAGCTTCCTCGGTGCGATTGTCTGTATCGCTGACGGGATTCTCTTCATAATAGCTCTGCAAGAGGGCATTCGCTTCCTCAAAGGAAATCTCGCCTTCGATATTCCGAACGGCAGTATGCACCAAGTATTCTGATGTTTTAAGTCCGTCAACTGCCTGCAGACCAATAGCCGTATGCCATGCATAGCCTTTGTCCCGCTTATTCGGCTCTGACTCCTTAATATATTCCTTAAAAGGATCTTCATTCACCAATCATCACCTCGCTTTTCTTTTTTCTATGCCATCTCTCAAAGCCGCCTTAATCCTATCAAAGTATTTTGCTAAAATAACATTAACATTATAGTTTAATGCAAAGTGTAGCTATATAGTCATTTCCATAATGTGATAATCTGTTTCTCTTATCACACGATTCATAAAAATCTATCATAGCCAGACCATTTTTAAGTTGTCCTCTAATCTGGGTTTCTAAGGTATGGCTAAATTCATATCCATATTCCGGATTTATGGTTATCTTGCCTTCCTCTTCAAGCTCTTTTGAATTAAAAGGCAGCGAATACTTTAATAGTAATTCCTCATCGGGTTTGTCCCATACGATGTCAGCATCATACATGTATATCCAAGGATTCATAAATCCGACCATTAACAATCCACCCTTTTTCAATACTCGAGAGGCTTCTTTATATACGTTTTCTAAATCTTCTACATACACATTTGAAACCGGATTAAAAATAATGTCAAAAGTTTCATTTTCAAATGGAAATGGTTTTGTCATATCGCTTTGAACTGTATTGATTCTTAAGCCTTCTCTTTTAGCAACCATATCATCTCTTTGTAATTGTGATTTAGAAAAATCCATTATGGTTACATCATAACCTTTTATAGCAAAAACCGGTCCTTGCTGTCCACCACCACAGGCTAAACCTAATATCTTTTTCCCGTTTGCTTTTTCAAACCATTCTTTGGGAACTTTTTTCCCAACAGTTAATGCAACAGAAATTGGATTATTTCTAACTTCTTCTAATTCTTCATGTGTCAATGGCTCAGTATAGTCATTTTTTACATTATTCCATCTGTCTTCATTTAATTTTATATAGTTGTTCACAGCTGGTCTCCTATCGATATTTACAATCGGCTAAGTGGTCATTTACAATCCCGATAGACTGCAGAAAAGAATACGTGATGACCGGGCCTACAAAACTGATGCCACGTTTCTTCATGTCTTTGCTCAGTCGAGTAGAAACATCAGACTCTACAGGTATTTCTGAGAGTTCTTTCCAATACCTGTCTATTTGCAGTCCGCCTGTAAAGCCCCAAAGATATGAATCAAAAGAGCCGAACTCATTCTGTATCTTCTGTACTGCCAATGCATTCTTGCGGACACTGAAGATCTTGTTGCGGTTTCGTATAAGGCCTGTATCTAGCATTAAAGCCGTAAGTTCTTCATCTGTCATAACTGCACAGGCATTAATTTTGAAATTGTGAAATGCTCTGCGGTAATTCTCCCGCTTACGCATTACCGCTGCCCAAGAAAGTCCGACACTTGCCCCTTCAAGGCATAGCATCTCAAATTCAAAATCATCATCATGACTGATCTTGCACCACTCGTGGTCATGGTATTCTTCAAGTATTGGATCATCTTTCGTCCAAATTCGACACTGACTGCTCATTGTGTTTCCTTTCTCATATACTCAATTTTATAATTTGTCTCGCTTTCCGCTTCTATAAAAACGGCACCATATACACAGGGATATAATTAATGCCATTTTCCCACTTATAATCCTTCGTATGAACGACGTATTTATCTCTTATACGGCTACTGAATTTTCTACAAAAATTGTCCAGCGATTTATGATTTCTATAGTTTCCTGATTTAACTTCCACCGGACATATTTTATCGCCTGTTGATATTAGAAAGTCGATTTCATGCAAATGATTTGAAGTTTCACTCCCCATTGTATAATAAAAAAGTTTATTTCCTTTAGCAGTTAGCATCTGTGCGACTGCATTCTCGTATACATACCCCAGGTTTGCCTCTAGTTTATCAGAAAGCAGTTTATTATAGATTATATTTTCAGTGTACTTCTTATCTCTGAAAGCAAGAGTTACAAACAATCCTACATCAGATGTAAAAAGCTTATAGCGCCCCGCATCCTTCTCAAGCGGCATTCCTACACTTGGATTATTAGCATGATATGCAATAAGCACTGTATATGAACTCAACATATCAGGGATAAGATCCTTCATTTGTTCTGATTTGATGCCAGTTCTAGCATTTGCCAAAACATATCTTGATGCATTACCACTAAGGCTAGCTGGAATCGCATCATAGATATCTCCCGCAAGGCCTGTCCCATCTATTTTTGTGAAATCTTCCTCGTATAAATCTATAATTTCTCTTTTAGCTTCATCAACTGCCTGCAGATTATTATCTGCCACATACGTTTCAACTGCCTGTGGCATACCTCCAACAAGCATATACAGCCTAAAAATACGCATCAGGCTCCTATGCATCGCATTACCGGCCGTCCTTTTATTTTCCAATAGAATTCGAATTGTATCTGCAGTTACTTCATCTCTAATTGCCCATAGAAATTCTTCAAAATCCATGGGGTACATATCTATTTTATGTTCCTCACTTGGTATGAGAATATCCTTCGTATTTTTCCTTATAGACAAAAGTGAGCCCGTCTCTATATATTTATATCTTCCGTCCGCAACAAGGTACTTAATAGCCTGCCTTGCCTTAGGCAGAAGCTGTACCTCATCAAATATGATTACTGATTCCTGCTCATACAGTCTAACACCAGTCAGCTGTTGCAGTTGGAGAAAGAAAAAATCCAGATTATACATATTCTCGAATAAGCTATTGATATCTTTACTGGTACGAGCAAAATCAAGCAATATATATGATTTGAATTCTTTACTTGCGAACTCCTCGACAATCGTTGATTTTCCGACACGTCTAGATCCTCTTATCAAAAGTGCATACTTATCGCTGCGATTGTTTTTCCATTCAAGAATTTCATTATATATTTTCCTTTTAAAAACTGTTGTCTCCATATACATCACCTCACTATAATGATTTTACTCCAAATCCCCATTTATGTAAAGTGCAATATGCCTTAAATCCCCATTTTAATATTTATGAATTTTCCTCAAATCCCCATTTGACAGTCTTACTTTTGTAACATCTGCCTTTATAAAATACATTAAACTGATTTGCCATGAGCAATTCGTCTTTCTTCGTCATAAGCTTCAATGCCCCTAACCCTCTCGTATATATAAATCAATATCCCATTGGTTTAATTCAACACTTTGTTTAGTAAAATCAGTTAAACATACATGAATATTATTATGTGCATTAAATTGTTGTATTTCTTTTATTTCTCTTTCACATTTTTAAAGAGTTTCTCTTGATTGACTTCATAATATGATAAAGCGATATTCTCTTTCTAAAGGGAATCCATATACTTGAGGTAGTACGGAAAAGCGTATTTTTTGATATCTTCTGTTTCCTAGTATTAGCTATAAATCAGGGATATGTTCCAATTTAGTCTATTTCCATCGCAGAGCGCAAGGCTCACTCTAGGATGCCTACACCTTCTTATAATAGCCTATGAATAAGCCCTTATTTTCTACACTTTATTTACTTATTGGGTGCAACTTTTGACATCAATATCACACACTCAACTTGCTCATCATTGTCCAAACTTATATTTAGATCCTCATCAATGATAGGTAGCTTAAAAGTAATGGATTTTAGCCATTGTCCATTTGGTTGCTTCTCTTCATAAATTTGAATTTCAGAAATCAAAGCTGTAATTAACTGTCTACGCTCTACATCATTCATTACCTTGTAAAGTTTATCAAAATAGATCAAAATCTTATATATGTTATCTCCTGTAAGTTTCTCAGCTTCAATAGTTTGTTTCTTTGCTTTCGCATCAATTAACAATGATTCTAAGTCTTCAATCTTATCATACATACGATAAAGTCTATCGTCTAAGTCCTGTTTTCTTCGTTTGTAGTGCTTATCATCAGCATCCAAATTATCTATTTCCTCAATTAGCTTAAATTTCGTAGAATGGCTCTTCCTCAATTCTTTCTGGTAATTATCTATCTCTTTTTCTATTTCAGAGGTATCTACCTTCATGTTAATTTTTTCTTGCATCATAGAAGCAAATTTGGGATTGCTTACTATCTTTATAATTACCTCAGCAACTGCATCATCTAACAATTCTTCTCTGATTTGTTTATTGTAAGTACATTTATGACCTCTTATCATATGCCTATGTTTACAGCCATAATAATAAAAATCTTTATACTTTGTACCATCTTTCTTTTTCTTAATACACTTGTTTCCAAACATTCCCACTCCACATATTGGACATTTTACAATTCCTGAAAGCAGATGTGTGCGTGTATCTTTCCCTTTATTCACATGCTCATATTTCTTTGCTTGAGATTTTAACTTAACTTGAGCTGCTTGCCATAGCTCATCAGAAATTATAGCTTCATGAATACCTTCAGCTATTAAATATTCATCTTGTTCAACTTGCTTATATTCATTTCTTGTTCCATGAACTTTTTCTAAAGTTCTTCTTCCAAAGGCTATTTTCCCGTTATATACAGGGTTTTTTAATATCTTTCTTATAAGACCTGCGTCGAACAATGGATTTTTCCCATTTTGTCTTGGAATTTTTCTTATACCATGATTTTCTAAGTATTTAGAAAGTCCATTAGCTCCAATGGTTGTATTTACATACTGATCAAAAATAGTTCGTATCGCAACTGCTTCTTCCTCATTGATTATCAATTTCCCATCAATCAGTTGATAACCGTAAGGAGCAAACCCTCCATTCCATTTGCCTTCTCTTGCCTTTTGAATACGCCCTTCCATCGTTTGAACACGAATATTTTCCCTTTCAATTTCAGCCACAGCTGATAAAACTGAAATCATCAATTTACCTGCATCTTTAGATGAATCAATCCCATCCTCAACACAAATCAAATTGACTCCAAAATCTTGCATTGTTTGTAGAGTTGATAAAACATCAGCAGCATTTCTTGCAAATCTTGACAGCTTAAACACAAGAACAAAAGATACTCCATCCTTTCCGGATTTTATATCTTCCATCATGCGAGTAAACTGTATTCTTCCCTCAATAGATTTTCCAGACTTTCCTGCATCTTCGTATTCTCCAACAATTTCATAATCATTATAAAGAGCGAAAGCCTTCATTCTTGATTTTTGTGCCTCTAAAGAATAGCCATCTATCTGTATTGATGTAGATACTCTTGTGTAGAGGTATACTTTTATTTTTTCTTTTGACATAGCATTAACCTCAATATATTTCTCTATATCTTTATAGTTTCTAAAAAAAGTTTGGACTTATATCTCAAGTATATTATAGCACTTTTATTTCTTTTTCTCAATCTGTGTTTTTGCCATGTCAAAAATATCTTCATTTTCAATGTTATTATCTACTGGCATTGGATCTGGCAGATTATCCAAATCTAAAACACCAGCATACTTTGTAATCAGATTTGCAAACAAATCAGCCAGTCCATTCCAGTCATTATCCACATACATCCCCCTTTCTTCAAACTCTTATATAATCAATCTATAGCTTTCTCGTTTAACTAAGTTTTATGACATTAACGGGTGCTTAGGATTAGCAACATTGGAATCTCACCACCGCCCCTGTTAAGATGAGCCGGCTTTCACTAAAGAAGTATCATTATCATTACTTAGGTCAACGCTTACATAGTTATCCCGTTCTTTGCTTTAAGAGAATTTATTTATCGCTCGTTTCCTTATATCCTTGTCTTTGACAGTATTCATTTAAACCGAATTTAATCAGCAGGAAAGTCATGGCGTAAATATCTTTTGCTCACTAAGTAATTAAAAGTCCCGTCTTGGTCTATTCAATTGTCAAAGAACAACTGCCTAATGGCTATAAGAGAGAATTCCCTTTAAATATCTTGAATTTCATTTCCTATCTTCTAAAAAATTAAAGAGGACAGATCTCCCTTCACTTTATAAAGGAAAATCCGCCCTCACATACAGAGTATTTTCTACAATAATTTTTCTAAAATCTCTTTGAGCTTTCTTAAAATTCTATCCTTTCGCCATTGTATAGTCTGATAAGTTACTCCCTTATCTCTTGCAACACTTGATAAAGTTTCATCATTGAAATACAAGCGTTCAATAATATCTCTTTCTTCTGCATTGAGCTTGGATATAGCGTTTCTGACCGCTTCAATCATCATCTGTGTTTCCACAATCTTTTCGACATCAACGCTTTCATCAACAAGTGTTTCTGCAAAATGTCCATCCTGATCCAAAGACGAAAAAAAGAGCAAGTGGTTTTTTCTGTCCACCTGCTCTAAATACTTTTCATGTTCTCTTTCCCGCCAGTAGACTTTGTATATCTCCTCACTGACTTTAACCTTTTGTCCGTTGACATAAAGGTAATATTCTTTTTTCATTTCGAAGTCCTCCATTTCTTTTGACTGACTGTTTTTCAGACAAAAAAAGGAGGACTTCTGCATCCAGGCATAAGAAGTCCTCTAAAATGAACGAAATTCGTTCTTTTTTGAAATGTATTTAATTGTTTAAGAGAGTATGCGTAAGCACAGACAACTACAAGGATTATAGAAAAAAGGAGTATTTTTATTCCATTTCAATTCTACAAGGAAACTTTTACACTTGTTCATCTCCCTTTCCCTCCATTCATTATTGATAAATAGCATCCATACCCTCAGCCTCTTTTGATTATTTTCGCTTTTATATCAAATGTCCTTATCTTTATGCTTTGTCTTTCCCCATTTTATTAAGTTCACTAAGCATCATAAGTATTCCAACAGTAATCATAATGAAATCTACCAGTGGTTGTGTGAACCATACTGCTTTTATTCCAAATACCATTGGCAAAAAGATCATTGCAGGAACAAATAAGAATAACTGTCTAAGCATAACAATAGTTCCGGCTTTCTTTCCATTTCCGATTGATTGGAAGAATGTAATCGTCATAACCATCACGCCATACAAGATAAATACAGAATAGAACAATCTGAAGTTTCCTACTCCCTGTGCAATAATGCCTGCCTCTACGCCGAACAAGGAAAGGATCTGACTTGAAAACAGTAAAGATGGAAGCCAAAAGATTGCTGCAAGGCTAAGTCCTCCAATAGAAAATACCTTCATACCTTGTCTTACTCTATCAAACTGTTTTGCTCCGAAGTTTGTACCAACCACAGGTTGCAGCCCCTGACTCATTCCCCAAAGCGGAATAAAGGAAAAGGCATATACACGAAGCGATGCTGCCATCAAAATTCCGTTCGTATCTCCACCATATTTAAATGCCATTTTATAAAGCATGGTCTGCTGTATCATAAATAGGAGCTGCATCATCATAGCGGATGAACCGACAGAAAACATTTCTTTTTTAATTTCCGCATCAGATTGTATCTTATGAATTTCAACGACCTTACTCTTTTTCAAGAAATAATGTAATGTTACAGCAGCTTGAACAAACTGTGCTGTGATCGTTGCAAGTGCAGCACCTTCAATGGCATATTCACCCATAACGGTCATTAGTATCGGATCAAGGATGATATTAAGCAAAGCACCAAATCCCATAATCAGCATGGCTTTTTTCATCAGTCCTTCTCCACGCATTACCATGTTGGCAGACTGTGTAAAGTTCACAAATAGAGAACCGATGAAAATTACTCTAAGGTATCTGATTCCATAGGCTTTGATTTCACCTGTCGCACCTACCATATCTAAAAAGTGTGGTGCAAGAAGGATTCCTCCAACTGTGATGATCGCTGAAAACAAAATCACCCAAAAGATTAGATTACCCATGATTTTATCTACGGTTTTCTGGTCTCCTTTTCCAATTGCTCTTGATAGGACAGACGCAGAACCTACACCAAGCAAGGTTGAAATACCGCTGTTAAAAAAGGTGAGAGGCATTGCGACACCACAAGCGGTCATTGCTGTTTGTCCTATAATTTTACCCGCAAAAATCCCGTCCATGAGAGGATATAAACCGATGACTATCATTCCGATTACCGCTGGAATAGATAGCTGAAAGAGTAAGTCTATCGGTCTTTTGGTTAACAGTTGTTCTTTCATGTTTTCTTTCATATATTCCTCCTATTCGTACAACATCTATATTTTTATAGGCATTCACTTTTTTGATAAAAAAATTTTTCAATTAGTTTTAAATTTTCTTCATTCATAACACCATGCCACTTTACTTTTCCATTCTCTAAAAACATATAATAATCACAACAACAAGCTACTAATTCAGGATCGTGGGTAATAATGAAAATAGTTTTGCCGGACTCTTTGAGCCTTATCATTTCGTTTGAAACTTCTTTCATATTTTTAAAATCAAGACCGCTTGTAGGTTCATCTAAAACCAGAATCTCTCTATTAGAAGCAATAGCACTTGCGATCGCCACTCTCTGTTTTTGACCTCCTGATAAAGACATTGGGTGACAATCCAAAAATTCCATCAAGTTAAGTTTTTTGCATATCTCTTTTACCATTTGTTCTTCATT
Source organism: Catonella massiliensis (assembly GCF_016651435.1). Lineage (NCBI taxonomy): Bacteria > Bacillati > Bacillota > Clostridia > Lachnospirales > Lachnospiraceae > Catonella > Catonella massiliensis. Next base: position 828,855 of record NZ_JAEPRJ010000001.1, on the reverse strand, counting down.
CTCATTATCTTCAATACTCAATAGAATTTCTTCTTTAACTGACTCCGTAAATAGTTGGTGATTGACATCTTGCATCACCATAAAACACTTTCTTAGTCTTTCTCTCGTAGAGTAAGTATCCGTTTCTATCTCTAAAACTCCTTTTGCTTTTTCTTCAACTCCACATAAACATTTTGAAAATGTTGACTTCCCTGAACCGTTAGAACCTAAAACAGCAATAATAGCATTCTGAGGTAATAAGGTGTTTTTAATATTAAGAAACGGAGTCTTGTTATAGCTAAACTCAAAATTCTTAATATTTATTTTGCTGTCAACCTTAATAAAGTTCTTAAGATCTTTAAAATTAACAGGATTTATACTTCTAAGCCCCATATTGTTTAAAATATCATTAGATAATCTTTTAAATTCTTCATTCGTGAATATAGTGTGTATCTGTCCATCTTTCATATAAATGAATTTATCTGCAATATCTATTAAATACCGTAATCTATGTTCAGCAATAATTATAGTTGCCTTTTTTTCTTTCCATTTGTTTATAATAGCTTTTAACATTTCTATCGTTCCAATATCTAAATTAGAAGACGGTTCATCTAATACATATATTTCAGGCTCCATAACAGCCGCTGAAGCACAAGCAATTTTTTGCTTTTCACCGCCTGACATTGAAAACAAATTTCTATCAAGTAAATTTCTTATGTTTAATTCTTGTGTTACCTTTCCAATTCTCGTACATATTTCTTCTCGTGGAACTTCAAAATTTTCACAAGCAAGTGCAATTTCACTTGTAGAATCTACATTAAAAAACTGTGTTCTTGGATTTTGAAATACTGATCCTACATATCTGCTCAATTCATCAATTGGATTTTGTGAAATTTTATAATCCCTTACTATAACTTCTCCCTCCAATGTTCCCGTATAATATCCGGGAATAAGTCCATTAATCAATCGACTTATAGTAGTTTTTCCACAACCGGATTCACCACAAAACACAATCACTTCTCCATCGTCGATCTTTAAGTTTACATTATAAATTCCTGCATTTCTATCAACACTGTCATAAGTAAATGACACATTTTTAAACTCGATCATTCCTTATCCCCTCCTATACAAAAATAACCCTATAAGAGTGATTGAAATACATAAAATAAGTGCATCATATATAGTAAAACATACTTTGACTACACTGGTTCTTTTTCTTAAACCTCCCAATCCTCTACTTATTGCAGCTGCTGATAATTCATCCCCTATTTTAGCAATAGACATAATTAAAGGGATTGTTACATATTCCAAGTACAAGCCGGGATTTTTCCATGCTCTTTTGTTTTTAAAATGAATTCCTCTCATTTTCATAGCAATTTTAATTGAACTATGTTCTTCCTTTAAAGTTGGAATAAACCTGAAAACAACTGCTGTTGGAATAATAAATGCATTTGGAATTTTCCACTTTACCATAGCTGCTATAAACTCACTTGTCTTTGTAGACATTACAATATAATAACCCAACATAAAAATCGGAAATAGCCTCAAAATTAAAGCATTCAACAAAACGGAAATGGTATTTATAAGAGTAGGGAAGGTGTACATATCTTTTGTAAAGTGTGCTATCAAAGCCAAAGCAAACAACCCCCCATAAATAAAAGCAATTCTAAACTGCTTATTAGATAACAGCAACATTATCGCCACAATGGCGGATATAAGGCTAATCACAATATCCTTATATCCGACAGACATTATGGTTGTGATAAATATCATAAAGAGAATTTTAGTACGAGGATCTAAATAAAAACCCTTCGGCTCATTAGGTCTATATACCTCATACTCTTCCATTAAACGATACCTGCTCTTTCAAAATGTTTTTTAAGCATTTTTCTTCCCAAATTCGCACCAATAATTGAACCAATCAAAATAATTACAAGTGCGGCAATTCCCATCCAAGATGGCATATATTTCGCAAGTTCTGTTGCATATTGTTCTCCCATTTGTTGCTTAACACCTTCCATGTAGGTATCCGCCATTACCCACATTGGCATTTGGCAGCCTATCATTCCACAAGAAAATAACCAAAACCCCACAATGTTCTTTTTGAAACTTTTAAAGCCTCCCGACCTCATAACTAAATCACTCAGTATACCGAATGGTATACATCCTACTAATGCTAACCAAGTGTAACCCATCAGATACCAGAAAACCCCAATAATAATTGACATAATCGTAACCATGCCAAATTTCTCTGTTTTTGTTAAAAACAACATGAATGGTATCCCTGTAACAATTGGAATTACTAAATAAATAGCCGGGTATAAGATAGGAATGGCATTCATCATTCCTGCCACAAAAAATATGACCAAATAAATCGCTGTGTAAATCCCGACATTAATTAAATCTTTTGCTGATAAACCTTCCTATAATGTCAAGCCCTAAATCATTTAATTTCAGGCTTTTCTTTAAATATTTACCTCATAAAACAGAGCAAAAAATGTATGACAGTCATTGTATTTTATACTGAACAGCTAAAAGAGGGTGTAGTTTATAAAGCATCCCATTGTTTTGCTTTATAAAGGCTATAAATCCTCTGCTAACTATGATGGTGAACCTTCCGTGTCTAAAGGGATCGTGTCCCAACTTCCTTCGTCCCACCTGTCCATACACCGAGTGCCTGCTAAGCTTTCTAACAGGGTCATGCCCTACGGAGAGAACTACTGCAAGCTACAGCTCTTGTTTGTTTTTTGATTTTACTGACCTGCATACTCCACAGGGTACGGATATTCCGTGGATGCTTACCCTGACTCGTTTTGCTGGTCATTGTGATGATGCAGCACCTGTAGCGCTCCATCGTTATCGGGTTTCCTTCCAGAACCCTGCCCGATCTCGGAATAATCCGACACCCGGCAAGGCTCTGGAATAAATTTTGCTGTCGACTGTTTTACGCTACAATAGCTTCCTTATTTTCCGGACGTCTGATGTCCATCAACATCTTCTTCGGAGCATATTTCGTACCAGTATTCAGAATCGTATAGATAATCCTCAGAAGCTTGCAGGCTATCACAATCAATGACTGCATCTTTTTCAACGGATTATCGGCTCGTGTCGTATAATACATATGGAGTTCTTTGAATTCCTCTGCATGGGCCACTGCTGACTTTGCTGCCTGGAACAACCAATACCTTAGTCGTTTACGTCCCCTGTGGCTGATTTTGGTTTCTCCCTTATGCTTTCCTGAACTGCATGCCACAAGGCCTAATCCGCTTAATTTCTGTATTTCCTTAACATCATCAAATCTTGAAATATCTCCCATCTCTGCAAGAATACCGGAAAGTGTATTTTCTCCAATCCCAGATATCTCCAGAACGTTACCTGTATGCGGTATCTCCTGACATTTCTGGTTGATCTGGTTCTCTATAACAGCAAGTTCAACATCCAGTTCCATGATTTTCTGCACGAACCACTTTACAGCTGCCTTGCTTGCAATAGATCCATCCTTAATCCCAACACTTGCTTTTGCGTACTGTAAGATTTCTCTGGCTCTGCTGTACCCGCGTCCTCTAAGTTTAGCAGCATGCCAAATCTGTCTTATCCCTTCTTCTCCAAGTGCGGTCAGTTCATCCGGAAATGGTGCCTCTTTCAGCAGTTCAAGGCTAAATGCTCCATCGACTTTTCCCAATGCTTCCTTATACTCCGGGAAATATATCTTCATCTCCCTGTGCATCCGGTTGATTGTTCGAATTCTGTCTTCATTCAGTTGGTCTCTGAACATGGATAACCTACGAAGTTCAGCATAGATTTTTTCTGGAAGATATGGCATACCAAAGTTGCCATCCTTGACAAGATTTGCTATCAGTTTTGGATCCTTCCTGTCATCCTTCAGCTGGCTGTTATCTTCAACCTCCTTTGTCTGCTTAACAGCATAAGGGTTTACCTGAACAACACTGATTCCATTTGCAATCATCCAGGTAGCAAGGCAGAACCAGTAGTGACCGGTCGGCTCTAAGCCAAGTACTATCTGACTCTTATCATGTTCAGCAGCTATCTTTACTGCCCATTCTTTTGCACTCTGGAATCCCTCATAATCATTGTTGAAAGAATATGCGGACTTACTGAGTTCCCGTCCTCTGGTATCAATTGCTCTCACATAGTGCGTTTCGCTGCCTACATCACATCCCAAGATAAGCATGTCATCGCTGATAAAAGAGAGTTTTTTATTTTTATCGAACTTACCATTGGTTTCCAACTCACGCCAGGTTGAAGCTGTGAGATTTTCCTTAATCACCTCCGATTTTTTCAAAAGTTCCTGCTGTTCAAAAATATTTGCTGTTACTACTTGATTTTTTTTCTTTGTGCCTTTAATATTCATTTTAGATACCTCTTGTGTTTTTTAGATTTTACCAACTGGCAGGTCAGTAATAATCTAAATTTACTTGAGGTATTTTTTTATGTCAATCTCTTGACCTATTTATAGTATACAGGAAGCTTTCTTCTTCTGTAAGGGAATTTAATGCCTTATTCAATTCTTCGATTTGCATTTTTACTTCTATAATTTTTTCAATATCAATGCTTTCATCTACGATGTTATCTACAAAATGTCCGTCATAATCCAGTACTGAAAACGGTATTACATTATTTTTCCAGTCTTTCTTAATAAGGTATTTTTCATGCTCGGTTATCTTCCAGTAGGCTTTATAGACTTCTTCACTGACCTTAACCTCTTTTCCTTTGACATAAAGGAAATATTCTTTTTTGTCCATTGTGTATTCCTCCTTTTCTGTTCTCTGATTTTGCTTTTTGAGAATAAAAAAGGAGGACTTCTACACTTTGGCGTAAAATGTCCTCCGAATTGAAAAGAGTTTACCTTTTCTTTAGATGTATTTAATTGTTTGAGAGAATAGACAACTATAAGGCAAATAGAAATTTTTGTTATCTATTTCTTTTGTATATAAAGATTTTTCCATTTTAATCACCCATCCCTTATAGTTAAACAATATTCATACATCAAACCTTTCTAATTTTTTATTTTGTCTTTTAAGCTACCTAAAACTGTTTGTAATTTGTTGTTTTCCCATCTTCCTAAGTCCATTAAGCATTAAAAACAGTCCTAACATAATCATACTAAAGTCTACGATAGGTTCTGTCCACCAAACTGCTGACGCTCCAAACACCTTTGGAAATAGTAATATTGCAGGAATAAATAAAACTAACTGTCTAAGCATTACAATCATGCCTGCTTTTTTTCCATCTCCTATGGATTGGAAAAATGTAAGTGTCATAATCATAATTCCATATAAGATGAATGTAGAATAAAACATCTTAAAATTTACAACACCAACTTCAATAATCTCCCTTCTCACACTGAATAATGATAGTAATTTTTCTGAACAAAACATTGATGGTATCCATGAAGCTGCTGCAAGAATTGTTGCACCATACATAAAAATCTTCATCGTATCTTTTACTCTTCCGTATTGTTTTGCTCCGAAATTAGCTCCAATAACAGGTTGTAAGCCTTGACTCATACCCCACAGTGGAATAAAGGAAAACATATATAATCGCATTGTAGCAGACATCAAAATTCCCCAATCATCTCCTCCATACGCAAAGGCTTGCTTAAACAAAAATGTTTGCTGTACTGCAAATAAAATTTGCATCATCATTGCCGAACTTCCTATACTAAACATTTCGCTATAAATTGCCTTGTATTTTTGAATTTTATGGATACCCACAAAAGCACTTTTCTTTGAAAAATAGTGGAATGTCAATATTGCTTGTACAATTTGAGATATAACAGTGGCAATAGCTGCACCTTCAATCGCATATTCACCCATCAACTTCATAAAAATAGGATCTAAAATAATGTTTAATATAGCTCCCGCTCCCATAATCATCATAGATTGCTTTAATGCACCTTCGCCACGCATTGTCATATTTCCCGCTTGAGCAAAATTCACAAATATAGAGCCAAAGAAAACTACTCTTAAATATCTCACACCGAGTTCTTTAATATTTCCTTTAGCACCTACCAAATCTAAAAAATGAGGTGCAAAAATCAAGCCAAATATTGTGATAATTACAGAGAAAAATATTACCCAGTAACAAAAATTCCCGAATATTTTATCTGTCGTTTCTTTATCGCCCTTTCCGATTGCTCTTGATAATATTGAGGCACTTCCAACGCCAATCAATGCCGATATTCCACCATTGATTATTGTTAAAGACATGGATACACTAATGGCTGACATAGCATAATCACCAATGAGCCATCCTGCAAACACACCATCCATAAATGGATACAACCCTATGACAATCATCCCGATTATTCCGGGAATTGCCAACTTAAATAACAGTTCTTTAGGACTTTTTGTTAATAGTTGTGTTTTCATATCTTCTTTCATCGTATCATTCTCCTTTACCTATATTTATTTCACAAACTCATATACTTTTCCGTTACATCTATCTATAAATTCATAATCGTGTGTGATTATGATAATTATCTTTCCTTGTTCGGTCATTTTATTAAGAAATACAATCAAAATATCCATCTGCCTTTTACATAGTCCGCTTGTCGGTTCATCGAAAATTACGATGGGCTTCCTGCTCAGCATTGACATAGCAAGTAATAATCGTTGTTTTTCACCTCCTGATAATGAATTTGGGTGCATTTCTTTTTTATCAAATAAGTCTACCATCCTCAAAATTTCATTTTTTAATTCATCCTCTTTAGTAATAGTTGAAATTTCTTGCCATACAGATTCTGTAAAAAGTTGATAATTAACATCTTGCATAATCGCAAAAATATTTTCACATCGTTTTTTTACTTTTACTCCGTTATAAAACACCTCTCCTGTTCCTCTTGTCAGCCCCATCAGCAAATTGATAAAAGTGCTTTTCCCAACACCATTTTGACCAATGATGAAATTGATACCGGATTCAAAGGCAATACTGAAGTCAAAGATTTCCTTTCTTTCATATTTTTTTTTGAAATTCAAACAAGACAATGCTTTACAATCAAGATCTGAAGAATTTTTCTTTAACACTTCTACTTGCTTATATTTCCTGCTTAAAAAATTGTTTTTAGAAATCGCATTAAAACTCCTTAGATTGTGTTTTTCAGAAACCTGTTCAAAGAAATCATCACAAAACTGCTCTTTTGTGTATTCTTTATAAGTTCCATTTTCTATCACACACAATTTATCAAGCATATCTTTCAGATAAAACAATCTATGCTCCACAATGATGATAATTTTCTTTCTTTTTTTCAGTTCCATAATGGCATTCTGTAAATGCTCTATTGCAACCTGATCTAAGGAAGATGAGGGTTCATCCAACAAGATAATTTCATTTTCAGAAATCCCACAAGCTGTTACTGCAATCAACTGCTTTTCGCCTCCAGATAGTTCAAAGATATTCCTATCTAATAATTCCTTTGTACCTAAAACCGCTGAATAATACTGAATTTTATCTAAAATCAAATCTTTGTCTATGTTTCTATTTTCCAACTGAAAAGCCAGTTCATCGGTTGAATTGATACAATAAAATTGTGTTTTAGGATTTTGAAACACTGTAGATATAAATTTAGATCGTTCCAATATTGTCAAGCCAAACAATGATTTTCCGTTAAATACAATATCTCCTTCTAATTCTGCATTATTGTATTCCGGAATGATTCCATTGATAACTTTTAGCAAGCTACTTTTTCCTGTTCCTGAATGTCCTGTAATGACGGTTACTTCACCGGGTTTGAAAATCATATTTATATTTTTCAATATGCTTTCACCGTCAAAACCCACTGTTAAATTTTGTAATTCAAGCATATTTTCCCCTTATATATAGATAGATTATCCATGCCATTATTAAGAAAAACATAAAGTCAACAAGTCCCATATATGTTTCACTAATACTTGTTCTCTTTTGATTTACAGCCAACCCTTTCGTCATAGCTGATACCGTCAAATCATCTGCTGCCTTTGATAAGCACATCAATAATGGCACTAATCTATATTCAAATAATAAAATTGGACTCTTTATTAACCTTTTAAGCGTCAATCCTCTCAAACGCATAGCTTTTTTTATATTACTATAATCAATCCTTGCAGCATAAAAGAAACGTACCATTACCGTCAAGGGAATGGCTATTTCATCTGGACATTTCATTTTTTTTAATGAGTAAATGCTTTCTCCAACATTTGATGTAAGTATGGTATATCTCCCCATCAAAAATGCGGGGAGAATTTTTTTAATAACCATTACTATTATCAATAAAATTGCAACCATAGGATTGTAATTAAGCCCTATCAGAAATTTATCAGCAGCATAAACAAACAAAAGAGTAGCCACTCCAATAATAGCTACTCTTGTATATTTTGCGTGAATTAAAAGTATTATCGGAATTGTTGATATTAAAATGGCTTGCACGAAATACTTTGTTTGAATATTGCCTAATACCATCACATATGAAAGAACTATCGTCATAAAAAGTTTTGTACGAAAATCAAGTTTGATTATCATCCTAACTCTCCATGAAATCTTATTTTTCCATACCGGTTTTTTTGAAGTGTTTTTTTAGAAATGCCATTCCAATGCTGCAACCTATATATGCACCGATAATTCCTACTATTGCCATTACAACAATAATCCAATTTGGCATAACACTAAGCATCTTATCAATGAACTCTTGATCGTATCCTTGTTCTAACATTTGCTTAATATATTCATTTCTCGATATAAAAATTGGAAGCCAATTTCCTAACGTGCAAAGAGGAGCAATTGAAAATGCCAATCTTGCTTTCTTTACATTGGTATATTCTCCTGATTTCAAAATTATTTCAGCAATAATACCGGCGATAACAGCCGTTAATAATGCCCAAGGTCCATGTCCCATAGCAACATATATCAATGCAATCAATAATGATTGAATAAAAATCATTCCTCTTTTTTTAATCTTGGTAGAATATAGCATATTTACAGGTCCTACCAAAACTCCCTGTGCAAATGGGACAACCGGCATTAAAACCGGAACCATTGCTAAAAATGATCCAATCATCATAAATATGAATCCTAATACGGAAAATAATCCTATATTGATTAAATCCTTTACCTCTAATCGTTTGCTCATTTGAAACCTCCTAATTGTTTTAATTTTTCTTTTCTACATCAACAATATAATTTATCATTGTTTCTTTTATATATCGTTTATGCTCGCTATAAGACTTTCTCGCACCTAAAATTTCTGAACTTAATATCAATCCATTGATATAATTCACTAAAAAACCGTCACCAAATATATCTGCTTTAATTCCAAGCTGCTTGGCGATTAAACTCAGCTCATTAGTCGTATTAAGTTTCAATTCTTGATACAACTTTTCCAAATCCTCATTATATTTTTTTGCCTGTAAAAGGAGCGTATATAATCTCATCAAATCTGTATCAGCCAGTGACTTATCAACCAAAATATCACCCATTTTCTGATATTTATCTTTGCCTCGATTATTTTCCAAATACTCATTTATCAAGCTGTTTCTATAATCATTACCATCAAGCATTAAGTCTTTAAGCATTTCATTTGTACTTGCATAATGATGATAAACACCCCCTCTACTCATACCTATCTCTGTAATGACATCTTCCATCGTTGTGCTTTGAAAGCCTTTTGTTAAAAAACATTTTTTTGCAGCTTCTCTAATTTTCTTTTTTTTGATTTGTCCTACTTTTTGTTTTTCTTCCTTCAAAATAAAGACCTCTTTTCTACTCAACCAATAAAAACCGACAATGTCGTCGGTTTTTATTATATACTATATGATAGTTAATGTCAACTAACTATTGTATATCATTTTTGTTTTTTTAATGTTTTTAATATATTCACTTACCGGTATCCCTGTTCTTTTCAAACTCTTTAGCTTTTCCTGTTTTTTCTCCTCTCGCCTTGCCTTATATCTATCCTCATATTCTTTTTGCTTGCCGTTTGCTTTACGTTTCAAGTAGTTTTGATGAAGTTTGTCTTTTCTTTCCCGTTCTTTTTCTTCCTCCTCCCTTAATTTCTGCATTTCTTCTTCGGATAATTCTTCTTTCGGCGGTTCATAGTTGCCGATAAAGTTGAAGTAGATTTCGACTTTCTGATTGGCGGTTTGACTGCCTTTTCGATCTCGTTCGTGGACTAAGATTTTTTCTACAAACTCGTTAATGATGGTCGGTGTCAGTTCGTCAAAGTTATCATAGCGTTCAATCAACCGGATAAACTTTTTGGCTCTGTCGGTTTCTTTTTCGTATCGCTTGATGGCTTTTTCCAACTCATCGATTTCTTTACTAAGTTCCCTTTGCTCGGTTTCATACTGATTATTTAAGATTTCATATCGGTTATTCGGTATCTTCTCCAATATCATATCTTCGTATATTCGACACATTAAGCGTTCCAATTCCTGAAGTCTGTTTTTACTATCTATGAGCCTTGTCCTTTTCTTTTCCATTTCCATTTTTTCGCTTTCTTCCATTTCATTTTGAATGGAATGGAGAAAGGCTTCGTTATCTTCATCAAGGCTTTTCTTAATGTCTTGTAAGGTGCTTTGAATGAGATTTAAGACTGCTTCTGCTTTTATCCTGTGAGCGGATGGACAAAGTGTTCCACAAGGTACTTTTGTGTAGGCACTGCAAGTATAATAAGGGATATTCTTGTAGTTACTTGTTCTATGCACATACATTTTACTTCCACAATCGGCACAATACATCAGTCCTGTAAGGGGATGGTATTCTCCCCAACCATCAGGATACCTTTTTACATTTCCTCTTATCCTTTGAACATTGTCAAATGTTTCTTGGTCTATAATTGGCTCGTGGGTATTTTCAAATATCAACCAGTTATCTTCAGATACGTATTTACTTTTCTTGTCTTTGAAATGTTTTCTTGTTTTGAAATTGACTGTATGCCCTAAGTATTCCTGTTTCTTTAAGATACTTGCAATCGTGGAGCTGCACCAACGATACGGATATTCAAACACTTTGCTTTGATGTAGTCCATATCCCAATTTCTGCTGATGATAGGCGGGTATATCTATCTTGTCGGCTTCTAATATTCTTGCGATGGCATAGGGTCCTTTTCCGTCCATCGTCAGATGGAATATTCTTCGGACAACTTCTGCTGCTTTCTCGTCGATAATCCACTGATTTTTATCGTCCTTGTCTTTGATATATCCATAGGGTGGACTGCTTCCTGTATGCTTTCCGCTTTCGCCTTTGGCTTTGAATGTGGACTTGATTTTCCTTGAGGTATCTCTTGCATACCACTCATTCATAATGTTTCGAAAAGGAGTAAAATCATCGTCTTTGTAAAAGCTGTCTACATTGTCGTTTATGGCAATGAGTCTTACTCCCTTTTGTCTTAATATCTCCATACATTGACCGACTTTGAGGTAATCTCTGCCAAGTCTTGACATATCCTTTACGATGATACAACCGATATTTCCTTGATTAACTCCGTTCATCATTGCCATAAAGCCCGGACGATCAAACTGTGTTCCGCTGATTCCGTCATCGGTAAAATGAATGATGTTCTCCAAATGATTTTTCTTTGCGTATTCTTTCAAAATTTTCTTTTGATTGACGATCGAATTGCTCTCGCCTTGTAGTTCATCATCTCGGCTTAACCTCTCATACAAAGCGGTTATTTTCTCATAATTTCTCACGATTACCTCCTTTCGCTCAAATTCTTCAATAAAAAAAAAGAATTAAGCAAAACATTTTTCACTCAAATAGTGATGAAGTGTTCTTCTTAATTCTATTACTCCGGCTGCCAATTTGTACTTTTTATATTGCTTCACCGCAAAGTGTGTAGGCTCTTTCTTTTCCAATGCTTCAAAGAGTCTGTCTATCGGATTCATATAGGTTTCATCATCTTCTCTGACTTCTGAAGCGTCTATCATATCAAGAAGGGTTGCAAAGTTCTTTTCTTCTCTTGGTGCCTCATAGAAGATATATCCGATAAGGGCTGTATAGTAGAGTTTCTCGGCTTTTACCCAAAAATCCTCACCTGCCTTTTCTCCCTCACCTTTGGTATTTGCAATGATAGTCTGAACAAGTTTTAATATATCTTTCTCAGAACGAATATAGGCAAATGGATTGTATTTCATGCTTTTTTTGAAGTTAATGGTATTTAAAATTTTTATCTCATATCCGTTATCTTCAAGCATTTTGCCACACTCAAGAATGATCGTACCTTTTGGATCGGTAACACAATAGCTGCTGTGCATTTGCATAAGGTTGGGTTTTACAAAAAATCGAGTCTTACCACTTCCTGATCCTCCTATAACAAGTACATTCTTATTCCTTGCATACTTTGGATTAGACGGTCTGCCATTCATAGTTAATCGTTCTGTTTGAGTGAGCAAGATATTGTTTTGAAACTTTTCATCCATGTACGGCTCGATGTCTTTTTTATTTCCCCAGAGAGCGTTTTGTCAAGTACCTTTTTTGATTTATTGACGCTTTTATTTTGAAAAAATAAATAAGAAAAAACAGCAAACCTTTATGATTTACTGCTTCTAAAATTGTTCTATTCAATTAGACAAATTGGGATTTGTCATTTCCATGGACGATTTTTACCAAGCCATCCTTTCTCTTGCCAATATGTCTTATCTCTCTCATTCAATCCCTTTTTTTGAATAATTCTCATAATATTGAATAAAATCCTTGTTTTTATTGAAGGTCTTACCTTTGTATAGTTATTTTTTATTTTATTCGAAAGAGTTGTTGTTTGGCGGTCAACTTTTGATTTTATCTTCTCGTCAACTCTCTTCCAATCTGTTTCCCAAACTGCAATACCTAATTTATAAGTTTTAGCACATCCCCAAAAGAATGTGCTATCTGCCATATCTTTATTAGCTTTTTTCGTTCCTGCCCCAGCAGCTGTTGAAACACAGACAGCTTGTTTTGAAAACATACTTTCACTTGGTCGGTGAACCATCCATCTATAACCATAATGGTCAAGAAATGCTTTCATTGAACCTGTAACATGATATACATATACAGGGCTTGCAAGAATAATTATATCCGACTCGTCTATGGCATTTGTTAAAGGTTGCAACTGTTCGAAATGTGGACACATGACCTCTCCTTTGGTAAAGCAATTCCCACACCCAATACAAAAACAATTGAAATCCTTCGGTAAAAAAAATTCCGATACTTCTCCTCCCAATTTATCTGCAAGTATTCTTGAAACATTATATGTTGAACCTTTATGACTTTGACCATGTATAATAATAATTTTCATATAATCACCCTTACAACTTCTAATTTGTTTCACTTAATATCTTAAATATTATATCATATTTTTACTAAGTTTTACAGCCCTAACTCTTGCTTCTTTACCTTTGTTAATCCTCTCTTTTCTTGCAGTAATTTATCTATACAGCTTCTAACACTTTCAGCCTGTTCCACTTCTTTTCGTATATCTGTGATTTGAGAATATAGAGTATCTTTTTCTTTCCTCAAAGTGCCTATTTCTGATTTCCATTTGGATATATTTATGGTTTTGCTTTCTCCTAAATGCTCTTTCAGATATTTTTTGGCACTTTCAAATAAAATAATCTCTGCGGTATGTTCATTGTAGAAAGTATCTTGTTTGTTTTTCTTTAGCTTGGTATAGGCTTTATAGGTATCTTTATGCTTCAAATATTTCTCGGCGTGGTCGATAAGTTGTACTCTATCATCTATTTTCTTTTCGGTATCTTTAATAGTTCTTGTAGTCTTGTAGTTCTTATCTCTTAAAGTAACTATGTTTTCTTTCAGTTCAGATAAGGAAATGATGTTTTTTTCTTTTAAGAATTGATAGCTTTCGATGTATTGTTCTAAATCTGTATGATGGTTATCTGCATTTTTATGGATAAGATTTTCAAAAACGGATAGCAAATTTTCTTTGTATGGTAGGGTGGATTTGAGATTATCAGTTTCTGCTTTTTCTTCTTTTCCTATTCCCCTTATCCAATTTAACAAGGCTTTTATTCTTAACTTGATTTCCTGTAATAGTCTATTTTGTTTTCTGATTTCTCGATTGATATTTCCTCTGTCGGTGGCTATGCCTTTCTTCTCCATTTGGGTGGCTGATACGCCTAAATGAATGGTAGGTATTTGTTCTATTCCCTGTCTTTGATAGGAACGATGGTCTACTTTTTCCTGTATGTTATTTTCTTCAAGATATTTGTTTGTAATATCTGCCCATGCTTTTCGCCACTCTTCTGCTTTGTCTTGTTCGTTCCAATCTGTTGTATTGATTTTTTTGGTTTTGTAATTGCCGTTTTTGAGTTTTACTTTTTCTCCATTTTCATCAAGGATATATTCTTTTTTTGATTTTGCTCCCCATGTTTTATCTTCATTTAACGGTCGCATGGTAAGTAGGATATGTGCGTGTGGGTTTCCATCTCCTTTATTGTGCAAAGCAATATCGGCACACATACCGACTTTTACAAAATTTTCTTTTACATACTCTCTTACAAGATTTATTTGTTTTTCTCTGTCTAATTCTTTAGGCAAGGCAATTTCTATTTCTCTTGCAAGCTGTGAGTTTTTACTTTTTTCTATTTTCTCGACACTGTTCCATAATGCTCCTCTGTCTGAAAAATCCTGTGGTGCATTTTGTGGTAATAGAATTTCTGCATGTGCTATTCCGCCTTTTCTTGTAAAGTCGTGGACTATGCCGTCGTATTCGTTTTTTATCTTTTCACCACTTCGATAGGCGGAAGCTGCTACTGCACTTTTTCCTTTGCCTCTTGAAATAATCTTTATACAAAGATGGTATATCGCCATAAGAAAAAACCTCCTCTCTTTTTCCGATACGGGTATGGTGGCGATGGATAAGACTTCCTAAAAAAATCGAATAGCTTTTTATCCGATTTCTTTTGGGAAGTACACAAGGGGTAGGAAATTTATTTCCGTAGGGGAGTGTAGCTCCCCTGTATCAGCGTTAGCTGATATGCCCTCTGCTAAGAGCCTTCGGAGAACGCACGCACCTTTTAAGGTGTATATGTGCGCCCTTGTAAACAAGGGACTATTCCTCTGTTTCCGTTACTTCCTCTTGTGTTTCTGTAATTTTGCTTTCGTTTTGTTCTCTTTTTTCTATGATTTTTAAGATTTTTTGATTGACTTCTTCTTTGATGTTTGGGAATGTGATTAGCTGATAAAATTCGTCTTTGGTAAAACTCTTACTTTCGGTAAAGATACTTTCAAAGACTGCTCCTTTTTCATAAAGCCGCCTATCTCTTTTCTTTCTCTCTTCCTGTTTCTGTTGACTGATGAGCTTTTTTCTTTTGTTTTGTAACTGCTTAATTTCTTCTTCTGCCATTAAGATTTTTTCATCTATATTTTTCATTTTCCCTGTCCTTTCCGTTCCGATCTCACTACCTTTAACAGCTTATCTTGAAATGTATCCTTACTGTTTGAGTCAAAATATATCTCTGTTACAAAAGTTTTTCCTCTAATCTTTTTTATCATGATATTGTTAGGTTTTTGGGATATGGTCTGTTCTTTTACTGTCTGTATTTCATCGTTCTGTACTTCTTGTTTTTCTGTCATTCAATCCTCCTTTTACTTGCACAAAAAAAGATTTCCTGTGATTTAGGAAACCTCTTTTCGTATTGATTGATATTTGATTTTAGGTTGTTGCTTGTAGCTTCTTTCTTGCTCTATATTCTCGTGCTTTTATCCGTTCGTACTCTCTAAACTTTTCAAGATTTTTAGCTCGGTATTCTTTGGAATATGCCCTGTGATATGCTCTTGATTTTTCTTTCTTGGCTTCTTCGATTTCTTCTCTCATCTGTATCATTTCCTGTTCTGTCGGCTCTATTTCTTTTGTGAGTTCATTTTCAAATTTTCCGATATAGTTGAAATACACTTCTATTCTCTGAACGGCATATTTTGCTCTTTTGACATCTCGCTCATGCACTACAATTTTACTGATAAATTCATTGATGGCGGTAGGGGTAAGTTCTTCAAAATCTGAGTAGCTTTCTGCAAGCTTGATAAAGTTCTTTGCTCTTTGATTAGCGTTTTCAAATTCAGATAAGCGTTCCTCTATTTCTTCCTGTTCCGCTTTCAAAGTGTAATATTCTTCTGCATACTTCCTTGATAGTAATTCATAGCGTTTTACCTCGATATTTCCCAGTGCATTGTCCTCATACAGCTTATTCATAACTCTTTCTATCTGTTCCATTCTGTCTGTGATTTGAGGGATACGCTTTTGCTGTTTCTTGATTTCTTCTGTCTGCTCTTTAGCAAGACTACTTTTTACCAGCGCTTCAAATTCTTCTTTATTTGCCAATGAATACTGTGCTATCTTTCGCAAAACCTCTGTTAGATTTTCCATCACATCATCGACATCAATACGGTGAGGAGAATTACATTTAGGGTGTTTGGCTTTTCCTTTGGCGTATTCACTGCAATAGGTTACATGCTGTACTTTTCCGTTTTTGTGTATGGTACGAATGTGCATTTTTGTACCGCAATCTTTGCAATACATCAGTCCGGAAAGTGCGTGAATTTCTCCATCTCCGTTTGGTCTTTTTACAGGTGCGTTTTTTAATATCCTTTGTACATTTTCATAGGTACTTCGGTCTATGATTGGCTCATGCACATTTTCTATTATCTGCCACTTCTCTTTATCTACATAATGGTTTCTTTTATCTCTGTAATGTTTTTCGGTCTTGAAGTTGACTACATCGCCACAATACTCCTGCCTTTTCAGTATGTGTGTTAGGGTTGCTTTATTCCAGTTATAGCGGTTTTCTTCATTCAGCTTTCTGCTTTTCGCCGTTCCTCTGTCTTGCTGTTTCATATAAAAGGTTGGGGTTAGTATCTCATTTGTTTTAAGATAAACGGCTATCTGATTGCGGTTTTTCCCCTCCATAAAGAGCGTAAAAATGAGTTTTACGACTTCGGCAGCTTCTTTATCGACTATCCAAAAATCTTTGTTGTTAGGGTCTTTTATATAGCCGTAGGGGGCTTCTGTTGCGACGGGCTTCCCACTTGCTCCTTTGGTCTTAATTCCCGTTTTAACTTTCTTGCTGATGTCCCTTGCGTACCACTCTGACATGATATTGATAAATGGGGCAAATTCCAATGTGTTTTGGTCTTGGCTGTCTATACCGTTGTTGATGGCAATAAAGCGTACATTGTTTCTTCTAAATATCTCCATAGCGTTTCCCACTTGGAGATAATCTCGTCCCCACCTTGTCATATCTTTCATAATGACAATTCCGATTTTGCCTTGCTCTACATCGCTTATCATCTGTGTATAAGCTGAACGGTCAAAGAACCTACCGCTTTCATCATCGTCGATATAATGGCGAATGTTTATCAGCTTTTTATCTCTTGCATACCTTTCTAAAAATGCTTTTTGATTGACAATACTATTACTCTCGCCACCATCTCTATCTTCATCACCAACTGAAAGGCGGGAGTATAGTGCTGTGATTTTGTTTGTGTATTCTATCATGGCATTATCCTCCTTTTCTCGTGTCTATATATCACTCCTGTTCAGTTAATATTATGCAACCCATCTTGCCGAGCCGTACTCTTTTCCTTGTCTAAACTTCTTGGCGTTTTTACCTTTGGTATAGACAATAAATTTAATTAAGGCTGCTACTCCAACTCCTACCAGTATATCAATAAGATGTATGCTTGGGATAAAACTCATCGTATTAAGCTCAAGTATTCCTTGAAATATCCTGTCTATTACATCTCCGCCGGTATAGCTTCTCACATGATAGGAGAAAATATTCCCAATATAGAAAAATGCAAGATAGGGAATGTTTTGCTTTGCAAACTTTACCTTATCTTGCACCTTAAATAAGCCTTTGATGTCCTTTAATATTTTATCTATCATAGGCTCTGCTCCTTTTGTTTATTCTTGATTTTATCTTTAGAAACAGAGTTTTTAGCCATCTCCTTAAACTTCTCAATATTCTTATGAATGAACTCCTTCCTTTCCGTTTTCTTTTCTGATTCTGAAAGGGCATGCTTAAATGCTTTGTCCATAACCTTCATATCTTTAGCTTGAAAGAATACTGAGTATTTCCCACTTTCCTTATCTTTCATGACTGAAAACTTTACCCCATACCGATTAAGTTCCTTTTTGAGTTCCTTAAGTTCTGCTTCTTCAACTGGAATTTCTTCAAGCTGCCCCTTTTTAACCATATCTTTTAGCTTTACTTCATTTCCGTTAGTATTAACCAGCTTTTCAAGTCCTCCAAGTTTTTCTGCTTCTTTCATCAATTTCTTTAACAAGTTCAGAATTAGCTTTCCTGTTACTTTAGCAGCTCTAACTTCCATATTCAGTGTTTTTCTTGCTATTTCTTCATTGATCAACTTCTCTCACCTCCATTCAGCAGTCTGTCCTTATTCCGATTCAGTTTGTCCTTTTGAATAACCTTTCTAAAATCTTCTCCTACAACCATAACAGGAATACACATCTCTATGATTCTTGAGTAGATTCTTTGATACTCTACGCTATCCTTACAATTTTGGATTGTGTCGTAGGAAAGGTTAGTAGTGAAGATAGTCGGTTTCTGTTTTAAGTACCTGTTATTCACGATGTTATATACTTGCTCTTTGGCATAGCTTGTATCTCTTTCTATTCCTAAGTCATCCAAGATAAGAACGGAAGTATTTACAAGGGATTCAATATATGCGTTTTTATCAAGGTCAAATCCTCCTTTTTGCAGTTCGTTGATTATCTGTGAAAAGTTTCTAATCTTAACGCTTATCTGATACTGTTCAATCAGTGCATTGGCAATGGAGCAGGCAAGATAGGTCTTTCCGCTTCCAACTGTTCCATAGAACAGAAGTCCGATATTTTCCTTTTTCATCAATTCATAATCTTTTACAAAATTCTTTGCGATGATAAGGCTCTGATTTTCTTTCCCCTGATAGTTTTCAAAGGTATATGCCCACTGAATAATGGATGTGAAGCAGCTACTTTTTAATCTCTCGATTTCAAGTTGCTTCTGTCTTTCTTTTTCTTTTGCTTCTCTATCTCTATCGCATTTACAAGCAGTCTTAAATATCATCTGCTTTCCGAAAAACTCTAATCCTTTCCCGTCTTTTCTTTCATGGCACACTTTACAGTAGGCGTGTCCGTCTTTGATGTATTCTTTTTCAGGATCAAAACTATATTCAACATCTTCTATCATCACTTTTTCTAATTCCTTATTCATAGATGCTCTCCTTTGTTATATTCCTCCCATGTAGGGATATTGGATATTTTCTTACTTCCCTGATCTTTATAAAACCAAGAAAGAATTGTTGCTTTATGGTCTTTATATGTCTTTCCGGTACTTTGAAGATAGGTTGATAACCTCTCAATGTAGTTATCAAGCTCTCCTGCCATTTTTATTTGTAATTCTCCTATATCTCCATCCTTTAAAAAGACATTTTGAAATGTTCCAAGTCCGTTTTCCCCAAAACTATATTCTCTCTTACTATACTTACTCTTATTATTCTCTATATAGTTAGAGTCAACATTTTGAACTTCCTGAAGTTCATTTTCTTTACTTCTGAGGTTAAAATCTTTTACTTCTGAAGTTAAGTTTTTTGACTTCAAGAGGTCATTTTCTTTTACCGCTATTATGCTCATAAAGTCTTTGACATAAATGATGTTCGGCTTACCAAGTCCAAGTCTTACTCTTTCAATCAGCCCTATCCCTTTTTTGCTGTCTAACTCATCTAATGTTTTTATGGCAGTAGGCTTTGAGATATTTCTTCTTTTCATAATTTCCTCGACTGTGAAATAGATAAATACTCTGCCTTCCTTGTCTATCCAGTTATTCTTAAATGACATTCCTGTTCGTTTCAAAAGCATGGAATAAAGGATAATTGCTTCAGCAGACAATCCCTTAAATTCTTCTCCGTCTACCAATATTTCAGGTACTTTTAGAAAGTTAAATCTTTCTGCTTCTCTGTTATAGAAATAGTCAAAGTCCATCGCTTCACCTCCCTCCTTAAAAATTGGCAAAGAAAAAGACGATAGTTTTTTATCTATCGCCTTTGGTAACCATTTGTATGAATTTTTTTAGATTGATTTTATTGCTTCGTTGATTTCCTGAAGGAACGCTATAACAGCTGCTCCGACCATCGGTATTCCATAAGGACTTAACAAAAATCCTAATACCAATGCTTCTATTCCGATGGCAACTTCTTTTTGCATAAAAGATGCAATTGCTCCAAATATGCAAAACATCATCAGCAAGTATAGTAGGGCTGTTCCGATACCAAGTAGGAATGTCAGAAATGCTGTAAGGATACTCAACACCAAGCTAATTGGAAACAAGATTATTTTTATTATCCATCTCATCATTTAGTAGTCCTCACTTTCTAAAGCATACTTTGTATCTCCACACACCATATCAATGCAAACATTCACATCTATATAATTTTTTAGGACTTTTTTTCGTCCACCTTCGCCATCTTCTACAAATACATAATGCTTGTAAAACTGCTTAAAATGCAGGATTTTCACGATTTCGCTCTTTGTATCAACGCTATGCACTCCACATGCAAAGTTTCCGGGAACATATCACATAGACAGACCTTCTTCACCCTATACCCTGCCTTCTCAAACTCAGGGATGTCCCTTACAAGGCTGGTTGGCTTGCAGGCTATGTAAACTATATCTCTAACTCCGTAAGATAATACCCTCTTAAGCGCCTTAGGAGATACGCCATCTCTAGGAGGGTCAAGGATGATAAAGTCAGGCTTTTCCTTCACTTCATCAAGCACCTTAAATACATCGCCTGCCAAAAACTCCGTATTAGTAAGTCCGTTTAACTTGGCGTTTTCATTGGCTGAGGTTACAGCCTCTTCCACTATTTCTATACCTATTACCTTCTTTGCCACAGGAGAAATTATCTGTCCTATGGTACCGGTTCCGCTATAGAGGTCATATACCACATTTCCCTCATTGTTACCTACATACTCCCTTACCTTGCTGTAGAGCACCTCTGCGCCGAGAGAATTGGTCTGGAAAAATGAAAATGTAGTTATCTTAAACTTAAGACCCAGAAGCTCCTCATTTATATAGTCCCTGCCGAAGAGAATTTCCTGTCTCTCTGCCTTCACATCATCTGAAACTTCATCATTTACAAGATGGATGATTCCAGTTATTTCTCCTTCTAAGCTGACTTTTTTAAGCTTCTCCACCATCTCTGCTAGGATATCCTTCTCTTCTTCGCTCTGTTCTCCCTTTTCATACACTGCATTAGGAGAAGCTAGGAATTCCTTTAGGCTGTCCATTTCCATGGCTGTCTTTTCTGCCTTTGTTATAAAGTCAGAAGAAGTTTCAAGTGCTACCAGAATCTCTCCTGTCTTAGATGCCCTTCTTACAAGCAAATGCCTGAGATACCCTCTGTGCATTGCCTTATTGTAAAATGAGATTTCTGCTTCATTAAAATGCTCGAATACACATCTTAATATTCTATTAAAATCATCATTTACTATCTTGCAGTCATCTGTGAATAAAATATCGTGAAAATGCCCACGCTTGTGAAGACCAAGTGACATTGGCCCTCCCTTATAGCTGTCCCCAAAGGCATACTCCATCTTATTTCTGGTTTCCCACTCTGTAGGGCTTCCAAGAATTTCCTCATACTCATATTCGCTGCTAATTACCCTGTCAAGCATCTTCTTTACCTGAGAGCTCTTTAGTTTAAGCTGCTCCTCATAAGGCAGGGTATGATATGAACAGCCTCCGCAAAGTCCATAGTTCTTACAGGCAGGCTCCCTGGTCTCTGTAGGTGCTTTTTCTAAAACTTCTTCTATACGGGCCTCGTACCTGTCATTTCTTCTTCTCCCAACCCTGTATCTAACCTTCTGTCCTTCGATTCCGCCCTTAAGTACAACCTTTCTCTCATCATCTGAAAGAAATATAATTCCCTTGTCAGGAAAATCCACATAACTTACTATACCCTCGTTAATCTCACCTTTTTTCAATTCTTTTTCCTCTTATCTAATCAAAATAATATTGGTGTCAAAAGTATTTGGCACCCATTAATGCGTTCCCCTACAGCTTCAATTCTCAGGGAGACTGCAAAATTATCTGTCAGTAACTCAATCATTTTACAAAATTTTAGCCTTCAAATTTACACAGTGCAATCTCCTGTAACCCTCTATCATACAGAGAAGTCAGACAGAGACTGCCGTTAATATTATGCAGTTTATGCTTTGACATCCCTTTTGGAAAACCTATGTCAAAGTATTCTCCATTACTTAGGGAAAATACTCTTTGTTTCCCTTTCCACTCATCGCTCTTAAATAATGGCGTCAATATCACATAGTCAGAGTCTGTAAATACACCGTTTACACCGCCTTTTTTCTCTGACCTTTTCAAGTTGTCAGATTCAATATACTTTTTGATTACCTTTCCCTTGTCTGATATCTTAGCAATTGCATAGTAGTCTAAGCCCCATTTATTGACAGATGTTGTGCTTTCTCCTGAAGTAAAGGCATAGATTTCATTATTAAGTATTTTCAAGGAGTCGATTTTAGGCATTTCTTCATTACTTTCATCATGATTGGTAAATCCCTGTTTATCAATTTCCAAAAAGCTCTTCCACTTGGCTGACTTTGCCTTAAAATCAATATCTAACAAAGCAAAACATCTTGATAAATCATAATATACCTTATTCTCAAAGCAAACCGGTATGAGAGTGCTGTCAGATACGACCTGAAAATACCTCTGCTCTGCCTTTTCAGGCACAACCTTTCCTGAAAATAAGGAGCCATTTTTAATTGGTATGACCAAAGGAGAAGAGAAATCTACGGTGTAGTACAAAAGCTCATTCTCAGGCTTTATTATGCCAAATCCTTCTCCGTACTTAAAAAACACAGGATAATTTCTCCTGCTATCTGTATAATCAAAGGCAGCAACCTTTCTAATACCCTGTGATGAAAGCTCAAGAACACTGTATTTACGATAGTTTTCAGCCTCAGATGTAAGTACCAATGCCCTTCCATCGCTTAATATTCCACAACTATGGACAAAGGTATATTCACCGTTTGTATCCCATTTTTCTATAAGATTTAGTTTTAGTTTCTCCATTACCTCACTCCCATTAACTCTCACACATTTTCATTACTTACATATATATGTTGGCATCAAAGCAACGTCCTATACAGCCTCCATTATGCCATAAGAATAAAATTCATTCAATTATGCTTCAAGAAAATCGTCCATTAGCAAAAAGTCTCTGATTCCAACGTAGAAAATTCCATACTCATCGTATCTTGGCACTATATTATCTCTGACAATAATAATTTTCTTAAAAGAATCGTCAATTCGTTTTAGAGAGTTTCTTTCCTGTTCTTTCTTCTCCTCACTGTTTATAGCAAAAGCTGATTGAATATAATATCTGAGATTTCCTCTGTTAATAATAAAATCAACCTCTAATTGTACTCTTGTTGTTTTTCCCTCCACATTTGGAAAATATTCCACAACACCCACATCAACATTAAATCCTCTTCTTAACAAGTCATTGTAAATGATATTTTCCATAATATGCGTTTCTTCAACTTGTCTAAAATTCAATCTTGCATTTCTAAGACCAATATCAGCAAAATAGTATTTAAGTGGTGTAGAAAAGTATTTTGAACCTTTAATATCGTATCTTTTAGCAGCATACAAAACATAGGCTTCTTCAAAATATGTTAAATACTTTGAAATAGTATTATTTGATATATTTATCTTTTTTTCCGAAGCATATCTATTAGATAGCTTAAGTGGATTTGTAAGTGAGCCTACTGCTGATGATACAAAATCTAGTAAAACTTCTAATACTTCCTCACTATTTTTTATCTGCTTTCGATCTATGATATCCTTAATATATGTTTCCTCAAATAATCCTTTCAAATATCTGCTCTTTTCTTCAAAGGTGTCCATTTCTAGTACAAATGGCATTCCACCGCAAAGTACATAATCTTCCCATGCTTTATCTTTATCCTCGTAACAGCTACTCATCTCAGCAAACGATAAAGGATAAACATGTATTTCATCTCCCCTATCTCTAAATTGTGTCAAAATATCTTTAGAAAGCATTTTTGAATTACTTCCGGTAACATATATATCAAGATTTTTTCGTTTCATAAGTGAAAGTAATGCATCAACAAAAGTAATCTTTTCATCATCATCATCAATATATGGATTTTTTACCGACCTTGAAAATTGTATCTCGTCAATAAAAATATAATATCTTTTATCACTAGTTATCTTATTTTTTATATATTCATTGAGCTTAAACGGATCTCTATACCCACTATTTTCGATATCATCGAGAGCCATTTCAATAATTTGGTTTTCAGCTATACAATTTTTCAATAAATAATTCTTGTATAGTTCAAACAACAAATATGACTTACCACACCTTCTGATACCTGTGATGATTTTAATTCTTCCGTTATCCTTTTTCTTAATTAGTTCATCTAAATATTGCTTTCTTTCTATAATCATATCCCACACCTCTTTTCTACGAATAATTTATATATTTTGCCACGTTTTTTATTTGTATATATTTTATCACAGTTAAAGAGTAATCGCAATCATAAGGAATAATTTTCGTGGCATAATATGTTTTTTATTCCATCTTATAGTTTTGATCTTTGATATCTCTTTTTTCTCCATTACCTCACTCCCATTAACTCTCACACATTTTCATTACTTACATATACATATTGACATCAAAGCAACGTCCTATACAGCCTTCATTATGCCATAAGAATTAAATTCGTTAAATATCAGGGTGAATTTATTACTCTTTACTTTGCCCTTGTAAAGTGCTAAAATTACCTTGTATCATGGTTAAACCAAGTAATGTAAACCTAAGCTTGTATTTATGATATTTATTAGAAGCTTTTATGATATCATTATGACTTTTGGAGAAAAGAGATGAAGGATAAACTAAGAACTCCTGCTATGGACTACTTCTTTGATGCAGTCCTCACACTTAAAAGCAGGGAAGAATGTTATAATTTTTTTGAAGATGTCTGCACCATAAATGAGCTCTTTACCATATCTCAGAGACTTATGGTTGCTAAGATGCTTACTGAGGGAAAGACATATATAGAAATATCAGAGGTGACAGGAGCTTCCACCGCAACCATAAGCCGTGTTAACCGTTCACTTGAGTATGGTAATGACGGCTACAATATTGCTATGGAGAGGATAGAGGCTGAAACTGTAAAGGAATAATCTCGCTAGTGTCTTCAAACGAAAAGCCGGCAAACCAAGAAAAATGCATATGTACATTAAGTTATACTTAAACTATACCCAACATCTGCATTTTCTTGTCACCGGCTTTTTCATTATATATTCTGCTTTCTAGCACATTTCAATAAATCATCCACATCTTTTATTTCGTCAAATCATAAGGTGTGTTCTGGTAGATATAATAGTTCACCCAGTTAGTATAAAGCGTATTGGCGTGTGCCCTCCATGACAGAACCGGCTTCTTTGCAGGATTGTCTTCAGGATAATAATTCTTAGGAAGCTCGATAGGAAGCCCCTTAGACTTATCCCTCTTGTATTCCGCATCAAGTGTCATTCTGTCATACTCAGGATGCCCCATTACAAAGATGCGTTTTCCGTCCTTCGTCATAAAGAGAAATACCCCTGCTTCTTCTGACTCTGCAAGTATCACAAGGTCATCATTCTTTACTATGTCCTCTCTCTTAACCCCTGTATGCCTTGAGTGTGGAGCGTAAAAATAATCGTCAAACCCTCTTATTAGAGGCTCTTTCCTGTTATAAACCTTGTGTGGATATATACCAAAAAGCTTGTCCTCAAACTGGTACTTATCAGCTCCATAATAATGGTACATTCCTGCCATTGCAGCCCAACACAGATGAAGAGTTGAGGTCACATGAGTCTTTGCCCAGTCCATAATCTCACAGATTTCTTTCCAGTAGGCAACCTCCTCATAGGCTAAGGTTTCAACCGGAGCCCCTGTAATTATTAGACCGTCATATTTTTTATTCTCAATCTCTGAAAATGTCACATAAAACTCGTCCAAATGGCTTGTTGGGGTATTTTTCCCTACATAGCTTTCAGTTGTTAAAAATGTAACATTTACCTGAAGAGGAGTATTGGAAAGAGCCCTCATCAGCTGAACTTCCGTATCCTCCTTAAGAGGCATCAGATTTAGTATAAGGATTTTGAGCGGGCGGATATCCTGAGACATAGCCCTGTTTTCATCCATTATAAATATATTTTCATCTTCCAGTATCTTCTTTGCCGGAAAATTATTTTTTACCTTAATCGGCATTACTACCTCCTACAAGCTCCAAAAACTCGTTCTCGCTTATAATCTTGATTCCAAGTTCCTTTGCCTTTTTGTTCTTACCTGAGTTAGATGTAAGGTCATTATTTATAAGATAATCAGTCTTACCGGTAACCGAGCCAGTTACCTTTCCGCCCTTACTCTCAATAAAGTCAGACAGCTCTCTACGGTTCTTGAACTTCTCCACATCACCTGTAACTACAAAGGTAAGTCCCGAAATCGTATTACTGCCTTCACTGCTGCCCTCATCATTCGCATTTGCTTCGGCATTTTCAATATGCACCTCTAGGAGAAGATGTTCCAAAGTCCTAAGGTTCTCATCCTTATTAAAATAATCTGCAAATACTCCTGCCATAACCTCACCAACTCCGTCTATCTGAGTAAGCTCATCAGGCTTTGCCTTTGTTATCCTCTCTATATCATTATCAAAGAATCTGCATATTAGCTTAGCTGTGGCAAGTCCTATATTGGCTATTCCAAGGCTGTAAAGCACTCTTACCGCAGTAGTTTCTCTTGCCTTGTCTATACTCTCTATGAGGTTGTTGTAAGATTTCTCGCCAAATCCCTCTAATGAAACTATCTTTTCTCTATGACCACTAAGCTTAAATACATCACTTAGCTCATGTATCATATTTTCTCCTACAAACTTCTCCAAGGTCATCTCAGAAAGTCCTGCTATATTCATAGCATCCCTGCTTACAAAATGTGTAAGGAGCTTTATCTTCTTCGCCATACAGTCAGGATTGGTACAGTAGAGCGTCTGTACTCCTTCCTCATCCTTAAGCTCAGTCTTTCCTCCACATACAGGGCAGAACTCAGGTACCTCTTCAGCATCACTTCCAGTTAGGTTTTCTAATATCTGTGGAATTATCATATTGGCTTTATATACCTTAATCTTGTCTCCCACGCCAAGCTTTAGCCCTCTCATTATACTTACATTGTGTACGCTGGCCCTCGTAACTGTGGTGCCTTCAAGCTCAACAGGGTCAAAGATGGCTACAGGATTGATGAGGCCTGTTCTAGATGCAGACCACTCTATCTCACGAAGAATGGTTTCAGCAGTCTCATCCTTCCACTTAAATGCTATGGAATGTCTGGGAAACTTTGCAGTTTTTCCAAGACTGTTGCCGTATGCTATATCGTTAAACTGCAGAACCAGGCCGTCAGATGGGATATCATAGCTTTTTATTCTCTTTTCATAAGTCCTTACCTCTGCTTCGATGCTGTCTCTGGTTACAAGAGGATGGTCAACTACAGTAAAACCAAGACTTTCAAGGTAATTAAGCTCTTCCACCCTTGTCTTAAACTTCTCTCCGCCCTCTAAGTCTTCGTATACAATGAAATTTATATTTCTACTTGCAGTAACCTCTGTAGATAACTGCCTAACTGAGCCACTGCAGAGATTTCTTGGATTCTTATATTTTTCAGCTACATCAGTGATTTCATCATTTATCCTATTAAAGTCCGAATACTTGATTATAGCCTCTCCACGCACCATGAGGCTCCCTTTATATGGGATTACGAGAGGGATATTTTCAAAAAACCTTGCATTTTCGGTAACAACCTCTCCTATTTCTCCGTTACCTCTTGTTAGAGCCTCGACAAGCTCACCATTTTCATAGGTTAGAACTATGGTTAACCCGTCTAACTTCCACATAAGTATCCCCTCTTTATCACCTAAAAAAGATTCCAGTTCAGCCACTTCCTTAGTTTTGGCAAGAGAAAGCCTTGGCTCCTTATGAGCTTTCTTTGGAAGGGAGCTAAGTACCTCATAACCCACCTTTTTTGTAAGGCTTCCTGCGAGCACTATGCCCGTTTCTTTTTCAAGATTCTCAAGTTCGTCATAGAGCTCATCATACTCGGCATTGCTCATAATCTCTGCACTGTCAGCATAATAAGCCTTTGCTGCCTTATCAAGTATTTCTATCAGCTCTTTCATCCTCTGCTTTTTAGCATTTATATCCATATCTACCTCAATTCCTTTACAAGCTCATTATATTCTTCTTCGGTAACATTTCTGTATGTACCGGGCTTTAAATTGCCAAGCTTTATATTCATTATCCTTATTCTTTTTAGTTTCACTACCCTGTAGTCAAAATACTCGCACATCCTTCTTATCTGCCTGTTAAGGCCCTGTGTAAGAATGATATTAAATGACGTCTTACCTGTACGCCTTAGCTTACATTTTCTGGTTATAGTGTCAAGAATAGGTACTCCTTCTGACATTTTTTTAAGAAATTCATCGTCAAATGGCTTATCTACTTCTACTTCGTATTCCTTTTCGTGGTAGTTTCTCGCCTTCATTATCCTGTTAGAAAGATCTCCGTCATTGCTAAGAAGAATGAGTCCTTCTGAGTCCTTATCAAGCCTACCCACAGGGAAAATCCGCTCAGGATGGTTGATGTATTCTACTATATTTACATCCTTTGATTTTGGATCCTTTGTAGTGCAGACTATACCTCTTGGCTTATTGAAAGCTATAAGGACTTTTTTTGCACTTCTCACGATTATGTTCTCATCTACCTGAACTTCATCACCTTCGCTTACTACAGAGCCTAAGAGGGCATGGCTTCCATTTATCGACACCCTGCCCTCTTTGATTAGCTTGTCTGCCTCTCTTCTGGAGCAAACACCAGCTTCACTTAAATATTTATTTATCCTAATTGATTCCATAATCACCTATGCTATCCGAACCATAATTACTTCTTTTTACTCTTCTTACTTTTTGTGTTCTTTTTGCTGCTTTCTGACTTTTTACCTGACTTTTCTTTCTTCTGCTTGGTACTCTTTGCATCATCCTTACCGTCTGATACTTTTATCTCTTCATTACTTCCTGCTTCTCTATTCTGTAGCTTAGAAAAGAAGTCAGCAAGCTTATTATCACTTTTAATTTCGCGTGCAAACTGGGTGTTTACATCTGAAAGCAGTGCACTCACATCATCTCTTTTGATATCAGCATCAATGATTTTTTGAACTTCATCAGGTAAAGGTGATAAGATTATCTTATAATCACCACCCTCATCAGCTCTTACATAAAAGCCGTCAATACTGGAAGCCGTGGTATCTATGCCCTTTATCTTAATTTCAGTCTTCGCATAGACCATCTTTGCATTCTCCTCAGGGCCATCTATAGTGTAGCAATCATCCAGCTTGATACTTTCAAAGTTTTTCATTATCTTAGGCAGTTCTTCTATGCCTGCATAGTTTACATTGTCAACCAGCTTTGATATTTCAGCCTTATCTACCTTAAGCCTGGCCTCAAGATACTCCTCTACCAGCTTATTTACCTCAGGATAAGCATTTTTCATAAGTATGCTGATACCCGCTGCATTATTACTGCTATCTGTTTCTTTTGCCTTATCATTTGCTGCAGAAGATGTTGATACACTGCTATCCGTCTTTGAAGTACTTCCAGACAAGCCATTGCTTCCGGTTGTATGAGAGGACTCATTATCTACTACTGATGTAGTATCCTTTACAACGGTATGTGCACTTTCTGTGCCTGTAGCTACAGATTTTTTAGTGGTAAAAACCACCATGCCAAGCAGCATAACCGAAAAGCTGGCACTTATGATTATCTTTTTATATTTAAAACGCATAATTAACCTCACTTAAGCCAAAATCGTACCCTATCATTATACTATTTTTGAGTATTTAATTCAAGGAATCATACAAAGACTGCTTAAGTTTCTACTTCTTTTTTCCAAAAAACTCAGCTAAAGGGTTGATTGTCTTAGCTGTTTCAAGTATATTTCCCTGTTCATTTTCAAGAAATTCCCTGAATTCATCAAGT
Organism: Catonella massiliensis; assembly: GCF_016651435.1. Classification (NCBI taxonomy): domain Bacteria; kingdom Bacillati; phylum Bacillota; class Clostridia; order Lachnospirales; family Lachnospiraceae; genus Catonella; species Catonella massiliensis. The sequence goes on along the minus strand of NZ_JAEPRJ010000001.1, from coordinate 798,774 downwards.
TCTTCGTCTGAAAATCCTACGTTCTTGATAAAAACCAAACCCGGTATAATTGCCTCAGCCTCTCTCTTATCCTCTTCATCTATAAAGCTTATAAATATCTTCTGCCTTCCATCCTGCTTTATTACAGGAGAAACAACCACTTTTATATTATCCATATATCCTCCAAGACTAATCATATTACATTTGCAATTATATCATATTTATATTACAATTAGATATAAAACTCGTGCAAAATTCGTGGTTGCCAAACCATAGTATACACTGTATAATGGACTTAAATATAGAATGTTTCAGAGAGGGATGTAGCCGTATGACAATGAATATTTCTGTTTTAGGGAAATTCAGCATTGAATATAACGGAAAGACAGTATCAGATGATATTAATCGTTCCAAAAAGATGTGGAATCTTCTTGCTTTTATTGTTATGAATCATAATTCTGCGATTACTCAGTCCAGATTTATTGATTCATTATGGTCAGATGACAACAATAACCCTGTGAATGCTCTTAAGACTCAGCTTTTTCGTACTAGGGAAATGCTTAAGCCACTTGGACTTGAAGGTGAGGGATGTATTCTTTCAAGCAGAGGGGCGTATTCGTGGAACCCCGAGTTCGAGATAGTTCTAGACTGTGAGTTATTTGAAGGGCTTATTCAGGATGCGGAAAATGCATCACTCTCGAGAGAAGAAAAGATAAGCAGGTATATGGAAGCCCTAAAGCTGTATCAGGGGGATTTCATACCTAAGCTGGCAGGAGAGGTTTGGACCATTCCTATAAGTGCAAGGTATCACAGCATGTACCTTGAGGCTGTGAAAAGCCTTTGTGAGCTATTAGAAGAAAACAATGATTTTGATGCAATTATAAAGGTAATTCATAAAGCTATAGAAATAGACAACCTTGATGAAAAGCTTCACTGCCTGCTTATACTTGCATATATAAGGTGTGACCGCTACAAGGATGCTCTTGACCACTATGATAATGCTACTAATATGCTTTATAGATGCCTTGGTGTCAATCCATCAGACGAGCTTAGAACACTTTACAGCCAGATAATGGATACGCAAAAGGCTATGGAGACCGACCTTGCTATAATCCAAGAGCAGCTCATGGAGAATTCTTCAGATGAAGGAGCATTCTTTTGCGAATATGGTTATTTTGTAAAAACTTATCAGTTAACCAAGAGGAGACTTGAGCGTCTAGGTCTTTCTACCTATCTCTGCCTCTTAACCCTTCAGGCAGACAGCGCCAAGGCACTTGACTTTGCTAAGCTTGATGACTATATGTCAAAGGTTCTCGGCATACTTAAGATAAGTCTTAGAACCGGTGATGTCGTATCCAAATACAGTGGAGCGCAGTACATCCTCATGTTATCCTGTGTGAATTTTGAAAATGCTGATATAGTTATGAACAGAATTCTTGCAAGATACAAAAAGAGGCATAGAACAGATAGAGTTACACTTTCCTACAAGATTAAAGAGATATAGACAGGTGTTTATCCGGTTTAGTATTTATATTAGATCAAAATATCAGCCCTTAGATATGGCGGTGGTACCTTAAAGGTTTACTCCCACTGTATCTAAGGGCTTTTTTAGAATCTAAGTATTGTCTCGGTTGCTGATGTCAGCTTATCTGCAATACAAACAATAACAGCCTCCCTACACTTAGGAAGCTTTGTTACTGTAAGAGGCCACATGTGGCTCCTAATTATATTCTCTTCCTTTTCGCCTATTCCAAAATCACGCTTTGCATTTGCGGCAGCGTAACTAGGGTGCATAAAGCCATGCAGCTTGAAAAATTCCTTTAGATTTTTGAATTTGGCTTTCTTTTTATGCCAATCGTATAAAAAGTAGTCGTGTAAAAATGCTCCTCTTATCAGTGCCTTCTCATCTGACTTAAGCTTGAACATCTTGTTAATTCTATAACTCATTGCTGCCACCCTAAAGCAGTGGTCATAGGTAGTTATCTTACCGTGCTGGATAAAGGTCCTCATTCTAAGCACATGCTCGTGCTCATTTATCCCTTCAAGGAGTCTTGTTACCTCAGCCTTTATGACTTCATTATTTTTCATCGCTAATCTTCCTTTTATTTCCCACTACCGGCAACAAGCCGATAGTTTCCTTGACTCTGCCTGCTATTTGAGCTGCTCCATTTGACCTGAACTGTTTCATACTTCTTAGAGCATGCTGCTGAGCTTTACTCATCGTAGACGTATATTCTTTTACCTTGTCAGATGTAAGCTTCTCGTACGCTTCCCACTTTTCTGTAATAAACTGTCTCTTTTCCTCAATCACCTGATAAGAGGCTTCCATTCTGCGGTCAAATTCTGCACCCATTTCCTCCATTTTCTTAACAAGCTCTGTAAGTCCTGATACGGTAAGTGCCAAATCCGCACCAAGTACAGCAATCAATAACATTGCTATTCCTTCTATCACAAGCGGAGGAACATCTACAAACAGTCCAAACACAGCAGGAGATATATATTTTACCACAAATATACCTGCTATTCCAAATCCAATTGATGCAGGGAGGCAGATTCTACCCTGTATGTTAAACGGAACCTCACTATAGTCCCACCATACTGCGTGAAACAGCTTTTCAAGCACATAAGAAGTCACAAACTCAATCACCGCACTACCCAACATACTTATAAGAAATATCTGCCACAGCTTTGCTTCGCCATTCTTAAATATCTCATTAAATACCAGAGTGGCAACTACTGCCCCTGTTCCATATATCGGACAAATAGGCCCAAATAAGAACCCCCTATTGTCCCAATGATGAGTACGTATGGTACAATATATACTCTCATATATCCAGCCCATAAAACTAAATATAATAAAACATATAAAATATAAACCTAACGCCATCTATCCCTCCTATTATGGTTTACCTACAAAGCCTCTTAGATCACTCTGATTTCTATTGGCAAATTCAATTCCTATAATAGGGTTACCGCTCTTGTCAAAGCCATTAAATGTGTAACCCGAAATTATTTCAACATGATATACATTTCTATATCTTCCATTGTTTACAAAGCCTTCCATAAAGAAAAGGTCGCCCGGTTCAAACATCATATTCCTTATATTCGCATCCGAAAGTCCGCCTTCTACTATCTTTTTGTTCTGGTCATAGTACTTTCCCATTGCTGCTGCAGTCGGAGCGTAATTGGTACTCATTATGTTAAAGCCAAACTTATTATACGCCCTCCACGCAAGTGCGCTGCAATCATAATAACCCTCTTCCATTCTCCTTGACTGGCTGTATTTACTTCTTAAAGAATAAGCTCTGGCCCATTCTACCACATTTTTACGAAGTTCTGAAGTCACAGATACTACACATCCAAAAGTCTTGCCGTTAACCTTAGCAGTCACCAAAGTATTTCCCTTTGATTTTCCTACTATCCTTCCACTAGAATCAACTTCTGCAATGGCTGGATTTGCTGAACTCCATACAGTATTCCCAGTTCCCTCACCTCTGATTCTAAGCTGGTGGGAGCCTCCCTCAGCCAATACTATCGAAGTAGATGACATTTCATTATCGATAATATTTACATCCAAATTGAACTTTTTACCATTGATATCTACTGTAAGTGTACTAACTCCCGGATTGTAAACATCTATTGAAAGCACGTTTTTTTCAAGATAGGCTGCAACCTTCATATTTGGGTTTGAACTGACAACACTCACGTTAGCATTGGTAGTCTCACTAAGTTCGACCCTGCTGTTGACATCTACTTTGAAGCTGGTGACTTCATTGTCAAATTCACCTATTTTAGTCCTTTTAGCTACAAGCCTATTCTGTGTAAGTGTTACTGAGGAAACGTCCGCAAGAGTCTTTTGTACTGATGAAGGTGTTGCCACAATAGTGTTATTTACAATGGTACTGTTGCTATTGGTGCTATTCCCGCTGTTGTTATTGGTACTATTCCCACTGTTATTATTACTATTATTATTGCCTTTACCGATGTTAGTATTATTGTTGTCAGCATTGCCCTGCCCGCCATTGTTTCCGACACTCGAGCTTGGCTTTTTATCCGAAACAATATTTACTTTTTTAACAACTTTTTTCTCTATAATAAGCTTATACTCTGCCATAAAAAACAGGTTTCCCTGCCTATCCATGCCTGATATGGCTACAGAAGCAAGTCCCTTTTTATTAACCCAGTATTTTCCATTGCCAAACTGAAAAAGGTTCTTTCCATTTTCAGGTGAATAATAAAAATACGACTTTTTCCCTTTTTTGTATTTATCCTGAGGAACAAAAGTTATAAAATCATCCTCTTTTATTCGTATTTCCTTAGAATCATCATTGTTTACCTTTATTACTCTATTTGCTGCCATAGCTGAAACTTCGGTATAACTATTTATAGCTGTAAAAAATATAAATGCTAATGATAGTTTTACAGCCAATTTAATCATTTTATGCATCTGATATCCCTTTCATAATGCTTATAATCTGTTGCGAAGTTAAGTTTCAATACCCATCCTTGTAAGGCTTACGACGCTTTTACAGTATAACATGTATTTGTGTCATTTTTATATATATTTTTAGTTTTTTATCTTAAAAAAAGCAAAAAAAGGATGCCAAATGACATCCTTCAGTGTTTGTGTGTTGTGTGTTAATAATCCTATTACTTTCTGAGTCCTAAACGAGCGATAAGCTTACGGTATCCCTCAAGGTCCTTCTTCTGATAATAAGCAAGAAGTCTTCTTCTTGCACCAACCATCTTAAGAAGACCTCTTCTTGAATGATGATCCTTTGCATTAACAGAAAGATGTGCGTTAAGCTCTGCGATTCTCTCAGTAAGGATAGCTATCTGAACCTCAGGTGAACCTGTATCTCCAGGTGTTCTGCCATATTCCTTAATAAGTTCGGCTTTTTTCTCTTTTGTTATCATATTATTCTCCTTTCATTGATTCGCTGTCGCCAAGTATAAGGTCGGAGTATCCATATACTGCGCGGCAGTATTCTATGTGTGCATGCACACTCAGGTTATTCTATCATAAATTATTAAATAAGTAAAGTATATTTTTACTTAAGTTCCACAACGGGTATGAGCTTATCGGCCTTTAATATATGGTTAGCCAGCCAATCCAAGAGGAAATTCAAGAGTCCGGTCAGATATTCATCCTGATTTTCATCCACATCATCAAGATTAATATTCTCAATTTTCTCTACAAACATAGAGTGTGCCCTCTTCTGATCTTCAAGTCCCTTATAGTTGATGCTCTCCATATACTTCTCTTCATCTGCAAAATGAACCTTTGTATATTCCAAAAGCTCACCAAGCACATTACTAATCTGGTCAAATTTATCATAGAGAAAGTCGTTATGCATCACATCGTTTGCCTCTTTGATGATTTCAAAGAGCCTTTTATGTTCATCATCAATAAAACTAACTCCAACCAGATATTTACTTGTAAATGCAAATGGATCTGTACTTTCTTCTTCAATATTTTCTTTAGAAGCCTTCTTTTCAGATATAATAACAGGCTTACTAATAAGAGTATCCTTACTCACAATATGGCTGTACAGCCACTTAATCATAAATCTAATCACTTCGTCAAGCTTTGCCTTTGCAGTCTCATCTACCACACTGCCAACTTCACTTTTGATTGTCTCTAGTTTATCAGAGAACCATTTATGCTCATTTTTCTGTACTTCAAGCTCTCTGTCCACAGTTTCTGTCATGTAATCTTCTTCTTCTTTGAATCCGTGACTAGCATATCGTTCAAGGTCAGCTATTACCTTCTTAAGTTTCACTATAGGACTATCTGAACTATCTTTTCTAAGTACATAGTTTAGAGTTTCAAAATATTCAATTCTGTATTTATCAATACTAACCGACCCAACAAAGCAATCCTTAGTAAAATTAAACATCATTCCTCCTTGAATATATGGAAAATAAATTCAGTTGCAAATAAATTTGCAAAGAATATTCATGCTTTTCATTTATCTAACAATATATATATCGTATACTTGGACCATTTAATGAACCTGTGAATTGTGTAAAATATAATTGTATTATGTGGGTGATTTTCTATCTCCTATTAAACTAAAAAGGACACCCCTTAGGTGTCCTTTTTACATATATCTTCAAAACTGCAACCGAATCAACATCTTCCTTTTCTTTGGTCAAGCCTTCGACCTATTAGTATCAGAAGGCACACGGATTACTCCGCTTACACCACTGACCTATCAACCTCATACTCTCTAAGGGGTCTTATTAGCCTACGCTATGGGATATCTTATCTTGGAGGGGGCTTCACGCTTAGATGCCTTCAGCGTTTATCCCTGCCAAACTTGGCTTCCCAGCCGTGCAGCTGGCACTGCAACTGGTCTACCAGCGGTTCGTCCATCCCGGTCCTCTCGTACTAAGGACGGCTCTCCTCAAATATCCTACGCCTGCGCCAGATAGGGACCGAACTGTCTCACGACGTTCTGAACCCAGCTCGCGTACCGCTTTAATGGGCGAACAGCCCAACCCTTGGGACCTACTACAGCCCCAGGATGCGATGAGCCGACATCGAGGTGCCAAACCACTCCGTCGATGTGAACTCTTGGGAGTGATAAGCCTGTTATCCCCAGGGTAGCTTTTATCCGTTGAGCGATGGCATTCCCACTTACATACCACCGGATCACTAAGTCCTACTTTCGTACCTGCTCCACCCGTCGGTGTCGCAGTCAAGCTCCCTTCTGCCTTTACACTCTGCGAATGGTTTCCAACCATTCTGAGGGAACCTTTGAGCGCCTCCGATACACTTTCGGAGGCGACCGCCCCAGTCAAACTCCCCTCCTGGCATTGTCCCCTGCCCGGATAACGGGCAAAGGTTAGAAACCAGATACACGAAGGGTGGTATCCCAACATTGACTCCGCAGAAACTGGCGTCCCTGCTTCTTAGTCTCCCACCTATCCTGTACATCATATATCTAATCCCAGTACCAAGATGGAGTAAAGCTCCATGGGGTCTTTCCGTCTTGGCGCAGGTAACCAGCATCTTCACTGGTACTTCAATTTCACCGGGTGCATTGTTGAGACAGCGCTCAAATCATTACGCCTTTCGTGCGGGTCGGAACTTACCCGACAAGGAATTTCGCTACCTTAGGACCGTTATAGTTACGGCCGCCGTTTACTGGGGCTTAAGTTCGTACCTTCGGATTACTCCTAAGCACTCCCCGTAACCTTCCAGCACCGGGCAGGCGTCAGCCCATATACATCACCTTACGGTTTCGCATAGACCTGTGTTTTTGCTAAACAGTTGCTTGAGCCTATTCTCTGCGGCCTGTATCTCTACAGGCACCCCTTATCGCGAACTTACGGGGCCATTTTGCCGAGTTCCTTAACAATGCTTCTCCCGCCGGCCTTGGGATACTCTCCCCATCCACCTGTGTCGGTTTACGGTACGGGCTCTGACTACACAATAGCGGCTTTTCTCGACGGCTCTCCCAGGAGCTTCCCTACTTATATTTCGGTCCGCATCACACAGTCCACTTACCCGGACGGATTTGCCTGCCCGGCATAAACCATGCTTGCACCTGAATCCTTTACAGGCACTCCCTGAATCTCCGTGTCCCCACATTTCTGATAGCCAGAGGTACTGGAATATCAACCAGTTGTCCATCGCCTACGCTTCTCAGCCTGAGCTTAGGTCCCGACTTCCCCAGGGAAGATCAGCTTTACCCTGGAAACCTTGGATATACGGCCTGAAGGATTCTCACCTTCATCTCGCTACTCATTCCGGCATTCTCTCTTGATAACTCTCCACGGCTCCTTACGGTACCGCTTCTTCGTGTTATCAATGCTCCCCTACCAACATACCTTACGGTATATTCCATTGCTTCGGTGTTATGTTTCAGCCCCGGACATTTTCGGCGCAGGACCTCTCGACTAGTGAGCTATTACGCACTCTTTGAATGAATGGCTGCTTCTGAGCCAACATCCTAGTTGTCTTCGAAACCCCACATCCTTTACCACTTAACATACACTTTGGGACCTTAGCTGATGGTCTGGGCTGTTTCCCTTTTGACTTTCCGACTTATCTCATACAGTCTGACTCCCGGTAAACATCTATATGGCATTCGGAGTTTGATACGCATTGGTAGACTTTGACGCCCCCGCAGCGATTCAGTGCTCTACCTCCATTAGACTATACCGAGGCTAGCCCTAAAGCTATTTCGGGGAGAACCAGCTATCTCCGAGTTCGATTGGAATTTCTCCGCTACCCACAGCTCATCACCGCCTTTTTCAACAGACGTGTGTTCGGACCTCCATCCACTTTTACGCAGACTTCATCCTGGCCATGGGTAGGTCACCCGGTTTCGGGTCTGCCGTTACTGACTTACCGCCCTATTAAGACTTGGTTTCCCTTCGGCTCCGTACCTTAAGTACTTAACCTGCCAGCAACGGCAACTCGCCGGACCGTTCTACAAAAAGTACACGGTCGCACGTTAGTCGTGCTTCCGCAGCTTGTAGACACAGGGTTTCAGGTTCTCTTTCACTCCCCTCCCGGGGTTCTTTTCACCTTTCCCTCACGGTACTATACTCTATCGGTCACCAGGTAGTATTTCGCCTTGGGGGGTGGTCCCCCCTGCTTCCTACGGGGTTTCTCGTGTCCCGTAGTACTCCGGATACCACTGAATCACAGTCTGTTTCGCATACGAGGCTTTCACTCTCTTTGGCCGGCTTTCCCAAAACCGTTCTGCTACCTACTGCTTCTTCGTACGTGGTCCTCAACCCCAAGGATAAATCCTTGGTTTGGGCTTCGTCCCCTTTCGCTCGCCACTACTTAGGGATTCGATGTTTCTTCCTCTTCCTCCGGCTACTTAGATGTTTCAGTTCGCCGGGTTCCCTCCGTATGACTATGGATTCATCATACGGTGACAGAAGTTCTTTCTGCCGGGTTTCCCCATTCGGATACCTGCGGATCAAAGGATATTTGCTCCTCCCCGCAGCTTTTCGCAGCTTATCACGTCCTTCTTCGGCTCCTGGTGCCAAGGCATCCGCCCTGCGCCCTTGTAATCTTGACCATTATTGAATTGGGAATGCCACAAGGCGTAAGGCACTGTGCAAGCTTGCTTGCTTACGGTGCCTGATGCCTTGTGGGGTGCGTTTCCATGAAACGCACATCACGAGCGTGAAATGCGAAGCATTTCTGCGAGTGACCCAATTCAATTTAACTTTTGATAACTTATATTGGTTCTCTTTAATTTAACACTGACTAGCGTATCAGTATTAAACCTTTTTAATAAATACATTGTTTTATTGAATTCTAAATCACACTTGTTTTTCAACTTGTGCTAATCAGAAATTCAACTTCTCGATGTTGTTTCATATCTAGCTGTATATCTCCTAATGATTAAATCACTAAAAGCTATACTTGCATAAATATTTGTTCGGTATGCAGTTTTCAAGGTACATTTGACTGACTTTTCAATCAGTCATTTGATACAACCAACTAACAACTATTATCTAGTTATTGATTACATCAAATCACTAATTGAAGGCTTTAGTCCTTTTTAAGCTATTCTGCTATTCCAAGCTTTAATTCTTTTAAGATACTTCCGTTCGAGCTTCGCTCTTACTCGAAGAGTGTAGTGTTTATTAGAGGAAGTTCTTTTTCGCTTCGCTCAAAAGAACGACTTAAATTCTAAATTCATACTTCGCCTTCGGCTCGCATTCATTAAGAATTTAATGTCAAGAAATTAATGTCTGGCAGCCACCTACTCTCCCACACCGTCTCCAGTGCAGTACCATCGGCCGCCCAGGCCTTAACCTTCGTGTTCGGGATGAGAACGGGTGTGACCCCTGGACGCATCGCCACCAGACGTATTTAAGTTATCTCGTTGATAACTAGATAGTAAGACAATCTCTACTTCTTCTTCCTTAGAAAGGAGGTGATCCAGCCGCACCTTCCGATACGGCTACCTTGTTACGACTTCACCCCAGTCACCAGACCTGCCTTCGGCAGCTCCTCCCTTGCGGTTAGGCCACTGACTTCGGGCATTTCCGACTCCCATGGTGTGACGGGCGGTGTGTACAAGACCCGGGAACGTATTCACCGCGACATTCTGATTCGCGATTACTAGCGATTCCAGCTTCATGTAGTCGAGTTGCAGACTACAATCCGAACTGAGGCAGCCTTTCTGAGATTCGCTCCGGCTCACACCTTCGCTTCCCTCTGTAACTGCCATTGTAGCACGTGTGTAGCCCCGGTCATAAGGGGCATGATGATTTGACGTCATCCCCGCCTTCCTCCGAGTTATCCTCGGCAGTCTTTCTAGAGTGCCCGGCCTAACCGCTGGCTACTAAAAATAGGGGTTGCGCTCGTTGCGGGACTTAACCCAACATCTCACGACACGAGCTGACGACAACCATGCACCACCTGTCTCTCCTGTCCCGAAGGACTACAGACATTACTCCGTATTCAGGAGGATCTCAAGACCGGGTAAGGTTCTTCGCGTTGCGTCGAATTAAACCACATGCTCCACCGCTTGTGCGGGTCCCCGTCAATTCCTTTGAGTTTCATTCTTGCGAACGTACTCCCCAGGTGGAATACTTAATGCGTTTGCGACGGCACCGAAAGGCTTATGCCTCCCAGCACCTAGTATTCATCGTTTACAGCGTGGACTACCAGGGTATCTAATCCTGTTTGCTACCCACGCTTTCGAGCCTCAGCGTCAGTTTTGGTCCAGCAGGCCGCCTTCGCCACCGGTGTTCTTCCTAATATCTAAGCATTTCACCGCTACACTAGGAATTCCGCCTGCCTCTCCCATACTCAAGTTTAACAGTTTTGGGAGCAGTCAGGGGGTTGAGCCCCCTGCTTCCACTCTCAACTTGCCAAACCGCCTGCGCTCCCTTTACACCCAGTAAATCCGGATAACGCTTGCCCCCTACGTATTACCGCGGCTGCTGGCACGTAGTTAGCCGGGGCTTCTTAGTCAGGTACCGTCATCATCTTCCCTGCTGATAGAGCTTTACATACCGAAATACTTCTTCACTCACGCGGCGTCGCTGCATCAGAGTTTCCTCCATTGTGCAATATCCCCCACTGCTGCCTCCCGTAGGAGTTTGGGCCGTGTCTCAGTCCCAATGTGGCCGTCCGACCTCTCAGTCCGGCTACCGATCGTTGCTTTGGTAGGCTTTTACCCTGCCAACTGGCTAATCGGACGCGGGCCCATCCTATACCTGATTGCTCATTTCCCGACAAAACCATGCGGTCTCGCCGACTTATGCGGTCTTACCAGCCGTTTCCAGCTGCTATCCCCCTGTATAGGGCAGGTTGCCCACGCGTTACTCACCCGTCCGCCACTAAGTATTACAGTCTTCCATCCGAAAACTTCTGTCTGTAATCTCCGTTCGACTTGCATGTGTTAGGCACGCCGCCAGCGTTCATCCTGAGCCAGGATCAAACTCTCATAAAAAGTGTTTGCCTTCGTCAGAACAAGCTGACATTTATCATCTCTTGCTTATTCCGTTATCGACCGGCTAAAGTCGATAATTTTTACTGTTTTTTTAAAGGTGTATAAGCATTACTACTTATACGCGTTCGTTTGAATTTTCAAGATTGTCTCACTATTTAGTTATCAAGGTTCTTTGCCTTACAAACCGCTTGTATACTAGACTTTTTAGTTTATATCAAGTAGTTTCTTGTGGGGCAACGGATAGTATGATACCACAGTTTCGACATATTTGTCAACAACTTTTTTAAAGATTTATTAAAGAAATTTTTAAAACCTGCCGATATAGTAAGATGCACCCTAAAAAGGTGCATCTATGCAAATATCTTACGTCTAAGCAGAACCCAACTTAGTTATGCTAAGTACACAGGATCTAATCCTTTATTTCTAAGGTAGGTCTCCCAGTCTGTAAACACGGTTCCATCCTCATCAATGCACGCAGGATAGGCGATATCATAGACCTTTTTAAGTCTGTCAAAAACAGGATTGGTGTCGCGGTATTTTAGAAATTCTTTTAAGTACTGTAAGTTGGTATGCACATCCAAGAATTTATAATCTATTCCATATCTGTCAAAATTATATTTACAGTTCTGGCAGTCTGGACACATCTTGCTTCCATATATCGTAATCATAATTTTCCCTTTCTTAACTCGTAGTCAACCAAAGACTTAATTAAAAGTGAATTTCTCACCGGACTTGATGGACTGTTTTACCCCCGGCTTCGTAGTAACACCGATCATATTTTTTGCATACTCAGGGTGGTTTGTCACAAGCTCATCCACAATCTCGTACATTCCATGGAGCTGAATAGGGGCCCAAGTCTTGTAATTAGCCACCTCCATATATCTCTTTATGGTACGCTCTCCTACATCACCAAACTTAGGTTCAAGTGGAAGCATGGCAAAATCAAAGGTTCTTCCTTTTATTTTATCAGTGCATTTTTCAAATTCATCTTCACAATGGTCAAGATAAGCTTCATAATCAGCAATACTTAAGTCAGGATGCTCTAAAGACATTTTTTGATACCATTTATTATACTCTTCCTCTGAAGCAGTCTGATTGAGGTAGAGAGTTCCGGCATGGAAAATAGTTTTACCCTCTATTTCAACTATAAAGCCCACTCCCATCTCTGTAGCAGGAATTGAGGTAACAAGCATTTCCCCATTCTCAGAATAAAGCCTTGCATCTCCTCCAAAGCAGCTTACATGGTCCTGAATTTTTTCAGGAAGACCGTCTAAAAATGTGTCAACCTCCGGGATAGAGTGGTCGTATCCTATGAAAATCTCTGCATGGGGAAGCTGTTCAACCGCTCCAAAAATCTCAGGCCTGAAGTGATCCTGATTGATATTACTTGCAAATATGTAAAGTGGCTTCTCTCCCCTGATAGGCGGAATATCTCCCTGATACCAATCGAAAATCAGAGTAGCACTCTCAAGCTCAAGCAAAAAACCACTATGTCCTAAATATATACCTTTAGCCTTAAAATCTGACATTAACCCATCCTCCAAAAATTAAAATATTTCATTAACTAATCATCCTTAAGATTAATTCAATAACAAAGTTCATTATACCATATAATTATTTCAACTAAAAGTTTTTTTATAATACAAGTAGCAAAAGCATAAAAATTCGTTTATGGTTTTATTGTAATAGAACTTATTATTGTTTAAGACCGCATCATATTATTACAATTCTGCAAATTTGTTAACTGCTCCTATCAACTTTATCAAAAAATCAACCAATTCTTCTATAGACTGCTTAAACCCACCTTGTATCCACTGCTTAAGGACACTATTACATCCATCTGCTATAAAGTAATACATCCATTCCTGCTTATCTTCAGGAAGTCCTGGGAAGTACTCAAGTAATACTTTCTTATTATCTTCATAGCAAAGCGAAAACAGCCTTTTGCGAAATACCTTGCCCTGACTCTCAGAAAATAAGGCAACATAAAGCTTCCTTTTTTCAGAGATATCAGTTAGAATAATTGTAAATATATCGGAGAGGCTTGACTTGTCAATATGCTCTAAATTAGCCTGCAAATTGTCAATAAGCTCATCTTCTATCTGCTCCAACAAATCATAGGTATCCTTATAGTACTTATAAAATGTAGTTCTATTAATGCCTGCGGCAAAGCAGATTTCTTTCACAGTCATCTTGGCTATAGGCTTATTCTTTAGAATGTTTAGAAAAGCCTCAAATATCATTTTTTTGGTTAACTTAACTCTTACATCCATAGTATTCTCCATTTAGCAACATTTTTATAGTAAGTGTTGTTTAAGTCAACACCTGTAAGCAATTTGATGATTGATAGATTATTATCATAAAAGTATAATAGTCTGGTTAAAGCAACAGGTGTCGACAAACTTATTGTAACCCCAAGAAACTATTAATTCAACAAAAAGGAGTTAAAATGAATACTAAAAAAAGAGCTGTCAGGCTTATTTCCGTTTTTTTCATAGGGATAGCCTGTATATTTATCATTCTTCTAATTGCTGTATTTGTACTCTGGCACAACGAGATATCAAGCGTGACCTCTATAAAGAAAATCAGCGATGCCAATCCGGAGCATGGCGATGGAGCTGTCTACACAATGAAGGTATCCGGAGATTATTATTTTGATGAATTTCTTAAGGAGAACGGCGCTAAGAATGATACCGAGCTTATAAGCTTTATAACCGGGAAGATTACCAAGGGAATCATCCCTATGAAGATTAAGAATTCCGAAATTGCCTGCTCAGCTTTTACTGCCTCAACCTCAGACGGCAAGCGCATTTTCGGACGAAACTATGATTTTAAAAAGACAAACACTATGATAGTCCATACCAATCCCGGCGGGGGCAGACATGCTTCAGTTTCAACTGTTGACCTTCAGTTTGTCAGCGTTAATATCGATACAGGTATCACAGGCTTAAAAGATAAGATACTATGTCTGGCTGCTCCCTACGCACCCCTTGATGGAGTAAATGATGCAGGGGTGAGCTGTGGAATATTTATGTCCTATCAGGGCGAAAATACCGTTCCTACCGATGTAAATACCGATAAGCCAGACCTTACCAGCACTACTATGCTTAGGATGGTTCTTGACTATGCGGACAATGTTGATGAGGCCGTTGAAATGATTCAAAAGTATGATCTGCATGACTCAGCCAAGACCTCTTATCACTATATGATTGCAGATGCTACAGGTAAAAGCGCCATCTTAGAATGGGTAAATGGTACCGATTCTACCGATAACGATGCTTCAAAGAGAAAGCTAAATATTATCTATAACGACCCTGCTAGGGATGGCAACTATCAGATAATTACCAACTACATACTTTCAGACGGATATTATAAAGATGTGCCTGAAAAAGAGGCACACGGAGTTGACCGCCTTAAGATGCTTGAGGCTGCTCTTGCACCAAAGGGCGGAGTGCTGGTAGACGAAGAGGAAGGAATGAAAACTCTTGCAATAGTTGGCCGTAGAGGGATGAACAATGAGGATAGCAACTCCTTAACCATCCACAGCGTTGTCTACAATCTCACTGACAAGACCGCTATCTGGGTAGATAATGAGCATTTTGGTGAAAAAGAGCATACCTTTATATTAGATTTGGAAAATACCAAGGCTTCTAAATAATCTCTAAAATCAATATAAAATGCTTCCAGCCAATAAAAAAGTGACTGTCTCAAGTTGTGATAGTCACTTTTTATTTTTGAAATATATTTATAATTCATCTGCCTTGTAAGTAGCATAGCCCTCATAATAATAGCTGTAATCAAGGCCTTTCATAAAAACCTCTCTGTCGTCTGTTTTATCAGTCAAAGCCGAAAATAAAAGAGTCTTGATTTCGATATCCTTGACCGGACTTCTTTCCATCGCTAATAAATAATCGTCTTTATCTACTTTGCTCCAATCCACCACCTTTTTAAGTTCAGATTTTAATATTAAATCAAGCCATATCCTTGCACTTCTCCCGTTGCCTTCCCTAAAAGGATGGGCAATGTTCATTTCGACATATTTCTCAATTATCTCATCAAAGGTAGACTGTGGCATTTTCTCTATGCTTTTAAGAGCCTCATTAAGATAGATTGTTGGGGCAAATCTAAAATTTCCTTTTGCTATATTAACCGTTCTTAGCTGACCTGCAAATTCATATATGTCTTCAAATAAATGGCGATGGATTTTAACAAGTGCTTCAAGACTTCCAGGCTTTAATTCATTCATAAAATCTGTTTGAAACAAGTCTATAGCCTTTTTCTTACTTATTCTCTCTTCTTCATTGGCAAGCTTAAATGAGTCGGTTATTCCAAGTTTATTATCTATCGTCATTATTTCCCTCTTCTTTTATTCTTAATTGTATCAATTACATGTCTGATAGCTAAAATCGGATGACTAAGCAGTAGTCTTGGTCCTGAAAACCGCATTACATCTTTGATTTTACCCCTCATCTCAGGACTGTAGCAGTGCGACTTACAGTTTGAGCAAAATGTCTTTGTCTCCATAAAGGGGCAACGGTCTATGCGAAACATAGCATAGTCGTGTAACTCCTTGCAGGAAGGACAAAGCCCCTCCTTCTTTCCATGCTTCTTTTTGCAATACCACCTTATCATAAATGCTACGATATCTTTATCGTTCTGCCTTTTCTTTTCTATCTTATCCATAGAGATTTACCTTCCGAAATTTAAACTCCACCTTGTGGTTTATATTCAAATGTTTTAAGTATAATAATCACCTTACTTCTGTATCATCATATCACAAGTACTAAGCTCAGCCTTCACATTATATCATACTTATCTAAAAATTTCACAGCGGATTTTCTTGCCTTTTCTACTTTTTCATCATCCGTATTATCTATATCAGATGTTCGCAGCCAGCGCTTTCTAAACAAAGTCTGCGCCGCTTCTATCATTATCGCAGAAGCCTCGATATCTTTCTCAGCTTCAATAGCTTGCATAAATGCTTTAGCAGAAAGCTTACATATTGTCTCTGTTTTTATCCTATGAAATGACATTTGCATGAGGCTCGAAGCTGACCAAGCCCTGCAAAGCTCATCTTCATCAATAAGCATCCGCTTTGATAAGATATCTGCTTCTCTCTCGGATCCAACCCAGCCTAATGCTATGATTACCTTCTGCCTAAGCTTACTGTCCTTTGTTGCTAAAAGCAAAGCTAGTATAGGATTTAATCTATCACAAAAATCTATATAAAAATCTCTGTGTTTCATTTTAGACAGATTTTCCGCCATCAGATAAGCTGTATTTACCTTTTCTTCCTCATCCTCAGTTTTATCAAGTTCACAAAGTAAAAACTCAAGTCCTTCTTTTCCGTGCCTGTCAAAGCTACTTGATATATTTAACCTATTACCTTCTTTTAAGTCCTTACAGATAAGTTCATAGTGATAGGCAATTTCCCTGCTGCCACCTAAGTCAGCTATAAATTTAATTCTTTCTGCTCCTGGGAAATTATGCTCTGCCAGCTTATTGTAAGCTTTCTTTAATTCTTCCACAGTGAGATTTTCTCTACGAAGCTTTTCTGCTTCTATCTCATGTATGATTATATCTGTTTGATTTGACATTTTTGTGTCTCCTAAACTTTTGTAATATTAACTCACATTGCTTTATTACAGTATACCATAATCTATCAATTAAACTCCAATCACCTTTTGATCGACTTGACAACTTGACCACTTTAAATGCCCACTAAGAGATAAAAATAGCTATCAGTAGGCATTCTTTTAATTCCACATTTTACTTTTACAACTCCAGTTTTTATTAAAATCTTGATTTGCTATCAACATCTCATAAATAGGTTCAATAAATGTAATAAGCCTATCTATTACTTCTTCAAATAATAATTTCGAGTTCTTTACAGGATCAAATGCAGTCCACTGAGTATTTAATACAACGTTATCCTTAAATTCTCTGATTTCTGTGAAGGCATCTGTTTGTAACACCCTATTTCTGTGTGTTAAAGTGCTTCTAAGTGCTTGCGTAAGGACAATACCTTCAAAATCAAATATCCCACAAAGATAATAAATATCATAAAAGTCCTTCATTCTACTTGTTCCAGACATCCTCTGAAGAATTGCATCAAATTTCTCTGCAATTGTACTCTCCAACGAATATGTAAAAACCTCAGGTGATACAAAACCAGAAAGTCTTGTAACAATAGTTCTTTTTACAGGGATTGGCACAATTACATCATCAATACCTATATCAATAGAAAATGGAATTCTCACTTTCTCAATTCTACCAATAAGCATAGTCTTCACACCAGGATATTTTTTATCGACTGTAATTGGCTCTGTGTCCAAAACCTCAAGCTTTATAAAATCATTTCCTGTGCTGACATTACATATACACTCCATTGTTTGCCTTATATTCTCAAGGCTTCCATGAAGTTCTCTAATCATAAAGTCTATGTCTCTAGTAGGTCTGGAATCAAATTCTGTAAGTGTGTAGATGAACATTCCACCTTTTAGTATCAAATTATCGGAGTACCTAGACACAGATAGTTTTCTTAAGAATTCTTCCTGAGCAAAAAGTTGAAGTACCAGCTGAAATGATATCCCTTCTTCTTTTGACTGATTCTTCAATCTTGCTAAAACTGATGCAGCTATGTTTTTCAAAGCCATACCCCCAGAACCTCCCTCACCTTTTTTTCCACTTGAAGTTGCTTCGCATATTTCACCAATCTCGCAGTAACCTTGTCGGGATCTTGAATATATCTTTGAATGGCTGTATTGAATACTTCTCCATCGACTTTATTTCTATGAAGAAGAAGATCGCAAATTGTTCTTTCTCTATTATAAATCTTGACCAATTTACCATCAATTTCTGCTTCTTCTATTCCCACCTTATATCTCTCTCTTTTAATAAAATGGGGCTTTATAATAGGATAATCAATATAAAACCTTGTCCTCGTGCTTTTATTATCCACCGCCAAGTGCCAAGCAGATGGAGTCCTGTCAGTATATCCATAAAAATCCAGTGCACTTTCCATACATATTACTCCATCTGGAAATAATCTGGTTATAACAGGTATATCAGAAAACGAATGCTCGCCCAAATATTGATAATATCCTCTCCTTACCTGCTCTATCTCACCTTCTTCCAGCGCATTCTGAATCTTCTTATAATAAAAACCTTCCTCTTTAAGTTCAGCAGTACTCATTATTCCACCATATTTATCAAAAATTGATCTAAGGCTTTTACTCATCACAATTACCTCTTTTAATTATATTATACAATTATCTATATATTTTTGTATAGTTTAATAATTATATTATACTTTTTAATCCACTAAATGTCAATGTAATTTGGCTTTTTCCTTTGATCTTATCTAAAAAATTTATTAGCTAAAGTAAATACATATTTTTAGATAGAAAATTCCGACAAAAAACGCCCGGACTAATCCGAGCGTTTTACATTGTTATTCAATTTTCTTATTTCTAAATACACCTTAAAAGCAACAAGCTTTCTTCTAGTACAACTTCGCCCCAGCTGGTATTCTGTTATCTACCATAAGAAGGTTAAGTCTCTCCTCGCCCTCTTCACTGTGAATAGCTGAAAGAAGCATACCACTTGTTTATGCCTTTATATATTTCTGCTTGCTGCTGTTTGGCTTTTCAGGGATTGTGCGTTTCAGTCTGCCGCTGTTAAGTAACGGCATCAAAATCTTTTTCCGGAAATAGTCCCTGGAACTAATATCACAAAATTCCTGTATTTCAGCTCTTGTCCTGGCTTCTGTGCAGCAATTCATTAAGTTTCACAATATCCAGCTTGACTCCGATCATCTTTTAATCAACTTGATCACTTGACTTGACCACTTGACTTGACCACTTGCTACAAGAGAAGTCTCTGGGCCTACCTTTGTCCTCGAACCGACAGACAGGGGAATAATGATTTTAAATACGTCATCTTCTATAAATTCAGGCTCTGAACCTGTTAGAAACGTGCACCACTAGGCGTACTGCAGTTAACCCGGTGCGGTAATCTCGCACAGGATTTTAAATATCTGCAGACGGCGGTTATTTTTTCTTAAGACAACATTTTATTCGACCGACTTCAACGATTCGACCATATCTATATGTGCTGTTAACCTGCATACCATAAGCTGGATCAAAAGAGAGCAGCCTACGACGATCAATGAAACAATTATATATGATATCAATCGTAAATGAGGTGAATATGAAATCGTGGTTGTTGAGACTGTTCTGACATATAGTCCAAGAAAATACCATCCGGCAATCGAGCCAATTATCCACCCTGTCACCATGGTGATCAGGCTGCTTTTAAAGATAAGACTCTTTATATCTGTATTGTAGCTGCCGAGAACACGAAGTGTGGCATATTCTCTGTATTTTTCTGTAAAGTTCAATAATCCGAGATTATACTGGATCACAATACTTAGAAGAATGGCTGCTACGATTAGAAGTATGATCACTCCTTGAACGCTGTCCAGCAATTCCTCTGACTCACTGTATTGTTTCTTCAACTTGACTGAATCTTTGATAACAGACATCTGCCTCACATCGTCCAGATTCATGTTGTCATCTGCCAATAATGCGCTGGCTGTAAATGTATTGCCAAGCGATTTCCAGTATGACTGCGACATAAATATTCCCTGAGGGCTGTTTATATCTGCTATCTGGGAGACCTTCAGATAATTTCTCTTTCCCGCTATAAGTATGCTGATAAATCCGTTTTCTTTCACATTCAGATCCCTGGCTGAAGAACCGGATAGAATTATTCCATCATCAGGCAGTTCCAGCACATTTCCATCAGTATCATATGTCGTGAAAAAATAACCCTGACCAATAATAAACAGACTTTCAGAATGAACAGACATTGAGCTTTTTGCCTCACATGACTGTTCGCTTACCCACTGACAGTCGCCTGACAGAAGAGATTCTATTTTTTTGACTTCATCCTCTGTTGGAGACATACTGAGATTTAACTTTTCATAATAAGTGTATTGCCTGCCATAAATCTCACTGTTTACGATGTTGATAGTGTCTTTTAATCCGAAGCTTGACATCAGAAGCATCATGCTCCCTAAAACGCCTACAATTCCTATTGCTGTACGAATTTTGTTCTGTCCTGCATCTCGGATGATCCATCTCCAGTCAAAGCTCAGTCTGTTCCACAGAACTTTAAAATGTTCAGCAAAGACCTTTTTCTGACTCTGCCTGCCAGAAGCACGGAGCAAATCAGCCGGTGTCTCAGCTACGATGGATCTGCATGAGATCCAGGCAGATAAGGTACAGATAGTGATAAGCAGTACAATAAGTATTACTGAATAATACGAATTACGCCCCAGCCATTCAGGCATGCTGTAAAACTTTTTCTGCAGAGAAAGAAGGACAGGGGTTACTGTATATGGTGCAAGCTCATAGCCCAGTAATGCTGCTGGAATGCTGATGACAAGTCCGTAAACAGCATAATGTAGCTGGATCTGAAGAGGATGAAAACCAAGCGCCTTTAATATTCCGATCTGTGTACGCTGCTTCCTGACAATTCTTGTCATAGTTGTGTAAATGGTAAGGAGTGCCAGAAGAAAAAATACGAGTGAAAACATGACAGACATCTTTTTTATCTGCCCGATCTTATTTATGTATGAAGATACAGGTGTGTATTCCGTTCTGTCATAACACATCATATATTTATCACCTAGAATAGTTTTCAAATCTGAGCGCAGTGAATCCACGTCAGTTATATTATCTGTAGTAATTTTTATCTGATTATAGGCTGCATTAGGGACTATCTGAGAAAGAGTATCTGCTGATATGAATCCATAGGTATATTTCGAATGATCTGGCACCGTGGATGTAGATGAACCTGTATAGCAGATATACTCAGGGCTGTAGACCAATCCCTTAACTTCTAACTTTTGACTTTTTTCACCGTAGTATATCTGAATCTGGTCACCAACATGGATTTTCTTATTGTCTGCATAATCTTTATCCAGCCAGATGCCGTCTTCTGTTGGCTTATATTCATTTCCGTTAATACATAAAGGCTTTGATATTTTATTGTCTTTGTTGGATATAAGACAGATATTGACATTGGAATCGCTATCCAGATATGCGCTTTCTACAGCGGAAAGCTGGGTTTCGTTTACCCCATCAAGCTCTTTTATCTGTCCAATATCATCATTGTCAAATCCGAGACCATTGATCCAGATATCTGCCAGATTTGAATCCTTAAAATAGGCAATCTCTTCCTGCTCCATACCGTTCCATACTCCCTCGATACCTGAGTATATCAGCATTCCAAGAGCGCACATGATAAATATCGACAGGAACTGAGATTTCAGTCGCCAGATGTCACGAAGCATTTTACGAAACAGTGTACCCATTACCAGTTTACCTCGTCAACCTTCAAAGGTTTTTCATTTTTCTCAGAAAATTCGATCCTACCGTCCTTTAGGTGTATCACTTCATTAGCGCATAGCGCAATAGATGCATTATGCGTCACTATGATTACGGTTTTGTTATATTTCCTGGCCATATCCGTAAGAAGTTGAAGTACACTCCTTCCTGTAGCGCTGTCCAGAGCCCCTGTTGGCTCATCACAGAGAAGAATGTCAGGATTTTTACATATGGCACGTGCGATAGACAAGCGCTGCATTTCTCCGCCTGAAAGTTCATCAGGAAAATGCTGACATCTATCCTCCAGCCCGACACTACGGATCATTTCCTTTGCGTCAAACGAATGTGGCGTCATCTTAGCCACAATACTGACATTCTCTAGCGCATTAAGTGATGGTATCAGATTGTAAAACTGGAAAACAAATCCTATCTTTTTCCTTCTGTATTCGGTTAGTTCAAATTCATTGAGCTTTGAAATATCGGTATCTGACACCCGTATGCACCCAGATGAGGCTCTATCCATGCCACCTATAAGATTGAGCATCGTACTCTTTCCAGATCCGCTCGGTCCTAAAATCACAGTGACGCTTTCGTCTTCAATGCTGAAGCTGACATGATCAAGTGCCGTTACCTCGCTGTCACCAACATTATATGTCTTTGATACATTCTCAAATGTAACTGTTTTCAATATATTCACCTCGCTATGTAAAGAATACAATATCGTCCTTTTTCGGGAGCAAAATGGAAACGTTCACCATGCTAAACAATGAAATGAGATATTTGCGTACTTTCTGACTCAAGACCGCATACTAGCATCGCCTGTTCAATGGCATTTGTTAATTCTGTGTATACGTAATATCTACTCATTTGCTCTCCTTCTGTTCAGCAAAATTATATAGTTTAAGAATCATTGTCTTGATTGTTGGTAGTTTTTCCTTCAAATAATCGATCTTCTCATCTGGAGAAATTTGATTCATGATATTAAACAATCCTGAAACCAAAAACTCAGTGATAAACTTTGGGTCACTGCAGTTGCATTCTCCATTATCATTTCCAGAAAGTATAAGTTCTGTTACAAGAGGAACCATTTTTTCCCCAACATTGAAAAAAATCCTCTCGTGTGTTATACCGTTTTTCACATTTAGGATTCCCATAAATATGCCAGACTTTTTTTCTGCCGAATCAATAAAAATTTGAAAAATACGATTGATTTTGTCAAAGGTGCTTATATCCTTATCTATCAATTCGTTGACAGCATCTATTATCGCGTCTGCATATCTATCTGCCAACTCCTCCATTACTTCATCTTTTGACTTGAAGTAATAATAGAAAAGTCCCTTTGCTACTCCAATTTCATTGACAATATCCTGTACTTGTGTCTGCTCATATCCCTTCTCCTCAAACAACTTTCCAGCTGTCTCAATGATTTCCTTGCGTCTTTCTTCTTTAGTTTTTGCCATGTAAATTCTACCTCATATTTATTGACTGACTTCAGTCAGTTTTTATTATAATATTTTTTTGATTGTTTGTCAACCAAACAAAAAAAGACCGTCCACAGCTGTCTTTTAGCTATGGAGCAGTCTTATATATTACATTTTATTTAGTTTAATACACATGACACCAATTACAAATTCTTCTAACTAGTACAACTTAGCACCAGCAGGTATCCTGTTATCTACCATAAGAAGGTTAAGTCTCTCCTCGCCTTCTTCGCTGTGAATAGCTGAAAGTAACATACCACAGGACTCAATTCCCATCATAGCTCTTGGAGGAAGGTTGGTAATGGCAACAAGTGTCTTTCCAATTAACTCCTCAGGCTCATAGTAGGCATGAATGCCACTTAAAATTGTTCTGTCTGTGCCTGTACCATCATCGAGGGTGAACTGTAACAGCTTCTTGCTCTTAGGTACTGCTACACAGTCTTTTACCTTAACTGCTCTAAAATCAGACTTACTGAAAGTCTCAAAGTCCACTGTATCTGCAAAAAGCGGCTCTATTTCAACCTTTGAGAAATCAATCTTCTCCACAGGCTTTGACTCTGTGCTTACTGATGAAGATGTCTTCTTATCAGGGTTAAGGCTCTTAAGTGTAGGGAATAAGAGTACATCTCTAATTGAGGCTGAATCGGTAAGTAGCATTACAAGTCTGTCTATACCGTAACCGATACCGCCTGTAGGAGGCATACCATACTCAAGTGCTGTAAGGAAGTCCTCGTCAGTGTGGTTTGCTTCTTCATCGCCTGCTGCAGCAAGTGCATCCTGAGCAGCAAAACGCTCTCTCTGATCGATAGGATCATTAAGCTCTGAATAAGCGTTACACATCTCCCAGGTATTTATGAAAAGCTCGAAACGCTCAACTCTATCCTCTGCTCCCGGCTTTTTCTTGGTAAGAGGTGAAATCTCAATAGGATGATCCATAACAAAGGTAGGCTGTATCATCTTCTCCTCGCAGAATTCCTCGAAGAAAAGGTTGATGATATCACCCCTCTTGTGATGAGGCTCGAAAGCAATATTCTTCTCCTTAGCTATAGCCTTAGCCGCTTCATCTGTGGTGATTGTACTAAAATCAACTCCTGAATACTCTTTTACCGCATCAAGCATAGTTATACGCTTAAATGGCTTGCTAAAATCAAGCTCTATTCCATTGTAAGTAATAACAGCACTTCCACAAACCTTCTCAGCAAGATATCTAAACATCTCTTCAGTAAGGTCCATCATACCGTTATAGTCCGTATAAGCCTGATAAAGCTCCATAAGTGTAAATTCAGGGTTGTGTCTGGTATCTACACCCTCATTTCTAAATACTCGTCCAATCTCAAACACTCTTTCAAAACCACCTACTATAAGGCGCTTAAGATAAAGCTCAAGAGAGATTCTAAGCTTTCTTTCTTCATCAAGTGCATTGTAATGAGTGAAAAATGGTCTTGCAGCCGCTCCGCCTGCGTTTTCAACAAGAAGAGGAGTCTCTACTTCCATAAAGTCCTTCTCTGCAAGGAAGGAACGGATTTCTTTAAGTATCTGTGACCTTTTTTCAAAGGTATTTCTTACGTCCTGATTCATAATGAGGTCAAGGTATCTCTGACGATATCTTGCCTCTGTATCCTTAAGTCCGTGATACTTCTCAGGAAGAGGTCTAAGGCTCTTGGTAAGGAGGGTAACTTCTTCAGCATGTACTGAAATCTCGCCAGTCTTTGTCTTAAATACATAGCCCTTAACGCCGATTACATCACCTACATCATATTTCTTAAATTCAGCATAAGCCTCTTCTCCAATAGAATCTCTCGCTACATAGCACTGCATACTTCCGTATCTGTCTGAAAGGTTGCAAAAGCTTGCCTTACCCATGATGCGCTTAAACATCATCCTTCCGGCTATTGTTACCTGTTTATTCTCTAAATTATCAAAATCATTTTTTATATCTACTGAATGATGTGTAACATCAAACTTGGTTGTCACAAAAGGATCTTTGCCTGCCGCCTTAAGAGTCTCAAGCTTCTCCTTGCGAATTTCAACCTGCTCATTAGTGTCAAGTGCCTGATTTTCCTGTGCCACTATTCTTCTCCTTATTTATGAATCTTGATTACCTTATACTTAAGAGTTCCTGCCGGTGTTTCAACTTCAACAATATCCCCCTCTTTGGCACCCTTAAGTGCTCTTCCTACGGGTGATTCATTTGAAATCTTTCCTTCAAGGCTGTTCGCCTCTGTCGCACCAACAAGCCTGTATACAAGCTCTTCATCGTACTCCATGTCAAGCAGAGTAAAAGTTGAGCCAAGATTAACTGTTCCCTTCTCAGCATCCTCCTCTAAGAATACTTCAGCATTCTTAAGAATCTTCTCTAACTCTTCAATCCTTGCTTCTATATCACGCTGCTCATCCTTTGCCGCATCATACTCTGCATTCTCGGAAAGGTCTCCCTGTTCACGAGCTTCTTTGATTTTCTCCGCAATTTCGCGTCTGCGGTTTACTTTAAGGTTCTCCAGTTCTTTTTCAAGCTCTTTAAGACCTTCATATGTCATTACATTCTTAGCCATAATACCCCCTGATTCGGCACAAATTATCTACGCAATATCACGCCATAGTCACGAAAAAAGTAATTGACTTTATAGGCAATATAAATAGTTTGTGACCTTTAGCATTAATAATTTGGCTTTGCATTTTAAGTGAACTAACAAAAAAGCACTCTCTATGAGTGCTTTTATTGTAACTGGGCTAAAAGGATTCGAACCTTTGATGACGGAGTCAGAGTCCGTTGCCTTACCGCTTGGCGATAGCCCATCAACAACGAAAATAATTATAGCATGGTCAAGCAAAATATTCAAGTGCTTTTTTAAATTTTGTCTACTTTCATAAAGTTTTTTTAATTATAACTCTCTTTTTCTATCCTTTATACAAAAGAAAGGTTTATTCGCACTGTTCAGCGACTAAAAAGCCTTTGACATCCGTATCATTTATTTTGTGTAAAACTTTGCAAAGGTGTAGAAACTAAGCCTTATTTTTGATATACTATTTATATTAAAAATGAAAGCAAACAGGAGGTATAAAGTGCAACATTCATTTCAGCCTTATGAAAATGATATACTTACAATGAATCCATTTAAGATAAACGAGGAGCCTGCCCTTCTCACCTGTGGTACAGAAGGGCACGTAAATACAATGACTATTTCCTGGGGTGGTCTTGGTGTCATCTGGAACAAAGATGTAGGCTTTGTATTTATAAGAGGAAGCAGATACACTAAGGAGTTTCTTGATAAATACGATACTTTTTCAGTGACTTATTTTGCTCCCGACAAGCCAACAAGTCTTATGCTCAAATACATAGGAAGTGTATCGGGACGCGATGAAAACAAAATAGAAAATGCAAGGTTTCATGTAGATTTTTACAATGGTACCCCTTATATTGATGAGGGGCGTGATGTTGTAATCATGAAAAAGCTGTCCGTGACTAAGATTAATCCGGAAGATTTAATTGACCCTGAGATTGACAAAACCTTTTATGAAAATAAAGACTATCATTATATGTACATAGGTGAAGTTATCCAACTTATGTCAAGATAACGCTTTTATATAGCAGCTAAACTCTAATAAATGAAAGAAGGAAGAGAAATGTCTAAGATTATTTTAACCGGTGACAGACCTACCGGAAAGCTCCATTTGGGCCACTATGTCGGCTCATTAAAGAGAAGAGTTGAACTTCAAAATTCAGGTGAATTTGATGAAATATATATCATGATTGCCGATGCACAGGCACTTACAGACAATGCTGATAATCCAGAGAAGGTGAGGCAGAATATAATAGAGGTGGCACTGGATTATCTTTCAGTAGGACTTGACCCAAGTAAGTGTACCCTATTCATCCAGTCACAGATATCAGAGCTATGTGAGCTTTCTTTCTATTATATGGATTTAGTTACGGTTTCAAGACTTCAAAGAAACCCAACCGTAAAGGCCGAGATACAGTTAAGAAACTTTGAGACAAGTATTCCTGTTGGATTCTTTACTTATCCTATAAGCCAGGCTGCCGACATCACCGCATTTAAGGCTACCCATGTGCCTGTGGGCGAGGATCAGGAGCCTATGATAGAGCAGACTCGTGAAATAGTTAGAAAGTTTAACTTCACTTATAGTGATGTGCTTGTAGAGCCAAATATAATGCTCCCTGACAATGAAGCCTGCAAGAGGCTTCCTGGAACTGATGGCAAGGCTAAGATGAGTAAGTCTCTGGGGAACTGTATCTACCTTTCTGACAGTGCGGAAGAAGTGAAGACAAAGGTTATGAGTATGTACACCGATCCTGACCATATAAAGGTAAGTGACCCGGGTAAGCTTGAGGGAAATACAGTATTCACTTATCTCGATGCCTTTGTAAAGGATGACAGCTTCAGCAAGTATCTTCCTGAGTATGAAAATCTGGATGCTCTTAAAGCCCACTATCAGGCGGGTGGACTTGGAGATGTGAAGGTGAAACGCTTCCTTAATGCAATACTTGAAGAGGAGCTTGAGCCTATAAGAGCCAGAAGAAAAGAATATGAAAAAGATATTCCTGCTGTATATGAGATACTTAAAAAGGGTAGCGAGAAAGCAAGAAGTGTAGCCGCAGCCACCCTTTTGGATGTTAAATCCGCTATGAAAATCAATTACTTTGATGATGTTGAACTAATAAAAGAACAGAGCGAAAGATTCCACTAATAAAGATATTAGCAAAAACTGATAAAGTCTTAGCAAACTCATTAGACGAAGTGAAGCGGATGTCTAAGCGGGTTCGGACATTTATCAGTTTTTGCGTTTACAGGTATATCGACCTATTAAATCAAAGTAGTTAAGCCTGCATTCCAAGTCTCTTTCTTCTTCTCTTCCTAAGGCTCTTTATAATCGAATTCGCAATAAGCATGCCAAGTGCCAAAGCAAGTGCAACCGATATAGTACCCACTCCCAGTTTACCAAATTTATGCCATTCCTTTGTTACCGCATAGTGCATAGTTTTATACAGCATTCCTCCCGGCACAAGTGGCATTATCGCAGACACTAAGAATACTGTTGAAGGCGCCTTCTCTCTTACAGCCATGATTTCAGAATAAATATTTATCACTACGGCGGCCACAAAGTACTTCATAGGCTCAGAAGAAACAAAGTATCCCACTCCTATGTATGCAGCCCAACCTATAAAGCCTCCAAATCCAGCTGCCATGAGCCTTTTAGCATTGGTATTAAAGGTGCAGGCATAGCCTATGCTTCCAAAAAACGATGTCACAAGTGTGATGATAATTACCATATAATACGGCAGCTCTACTACACTTGACACTATAGTTCTTGCAAATAAATCCTCATAAAATCTTGATGCAGATGAAAAGCCGAGGGCTATCATGACAGCTATGAGGGTTGCCTCTATAAATCTGATTCCACCTGTGATTGTATCACCGCCAAACATATCCCTTAGTGAATTGGTTAGCATTATACCAGGTATGAGCAGCATTACATCTCCTATACTGACCATACTTACCGAGTCTGCAATCCCCATCCTCACTGCAACTATAGCAAGGAAGCCACCAATAAGAGATGATACCACTATTGGGATAAATTTATTTATTTCTATTTTCTTTGCAAATTCATCAATATACTTAAATATTACAGCTATAGCTGAAGATGTTAGGGCATCTTTAACGCTTCCTCCGAAGAAAAGCGTAAAGGTGAAAGCAATCAGCATGAAAAACAGTATCTGGTGATAAAAGGAGTAATACTTCTCATTCATCAGCTCCTTAAATCTCCCCCTGCCCTCTTTCACACTCAGCTTATTATCACAGATTTCTCTTGAAAGAGCGTTCATTTTCTCAAGTCTGTCCATATTGTAAGCAAATTTATCCACCCTTCTAGTCTGGGTAACAGAGCCATATTCGCCGTAGTATACTGTGACAATCAGGCTAGTGGTTATCGAAAGTGCTTCTGCCCTTACAGCTCCAAAACTCTTACATATTCTTCTTATGCTATACTCTGTTCTTGCAACCTCTGCTCCCGACATCACCATCTGCTCGGCAATATCAAGAACCAGGTCAAGCCTTTCTTCCCATTCACGTCTTTTACTGCCCGTGCCTGTGTCACTTTTTACTGCTTCAAGATTTTTATTCATTATCATAATATTTATCCAAAAAACTATGCTTTTTCCCGCCGTATTTATAGGCGATTACAGTTTCAAGGTTCACATGAGACATACTGTTAAATATATTGGTAGCCACGCTTGGATTTACCTTCGATAGCTCTTTAACTAACTCCTTCATCTCCGCTCTCTTTGAAGTGCCCTCGTCACCAAGCTTCTCCTGCTCTTCTGTAAACCTACAGGCGCATCTTAGAAAGGTCAGGTTATTATAGTTTACCCAAGCCTTTATATGCTCTTCCCTAACCATGTATAGAGGGCGGATAAGTTCCATCCCCTCAAAGTTTTGGCTATGAAGCTTTGGCATCATGGTTTCGTATTTTCCTGCGTAGAACATTCCCATCAGTACCGTTTCTATTGCATCATCAAAGTGATGTCCAAGAGCTATCTTATTGCAGCCAAGCTCTCTTGCTTTGCTGTAAAGATGCCCTCTTCTCATCCTTGCACATAGATAGCAGGGACTTTTTTCTATGTCAAAAACTGCATCAAAGATATCACTTTCAAAGATTTCTACAGGTATTTCAAAAAGCTTTGCATTTTCTTCAATCAGCTTTCTGTTTGTAGGATTGTAGCCCGGATCCATCACAATGAACTTTAACTCATATTCAAACTTCCTATGCCTTTTAAGCTCCTGCATAAGCTTCGCAAGTAAGAACGAATCCTTGCCACCGGATATACAGACTGCAATTCTGTCTCCCTCTTTGATTAGCTCGTACTCTTTTACGGCTTTTACAAAATTGGTCCATATCTCTTTATGATACTTCTTTACTATGCTTCTCTCTATTTCTTTAACTCTCTCTAATTCCTTCATATATACCTTTTCTAAATTTACTCTGCGTAATGTAAATGTGCTTCATCAATGTTTTCTAAAGTATTCTTTAAATATCTGTCTGCAAGCCATTTTGCCATAGGGAGATTCTGGTCAAGGTAGTTTCCACACTCTACAGGGCTTGCTCCCGGTATATCTCCCTCAAAATCCCTTAGAAAAGTGAACATTTCTATCAAAAGAGGAAGAACATCCCCAGACTCCAAATCTCCGGCCATAATGAGATAGCAGCCTGTTCTACAGCCCATTGGTCCAAAGTAGATGATGCTATCCTTATATTTTTCGTGATTTCTTAAAAATGTCGCACAGATATGTTCCAAGGTATGAAGCTCAGCTGTATTCATAACCGGTTCTTTGTTGGGTGTTGTCATCCTAAGATCAAAGGTGGTTAAGACTTCAGAGCCAACTTTATCCTTTCTCGATACATATACTCCCGGTTCAAGTACCAGGTGATTAACTGTAAAACTCGCTATTTTATCCATGATTCCTCCATAGTGTTTGCAATTCTTTGTTTATATAAGTTATACCAGGCTACAGGCATAAGCTTTGTTTTTATCTAAAGATAAATGTCTATTCTTTTTACGCCCTATCCTACTAAACTATTAGTATACGAAAAGCTGTTGCAATATGCAACAGCTTTTCTGAAAGCGTTTCGTGTTTTATTTCAACTTTGTTACTGTTATCAGCTCTTTGAAACTGACTGTACGCCCTTTGCAGCCTGGTCATGCTGTGGCTTTGTCGTCTTCGCAGTAGCTGCACTTTGTGCTGCCGCCTGAGCGGTAAGTTCTGATGAAGCCTGAGCCGTCATAGCTTTCTCACTCGTTACACCTTTTGACTTATAGTAATCTTCAAAAAGCTTATTGGCAGCTTCTAAGGTCTTCTTGGATATATCAGGAAGTTCTTTACCCCAAGCCTTAGTTGCTTCTTTGTAGCCCTTCTCCATTGCCTTTTGCATGGCTTTCATCTGTTCCACATCATCTCCTGCGAGGGCTGAAGCATGTTCAAACATTCTCTTTGAAGTCGCTTCAACTCCCCAGTAACCTTTTTCGGAAATGTCTTCCTGTGCCTGCTTTTTGACCTCTTCACTAACTGTAAAGTTGCCTTTAGCAAGAGCTTTCCAGATTCCATCCATGTTATCGGTTGCAATAGCAATCTTTTCACCCTGTCCGGTCAATGACTGTTTCACAAGCTCTAAAAACTGCTTCTGTCTGGCCTCAACCTCTTCTTTTAGGGCTTTAACAAGGGCTGCTCTGTCTTCCTTACTCATCTTATTGATTTTGTAAGGTTCTTTGTTAGTGTCTTCCTGTTTAGTCTTTTCATAGACTGCTGCCTGATTTTCTGTCTTAACCTTAGCATTCGCGTCTGCCTTACCGGATGATTTGGACTCCGGTGAGGAGGTACTTACGGCCTTGGCATTTACAGAAACTTCCGCATCTTTTGTCTTTGAGACTTTTTTCTCGCCTACCTGAGGCGCTACGGAGGCACTAACACCTGCAATAATACTACTCATTTTTTCTCTCCTTTCCTTGAAGATTTACGCAAATCCTTTTGCTTTGTTTAGAGGCATATACTTACAATGCCCCTTATCAATTATATCGGCATTTAAATGACAATCTTTATGCTAGTATCTCCTCTTAATTACCGCCTGTAAGTTTGCTATCTCAAATTCTTCAGAAAACAAAAACTCCTCCATCAAATAAGCTATATTTCCCTCTGAATGCTCTACCTCTTTAGAATAAGCCTTGGCTGAGACTATCATATCGTCTATATCAAATTTCAGGTTATCCCTATATCTTAGCGCTGCAATTCCTCTTATACTAAAGAATCCCAAAAATGCAAACTTTGCCCTTGATATAACATCACAGTCATACACTCCCTTGGTAAAATACCTAAATACGAAGTAGACCATAAGGTTCTCATACCAGATATCAAGCATTTTGTTTTCTTTCCTGCATTTTTCAAATTCCTCCAAAACTTCTTTGCTTAATTCTGACTTAAATCTTGCAAATACCTCTACCCATTCCTCTCCAAGCACATAAAGTTCACCAAGTAGATAACATACCTCTTCAAAAAATGCGTCAAAAGAGGCTTTCCCATCATTGTTACAGACAGGCTTCAATTCTGCAATCATTCTGGGGAGGTCGTCATCTTCTCCTCCCTCATTTATAATTTCCTGTGCCTTTGATACAAAGGAAAGAAAATCGCTAATCCTCTCATAGATGTCCCTTGTTCTATCCTGCAAGATAGCTATGCTTTTATCTCTTATATACTCAATCTCATCTACAAACATAGGAAGACTCTCTTCATATATCACTTCATCAGGTATTTCTTTCCAGATGAACTTAATCTCATCTTCCCTTGAGAATAAAAGCCTCCCCACTACTTCACAAGAGAGGGCCATACTCTTTTCCCTTGTATTTTCATACTCTACCGTAAACCTTGGATACTCGGTACACACCTTACATAGCGACTTTTCACCAAGATTTATGTAGATATCACAAAGATTTTTTTCATTTAGGAATGGACATCTGCCATCCTTTAGTCTAAAGGTATTACACTCATCCTCTTCGTCTGAGCCGTCAACCATAGACTCCCTAAGCCTATCTCCAAAGCTTCCTTCCACTTTTTTATAGGCCTCATAAGAGTCTTCATCAATATCAAGCTCCCAGCCTATACAGCAGCTATCCGTGCAGTCCCCGCCTATACATTTAAAATCATAATAATAATCAGGTACTCTAAGTTTCATTTTTCTCCTTTAGTGCTTTGAGGGCTTAAGTGATATAGGCTCGGTCATGTTTACCGGATCAAGTATCTTGTCAATTTCCTCTGCTGAAAGTATCTTCTCCTCTAAAAGAAGGTCTCTAATCGACTTATTGGACTGAAGAGCCTTCTTTGCAAGCTCTGCTGATTTTTTATACCCAAGATAAGGGCAGAGAGCCGTAACAACACCTACACTATGATCCACAAGCTCCTGACAACGGGCTTCATTGGCAGTAATTCCGGTTACGCAGTTATCTACAAAGGTCTGCACCGCACTTGCAAGGATATCTATTGATTCAAACATACAGTAAAATACCACAGGCTCAAAGGCGTTAAGCTCCAGCTGTCCTCCTTCTGCCGCCATAGTGATGGTCATATCATTGCCTATTACCTTAAATGCAACCTGATTGACTACCTCAGGTATAACAGGATTTACCTTACCAGGCATTATGGATGAGCCGTTCTGCTTGGCAGGAAGATTAATCTCGTTAAATCCTGCACGAGGTCCTGAAGATAAGAGCCTAAGGTCATTGGCTATCTTAGATAATGTAACTGCACAAGCCTTTATCGAACCTGATACAGAGACGAAGGCATCTATATTTTGAGTTGCATCTATAAGGTCTTCAGCAAGTTCAAACTTGATTCCGGATACTTCCGAGAGAGTAGGTGCTATTATCTCCATATATCCCTTGTCTGCATTTATTCCGGTACCTATTGCAGTGCCGCCCATATTGACAAATTTCATCTCTTCTATAGCGTGCTCCATACGGTTGATATCACGCATAATTGCTACAGAATAAGCCTTAAACTCCTGTCCGAGCCTTATAGGCACCGCATCCTGCATCTGAGTCCTTCCCATTTTGATAATATGGTCAAACTCTATAGCCTTATCACAAAGCGCAGTGTGAAGCCTTAGAAGCTCATGTTTAAGCCTGTCAAGCAGACGTATCGTAGTCATCTTGCCTGCTGTAGGTATTACATCATTAGTTGACTGGCCATAGTTTACATGGTCATTCGGATGTACAACGGAGTAATCTCCCTTCTTACCGCCAAGCAGCTCTATTGCACGGTTTGCTATAACTTCGTTCGCATTCATATTGATGGAAGTTCCTGCGCCACCCTGTATAGGATCTACTATAAAGTCCTTCCAGTAATTTCCGAGTATTATCTCATCGCAGGCTACTATTATTGCTCTTGTTATATTGTCATCAAGGAGTCCTACCTTGTGGTTAGCCATAGCAGCAGCCTTTTTGATAAAGGCAAGGCTTCTTATGAGCTCCGGATGCATCTTAAGTCCTGTTATGTGAAAATTCTCTGCAGCCCTAAGGGACTGCACCCCGTAGTAAGCATCCTCAGGTACTTCCTTTTCTCCAATTGAGTCACTTTCTGTCCTTAATATAGCTTTTTCCTCATCCATCATCCTGTCTCCTTTAAATAAAATGGTAAAGAATTTATATTCCTTACCATTTTAATCCCTTTTATTAAATTATTCAATCAAGATTCTTGTTTAATTTTCCTCGTCCAAGGCTCATTTGTAAACCTGTTTGCAATAAGTTCTTCATCTTGTCATTTATACAGTTATTCGTATCTCATAATGATATGGGTCACTCATTTTTACTTCACATTCACTACCATCAAGCATACCGTCCATCACCGCCTTACGAAGTCTGTAATAATTCTCCACATCACCGTCTACCCAATACTGTGCGTGAATATCCTGAATCATTTCCCAAGACAGCTCTGTATCTGTCCTTCCTGTTACCTGATTAACATGGTCACAAGGCATGCCATTTACAAAGAAATCTTCAAAGTATTGGTATATATCCTCTACTCCATTTAACGAACCTGCCTTATTCTCCTTGCCAAAGTCAAAAGCAAGTTTACTAAGTTCGTTAAAGTCAGCTCCTTTAGCTAAGACATCAGTAATAAGCCTTGCAAAACGGCTTTCTGCGTCTATAATCTGTGACTGAAGCCAGCCATGTATATTGCTTTCATCAATCACCTCATCAAGCTTTGGAAGCACTTTGGTATATTCCTTGGAATCCTCTATCCATCCATGCTCTTTTGCCTCTACCGCTACTTTTTCAGTAAGATCCTCCTGATTTCTAATCTTGTCATACAACCAATAATGAATTGGACCTAAAAACAAACTCATATGTATATTCTCCCTTCGGTGTCTTTTAGTTGACTTTATCACTACAACTTACTATAATTATAACATAAAATACGTTGTATAGACAACTAAAAAGAGGTTTTTATGAATTATTTATTTCTTACAAATACCCCCTTATTCCATGGAGTAAGAGAAGATGAGATAGAGCACCTGCTTTCCTGCCTAGGTGCAAGAGAAAAGACTTATCAAAAGAACGAAATCATATTCAGGGCAGGCAGTGCCGTGAGTGAAATAGGCCTTGTTCAGTCAGGGAGTGTAAATATAGTGGTCAATTTCTACTGGGGAAACAGCAATATCTTCGGCCATGTAGAAACGGGAATGATATTTGCTGAAAACTACGCTGCCATCCCGGGCAAAGAACTTCTCTGTGATGTTGTAGCAGCAGAGCCTTGTGAGATTCTCTTTCTTAATCTGACAAAGTTACTCACTACCTGTACCAGTGGCTGTTCCTTCCATCAGAGGCTGATACACAATCTCCTTCGTATCTCTGCTATGAAAAGCCTTAACCTCTCCTCAAGGATGATGCACACTGCTCCAAAATCCATACGTGACAAACTGCTCTCCTACCTATCCGAGCAGGCAATGGTAAATAGCAACACACATTTTACCATTCCTTTTGACCGCCAGCAGCTTGCAGACTATCTGGGTGTAGACCGCAGTGCTTTGTCAAATGAGCTTAGCAAGATGCAAAAGGATGGCCTCATTTCCTTTAAGAAAAATGAATTTATCCTGCACGAAACTTAACCTGGTGCAAATTATAATTAATATTTTGGTTTATTTACATACATAAATAATAGGGTTACCACATTAAAGCTAGACAGCTAGTCATCTTTCCAATGTGGCAACCCTTTGTTATTTCTTTTATCTATTACTTCTGAAAATGCTCTTTTGCAAATTCCATATCCTGTACTACTTCTGTAGTTCCTACATATTTACCTGAGCTATCCCTGACAGCAATGTAGGATACCAGCATGGTACGTCCACCCTTTTCCATCCAGATCTGAACCTGGTCCCTTGCTCCACTCTTAAAGTCATCTAAGATTGATCGAACCATTGGCTCTATCTTAGGTGGATGGCAGGAGTATACTTCTCTGTCAATCGCCATACCAGGGCGCTTAAATACCTTAGGTCCTTCATTGAAGTAACGGTTGATATCATTCTCATCTATAAAGGTAATTTCAACAGGAATAGTATTTAGAAGGGCGGTGAGCTGAGGAACAGTCATATGTCCTCCAGGCATAACTATCTCTCCTTCTACCTGTGGCTTTGCCGCAACCTTTGCATTCTCTGCTTCTTCCCAACG
The DNA here is from genome assembly GCF_016651435.1 of Catonella massiliensis. Classification (NCBI taxonomy): domain Bacteria; kingdom Bacillati; phylum Bacillota; class Clostridia; order Lachnospirales; family Lachnospiraceae; genus Catonella; species Catonella massiliensis. Next base: position 762,251 of record NZ_JAEPRJ010000001.1, on the reverse strand, counting down.
CTCATTCTTAACCCCAAGACATTCAGCATAGTCCTTAGAATCACGATAAATTCCATACCACTCTTCAGTGGTAAAATTAACCGCGCAGATAGGGAAGAGGATGTTCTGCTCCTTATATATCATTTCTTCAGCACGCTTTAATACTTCATCCAGATGCACATTCCATTCAGGACTATGCTCAGTTACCTTTGCCAGGCTTCCCAGCTCGTCACGGATCTCATCATCCACTGTCCACATAACTGCTGAAGGCCCTGAAACTCCGTATTTTACCTTAAGATGAGGATATAGAAGATCACCCTTCTTGGCATAGTGGATGGAAATCTCCCTTATCTTATTAAATATCTCTTCACTTCTGTTTTTCTTAAACTCCTCTAAAAGTACAGTAAGAGCGTCATTTTCCTTAGTAAATGTATAGAGAGGATGTCCAACTGTCTGTGTAAGCGCCGCCGCTCTCTCGTGTTTGTCTGAATAGTCTTTTTTAGGGAAGGAATCACGCTTAGCAAGCTCAGCAGCAATTCTTTCTTTCATAAGGGAAGCCTCAACCGCCTTCTCTGCATTGGCAATCTTTTCTTCGGTGGTTGCTCCATGAAAAAGTGCTGAATGAATATCACAAAGCTTTTGCATCTCTGTTATAGGGGTTCCCTCCTTGATAAGCTCCTGCTCAGCCCTCATTATCTCAGAGGCCTCTACTGAGGCGAAGTTTTTAGCAAAGTCAGCTCTTACACTTTCAAGGTCCTCTCCTGCTCCAAGTCTCTTTAAGTATCCCTTTAACTGTTCTGTACGGCTTTCAGGCTTTGTCTCCTCACCGGTCTTATTCTCTTTAGCTGCCTTTGCCTCCTCTTCCGTCTTAACTGCTCCTTCAGCCTTTTCCACAGTATCAGCAGGCTTTGCTGACTCCTTTTTACCTGCCATAGCAGGCATCTCACCTACAAGTTCAAAGCCATTTGACATAAGGGCAGAGACTATATCCATCATTGATATACCCTTCATCTTGGCGCCCTTTGGTATGGTAGTGATTCTTCCTACAGAGTTTAACATCGCCTTTTTGGTAATCTCAGTAAAGCCAAGATTGTACATTATATCTGTTAACTCCGGATATTCACTAACCAGTTCATATACTGTTTTATTTAAATCTATTTTCTTTGACATTGTATCGTCCTCCTCTTCGTTATTATACTATAAGGATAATGCAAGATACAATAAAATTATGTTGTTTTAACAACGAATAATTAAAAGTCATTATCAGTTAGAATAATACTTTTGACGTCCATATCATTTTATAGATTATCAAAAAATTCCGTAAAACTAGGAAATTTGCTCCACTCATCCCTCATAATAGACCTGTCTATAGTATGCTCCTTAGAAAATACAAATATTTTATCTGCAATATCTTTTAACTGATTAAAATGATGGCTTGAGATAATTATGGTTTTCCCGCTGTCCTTAAGGCTCTTCATAAGTTTAAGAATCAGCTCTCTATAACTTGGCGAAAGACCGTTAAAAGGCTCATCAAAAATGTATACATCAGGATTCATCGTTAGCACCGAGCCGATTGCTACAAGCTTTTTTTCCCCACCTGAAAGATGATATGGTATTCTATCCTGTAGATGTTCAATTTTTAATAGTCTTAGTATTTCATCTACCCTCTCCTTTACTTCCTCATCTGATAGTCCCATTTGCTCCGGACCAAAGGCAAGTTCATCTCGTACTGAGTTATTAAACAGCTGAATATCACTATTTTGAAATACAAGTCCTATGCTTTTATAAATATTTGCTATCTTTTTTCTATCCTTTATAAGTGCCGCATCAACTTTTATACCCTTATAAAGATATTCTCCAGCAGAGAGTGGGTATAGCCCCACTAATATTTTAAGCAAGGTAGACTTACCGGCACCATTTGGCCCCATGATGCAGGCAGACTCACCCTCTTTGATATCCAGATTAATGTTTGAAACTCCTATGCCATCACTATAAAAATACTCACCCTTATGTATTGATATCACTACGCCCTCCGAGTCAATTTATTTTAATACAATGAAAATCATCAACAAGACAACAGTCCTAAGCACAGATAATAAATCATAGCGGTTAAAAGATAATCTTTTTTTTCTTAAGTTATTCAAATTATAACCTCGTAAAACCATCGCCTCATAAAGCTCTCTGGTATATCGATCAGTACTTAGGTATAACTGCCCTATAATTGCTCCAACCAGTCTTTTGTCTTCCTTCATTCCTATACATCTTAGTTTAACCGCTTCAATTATGCTAACTGTTACATTGCCAAGTACATATATATACTTATAGCATATATCCATAGTTTGTACAAACAACATTGGCATCCCTAGCTGTCTGAGTGCTTTCACAAGCGAAGGAAATGGAGTAGATGCTGAAAATATCGATAAGTTCAACAAATTTACACCCACACGAAATAAGAATAGTGAAGGATTCACATTGTTAGCAAATATAACTCCCGGCAAAATAAATACAAACGAGAGAAGACATAAAATGAAGAGTCTTTTAACAACCGATATAATGGTACTCCCCTTAAATAAAGCCAGCTTTGATAGGAAAAACAAGGAGGTTATCCATAAAAATATTAGGTTTTTACTGAGCGAAATAACAATTGTTAATATCATAAATTCCAGTAACCTAATATAAGGAGAGTTTTTTTCACTAGCTTCATTACGCGTGAATCTAATTTTATCCAACATCTTAGACAATGTGTTTAAGTTCTTGCCAAGAAACATTGAAGATTTCTTAAACTCAAAGTCACTACATTCATTTTTTTTTAAGAAAAGAGGAAGATAAAACTCTTCCTCCTTGTATGTCTCTTGCTTAAATAAATCCTCTTTCATCAGCACTTCCTTTTATCAATAATGAGAATAGCCGCTATACATTTGTTTTCGATTTGCTCTGTATAACTGTCTGTATTATCTTACCCAGTATAAAGAAGATCAAAATCGCAGTAACTGCAGATAGTATATATCCTATCGAAAGATTAGTATTAGGGATAGTATAATCCGGGAATATCGAATTAAACTCAAAACCTCTTTCCAAACCTTTAGGTAAGAGGGCTCCAGGGTTTGTCTTATTCAAGATCTCAAGAAGCTCCTCATTTGACCACTCTCCAAATGCAGTACCTTCTGCAAGAAGACCAAGTGGTGTAAGTATCAAAAGAAAAATAATAAAATATCTAAGCTTAGTCACAATGGAGTGACCCTGTTTTTTATCTTCCATAACAGGACCCTGAATTTTTTCAGGTGATATCCTTTTAACAAACTTAAAAATGACAAGTGTAAAAAATGCTTCAACAAAGCCGGCAACAGCCAAGTGAGTAAACATCATTGCAGGAATGGTGACAGATAGTCCGTAAGGATTATAAAGCGCAACACCACCATCGTTAAATAGTATCGGCTGAATTCCCAGCTCTATAGCAGTAGCTAAAGCCGCTAAATTAAGTCCCACATAAGAAGAAATAATAACACCTATGGTCTCAAGATTTCTTTTTTGAAAAAATCTATATATAGCATAACCAGCAAATGGCATAATTATAGCCATATTAAGGATGTTGGCTCCCAGTGCCAGTATTCCTCCATCTCCAAAGAGAAAGGCCTGTAATATTAAAGCGACTGAAACAGATATTGACGCAGCGTACGGTCCCATAAGAATAGCCAACAAAACCGAGCCTACAGCGTGCGCCGTTGTACCTCCGGGTACCGGAACATTGAACATCATCATCAAAAACGATAATGAAGATGCAACTCCAAGCATAGGAGCCATCTCTCTATTATCTCTTACTGCCTCCTTAACCTTCTTTACAGAATAAGCAAGAACCGGTGCAGCAACACCTGCTGTTACGGCACAAGATAGTGGACTTAGATAATTATCCGGAATATGCATATTTTCCCCCTTTATTATTTAATATTGTTTTTTGCGTAAGTTTAGAGGTTTGAGTCCTTTTAACTGCTCTCTATAAAAGTCAATAGCTCTATAAAGCAACTTACTGTTTTCGTGCAAACTATCGCCCATAATTCTTAGTATAAAGCCACCTTCTTCAATTTCCGAAATCCCAAAAATTGAGGTCTCTTCATTAGAATCAGTTCCTCTATATTCATTTTCAAGTTCACTGTAAATGAGGTCTATCCAGTTTTTGTTATAATCATCATCAATTACAAGTAAGGAATTAAAATTCTTATATCCTTCCATAAACCCAAGCTCATTAATTGGCATTTTCCCCGGTTCAAAAACAAGGTAGTCATTAAAGCAAAGTCTATTTTCCCTATAGACTTTTGTCCTTAGTTTTACCCTATTATAAGAAAACAGCTTTTCATCCTTTGACCAGCCAGATGTAATACCATCTGTCAGAATAAGACCTGCTCCTTTTTTAAGATGTATCTTGGTATCCTGTTTAAAAACAGAGTTTTCATAAGGAATGACCTCATCTATATAGTACTCCAAAAAGCCGTCTTCTCCTACTGTTATTTCGTTTAACTGTGTTGTTTCCTGTCCGTTTTCACACTTGTAGATGTAGCTGGGAGTCTGTGTCGTTAATATTGCGCGGCAATAATCATCAAGCAAAACCTCGCTGTAATAACTCTCTCCTTCAAGGAAACCTCCACCGGTAGAAACCAGAAAGTATAGCGGAATAAGGTCAGTTCTTGGAAGCATAGCAGAAATTCTTGAGTTTCCACTTCTGTACCCCTTGTCTAAATAGTTTCTTCCATCTCTAAGCTTGAAGTGGAGCTTGGTAATCCCGTCATATTCTTCTTTTTTCATCATTCCCCACTTTCCATAAGTTAACAATGATTTTAAGTACATATACTAAAGATCCTCTAAAAGCACGTCCTTCTTTATCCATTTTATTACCTCATCAAGACCTTCATCAGTCTTTAGATTAGTAAATAGGAATGTTCCCTTTGAACGAAACTTTTCAGAGTCACTTCTCATCCTATCAAGATTTGCACCAACATAAGGAGCCAAATCGATTTTATTTATTATAAACAGATCTGACTTTATCATACCTTGTCCTGCTTTTCTAGGTATCTTCTCTCCCTCTGCAACGTCAATTATATAAATGGAAAAGTCAACCAGCTCCGGGCTAAAGGTTGCCGCCAAATTGTCACCGCCGCTTTCCAAAAAAATCAAATCAAGTTCATTATGAAATCTTTCCTCGAGTTCTTCAATGGCCGCCATATTCATTGAAGCATCCTCTCTGATTGCAGTATGAGGGCATCCGCCTGTTTCTACTCCTATTATTCTGTCTTCTGACAAAACGGAGTTTTTCACCATAAACTCTGCGTCTTCCTTGGTGTATATATCATTTGTGATAACCCCGATATTATAGTCGTTAGCCATTCTACGGGTAAGTCTCTCAATAAGAAGTGTCTTTCCTGAACCTACCGGTCCACCTACTCCTATCCTTACAGCTCTTTTCATCTGTTCCTCCTTCATATAAAGATTACAGTTAAGACATCTAAAGCTCTCCCCGGTCAAGACATAAAAAGCCTTGCTTCCTGTCTTTCATGCCTTATCTGTGCCATTTCTATACCAGGTGCATTTGCACCAAGATCATCAACCGACAGTTCCTTTGCAGTTTCATATAAATCCGATAACATTTCATTTATATTTCTAAGAATAACCTGCCCCTCTCTTTGACCTAGCGGTATCGCTCTGACGGCATTTTGTATAAGGGTTGAGGCTATACTGTAGCCATAATATAAAAATGCATCTTCTTTAAATATTCCAATAGAATGTGCAAAAATTGAGAACACCACAGCAGGATTCCCATAGGACTCACCCTCTGCAATCCACTTCATATACCTCTCAAGTCCTGGTATGTTCCCGTGGATTCCTTCTATCAAGCGAAGCATCTGTTTGCCTATCAGTTTGGTACCGTTTCTCGTTTCCTTTGCAAGGGTGGATATTGTGAGTATTCTATCATAATCTTTTAACAGATTAAGCTTATTAAGGCTCAAGGCTTCTAGTGATAGCAGTACAAGGAGCCCCTCTCCATAGGTAAACTGCGACTCAAAAAAGTTCTTTATCCAAATATTAAAATCATCGGCCTTCTTAATCCTTCCGTCTGACAGATAATTCTCCATACCAAACGAGTGATTAAAACTTCCTATCGGAAAAGTCGAATCACAGATTTGAAATAAATCTAGTGTTTTTGATTTTCTCCCCATAATCTCTCCGCTTCTATGACTTAAAATTTCTCTTAATGTGTATGAGGATGTTCCTTATGTCCCTCGCCTTCGTGCTTATGAGCTCCATCTGAACTAAGGTTTGCATAATGAAGTGCTTCCTCAAGCTGAACTTTTTCAATGCAGAATGGGGTACCCATCTTTTTAAGATTTACTTCAACAACAGGATCATATAAAAGAGAAATCTTACCATCCCTTACCTGTACAGGCTTATGAAGGTTGCCCAAAGTATGTGCAATGATACCCATGTCATTTATATCCTTTGGAGCAATTATTATCATCTCCTCAGGAATAACAGAAAGAGCAAGTATGTGACCTTCATCAATTATAAAATACGAGCCATTCTCAAGCTTTTCGTCATCACTTAGCCTAATTCCAAACTCATTGCCATGGTCTGATTTAACTCTTAGAATCACCTTTGACAAATCATCGCTTTTTACCATTGCTGTCTCAATATGCTTGCTTTTCACGGATGCATCATCCTTTAGATTGCCTGATATTTTAGTAAAAATCATTTCAACCTCCTAAACTGCCAAGTTTTAATATATCGGATTTCAATCTGCCACAATCGTATCCTTTGTAGAACTTTTATGTAAGAGGGAATTTCAGGGAAATTTCCTCTTACATAAAAGCCGGGAAGCAATTTCCCGGCTTATCTTTAGAATAAGTAGTATCTCTGCGCCAGGGCGATAGTATCTACAGTTTCACAAGTAATCAGCTGTCCGTCTATCGTAACATTAAAGTTCTGAGGATCTATCTTTATAGTGCTTGGTGTGTAGTCATTAAGTTTCATGTCATGCTTTGTAAGATTTCTTGTATTCATTACAGGCAACACTATTTTATCCAGGTGCAATTCTTCTTTAATGCCGTGATCATAGGCATACTTAGATACGAAGGTGATATTGGTAGAGCCAACTGCCTTTCCTCTGGCACCATATAAATCCCTCATAAATCTAGGCTGTGGTGTAGGTAAGCTTGAGCTTGCATCTCCCATTACACCATAGGTAATCATCCCTGCTTTAAGTACCATCTTAGGCTTTGCACCAAACTTTGCAGGCTCCCAGAGAACCAAGTCAGCATACTTACCAACTTCTACTGAGCCGATATAAGAACTCATACCGTTCATAATCGCAGGATTTATTGTATATTTCGCAACATATCTCTTGATTCGGTTGTTATCGTTATACTTTGTATCTCCCTCAAGCGGACCTCTTTGAGCCTTCATTTTGTCGGCGAGCTGCCAGCAGCGCATAGCAACCTCACCAACTCTTCCCATAGCCATAGCATCACTTGTCATAACGGAGATCGCACCCAAGTCGTGGAGCACGTCTTCTGCTGCAACTGTCTGCTTACGGACACGTGACTCTGCAAAAGCAACGTCTTCAGGCACCTTAGGATCAAGGTTGTGGCAAACCATTGTCATATCAAAAAGCTCATCTATAACATTTCTTGTATATGGGTTGGTCGGGTTGGTAGAAGAAGGAAGTACATTCTTATGTCCCGCAACAACCATTATATCAGGTGCATGACCGCCGCCCGCACCCTCGGAATGGAAGGTGTGGACAGTTCTTCCGCCAAAAGCATTTATTGTATTTGAGACAAATCCACCCTCATTTAACGAGTCGGTATGAACTGCAAACTGTACATCATACTTATCCGCAGCTTTAAGAGAATTATCAATACCCGCAAAGGTAGCGCCCCAGTCTTCATGTGTCTTTATTCCCGCTGCTCCAGCCTCTATCTGCTCTGCAATTGTTTCAGGAACCGCACCTGTACCCTTTGCAAGAATACCGAAGTTTAGTGGCTCACTGTCTACTGCTTCAAGCATTCTGTGAATATGGTATTTACCTGGAGATGTTGTTGCAGAGTTTGAGCCGTCAGCAGGTCCCGTACCACCTCCAAACAAGGTCGTTATACCGTTGTCAAGAGCAGCATGTGAAAGTCCAGGTGATATATAGTGAACGTGAAGGTCAATTCCACCTGCAGTTACTATCAGGCCTTCTCCGGATATTGCCTCAGTGCTTGCGCCTACAACAAAGTCTACATCATCCATAATGTCAGGATTGCCACCCTTACCTATGGATAAAATCTTTCCATCTCTTATACCTATATCTGCTTTTATTATTCCTGTATAATCTATTATTGTAACACCTGAAATGATGGTGTCAGCAATAAGTGGATTTTCACTTCTTAATTCTGTAGCGTTAACACCCATTCCATCTCTAAGAACTTTACCGCCACCGAACTTGCTTTCCTGTCCGTGTATGGTATAGTCTTTTTCAATAGCTGCGAAAAGGTTTGTATCTCCCAAACGCACGCTGTCGCCTACAGTAGGTCCGTAAAGAGAATTGTAGGTTTCTCTATCCATTTTAAAACTCATGTTGTTTCCTCCTACTTTTGAATATCCAAAAATCCGTTAACCTTGTTATTAAAGCCGTATACACGTCTTTTACCGCCGAAATCGATGAGCGTTACCTCTCTCTCTTCACCCGGCTCAAACCTTACTGCAGTACCTGCAGCGATATCAAGCCTCTTTCCATATGCCTTTTCTCTATCGAACTTAAGTCCCTCTTCGTTTGCCTCATAAAAATGAAAGTGTGAACCTACTTGGACAGCTCTATCTCCAACATTTTTAACTTTTAATTTGATTGCATCATAACCCTTATTGTACTCGACAGGTTCTTTAGCTGATTTGTATTCTCCCGGTATCATATTGCTCCTTTCCACCGTATCAAACCCGGTGATATGATATTTTTTCATTATCCTTTCATACACTTAGCGTATAGGATCATGAATTGTAACAAGCTTGGTTCCATCAACGAATGTAGCCTCCACCTGAATCATAGGTATCATTTCAGGTATACCTTCCATCACATCTTTTCTTGTAAGAACCTTGCCGCCTTCATTCATTAGTTCTTCCACAGTTTTTCCTTCTCTTGCACCTTCAAGTATATAACTAGTTATCAGTGCAACACTTTCAGGGTGATTGAGTTTAATCCCCTTATCTTTTCGATTCTGTGCAATCATAGCCGCAAGGCTAATCATCATTTTTTCCTGTTCTCTTTCTGTTAACTGCATACTGTCCCCTTTCTTGATTCTTAATTTGGCCAGTGATTAGTAAGCATAAGGAATCCCGGTATCCAAGCCGTCACAATACCCTCAAAAATAGCAAGACATGGAACAAACTTACCCAAATCTTTTTTGAGGTTAATTTCAATAAACGCTGTCAACCATAAAAGCCCCCATAACCACCATATTACACCATACATCCAGTTCCCACCATAGCCTACAAAGCAAAGCACTCCTGCTGGGATTGAGTTGATAGCTACAAATAAACTAAACCAACCATACAATCTTTGATCGAAATTAAAAATTGTGTTGATTGCGGTGTAGAGGTAAGTAAATGCAAAGAGCAAACCTGTAGCAGAAGCATAAAACCAGGATGCATCCTTGCCAACCATGGCTCCATAAGCGATTACCGCAAGATTTAATATAAGTCCGAGTCCGCCAGTGAATATATTCATGACTACATTTGACTTGTCCTTAATCCCTTCCAAACGATAAAAACCGTTACTCATAAGAACCATACCAACGTAAAGCAAAATAACTCCTAACAATTTGTACTCCTTTCACAAAACCTTATAACCAGGTCTTATATATCATAAACGCACTCATCGTTATAGCCGCGCGTATTATGTACTATCACATAATATCATATGCTTTTTCGTCAAGAAGTGTGGAATCAAGTCCCTTAACCACATCCTCATCCTTTGGCTTAATATTGGTAATACTTCCATAAACCTTAAGTATTATAAAAGTAACAATCATCGAATATACAGCTATTAAAACTGCTCCCCCTGCCTGTACGAGCAACTGATGAATAGAAGGAACTACAGTGTTTACATTGCTGTCAGCAAATACTCCTATAAGAATAGTTCCTGTAAATCCACCCATTCCGTGTACTCCCCATACTCCAAGTGCATCATCCCAGCCGTTCTTTTCCTGAAAACCGAGGGAAATATTACATATAACACCTGCAATTAAACCGATTATCACTGCTGAAACCATATTAACATATCCTGCGGCAGGCGTGATGGTCGCAAGACCTGCAACAGAACCTGTCAACACATCGACAAAGTTTACCTTTTTTCTAACTATAAGAGCGTATACACACCAGGACATCATACCTGCAGCAAGGCCTATTGCAGTATTAAGAAATGCTGTTGCAGCAAGATTATCTGCTTTTAGTGCTCCTCCTGAATTGAAGCCAAACCAGCCAAACCACAGTAACCCGGTACCCACTGTCGCAATCATAAGGTTATTAGGTGCCATTGAAGTATTTTTTATTTTTCTCTTGCCGAGTGCATATATCGCGGCAAGTGCAGAAAATCCAGCAGTTGTATGTATAACTGCTCCTCCTGCAAAGTCTGCAAAGCCAAGCTTAGATAAAAATCCTGAACCCCAGACCCAATGTGCTACAGGGATATAGACAAGCAATGTCCAGAATATAAGAAGACCAATGTACCCCTTCATATTGAGTCTTTCTGCGAAAGCACCACTAATAAGGGGCACTGTAATTACACAAAACATCATCTGATATGCAAAGAAAAGAGCAAATGGAATAGTTGTAACCTGTGTTCCATCAGGTAAAAAATTAATATTATTAAGTGCAAAATAATCGCCAATATTACCTATAACTCCACCTATATCTCCACCGAAGGCGAGACTAAACCCTCCAAATATCCACATCAGGGTAATAATACCCATTGATATAAAAGACTGCATCATAATAAAGAGTACATTTCGCTTTCTTGCAAGTCCTCCATAAAATAGCGCAAGTCCTGGGGTCATAAGGCAAACCATAGAAGTTGCTAGCATCATAAATGCTGTATCTCCATTGTTTATATTCATAGCCTCTCCTTTGTGTAGTGTTATTAGTTATTTTAAGTGTAGACCTTTGCTAATACAAAGTCAAGCTATATTAATAATCATTATCACCAGCATTAGCCAAGAAAAACATTATAACTCTACTTCTGACAGACTATTTATTTTTCTTTAGTAATTCACCAAATAAAAATACGAGAAATATAATGGCACAAATAACAAACCATAATAAATTAGCTATCATAGTACAATACCTCCCAGTTTTTCAATTTTATTATACTCCCAGATTAGCAGGCTGTAAATCTATTTGTTACTATCGTGTTACTATCAAAGAGAAACGCTAAGAAACGCAGACAAAGAAAAATCCCATAAAATCAGGGTTTTGCCCAATTTTACGGGATGTAAAAATCGCTGTTTCTTATCATCTCTGAAATCCATATGATATATAAACACAAAGCTATCTCATTATTTGCTTGTTATAGTTCTATAAATCTAGTATTTATACCTAATCTAAATATCCAAAAACTCATAAGGCTTTTCCGAAAGAGAAGATTCGCAGCACTCAGCAAGATACGCATCCTTCTCCTTTAGGCTCTCTATGTCCGGATATACGTTTAACACTCTGTCCCCCAGATTCCAAAAATCATGTGACCAAGACTGCGGGTTTTCCCATACGTGTGGATTTCCTTTCGCCCAATTCGGAAGCTCCTTGCGAACCTTGGTTGCCACTGCAAGCTGCCCTTTTGCAGTTTTATAAATCGTGTCAATCCTTATTCCACCGTCTACCGGACGTTCTACACGAGTAATCTCCATACCATAGAACATTACCTTTCTTCTTACCCCTTTTTCATAGAGGTTTAACTCAATCTTGTCATATCCTTCGCTTTTGTTGCGTTGAACACTTAGAAAGTCCTGAAGTGCCTGTATCACAGCGGCAGAAACACTTCCGGCGTACTTGGCAGCATCATCAAATAAGTGTAGATCTGCTTCTGCAACATAAATATTTTTTGTGGCCATAACCATACCTCCTTATTTTTGTAACTTGTATCTGAAGTTTAGTATCTATATGATTATGAACATAATTATAATCATATAGAGGTATTTTGTCAAGATAGACTTTCTTTCCATCATTATGATGTTGAAGACTGTGATTCTTCACTGATACCGGGAGCCTAATATCAAAATGCAATATACAAAGTTCTTCGTTTTTGCAATCGAGTAGGAGGCGGTAACTAACCCAGGGGCTTTTTCTTTGCCATAATTTTGTCCTACTATATTGATTTCGTTTATGTTTTGTTTTATCTTGTTTATATTATAAACGATTTTATTTATGTTGTCAATAGGTTTTATAAACTTTTTTATTTATATTGTTAATTTTTTGATTGACAATATAAATTATTACATATATAATGTAAACATATATAGAAAAGGAGGTTATAATAATATGAGTGTGGAGGAGCAAATAAAAATCTTATGTGTTAAGAAAGATATCAGCTTATCAGAGTTAGCAAGGCTGAATAATATCAGCCCTCAAAACTTTAGTCAAAAATTAAAGCGTAATACCCTAACTGTTGACGATTTGAAAGCAATAGCGGATAAATTGGAATGTACTTATCAAACTTCTTTTGTCCTTCCCAACGGTGAAAAAGTAGAATATTAGAAAGAGAGGTATAAAATGAATTATACAGTTAATCTGTTATGGGATAGTGAAGCAGATGTGTGGGTTGCTACCAGTGATGATATTATAGGGCTTGTACTTGAAAGCGGTTCACTAGATGTATTAATCGAGCGTGTGCGCCGAATTGCGCCCGAACTTTTAGAACTGAACCATCAGCCTATTGAACACGCTAAAATCCTGTTCAAATCCGAACGGCTTGAAGAGGTGTATGCATAATAGCTGAATATGAAAAGAAAGTAAGAGAAATATTAAAAAGTTACGGATGTTATTTCATAAGGCACGGTAAAGGTGACCACGATATATGGCACAGCCCTATCAATGACCATAATATTGTAGTAGATGGAAAAATCAAATCACGGCATACGGCTAACGCAATACTTAAACAAAGCGGCATAAACTACCGTTTTTAAGATTATAATGTCATGGACATTGCACCACACGAACTATATTATAATTACATGCTATTAAATTAGAAAGTGAGGTTAATAATATGATCATTACAATCAACTTAACAGATGATGAATTACATCTAATTGAAAGCTACGCAAAAGTTCACGGTATAAGCGTAGAGCAGGTTATAAAATCATCAACGCTTGAAGCTATTGAAGATGAGTATGACGCAATAATCGCAGAAGAGGCATATAATGAATTTTTAAAAAATCCCGTTACTTATACCAGTGATGAAGTGTGGGGTAATTGATATGTGTTATAGTGTTGAAAGCCGAAAGTCGCTCAAAGTCGCACCAGTTCTGCATTTCAAAGTCGCAAAGTAGTTAATAAGTAGTTCAAGTAGTTATTTTTTAGTTTTTGCGTATAACGGAAGACACCCAAAATTAGCACCTCACTTTGTTACTATCGTGTTACTATCAGAGCGAAACGCTAAGAAACGCAGACAAAGAAAAATCCCATAAAATCGGGGTTTTGCCCAATTTTACGGGATGTAAAAATCGCTGTTTCTTATCTCTTAATGAAAGGCTCGCCGCAGGAAAATTTGATCCTCGGCACCCTGCCGCCGAAATAATCGTAAAGCTTATCGATTATGCCTATATTCTGTTCATAGGATAGCTCCTTATGCAGCTTTGTGTGGTTGTGTTCGCCATACAAGTGGCAAACCCTGCATCGCTGGTTGCAACGGTGGGTTATTTTCCAGAAAATATAATTGATCATGTTTGAGCATTCCTTTTGCCTGGCTTCACGGAGCGAACCGTTTATATTCATTGACCCGCCCCGGCAGCGCGTATTGCGTTTGTCAATAAAAGTTCTTTACGATATCCTCTATTTTGGGCTTTGTAATATTGACATCCTCTATGTCTCCGTGCTGACTGCACCAGATGATCGCCTTCATAACGTCTGAGGTGTCGCCCTTAAAGGTAATGATCTTCTTGCTGCTGATATCGACGGTCTCCGCTTCAAAGGGAAAGTCTCCTTTTTCTCTGCCGTGAGGGGCATAAACGATCTCACAGTTTTTTCCGGAGTTCTTTTCATTTATTTCACTCGAGGTGTCGTCATACAGCACCTTGCCGTGGTTGAGCACGATTACCCTATCGCAGATAGCGTCGACGTCGGTAAGGTCATGGGTCGTCAGTAGAATGGTCACATTTTTCTTCCTGTTGAGATAGACTAGGAAATTGCGGATTTTTTCTTTTACCGAAATATCCAGACCGATGGTCGGTTCGTCAAGAACTATTATCCGAGGCTTGAAGCACAGAGCGGCTATTATCTCACAACGCATCCTCTGGCCAAGGCTGAGCAGTCTGACTGGCTTGTTTACGATTTCGCGCGCGTCCATTTCATTTATAATCTCGTCAAGCCACATGTCAAATTCATCCTTGTCCACCCTATAGACCCTGCGCAAAAGACTGAAGGTATCCATAGCTGGTAAATCCCACCACATCTGGCTCCGCTGGCCGAAAACTATGCCTATATCATTCATCAGCTGCTTGCGGTGGTTAAATGTGTTCTTCCCATCGATTGTGACAAATCCTTTGGTAGGGTACATGACACCCAGTATCATTTTTATCAGTGTAGACTTACCGGCACCATTAGGCCCGAGTAGTCCGACTATGCTACCGTCCTTTATTTCAAGATTCAGATTGTCTACAGCCGTTACCGCTTTTTTTGTGTTGTTATTGTATATCTTAGTTAATCCGTCTATTTTTATCATTATTAGCCTCCTGCTCCTTCATATTTTTTGATTCCCATCGTCCATGCAAGTTTTGCTATGCCCCACATCAGAGCAACTACAAGGAATATCACCAGCTTTATGACAGTGTGGTCACCCTCCTTATTCAATATGACTATGGCGGGGTAATAGCTGATAAAAGCGACGGGCACTAAGTATGTAAATATTTCTTGCAGGATCCGGCTGTAGATAGTTATCGGGTAAACTATAGCTCGCAGTGTTCCGTGGGTGAAGATCCCAAGCAGCTCCCGCGAATTGATGATCCAGAAGGATACACTGGCTGTAATGATGAATATCGCGCTGTATATCACGGTACCCGTGGCAAGGAATACAACCAGCCAGAAGATAGAGGTACTGCTAAAATTCCTGACACACGAGTAAATTATGATCAGCAGGCCCAGCAGTACCTGCCCCAAACGATCAACAGGTATTTCCTCTATCATCGCACAGAAAAGATCGCTTTCTGGGCGTATCAGTTTCATAAGAAACTTACCGTTTTTCAACTGCCTGGGGATGTTGTTGATACCACACAACATCAGCCTAGACATCGCGTAAGCGACGGTAGCCATTCCGTAAATCAGCATTATCTCATATTTTGACCACTTGTTGATATCCGACACCTTACTTATCAGGAACAAAGTCGATATATATTCGCAGAAGTAAGTTATAAACATCACAAAGCATTTCAAAACGAAGGACGACCTGTATTGGAACTGTGATTTAAGACTCATCGTTAGGCACATGACCCAAACGCCGATCTTATGTTTAACCTCCCTGAACATAGACTTTTTTCCTTTCCTTATCATAAACGAAATAAGATACCAGCCATAGTGCCAGCGCCCAGAAAGTTTCAAGGATAAGCAGCTTCAGTATACTTCCCTCAGTTCCGAGGATGATTGAGATAGGCAGATAAATCTGCGAGGAAAAAGGTAAATGGAGCGATATCCTGTAGAGCCATTCTGGAAAAATGTTCAGCGGCAGCAGTCCGCCTGAGAAGAAAAGCTCAATCGCCATTATCAGGTCTACCACTCCCATCGACGTTCTGTTTTTTATTGCCAGCATTACAATAATGAACTGGATTTCGTTGGCGATAACAAGTCCGATAATGATCGAATAAACAAAGTATAACAGCATCATAGGCGTGACGTTAGGATACCATGTCAGCGCAACCACTCCAATAAGAAGAAGCGGCAGGAAGCGCCAGAGCAGATAATACAGCACGCGTCCGACCTCCATGCCGATAAGGTACCCAATCAGGCCGATGGGATTGGTAAGGTAAAAAATAATATTACCCGTTTTTATCAGATCATCTATATCTATTCCGCCCAGGCTACCGCTAAGACCGGTTATAGTCAGTAGAGCCTCAGTGAGAATGACATAGCCGACGCCCTGCTGTACGGTATATGAGCTAATACCGTGTTTGATAAAAGCGACAAGTATGTACATCTGGATTATCAGCCAGAAAGAATTGACAATTATGCCGAAGAGGTTAGACTGCTTATATGTGGCGTTTGTCTTGTAGCTGAGCTTTGCTATATACAGCAGACATTTCAGTTTATCCATCAATATTGTGCTACCTCCTGTTTTTTAAATAATATTCGAGGACAGCGTCCTTCATCACGACGGCCTTTATGCTGAAAGGACCGTATACTTTCCGGCAGTAGTCATGCTCATAGATGCCTATAAAAAAGGTGTACTGCATTTTCCTAGCTGCAAACATTTCGAAGATATTACCACTGTCAGACGCTTTTTTCCAGCTGAGGAGCTGCCGGTCGTGGAAATAAGCAGGGTTAGGCCTTCGCCTCCGCTAGAGATCGGGTTTTCGATCAAAAATCGGCGCTTTTCCTCCGAATTGTAATTGAACAATTGCTTTTCCACCCTGATATTATGCTGATCCATATGCTTCTTCAGCAGGTTTATCTGCGTGGATTTGCCTGCCCCGTCTGAGAAAGAAACACGGAAAACGAGCACCGTTCACAGCTCCATTTTACATGCTCAAATGGGCTCAATTTTCCCCCCTCCCATTTTTTAACTCAAAACCACCTCCAAAACGAGTTTTCCCCCAATTTTAACCCAAAAAACAGGATCAGAACCGGATAAATCAGGACAAAAAAAGTCAAACCGAATCAAAGGATTTTATACGGCAAAACCCCGGAAAACCTTGATTTTCCGGGGTTTTTGACCTGTTTTGATACGGTTTGTTCGGCAATTTATCTCTTAGAGAACTGAGGAGCCTTACGAGCTTTCTTAAGTCCGTATTTCTTTCTCTCCTTCATTCTTGAATCACGAGTAAGGAAGCCTGCCTTCTTAAGAGATGGACGATAGTCTGCATCTGCCTCAAGAAGAGCTCTTGATATACCATGACGGATAGCACCTGCCTGACCTGTAGTACCGCCACCACGTACAGTAACGAGTACGTCAAACTTCTCAACTGTCTCTGTAAGAGCAAGTGGCTGGCGTACTATAGTCTTTAAGGTCTCAAGACTAAAGTAGTCATCTATATCTCTCTTGTTTACTACAATCTTACCTGATCCTGCTACAAGATATACTCTTGCAACACTGCTTTTTCTTCTTCCGGTTCCATAAAATTTAACAGTAGCCAATGTAATATCCTCCCTTCACTCTAATTAGTATCTGCTCTTGATCTCATAAACTTCAGGTTTCTGAGCTGTCTGTGCATATTCAGCACCAGCATATACGCGAAGCTTTGTGAGCATCTTATTACCAAGAGTTCCGTTTGGAAGCATGCCCTTTACTGCGTGAGTAATAGCATCTTCTGGCTTTGTATTAAGGGTTTCCCTAAGAGTCTTCTGCTTAAGTCCACCAACATAATCACTATGACG
This sequence comes from Catonella massiliensis, assembly GCF_016651435.1. Lineage (NCBI taxonomy): Bacteria > Bacillati > Bacillota > Clostridia > Lachnospirales > Lachnospiraceae > Catonella > Catonella massiliensis. Next base: position 744,461 of record NZ_JAEPRJ010000001.1, on the reverse strand, counting down.
ATAGTAAATCTTCTGATCAAGCTTCTTACCGCTTACTTTAATGCCCTTTGCGTTAATAACGATTACATAATCGCCGGTATCTACAAAAGGTGTATATTCAGGCTTTCTCTTACCTCTTAAAAGGTTAGCCACTTCTGTTGCAAGGCGTCCAAGTGTCTGTCCCTCAGCATCGATTACATACCATTTCTTCTCAACGCTGTTAGGGTTAGCCATAAATGTCTTCATGGTTATTCCTCCCAAAAAATATTGTTAAAAGCACATTAAGGAGTATGTGCTGCGTTTTCTTTACTATGGCAGAAGAATATGTATTACTTAGATAGGATGTCCGGGCCTATCTGAATAATGGCGTAATTATTCCGTCACAATTGTTTATTATACAGCTTAGTACTTTTATTGTCAAGTAAAATCTTTCATAATCGAGTCAACAATTTCTTCAACAGATAAATCATCTACGTCAATAATTCTATCCGCAGTGCTCTCGTAAAGTGCTCTTCTTAACGACAATAATTCTTCCACCCTGCTTAGCTTGTCTTCTCCCATAAGCAAAGGTCTGCTAATATCTCCCTCGAGCCTTTTAATTACAGTTTCGGGGCTAACCCTAAGATAAATTACCTTGCCGGCTTTTTTTAGCAGCTCACGGTTATTATGAGACGAGACTATCCCTCCTCCTGTTGATATTACTTTATCTTTTGTTACAGCAAGACTTTTAAGTGCGGCATTTTCAAGCGCCCTAAAGTGTGCCTCTCCTTTTTCTGTAAATATCGTACTTATCTTACAGTCTTCTTTACTTTCTATAAGTGCATCGGTATCCAAAAACTCCATATCACTTTTAGCGCTAAGGGCCCTGCCTACAGTGGTTTTCCCTGAGCCCATAAAGCCTATCAGTACGATATTCATCATAATACCTTGTCTAACCTGTCTAAGATTTCTCTGACTTCATTTATTTCCATCTGTCCCGGAGCACTTTCATTGCCTATGCTTGCAAAGGTTATAGATGAACCTGTGAATTCTCCAAGAAGTCTTGTCACCCTTCCCATGCTTCCCATAGCTATGCTTATGATAGGCTTTGGATTAGGTCTTGTATAAGTAAGAATGGTAGCAGTCATTATTCTCATTACATCTTTTTTCTTGTGAGGCATGGTTGCAATCTTTAGAATATCGGCATTGCAGTTGTCAATCACTGATAATCTGTATACAAGTTCTGCAGTGTCAGGAGTACCTTCAAAGTCGTGATAGGAGCCGATTACCTTCACATCTGTAAAGCTGTGAATTTCATCAATTATATCTCTTGCCTTTAACTTAAATGAGAAGATTTCAACATCTATAAGGTCGGTAATCCCTGCATTGGCAACTGAAAGAATAAGGTCCTTATACTTCTCATTCTCTATCTCCTTACCACCCTCAAGCAAGGTTCTAAAGGTGTAGATTATAGGCATGTCTCCAACTATTTCTCTCATTTCCGAAAGAATTTCATTGTGGAAGTCCTCGTCAAATTCTCTCTCAGTAAGCCTGTCTGCTCTCCATTCGATAAGATCAGCAGAATTTTCCACTGCCTTTTTAGCCTCTTTAAGAACCTCTTCCTTGCTTTTACCCATAACAAGTACGCAGATTTTAGGCTTTCCCTCACCAATAGTCAAGTTTCTTACAGTTACATCCATAGTCGGTTCTCCTTTCTGCTAAAAGAACATGCTTTTCACTTCCTCAACCGGCATATCTTTCCCTGTATAAAGCTTAAAAGCATATACACCCTGCCACAACAACATACCTTTCCCATCTATGCAGCTACAGCCCGCTTCTTTTGCCTCTCTTAATAGTCTCGTCTCTAACGGATTGTAGACCACATCAGCTACAACCAGTCCCTGCTTAAATACAGATAAGTCCTTAATCACAGACTCATCGTCACGCGGCTTCATCCCCACCACAGTTGCATTTACAAAGATATCAGCTTCCTTTATCTTTTCCGTAAACAAAGGAGCGTCTTCGATATCATAAATATTGATATCAGCTCCCGGGACTTCCTTTTTTATCTTCTCAATGGTTTCAAGCATCCTGTCAAAGTTCTTGCTTTTTTTATTGAAAATGTTAATAGTCCCCGCTCCATCAAGTGCAAGCTGAACTATAATCGCTGTCGCAGCCCCGCCTGCGCCTGCAACTACAACCTTTTTACCCTTAACGGCCACCTTATGTGCTTCAAGGTTCTTAATGAAGCCTACACCGTCAGTATTGTAACCAATAAGCCTCCCATCCTCATTAACTACAGTATTTACAGCACCGATAAGAGCTGCTGCCGGTGAGAGCTCATCTATGTAGGAAATCACATCATTTTTACAGGGCATGGTGAGATTAAATCCTCGCATCTTATAAAGCCTCGCCGCAGAAACCGCTTCCTTAAGGCCTGCTTTATCTATGTCTATGGCTACATATACATAGTCAAGCCCAAGCCTCTTAAAACTATAGTTATACATCGCAGGAGAGCCTGAATGTGCTACAGGCGAGCCAAATAGAGCAAGCAGCCTCGTATGTCCCGTAATATCCATTTCAGTCTGAAACCTTTCTATCCCTTTCATAGGCCTTTAGTACAATTTTTTCAAGAAATCTCTTAAGGACTATCTGTATTTCCTCATGCTTGTCTATGGGGTTTAGCAAAATATTCTTAAGCCCCGCCTTTTTTGCTCCCCAGATATCTGTAAAAAGCTGGTCCCCTATGAAGAGGGTATTGTCTTTATTGGTCCCCATCATTCTGACAGCCTTGATATAATTAGCTTTACCCGGCTTTCCCGCCTTATAAATATAGAGAGAACGAATATTTTCATTGAATCTTTTCACTCTCTCTAATTTATTATTGGAAAGAAGACAGGTCTTAAAGCCCATTCTTTTTAGTTCATTGAAAAGCCTTTCTATACCCTCCGTTGCAGAGGCGCCATGAGGAACAAGAGTATTGTCTATATCAAATATCAACCCTCTGATTCCCTTCCTGTAAAGACTGTCAAAATCAATTTCATATACTGAGTTTCGCCTCTCATCAGGATAAAACTTCTCCAATAATTTCATCATATCAGTTTAATATTCTCATTCGACTGTTCAGCCTGCTCAAATGTGTCTAAGATTTCCTGACCATACTCACCAAGATTGATTTCAAGCAAATCCACATCCTCAAAGGTAATCTCAGTCGAATCCTCTACCGCTAGCAGATACTCCAAAAGCGTATCCATGTCTGTAATACTATCCTCATCCAGATTGAAAACCCCTTCAAGATATGAATGAGCCATTGCCTTCGTAGCCATCTCTCCACAGTCTATAACGATCTCTTCCATCTTAATACTCTCCTTCTTAAATCAAAATACTTTGTATAAATAATTTATGCCACAATCATTAATGCTTGTCAATAAGAATTACACTAATCTTATACCATCTTTTTCAATTACAATCACTCTCTCTTTATAGAGTCTTCCAATCGCTCTCTTAAATGCCGCCTTGCTTAGGTTGAATTCCTCCTTTATCTCATCTGCACTGCTCTTATCCTGATAAGGGAGGCTTCCACCAGCCTGCTTTAGTTTATCAAGTATGAGTGCGGAGTCTGCATCCATCTGTACATAAGCTTTCTGCCTGAGGGAAAGGTCAAGCTTTCCATCCTCTTTTACCTCAAGCACTCTCGCCTCTATCTCATCACCCGGCTTTAGCTCACGGTGCAGCTCCTTTTTAGGAACAAGAGCAGAATACTTGTTGTCTACCGCAACATAGGCTCCAAACTGCTCATGCACCTGATAAACTGTTCCCTTTACCATATCATCCTTTTGATAAGGAGGTAAGAGAGAGAGTCTTGAATAAAGGTCCATGGTTGCACAAAGCCTGTCGCTAAGGTCAATGTACACCGTTACAAGTATCTCATCTCCTGACTTTATATCATAAATCTGCTCCTTAAACGGAAGAAGCAAATCCTTAGGCAGCCCCCAGTCAAGAAAGGCACCTATTTTATTTACTTCCTTTACCTTTAGCTTCTTTATTTCGCCTATTTTTATATAAGGCACAAGCCTTGTGGCTATCATCCTGTCTTCAGAATCTTTATACAGAAATACCTCAATCTCCGAGCCAACCCTCATATCCTCAGTCACCTGATTCTTCGGAAGGAGAACCTCATCTTCCAGAGCTCTGTTCTTATCATCTTTTTTCTCAATGTCTGTCAAAAATAAGCCGAAGTCAGTTTTTTTAACCGCCACCAGTGTCTGCGTATAACCTAATCTCATTATCTCCCCTCTCTATCTAAGCTCAAATTCTACCTTTGCAAAAGTTTCCCCATCCTCACTGTCGAGTGAAGCATATACTTTTTTGCCACCATCATCATAGTAATAAGTCGTAAGTACCACCTCATCAAGCACTGCAGCCTTTTTGTATTCTACCCTTATCTGTTTGATTTCATCCACATCAAACCTCTCAGGAAGGAAGTCAAGAGCCATTCTTACATACTCCCTGTTGTTCATATGAATATTTGAATCCAGATGAGACTCTCTGACCTTAAAGGAATCACCCTTTATTTCCCTGCTTGCTAAGGATGGTATGGTTATCTTCCTATCAGCCTTTTCCATAGGGAACTCTTCATCTATCTCAAATCCGGTTCCTTCTGCCTGTTCATATTTTACAGGCTTACCCTTGATTGTGTCTACATAAAACCAAACTGAATTGGCGTAAGCGCATACTTCTTTATTTTCATCGTATATGATGAAATTCCTGAGTCCGTAGAAACCCTTTATATCATAAGCTCTTGTTTCAATCTCTATATTCTCATCTATCCTTGGCCTCCTGTTTATAACAATCTGCCATGAAGTAAGAAACCAGGCTCTGTGTAAGCCGATTAATTTATCCTTATATAAGCCTATGCTATTGCTGTGAAAATTAGAACAATCCTGAAAATAGCTTATCAACTGAGATATGGACAGTTTGTTATCCTTATCTGTTTCACTGAATCTTACAGTACTCTTAAATGTATACATTGTCGGCTTCCTCCATTTCTATGATACTGTCAACCAGTCCGGAATTTCTTTTCATCTCACTTTCATTTTGAATCATTTCGTTAACAGAGTTTTCACTGCCTACAATTGTAACACATTTTCTCGCTCTTGTAACAGCTGTATACAAAAGATTTCTGTTAAGTAAGGGTTTAGGTGCGTTAAGAAGTGGAATAATCACTGCAGGATACTCACTTCCCTGCGACTTGTGTATGGTGATTGCGTATGCAAGCTCCAGCTCCTCAAGGGTTGCACCCGTGTATTCCACAAGCTTGCCCTCATCAAATTCAACGGTAACAGTGCCCGCAAACTCGTTTATTTCCCTTATGATTCCACAGTCTCCGTTAAATACTCCACTTCCTTCCTTGATGGTAAGCCCTTTTTTAGTAACTATCTTCCATTCCATCTGATAGTCATTTTTTATCTGCATCACCTTGTCATTTTCACGAAAAATCACTTCTCCCCACTGTTTCTCCCTTTTACCAGGTGCAGGTGGATTAATGTATTGCTGTAGAATTTTGTTTAGATTTTCTACTCCTAGCTCACCCTTTCTTGATGGTGTAAGCACCTGAATATCATACTTAGTGGCATCAACATAAGGAGGAAGCTTCTCTGCAATAAGGCTTACCAAAGCCCTTTGTATTTGGATAGAGCTGCTCATACTAAGCATAAAGAAATCCTTGCTTTTGTTGTCAAGCCTTATGCTCTGTCCTGCATTTATCTTATGTGCGTTGGTGATGATATCACTTTCTGCAGCCTGTCTGAAGATTTCACTTAGCCTCACTACATTGAACTTTTCAGAACTAATTATATCCTTTAAGACCTTTCCCGGTCCCACGCTTGGAAGCTGGTTGACATCTCCAACAAGAATGAGTCTGGTACCAACAGTTATCGCCTTAAGTAAAGAATACATAAGATAGATATCTACCATTGACATCTCGTCTATTATTATCACATCAGCTTCAAGAGGATTTAACTCATTTCTCTCAAAGCGCATAGAGCCACCCTCTTCAGGATTGCCATTTAGCTCCAAAAGCCTGTGAATGGTCTGTGCTTCCATTCCTGTGGTTTCAGTCATCCTTTTGGCTGCTCTTCCTGTAGGCGCAGCAAGAAGTATTTCCATATTCTGCATCTCAAAAAGCTTGATTATTGCATTGATGGTAGTAGTCTTGCCGGTTCCCGGTCCTCCTGTAATTATAACCAGTCCGCTTTCTACAGCCTCATATACAGCCTTTCTCTGCAGGTCTCCAAGCTTAATCCCGGTCTTTGCCTCAACCTCCCTTACCTTAGCCTCCATAACCTTATAATTATTTTCACTCTTGGCATTTAAGTCTAGGAGCTTTCTGGCAACTGTAAGCTCCATATAGTAAAGGTTATTATTATAGACTCTTCTCTCCCCTTTTACTTCCTTTAATACTATCTTTCTCTCTATTGTAAGCTCGTATATATCATTTTCAAATTCAACCTCTGATATACCCAAAAGCCTTTTTGATTCTTCATATAAGTCCTCATACAAAAGATAGGTATGTCCGTTAGATGCTGCCATACTAAGGGCAAAGGAAATGCCGGCCTTCATCCTCATGGATGATTCTGGTGAAAATCCCATCCTAAGTGCTATCTCATCTGCCGTCTTAAAGCCAACTCCAGCTATGTCATCTGCAAGTCTGTATGGATTCTCTCGCACTATCTTCATTACCTTAATGCCGTATTCCTTGTATATCTTCATAGCAAGGGCATTGGAAACCCCGTATTGATTAAGAAAAATCATAGCATTACGAAATTCTTTCTTTTCTTCAAACTGACTCCCTATTTCAATGGCTTTTTTCTCTGTAATTCCCTTGATTTCAGCCAGTCTCTCAGGTTCTCTCTCAATGATATTAAAGGTTTCATCCCCGAACTTTTTAACTATTTTCGCAGAGAGGGCAGGTCCTACCCCCTTAATAATGCCTGAGCCAAGGTATTTTTCCATGGCTACAGAGGTCTCAGGCTCCTTTATCTCATAAGATGTCACAGTAAACTGAATACCGTATTGCTTATGCTCAACAAAGCTTCCCTCCGCTATAATCTGATCCCCCTCAGTTATATCCGAAAAGTAGCCTGTACACACTACATCATCACCTTCTACACTTATATTTACCACAGTGTAGCCATTTTCAGCGTTCCTATATACAACCTTTTCCACAAACCCATTAATAGTTTCTTTTTCCAATGCCACAATCTCCTACAGTGAACAAGCCTGCATACAGTATTAACCGTATGCAGGCGTTAATTTTAATATATTTATTTTTCGGCAATACTCTCATCCGCAACCGCAGATGTAGTATTTCTCTTCATTGACTCATAAAGCATCTTTGCTATGCCTAAATCAGTATTCTCGGTAAGCAATTCTGCCTTATCTTTGATGAAGCTGTCCTTAAACATTGACATATACTCATTGTCGTTTTCCGAGTCAGCTCCGTCTATATGTGAAATCTCTTCCATCTTAGCCATAACCTGCTCAACCATATAAGCTTCAAAGGACTTGCAGGCCTTCATAAGTTCTTCATCATCAGTAGTGCTTTCCGCCTTTTTAACTGAATCAGTAAGCTTCTTAGTGGTCATGCCTGTGGCTGTATTTTCCATAAGTCCGTTGTAATAGTTATTATTTATAGAAAGGAAATCCATTCTTACCTCCTAAGATTGTTAGCCTGCTCGAGCATCTCGTCAGATGCTGTGATTGCCTTAGAGTTAAGCTGGTAAGCACGCTGGGTAACTATCATATTTACCATCTCATCAGCAGCAGATACATTAGAACCCTCAAGATAACCTGTCTTTATAAGGCTTTTGTTAAGTCCTTTATCTGTATCTTCGCTTCTTGCCTCGCCTGAAGCAGGAGTTACGTAGTAAAGGCTGCCACCGCTTCTGTTAAGTCCGGCAGGATTGTTGAACTGAAAGAGAGCTATCTTACCCAGGTTCTCATATTTTGTAGTATTTGCCTCTTTATCATCCACTCTATATAGTACATTACCACTTAAATCAACGCTTATTGCATTTGGGTCAGCCTTGCTGTCTATTTTAATAGGGGTACCCGCTGTACTAAGAACAGGATTGCCGTCTGTATTGGTAAGCTCCCATCCGTCAGATACTGCTGAGAGGTTAAAGTGACCGTTTCTGGTGTAGGCAGTCTTTCCTGCTATTTTAACTGCAAAAAAACCGTTTCCCTGAATGAAGAGGTCGTATTTCTCTCCTGTATCAAGGGCTGCACCCTGTGTGAACTTGGCAGTAACGGATGCATTACGCACACCAAGCCCTACCTGAACTCCGATAGGCTTAGGATTACCCTCACTGTCAGTTGACTTTGTTTTAATCTGTTGATACAGCAAAGACTTAAACTCCATACTCTGAGTCTTAAATCCTGTTGTATTTATATTGGCTATGTTATTGGAAATAGTATCTAAGTTTACCTGCTGTGCCATCATTCCTGATGCAGCACTCCATAAAGATCTAAGCATAATAGTCTCCTCTTACTTAACTAACTCTACCTACAGAGTTAACTGCGCTATCCATAATTGAATCTGAACTCTGAATCATCTTCTGCCCGGCTTCATACGCTCTAGTTATAGTTATCAGATTAACCATCTCACGAACTGAGTTTACATTGGACTGCTCTATATATCCCTGTAAGACCTGTGCCTCAGCTTCTTTCTCCGTAGCTCCTGCTACAGTCTGATAAAGGTTATCACCAAATTTTTCTATGTAATCGTAGTTTTCAAAATCAACCACTTTTACCTTGTCTATAACCTGATTATTCACTGAAACCGTTCCGTCTACACCTATTGAAATATCTTCAGAATCAAGCGGAACCTGTAATACGCCGCTCTCAGTCCTAAGCTGATTGCCATACACATCTGTTACATGACCGTCTTTTGTAAGTCTGAAGTTGCCATCTCTGGTATACTTAGTTGATTCGTTGCCGTTCTTATCCACATATCTGACTGCAAAGAAACCTTCCCCCGAAAGTGCAAGGTCATATTTTCCTGCTGTCTCTCTAAGCGCTCCCTGTGAGTAGTCGGTAAACACTTCACCAATCTTTACTCCAAGGCTCATCTTTCCTATAGCGTGGTCGTTGTAAGCTTCCGATACATCCCTGATTTTTATACCCAAAACCTTATCAAATGACTGACTTGAAGAACTCTCCATCTTATATCCAGCAGTTGTTGCATTCGCAAGATTGTTGGTCATTATATCCATTCTTCTTTGTTCATTAATCATGCCGGTGTAGGCTGTATAAAGGCTTCTTAGCATTTAAGTTCCTCCATAAATCGGATAAATTTTCTTCACATGGATATATCGGCAATATGAAACTATTTCTTAACCCTTATTATTCTTTAAATCCTGTTGTATTACTTAAAAATTCTACAAACTTTCCTGTACCAATAGCTACACAGTTCATAGGATTCTCAGCAGTCACAGTATTTATACCTGTTTTAGCCTCAAGGAGCTGCTCCATACCCCAAAGCAGGGCACCGCCTCCCGTAAGCACTATTCCTCTGTCTGCGATATCTGCTGCAAGTTCAGGTGGAGTCTTCTCAAGCACCTGATGTACAGAATCCACAATCTGCTTGCAAGGTAGCTCTAAGGCTTCAAGAGTCTCATCAGAGGTAACCGTAATTGTATTTGGAAGTCCTGTAAGCAGGTTTCTTCCCCTTACATCGAGGGTAACAAGCTCAGGACGCTTAAATGCAGAACCAATCTTTATCTTTATCTCTTCCGCAGTCATCTCACCAATGAGAAGGCTGTGCTTCTTACGCATATATTTGATAATAGCATCGTCAAAGTCGTCTCCCGCAATTTTTACTGATGCACTTACAACAGAGCCTCCAAGCGAAATAACTGCTACATCACTTGTACCACCGCCGATATCAACTATCATATTGCCACAAGGCTTTGATATGTCAATACCCGCTCCAATAGCTGCTGCAATAGGCTCTTCTATAATGGCAACTTCTCTTGCACCTGCATTATAAGTAGCCTCCTCAACCGCACGCTTCTCAACTTCTGTCGCAGCTGAAGGGATACATACACTTATTCTAGGCTTTCTGAAAAATCTCTTGCCACCCGCCTTCTGGATGAAATACTTCATCATCTTCTCTGTCACATCATAATCGGATATAACACCCTGTCTGAGAGGTCTTATAGCCATAATATTGCCCGGAGTCCTACCAAGCATGAACCTTGCTTCCTCACCTATAGCCTTTACCTTCTTGGTATCTCTGTCTATAGCCACAACTGAAGGCTCTTTAAGTACAACTCCCTTACCCTTTATGTAAACCAATACACTTGCTGTTCCTAAGTCAATTCCGATATCACTACCCAACATAAACAAGACTCCTTTCCTAACCCGACAATCTATTTTACACTAATTATTATCATTTCTTAATTTTAGGTCACACTTAACTATTATACCCTCTTATAACAAAAAAAGATAGTAGAAATTTAAGTATATTCTTTAAATGAATTTGTGAAAATTTGAATCAAGACGGATAATGTTGTATAATGCGGATATAAAGTAAAATCAAAGGGGAACAACTTATGGAAGATAAAAGCACACTTGCCCTGTATAAAAGCCTCAAGCTAACAAGAAATCTGATAAATATCAGCTTTTTTATAATATTCCTTGTGTTGCTTTTTTGGGGAAATTATAACCCTGCCGCAGCCTTCACCCTTATATTCTACAATGCCCTCCACTGGCTGCTTTTATCCAACCTTAAAAGTAAGTATAAGCCAAAGAAAGAAAGCGATAACGACATAATTGAATTAACCGTACTGAAGTTTACCTTTACCGCAGGAATACTGCTCCATCTGGTTCTTTGCTACGGCTTCCTCTACAAGCTTCCAATCAAGATTGCAGCTCTACGTCCTCTCCCTTTGGCTCTAACAGTGGCTATTATTGCATTTCGTTTCATTTCTTATATTTTCATCAATATGAAGACAAACAAAAGGTAGGTCATCAATTTGCCCTACCTTCATTTCTTCTTTCTGCTTCTTCTTTTGAGTAAACACAGCCACAATAGTCCTGTCTGTAAAGCCCATATTCTCTAGAGAGCTGTACCGACCTGTGATATCCGCCCTTTTTCTTAAAATCCGAATAAAGATAAGGAATATCGTATTTCTCTCCAAATCTTTCTCCAAGTGAGTTGAGCCAGTCTGCATTCTTATGAGGGCTTATGGAAAGAGTGGTGGTATAATAATCCGCTCCGTACTCCTTAGCTGCCCTTGCCGCTTCCTCCATACGTAGTTCATAGCAACGGTAGCATCTTGCACCGCCCTCAGGCAAATCCTCTTTACCCTTGGCTATTTCATAAAACTTCTCAGGCTCATATGCTCCACTTACAAGTTTTACCTCATGTTCAAGAGGCATCTCTTCTATCAGCCTGCCTAGCTCCTGTATGCGGGTTTCATACTCCTCTTTAGTGTCAATATTAGGATTGTAAAAATAAATCGTAATATTAAAATACTTACTCAAATACTCCAAAGTATAACTGCTGCAGGGTGCACAGCAGGCGTGGAGAAAGAGGGCAGGAACCCTGCCCTCTTTAGTAAACTCTTCTATTTTTTCATCTAAAAGTTTTTGATAATTGACTTTATTCAATGTCTTCTCCTATCAGTACATTACAGCTTCAAACTGCTTGGGCTTAATCCCACTTACCTGACTTAATGGTCTCTTCCAAAATCTCCTTTGCATATGAACAGGACTTCTCTACTGAGCCTGCTTCAAAAGGACTTGATACATTAGCGTATTTAAGGGTTTCAAGATAGCTAAGGCTTCCTCCTACCTTGCAAAGCTTAAGATAGTCTTCCCAAGCTTTTTCCTTATTCTCAGCGTATTTCTTCTTAAACTCCATCGCTCCCATAGTAGTAAGGGTATAGTTTATATAATACATAGGATGCTGGATGATATGAAGCTTATGATACCAATAACCGCCTCTCTTCATAAACTCATCAGCCTCATCATATTTTCTCCAAGGCATGTACTTTTCTTCAAGCTTGTGCCACTCATATGTTCTTTCCTTAGGCGTAAGCTCAGGCTTCTCATAGCAGATATGCTGGAACTCATCTACAGCAACTCCAAAAGGCACGAAGGTAATGGCATCCTGTAAATGCTGGAAACGGTACTTATCTGCATCCTTTCCAAAAAATCTCTCCGCATAAGGATAAGCAAACTGCTCCATACTCATGGAATGGATTTCCGCTATGTCTGTAGACTCTGAGTAATACTCTGATATAGGCTGGTTTCTCATAGCCATATAGCCTGCAAAAGCATGCCCCAGCTCGTGTGTAAGAACCTGCATGTCAAATATGGTTCCGTTAAAGCAGGAGAACACAAATGGAGCCTTAAGAGGTGCAAGGCTTGTCATATAGCCTGTGGATGCTTTATTAGGCTTATTCTTAAGGTCTAAGAGCTCGTGCTCCATCATAAAGTCGATGAATTCAGCTGTTTCAGGGCTTAGCTCGTGATACATCTTCTTAGCTTCTTCCATCATAAAGTCGTCATCGCCCGCAGGTACAGCATTACCATCCACAAAGGTCATCTTCTCATCGTATACATAAAGAGGGTCTACCCCTATACGCTTTGCCTGAGCCTTATAAAGCTCCGTACATAGCGGTACAAGATAGCTTTCTACCTGTCTTCTAAAAGAAGCTACTTCTTTCTGACCATAATCAGTTCTGCTCTGTCTGAGGTAGCCTAGAGGAATAAAGTTCTCAAAGCCAAGATTCCTTCCCATCTCATTTCTTAGCTTAATAAGTTCATCCCATATCTCTTCAAGACGCTTTTCATTACTGTGATAAAAGTCAGAATATGCCTTATATGCGGCTTTCCTTATCTCTCTGTCCTCATGCTCGAAGTACTTTTGTATTCCGTAGAGATTAAGCTCTTTTCCGTCAAACTTAATCTTACAGGAAGCCATCATCTTCTGATATTCGCTCGTGAGCTTAGCCTCTTCCTGCAAAAGAGGGATATTTTTCTCTGAAAAACGCTTCTTTTCAAGCTCTATACTTGTAAAGAACTGCTTGCCAAATTTGGTTTCAAAATCAGCTCTGTACTTGCTTTCATTTAATGCTTCTCCACTTTCAACGCTTATCGGCCCAAAGGTAGGGAACTGTGCGTTAAACACTTCGTGCTCCTCTTCATAGAACTTATCTGAGGTATCAAGAGTATGTCTGATATAGACAAGGGTATACATCATCATAAGATGATTGATTTCATTTTCTGACTCAGTATATGCAGACAAGGCAGCTGTGAAGCTATCTGCCTCCCTTCCCTTTTTAATATATGACTTCAAGTTCTCTTTCACCTGTTCAAAATCAGGGCGTACATATTCGAGTTCACTAAATTTCCAATTTTCTTTCATAACATATCACCTTTCCGGTTTATTTTATTCTATTGTATAACAAGCCGGAGTAATTTTAAAGCCTTCAAATTTATAAAAATATAATTAGCTCTCTGCTCTCCCCCTCACCTTGAATGAAATTATCATCACTCCTATACTTATTGTTGCGAAGAAGATAAGAGAGTGAATAAGAGGGGCGAAGTTATAATCTCTTCCCATCCAGAAATCTATGTATCCGTTACTAAAATGAGTGAACGGGAATAGTTTGCTTATATTTTGAAGCTCCAAAGGAAGGTCTTTAAGCTTTATTCCCATCATGCCTCCCAGAGCCATAATGGTAAAATATATAGCCATAACCAAAGCGTAGGTAATTCCAAATCTTCTGATTATATTTGCTATTCCATGTGCAAGGGCAATGCAAAATCCTGACATCAGGTAGATGGCTGCAATCCAGATAAACACAGCCATAGGTTTTGGAGAGGCAATCGTGACAAAACATAGAGTTCCTACAAGATATAAAGCAAAACAAAAAGTTAAGAACACATAGTTAGCTATCAGCTTACCCATAAACAGCCTTGTTCCCGACATCCCGAAAAGACTGAGCCTCACAGGGACATCCTTTTCAAGCTCATTTGAAAATGTGGCTGCATAGCCAATAAACATAGTGGAAAGTGGAATTATCATCGACATACCTATTAAGAGGCCCGCGGTCAGTTCGGGTTTTAATTTACTCGGAACGTCATTTAAGGCTCCCTTTGATATGATTACCATAAGGAAGATAGGAAAGATTGCTCCAAAAAAGAAGGAATAGCCATTGTACAGGTTGCTTAGAACCTCATATTTCACCAGATAAAACATCGATTTTTTCATCTTTTTCCTCCTCTATAATACACAGCCTTAGCGTTAATCGTCATTAGTTCTATATCATTGTTGCTCCTTCTGTAGTTTACATTCACACTACTAAGAGCTTCTGTGATTACAATTTCATCCTCTGCTTCATCACATCTAAGGGCTATCATTCCTTCAGGGGCTACTATCTGCCTGTGATTTTTTGCGATTTCTTTTGTAGCATTGTTTTCTTCACAGAGGATGACTGCCTTTCCACAGTATTTTCTAAACAAGTCATCTTTATTGCCAAAGTCAATCACCTTCCCCTTGTCAAGATAAAGGATTTTATTCACCAGATGCTCAAGTTCTTCATAATAATGAGAAGTCACAAGCAGGGTTGTATTTCTTTCCTTATACCACTGTACCAACTTCTTCATCAGCTTCTGTCTGGTCTCAAAGTCAAGACCTGAGGTCACCTCGTCAAGTAGGGTGATAGGACTTTCTGAACACATCACCAAAATCAGGGTGAATCTCTGTTTTTGTCCTCCCGATAACTGCTTCCACCTTTTATTAAGACAGGGTTCAAATTCAAAGAATTCTATCATTTCAAGAATCTTCTTGTTGTTCTTTATACGCCCTCCTATCAGCATTTCCAGAATAATTCTTAGAGGAACAGTATCTATGTATTCATTCTGCTGCATATGAACAGCTATCTTGTCTGCCTCTATCCCCCTTTTTATGCTTCCCTGATAATTAACTATGCCAAGTATACTCTTTATAAGGGTTGTTTTTCCTGCTCCATTGCTTCCGATAACCCCAACTCTATCATTATCAGCTATCTCTATGGTTCGTCCAAGGTCAAGGGCAACCTTATCCTTAAAACTCACTTTCACTCTGTCTAATGTTAACATAACGGCTCTTCCTTTCTTTTTATGGTAAAAGCAACCTTATCTCCTGTGTTTTCACAGGTTAAAATGAAGCCTGAAAGTTCTGCAAAATACTTTGCCACATAGAGTCCAAGACCATGGCCTGCCTCACTCTTTCCCCCTGTCACAAAGGCTTCAAATAACGAATCTTTGATATCCTCATCTATATGAGCCGGCTGATTCGTAACTTCTATTCTTTCATTTGAAATCAAAATACAAATCTCTCCCGCTTCTTCGGTATATTTAGCTGCATTTCCAATTAGATTTGCAAGAATCTGCTCCAGAATATTAGGATCAAGGTACCATTCAGCCTCTCCCACACAGCTTGTCTTTATATTCTTAACTTCTGTCATAGTCCGTACTGAGTTTAGAGCCTGATTCGCCATTTCTTCTACAGCTACATTTACCGGTGTGATGTTGTCCGCTATATGATTAATCCTTAGTATCTCATCAGTCATCTGTCTAATCACGATAAGCTGCTTCTTAACTTCAGGCAAATACTTATCCCTATCTGAAAATTTCCCGAAATTCTCTATCATGCCATCAGTAAGCAGAGTGGCCGCTGTCACCGGCGTTTTAAGCTGATGCGAAAATGCCCTCATAAACACCTCTTTTCTTTCGCCCTCTTTGTTAAGCTTATCATATGCTTCTTCCTGAGATTTATACAAAAGATTGAGCGAGTTGGCAAGCCCCGCTATTTCATCATTTCCTTTTACAGCTATAGGCTCTATATATCCCCTGCTTCCCCTCCTGTTGTCAGCATCCTGCAAAAGCAGGGAAATAGGCTTTACTATGTTTTTGGAATAAAGGCCTGAGGTTATGAAGATAAGGAGAAGGAGTACAGGAATGATTACGGGAAGCAGGCTAAATATAACAGGTATAATATCTGTGACTGAAGGTGAAACTGCCGCAGCCATCTCAAGCAGATAGTATTTTGCTCCCTTGTTTACCCCTAAAAATGTAGTATAATCTATCTTATTCAACTCATCCCTAACACTGCTTTCAACAATGAAGGATGATTCTCCAAGGCTGTTAAACTTTGCGTTTTCTTCTGAAAAATCAGTGGAATTGTTGTTGTACTCAAGGTCAACCTTCATTATATCATTCCCAGCGAAACTATCTTTATCAAACTTATCCTTGAACTTTTCAATTATCTTTTCAAAATCTTTCCCATAGTCTTCTATCTTATTTTTATCATTTCCCGCACCTATATTCTTAAAGCCTTCCTTTAGCTTATCTAGCATCTTTCTTAAGTCTTTGTCTTTAATTTCTATCCTTCCCTTCATAGAATTGTTGGAAAGCTCTATAATATAGCCGTCTATCGGTATCTTTATCCCAATACTTTTAGTAGGAATACCCTTTGAAGAATTTCCTTCACTTTCTATGAAGCTGACAAAGGACTTCTTAAAGTCATCATAATTAGCCTCTTTTTTATATGAAGTATAAAGAGAAGGCAGCATAAGCAGGAGATATCCTATGATGAATACTCCTACAGCAGTGGCCAAAACTATGCTGTATAATAAGTTTTTATTTGAAAGCTTCATTTAATCCTCCTTCCATCTGTATCCTACACCTATGACAGTATCTATGACATTAACAGGGAGTTTCTTTCTCAAATTCTTTACATGAGCATCTATTATCCTGTCATTTCCTATGTAATCCTCATTAAAGATACTTAGTATTAACTGTTCTCTTGATAAAACCTGATTAGGTAAGTCGTGAAGTGTCTTTAGGAGTAGGAATTCACTTACTGTAAGGCTCAGGTCTTTTCCTTCAAAATAAGCCCTGTAGGACTTATCATCAATGACAAGTGAAGTTTCTTTCATACTGCTCTCACTTTTTATTCTTCTAAGCAGCACATCTATCCTTTTAAGGAGAATAATGGGTGAGGCAGGCTTGGTTATATAGTCATCTGCAAAGAAGTTAAAGGCTTCAACCTGAGTATTTATGTCTTCATAAGCTGTCAGCATAATGACTCCCATGTCAGACTTAAGCTCAGCCCTTATGTATTCAAGCACCTTTAGACCACTCATCCCAGGAACCTTGATATCAAGGACAGCCAAATCAAAACTCTTTTCTTTAAGTCTCTCCACAGCCTCATCTCCACTGCAGCACTCTGTCACCTTATGCCCGGCTACATTCATATATTCCGCAATCACTTCTCTTATGGTTACTTCATCTTCCAAGAATAATATTTCCGCCATATCATCTCTCCTCTTTCTTTATGAAGCTATTCTATCACAACGGTATGAATTCCGTATGAAGTTCATGTGCTTTTTTTGTATAATTTTATCTGAGAGAGTCTTATCTGATATAGAATTTCGAAGAAATTTCCCATCACATAAAAAAATCCTACCCTTAGATTTTCATACCCAAAGGCAGGATTTGCTTGGCTTCATTCATTATAAATGGTGCCTAAAACAAAACAATTATTCTAGGCACCATCAAAAAACTTTGTTATATCTACTTAAAACCCTTAATTAGCACAGATAAGAACCAAAAGTTTGTTTTTGATTATTCTTTATCCTTGCCAAAAATATTCTTAACGCCATCAATAGCACCCTCTACTGCACCTTTAGCATTCTCTGCTACTTCTTTAACATTCTCAGAAGCATTCTCTGCTACTTCTTTAACCTTTGATGCTGCTTTCTCAGCCGCACCTTCTGCTTCTGTTTTTGCATCCCCTACTAATTTACCAAAGCCTTCTTTTACAGCACCCTTAGCCTGATCAAGCTTATCTTCTACTGACATAACAAACCTCCTTTTTAGTTTAACTAGTTACAATAACCATTATACACTACTTGATATGGGAAAGCAAATTACATTTTTTTCTTTATTTCTTTAACTTATCTACAACCACATCGAGAGCCTTATTAAGCTGGTTATCATATTTTCTATCGTACTTTCCGTTTTTGGTCGCATCTTTACTAAGCTCAACAACAACATCAGGCTCAATGCCTGTTCCGTGGATGTTTACACCATTTGGTGTGTAGTACTTTGATACTGTTACCTTCATGGCTGTACCGTCTCCAAAAGGAACAATGGACTGAACTATTCCCTTACCAAAGGTCCTTGTGCCAACTAAAGTAGCCGCCTTGTAGTCCTTCATGGCTCCTGAGAATACTTCTGAAGCAGAAGCAGAATTCCCATTTACAAGGATGGCTACCGGCTTATCGAAGCTGTCGCTGTCCGTGGCGTCTTCATCTACCCTTTTGCCGTTTTTATCAACAGTATACACAAGAAGTCCCTTCTTTATCATCCTGTCAAGCATTTCACAGGTCACATCAAGAAGTCCACCAGGATTGTCTCTAAGGTCAATGACAAGCCCTTCCATCCCTTCTTTGTTAAGCTCAGATATCGCGTTCTTAAACTGTGAAGCCGTAACCTCGTCAAATTCAGAAACAGATATATAGCCTATCTTCTTGCCACTTCTTTCTTCCATTCTGTAATTAACGGTGTCTACCTCAAGCTTCTTTCTTTCCAGGTTAAACTCGATTTCCTTACCATCTCTTAATACCGTTACCTTTACAAAGGTACCTTCCTCTCCCTTTATCATAGACACTACTTTGGAGAGCTCAAGACCTTCAATCTTCTTTCCCTCTACCTTGTAGATAACATCTCCAGGTTTCATCCCTTCCTTTTCGCCGGAACCCTTCTTAAAGGTCTTCACTATGGTGATGGCACCTGTGGTCACATTCTGGCTGACTGCTACTCCTATGCCGCTGTAGGTACCGCTTGAAGAGGATGTAAACTGCTTGTATTCTTCAGAATTGTAATATACTGTATATGGGTCTCCAAGGCTGTCAACCATGCCCTTGTAGATTCCATCCTTCATTTTGTCGTTATCTATTCCATTAAGATAATAATCATCGATGGTATTGTATATTTCTTCCTCTTTATCAGTAACCTTGTTCCAATCAATGGCTGCTCCTGAGACATTACCCGGCTTTTCTGATTCAGTCTCCTCAGAAGAAATGGTCGACATCTTCTTTACCGTATCAAAGAGCAGCATTCTTACATTACGGTTTTGAAACGCGAGGTCTACCAATCCCACAGCTAACAACACCATCACAATCATTCCAATAAATACGCCTAAAAAAAACTTTTTATTATCTTTCATCCGTCATCTCCATTACATAAGCCAAACATTACGGTGATACATATTTAAGAGGATTCACATAAGCTCCGTTTATCTTTACACTAAAGTGAAGATGTGGTCCCGTAGACATACCTGTGCTACCAACAAGCGCTATAGTTTCTCCTCTGCTAACCTCCTGTCCTACAGACACAAGAAGCTTTGAAGCATGCATATAAACAGTATATACCCCTCCTCCGTGGTCAATAATAACGTGATTTCCCATAGAATAATGGTATCCCGCTCCTATTACCCTGCCTGCTTTGGCAGCGATGATAGGCGTTCCTGCATTTACCGCTATATCAATCCCATTGTGGAAGGTACCTGAGCCAAACATTACCTCACTCCTGTATCCAAAACCGGAAGTAATACGTGTGCTGTAAGGCATAGGCCATATCATACCGGATGCAGATGCCTTGCCGGTTACAATCTGTCCGGTTTGATTAGACTGATTGGCTAGCCTTGCGGCTGCTTCTCTTGCCTCTCTTTCCCTTCTCTCTCTGTCAGCTTTCTCAGCAGCTGCAATAAGCTTGTCTATGTACTGCTCTTTTTTACCTATTTCAAGGTCATATTCACTTACTTTATTTCCTGCTTCCTTTATGAGGGCCGCAAACTTTTCTATCTGAACTCCCTTTGCCTCTGCAAGCCTTTCATTCTCAGCCTTCTTTACTTCAAGTTCGGATAGTGTCATATTAAGTTCTGCAAGCTTTTCCTCTTTCTCTACCTTCTTTTCCTTAGCTATCCTCTTAGCCTCTTTGTATCTGTCAAGAAGAGTGTTGTCATAGTCGGATATCTTTGCCATATACTCACCCTGGTTAAGAAGGTCTTCAACAGACTTAGCACCCAGAATAATATCAAGATAATCAGATTCTCCGTTTTCATACATATATCTGATTCTTTTCTTCATTATATCGTACTGGTCTTTTTCGACCTTTTCGGCCGCCTTTATCTCGACTTCTACCTTGGCTATGGTCTTTTCCATCTTGTCAATCTTTGTATTATAATCGGATATATTTAATTCTATAACTTCCTTCTTTTCATCCAACTTCTTTATGGCATCTTCAATCTCGACTTTCTGTGCTTTTAATTTCTCTATCTTCTCAGCTTCTTTTGCCCTCTTTTTCTCAAGCTTTTTCTTCTGAGCCTTCTGTTCCTTAATAGTATCGGCCATAGGAGTGGCAATATTCCCACCAAAGGAAGCAGTAAGTGCAAAAATCAGTGAGAATAAAATTACCTTCTTCTTAGACATCTATATGCCTCCTTACTGTAAAGAAACTTCCTACAAAGCCTATACCCACACCAATTGCAAGTGCAAGCGGTACAAGTACCGCAAACTCCTCTTTAATATCAATGAAGACAAGTACGTTAACGAGGGCATTGAACCTCTCAGTAAGTACATCAACTGCCCTTTCATAGATGAAGTAAAGCAGAATAAGCGGCAATGCCGCACCTACAACACCCATGATTACACCTTCAATTATAAATGGAGCGCTTATAAAGAAATCCGTAGCACCTACCATCCTCATAATGAAGATTTCTTCTTTTCTTACTGATATACCCATGGCTATAGTCGTACTTATAAGAAAAATAGCGACCGAGAGAAGAAGTCCAATGATAGTTACCGATATAATTCCAACAAGAGAATTAATGGCAGTAAATCCGGAAACCGTGCTGCCACTGCTGTTGACCTTCCTCACTCCATCAAGAAAACTTATATAATTAACTATCTCCGCCTGATTCTCAATTTTTTTCACAAATACAGTATAGGAATCACTTCCTGCAAGCGGGTTGTCATTACCAAAAGTTTCCACAAGCTCAGGCTTTAGCGAAGTCTCTTTGTACCGTCTCCAAGCCTCATCAGCTGATACATACTTAACTTCCCTTACTTCCTTCCTAGCCTCTATCTTAGCCCCTATTTCTTTCTTTTTGGCATCTGATATGCCGTCTTCAAAAAAGACCGTAATCCCTACGCCTCCCTCCGCAGATTTCATTATGTTTTCTACATTGGTTACAATAAAGAAAAATAAGCCAAAAAGAAATAGGCAGGCGGCTATGGTACCCACAGATGCTAAAGAAAACATTCTGTTTCTGCGAATACCCTTTAACCCCTCCCTAAAACTATTAACTAAAGTTCGAATTTTCATCATTTACACCGTTTATCCAATCACCGGCTACTTCGCCATTTTTTAATTCAATTACTCTTTTATTCATCAGTTTCACAATTTCAATATTGTGAGTAACTACTACAACGGTAGTTCCGTTTTTATTAACCTCTTCAAGCAGATTCATAATCTCCCAGGAATTCTTTGGGTCTAGGTTACCGGTAGGCTCATCTGCAAGAATCATGATAGGTTCATTAACCAAGGCTCTGGCAAGAGCCACTCTCTGTTGCTCACCACCCGAAAGTTCCCTTGGAAATGCCTTTTCCTTATCAGCCAGACCGACTATATCAAGCATCTTAGGAACGGTCTCTTTTATGACCTTAGGCTCCTTTTCTACTATTTGCATGGCAAAGGCAACATTTTCATACACAGATCTGTCTTTTAAGAGTCTGAAGTCCTGAAATACCATCCCGACATTCCGCCTGTGCTTTGCTACCTGATTATGCTTTAGCCTCTTTAGATTCTTGCCGTTTACATACACCTTCCCCTTTGTTGGGCTTATTTCCCTCATAAGGAGTTTTAATAGGGTTGATTTACCTGCACCGCTGTCTCCGATTACAAAAACAAATTCACCTTTTTTAATGGTGATATTAACCTCTTTAAGTGAATTTGTTTCACCGTTGTTCTTTGATGAATAATCCTTTGTGACATTCACAAGCATAATGGCAGGAACGTCTTCATCAGGATTCTTATACTTATAAGAACTTTCAGAGAATAATCTCTTATTCTCTGAAAGTCTTTTTCTTCTACTATTTTTAGCCATTAGAATTCTTGATTCTCCATATATTTCATGTACTTAACTACCATAAGCGCAATCTTAAATGTAATAGCATCATCAAACACTCTTATATCAAGATTAGTCATTTTCTGAAGCTTATCCAAGCGGTATACCAAGGTATTACGATGAATATAAAGCTGTCTGGATGTCTCAGAAACATTCAAGCTGTTTTCAAAGAATTTATTGATGGTTGAAAGTGTCTCATCATCAAACTCATCAGGAGACTTACCTTCAAATATTTCTCTAATAAACATCTTGCAAAGAGGCATAGGTAACTGATATATAAGTCTTCCTATTCCAAGTGTATTGTAACCTACTATATTGAGGTCAGCATAGAAAATCTTGCCAACATCAAGTGCCATCTTGGCTTCTTTATAAGAACGTGATACATCTTTAATCTCAGGAACTATAGTACCATAAGAAATGTTTACCGAAGACATTGCCTCTGCATTTAGCATATCGAGCATAGTCTTTGCTACCTTATCCATGTCGGCATAATCTTCTTCCGGTTCAAGCTCCTTAACCACAATTATATCTTTTTCATCAACAGCTGTAATAAAATCCTTTGTTGTTCCCGTAAAGAGGCTTCTCACTGTCTCAAGTGCATTTGAATCCTTCTCTATCTTAGTCTCAATAAGGAATACAATACGCCTTGCTTCAATATCTATGTGAAGCTTCTTTGACCTGTTATAGATGTCAACCAAAAGAAGGTTGTCAAGTAAAAGATTCTTGATAAAGTTATCTTTATCATACCTTTCTTTATAGGCGACAATAAGATTCTGAATCTGGAATCCTGCAATCTTCCCCACCATATACACATCATCATTGTCACCTCTTGCAATGATAATGTATTCAAGCTGCTGTTCATCAAAAACCTTGAAGAACTGATTGCCGGAAAGCACCTGGCTATCAGCAGGTGACTCCACCAAATTAAGAACTGCTTCCTCATACTGTTCTGCACCTTCAAAAGTAGAAGCAAGATTCTTTCCCTCGGTATCCATCACGCAGAGATCAACTCTTGTGATTCCCTTAAGTCCTTCTATGGTGCTCTGTAAAATCTGATTTGATATCATTAGTTCACCCCGCATATTATTGTTTTTAGTGTTCCACATGCCAACCTTTACAGGCATAATCAGCTATTCAAAGTTCATTTTGTGAGTAATTTGAATAACCTAACTTTAATTCTACCATTTATTTGTCAAAATGTAAAGAAAAGCCGGTCTCATATTAATAATTTCTAATGAGACCGGCATAATTATTTTATTATTTTACTAATTAGAATGCGATTGCAAGACCTGATTCCTTGTCAAAGATATGCATCTTAGAAAGGTCAAGAGCAAACTTAACAGCATCTCCCACTCTTGCAGTAGTACGAGGATTAACTCTTGCAGTAAACTCTACGTCACCAACAGGGAAGTAAAGGAATACTTCTGCACCAAGAAGCTCATATACTTTGATAGTAGCATCAAAAGTGGTATCAGGTGAGCTGTTGATGAATACTTCTTCATCATGGATATCCTCAGGACGAATACCAAACTCAACTGTCTTTCCATCATAACCCTTTTCAATAAGAACTCTGGCTTTCTCGTTAGGAAGCTTAATCTTAAATCCAGCGAATTCAAGAGTAACTGCATCGCCCTCTTTCTTAACAAGAGCATCGATAAAGTTCATCTCAGGAGAACCGATGAATCCTGCAACGAACTTATTAACAGGCTTCTCGTACAGGTTCTGAGGTGTATCTACCTGCTGTATATAACCATCCTTCATAACTACGATTCTTGTACCGAGTGTCATAGCCTCTGTCTGATCGTGTGTTACGTAGATGATAGTTGTTTCAAGTCTCTGATGAAGCTTACTAATCTCGATACGCATCTGTACACGAAGCTTAGCATCAAGGTTTGAAAGAGGCTCATCCATAAGGAATACCTTAGGATTACGAACGATAGCACGTCCCATAGCAACACGCTGTCTCTGACCACCTGAAAGAGCTGCAGGCTTACGGTCAAGAAGCTTCTCAAGGTCAAGGATTCTGGCAGCATCATTAACGAGTCTGTTAATCTCTTCCTTTGGAGTCTTTCTAAGCTTAAGTCCGAATGCCATATTGTCAAATACTGACATATGTGGGTAAAGAGCGTAGTTCTGGAATACCATCGCGATATCCCTGTCCTTAGGCTCAACATCATTTACTCTCTTATCTCCGATATAAAGATCTCCGCCTGAAATCTCTTCAAGACCTGCAATCATACGGAGTGTTGTAGACTTACCACAACCTGATGGTCCAACGAAAATGATGAACTCTTTGTCTGCGATTTCAAGATTGAATTCTTTAACAGCCTCAAAACCGTTTGGATACTTCTTTGTTACGTTTCTTAATGATAAACTTGCCATAGCTTCCTCCCTTATAAACTTTTTACCAGATTTTAATCAATCTATGTAAAGTAATAATAGTGAACAAATATTTATGAATACATAATACACTATTATAGTCAACTAAACCATTCTTTTTTTACACAAAATCGAAACCTTTTTTTTGTTACATTTGTCCTAAAAACATTAAAAGTGCGCACTGAATAGAAAATTTGCACAATTTTTTGAGGATTTTTTAGGTGATTTTTACTCCATTTTTAAGTTTACAAAAACAAAGCACATCATTCACTCAACAATTACGCTAAATTTAATTAAATACAATCAAACTTGTATGTAGTTTAATTTTTATTGAAATCGCAAGATTGTCGTATTGAAATCGCATAAAAATAATTGTAAATAGTGCTACTTGAGTCTATAATCCAATTATAAGGTGATTAACTGCAATTCGCATTAAAAGGATATAAATGTCAAAAGCTTTCGATATTCAAACTTTATAATTCTTATTGTAGTAAACAATAATACTTTTTATAGGAGGAAGTACTATGTCTGAATTATTTAACAATATACCTAAAATTGCCTACGAGGGGCCAAAATCAAAGAATCCTCTTTCTTTCCGCTACTACGACGCGGATAGAATAATACTCGGAAAACCTATGAAGGAGCACCTTCCTTTTGCTATGGCTTGGTGGCACAATCTTTGTGCTATTGGCGCTGATATGTTTGGAAGGGGTACTGCAGACAAGGACTTTGGTACTGAAAATGGAACTATGGCACATGCAAAGGCTAAGGTAGATGCCGGATTTGAGTTTATGGAGAAGCTTGGCATCAGATATTTCTGTTTCCATGATGTTGACCTTGTCCCTGAAGCAGGAGACATAAAGGAAACAAATTCCCGCCTTGATGAGATTTCGGACTACATACTGGAGAAAATGAAGGGAACTGATATCAAATGCCTGTGGGGAACAGCCAATATGTTTAGTAACCCAAGATTTGTAAATGGTGCAGGCTCTACAAACAGCGCTGATGTATACTGCTTCGCTGCAGCACAGATAAAGAAGGCTCTTGATATTACAGTTAAGCTTGGAGGACGCGGCTATGTATTCTGGGGCGGTAGAGAAGGATATGAAACCTTACTTAATACAGATGTTAAGTTTGAACAGGAAAATATAGCTAACCTTATGAAGATGGCTGTAGAGTACGGACGCAGCATAGGCTTTAAGGGAGACTTTTACATAGAGCCTAAGCCAAAGGAACCAATGAAGCACCAGTACGACTTTGATGCTGCTACTGCGATAGGCTTCCTTAGAAGCTATGGCCTTGATAAAGACTTTAAGTTAAATATAGAAGCAAATCATGCCACTCTTGCAGGACACAGCTTCCAGCATGAGCTTCGTATATCTGCTATAAACGGTATGCTTGGAAGTGTTGATGCAAATCAGGGCGATACATTGCTTGGCTGGGATACCGACGAATTCCCGTTTGATGTGTATGATACAACAATGTGTATGTATGAGGTACTTAAAAACGGTGGACTTACAGGTGGATTTAACTTTGATGCAAAGAACCGCCGCCCAAGCTATACCTATGAAGATATGTTCTACGGCTTCATACTCGGTATGGACAGCTTTGCCTTAGGCCTTATAAAGGCAGCTAAGCTCATTGAAGAGGGTACTCTTGAGAACTTTATAAAAGAGCGCTATGAAAGCTTTGAAAGTGAAATAGGTAAGAAAATCCGCTCTCATACTACAAGCCTTAAAGAGCTTTCAGACTATGCTGAGAAAATGGGAGCTCCTAAGATGCCTGGAAGCGGAAGACAGGAATACCTCCAGTCTGCACTCAATCAGACATTATTTGGTGAGGCTTAGACATTAGCGGCGTTTACATATTGCGTATTGCGTCCCAAGTATAGATTTAATTTAATATGGAGTTTCGCCAAGATTTCCTATCAGACAAAAAAGCTCAATGACAATTACTTCATAACTGTCATTGAGCTTTTATCTTTAATTTTCTAATTATCTACAAATCCTTTGTTGCTTCATATATTTTCCTGTAGCTTTCATATACTTCATTATACTTACGTACATTCTCACTCTTTGGAAGAGCGGCTGATTTGTAATGCACGAAGGTCCCGGCACATTCATTTAGATTGTTAAACCAGCCAAGGCCCACTGCTGCCATCATGGCAGCCCCAAGTCCCGGCCCCTGCTCTGTGGTAAGGGTTATAATTTCAGTATCAAAGATATCTGCCTGAATCTGCAGCCACTCTTTATTCTTGCTGCCTCCTCCCACAGATAGAATCTTGTCAAATTTTCTTCCTGTAAGCCCCGCCATAAGCTCTTTCGAGTCCCTCAAAGAAAAGGTTATTCCCTCAAGAACCGCTCTTGCAAAATGGCTCCTGGTATGTGTTGTATCTATCCTTGTAAAGCTTCCCCTTACCTTGCTGTCAGCATAAGGAGTACGCTCCCCTACTATATAAGGGGCAAAAAGCAAGCCATCAGAGCCTGCCGGTATACTGTGGATATCAGAAAGCAGCTCTTCAAAGCTTTCATTAGGAGCAAAGGTCTCTTTGAACCAGTTAAGGCTATGTCCTGCTGCCAGTGTCACTCCCATCGAGTAATAAGCATCCGGGATACCGTGGTTAAAAAGGTGAAGCTGTCCCTTATAGTGGCTGTGAGCCTCTTCTTCGTATGACAGGAATACACCGGAGGTACCTATACTTACCATACCGAGTCCACTTACAGTTATACCTGAGCCTACTGCGGCACAGGCGTTGTCTGCACCGCCTCCCATCACCTTTATTTCTTTTTCAAAGCCGAATTTCTCTCTATATTCAGGACTAACTTTTCCAACACAGTCAATCGAATTGTAAAGCTTTGGAAGAATTTTTGCATCAATGCCGTATTTCTCAA
This sequence comes from Catonella massiliensis, assembly GCF_016651435.1. Taxonomy (NCBI): domain Bacteria; kingdom Bacillati; phylum Bacillota; class Clostridia; order Lachnospirales; family Lachnospiraceae; genus Catonella; species Catonella massiliensis. The sequence goes on along the minus strand of NZ_JAEPRJ010000001.1, from coordinate 716,981 downwards.
GGATTTCATCAGACCATTTCTTTGCTGCCACATCCAAGAGCAGAGTTCCTGCTGCATCAGAATAGTCGGTTGCAAGTTCTCCTGTAAGCCTGAAGATAAGATAGTCCTTTGGCAGCATAATATGGGCTGTCTTTTCCCAAAGCCCCGGTTCTTCTTCCTTCATCCACAGTATCTTCGGCAGGGTAAATCCCTCAAGTGCTTTGTTTTTGGTGATTTCTATAAGTCTTTCTCCGAAATCTTCCATTATCTCTGCGCACTGAGCTGTAGTACGGGTATCGTTCCATAGTATGGCAGGCCTCACTGTATTATACTTCTCATCCAAGGTAACAAGGCCATGCATCTGTCCTGATATAGCTATTCCTTCAAGCTCTTTCTGAAAGTCAGAAACCTTTTCAATAAGTTTGCTAAATACCGTCTCACAGGCCTTTATCCACTCTTCACCATTTTGCTCACTGTAGCCCTTCTTAGGATGAAGCAGAGAGTAGTCTGCGCCTGCAAAGGCCACTACTTTACCGCTTTTATTCATCAAAAGTCCTTTTAATGAACTTGTTCCCAGGTCTATACCCAATACATATCCCATAATCTTCTCTCCTTAGTCAGGTGTCTTGATTTGATTTTATTTAACCGCACTATTGTGTGAATACTCTATAAAGCCCTCTCCAAAGGCTTCTCTTACATCACTTACTATGATGAAGGCCTTAGGGTCAGTAATAGATGCGATTTCCTTAAGCTTTACAATCTCTTTCTTGCCAACTACGCAAAAAAGCATATTTTTATCATTGTTGGTATACATTCCCTTTGCAGAAAGAGCTGTCACACCTCTGTCCATCTCACTCATTATAAGCTTTGCTATCTCGTCATATTTGTCTGATATTATATATACAAGCTTAGCAAACTTCACACCCTCAAGCATGGTATCTGAAATCTTGGTTAATACATAGATAGTGATAATACCGTACATAGCATTTCTAAATCCAAGCACAAAGGCACCGAGTACGACTATAAGTCCGTCTACTACAAAGAGAATACTTGGTACCGAATAGTGTTTAAGGAACTTGTGGACAATGGCACTTACCATATCAGTACCACCACTGGTGGAGTTGGTAAGGAAGATAAGTCCTATGCCTACACCGTCAAGCAAGCCTCCGAGTGCTACTGCAAGGAAATAGTCTCCACCACACAAATTGTAGGTAGGAATTACATAGAGCCAGGCGGCAAATGCAACTGCACCAAGCAGTGTCTTAGCCACAAAGTCTTTACCAAGTACAATCAAAGCTATGATAAATACCGGTACATTAAGCACTGCATTACTTAGCCATACCGGGATATCCAGTCCGAAGTTCTGTGCAAAGTACTTTATAACTATAGCGAAGCCTCCAAAACCTCCCATAACCATCTTCATTGGCTCATAGATAAGCTTTACCGGTGCTGACATACAAAAGGTTCCGAGTAGTATTAGAAATACATCGAATAGCTTTCTGTATTTGGATTTCTGCATCTGTGTAATTGTCTGAATCATTTTAGTAATCAACCTCTCTAATTTTATTTACTGCCCGAAGACAGCATATTTACTATATCTTCTTTCTTAATAATCACACCTCCATCAAATCTCTCCCCCTGCAAGGTTACAAACTTTATATCAGTTTGATTAACTTTCTGGAGCGAGGTTAAGATATTTACATAGGTGTTCTTTTTAATGTCGGTGAACTTGCTGTTATACAGGCTTTTAACAAATTCGGACTTTGCATTTTTATCCCCGTTTATAACACTGTTTGTGAAGGTCTGTAAAAACGTAGAGTCACCCTTTGTATTAAAGTAGAATACTTTGTCAGCATCTTCTGCACTTAGAAATAGAAAATGTGAGATACCCAGTTCAAGGTAGTCCTCAAGCATTAACATCCCAGCCTTAAGCCCCTGCTTATTCTTACTGTACTTATACAGGTACGACAAAGTAAGTACCTGTGGCACATCTGCAAGCGAGGTGGATATCTCTTTGTATAGCTCATTTGAGACTTCAAACTTCATGTCTCCCGGGAAACTATAAAAACTGATTTTATTCTCCTGTTTGTCAAAGTTTACAAAATAAGCAGAACTTATGAGATCCTTGTCCTCCTTATCACCTATGAAGATTATGCCTCTTATAACCTCTTCGGTGTCTGCATCAGGCAGGGCTTTATTTAGCAGAGTGGTTTGAGTTATTTTAATATCTTTCTTAACATTGTTTGCATTCTCTCCGCTCCCGTTATCTGCATCCTTAAACTTATAGATGTAGACAAGTAATAAAGCAATAATTAACAACATAATTATGATTGTCGTTAACACGAATATCTTTGCTACTTTCTTAGTCATCCGCCTTACTACCTCTTTCTGGTAACAACCAGTTGTAATTTTTTCTCAAGATTTGGTCCAAAGCCCTTTAATACCGTGATTTCATCCGTGCCAAAATCCTGCATTACATTTCCGTTTATAAGTACATTCGGATTTGGCTGATAGTGAATCTCAGCCTCCCCGGTAACAGCATTTTTTCTTATCGTAAAAGTTGAGCCCTTAGAAGAGGACATAACCTTTGAGTCAGTAGGAAGGATAATCACTCCCTGATTGAACTGATCTGTAAGTCCAAGGTAATAAAGGACTGAATTGTAGTCTTTTATTGCTGCCCCACTGCTTGTATAAAGGGCATAAGGCACAATGTTATCCTGACCTAAGTAATTATTGTTACCGGTGAAGTAGAATATACTTAAAGTACTTCCATCAGTTATAGTTTTCTTTATGACCTGCCTTACAGAGCCACCCTGTATGGTTATGTTTATATCTCCGGACTTAACAGTACCTGCACTTAAAGGATAGGTCAGATAACTTACACCGTCAACTGTTATAGGCCTAATTGATTCCTTGGTTTCAACACCATTTTCAAGTACAGTATCGACACTTACTAAGGCACTTCCTGTTGCAGACACAGAAAGCTTAGTATCCTTAAGCCCCATTGTATTGATATTGTTACCGTAGTTGTCTGATACCTTGATAAGCAGATAATAACTGTCTGGATTCATGTTTACCCAGACATTGCTCCCAAAGTCCCTGATTACATCACCGCTTTTAAGCTTTGTTACATCTTTGTCAACCACAGGCTCGTAAAATATACCCGAAGATGTTACAGTATTTCTGTATACACATCTGTAAATACCCTTGAACTCAGCAGACATAATAAATGATGGCGGTACAACTCTAACAATCTGTGTAGCACTAATCTCGCTGTTGTCAGCATTTTTATAGCTTATTTTAAGCTCTCCCGAGGATCCAATTGGCGTAGGCTGGTTCGGTATATTGGAAGGGAAAATCAGCGTTACCTTGCCTGCTTCATTTACCGAAACGCTGTCTCCCTTCCAGGTTACGCTAAATCTCTCATTAAGAATGTCGGGGCTTGCAGTAATTTCTTTTCCCTTATCATCTATGACCTTAAAATATACATCTGCGAATAATACACCGTTTTGGACAGTCATATCCCTTACAATAGCACTGGTAGAAAGTTCAATCCTTGCAGGCTTTCCATTCACATTATTACTAGCGGAAGTATTGTCATCCTTCTTTGTATCATCACTCTTAGAGCCGCCTGTGATGTTAATCTTAATTAAATCGCTTACAACATTATCACCAGAATTTTTACTTTTCTTTGCAGAAGCCCTCACATACAAGGTTCCTGATTTATCCCCGGCTGTAAAGATGCCGTTATTGTCTATGGTTCCAAGGTTTGACTTAGTCTCAGCGTTTTCATCCGCAAAAAGCTGATAGAACACCTTGTCAGTTGACTTAATGCCTTCGTTTATCTCAAGCGCCTCATCCACAGGGGTGATTTTAGACTTAAACCTATAGGTAGAACCGCTTTCCACCTCGACATCATCAGTTGTTCCTGCTGAATTGATAAGACTAACTTCTCCTGCCTTTGTCTCAGCTGTAAACTTGCACCTTAGGGTATAGGTTTTCTTTCCCAGTTTATATCTGAAGCTGACTGTGGCCTTTCCGTTACCTACAGCCTTGCAGCTGCCATTCTTACTTACCGTAACCCTGCCTTTATTATCCGACTTCCAAGTACCTTTAATACCCTTGGTCTTACCGCCGATATTGTACTTTAGCTTTACACTGTCTCCTCCCACATAGATGATCTTCTTTGTGACAGGCTTCTTAGATGTATAGAGGTAGTTCTTAGCAGCCGCTATTGCCTCTGTACTAAATAAAGTCGATATGCCTACTGCGGCACTTAACGCTACAACAAATAATTTATTTTTCATAGTCTCCTCCCTACAAGTTAATATGTGAGAAAGAATTCCCCGTCTAAGAGTATAACATAAATTTCTTCTATTTTCACTACAAACTTGCACAGTTACAAAATTATTGATAACATGGAGTCAAAAAAAATTATGGAATAGTTTGGAGGAAGGATGAATAAGACTGTACTTATAAGCGGCTCAGGCAGGGGAATAGGCAGGGCAATTGCCACAAGATTTGCAAAAGAGGGATATAAGATAGCAATAAATGCAAACAAATCTAAAGATGAACTTGAAGAAACCAAAGATTATCTCATTTCGTTTGGTGTGCCAGTGCTAGTGGGCCAGGGCGATGTGGGAAATTATGAGTTTTGTAAGGATTTTGTAGCTGGAATAAAAAATACTCTTGGAAGCGTAGACATACTGGTAAACAATGCAGGAATATCTCATATAGGACTGCTTTCAGATATGAAGCCTAATGAATGGAATGAGGTAATAAACACCAACCTTACCTCTCTATACAATCTCTCAAGCCTTGTCATTCCTGACATGGTTAGAAAAAGTGCAGGTAAAATAATAAATATTTCTTCTGTTTGGGGGAATGTAGGAGCATCTATGGAGGTTGCCTACTCCGCAAGCAAGGGTGGGATGAACTCCTTTACCAAGGCTCTTGCAAAAGAGCTTGCTCCAAGCAATATACAGGTAAATGCCATAGCCTGTGGAGCCATAGATACAGAAATGAACAGCTTTTTAGACTCTAATGAACTTGCCTCCCTTATAGACGAAATTCCTACGTCAAGACTTGGAAGTCCCGAAGAAGTAGCCGAACTTACCTATAGTCTTGCCACAGGAAATGATTATCTAACCGGTCAGATTATTTCTCTTGATGGCGGTTGGTGCTAGACATAATTTCATCTCCCACAGGCGGTATATCTTATTTGGATTTTGTTTTCTTTACCTTCTGTGGGCTTGTTTTTGCAGCTTTTTTAGAATTTAAGAGGTCATGGTAGAACATATACTGCTGCATGATAGCGGCATAGCCTTCATATCTATGAAAAGGAAAGCCGTCTTTATAATGTGCTGCAAGTATCTGTTTTACATGGGTATCTATAGGGAAGGCATCCAGGTGATGAAGTCCAAAAACACAGATACAGTCAGCCACCTTTTTGCCTATGCCATGCTCTGCCATAAGTGCCTTCTTTGCCTCCTCATAAGAAAGACCTATAAGGCTTTCAGGCACAAACTCCCCCTTTACTGTCTTAAGAGCAAGTCTATGTATATATTCATCCCTGTAACCCAGACCATAAGAATGTAACTCCTCCACAGACACCTGACTTAAAACAGTGGCAGAGGGAAAGCTTCCGTCTTTTGTTAAGGCACACAGCTTTGCAATGCTGTTTTTTATACGGGGAATGTTGTTATTCTGTGAAACTATAAAAGAAATAATTATCTCCCAAAGGTCCTGTCTTAGTATCCTTATCCCATAGCCATGCTTAATAGCAGTCTTTAAGTATTCATCCTCCACGTCCACCAGGGCCTTGACTTTAGCATAGTCCAGTCCCAAATCAAAATAGTCATACCATACTTTGTTAAATTCTTCCTCACCGCAGTGAAATACAAAGCTTCCGTCTTTTTCTTCTACAAGAGTAGTATATTCTCTAAACCAAACCCTGTACAGCCCTTCCTCTTCTTCATTCATCCTAAATATCTGGCCTGAATCAGCTATCTGCTTTAGATTTAAGTCATTTAGCTTTATAGTAAACTTGTCACTCATCAAATAAGCTTCTCCTATTTCTCGCTTTCAATTATATTCTTAAACTTGGCTTTTATCCTTACAAGCGCATTGTCTATGGACTTAGGACTTCTCTCAAGAGCTTCTGCTATCTCCACATAGTCCTTCCCTGACAGATAGAAGTCAAGCACCTCTTCCTCAAGCTTTGATAGGGACTCGCTAAGCTTCTCAAGTAAAAATATTGTATTTTCCTTGTCTACCACAAAGCCCTCAGGCTCAAAGAGACTGCTTGCACGGAGATTGTTGATGAGCTTTATATCATCTGCATCCTCTCCTGAAGCCTGCCCAGCATATAGCGAAATATAGGTGTTAAGAGGTCGGTTTTTACCTGCCTGCCCTGCCTTTATTGCATTATACATCCTTCGTTCGCAGACCATATTGGCAAAGGTTGAAAACATGGCATTCTTTGACTTGTCAAAATCTCTTACCGCAATAAAAAGTCCTATCATCCCCTCCTGTATCAGGTCTTCCCTGTCTCCTCCAAGCAGATACAGGGTTTTAGCCTTACCCCTTACCAGATTCTTATATTTGTTTATAAGATAGCTCTCAGCCTCTACATCTCCCTCTTTTGCCTTCTCACAGAGCTCCTCGTCTGTGAATTTTTCAAAATTCATATACTAAAATTATCCCCATTATTTATTTGTATTAAGTCTCTGCCTTACTATCTCGTATGCAAGTACTCCTGCCGCGACTGAAGCATTTAAGGAATCAATCTGTCCAAACATAGGTACTCTTACTACAAAGTCGCATTTTTCCTTAACAAGCCTGCTTACTCCGCTTCCCTCAGAGCCTATAACAAGTCCTATAGCTCCCGTGAGGTTACAGTTATACATAAGTTCTCCTGACATATCCGCACAGGCAAACCAGATTCCCTTTTCTTTAAGTTCATCTATGGTACGGCTGATATTCGTCACCTTGGCTACAGGTGTATAATTGATGGCTCCTGCTGAGGTCCTTGCCACAGTGGCAGTAAGCCCCACAGCATGTCTCTTTGGAATGATAACCCCGTGAGCACCCGCCTGATTGGCTGTTCTTATTATGGCTCCAAGGTTGTGTGGATCTTCTATATCATCAAGAACTATGATGAAAGGAGGCTCTCCCTTTTTACTTGCGGCGTTAAGGATGTCATCAACCTCTGCATAGTCATAGGCTGCGGCCATAGCTACAACTCCCTGATGCTTATCTCCCTCAGCATACTTATTAAGCCTGTCTTTGCTTACAAAGCTAATAATGGTATCAGTCTTTTTGGCTGCCCTTAGTATGGACTGCAGGGTTCCATCTGCTACTCCCTCCTGTACATAGAGCCTGTCTATTGTCCTATCTGACCTAAAGGCTTCAAGTACAGCATTTCTACCATAAATAACAAGGCTTGTTTCCTCGTTATCATTATATTTCTCTTTCATTTTTCTCCTTTAGCAAAAAGCACAGTTTCATAATTATTTGCAATAAATCCTTAAATTCAGTAAGCTATAAGCCTAATATCTTCATAGTCTTGAACCCGCGCCTGCCTTTATTAGTTCAAGCATTCTCTCATTTTTACCTGTAAGATAAAGATATCCCATCAAAGCCTCAAAGCCTGTAGCTATTCTATAGTCTATGATACTGGCGTTTTTAGCAGAGGTATAAGACTTTGCATTTCTTCCACGCTTAAACACAGCCTCTTCCTCGCTGCTTAGGAGTGGCAGGATGATTTCCATAGACTCTTTTTGCGCAGTCGCCTTGACAAGAGAGCTTGCCTTGTGGTGAAGCTTATTGACAGGGGCATTTCCTTTTTCTACAATTATAGTACGAATCACAACCTCGTAAATGGCATCGCCTATGTAGGCAAGAGTAAGGGGCGAAAAACTCCTTATATCCTTGTCTTTAATATTAAAAAAGCCTTCAATCCCACTTACTGAAAGTACCGATATATCTATATCCTTTTCCACTTAACACCCTCTCTGGTATCTTCCAAAACTATACCCTTTGATGTAAGTATATCTCTTATCTTATCTGCTCTGGCAAAGTTTTTTGCCTTTCTTGACTCAGTTCTCTCTTTGATGAGAGCCTCGATTTCCTCATCAAGAATCTCCTTTTGCTTTACCACCTTTAATCCAAGTACATCTGATAAAAGCACTATTATTTCTCTTACCTCTTTGATAAGTTCTGCCGAAGACTCTGCGCTTATCTCAGAGTTAGCAAGCTTTACAAGGTTAAATATAGCTGACACAGCGTCAGCAGTATTAAAGTCATCCTCCATGGCTGCTTCAAAGTCCTTTTTGAAAGCTAAGGCCTTCTCTTTAATTTCCTTTTCTTCCTCAGTTAGCTCTCTTAATACAGCATTTTCAAGGAGGAAATCAAGGTTTGATACCGCATTTGTAATCCTCTCAAGCCCTGTCTTAGCCGCCTCCATAAGCTCGTGGCTGAAGTTGATAGGTCCTCTGTAGTGAGCACCAAGCATAAAGAACCTAAGCACACCAAGGTCGTATTCCTTGCTTACATCCCTTATGGTAATGAAGTTTCCGAGAGACTTACTCATCTTCTCGTTGTTTATCCTAAGATAACCGTTGTGCATCCAGTACTTAGCAAAACCTTTTCCGTTTGCAGCTTCACTCTGGGCTATTTCATTCTCATGGTGAGGGAAGATAAGGTCTTCTCCACCTGCATGGATGTCTATCTGCTCACCAAGGTACTTCTTGCTCATCACAGAGCATTCTATATGCCAGCCCGGTCTTCCTTCACCCCAAGGTGATACCCAAAAAGGCTCTCCCTCCTTCTTTGGCTTCCAGAGTACGAAGTCTAGAGGATCTTCTTTTTCATCATTGATGGCAATCCTCGCGCCTGCCTCAAGGTCATCTATATTCTTGTTTGATAGCTTGCCATAAGACTTAAAACTTCTGGTTCTAAAGTATACACTTCCGTTTTTAGCATAAGCATAGCCTTTTTTAATGAGCTCCTCTATCATTTCTATCATACCGTCTATCTCTTCGGTAGCCTTTGGATTCTTGGTAGCAGGAAGCACATTTAAGCCTTCCATGTCAGTCTTTGCTTCTTTAATATATCTCTCTGATATCTCTGATGCACTTACACCCTCTTCGTTGGCACGCTTTATTATCTTGTCGTCCACATCAGTAAAATTAGACACATAGTTTACATCATATCCCTTGTACTTAAAATATCTGCGGATAGTGTCAAAGATAATAATAGGTCTTGCATTTCCTATATGCATAAAGTTATACACTGTAGGACCGCAGACATACATCTTTACCTTACCAGGCTCAATCGGTGTAAATTCCTCTTCTTTGTTTGTAAGTGTATTATGTATTTTCATCTTCTCTTCCCTTCGTATATTCATCAAATCTCTTAGTAAGCTTATCCAGCTTCTTTCTAAGCTTCTTATTCTCTTCTCTTAAGGCTGTAATATCCCTAAGCACCGGATCCGGAAAATGAATCTGGTCAAGATCAATCTGCTCGCACTTGATATTATTTCGCTTAACTATTCTACCTGGTACTCCTACAACTGTAGAATTAGTCGGGATATCCTTAAGCACCACACTTCCCGCACCTATCTTAGTGTTATCTCCAATGGTAATATTGCCAAGCACCTTCGCTCCTGCACTTATCATCACATTGTTGCCTATGGTAGGATGCCTCTTTCCTGTCTGCTTTCCCGTACCACCAAGGGTAACTCCCTGATAAAGGGTACAGTCATTACCGATTACGGCAGTCTCTCCGATTACAACCCCTATGCCATGGTCTATGAAAAAGTTACTTCCTATGGTTGCACCCGGATGGATATCTATACCCGTCTTGTCAGCCCCTTTTTGCATTATCTTCCTGGCAAGAAAAAAATGTCCTTTTAAGTAAAGCTTATGAGCAATGCGATACCTCACCATTATCCTAAATCCCGGGTAAAGCAGGATCTCATACTTTGATTTGATGGCAGGATCTCTTTGAAGTATGGCAGCATATTCTTCCTTAAAAAATCTAATAAATCCCATTATCTGCTGCACCCTCCACAGCCGCCGCAGCCGCCCATCATATAATCATCTTCATTGATAGCTTCTTTAAGAAGACACACCGCCTGTGCCTTCATCCCTTCACCTGTCCCTGTAAAACCAAGGCCTTCCTCTGTGGTAGCCTTGATATTTACCTGACTTTCCTCTATCCCCAAGGTCTTTGCTATGTTTTTGACCATATCGGGTATGAAAGGCGCAAGCTTTGGCTTTTCTGCCATAATGGTTGCATCTATGTTCTCTATTACATATAGCTTATCTTCAATAATTTTACCGACTACAGCAAGGAGCTTAAGGCTGTCCACATCCTTGTATCTCTCGTCTGTATCCGGGAAATGTCTGCCTATGTCACCCTCAGCCGCTGCCCCAAGCAGGGCATCCATAATGGCATGGGTTAGCACATCTGCATCAGAATGGCCAAGGAGCCCCTTTTCAAAGGGTATCAGAACACCTCCGAGAATCAACTTCCTGCCCTCTACCAACCTATGTACATCATATCCGTTTCCTATTCTCATTATTCAACCGTTCCTCTTTCTCTCCAGTACAATATCCACTCGTCCAAAGTCCAGGGAGTGTAGTCTGAATACATGCAAAAACAATTTATCATGTTACAGGGAATATTTTTAACCGTACCGTCCTTATAGCAGGACTTGGTTTCACGTGTAATCCTTATAAATTCCTCTATAAGCCTCTGGTCGTGAGTATCGTGAACATGCCCATAGAGCATAAAGGTCTTTGACTTTCCCTCAGTGTTAAGTCTGTACTGCCCATTGTAACACATAATAGGATAATGGCAAAGCACAATCTTTCTGTTATTGTCTTTTAGCTCAGTATAATCCTTAATCCATTCAAACCTGCTCTCATCAAAGGCTGTTTTCTTAAGGTAGAGACTGTCGTGATTCCCCCTTATAAGGCAGAGCTTTCCGTTTAGTCTGCTAAGGAGTTCGTTGGTTTCTTCCGCTTTGCCATAAGAGAGGTCTCCAAGTACGATGACCTCGTCCCTTTTATTTACTCTGGTATTCCACCTGTTTATAATGTAATTATGCATTTCTTCTACATCTCTAAAGCCTCTGTTGTCCATTTCGTCGTTTAATTTTTCGTGAAAAAAATGCAAATCTGAAATATAATACCTCAATTTTTCTCCTTATATCTAGTAGCCAAACATACCACTTAGGGAGTCATCATTCTCTATCCAGTCATTCACGCTTATTACCCTGAAGTTGTCCTTATCATCTCTAATGTAGACTCTTTCTATGCCGGCATTGATGATTACCCTCTTACACATAGCACAGCTGTTGGCATTCTCCACATAGCCGCCGCCACGCATCTCAATCCCTACTATGTAGATGTCGCTGCCAATAAGCTCCTCTCTAGAGGCGCTTATGATGGCATTCTGCTCTGCATGCACACTGCGGCAAAGCTCATAGCGCTCTCCTCTTGGAACCTTTAGCTTCTCACGCATACAAAAGCCCAAGTCCGAACAGTTCTTCCTGCCTCTTGGCGCCCCTGTATAGCCCGTTGCAATAACTTCATCGTTCTTTACAATAACCGCTCCATAATGTCTTCTAAGGCAGGTACTTCTTTGCGATACCACTTCTGCTATATCAAGGTAATAGTTTATCTTATCTCTTCTTTCCATACATTCTCCCACAGTTCTTAGTTATAAAAAAAGCACCTGACTACATTGCTGTAACTCAGGCACCCTGTATCATAGCGAAGGAGGGACTTGAACCCCCGACACCACGGGTATGAACCGTGTGCTCTAGCCAACTGAGCTACTTCGCCATATCAGTTTCAAGACTTCTCTCAAAACAACAAGGGTATTATAAATGTTTATGGGAGAAATGTCAATAGGTTTTTTAAAATATGTGGCTGCGGGTCGAAGGAAGTAGTATCACCGGCTACTTGAGATCAGTTAAAATACTTAATTATCTCTTTGCTTATGGCTGTTAAGGTATCATCTAACACATTCTTTGCTTCATCCTCTTGGCTGACTTGGACATGGAATAATAAATTGCGGTATGACGTTACTGCTCCAACAGCCTGCCCAGCCAGCTTTTTATTGATTTTGCTTAAATCATTATCCTTAGCATAAAAAGAATGTAAATTATCTCCAATGTAGTATTCATTGAAACTTACACCTAACCTAATTTGACTTGTGCTTTCTTTGTTTTCATATATAATGTATTCAAATGTTGGGTCAGGAACAGTACCTGAATTCTTCATAATCAGGCTGTCACGAGAGTTAAATGTCCATTCCTTTCGAATATAGAGCAGAAAATTGTGGCCTGTCTCATATTTTTTTTCATAACCTTTTAGCCTTAGATTCTCAGCCATATATTCATAAAACTTCTGATACTCATCAAATGACAGTATCGTTTTTTCTTCTGATGAGGACGAACTTAAAGACTGTTTTGATGACACAGAAGACTGCGATACATTAGTTTCAGTTTCTTTGGTTGAATTTATCCCCCTGGTATAGTTCCTGCTTATTATGAAGTTGACAACTGTAAAAACCACCATCAGGGCAACTAATCCTATAACAAATACTTTTCTTTTTTTATCCATAGTGTAAACCTCTTTTATATAGTGTTTTAATCAATTTCCCCTAATTATAATTGCTGATAGAGTTGCTCTACCGGCTTTGCCTCCTTTCTCAAAAAGGCGCAAAACCGCCTAAACTAAAGTATACCAAGCAATTTAAAAAAATACCATACCAAAAGTGGAAGTTATTTGTCCACTTCTGATATGGTTTTAACTATAATCTTGACTATGGCGTTTTTTATTTTTTAGTTGTAAGAAACTTCACCAAAAAAACTATCATAATTACGACATAAGCCAGGTACAAAAGATAAAGCACATTTAATGGTATATCAAAGCTAAGCTCCGGATGCTGTAATGCATTTAACACAAAAAAAACCATTACAACAAACATTATTATAAAACCACAGAAAAACATAAGTTTCTTCTTTTTCAATTTTAATCTCCTTAATTATAGCTTATAACTGATGTGTTATTACCATTTAGTATATCTCTTGGTGTTACCCCTGGTTCATTTGGCCAGCCAGTAGTCTCTAAATCAATCCCTTGTTTCTTATATGCAGCCCATACCAACTCTGAACAATACCAAGTTTTTTCATTTTCACTTGTATTTTTTGCAGCATCATATGCATAATCCTTTCCAATTTGTTTTATGCAAAAATTAACCGCTTTATTTATTACTCTTGAAGAAGCATTTGTCCTTAAAATTGTGACTCCTTTATCAGCAACTCTTTCATCATCAAGTACACTTCTTCGCACTCCAGATTGTATAGCTTCAATAAGCCTTATGTATTTAACTCCATAAAAAGTATTAAAATACACCCCCTCAACTATGGCAATATGACCTGTAAAACCACCACCACCATTTGCCTCATATATTATATCACCTTTTTTAACCGTTGACAATAAATTATAGCGACTATAATTAGGTACTTGTGGCAAACTAGTTCCGGTATTATAATACCACTTTTCATCAGGAGAGCTATATAACTGACAATCTTCTTCATCAATAGGCTCTACCGAAATTAAATCTTTATAAGAATGCAAATATTCTTCTGGATTACTGTATGCGTTTCCATAATATTCATCCTCAAAAGTGTCATATGTAATATTCACAGGTAGATTACTATTTTCAAAAAACTCAATAATTTCATTATAAGATTTCTCTAATTCGTCATCTCGAGTTTGTGCATTAACCATAATAATATTTGTTGTTAATAATGAAGTTAATAGAATTACAGCAAAACTTCTTTTCATAAATAAACCTCCAATTGAAAAATTATTTTTGTTATTTAACCGAAGTTTGTATAGAATGTCACCATTCTTATACCTCTGTGGATTAATATTATGCATAGAAACCTCCTTTCCAGACAACAACTTGTCATAGTAATAAATATCGACTTACTTGGGTAGATTTTATCAGATTAAGAATATAAAAACCATACCAAAAGTGGAAGTTTTTTTCTGTCCACTTTTGGTATGGTTTTAACTATAATAATATGCTACCATTCTCATTATTGCATTATTGGATGTACTTATGAAAAAGATATATCAAAATACAATTATTATGGCTACCTAGCTTGTGACTATCGTTTTACTATTTTCTTCTAAAATACCAGATAATCTTCACTCAACAGCTATTTCACACATCTGTACCATCGAAAATACTGATGATTATATTACAATATATAACCATATTTTGATATTTTCAATGTAGCTCCTCTCCGTACCACTTTTGAAAAGCCCTCCTTAATGGGGCTTTTTGTCTTTCACTGGCCTTCATCAAACATCTAATTCTATAGCTCTGAATGTACTTTGACTTACTCTCCGAGTTATCCCCAGTCATTCTATCTAAGGTATAAGTTTTTTCTTCCAACAAAAATACTAAAAAATCTCCCCTCAGTGAGCTGATAGAATACTCAATTGTCATATCTGCATACTGTATCGTCTTTTCAAAACGATTTGTTTCTTCATAAGCTGAGCATAAGGTAACATAAAGCAAAGCCAAAGGTATATAACGATATTTCATATTAACTTTACCCTGAATCCGTGAAGTTAAAAGTCTAACTTTCACGAAAATGCCCACTATACCGTGGCTTATTAAAAGTTCTATATTTTATTACAATTCACCTGTTAGGTGAAGCCATATTAAGATACAATAGTCCTGTAAATCAATGGCTTCAGGAGAAAAATATCATGAATTATAACCATCACATTACACTTGAAAACAGTAACATAATTGTCAAATATACAAATGAGCGAATCATTCCGGCTAGTGGCCTTGCTATTGTGGGAGCACTGCTTGGCAAAAGCAATTTCACCAAAAAACTTAACCACATGGATGTGGCTAAGAACCACTCCCAGCACCAGATTAATAATGGAGATATCATCCTGGTACACTTCCTGACGGCATGGTACCCGTGGACATTGATGTTACGCCTATGGACAATTCAAAGACTTCAAAGCAGGGTGATGGGGAACCTATAAGGGCTTTGACGGCTATGCACCAATGATGGCATACATTGATACCGAAGGCTATGCAGTGAATTTTGAACTCCGTGAAGGAAAACAGCACTGTCAAAACGGTACAGTGGAATTCCTTCTCGAGACAATAAACCTGTGTAAGAAGCTTACTGATAAACCTCTTTTGGTAAGGCTTGACTCAGGTAATGATTCTATTGATAATGTAGCCGTTCTAATAGAGAACGGATGCTACTTTATTATCAAAAGGAATCTGCGGAAGGAAAGCAGGGAAGAATGGTTTCAAATGGCAAAAACGTACTGTAAGGATATAACAACCCCTAGAGAAGGGAAAACTGTTTACATTGGAAGTGACTGGAAAGAGGTGTCAAGTAAACGGTTTGAGAAAAACTTTACCCTTCGTGCAGGTTATGAAATAACCGAGAGGACGAACTTGAAGACTGTTTTGCTAACATAGAAGACTGTGTTACATTAGTTTCAGCTTCTTTAGTTGAATTTATCCCCCCGATATAGTTCCTGCTTATTATGAAATTGACAACCGTAAAAACCACCATCAAAATAACCAATCCTATACCAAATGCATTTCTTTTTTTATCCATAGTGTAAACCTCTTTTATATAGTGTTTTAATCAATTCCCCCTAATTATAATTGCCGATACATACGACTCCGAATCAATATCAAGCTTAACTTCCCTTTTAAGTTCAAACGTGTTTATATCGTATAAGCTGAGCTTTTGTAGGTTTGCAACAACCAAGTATTCACCATAAAGCTGTGTAAGAGACAACTCATTATTAAGTTCGATATCCTTATAAAGCCGTCCTTCTTCATCTATCACACTAACCTTAGTGCCTTTTACTTCAACAGGATCATAGTTAGTAATCAAAAATTTATCTTCATACTTAAATATATCTGAAGGTTGCTCCGCCTGAATATCTATAACTTTAATGTCATAATTCCTTTTATCTATTGACAATATTTTAGAAATTGGCTTATCATCAGTACTTATCTGCATTGTAAAATACATATAACTACCGTCCTCACAATACATTTCAGTAGTTCTACCGTATTTAGTCAAAGAAATTTCTTTAACTATATTCAAATCTTTATCCATAACTCTAAGTATACAGCTGTCTGAACTTTCATCAGCTGTTATCGAAAAAGCCAAAAGTTTTTCACTCATTGGAAAAATCCCATAAATATAAGTTTCTTTATATTCTTTAATTATATTTTTGTGGTACTCTTTATCATACCTTTCTATATAGCTCGACCCATTCATAGTATTAACTGCATATACATATTTATTTATAACAGCCATATGATTAAGAGCAATATTGCTGAAAGGATATTCCGAAATCTCAAAAGTATTCTTATTTAGGCTAATAACCTTTTAAGTACTTTTATTATTTCCCAATCCCTGAGGTATCATATACACCTCGTTATCAACAGTTAAAGGTTTATAAAAGTGAGAACCTAACCCTGCATATGTCAATTTACTAGAACCAAGCAGCTCTAGTTCATCATTATACCAATCAATCCTACTCTTATACATTTGCTGTGAAGTATGTACAATCCCTATAGTAGAATCATATTTGGTGTCAGAATTCCCTGTGTTACACGATATCAAAAAACAACTAATGGATAATATACAACAAAACAATATTTTTTTCACAATAATTTTAAGCCGATAGAGTTGCTCTACCGGCTCTGCCTCCTTTCTGAAAAAGGCGCAAAACCGCTTTAACTAAAGTATACCAAACAATTAAAAAAATACCATACCGAAAGTGGACGTTATTTGTCCACTTCGGGTATGGTTTTAACTATAATCTTGACTATAGCGTTTTTTATTTTTTGGTTGTAAGAAATTTCACCAAAAAAGCTATCATAAACATGTTTTTTCATTTTCACTTGTATTTTTTGTGGTATTTTTTCGCTTACTATGGAATCTGGCAACATTTTGTTCATCCCATTATTGTTTTACCAGTATATCCCGCAGCCAGCATAAAGTACATCAACCCCATTCCTATGTACAACCCAACCAGCCCTAGTTCAAATACGGATATTGCAAAATAAATCACTATACAGGATAATAAGGATATTATGGTAGAGTATTTTAAAATCCAAGTTTCATACCCTATACTTTGTAAAGTGTATTTGTAAACCTGGCTTACTGCATTAATTAACTGAATTAATAATGCAAAGATACATATCCCATACGCTTCAGTCAATAATTTAGAATCATCAGTAATAATCCCAAGTATATCTGGAAAAATAAAAATAATTCCTGTCAAAGTTAAAATAATGAATAAACTACACATGACCGCTGTCTTTGGATATTGATTTAATTCAGTATTTGATTGATTTTTAAAATTTTGCGATACCAAAGCCATTGCGACTCCACCATAAGAATATGCAGGGAGTATGATAACTGAAGAGACTACTTCAAGTAAATTGTATACAGCAATAGAATATGTATCCAATCTTGTTACGATTGCTGTGATAAGCATAACAAACAGAGTAGACTCAACAAAATCCTGTCCCATAATAGGAAAATATAATTTCATCATTTCCTTTATTTCATTTAGTTTTATCATAAATCTGAAATTAACTGTCTTATGCCTTTTGAAAAAGAAAATAAATATTAGTACATTCAAAGCAAGCCCTACAATAGTTCCAATTGCAGCTCCCTTCACTCCCAACCTTGGCATTCCAAATTTACCAAAAACGAGTATATAATCAATTATAAAATTTACTGTTAAAGAAATTAGATTTGCTATAAGGCTTATATTCGTTTTTTTCAAATTTTTAAAATATGATGAGAATAAGAATATAAGCATGTTTAGCCCTAATCCCCAACCCGCTATCGCTAAGTAATCATAAGCATATTCATGCACTTGTCCTTTCAACCCATAGAATTCTCTTAAAAACCAACCTCCAAATACTATCGAAATAATACCAAAGCCAACTCCTATAATTAACGCAAGACTAAAAGCAGTCGAAAAAATTCTACTTTGTTTAATATTATCTGCACTACCTATGGCTTTCCCAAAAATAATTACAAAAGCTACAGATAGTGCTCCTAATGTTCCCGTAAGTAAATAAATCAAATTAGCCACTACACCAACTGCTGCAAAGCCTTCTACAGATAGTCTTCCTATTATTGCTTGGTCGGCAACACTAAATATCATTTGTCCAAACGAACCGGCTAATACCGGGAGCGCCATAGTATTCATTGTTTTAATTATTTCTTTGTCCGGCATTATTATCTATCTCCTCAATGTAGGTTTTATATAATTTTTCAGATATTACCCTTATTTTAAGTAACTGCCTTAAAAATTCTTTTGTATCTTGTGCTAAATCTCCATACGATATATCGTACTGTTCCATTATTTGTTCCATAGTAACAATAATACTGTTGTTATTGTTTAGCGATTTTATAATGCTTATGGATATCTCATTAACTATATAAATTCCTCCTAAAATGCAAATTTTTCCTGAGCCATCTTTCTCTTCTCGTAAAATTATTTTGTTTTTATTATCTCTTTCTAACTTTATTAGCTCCATATTCGTTCACCTCTACATACTGGGCACCTTTCATCTGAAAATTTATAGTTTAATGACTTTGCATAGGCACATGCCCTGCATCCACCTTTACATTTGTATAATAATTTACAATCTTTGCACTTTCCTTCAATATTGTCTAGTTTACTACTTCTCATCATTTGAAAAATCTCAGAATTTCTCCATATATTAGATAATTTGTCTTTTAATACATTCCCTGCACTAAGCTCCATACTAGATATCATTAAACTGCAACCAAAAACATTTCCAAAGCCATCAATTGCAAGATTATCTCTACCCGCAGTACATCCAAAATCACTCTCTTCTAAAGACGACGTGATATTGGGTGGAATCCACATTGATAAATCTTCCTCTCTACCAGCCTCCATCAAAGGTAGATATAGTTCCCATGGCAGTTGAGACTCTCCCGTATGCACTATTTGTAAATTCACAGGGAGTTTATTTTCTTTTTTTAAATCAGTTAAATTTATAAGTACTTCTTTCCACTCACTATAATCTATTGAAACATGATTCTTCGATGCTTCTCCTACAGTTGCTAATAACATGATTGCTACATTATTAATTCCCATATTTTTAATAACATCAAAAGTTTCAATCATATATTTAGCATTTATTTTTGTCAAAGTGATAATAGCATCTATCGGAACATCATACTTCTGTAGATATCCAACCGCTTCTTTTACTTTTTTAAAAGTTCCTTTAATACCCCTAGATCTATCATGAACTTCTTCTGGTCCGTCAATACTAATACATATTTTTTCAACTCCTGAAGTCGAAATCCTTTTTGCTATTTCTTCGGTAATAAGTGTACCATTAGTATTAATATAACAAGAAAACATGTGGTTATTAACAAGTTCCAATATATCTAATATGTCAGACCTCAAAAAAGGCTCTCCACCTTCGATGCTAACTCTCATAATATTATTTTCATCAAATTGATTAAATATATCTTTAACTTCATCAAAGGATATTTCGTAAGTTTTTGAATACTTACCACAGGCACTTGCTGAACAAAAACTACACTTTAAATTACAGTAAGGCGTAACTGAAAAATCTACATAATATGGATCCCTTATTTCATTCATTAACTCATCTCCCAATTCATAATGAAAGCTAACTATCATAGATATCAATATAATAGTTAGCTTTTGGCATAAATAAAGCAATTACTAAATACACAATCTAATTATTCTAAGTTACAACTATGCTATGCTTGCCCCATGCCTTAAGATTAACTATTTCTGGTTTTTTATACACCTTTTTAAATTTCATCTTAACCTACCTCCTTTCCAGGTAACACATTACTATAAGCGCTTAAATATTTGTCACCTTATTACTTATAAGTATATGCTGTGTTTAGGAATAAAACCATACCAAAAGTGGAAGTTTTTTTCTGTCCACTTTTGGTATGGTTTTTAATAACTAAACATGTTATTTTTTATAAAAATCAAATTAGGAGGCACTTATTTATGAACAAAAAAATTATTTACTCTGTTTTAGTATCTACTATGTTGATTACACTAGTTACATTATTTTCGTCACACTTAATGGTGATAACTTCAAAAAAAGTCGAAACTAATGTCTGTACCATCGAAAATACCGATAAACCTATCTGTATTTATTCGCGTAAATTGTAATTACTTATTTTAGCTCCTCCCCATACCACTTTTGAAAAGCCCTCCTTAAAGGGGCTTTTTGTCTTTCGCTGGCCTTCATCAAACATCTA
Organism: Catonella massiliensis; assembly: GCF_016651435.1. Classification (NCBI taxonomy): domain Bacteria; kingdom Bacillati; phylum Bacillota; class Clostridia; order Lachnospirales; family Lachnospiraceae; genus Catonella; species Catonella massiliensis. Next base: position 696,604 of record NZ_JAEPRJ010000001.1, on the reverse strand, counting down.
ATTCTATAGCTCTGAATGTACTTTGACTTACTCTTCGTGTTATCCCCTGTCATTCTATCTAAGGTATAAGTTTTTTCTTCAAGCAAAAATCCTAAAAAATCTCCCCTCAGCGAGCTAATAGAATAGTTGATTGTCTTATCCGCATACTGTACCGCCTTTTCAAAACGATTTGTTTCTTCATAAGCCGAGCATAAGGTAACATAAAGCAACGCCAGAGGTATATAACGATATTTCATATTAACTTTACTTCTTTCGTAAGCCATGACAGTTTTTTCAAGCAATTCTATACTTTTATCAGTCTCACCAATGGCTTCATAGCAGACTGCTATACCATTGATTATAATAGCTTCTGCTCTACTGGGCACAAATCTACCGACATTATCAAGTCCCATTTCTCCTCTTATTATACTAAAGGCTTTTATTAATCTGTCTGCTACTTCATTAACATCACATTGCCTGATTCTTAGATCAAATAGTGCAGACATATACTCTACATATTGCCTGTTCTTCTTATTATCTAAGGGTATCCTCTGCTTTAATTCGTTAAACAGGTGCTCTGCTTCCCCATACTTCTGAAAGGTAGTTAGTTTTGCTATCTCCCTTTCCATATCAAGCAAGCGGAAATCATCAGTTATAATCCTACTTTCTACAGTCTCTGCCTCTATATTAAAATAATCCAGTATTTTTTGTATTGTTCCCCGCTTAGGCTTAGCCTTACCACATTCTATCCTTGAAATCGTCTTAACATCTATATCCAAATCATCTGCAAGCTTTTGCTGAGATATGCCTCTTATCACCCTTTCCTGCTTAACTATCTCTGAAATAATATTCACATTTCTCTGCTTGTATCCGGTAAGCAAATTAATATCCTTAGTATTCCATTCAAATCCATGTTCTTCATATAAATCTTTCAAAGCATCCCGCATCTTCTTGTAATCTTGGTACAATGTTGTATTTATGTTTTTAGATATGAAAATGATATTCTCCAAAAGCTTTGATATATTTAGCAAAAGTCCGTTACCTGTAAGCATTTGCTCTGCCTTTAAGATAACCTGCAAAGCCTCATCAGGTCTATTATTTTTGATATAGCTGTTTCCTACAATCAATGAAACCCTGCCATACAAATTGCACTTTATCTCCTCATCGTAAAAATGTCTCTCAATATAGTCAAGTATTGTAATACCATATGTTTTAAGCAGATTCTCACCCAGTTTTTCTTTATTATTAAGATATAAAGTAAGCAGTTTTAGCTCATTTTCTCCTAATAGATAGTTCTCCAGTTTCTCTAAAGAAAACTCAGGCAATGTTAGTGTTAATGCTTGATAGTAACTTCTGTCAGCCTCTACGAAATCAAGGTATTTTTCTTCAGAGATAAATCCTTTTATCATTTTAATAAACTGCAAGTGTAAAGGGCTTTCTATGTCTGCTAACGTTTCATAGTCCGCAAGTAATTTAGCTGCTTTATCATAGCTTTTATTTTCAATTGCTCCAGTGAGTTTTTCTCTCAGTTCATACAATTCATAGTCCTTTTCATCCTGCATAAGCTCAACCTTATTATCAGACCTGCCTAACCTGCTTACAATCATATCAAGCACAAAAAAGTCAGCCCCTCTTTCCCCCGCTTCAGTCCTTCTTATAACAGACTCTGAGCAGATTCCTTTCGCTAGTTTTTCTATACTAATATTTTGCTTAACACGCTCATATTTAATAAGTGCCCCTATTTTTACTATATTCATAAATCCCTCATACTCTGATTAACTTCACTAATATAACTCTACCTCTTAAGAGCTATAGTTTCATCTTCTTAATCATTACTTACCATTATACACGAAAATATGCCACCACTCAAAAGCCCCGCACATATAAGTGCAGGGCTTTTGAATACTAATGTTCAACTTCCATCTTTCTTTTTGCAAAGGTTGCAACAAGAATCAGGATTGCTCCTACTGAGTAGTACCAGCCATCAGGTATTATCGAGCCTGATGGTGATGTATTAGCCTTATTTGCATCAAATCCGGCTAAAGGAGTACCATCCTCAGTAACCTCATATTCATTGTCTCCATTTGACTTTATCTCTCTTACAGCACTTCCTGATGCGGTAGTACTGTACTGCGTTACCTTTCCGGTATTTGTTTCATCATAAGCCGCAGAAGACTTGATTTTCGCATACACAGGACTTGTAAATCCTGCCAAAATAATCACTGAAATGAGTATAAATCGTACAACACTGCATTTATAATTTCGACACATAAAGTCCTCCTTCAACTTATTTTTTCTTTTATTACCACAATTCATAAAAGCTTATATGCAGCAATAAAAGTACAGTATTTGTGATGTTTTTATAACTCCTCACACTTACTTATATCGGCTAATAAGTTAAAAAGTTAACACTTTAGGTCTATTATTTCTGTACAGAGGGAGTTAAACTGCTTATTATTCTCTTTCCTCTTTACGCTTTCTTCCTGTAAACACAGCCATTAAGAGTAGTCCTGCTCCAAGCTCATAATACAAAAGAGTTCCTGCTCCACCTGTTCTTGGGAGTCTTTTCTTAGCTCTATTTTGTATAAAATGAGACAGAGGGGTACCATCATCTTTAAGCACGTACTCTTTCAGCTTGTCAGGCTTTGTCTTCTTTACAAAATGTCCAAGAGGATAGCCGTCATCATCTATGACAATAATCTCATAACTGCTGTCCGGATCATTTGGATCAGGAACATTGTCAAGATTGTAGGTAGGTATGTTGGGATTTGTATTATTGCCAGGTGTAGGATGTGGCTCTCCAGGCTTCTCCGAAGTACCCGGTTCACTTGGGCTTTCAGGATCTGACGGGTCTGACGGCTGATTAGGATGTGTAGGTTTTACAGGCGTATTAGGTACGCTTGGCTTAACCGGTTTCTTTGGAGCATTTGGTTTATCTTCACTAGGAGGATTTGAAGGAGCTTTAGGGCCATTAGGGTCTGTTTCACCTCCAGAAGGAGGTGCAATTCCACCGCCTCCTGATTCTGATGTTGACAAGTTGGTTATAGTCAGTTCATTGCCATCCTGAGTGACATTACCATAATAGCCAAGTAACTCTATCATCCTGCCTACCTGAAGCTCAGTAACTCTTATCCTGTATTCTGTAGGATTTAGCCTATATCCTTCAGGAGCTTTAACTTCCTTAAGCACATAGTCACCTGAACTTATTCTGTCAAATTCAATCCTTCCTCCTGCATCAGTCGTCTTAGGTGAGCCGTACACCTGTACTCCATCCTTTGTTAGCTCAAATTTTGCCCCAGAGAGTAACTTATCCTTAGCCTGATTGGTCTTAAATATGGTAAGCTTATCAAAGCCCCATACCCTTCCTGTTGAGGATACATTTACAGCATAGCCCACATCAGGCTTCTTGATCGCCTTTTCAGTAGAGTCTTCAAAAAGAGATACAGTATTTCTTACCTCTTCACCCGAATTAATCGGAGCACTGAAATCTGTTATGTAAGTAATCTTGTAGTTTGCATTACTGTTTGGCAGGTTGATAATAAACTTTCTGCCTGTATCTTCATACTTAAATATCTCAGAAAGATTATCTTTTATTTCACGCTGTGGTATAAACTTACCATTGTCATCTACGGTTCCCTCAAATATCCTAAAGTTATCTCCCTGGAATACGAGCTCAGAGCTGTTCTTTTTCTTCCTTACCATGATATTGTTACTAAGGCCATCCTCAAAATGCACCTTTTCACCTGTACTATAGGTCTTATATGGTCTGTATACTATACTCCACTTTATAAAGCCTTTTTCAGCATACTTTGAGACATTTTCATCATAGGTTTTCCAGATGAATTCTTCGTTTACGTCCACTCCCTGATTGTCAGTTATCTTTACTTCTTTCTTGCTGTCACCGTCATTGGTATCTATCCATTTTTTTTCAGCGGTGATTTCAGCCTTGTTTACTATGTTTTCCCTTTTGTTTAGGTAAAAATCTACCTTACTAGGCTTTATACGCAGCTTAAAAAGGATTACATAGGTCCCATCAAGCTTTGTAAACTTAAATATCAGCTTATTATGAGAAGCATCATTTGTAAATGTAAGCTTGTCAGTGCTAAGGGAAAGTGGTGAACCCTCTGCAAGTACAGTTGCATCAGCCTTTGCAGGGCTTGTTGCAGCTTTACCGCCATATATGAGGTAATCGTTGCTCCCGTTTATCTTAGCAAGTTCAAAGTCCTCAGGGATGATGTCGGTAAGGGTAACTGCACCTAGGTCTCCGTCTACATCGTTTACTCCTGCTGCATTTACACTTATTCTGTAGATGATAGACTTATCTTCCCTGTTATAAGCCACTGCATTATTGTCTTTGGCTGTTTTTGCAGCATAGTCAAAGACATCATCATTTATTATATTGTTGCCAGCGGATACAGCTAGATTGTTTACAAATCTCTTTGCTGCATCCTTTGAAAGTGCCTGCTTGTTAAGCATCTTGGTGTTATACTTGGTTGCATTCGCTGCTTCTTCTATAAGAGTTCCATCAGGCTTAAAGAGATTCATAAAGTTATATGCCGCTGTATCTCTCGTATCCATAACCTGCTTTGGCTCCACAAGCTTTGACTTAAACTTAACTACTGTCTTTGTCCTATTATCCGGAAGCGCCTCACCTTTTAGAGGATCCATCTTTAATTCAAGCAAGTGTCCTACCAGCTTATCTGCATTATCTCTTATAGCGTACACTTCGTACTCAATTCCTGAGTTATTTTCGAAAAGCGGTGAAGAAGGATTTACCAGCCTTTGATGATTCTGTGCATCCGCACTTACTACCTTATCAAAGGTAAGATTTGTTTTAAGTGTTTTTATGGTTGTGTCATTTAAGCCTGTTATCTTGTAGCCTGTCTCCAGACCCTTTCTATTTGCTTTTACATCATTGTCAAAGATAAAGGTATCGTAAATGTAGTAAGTATTAGTATCTGCATTTTCTCTTACAAAGTTTGCACTCCACTCGGTTTCAAATGCAGCCCTTCTTATCTTGACACCTGAATTCTCCTCAAGTCTTCTATCAGCTTCATTTTCAGTCTCTCCAGGTTCAAGCTCGTATATTTTGGCTATCTTTTCTAACTTTTTCTTACCGATTTTGGCAACTGCAGGGAGCTTGACTCTTTCATTCACTCCGCCCCAGCCTATGATGGCATCGTTCTTAAATTCATAATAGTTGTCCTGAAGGGTTAATTCATTAGTAACTATGGTAAGTCTTGTCTTTTTAGTCACGCTTGGGATGGTATACTCATCATTATCAGTACCGACAGGATTAACGTTATGTTTAGTTTCTGACCAATCTCCTTTAGTTTCATCCCATACCTGATAGTAGCTCTCTTTTCTTGTCTGAGCAATGTTTCCGATAGTTGAATTAGCAAGCTTGTCTTTAACAGTTACCGTCCCAAGGTTTGCATCAGGCTCATTGAACACAATGCTCCAGGTAATGCTTTTGTTATCTGCTGATGTAAGACCTTCCTTCTTTCCAAAAGGAATGAGCTTTACCCCTGCTTCATTAGTCTTACTTTCTAATTTTCCATCCTTGTATAGCTCTGCGCTATTTTTATAAACCTTGCCATACTTGTATTCATCATTTGATATATTGGTACTGAATTTAATTACTGCCCTTCCTATGTTAGGAGCTTGTACATCAGATGTCTTTATTGTGTATTTAAGCACCTTGTCTGTATAGCTATCCGGAGTTACTGTCTGTCCATTGATAGTCAGGGAGCCACTCTTATACTCACCAACCTTTGAAAGGTCGTCACTAAATACATAGTCCTTAAGGCTTAGCTGATAATTAACTGAGCCAAGTATTTTTTTATCGACGGTTACTGTCCAGTCCACAGTTCCGTTAGGAATGTTTAGTTCAGCTTTTTTCTCAGTCCTTAGGTCTTCCTTGGTATCATCTACGTCAACTTCGTAGTCTGAGATCTTTACCTTACTATTACCTGCAGGAGCCTCTAGTTTGTTGACATCTACTCTTAGCTTAACTACTGCTTTTATCTCAATCTCATCCTGGTCAAACATAACAGGATCAGCTTCTGAGAAATCAAATCTAACCTTAACCTTACCTTGTGCGTCTGTCACAAAAGAAGTCTTACATATATTCTTACCTCTAATTTCAACGGGACTTAGAACAATGTCGGGCTTAGTGTACTCTTCTTTACTAAGAACTCCATTAGGCAGTATAAACGGTGCACCAAGTTCATATTCTACATACGAATTATCGGTTATATGATGTGTAGCATTTTTATCAAATTTGAACTTGTCCTTGATTGTAGCCGTTATATCAGTGGTCAAATCTACTTTATTATTACCAGTCTGCGTGATTTCCTGTCCATTTTGGAAAAATACCATGCTGTGGGATAGAACGGCCGGAGTATTGGTTACATTATCCGTTGCAGGAGGAGCCGCACTTACATATGAAGGCACGCTAAGTCCTGATAAAACTAATCCGATTATAAGTATGAAGCTTAAAAAACTACCTCTATATTTTTTCCACATAAAATTCTCCTCTAGTTATCATAGTAAGTCATATTATAGTGATACAGATTGTAGACTTCTTAAGCTGCATCTTCATAAAGACTTGTTTTTTAGCAAAAATACATAAATATCATAATTATATATCGGATGATAATCCAAAGTAATTAATACTATCTATTGTTTTTCTCAATATTTTGCATATTTGTACATTTACTTTTTTTATGATTGTTATATAATTAGGTTGAGAATTTTTACTTTATTTTGTTCAGACCAGAAAGGAAATATTATGTCTTTTGATGGAACAGTGGTGGCAGGCATAACCTATGAGCTTCGCACCTGCCTTACCGGTGGTTATATTACAAAAATAGCACAGCCTGAGAAGGATGCCCTCGTGCTTACAGTTAAAAATAACAGAACTCAATATAGACTTTTTTTATCTGCAAATGCTTCTCTTCCTCTTGCATACATTACAGAGGAGAGCCGCAAGTCACCTATGACAGCTCCAAACTTTTGCATGCTTCTTAGGAAACATCTTGGAAGTGCTAAAATACTAGACGTCTCACAGCCGGGGCTTGAGAGAATAATAAGAATTAAGACCGAGCATTTGGATGAGATGGGCGACCTCTCAGTGAAACAGTTAGTCATAGAGCTAATGGGAAAATACAGCAATATCATCCTCCTTGATGATGAAGAAAAGGTAATAGACAGTATAAAGCATGTATCCCTTCTTGTTAGCTCAGTCAGGGAGATACTGCCGGGAAGAAGCTACTTTGTGCCTGAGCAGGAGGGTAGGATAAACCCCTTTGATGCTGATTATGACTACTTTGTAAATGTGATAGCAAAGAAGCCAAATGCCATAGGAAAGGCGATTTATACCTCACTTACGGGCTTCTCACCTCAGATAGCTAATGAAATCTGCTCTCTTTCAGGGCTTGATGCAGACCAGCCTACAGCCTCACTTAACGCAGAGAATGTAGATGAGCTTTTTAAGAATTTTAGTAAATTTATAAGTCTCATCCAAAACGGTGAATTCACCCCTACAATATACTATGGTAATAACCTCGAGCCTAAAGCCTTTGCTGCTTTTTCTCTCAGCATTTATGAGAATATGGAAAGCAAGACCTTTTCCAGTCTTTCATCCCTTCTTGAGGAGTTCTACAATTCAAAGGATAAGAATGACAGAATAAGGCAAAAATCAGCAGACCTAAGAAAGCTCATAACCAACGCCATATCAAGGACTGCTAACAAGCTTGATATATTTGCTAAGCAGCTTAGAGATACCGAAAATAGAGATAAATTCAGGATATACGGAGAACTGATAACTACCTACGGCTATCAGGCAAAGGAGGGAGATAAGGTGCTTACCTGTACCGATTACTATTCAGGTAAGGAAGTTAATATAAGCCTTGATACCACCATCCCTGTGATGGCAAATGCCAAGAAATACTTTGATAAATATGCCCGTCTTAAAAGAACTTATGAGGCTGTGATTTCACAGCAAGAGGAGGCCGAGGCTGAGTTAAGCCACTTAGAGTCAATCAAGATGTCACTTGAATTAGCAGAAAATGAGGAAGACCTTGCAGAAATCAGGAAAGAGCTTGAAAGTGCAGGCTATGCCAAGAAAACAGGAATAAACTCTAAAAAGGGTAAGGCAAAAGAAGCTAAGGGAACTCCACTTCACTTTGTATCAAGCGATGGTTTTGACATCTATGTAGGGAAGAATAATATACAAAATGATTATCTTACCTTTAAGTTAGCCACAAACAATGACTGGTGGTTCCATGCTAAAAAATGTGCAGGCTCTCATGTCCTCCTTGTGACAAATGGCAGGGAGGTTCCTGACAGAGCCTTTGAAGAGGCGGGAAAGCTTGCCCTTCACTACTCAAGTGTAAATACCTCATCCTCTCTAAAAGGTGACGGAACTAAGCATGACGTGGACTATGTACAGAAAAAAGAGATAAAGAAACCAAACGGCGCAAAGCCCGGCTTTGTAGTTTACTACACCAATTACTCTCTAACAACTGATTCTGATATATCAGAACTTAGACAGATATAGGAGGCAGATATGATAATAGCAGATATGCACACACATTCAGATTTTTCGGGAGATTCGGAAACCCCTATGGAAAAACAGGCTGAAAAAGCCGTTAAACTAGGTCTGAAACATTATTGTTTTACCGACCATGAAGACCTGTATTACCCTGAGGTTCAGGATGAAAATGGTAATCCCGTCAATATTTTTAAGTTAGACATTCCTACTTATACAGCAAAGATAAAAGAGGTAAAAACTGCGTTTGAGGGAAAATTGAACATCCTTACAGGCATTGAGCTTGGACTCTGTGAAAAGGCCTTACCTGAATACGAAGAGTTATTAAAGGAATATAATTTTGACTTTGTCATTGGCTCCATTCACCTGATAGACGGAATGGATCCTTATTATCCAAATTTTTGGCTATACCACGACAGTAAAAAGGCTGTGCAGAGATATTTTACTATAATGCTTGAAATGATAAACAAGTTCACCGACTTTGATACCCTAGGTCATCTTGATTATATCTTTAGATACATAAGGGATGAGGCAGGGAACCCCGGCGAATCCCACTATGCATACAGGGAATATGCCAGTCTCATAGATCCGATACTTAAGAGGGTAATCGAGCTTGATAAGGCTCTTGAGGTAAATACTGCAGGATATAAATACGGTCTTGGAGTGCCTAACCCACAGCCCGAGGTTCTTAAACGCTACATAAAGCTAGGTGGCACAAAAATAACCATAGGCTCAGATGGCCACAAACCTGAACATCTTGCCTATGATTTTAATAAATGTGAAGCCCTCTTAAAAGAACTGGGCTTTGACGGATATTATATTTTTGAAAATAGAAAGCCTATCAAAATTAGCTTCTGATAATTCTACCACCGCAGACAACTTCACCTGCCTCGTTGTAGACTACCAAGGTCTGCCCCGGGGCAGATGCTCTTTGCGGCTCTAGAAACTCTGCCACCACCCTCTCTCCATCAAAGGAGAGCTTACAGTCACCACCCTTGTGGTTATATCTTATCTTTGCCATATAGGTCTTGTTTAGCGCTTCAATTTCTTCTTTGGTTTCAGCCATAAAGTTAACTCTTTCAGCCACTACTCTAGTGCTAAAGAGACCTTCATTGTCAGAAAGAACCACCTCGTTAGTCTCAGGTCTTATTTCCTTTACAAACATAGGCTTGCCAAAGGTGATACCGAGGCCTTTTCTCTGACCTACAGTATAATGAACTATTCCTCTATGCTCTCCCAAAACCTTGCCACTCACATCTATAAAGTTGCCCTTTTTAGCCACTATTCCATATTCATTTTCAAGATAGGCTGCATAATCTCCATCAGGTATGAAGCAAATCTCCATACTGTCAGGCTTTGAGGCTACCTCTATTCCTGCCTTTTCTGCTATCCTCCTAACCTCGCTCTTTTCATAATCTCCTATAGGAAGCAGGGTTTTCTTTAACTGTTCCTGAGTAAGGTTACAAAGAGCATAGGTCTGGTCCTTTGCAGCCGTATGTGAGTTCGCTATGGAATATCTCCCATTTGGAAGTTCTCTTATCTTGGCATAATGGCCTGTAGCCACATAGTCTGCTCCAAAAATTTGGGCCCCCTTAAAGAGAGCCTCCCACTTTACCATTCTGTTACAAAGTGTGCAGGGATTTGGCGTTTGCCCATTTTTATACGAATCTGCAAAATAATCCATTACATTGTCTCGGAATTTCCCTCTTACATCAACTATCTCATAAGGTATGCCAAGATGGCTGGCAACCCTTGCCGCATCTTCCTTTGCCTTGCTTCCAAGACAGCCTCCGTTTACCGTATCGATAGCTCCTTCTGTCCATATATCCATCGTAACTCCGTAGACCTCGTAGCCCTCTTCCTTTAATAGATAGGCAGCTACAGATGAATCCACTCCTCCAGACATTCCAACTACTACTTTCTTTGACATATTACTCCTTTATCTTCTATTACATACCGGACTGGTATTCTTATCTACACCTTTTTCCTCTATCAGATGCTTGCCATCTCTTGCAAGCTCAGATATCATCAGGTTGTTTACTGCCTGATTTATACTATCCGATATCCTCTTCCATACAAATTTGGTTATACAGGTATCAGCACCCTCACAAAAGTCGCCTGAGCCATCTATTTCCGCACAGTCAACCGGGTTTAGGTCTCCTTCAAGAGCCCTAAGCACCTCGCCTACGGATATATCTTCTGCCGGCCTTGCAAGCACATAGCCTCCCTGGGCACCTCTTAGACTGTTGACAATCCCTGCCTTTTTAAGCATGGCAATCAGCCTCTCAAGATAATTCTCCGAAATACACTGTCTTGCAGCTATGCTGCTAACTGACGAAGCCTCATCATGCATAGCTATATCAAGCACGGCCTTGAGCCCGTACCTGCCTTTAGTAGAAATCTTCATTTAAATCTCCTATTTTTCACAGGTTCTCCCTGCTATATAAATATCAATAATGCTATGTTTCTTATAAATCCTGACTTAAAAAAGCGGTTCTTAATAAGGCTCACCCTTCTTCCTATAAATCCCCTGTCCTTAAGCTTTACAAATTCCTTAGTTATCCTTTTCTTATCAGGAGGGAGGCTGTCTCCAAAGTATGAGAGAAACTCCTCTGCCTGTTCTATATTCTGGTATATCCTCTGCCTTATTTCCTTAAGTTTGCTGATTCTGCTTATAAAATACGAGCCAAAAGTCTCTCCACCTACTACATTGCCTCCATGCTGCCTGTAGTATTCGGTAAAGCCCTTAACTTCTCCTACTCTCCCAAGTCCTGCAGCAATTAGTCCAAACCACCAGTCGTGCATCTTAGCCTTTTTATGTGGCAGAAGTCCCTTTTCTTCAGCTTTTAGTTCAGCATCCACCAAAGCCTTGTTAACCATAACAGTTCCCCCTATGAATTTATTTTCCATAAGGAGGTAATTAAGGGCTATCTTAGTATTGTCAACCTTTTCTGCCTTAAAATAAGAATCTGCCGTCACTTTAAGGTTTCTATCCGTAATTGCCACATCGGAAAACACAAGGGCAGGTCTCCCCCCTTCTATTTCCTTTATTTTAGCAAGTGAGCGGCTTAGTTTGTCCTCCACCCACACATCATCCTGGTCAGAAAAACAAAAGTACTCTGCCTCAGGCGCAAGCTCTGCCTTAACCCTCTTAGTTCCATTAAAGAAATTCCCTGCTGCCCCAAGGTTCTCTCTGTTCTTTTCAAAATATATCTTGTCAGGATAGCTTCTCACAAACTCCTTAACTATATTCTCGGTATTATCCTTAGAGCCGTCATCAAAGATGAAAAGCTTCCAGTCCTTACAGTCACCCGCTATTATAGAGCCAATCTGCTCTTTGATGTATTTTTCGCCGTTATACACACCCATTATTATTGCAATCATTTAAAATAATCCTTATTCATACAGAATTTAAGCACCAGCTTCTTTGGCAGCCTGTCATAGTTCTTGCCAAACTTATAACCTATCAGCTTGGCACCGCTGTGAAATACAAGCTTAGGAAGCAGATAAAACTTCCCCTTCCTTAATAGGTGGAGGGCGGTATCCTTTACAAGCCTGCCACCTTCCTTATATGAGGATACCTTTGAAAATACTTCTCTATACTCCCTGTGAGAAGCTCCCAGGTCAAAGTTCCTGCTAAACTGCTGCCACAGGCTGTATTCGTGGTAGTGAACCACCCTTGCATCTGCCTTATATACCACCTTGTAGCCAAGCTCCATAACCTTAGCCGCCATCAGCATATCTTCGTTAAACACCGTAGGATGTACAAAACCTCCTGCTTCCTCATAAATCTGCTTTTTGTAGGCAGCGCAGACATCTGAGCAAAACCAGGCCTTTATCCCCATAGTCTCTATATCTGACTTACTTTTCACCCTGTCTTTGTCAGGGTAATTATATTCTCTGGTGTATCTTTCTATCTCTCCGGCCTTTTCATCAGTTTCCTGTCTGGCATAGGATATTGCAACCTTTTCGTCATTAAAGGCTGAAAGCAGGTTAGAAAAAAGCCTGCCATCTTTAGGTCTTGCATCCTGCGTCATACAGACAAAAATATCAGACTCAGACATCTTAGCCCCAAGTCTTCTGGTAGCACCATGGTCAAATTCCGACTTCTTGATATGGGTTACCTTTACAGGCAGTATCTCCTCATATTCCTTTTTCCAGAATTTTTCTTCTGTGTTGATTATATAAATATTATCAGGCCTTAAGGTCTGGATGAGAATTCCCTTAAGTAGAGCCTTTAGCTCTTCTCCCGGTTTGTAGGTAGGTATAATAATATCAAAGGTCATAATTATTCTTCTTTCTCAGTTTTAACTTGGGTAATATAGGGTTGCTTCCCTATGATACTGTATTGCCATAGCTTCTCTTCTTACAGGTAAGCTTGTAGCCTACTAACTGTCTTTTATTCTCGTACCATAAAGTATAACAAATAGAAAACTGTCTGTAAACAGTTACAGGGCAAAACTCTATTAACCTATATATTTACTATGTTTACTTTTATTTTGTTATTATTCTTTGTTAAAATTTCCTATAGCAATTATTCAATATGTGTGATATTGTTAAATTGTGTTCAATTTAATAATGTATTTGATTAATACGGAGGAAAAATTATGTCAATTAGAGAAGCTTTATTAAAAAGAAGATCTGTATATGCACTGAACAAGGTTCTTCCTGTTTCTGAAGACGAAGTAATAAAAGCAATAGAAGAAACTGTATCCCTTGTACCCGATGCTTTTGACTGCAAGAGTCAGAGAGTTGTCGTAGCACTTGGAGAGAAACAGAATAAGCTCTGGGATGCTGTATACGATGCATTTGAAGGAAAGGTTCCAAGGGAGAAAATCGATAGTTTCAAGGCAGGAGCAGGAACTGTGCTTTATTTTACTGATGAGACAGTGACAAAGGGGCTTATGGATGCTTATCCTGCTTATTCATCTAACTTCCCGGTATGGAACGGTCAGGCAAATGGAATGCTTCAGATATCAGTTTGGGCAGCTTTAGCTGAACTTGGAGTAGGCGCAAGTCTTCAGCACTATAACCCCGTTATTGATGAGGCTGTAAGAAAGCTCTTTAATGTACCTGATAACTACAAACTAATTGCAGAGATGCCTTTTGGAGGAATTGATGCAGAGCCGAATCCTAAGACTGAAGAAGATATCTCAAACAGAGTGAAAGTTACAAGATAATGATAAGGGTGTAATATCCCTGCTCAACATGGAAAGAGCCACAAAGCATTGCTGCCTTGTGGCTTTTCTTGTTTATAGGGGAAGTTTTGTTGGGCAAAGTTATTAAATATATCTATTATCTCTTGAGGTTGATAAGCTCTTCAAGAATTGAATCAGTTGTTGTGATTGTTCTTGAGTTAGCCTGGAAACCTCTCTGTGTGGTAATCATATCTGTAAACTGTGCTGCAAGGTCTACGTTTGACATCTCAAGCATACCTGTGCTTATCTTGCCGCCTTCTGAGGTAACGTCTTTTCCAACACCGTCAAATCTACCTGAGTTCATAGTCTCTACGAAGTTACTGTTACCTACAGACTCAAGACCTGCAGGGTTCTTGAAGTTTGCAACTGCAATCTGAGCAAGGAGCTTAAGATCTCCGTTGTCATAAGAACCGTAAATCTTACCTGAGCTATCAATGGAAGCACCCTTTAAGGTACCCTTCATCTTACCCTTACCGTTACCGTCTACATCACCCATGGTTGACTCAATCTTAGATGATGTTGAGCTTGCAAACATTGTCATCTGTGAGAAATCAATCTCGATGTTCTTGAATGGGTTAGGTGACTTACCACCGATATTTAAGAACATTTTCTTAATTTTGGCGTTTTCATCAAGACCTGTTGAATCATAAGCAGGATCTGCTCCGTCAGCAGCAAGGCTCTTGAACTTACCTGTAGTTCCGTCAAATACAGCCATAAATGCAAAGTTGTCAGCAAAAGTAAGCTTGCCGTCTGTTATATCAGGTGCACCAACACCACTTAAATCCTGCTTTTCTGTGGTAACATTTGCACCCCAGCCTGTAGCCGTATATTCTGTAGTTCCAGTGTCATTGGTTGTAGCTGTATAAAGTATAGACTTACCATCTTTAAGTATATCCTTAAGCTCTATGTAGTAAGCATTGTCAGATACTGAACTCTGCTTCATATTAAACTTAGCTGTATACTCATATCCTAAGTTGTCATAGAAGTTAGTCTGGAAAGTACGGCCTGCTGAACCTGATGCAAGCTGTGTATCTGTCTTATCTATGTTTCCTGACATATAAGCCGCTGTTGTAGCTTCAGGATCTGTATACATATTTTCAGGTGCCATGATATTAAGGTTAGATACTGGGCCCGGCTTAGTCTTTGTCTTGTCATCAGGATCTACCTGCCATCCCTGAACCTTAGCTCCGTCTGAAGTTGTAAGTGTACCGTCAGCATCTACTGTAAAAGCACCATTCTTTGTAAAATAAGTTCTTCCTGCATTCTTAGTAATAAAGAATGAATCTCCTGTAAGCATACAGTCGAATGCGTTGTTAGTTGCCTGAGAACCGCCTGCTCCTGATATATTCTTAGATATAGCAGAAACTCCTGCACCAAGACCGATCTGCTTTGAGTTAATACCTGCTACATCTGATTCCTTGTTAGGACCTGATGAAGACTGAGTAGTCTGATAGAAAACATCAGAAAATACTACTGAACTGGACTTAAATCCTACTGTATTAACATTTGCAATATTGTTACCAATAACATCCATCTTGGTCTGGTGTACCTTAAGACCTGCAACACCAGAAAAAAGTGATCTCATCATAATAAATGACCTCCATATTAAACTTTTATTGTTTTGATAAGTGTTTCATCTGTCATTCAGAAACAAAAGCCTCCATAAAGGTCCGGCTTTAGCTTATCACAGCTCCATCAATATTTGTGAAAATCTTATCTTCACTATCTCCTACAGCAGTTACTACTGTGTTATTTTTTACATTTACTATAAATGCAAGCTCATCAACTACTATAAGTGATTCTTTGATTCCCTTCTGCCTTGCTCTGTCAGTTCCTTCTGAAAGTCTTAACATCTGTTCATTTGAAAGATTGATATTACGACTGGCAAGTCTCTCATTGGCATGCTTTGAAAACTTGAGTGTTCCTTCGTCTTTTTGAGCCTGACTTAGAAGTACGTCTCTAAAGCTATTTCCCTTAAGGGCAGCCGCATCTTGGTTTTTGTTTTCCTGCTTGCCAAGATATTTACCTCTAATCTGCTCAATGGAGCCCAAACTTCCATTATTTATATTCACATCCTCACCTCCACAAAGATAATATCGGCTAATCTATGTTAAAAGTTAACACCTTTTACCACTACTCCAAAATATTTTTCATAGGAAATATTATTGCAATCTCCTATGAAAAACTCTTGGGTTATTTCTGGCCTCAAAATATTCGTTATTCGTTCATTTTCATAAAGTGACTATATACTCTTGGAGCAGGTAGGACATATTTCCTTATATAATTAAGGAGTAGTTGTTGTATCTGCAGGCTTTGCTGGTTCAGCTGGCTTTGTCGGTTCAGCTGGCTTTGCTGGTTCAACTGGCTTTGTCGGTTCAACAGGCTTTGCTGGCTCTGCCTTCTTTGGAAGATCGCCCTCTGATATAGTTACCGATAGACTGGTATTGCTATGTGTTCCAAAGTCATTGTTAAACTTAACATCTATCTGATAATGTCCCTTCTTTAAGTCCTTAAATGCATCCGGATATACATTTACAATACCGTCTCCGTCAATAGTGAAGTTCTTAGCAGGTATGTCATTGCCGTTTATACTAAGTGCAAGACCTGTAGCCTTTCCCGCGCCTTGTCCCATATGTACCTGAAACTTCATAACTTCAGGGTGGTCTTTATTAAACTTCAAGTCCTTGTTCTCGACCTTAGGAATCACATTGCCCTTTATATAGTCAGGGTTGATGATTGACTGAAGGTCTGATGACGGATAGAGATTGCCGTCTATTGACAGATATGACTTGTTGCCCTTAACAGATACAAAGTCAACCTTTCCGCTTATTGTGGACTCTTTGCCATCAGCATTCTTGGTGGCTACTATTACATCCTGACCAATTAGGCCAAAAGCTTGCGAATTGGTCATTACAGCATTCATGTTCTGCATCTGCTCAAGTGTAGAGTAGGTAGCAAGCTGAGATACCCACTCGGTATTACTCTGTGGCTGCATTGGATCCTGATTCTCCATCTGTGCAACGAGAAGTTTAAGAAACGAATCTTTACCAAGCTTATTAAGCTCATCAGCAGTTTTAGTTTTTTCTATATTGTTGGTCTTGCTAATAACACCATCTATTACCTGTGCCTGAAGACCCTGGTCAGTTCTTGTAGAACTGTAATTAGTATTAAAATCGCTCATATTCTACCTTTCTATAATTATGCACCGAGGTTAATATTGCTTCCTGTGTCTCCATCAGTATAGGCTCTTATAGCATCCTCAGGCGAAGTAAGTGCATAGTCTATTGCATCTTCACCATCAATTGCAAAAGACCTGTTTCTTTTGCCGGAATTCTTTTTGCCTTCTTCACCTGTATTCTTTCCCTGATCGTTGCTTCCAATTCCATTTTCGCTAATCATGACAGAAACCTCTGATACCTTAAGTCCCTGATTTTCAAAATTTAATTTAAGATCTGCAATCTGGCTCTCAAGTGCAGCCTTTGCCTGTGCATTTTCTACCCTAAACTCTGCCTGTAATATACCATTTTTAGAGGATACATTTACTGCTACCTTGCCAAGCATGGCAGGTGTAAGCAGAAATTCAAGACTTGTCCTATCAGGTGCGTGTAAGTTCTTTATCTGGCTTGTAACCTGATTAAGTATGTCTCTTGTTGTAGTTCCCTCAGGAAGTGAGTTGGTTCCTTCAAGCTTTTCTATATTGGCCGCAATATTGTCAAATATATTATGAGCAGGAGCCGAAACTCCTTCTACTGCGGTAGTCTGATTGTTCCCGCGTGAATTAGAACTGCTCTGTTCAAATCCTGACTGAGTATGTGCACCTGCCACCGCATTTTTATCTGCCATAGCAGAAAATGTAGCAAGTTCTTCTGCGCTGCCGGTCTCATCTACTTCCTTGCCGGAAGTCTCATCCTCCTTGGGTGCGGCAGTTTCTACATTCTCGGCCTTTACAAACTTTGTAAGGAGCTCATCTGTTTTAACCGCAACCTCCTCAGGTATGACTATTGTTTGCGGTATCTGCGCTTCATCTGTGACTCCTTCTGTCATTCCGGAAGTCATTTGCCCCATCTCAGCAAGGTGAGCATTTATTATATCAGAAATGTTTCCCAAATCCTTAAATGCCTCATCATTTGTGAGTATAGCTGAAATATCCGTAAGTCCGTTAGCTTCAGTAACAAGACCTTTCCAGCTGTTAATGTCCAGCAAATCTGCAGATGTTAAATTGTTAGTGGCAATATAATCTTTGACTGTAGTTTCATCAATTCCTGTATTATTAGAAATCTGTGTAAACATACTTGCTAGTATTGCCATTAAAGACTTTGCCTTTTCATCCTGCCCTTCACCACTTTTTGTCTCTTCGACAGCCGTTTCAAGCGAACTATCCTTTGTGGTCTTATAACTATCATCTTTCGCCTTATAAGCCTCGTTTTTCTTGTCAGTATTCATCTTGTCATTTGGCTTATTAGTTGTCTGATTGCTATCAGCCTCTACCTTGCTGTCTTCCTTGTAGTACTTTTCAGAGACTATGCTGTTGTTTCCCTTAGACTCCTTGGCACCGCCCTTAGATGCTGATGCAGCACTCTCTTTACCTAAGATGTCAGAGAATGAGCCATCCGCTTTGACGGACTGTACTTTAGCTTTAGAAGAAACCGCCGGTGAAACAGCATTAATCTGAGCTGTTACCATAAAAAATCTCCCTTCTATCCGTTATACACAGGGCATATAATATACCCTACAACTTATATCGGATCAAAGGGAGTAAAACTTAAGTTTATCTTGATTGCATTATTGAAATTTTTTTCGTTATCTTGGCAGCCATATTTGTATCCATCTTAGCCAGTATGGCTCCGGCATCTTTAGTCTTCATATGAAGTAGAATATTGGCAACCAAGTCAAGGTCTCCACCCATACCGTTTAATATGGCTGCTGCTTCCTCCGGCTTCATATTCTTATACATTTCAGCCTGTTCTATAAGCTTCTTTTCAGTATCCTGCTGTTCAACCACCTGCCTGTATATCTCAGCGGCATTATCGGGATCTATAGATTCATAGTATTTCTTGTATTCTTCAGGATCAGGTGCCTTATCGTTAAAGACCACCTCTTTGTCAAACTTATCCTTCTCCTTCTGAAACTGGAGCTGGTTCTCTTCAAAGGTCTTGAGCCTTGCTACCTCAGCCTCCAGCTGGGCAAGGTAATTAGCATTGCCTTTCTTGGTTCCGTTTGCTGCAGCAAGCTCGGCTTCAAGCTCACTTATTCTATCCATTGCCTCAGGAAGATTTTTGTAAGGATAATTATTCTCCTCTGCCGCCTGCTCATCAGGAATATCAGGTAATATCTGATTTATGCCCGGTATGTCTTTAAGCATTGGCCTAAGCACAGTGGAGCCAAAGCCACCCACATCGTACTTTATAAGAAGGGCAAATATAGCAAGCCAAATGGCTACAATGAAAAGCACGATAATGATGGTAAGTATCCTGCTAAATATGCCTTCTTTTTCCTCACTTTTTTTCTTCTTGTCTTTCTTTTTTTCCTTAGACTGGCCTGAATCTTCTACTTCATCCAGATTATCAAGCTCATCCATCTCATCTATATCAGCCATCTATCCTCCATTTTTCTGAATTTACATCAGATCCATACTTATAAGCTACAAGCTCGTCTACCATAGCAGCTTCCTCGTATGCGACTTCTTTTACAAATCTGTTAAAATTCCGTTCTCTAAGCTTTTCCTGAATCTTTCTCTCCTTCATAGCCTCACCCATCTTGTCCTGTTCTATGGCAACCTTGCCGCGAGCCTTTTTTACTTCTATCTTCTGGCGGCTGATAACATCATCCATGCTCTCATAAGCAAGGGTACTCATCCTTATTTTATGGACATTTAGCTTATTTTTACAGGATTCACGCAAGGCTTCCTGATATTCATTTTTTCTTTCATATAACTCTTTAAGCTTGTCCTCTTCCTCATTTAGGTTGATTCTGGCTGCAGCCAAATCCATTTTCTGCTGTTCTTCAAGCTTCATCTTCAGTTCCAGGATGTTTTGCATCCTATACTTAAATTTCGCCATATTTCACCTTATTCTTTAATTGATGTTTCCGGGATGGGATAAAGACTTATTCAGCCTCCGCAAATATTGACCTTAACCCCTCTATCTCATCTTCAAACAAAAACTTTTCATCCGTACTCTGCATTAAAAACGCATTTACTTCCTTAATCTTACTAATGGCAAAATCAATATCAGGGTTAGCTCCTGCTTTGTACGCCCCTATATTGATAAGATCCTCCGCTCCGTTATAGGTAGCCATTACAGTCTTCATCGTACCTGCAAGTCTCTTATGCTCCTTGGTTACAATGGATGACATACATCTGGAGACGCTCTGAAGTACGTCTATAGCAGGATAATGGTTCTTCTGAGCCAAGGCCCTTGAAAGGATGAAGTGCCCATCTAGTATACCTCTTGCGGTATCAGCAATAGGCTCATTCATATCATCACCGTCTACAAGCACTGTGTATAAGCCTGTAATCGAGCCCTTGTCTCCATTTCCCGCTCTTTCAAGGAGCTTAGGCATCTCCGAATACACACTTGGAGGGTATCCTCTGGTTACCGGTGGTTCGCCGCTCGCAAGACCTATCTCTCGCTGAGCCATAGAAAAACGGGTAAGCGAGTCCATCATAAGAAGCACATCCTCACCCTTGTCTCTGAAGAATTCCGCTATCGCAGTAGCTGTCTTTGCAGCCTTCTTTCTGATAAGAGCGGGCTGGTCAGAGGTAGCCACAACAACTACGGAGCGTTTCATACCCTCTTCTCCAAGGTCACGCTCTATAAATTCCCTAACCTCCCTGCCTCGCTCTCCTATGAGGGCGATTACGTTGATGCTTGCCTTGGTATTTCTTGCAAACATACCCATAAGCGTACTCTTGCCTACACCTGAACCGGCAAATATACCCACTCTCTGCCCTTTACCCATGGTAAGGAGAGAATCTACAGCCTTCACTCCAAGAGGTAGAACTTCCTCTATCATCTGTCTTGCAAAAGGATCAGGCGGCATAGCCTCAACAGAGTAGCTGTCCTCTTTCTCAAAGGTCCTATCAGATGCTATAGGCCTTCCCAGTCCGTCTACAGCCATTCCAAGCATATCATAGCCTACTGCAACGTGAAAAGGAGCTCCTGTACTTTCAACAAGGCTCCCTATACCAACACCCTCAACATCTCCATAGGGCATCAGCAAAATACGGTTATCTCTGAATCCAACCACCTCTGCGTAGGTTCCCTTGCCAGATTTATTATTGGAATATATTATACATAAATCATTTATATTGGCACTAGGCCCAAGGGATTCAATTGTAAGCCCTATGAGTCTCGTAACCTTGCCGTACTTTTTTTCCAGTGGCTGGTCTAAAAGGGAATAATACTTATTTACGTTGAACAATACTATTACCCTCCTATCATTTTAATCATCCTTCTTTTTGCCTCCTCCTGCAAGAAGCCTTATGGAATTGACAAGAGTTGTAAGTCTTGTATCAAGTCCGGTATCAATAACGCAGGAGTCAGTCTCTATCTTACAGCTGTTAAGAGGGAGTACCGGATCCGCTATGATTTCGATATTTACACGGTCTCCCACTATCTCTCTTATATAACCCTCTCTAGAGCTAACATATTCGTACTGTTCCTTAGGCACATGAATGACATAAAAACGGCTGGAGTCCGCATTATTTATAGCTGCAACCAGCATATTGTAGATGACGGCCTCATACTCGTTGGCAACTATACCCGTAAGTCTTTCCACGTAGTTAATAACAAGGCCTGCAAATATAGGCTCAAGCCTCTCAACTTCCGCTTCAAATTCTTCCCTAAGCTTTGCCTTTTCATCCTCAATCTCTAAGAGCTTATTCTCATATTCTTCCTTAGCCCTAAGCTGTCCTTCCTTGTAACCTTCCTCAGAGGCAGCTTCTCTAAGGCTTTTCTCCTTTATTTTGGCTTCTTTTACAGCCTGATTCATTATCTGCTTTTTCTGCTCCTCAGCCTCTGCTATAATCTCAGCAGCACGCTTCCTTGCCTCCTCCTCAATCTCCTCAGGAGAAAGCTTTGGCTGTTCTTCTACTGCTATTTCAGGCGAAACTTCAGCCAAAGGCTCTATATTTCTTACTTCAGGCTCATTTGATGCCATTTCTTCCTGTTCTTTAACAAGATTTGAAAAATAAGAACCAACCCTTGAATTAGAGTCTATTACAAAGCTTGCAGCTTCTTCTCTGGCTCTTGAGCCTTTTATAATATTAGACAATTATCTCGTCTCCTCCACCACGTGAAATAATAATTTCTCCTGAATCTTCAAGCTTTCTTATGATGTTAACAATCTTCTGCTGTGCCTCTTCAACATCCTTAACACGCACAGGTCCCATAAATTCCATCTCTTCCTTTATCATAGAAGCAAGGCGCTTTGAAAGGTTGGTGAATATTGCAGTCTGAACCTCTTCGCTTACATTCTTTAGAGAAATTGAGAGGTCGTTGTTGTCAACGTCACGAAGTACACGCTGAATTGACTTGTTGTCAAGCAGCAGGATATCCTCGAATACGAACATCTTCCTGCGGATCTGGTCAGCAAGCTCAGGTTCTTCAATTTCAAGAGTCTCCATAATATGCTTCTCTGTACCACGGTCAACTGTGTTGAGGATTTCAACAATGCTGTCAACACCACCAACAATAGTATAATCCTGGTTGACAAGAGAATTCAGTTTCTTTTCAAGCACATCTTCCACTTCCTTTATAACATCAGGAGAAGTCCTATCCATAGTAGCTATACGCCTTGCAACGTCAGGCTGCTTCTCAGGTGGGAGTGAAGACACTACCGCAGCCGCCTGTGATGTTGGCAGGTAAGAAAGTATGAGTGCTATGGTCTGAGGATGTTCATCCTGTATAAAGCTTAAGAGCTGTGATGCGTCTGCTTTTCTTACAAATTCAAAAGGCCTAACCTGCAAGCTTGCAGTAAGCTTGCCAATAACTGTCTGAGCCTTGTCTGCTCCAAGAGCCTTCTCAAGAAGGTCTCTCGCATAACCGATACCACCTTCTGAGATATACTGCTGAGCCAGACATATTTCATAAAATTCATCTAAGACAGCATCCTTTATATCCGGAGCCACACTTCTTGTATTGGCTATCTCAAGTGTAAGCTCCTCTATTTCTTCATCTTTAAGATACCTAAACACTGATGATGATTTTTCAGGCCCGAGTGCAATCATAAGGATTGCACCCTTTTCAATACCTGTATATTCGCTATAAGTCTTGTTAGACATTATTTACCCCCATTCATCACTCAGCCAGTTACGAAGGAGCTGAGCTGTAGCCTCAGGATTCTCATCAACAAACTTCTCTATCATCTTTCTGGTCTCGGACTTATCAGAGAACTCAATATCGTCAAGTGACTGATTCTCCTTAGTTGTAGCAAGAAGCTGCTCAACAGAAAGTTCAGGTTCAAGTTCGACAACCTCAACAGGTGCAAGTCCCTTAAATACTACAAAGATGAGGAGAGCAACAATGAGAATTGCTAATACTAACATAAGTATGTTGGTAAATGTGAAGAAGCTTCCTCCCTCTTCAGGCTGGAATATAGGTACCTGCCAGGCCAGTATCTGAATATTAGCCTCAGGAACTCCCGTAGCCCTTGATACAAGGGTTATCACATTTGCCGGAACTGTAAGTTCTGTGGCAGCCTGATTGGCAAACATAAACTCATCAAAGGTTGTGCCGTCAAGCTGTCCGTTCTTCTTCATCTCTGCTTCATTGTAGTTCTTATAGGAAATGAGAGTTATAGCAATCGAAGACTCATTAGCCTTGATTGCGCCCATGGCAGCCTCTGTATTGGTTACCTTTTTATTTGGTAAATAGTCGTTTTCGGAGATTGCCACATTGCCCTTGGCGTTTGCGCCATCCTGAACCATGTAGTCTGTCTCACTGTTTGCATCTGTTCCCGGAGTTCCTCCGTTACCGTTGGAATTCTGGGCATCATAGGTATAGTCGTGTGACTTAAGTCCCTGCTCAGCACCCTCAGCAGGTGTATATTCAGTATATACAGAGCTGATTTTATTCATGTCAAATGCAAAATTGGCTGCTACCTTTGCATCATCATAGGCAGGAAGCCCAACGAGCAGCTTGTATATCTCCTCTTTCTTCACTCCGGTAACATTTTTCTCATAATCACTTATTGAGTTAATGCCTCCACTAAATACATCATTATCTGCACCATTAAAAAGCAGATTGCCATTTTGATCTGCTATGGTTATTGCCTTTGTGCTGTCATTACCTACAGCTCCTGCAAGAATATTCGCAATGGTCTTTGCATTCTCCTGCTTAAAATCACTGGTTACGGTAAGAATAACACTTACGGAAGTGTCCTTAGTTTCGGCAAAAAGAGTATTACCTGTTGTCGGTGATGTGATTGAAACAACGGCATTTTCAATATTGTCCATATTTAAGAGAACCTGTTTCAACCAATCCTGTTTATATATATTGGCTTTTAGCTTCTTTTCACTTTCCGTAGTCGAAAAGCTGTTATCAAAAAGTTCATCGATTGACATCCCAATTGACGGAATATCATTCTTAGCTAGCACCAATAAGGCATTAGAATAATCTTTTTCATTTACCGATACTGTCAGTGCATCTGATGATAGATCATAAGAAATCCCGTTATCCGTCAGGAGTTCGGTAATCTTTGCTGTATCAGCGGCTTTCTCAGCCCTGACCAGTGTCGTCATTACCGGTCTTGTGACAAAGTAGGATACCAATATGATTGCAAGAAAGACACCCACGCCCACAGCTATCATCAGTATTCTCTGCACAGGCGAATATTTATTCCAAAATTCTAAGAATCTTGCCGGAATCTTTCTCAATCGTTCTAAAAGCGTATTCATCTACAATCTTCTCCTCAGCAGTATATAAGTTAAATTAGAACTGAAGATTCATTATCTCTCTATATGCACTCATTACTGCATTCCTAATGGCTACCGTATATTGTAGGGAAAGATTAGCTTTTCTCTGAGCCACCATAAGGTCCGCTATGTTGTCTGAATTGCCAAGCGCAAATTTCATTTCTTCCTGTTCCGCTGCGTTAGTGAGGTCATTGGTTTGTTTAACCATGTCAAGAGCTGATTTGAATATACTTTCAAATCCTTCTGTACTTCCCTGTACTATGCCGGCCTCAGAACTCTTAGTATTAACACCGTTAATATTTTTAAGTGGAACTAAACTACCTATTGCAGCAATATCCATTACAATCATCTCCAATATAATATAATTAAATTACGGTAAACTTAGCTGATTACTGGCCTCCGCCCATTTCAAGCGCCTTTAATATCATATTTTTAGTCGCATTGAAAGCGGTTACATTTGCTTCGTAAGATCTTGTAGCATCTATCATATCAGTCATTTCCTGAACTGTATTCACATTAGGATACTCTACATATCCATCTTCATTTGCATCAGGATGTGAAGGATCGTATACTAGCCTTACAGGGCTCTCGGTATCAGTGTATATCTTAGATACCTTTACTCCATTGCCAACTCTTCCTGCAGTCCTAAGAAGAATCTGTGAAAAGCCTGTTACATCTTTTTCAACGAATACTACATTCTTTCTTCTGTATACATGGCCATTTTCGTCTCTTGTAGTATTTATATTAGCAATATTCTGCGCAATTATATCTGTTCTAAGCTGCTGTGCAGTCATACCTGTTGCGCTTATATCCATAGCTCCAAAAACTGACATTTCCTATACCTCTCTTTTTATAATATCTCCAATACTAATTTTACTGGCTGGTTGAAGTCAACGCTATCTTAAGTCTGGAAAACTCCTGTGTCATAGAATCTAAGAGAGTATAATATCTAAGCTGGTTCTCCGCCAGATAAGTATTCTCTGTATGGATGTCTACGTTGTTTCCGTCGGCTCTATAGCTGAGACTTGAATAGTCTGTATAAGCAATGCCGTCAAGTCTGTCGAGGTCTGTGTTAGCAACCCTGCTTCTTAGGTTGCCTCCTCTTATAAGTTCCATTGCAAGATAGGACTCAAACTGCACATCCTTGCGCTTATATCCCGGGGTGTCATTATTGGCGATATTATTCGAAATAATATTATTTCTCATCCAACTGGCATCTGCTGCCTTTCCCAGGACATTGATAAAATTATATGCATCCGATGCAATCATAATCATAACTCCTATACTATATACGTTTATATACCATTAAGGGTAAAATAGCACATGCCAAAAACGCATAGATATAGACATGCTAATTGTACCCTAACATATCTATTATAATATATTTTCTCAAAATTACAACCTAAAATGGAAATTAGTTTTAAAATATACAAAGGGATTTAGCAAAAACCAAATCCCTCTGTACATAAATACCTTATTACTTGTTTTTAACCTTGGTTAATTCATCAAATACTACATCATTAAGCACCTTTATGTAGGTACCCTTCATACCCGAAGACCTCGACTCGATTACTCCCGCACTTTCAAACTTTCTAAGAGCATTTACAATAACCGATCTTGTGATTCCGACTCTATCAGCCACCTTA
This sequence comes from Catonella massiliensis, assembly GCF_016651435.1. Taxonomy (NCBI): domain Bacteria; kingdom Bacillati; phylum Bacillota; class Clostridia; order Lachnospirales; family Lachnospiraceae; genus Catonella; species Catonella massiliensis. Next base: position 670,312 of record NZ_JAEPRJ010000001.1, on the reverse strand, counting down.
CTTGCAACCAAAACACCCTCGTTGCCGTTTAATTCACTAAGAATATGGGTAATTGCCTCAAGCTCCGAGAAAGAAAGAGTATTTACAGCTGACTTAACAATCTGAATCTTTCTGCTCTCTTCGGCATTTTCTTCATTGACAGACCTCATAATCTCAAGTCCAACTACTGTAGTGCCATATTCTGCAAGGATAATGTCGTCAATGTTGTAAGGTTCTTTTAACTTGTAGATAAACAGTGTTCCAAACCTATCACTGGCTATATCTATAGGAATGATTATAGCCTGATAATCATTAACTTCCTTGAATTCAAAGCCCAAGGTAATGAGGTTAACATTTTCTTTTGTTGACAGGATACTAAGCAGTCTCTCATTAAGGTCACTGTCTATATATGAGCCGACATTGTCCTTGATCAGTTCCTGGATAGCAGGAATGTCATCTCTGTTCTTAATTCCTAAAACCTTTCCCTTTTTGCTGAGTACGATGATATTTGAGTCTAGAATCTCGCTTAACACCCCGCAAATATCATTGAAAACCACCATACGAGAATCATTGTTGTGAAGTAACTTGTTGATTTTTCTGGTCTTATCCAATAACTGAACACTCATTTTGGCCCCTCCTGATGTTCTCTAAAAGAGATAAATTGAAGTTTACCATTCATTCAATATTGTTTTATGAAAATATAAAAACTTCTCATGAAGCAAATTTAGAATGAATATGTTTGTACACAATTATTGTACCACACAATTGTATTAATAATCAAGATAAATTAATTAATTGCTTAAATTATTAATTTATTTGTCCCATCCAAAAGCATTTATTAATATATCTTATAAATTTTTTAGCATTTTAATTCTGCTAAATCACACAATTTTAAGTACTTTAAAGCCCCGAAAATTGCAATTGTCATTCAGAGTGATGGTATTATTTATCCGCGTTTAGGAATCTCTCCCACAACTTTCTGACACTCTTTATTGGCACATACCAGTTTCCCGCCTTTTTCCACAGTATATGAACCACACATAGGACACTTTACCTCGGAAGGCTTCTGCCAGCTGATAAATTCACAGTCAGGACTCTTCTCGCATGAGTAGAAAGGTCTGCCCTTCTTTGTCTTTCTTATAACAACCTCTGAGCCACATATAGGGCAGGCTACGCCAATCTTCTCAAGATAAGGCTTGGTAAATCTGCACTCAGGGAATCCCGGGCAGGCAAGAAACTTACCGTGAGGGCCATATTTTATAACCAGGTTTCTTCCGCAGTTAGGGCAGATTTCATCCGTAACCTCATCCTGAATCTCGATTTTTTCAAGGTTTTCTTCTTCCCTTTTGACCTCCTGCTCCAAATCCGGATAGAAGTTACGTACTATCTCCTTCCACTTGATATCTCCCGCCTCAACCTTATCAAGAAGTCCTTCCATAGTTGCAGTAAAGTTGGTATCTACTATCTCCGGAAATGCTGCTACCATTATTCTATTTACTATAGTGCCGATTTCAGTAATGTAAATTGCCTTGTTTTCCTTAACCACGTACCTTCTTGCAAGAATTGTGGTAATTGTCGGTGCATAGGTACTAGGTCTTCCTATGCCAAGCTCTTCCAAGGTCTTTACAAGCGAAGCCTCGGTAAAGTGTGCCGGAGGCTGAGTAAAATGCTGAATAGCATCAAATTTATCAAATTTAAGCTCAGTCTTTTCATCTATGCTTGCAGATATGCTGTCCTCTTCCTTCTCAAAGTCAGCTTCTACATATACCGACATAAAGCCGTCAAACTTAAGCTTAGATGCCGAAGCCGTAAATATATACTTGCCTGCGGCTATCTTTACACTCTTCATGTCATATACCGCAGGCTTCATTCTGCTTGCTATGAAACGCTTCCAAATCAGGGAATACAGCCTAAACTGGTCTCTTGAAAGAGACTCCTTTACAATAACAGGCGAAAGATCAGTATGTGCAGGTCGTATAGCCTCGTGTGCATCCTGAATCTTCTTGCCTTTATTCCTTGACTCCTGCGTGTCTGCAAGGTACTTACTTCCATAAGCCTTATCTATATATTCTCTGGCAGCCTTGTCAGCTTCCTCCGATATTCTGGTAGAGTCGGTACGCAGATAGGAGATAAGTCCCACAAGCCCCTGTCCTTTAATCTCAACACCTTCATAGAGCTGCTGTGCTATACGCATGGTCTTCTGTGTAGAGAAGTTAAGGCTCTTTGACGCCTCCTGCTGAAGAGTACTGGTTGTAAAAGGAAGAGGTGCCTTTCTCATTCTCTCTGAGTTCTTAATCTCAGTAATCTTGTAAGAAGCCTTCTTAAGCTCCTTCATTATCTTGTCCATCTGGACCTTGGAATTAATAGCCAGCTTACCTGTCTCATCTCCGTAGAACTTGGCAACTACAGGCTTCTTAACTCCCTTAGCTAAAAGGTAAGCGTCTAAAGTCCAGTATTCCTCAGGGATAAAGTCATTTATCTTTTCTTCCCTGTCATATATAAGCTTAAGTGCAGCAGACTGTACTCTTCCTGCTGAAAGTCCTCTCTTTACCTTCTTCCAAAGAAGGGGGCTTATGCTGTAGCCCACCATTCTATCAAGCACACGCCTTGCCTGCTGTGCATCCACAAGGTCCATATCTATATCCCTTGGAGACTTTATAGCATTTTTCACTGCTGTCTTTGTGATTTCATTAAAAGTAATTCTTTTATATTTTCCTTCTTCAAGCTTAAGAGCATTGACAAGATGCCAGGAAATAGCCTCACCTTCACGGTCCGGGTCAGTTGCAAGATAAACTTTGTCAGACTTTTTTACAGCCTTCCTTAGGGTCTGAAGCAAGTCCCCCTTACCCCTTATGGTTATATACTTTGGTTCATAATCATGTTCAACATCGATTCCCATCTGACTCTTAGGTAAATCCCTTACATGTCCCATGGAAGCAATAACTTCATAATTGGTACCAAGGTATTTTTTAATCGTCTTTGCTTTTGCCGGTGATTCAACTATTACCAAATACTTAGACATCCTATTCTTCTTCCTCTCCTTAAATCCTTATCAAAACTTCAGACACCCTATGATACAGGGGTACTTAAACTTCTCTTTAATCAAATTCCATACTTTTTACTCTTGTATCATATATAAGACGGAAGAGCTACAAAGTACTCAAAGCTTGTCCGCCTCACATATCCCTTAAATTCCAGTCTGAGTAGTATAGTAAAAAGCTCTCCTTCATCAAGTCCCGTTTCAGATAAAATTTCAGAAATATGCTTGGGTATCAAACAGAGGGTAGAATACACTATTTTTTCGTTGCTTTCAAGTGTTAAATTTTGAAGGCATTCCTGTTTTGCATTTAAAATGGGGAAATCAAAGTCCTCGAGTATATCATTTACATCGCTTACAAGCTTGGCTCCATACTGAATAAGCTTGTTGGTACCACGGCTTAGAGGCTCCTCACTTCTTCCGGGCAGGGCATATATATTTTTACCCTGCTCAAGCCCCATGTCTGCAGTTATTAAGCTTCCGCTTTTCTCTCTGGCTTCTACCACAAAGACTCCATCGGATAGTCCGCTTATTATGCGGTTTCTTTGTGGAAAATTCGCCCTCACAGGCGCAGTCCCTATAGGAAATTCGGAGATTATTCCTCCTTTTTCAATAATGGACAGATACAGCTCTATGTTGTTTGCAGGATAGCAGATATCTACGCCACAGCCGAGGATTGCATAGGTCTTGCCTTTTTCCCCTTTTAGCGCACCTTTATGTGCAGAGGAGTCAATCCCCAAAGCCATACCGCTCACCACGCTTACTCCATAGTTTGAAAGCTCTTCAGATAACTTTCCTGCATAATATAAGCCTTTCTCAGTAGCATCCCTTGAGCCAACCACGCTTATTATTTTTTCTTCATTTTTTGGTAAGTTACCCTTATAAAATAATCCTATGGGAGCAGAGCATATATTCCTAAGCTTATCAGGATAGTCTTTATTAAAATAATGAGTATACTTTATTCCCTTTTCTACCATGTTTGCATACTTATCTTCTATTTCGGACATATTAGAGAGAAACCTGAGCTTTTCAAGCTGTTTTTCTCCAATCCCTTTTATTTGCCCGTATTTCCCTTTGCTTATGGCAGAGTGAGCCTCAGCTAAGCTCCCAAAATTTGCTTCAAGTATGTCAAGTTTTATCTTGGCTATATGCCCCTCCAAGGAGAGCCAAAACATAAGCAATTCTTCTCTCATCCCCAAAACCTCTCAATCATTTCACGATAGTGGATAGCTTCAGCCACTTCAAACTCACCCACCTCAGCCTTTTGCCTCATATCCGCTATGGTTCTTGCCACCTTAAGTACCCTGTAATATCCTCTAAGGCTTAGATTGATGTTTTTATATGCTTCTTCAAGGAGGGCTTTGGTCTTTTGGTCAATCTTACAGAATTCATCAGTCATCTTAGAATCCATCTGAGAGTTAAAATGTATTGATTCGTGCTTAAATCTCTCCTCCTGTATATCCCTTGCAGCAAGCACTCTTTTCCTTATCTCATCTGAGTTCTCACCAGACTTTTCTTCTTTATTAAAGATGCTGTCAAAGCTTATTCTTTTTACTTCAGCAACTATGTCAAATCTGTCAATCAGCGGTCTGCTCACCCTTGACAGATAGTTCTTTATCTGAACCTCATTGCAACGGCAGAATTTCCTGTCAGGATAGAAGCCGCATTTGCAAGGATTCATTGCGGCCGCAAGCAGAAAATCAGCGGGATATGTGGCTGTTCCACTTATCCTGCCTATGGTTATCTTCTTCTCCTCAAGGGGCTGCCTCAGCACCTCTATGGTCTGGCGGTTAAATTCAGGTAACTCATCTAAAAAAAGGACTCCATTATGTGCAAGACTAATCTCTCCTGCCCTTACTTTGCTTCCTCCTCCAACTAAGGCAGGAAGTGATATAGAATTATGAGGAGACCTAAAAGGCCTGGTTTCTATAAGCCCCCGCCCTTCCTCTAAAAGACCTGATATACTGTATATCTTGGTCACTTCAAGGCTTTCATCCACAGACATAGGAGGCATAATAGATGGAATACGGCTTGCAAGCATACTTTTCCCCGAGCCTGCCTGACCTATCATAAGTATGTTGTGCATCCCACTCACAGCTATTTCTACTGCCCGCTTAATACCCTCTTGTCCATGTACCTCAGAAAAATCGGGCAGCTTCTTATCATCGCTTATGGCTGGTTCTATATCGATGGTTCTACCCTTTTCTACTCTCTTTTGCACAGCCTCAATAGCTTCAAGTAATGAGGCTACACCTATGATTTCAATTCCGTCAACCAGCTTTGCCTCCCTATAGTTTGCCACAGGAAGAACAAACCTCCTAATGCCTGCCTCTTTGGCAGCACTAACCATAGGGAGCACACCTGTAACGGTCTTTATTTCTCCGCTTAGGCTAAGTTCACCTACAAAGGCCGTCTCTAAGAGGTAGTCATTGTCAAGGCTTAGCTGGGCTGCGAGTATGGCCACTGCCACCGCAAGGTCGAACGAAGTCCCGTCTTTTTTAATGTCTGCAGGGGATAAATTTACAAGAATTCTCTTAGGCTCCAAATAAAAGCCCGAATTAAGAACAGCCGCCCTAACCCTTTCTCCCGATTCTCTTACCTGCGTAGACAGAAAACCAACCATATTAAAGGATGGAAGTCCATTCCTTATATCTGCCTCTACGCTAGTAATAATACCGTTGATACCGGATAAGGCAACACTTTTTACACTAGAAAACATAATCTCACTTATTAGTGAATCTTAGAATAGTCAAGTCAATTATAATATCATTTGCGGACTTTGTAAACAAGCAATTGTAGTTTTGTGAATAGGCGAAAGAAATTTCCCCAAAACTTGCTTTCAATAATTTGGCTTTTGAGATTTTGATTATGATTTCATAATAAAACATCTTGCAACTGGTGCCTCATATAGTGTATGATACTTAAATATCACATCTATAAAAGGAGATTACATGTTAAAAACAATCGCAATTGCACTCTTTGTCCTAATGTATGCACTTATGATATTCCTTCCTGCAAAGCGAAGACCATACATTGCCTGCGGGACTGCTGCCATTTTCCTGGCGCTTGGAATACTTCCCATAGGCGACTTGTTTCACACCATAGACTGGAATATCCTTCTTATGATATTTGGTACGGTAATCATAGTGGATTATTTTATCCAGTCCAAGATGCCAAACCTCATAGCAGACCACATACTTAATCTTTCACCAAATGTCATGTGGACTACGATATTTATGTCCCTCTTTGCCGGCATTATCTCAGCCTTTATAGATAATGTGGCTACTGTATATATGGTTGCCCCTGTGGCACTTGCGATATGTAAAAAGCTTAAGATATCTCCGGTTGCTATGATAATCTCAATCGCTGTATCCTCGAACCTTCAGGGTGCGGCTACTCTTGTCGGCGATACTACTTCCATTATGCTAGCAGGTGCTGCCAAGATGGACTTTATGGACTTCTTCATCATGCAGGGTAAGCCCGGTATCTTCTTTGCAGTTGAACTTGGAGCCCTCTTTACCATACCTATTATGATGTTAATTTTCCGTAAGGACACAATGCCTGTATCTTCTGATGAGCATACAGAGGTTAAGGATATGATACCTACCATCGCAATGGTCGGACACATAGTTTTCCTTATAGCTGCTTCCTTCATCCCTAACAAGCCTGAGATAACCAATGGTGTCATCTGTATGGTCTGGGGAGTTGTCTGTGTGGCTTGGGAATACGTCGCAACCAAAGACAAAGAGACTATGATAGAGAATATAAAGAATGTGGATTATGCTACTATGGCACTTCTAGCCGGTCTTTTTACTGTAATAGGAGGTATTCAGGAGCAGGGCATCATCACAGACCTCGCTGATATCATTGTACATGTAGGAGGAGGCAATATCTTCGTTCTCTTTACAATCATAGTGTGGGGCTCAGTTCTTGTATCTGCCTTTGTAGACAATATCCCTTATGTAGCTACCATGCTTCCTGTAATAGCAAGCGTATCGGGTGAGCTTGGCGTTGCCCCATATCTGCTTTTCTTTGGTCTTCTTATAGGTGCTACCCTTGGTGGTAATATAACCCCTATCGGAGCTTCTGCCAATATTGCAGGTATAGGACTTCTTCGCAAGGAAGGCTACGAGGTATCATTTAAGGACTTTATGAAAATAGGTGTTCCTTTCACCTTTGCTGCTGTTGTTGCCGGATATTTATTTATCTGGTTTGTATGGAGATAAGAAATACTGCTTAGTTTATACTTTTGTTAGATAAATATAGCTTCAAATAATAGCCGCTCCTAATAATATTTTCAGGACTCACCAAGGGAATATTATTAGGAGATTTTTATATGATAATTTTGCCATTTTGTATTGCGTTTGTTCATACAACGTGATATAATCGACTAAAATAAGGAGGTAAAGTCTATGGCAAAGACTGCAAATATCAATATCCGCATTGAGCCTGAGACAAAGGCAACCGCAGAAAAACTTTTTTCAAGTTTCGGTATTACCATTACAGATGCTATAAATATTTTTCTTCATAAATCAATAATGGAAGGCGGCCTTCCTTTTGAACTGAAACAGCCTAACTTTAATTCTGAAACTAAGGCTGCAATAAATGAGGCCAAAATGATAATGTCAGGAAAGCTTCCTGCTAAACGTTATAATTCCGTAAATGAATTATTTGATGAACTTAACAGGGAGGACGATTAACTATGCTTAAACTTGTAACTACTGGCACATTTCGTAAAGACTATAAAAGAATTAAAAAGCGTGGTTATGATATTTCACTTCTTGAAACTGTTCTTGAACAACTTTTGTCCGAAAAAAAATTAGAAGAAAAATACCACGACCACGCCTTGGTTGGTAATTATGCAGGTTTTAGAGAATGTCATATCCTCCCAGACTGGCTACTGATATATGCAATAAATAATTCCGAACTTATATTAACCGCATCCAGAACAGGTACACATTCCGATTTATTTGATAAATAAACAATCAATTTCATCTGCATTTACGGAAATGATACATCTTTTAATTCCCCTTTTTCACAAATTCCATCCAATTTTTATATTTTTCAATTGCTTCCAAACTTACAGCCTCTTTGATGTATTCTAATGCAAGTTCTTCCGAATGTGGTGGTGTCAAATTACCGCCCTTCTTAATTATTCACAAAACGCTATTTTCAGAAAAAATCTCCGAATACTTATTGTAAATATCTTTTCTTAAAAAGACTTCTCCCTCATGAGTTATAATATATAATATACAGTTCCCGGTTTCTTTCTCTATAAAGCTATAATCATATTGGCCATTAAGAGCTGTATTGCAAATTGCACTCTCGATACTATTCTCTTCGAAAAAACTATTATATTTTTTCAAAAAAATCCTAACTTCACGAGTGAGCTTAAAAGAATATATATATAAAAACAGTGTCCTTTTCCTTGTTCATTCCTAGTCATCATTGGTTATGACTTTTATCTCTAATTTTAGCGATATTGTCTATACTCTGAGTAATCGCTAAAATTGTCAAAAATATAAACATGAATAAATTATCAGTATTGCGGATTCCAAGTAAATTCATTATTATTAGTGCTATTCCTGTAACAGACACAAATAATTGAAGAAAAGTTATTGCATATAGATATTTTTTACTCATAACTATTATCCTCCTTAATTATCTTTACTCGGTTACCTCCGACTCGGTTTGAACCGAGTAATCATTTTAATTATACTATATCCCACATCTTAATTCAAACTAAGCAAAAAGAGGCCAAGCATAAAGCCTAACCTCTCATCACTATGTCATTTACATAAGCACCTTACTTAAAAAGTCCTTAGTTCTTTCATTCTTAGGGCTTCCAAATATCTCTTCAGGTCTTCCTTCTTCTGCTATGATGCCGCCGTCCATAAAGAGAACCCTGTCGGAGACCTCTCTTGCAAAGCCCATTTCGTGGGTTACTATTACCGTTGTCATACCCTCGCTTACAAGGCTTTTAATAACAGAGAGCACCTCTCCCACCATCTCAGGGTCAAGGGCTGAGGTGGGCTCATCAAAGAGCATTACATCAGGCTCCATTGCAAGGGCTCTTACAATTGCAAGCCTCTGCTTCTGACCACCTGAGAGCTTGTTCGGCTTCTCGTCATATTTTTCAAGAAGCCCTACTCTATTAAGCAGCTCCCTTGCCTTTTCTTTAGCTTCCCTAGGGTTTTTCTTACCAAGTAAGGTGGGAGCAAGAGTGATATTTTCACCAACTGAAAGATGTGGGAAGACATTGAAATGCTGAAATACCATGCCCATATTCTGACGGTGGATATCTATGTTTACCGATTTATCAGTTATATTGGTTCCCTCAAAATATATCTCACCCTTATCAGGCACTTCAAGGAGATTAAGGCAACGAAGAAAGGTAGACTTCCCTCCTCCTGATGGCCCGATTATAGATACTACCTCACCCTTTTTGATATGCTCAGTCACTCCTTTAAGCACCTTAAGGTCTCCAAAGCTTTTATGTAAATTAACAACATCTATTAAATATTCATTATTATTAGCGCTCACCTGCCTTCATCCTCCTTTCAAGTACAGCAACTCCTTTAGAGAGGCTGAATGTAAGTACAAAATATATGATACCGATTATAATAAGCGGTTCCATTGTTAGGAAGGTTGCTCCTGATATGGTCTGGAACTGAGTCATAAGGTCTCCCACAAAGAATACAGACGCAAGAGAGGTTTCCTTAATCATCATAATGAACTCATTGCCAAGAGCAGGAAGAATATATCTTACAGCCTGAGGCAATACTATCTTAAGCATAGTCTGCCTTTTACTAAGTCCAAGCGACCTTGCCGCCTCAGTCTGTCCTTTGTCTACAGCTTCTATACCTGAGCGGATTACCTCGGATACATAGGCGGCCGAGTTCAATATAAGTGCTACAAGTATGCATACAAAGGTGGATGGCTTAAATGACGGAAAAGCTGCCGGTAACATAAACTTAAATATGTAAAGCTGTAAAAGTATAGGTGTCCCTCTGACTATCTCTATATAAGCTGTTACAATAGACCTTATAATTTGGAATCTGTTATTTTTAAGCATAGCCAATACAGAGCCTAATATTGTTCCAAAAAATACGGTTATAAGGCTTAATAGCAGAGTATATCCTGTACCTATTAAAAATAAATTACCATATTTTTCTATCAAAAAAACTATATTCTTAAAAATTCCCATTAATTATTAACCTCTACTCCTAGTGATTTAGCAAGCTCTACAGCCTTATCCTTCCACTGCTTATAAAGCCCCTTATCATTTACTTCTTTAACAATCTGATTTATAGCATTTACGAGTTTGGTCTCACCCTTTGTACAGCCAATAACATTCCCTTTTGATTCATACTCAAACTGAAAATCACTGATAGCAAGCTCTTTGTGAGTGTTAATCATTACCTTTGCAACTGCAAGATCAAGTGTAAGTCCATCAGCCTGACCAGTCATAATCTCCATCGCTCCATTATTTACATCTGCAACAGGAGTGCATTTAGCCTTAGGAAGCTGCGTTGTTGTTAGGTCAAACTGTACTGAGCCATTCTGAGCAAGTACTGTCTTTCCAGCAAAATCATCAGCAGTCTTTAACTTATCTGCATTTTCTTTAAGAATAACAATTCCCTGACCTTCATCCGCATCTGTATTACCAAAAAGGTCTGAAAGCTGCATATTCTTCGCACGATCCTCTGTATAAGCAAGCCCTGCTATTGCCATGTCTACCTGACCAGTGGTAACTGCAGCCTTAATCGCATCAAACTTCATAGGCACAATCTCAAGCTTTACTCCGAGGCTGTCAGCTATATACTGAGCAAGGTCCATATCACAGCCTACATACTTGGTTTCACCGCTGCTTATATCTATAAATTCATTGGGAGCAAAGTCAGGACTGGTTGCACAGGTTATAACTCCTGCCTTAAGAATCTTGTCAAGCTTGTCTCCTTCACCTGTAATATTTGAAAGATCAAGCTTCGTTGCTCCAGACGTATTAGCCGTTGTGCTACTTCCTGCGCCAGCACTTTCTGTAGTTGTGGCACTGCTTATCTTGGCTGTCGATGTTGTAACCGAGCCTGTCTTTGAAGCACTCTTTGCACTGTCTGTCTTAGTAGAGCTTCCTGAACAGGCAGTAAGCATAGTGGCTAAGGTAAGGGTTAAGGCTGCAACAAGTTTAACTGATTTTTTCATAGTGTATCTCCTCTCTGTGAATAAATATTCTTCATTTGCTTTGCGTTATACGGAGATTATAGCACAGTTATATGAATATTTAAAGAGAAATTTTGTATAAATATTCATTAGTTTTAAATAGTTATACTGTGTGATTTTTCAGAATTCCTTAATGATTTTTAAATATATTGGTGGTATAATTATAATAGTAGAATACTTAACTGCACTTTTCCTATATAAATCAGCCTTTGTATAGACGAATTCAGCTAAGTATTAGGCAAATTAGTATTTATAACACAGTCTGAATAACATATAAATACTATATTTAAATAGTACTAAACTAATTTAGGAGGGAATTTATGCTTAATTTTTTTAGTGATGATTGGTTTTCGGATACGGGTTTTACTATTTTTAGCATACTGCCATTTATGTTTGTTATAGTATTTGCAATAATTATTTTTGTAATAATAGCTTCTGCCGTAACCATGCTTCGAACAAAAGCAATAAATGATGCTGCGCCAAGATTAAAATCGCAGGCTAAGATTATATCAAAAAGAACAAGCGTACATGGAATGCAGGGCGGGCATACAACCACCGATTATTTCATTACATTTGAATTTGAAGCGGGCAGCAGACAGGAATTTCAAGTAAACGATTATGAATATGGTACATTAATAGAAGGAGACAGCGGTATTCTTGAACATCAGGGAAGCAGATATTTAGGTTTTGAAAGAAGATATTAACTCCATATTAATTAAACAGTAAAAATCACTCCAGACTATCTCCGGTCGGAGTGATTTTTCTTCTGTTTTTATATTCATTACCCCTGAAAGAACAGATGCTCTATCAGTATCTTAGTGCCAATAAGTATGAGCATGACTCCACCCATTATCTCTGCCTTGGACTTTAGTTTTTCTCCAAATACACTTCCAAGCTTAACTCCAATGAAGCAACAGACAAAGGTAATAAGACCGATGATGGATACCGCAGGAATTATACTTACCTTAAGAAAGGCAAAGGTAACTCCTATGGCGAGGGCATCTATACTGGTTGCAACCGCAAGTGTCAGCATAGTCTTTACATCCATAGAGTCATTTACAACGTCACAGGATTTCGCCTCCTTTATCATATTTATGCCTATGATACCAAGAAGCACAAAGGCTATCCAATGGTCAATGGAGCTAACCACATTCTTAAATCCGCTTCCAAGTAAGAAGCCTATAAGCGGCATCAGTGCCTGAAATACTCCAAAGTAGAGCGAACAGACAAGAGCCTTCTTTATATCCATCTTTTTCATAGCTAAGCACTTACATACGGATACCGCAAAGGCATCCATAGAAAGCCCTACTCCAATAACCAATATATCAACAATATTCATAACTTACCCCTAATATATTTAATACAAGTGCCAAAAGTATAGAAATTCGATGCAAGCTTGCCTGCAAGAGGATTTATTAACTTTTAACAACCACATCACAAGTATAAAAGATAAATATATATGCAATCACCTTGCAAAAATATTAATTATCCTTTGACACCTGCTCTTAGAAGATAAAATGCATAAATATCTTTCCTAAACGGATATTTATGCATTTATTCATCTTAAACTTCAAACAATATATCACTGTATGTCGGTACAGGCCAATAGTCCCTGCCAACAATAACCTCAAGACTGTCAATACTCTCACGAAGCTCTGTCATAGCCGGAGCTACCTTAGTGTTAAATGCTTCAGCCTGCTCCTTGCCCTCAGGAAGCTTCTTTGCATCTATTATCATATTTTCCATCTCATCTGCCTGATTACTAGCGGCAGCAAGAAGTGATGAAACCTTCTTAAGTAAATCTTTTTGCATAGAGCACTCAAGTTCCAAGCCTGTACTTTCCATCTCATTTATCGCCTTTGCAAGTACAGTCTGGTACTTAATGACAGCAGGGATGAAAAGCCTCCTTACCATATCAATCATGGTCTTCGCCTCTATGTTGATGGTCTTTGTGTATTTCTCATACTGAATCTCAGCTCTGGACTCAAGCTCAGTGCGGTTTAACACCTTTTCCTTCGCAAATACTTCTATAGTGTGGTCATCAATGAGTGACGGAATTGCCTCCACCATTGACTTTGTATTAGGAAGTCCACGCCTTGCGGCCTCTTTCACCCATTCCTCTGAATAGCCGTTTCCGTTAAATATGATTCTCCTATGCTCAGTCAGGGTGTCTATGATGAGGTCGTGTACAGCCTGATTGAAGTCCTCTGCCTTTTCAAGCTTGTCAGCCATGTCCCTAAATACACTTGCAACTATAGTATTGAGTACGGTATTTACTCCTGCAATTGACATTGACGAAGCCACCATTCTAAACTCAAACTTATTACCTGTAAATGCAAAAGGAGAGGTTCTGTTTCTATCAGTTGCATCCAAGAAGAGATTTGGCAGGCTGTGTACGCCGATATCAAGCTTCCTTCCCTGCTTGCTCGAAGTAGCTTCTCCAGTCTCTATTATCTGCTCAACAAGGTCTTCAAGCTGGTCTCCAAGGAAAATGGATATAATGGCAGGAGGTGCCTCATCTGCACCAAGCCTATGCTCATTCCCGGGATTTGAAGCTGAAAGCCTTAAAAGTACGGCATTTTCATCCACAGCCTTTATTATAGCGGCAAGCACAAGCATAAACTGCACATTCTCGTGCGGAGTCTTGCCTGGATCCAACATGTTTTTCCCTGTATCGGTCACTATAGACCAGTTATTGTGTTTTCCTGAACCATTTACACCTGCAAAAGGCTTCTCGTGAAGCAGACATTCAAGCCCGTGGCGCTTTGCCACCTTCTTCATTGTTTCCATAACAAGCTGATTGTGGTCAGTGGCAATATTTGCAGTAGTAAATACAGGAGCCATTTCGTGCTGAGCCGGAGCCACCTCATTGTGCTGGGTTTTAGCGTAGATACCAAGCTTCCAACACTCTTCATTAAGCTCCTTCATAAAAAGCTCTATACGTTCAGGAATATTGCCATAGTAGTGATCATCAAGTTCCTGAGTCTTAGGAGGCATAGCTCCAAATAGAGTGCGGCCTGTAAAGAGGAGGTCTTCTCTTTTTAAGTAATCTTCTCTGTCTATAAGGAAATATTCCTGCTCAGGCCCAACTGAACAGCTCACTCCCGTAACATCTTCATCTCCAAAAAGTCTTGCAATCCTTGTAGCCTGCTTGCTTATAGCCTCCATCGAGCGAAGCAGAGGAGTCTTCTCGTCAAGTGCCTCACCTGTATATGAGCAAAATGCTGTAGGTATGCAGAGGGTTACACCTGCTGTATCCTCCTTTAAGAAAGCAGGAGAGGTACAATCCCAGGCTGTATAGCCCCTCGCCTCAAAGGTTGCCCTAAGGCCTCCTGACGGAAAGGACGAGGCATCTGACTCTCCCTTAATAAGCTCCTTGCCTGAGAAGCGCATTATTATCCCGCCCTTGCCCTCAGGCTTTAGGAAGGAGTCATGCTTCTCAGCGGTAATCCCCGTCATAGGCTGGAACCAATGCGAGAAATGGGTAGCCCCTCTTTCCATAGCCCAGGCCTTCATAGCATGTGCTACTGCCCTTGCTATCTTCTCGTTAAGATCTTCGCCGTTATCTATGGTCTTTCTAAGCTCCTTGTATACATCACTTGGGAGCCTGTCTTTCATTACCTCGTCATTAAATACATTTTTTGCGAAATCCCTTGGCAGCGCAAATTTTTCCTCGGACATACTCTTCCTCTTTTCTTATAATACTCCTGATAATTCTCTACTCCAGATACCATTCGTCCTTATTCTCATTCTCTCCGTCTGTCTGTACCATGCCCATGCATTTTTGGAGCACCTTCTCCATCATTATAGAAATGAGGAGGTTGACAGTCACAGGTATAAACAGCATCGCAAGTCCGGCTGAAATATATACCAAAACAAAGCTTCCAAACAACAAAATGATAGAAACAACCGTTGTAAGCAGATGTCTTATCGCCAGATAAAATGACAGTCTAAACAGCCCTGAGAGCTTTAACGAAAACCTTGAAATAAGCGGGAAAATATATATTGCTATAAATGACATAACTATACCGATAACAATGTATAGGTAGCGCATATAGGTAAGGCTGTTTTTTATGTAATTAATAGCAAATTTAACGTCCACATACAGAATCAGTCCTACTACTACAAGAATAAGCCCTACTATGAAGCTTTGCTTAAAATCTCTCTTAAATGCCTTGAAAAATTCTTTGATAGGATAGCTCCTGTCTCGCCTTATTGATTTAACTGTTGAATAATAGAGTGCCGAGGTAGCAGGTCCTATGGTCACAATAGGAATACAGACCAAAACATAGACTATGCTAAGTGCCACTGTATCAAAAAGCTTCCCCATAAAGCGGAAGAAAAAATTGTTCATATTAAATAAATTACCCATAAAAATAACCTCTTTTTCTACTTTGACAATGTCTCACAACTATATAATTATCTATGTATTCGAACGAGATGTCAAGAGAAAAAATGTAGCATTACCAGCTGTTCTTCTCTACGTCTCCCCTAAAGAATAGATTCTCCTTTAAGTTCGGCTTTATCGCCTTTAGTCTTCCTTTGTCAATTAGATAAGTCAGATTCTGCTTTGAACAGCCTAAAATTTCGCAAGCCTTTGCTGTATCAACTATATTATCACCAACAAAACTATACAAATCTTTACCTGAAACATTTATTTTCTTACCTGACTTTAACAATAACCACTTTTCTATTTCAATAGAATCATTAAATGTTATGCTATAACCGCCAACCCCCACTTTTACTGACTTATATACATCCTTATTCTTTAATACTGAAGCTAGTTTCCCATTTGTATCCACAAGTTTCGTTAAATCTATCCGCCTTACAGTATCATCCCCAAATAAACAAATAACATCAGATTCTCCTGACGTAAAACACTCCAGTACATTATCTTCACTTCGCTTTCTAATAGCTAAAGGAACATCTTCATATTCTACTTTCTTGATATAACAATTATCCTGCGAGCATCTTCCCCCGGATAGTTCTAATAATTTCATCTCATCATAGGATTTCATTTTATGATTTTTCAATATGCTTCCGATGTTCTGTCTACCGCTTGGTATCACCCTTCCCTTTACCCAAAGCATGCTGACTTCTTTGGGTATTGTATAAATACTCTTCTCTACATAAGATGAAAATAATAATGGAGCTTCCCATTTGTCTAATTCTCGGTTTAATTCTATAATGAATTCATTACATTTATCATAATAGTATAAATATCCAATCGGGCATTTCATTTTCCATTCTTCATCATAAATCGCATAGGTCTTCATACTTACACCACCTTGAATATATCATTTCCCATATCTTATCTCTGTGTTTATTTGATATAGCTTCTTCTAAATCCTTAAACAAAATATTTCTGTCACTTTCTTTCAAGTGCTTCTTAAAAATGCTTTTCTTATCTTTTATTAGCTTTAAGTTGTCAAATGTTGACCTGCTTCCTATAAAGTTCTGGCATGGCTTATCTTCCATAACATCAAATTTTTCTATCTGCTCTTCGCTGTAACAGCTACATAAAAGCGATAGTCCATGGTCAAATAGCGGTGCGATTCTTAGAGAGTGTTTTCTGCTGTTGCGGAGCACTTCTATATTGGCACCATGCCTGTCTCTGTTTAGGATAAGAAAATCAATGGCTAACATCGTATCTATATATCTCTGCCAGCCGTTTTCTTTGCAAAATTCATAGTGTGAAATCCCCTTTCCTGCATTTATCTGATAATAATCGTCTAAAGCTACTTTAGATTCTCCCTGTGCTTTAAAATCTGCCGAAGCACACAGCCAGGTCTCGTATCTTCTTCCTTCTAATTCAATATCTGCATGAATCAGCTGATATTCCAAATGTTCAATCCCCAGTATAGTAAGCAGTCTATCCACAATAATCTCATTTACACATTCATGTCCAACCACTCCTTTTTCACTGTCAAAATTAGATAGCTTGTAATATATTTTTCTTCCGTCAATTGTTGACTGTGATTTTAAAAAGGTCCCTGCTGTTCCACTTGAATTTCTTGCGTGTGACCACAATAAATATGTCAAATCCTGCTTAGCTGTAATTACTTTATCATCCATACACTCTCACCTCTATTCTTAGCATGATTATACTGTTTTATTTGATGTATGTCAAATAAAATGCTATATATCTTTTGCAAGCATAAGGCTAAAATAAAAAAATCACACCTTAAAGTGGATAAAAAAGTTTATCTCTTCTAAGGTGTGAAATTGTGTAATTGATGTGCGTAGGTTGATAGGCTGTTGCTATGGCATAAAAGCATCTGTTTATCAGCCTTTTTTAGCATCACTGGATTAACTGTTATGCATCTCCTGAATCATCACAAGTCCAATAGTCATCCTTACTGATATTAATTGACCCGCTATTTTTGTCTATGGGGTAAAGTATCAAACTGTCAAAATCGCCTTTAATACGCATAATACCTACAGACTCATTTACAGCTTCTGCTCCTATTGAGGTATCTTTAATACCAGCACGAATAATAGGAACCTCAACAGTATCCTTTTTATCTAAAATGATTTCAACCTTTACATCCCTTAATTGACTATGGAATTCCTCAATATTAATATCACCAATAAACTTCATCTTTGAGCTTAACAGGTTATATTTAATTTCACCATCTATTATTATTTCACTTTGTTCACTAAGCACGCCTTTAATAAAATGTTTTATTGGCTTTTTTAAGGTTACTTCTCTCTTAAGGGGAAACAGAAGGACTCCCGCTACAGCCATTAGGCATATTATTATCCCTAAAATTCTATTTCTAATTGATACCACCTACTTTCTAAAACATCATATGTGCAACAAACCTCGGTGTATGAATTTTTATTTTAATTTTATTAGTTCGCATTGAGGTGCTATAAGCTGTATATGAATCTATACATCTAACAGCCTCAAAACCATTGGAATGTTGGTTTGCAATTGCTTTTGCATTGTCATAGTCTCCTCGTATATCATATGGACCAAAATCAAAACTTCTATTTATTGCATTACCTCTTACATTTAGTGCAAATGTTACAGTATGAGATGCACTCATTCGATTTGTAGACAATGAATATACCCAATTTTTTGAAGACTTATTCCATACAAAAACAAATTTTTGAACCACAACTGTGTTCAGAGTGACTACAGTAGCATTCCCTGTCGAAGATATTTCACTTGGCTTTGGTTTAGCTACTTCCAAGAGTTCATATGGTGTCCAACCTAATATTGGTATAGCCCCTATCCCCTTATAAGCATAAATTTTCACAATTTCTGAAATCCAATTTCTTGCCTCTCTAGTTCTCGGGCTTATTTTATTATAAATATACCCTGTCTGTGTTTTATTAAGATAAGGGTCTTTTCCAATACTCTCAAATATAACATGAGTTTGTTTTTTACCCCCATATGTTGTTTGATATTGCCATACATTATACACACCTTGAAATGTTCTAATGATATCGTCAGCTGGATTATTTGATACTCCATACGCTACAGTCATTCCTTTTTTAGTTCTAAAATCTCTATCACTTTTAAGTAACTCGTTAATACTTTCACTAGATGCCTTTTTCACGCCTAATGATAGTAGCTTTTGCTCGTACTTTGTAATATCATAATCAGTATCACCATCAAACATTCTTTTCAAGCTAACGTCATTTTTCTTATTTCTTAATATTGATAACTTTTCAATTATTCTTTCAGCGGTCATTGCCTCATTATCAGTCAATTCCCTTCCGTAAGCGTCCGCTCTTTGACTCAAAAATACTAAAACCACGAATACCATAAGCACCAAAAAATCTATTTTCTTTTTAAACATCCAATTCTCCCTCCTTTAGCTAGTCAGCAATTATCTACCAAATAGTTCTAACAACCAAGTTCTACTAAGTTTAGAATACATTTAATTCTATAACTAAACTCACTTTTAATTGTTCACGTAACATCATCTTAAGCAAAAAATCACAATTATGTATCTCCGTTTTTATACCTCATTGGAAACATCTTTACCATAATATCTTCACCTCTTATTTGTTTATACTTCTGACTATCCATCAATTGTTACATACTAAGCCATTTGAACTCTGTTGGGTTCGCTCTAATTAGCTCCCTTAACGTAGAATCAAAATTTGCAAATAATAGTAATTCACATATTTACAACAACATTCCAATAATTATTTATATCTAATTTTCTTTACAATTATCTTATTTAACTATATAATATTACTAAAAATATTAAATTTCAAGGGACATCGATGTCCCTTTTTACCGAAGGGAGCTTAATATGTCATATAACCTTAAAGTATTTAGCCAAAAGTTAAGGTCTATAAGAAAGTCATTAATGCTACATAAAGATTATATTGCAGATAAAACCGGCATCAGTATAAAAACCATAGTCCGCCTTGAGAACGGTAAATGCCTGCCTAACCTCGATACATTAGAATTACTTTCGCCTTTGTATAAGACAGACTTGGTTAGCCTATTGGTAGAATGCCATTTTGATGATTATTATACATTTACATCCATAACCAATGAAATAGAAAACAAAATAGATAATCGTGAATTTGATAAGTTAGAGTCAAGTCTGAACCTGTTAAAAGAGTTCTCCTGCTCTATAAGCAATGAGTATTATAAAACCTCTATCTCACAACAAATTATTTTTATAAACGGTATTTTAGAATATAGCAGAAAGGAATACCGTCTGGCACTTGATACCTACATCAAGGCTTTTAGGTTAACGGAACCCGATTTTACTTTAGAAGAATATTCTGGCTGTATTTTATCTGATGCTGAGGTTAGAATACTTATGAATATAGGCTTTACACTTGATAAACTGGAGGGGGCAAAAAAGAGCCTTGATATTATGCTCTTTTGCAAGGACTCTTTAGAAAATAATTCTGCCATGTATCCAAAAATATGCCACAATATAGCCGTTATTTATTCCAAGATGGAAAATTATTCTAAGTCTTTAGAGTACTATAACGAGGGAATAGATTCGTGTAGAAAGTCAAGGAATCCACTCGGTATGGGCTTATTATACTACGGTAAAGGCTATTCAGAATATAAGCTTGGCCTTGATAATTATCTCCACTCATTTAACACATCTATAACGCTTTGCAAGGCATTCGGACATGACGCGGTAAAGGAAATAATTATTTCTAAATGTAAGGAACACTGTGGAATAATCCTTGATTAAGTACTTCTTACCTTAAGTACTCCCTCTATATCATTAAGCGCATTTCTCATTTCATCTGTAACTATAGTATCTATGTCAAAAACAGAGTAGGCATAATCTCCCCTGCTCTTGTTTACAAGCTCCTCAATATTTACATTGTAAGAAGAAAGCACAGTTGTAAACTTAGTTATCATGCTTGGGATATTCTTATGTAATATGGTAATTCGTGAAACACTTGTATGCTTTGCTACCTCACAGTTTGGGTAGTTGACAGAGTTTTTGATACTTCCCTTTTCAAGGTAATCCACAACCTCCTTAACTGCCATAACTGCGCAGTTATCCTCTGATTCCTCAGTGGAGGCTCCAAGGTGAGGTATGGCAATAACACCCTTCATATTAGCTGTTTTTTCATTTGGAAAGTCAGTTACATACTTCTTCACCTTGCCACTGGCAAGTGCTTTTTCGATATCCTCATCATTTACAAGGGCATCTCTTGAAAAGTTTAAGATAACTACACCATCTTTCATAAGACCCAGGCTGTAAACATTTATCATGTGCTTAGTTGCATCCATAAGAGGCACATGTACTGTAATATAGTCACAGGTTCTATATATCTCTTCCACAGTTTTTACATGGATTACATCTCTAGAAAGGCTCCAGGCATGCTCTACAGAGATATAAGGGTCACAACCGTAAACCTCCATTCCAAGTCTCTTTGCTGCATTGGCAACAAGTACTCCTATGGCACCAAGGCCTATTACTCCAAGTTTCTTCCCCTCTATCTCATTGCCTGCAAAGTTTCCTTTTTCCTTTTCTACAAGCTTAGAAAGTCCTTCTGCATCCTTGTTCGCCTGCACCCAGTTAATTCCTCCCACTATATCACGGGCAGCAAGAAGAAGACCTGCTATAACAAGCTCCTTGACCGCATTTGCATTGGCTCCCGGAGTATTGAATACAACTATTCCCTGCTCTGCACATTTATCGAAAGGGATATTGTTAACTCCGGCACCTGCTCTGGCTATGGCAAGGAGATTGTCACCAAGTTCAAGAGACTTCATATCTGCACTTCTTACAAGAACAGCATCTGCCTCACTTAACTCTTCCGTAAATCTGTAATTTTCATCAAGCTCTTTAAGTCCTATGCCTGATATCTTATTTAATGTTTTTATTCTATACATAGTATTCCCCCCTAACAAGCTCCCAGATGCTCATATTTTGTCCTGTAATTTTAATATTTCCACAGATACATTTCAGCTGCACCTATTTAATATTTTTTAAGTCCTAAATATTACAAATATTTCAGCAGTTATCATTTAGACTATAGGTTTTCAGCCTCAAATTTCTTCATAAACTCAACAAGCTTTTCTACTCCCTCTATCGGCATAGCATTGTAGATGCTTGCTCTCATGCCACCAACACTTCTATGTCCTTTAAGGTTTACAAAGCCTACCGCCTGTGCCTCTTTGATAAACTTCGCATCCAGCTCTTCATTACCTGTTACAAAAGGTACATTCATTAAAGAACGGTCTTTTTTTCTGACTGTGCCCTTAAAAAGTTTGCTATTATCAAGAAAATCGTAAAGAATACCAGCTTTTTTCTCATTTTTCTCCTTCATCACACCAAGCCCACCCTGAGCCTTGAGCCATTTAAATACCTTACCGCATACATAGATACCGTAGGCAGGCGGAGTATTGTAAAGTGACTTATTATCTGCATGTATCTTGTACTTCATCATTGTAGGTGTACCGGGAAGTACATCTTCCGTAATCAAATCTTCCCTAATAATCACAATTACAGTTCCTGCAGGTCCAATGTTCTTCTGGACTCCTCCGTAAATGATACCGTATTTGCTTACATCCACAGGCTCGCTTAAAAAGCAGGAGGATACATCAGCTACAAGAGTCTTGCCCTTGGTATTAGGAAGAGTCTTAAACTTGGTTCCGTATATTGTATTATTTTCACATATATATACATAGTCTGCATTGTCCCTTATAGGCAGGTCGCTACAGTCAGGAATGTATGAAAAGGTTTCATCAGCAGAGGACGCCACTGCTACGGCATCACCATATATCTTTGCTTCTTCAAATGCCTTCTTTGCCCACTGACCTGTGATAATGTAGTCAGCTACCTTGTTTTTCATAAGGTTCATAGGAATCATAGCAAACTGGAGTGAAGCTCCGCCCTGCAAGAACAGTACCTTATAGTTATCAGGTATATTCATAAGTTCTCTAAGGTCATCTTCCGCAGTATTTATAATGCTTTCAAAGGCTTTGGAGCGGTGGCTCATCTCCATAACGGACATACCGGTTCCGCCATAATTCATCATTTCTTCCTGACACTCTTTAAGTACTTCCTCGGGAAGTACTGCAGGCCCTGCTGAAAAATTATAAACTCTTTCCATAAATGTTCCTCCTCTATGTATTGTTATTTATTTAACAAATAATATTACAACATTATACTGCTACAAATTTGACGTTATTTATGATACTCCTCTATTTTATCTCCATACTCATTTAGTAGTTGTCTCGAATAAATTTTTTCATTTTTTGAGTCTCTAACTTCTTTCCATAGAATAGCAGCAACTTTTAACTTGTCAGAATAATAGTCGCTAAATTCATCTGAGCAAAAATCCTTTAGGAATTGATTCCATTGACAGGCTGAATTATCATACTTAGCGTAGTCAGACTCGCCATAATATACTTTAAGCATATCTTGAATTGTAAAGTTTAAGTCATTTTCTGCTTTTACTTTTCTCCATGCAGTTGCCATATCAGCATTAAACTTAAATGGATTAATACCCGTTACAGCCGAAAAATACTCTCGAAATTTTTGGTTGAAGGAAAAACCACATTCAAACAATCTCGTGTTTAAGGTTATCGCTTTGGTTTGATTTTTGGTTAATTTCTTTACGGATTTTTCTACTCTATTTCCCTTAAAATATTGTTCTATAATATGATTTAGTTCTTGTTTTGTACATCTGTATTCTAATTCAAGAGACTTACAAATTTCGGCTAGTTCTTCTCGATACCAATAGTATCTACTAAATTCTACAAATGATTTTATATCTCTAAAATTGGGTCTACCTTCCTTCAAATGTCCTCCTCCACAAATTCAACTTTATAGAAAAGAAACAGCCCTACTTTATGCAAGTCTGTTTCTTTGATGTCAATCTCTATTTTTTAGCCTTAGCCTCTTTTTCCTTTACATCTTCCTCAGAGAAAGTCTCCTCAAGAGTAGCGCCAGCTGGCACCATAGGCCATACGCTTTCATTTTTGTCAATTACAACTTCTATGAATACTGGGCCTTTAGCCTTAAGAGCCTTCTTAATAACCTCGTCTACTTCCTCTTTCTTTGTTACCCTGAAAGCCTTTATATTCATTGACTCAGCAAGCTTTACATAGTCAATATCCTGAGAAAGCAGAGTCTGAGAGTATCTCTTGCCGTAGAAGAGAGTCTGCCACTGTCTTACCATACCGAGTACATTGTTGTTAAATACTACTTCAATAATAGGCACATTGTAATGTGCGGCAGTTGCAAGCTCATTCATATTCATACGGAAACAGCCATCTCCCGCAAGGTTGATAACCTGCTTGTTTGGGAGGCCTATCTGTGCTCCGATGGAAGCTCCAAGGCCGTAGCCCATGGTTCCCAGACCACCTGATGTAAGCAGGGTTCTTGGCTTACTATACTTGTAGAACTGTGCAGCCCACATCTGATGCTGTCCTACTTCTGTAGAAATGATGGCGTCACCCTTTGTAAGTCTGTAAAGCTCCTCTATGAAATATGGGCCTGTAAGTTCATTTTCGTGATATCTGAGTGGATATTTTGCCTGCATCTCTGCAATATGCTCCATCCATTCATCATGGGACTGCTTAGTAAGCTTCTTGTTAAGCTCCTTAAGTACATCCTTTACATCACCTTCTATGCTTAGGTCAACCTTAACATTCTTATTTATCTCAGCAGGGTCAATGTCTATATGAAGTATCTTAGCTCTCTTTGCAAAGCTCTTGGTATTGCCTGTAACTCTGTCTGAGAATCTTGCACCAAGTACCACAAGGAGGTCACATTCAGTTACTGAAAAATTGGCTGTCTTGGTTCCATGCATACCTATCATTCCCATATAACGCTTGTCAGTGCCGTCAAATGCTCCCTTTCCCATAAGGGAATCGCAGACAGGGGCATCCATAAGGTCAACCAAGGCCTTTATCTCTTTGTGTGCTTCTGAGATGATGGCACCGCCACCAAGGAAGATGACAGGGCGTTTTGCCTTAGCTATCATTTCTGCTGCCTTATCAAGCTCTTTTTCAGTAAAGCTTTTTTCTTTCTTGGCCTTATCCGCCTTTTTAACATCCTCTTTTTTGTATTCGCATTTATTGGCTGTTACATCCTTGGTTATATCCACAAGCACAGGGCCGGGTCTTCCGCTTGCAGCTATCTTAAATGCTCTTCTTATAGTCTTTGCAAGCTTCTTTACATCCTTTACAATGAAGTTATGCTTTGTAATAGGCATGGTCACGCCTGCTATGTCTACCTCCTGAAAAGAGTCCTTTCCAAGAAGATTGGTGCCTACATTTCCTGTAATTGCTACCATAGGAACAGAATCCATATATGCATTGGCAATACCGGTTACAAGGTTGGTTGCACCCGGACCGCTTGTCGCAAGGCAGACCCCGACCTTACCTGTTGCCCTTGCATATCCGTCAGCCGCATGTGCAGCCCCCTGCTCGTGAGAAGTAAGGATATGCTTTATTTCATCCTGATGGCGGTAAAGCTCATCATAGAGATTTAATACTGCTCCGCCAGGATATCCAAAAATAGTATCTACTCCCTGCTCCTTCAAACATTCAACAAGTATCTGTGATCCATTAAGTTCTGCCATATATTCTCCTTTTCATTTCAATCAAATAAATATATTACTGCATCTTAGGCACTTCAAGTATGGCTCCTCTGTTGCCTGATGTAACCATAGCCTGATATCTCTTAAGATAGCCCGTAACCTCAGCCATTTCCTTCGGCTTCCAATTCTTTCTTCTATTTTCGAGTTCTTCATCTGAAAGCTTTACATTAAGCGTCATTTCAGGGATGTTTATAGAAATAATATCCCCTTCTTCAATGAGTGCTATAGGGCCTCCGACTGCTGCCTCAGGTGAAACATGTCCTATGGAAGCTCCTCTTGACGCACCTGAGAATCTTCCATCAGTTATGAGAGCTACAGTCGAGCCAAGTCCCATACCGGCAATTGCTGAGGTAGGGTTTAACATCTCCCTCATACCGGGACCTCCCTTTGGCCCTTCATATCTGATAACCACTACATCGCCCGGTACTATCTTGCCACCTTTGATTGCTGCTACAGCATCTTCCTCTGACTCAAACACTCTCGCAGGTCCTTCGTGTACCATCATTTCCTCTACAACAGCAGAGCGCTTTACTACACTTCCGTCAGGTGCGATATTTCCCTTAAGTACAGCAAGGCCTCCTGTCTTGCTAAATGGATTGCTCACAGGTCTAATGACCTCTTCGTCCCTGTTGTAAGCATTTTTAATATTCTCGCCTATGGTCTTGCCTGTAACTGTCATACATTCGGTATTGATGAGGCCAATGTCAGCAAGTTCCTTCATCACCGCATATACGCCTCCTGCCTCATTTAGGTCTTCCATATAGGTGTTGCCGGCAGGTGCAAGGTGGCAGAGGTTAGGAGTTTTCTCACTAATTGGGTTTGCAAATGCTATGTCAAAGTCAAAGCCTATCTCGTGAGCGATTGCAGGAAGGTGGAGCATGGAGTTTGTAGAACAGCCAAGTGCCATATCCACTGTAAGTGCGTTGATTATTGCTTCCTTTGTCATTATATCACGAGGCTTTATATCTCTTCTAAACATTTCCATAACTGCCATTCCGGCGTGTTTTGCAAGCTTAATTCTCTCAGAATATACCGCAGGTATGGTGCCATTGCCACGAAGTCCCATTCCAAGTGCCTCTGTAAGGCAGTTCATCGAATTTGCCGTATACATACCTGAGCAGGAGCCACAGGTTGGACAGGCTTTATTTTCATATTCCAGTACATCTTCTTCGCTTAGGTTCCCTGCTGCATAGGCTCCTACTGCTTCAAACATAGAGGAAAGACTGGTTTTGCAGCCCTTCACCTTGCCCGCAAGCATAGGTCCACCTGATACAAAGACCGTAGGCACATTTACCCTTGCAGCCGCCATAAGGAGGCCAGGCACATTTTTATCGCAGTTAGGTATCATAACCAATGCATCAAACTGGTGTGCAAGTGCCATACATTCTGTAGAGTCAGCTATCAAATCTCTTGTTACAAGGGAGTATCTCATACCCACATGTCCCATGGCTATACCATCACAGACTGCAATAGCAGGGAAAACCACAGGCATACCGCCTGCTTCAGCCACTCCAAGCCTAACTGCATCTACTATCTTATCAATATTCATGTGCCCGGGTACTATCTCATTGTATGAGCTTACAATACCTACCATTGGCTTTTTCATTTCCTCGGCAGTAAAGCCGAGTGCATTAAACAAACTTCTTGCCGGTGCCTGCTTCATACCGGCTCTAGCGTTATCACTTTTCATCTATTATATCCTTTCTATCTCTCTGCTATCCAGTCACACAATATCTTAATAATAATGTCTCACATCATTTATCTCTATTGCACTTTAAACATAAGTATCACCTTACTTTGATATCTTATCTGCAATTCTATCTCCCATTTCTTTGCAACCAATTAGTGTCTTTCCCTCACTAAAGATATCACCTGTCCTATAACCCTCTTTAAGCACTGATTTCACTGCATCTTCTATGCTTTCTGCCTCTTTACTTAGTCCAAATGAGTATCTAAGGAGCATAGCTGATGACATTATGGTTGCGATAGGGTTTGCCTTGTCTTTACCTGCTATGTCAGGAGCTGAACCATGGCTTGGCTCATAGAGACCAAATCTTCCTTCTCCAAGGCTTGCAGAAGGGAGCATTCCTAAGGAACCTGTTACCATACTTGCTTCGTCTGAGAGTATATCTCCAAACATATTTTCAGTAAGAATAACATCAAACTGTGCAGGATTGGCTATTAGCTGCATGGCACAGTTGTCAACCAGCATGTTGGTAAGCTTTACTTCCGGGAAGTCCTTTGCAACCTCCGCTACGACCTGTCTCCAAAGCCTTGAAGAATCAAGCACATTTGCCTTATCTACACTGCAAACCTCTTTTCTTCTCCCTTGTGCAGCCTCAAAGGCTCTCCTTGCTACTCTTTCTATCTCATCCTCGGTATATACCAAGGTATCTACTGCCTTCCTTTTTCCTTCTACTACTGTAGTGCTTCTTTCTCCAAAATAGAGTCCTCCGGTCAGCTCTCTGAAGATGACGAAGTCAAAGCCTTTTTCTCCTGTAGACTCCTTTAATGGACAGGAATGTCTTAGTTCATCAAATAAAATCGCAGGTCTTATATTGGCGTAAAGCCCAAGTTCTTTTCTTATCTTAAGTAGTCCTGCTTCAGGGCGCTTTTCAGGCGGCAGCTTGTACCAAGGTGAAGTATCGGTATTGCCTCCAACTGCACCAAGCAAAACCGCATCAGCAGCCTTTGCTGTTTTTACCGCTTCATCTGTAAGAGGGATGCCATACTCATCTATCGAGCAACCACCCATAAGAACCTCATTATAGTTAAACTTATGACCATATAGGGAAGCTATTCTATCAAGCACTTTGACGGCTTCATTCACTATTTCAGGACCAATTCCATCACCTTTTATAAGGGTAATATTAGCTTCCATATATTTTCTTCCTCCTGCTTACAAATGTTTCCCATAATAATACAATATGACCGCCTTAAATGCAAGGGTGTACCATTTATTAAACATAACAGTTTGGAATATTACTTATACTTAGGAATTATGAAACTAATTATTACCAAAAAGATTGTGCTATGCAAGTCTTATAAC
Source organism: Catonella massiliensis (assembly GCF_016651435.1). NCBI lineage: Bacteria > Bacillati > Bacillota > Clostridia > Lachnospirales > Lachnospiraceae > Catonella > Catonella massiliensis. The sequence continues at coordinate 641,966 of NZ_JAEPRJ010000001.1, read as the reverse complement.
GCAGATAAATCCCTCTCCTTCTCTTTTCTCAAAATATACTTTCCATCTGTGTAAGACTGCGATTTTTTTGACTATTTTAAGTCCTAAGCCATGGCTTCCGCTACTAGGTTCATTCGCATAGTTTCTGTCATTTAGCTTGTTTAGAACCTCTTCTGACACTCCCTTTCCATCATCTCCTACTTCCAGTAAAATGTGGCTTCTCTTATCCTTATACAGTCTGACTATGATATTGCAGCTATCTTCATTGTGCGCAATCGAATTGTGGACAAGATTAATTAAAACCCTTTCCACCAAATCTTCATTTACCGAAAGTTCAAGATTGTCAAGGCTTTCATCTATTTCTATGTCAAATTGAAAATGTTCATCCTCAATCTGATTTATAAATTCAGTAAGTGTTTTTCTAAGTAATTTGCTAATTATAGCTTTATTCATTTCAAACTTACCAAAGCTAAAATCAAGTTTACTTGACAGATTCATATTTTCAACCAATCTGCGGATGCGAAGTCCCTGTACCTTAATCTGTTGAACGTTCTTAGAGATGTCTGTTCCTGCTTCCGAATCAAGAATCATATCAGTATTCCCTAGAATAATGGCAAGAGGTGTCCTTATATCGTGAGATACACCTGCAATCCACTCTGTCCGTTCCCCTTCCCTGCGCTTTTGGTATTTTTTCTGTTGCAATACGGGAACAATAATTAGAACCAGCGCATTGATAAGCAGTATAAGAGGTGTCATAAGAATAACATTTCTAATATCATTTTTATTATATTCTAAAATATACTTCCATACCTGTTTTTCTTTATCTCCAATCACCAGAATCCCCTGCTTTACTATATAAGTATGAACCGGATATTCATCAAGGTAGTATCTTACAAATTTTACCACATCCTGAATACTATATTTCTTTTGCAATTCTTTAGGTAGTGATTCACTCCAAATAATCTCACCGTCCTTATTTAATAGCATGGCAAATTGGTTATTCTTTACGATTCTTTCTTTTTCTTTATTATCTAAACTGTAATTCCCATCTTCTACACGGATATGTTCTATAAGATTGCTCTCATTCCAGTGATCATCCGGTATATTTAAAACTATAATTACATATATTAAAGTATCCAAAATAAGAAGCACAAATGCCATTAGTATTATGCCTGCGAAAAACTGAAATTTTTCTTTTTTCCTTTGTCTCATCTGTTTTTCTCCAATTTATATCCAAGTCCGCGTACTGTAGTAAGAAATTCAGGCTTTGACGGATCTTTTTCTATCTTTTCTCTTAGATGGCGCATATGAACAATCAATGAACTTTCAAGTCCATAGTTGCCTTCAGGCCATACCGCATTGCATAGTGCATCCATAGTTACAATCTTTCCTCTGTTGCGGTAAAGTACCTGGAGCAAGGCAAGTTCTTTAGATGTAAGTGATACCTCTTTGCCCTCATGCTTTACAACTCCCGCATCAAGGTCCACTAATGCATCCCCGCACCTAAGTATAGCAGTCCCTTCTTCTAGTTTATATGTTCTTCTAAGAACAGCAGCAATCCTAAGAAGTAATTCTTTCGTAAGAAAAGGCTTTGTTATATAGTCATCTGCGCCAAGTCCCAGTCCTCTTAGCCTTGCTGTATCTTCATCTCTTGCAGATAAAAATATAACCGGTATTTCTGATAAATAACCTAACTGACATAGTTTCTCGTATAGTTCAAAGCCATTCCCATCCGGAAGCATCACATCTAACAGAATTAAGTGGTAACTGTTCCTAATGATATTATCCTCTGCCCCCCTACAGTCCTCTGCCACATCTATAGAAGAATAACCTTCTCTTTTTAATATACTTACTACCAGGTCTGCTAGCTTTTTTTCATCATCTACTAACAATATTTTACAAGTTGTCTTATCCATATTTTCACCTCTTATATATAATACATTTACTATACAGCATTTTATATCAATACTCAACGAATCCTGCATTTCTTAATCTAACCTTAATGTTAACGCAATGTTTACATAATCTTCTTAATGTATCCTATCACTCGTAAACATAATACATCTTAAATTTTTTGGAGGTAAGGTTATGAATTATATTCTTGAAACACTTAATCTAAGCAAAAAAAGTGGAAACACATACCGTGTAAAGGAGCTATCAATGCAAGTACCCGTTGGCTCTGTGTATGGTTTTCTTGGTCCTAACGGTGCAGGAAAGAGTACTACTCTTAAAATGATACTAGGGCTCATTCATCCTGACTCAGGCGAAATCAAGGTCTTTAATCAAAAATTAAACTCCTCAAACAAGCTTTCTATCCTTGGCCAAACCGGAAGCCTTATAGAGAACCCGGGAGGATACGGGCACCTTACAGGTCTTGAGAATATGCAAATCATACAAAAACTAAAAGGAGTAAACGAGGATGAAATCGAACGCTCTCTTAAGACAGTCAGGCTCTTTGAGCAACGTGATAAAAAGCTAAAAAACTATTCACTTGGTATGAAACAGAGACTGGGTATTGCTATGGCACTGCTTGGAGGTCCTAAGCTCTTAATATTAGATGAGCCCACCAATGGCCTTGATCCTGCAGGAATACATGAAATCCGAGAACTGATTAGTTCACTGCCAAAAGAAAGGGGTATTACGGTGATTATTTCCAGCCACCTTCTTAGTGAAGTCGAACAGATGGCTGACTATGTTGGCATTATTAATAAAGGAAAAATGCTCTATCAGGGAACTCTTGCCGAATTAGAAACAAAGGGTGAGGGGCTTGAAGATGCCTTCCTTAAGCTTACAGGCGGAAAGGAGTCATTATGACACATATAGTTGAACTTCCAAAATTAGTTCATATTGAATTTATGAAATCCCGTCATAAACATCATTTTCTACTGCTTATTGTAATGTTAGTATTAAATTACTTTCTTCTGTTTAAGGGTATAAAAAATGATGGTCATCAATGGTTGAATGTATTTTATGGAATTCCTTTAGTTAACAGCATTTTACTTTCAGTTTATATGGCAATTTTAGCCAGTCAGACTGTCGATATAGAGAACAAAGGCACTATGTGGAATCTTATATCTACCTTGTGTAGCAAACGCAATATATTTCTGTCTAAAAATCTGTATGGACTTATTCACATTGTATTATTCTGTATCATACAGATGAGTTGTGTAGGTCTTTTAGGCAGGTACCTTGGTTTTCAAGGAAATGTACCTAATTCGGTCATTATGATTACCTTTTTTGCAGAAGTTATAAGTGGCATGATTTTGTTTCAGGTGCAGTGTCTGATTTCTCTCTTGTTTCCAAGCCAGTTTGCAGCACTCTCCATAGGCTTCGGAGGCACCCTCACAGGTTTATTCCTTGCCTTTATAAGCAAGATAGCATGGACTCCTTGGTCAGTTCTAATTTCTCTTAGCTGTGTAAGGATGGATTATGAGGAATCAACCCGTACTACGAATGTATTCTGGGAACTGCCTACAACTACACAGATTGTTGTTGCACTAATTTATCTTCTTTGTACATTTTTGATCGGCCTGTACCTTTTCTCTGCAATAGAACCCGGAGAAGCACTTGGCAGTAGCGGCCGTGTAAGGGCAACACACTCTCTACACAGCAGTATTCCTGCGGAACTAATTAAGTTAAAACGCAATCCTGTATGGATTCCTTTTATTCTGATTCCTGTAATATCTGCCACAATTGGAACAATTAATTTTACACAGAATCAAGGTGTTCTTCATTTTACCTGGGGCGATTTGTGGACACAGCACTCCATTTTCCTAAGTTTCTTTTTCCTTGCGCCGTTAATAGGAGTTGTATGCAGCCTTCAGTGGAGGATGGAGCATCTGGGAAGCAATTGGAACCTCATTTTATCTGTGACATCTCCTTTTAAATTATTTAAGGATAAGTGGGCTGCCACCTCTTTTGTATCTTCGCTGTGTATCATATGGCTGGTAGTTATATATGTCGCTACCGGGAAAATTCTTGGTATTCCTGACAGCATACCTACGTTGTTCTGGAGCAGGATTCTTGCAATGCTTATCTCTGTGATGGCGATTACAGCAGTACAAAATTTGTTGTCACTTATATTACATTCTTTTGCATTACCTGTTGCCATAGCTTTCCTTGGGTGCCTAAGCGGAGTTGCTTTCATTATGAAGGGCTTATATTTTCTGACGCCATATTCTTTACTGATATATGGAGCAGGAAGCACATCAATTACAGAAAATCTTAATCTTCCTATGGTTTTGATTTCGGCTTCTATATGGATTTTCGCTTCCATCGCAGTCGGCATATTATTCATAAAAAACACCGATGTAAGAACGCATGTCTAATTTTTGGTATAAGAAAACCGGCAGAGGATAAAAGCTAATATCTCTGCCGGTATGTGTATGTATTATGAACGCTTGATTTCGTTAAGTGTTCAAATTACATCAAACCTCTATTCAAATGCATCTTTTGCGGTAATCTTAAATCTATCTGCAAATTCATCTATACATTTATCTCAGCCTCAAGTCCCAGCAGAGCCTTATTTTCCTCAAGTATAGGCCTTATAACCTCCTTTAAGAAGTCCTCTACCTGCTCTTTGGAACGGCCTGTGTACTTGGACGGATCCATCTGCTTTTTAAGCTCTTCTAGAGTGATGTTAAAGGATGGTTCGGCTGCAATTAGTTCAAGGAGATTGTTGTCAAGTCCTCTTTCCTTTACATTCCTTCCAGCCTCCATAGACAGGGTTCTTATCTTCTCGTGAAGCTCCTGCCTGTCTCCTCCTCTTTTCACCGCGTCCATCATTATATTCTCAGTAGCCATAAATGGAAGCTCAGCCATTATATGCTTCTCAATCACCTTCTCATAAACTACAAGGCCGTCAGCTACATTCATATACAAATCAAGGATGCCGTCTATAGCAAGGAAGGCCTCAGGTATAGACAGACGCTTGTTGGCAGAATCGTCCAGAGTTCTCTCAAACCACTGGGTAGCCGCAGTTATGTAAGGGTTCATCAAATCGCTCATCACATATCTTGAGAGGGATGCAATACGCTCACTACGCATAGGATTTCTCTTGTAAGCCATAGCAGATGAACCTATCTGGCTCTTTTCAAATGGTTCTTCCACCTCTTTAAGATGCTGCAACAGTCTGATGTCATTTGAGAATTTATGGGCACTTGATGCAATTCCCGCAAGTACATTAAGAACTCTTGAGTCCACCTTTCTTGAATAGGTCTGACCTGATACAGGGTAGCAATCTGCAAATCCCATCTTCTTAGCAATTAACTTATCTATTTTCTTTATCTTCTCTTGGTCTCCATCAAAAAGCTCGAGGAAACTTGCCTGTGTACCTGTAGTTCCTTTTGAACCAAGCAATTTCATGCTGTCTATAAGGTAGCAGATATCATCATAGTCAAGCGTAAGCTCCATAAGCCAAAGTGCGGCCCTCTTTCCTACAGTAGTAGGCTGTGCAGGCTGAAAATGAGTAAAGGCAAGAGTTGGCAGTGCCTTATATTTATCAGCAAAATCAGCAAGTTTACTCATTACATTAACAAGTTTTTTCTTAACGAGTTTTAGGCCCTCAGTCATTATGATAATGTCTGTATTGTCTCCTACATAGCAGGAAGTTGCTCCAAGATGAATGATTCCCTTTGCCTTAGGACATTGTACTCCGTAGGCATAGACATGGCTCATAACATCGTGGCGGACTTCTTTTTCTCTGGCTATGGCTACATCATAGTTGATATCGTTTACATGCTCCTTTAGCTCTGCTATCTGCTCTTCACTGATATTAAGGCCGAGTTCTCTTTCTGCTTCTGCAAGGGCAATCCACAGTCTTCGCCATGTGGTGAATTTCTTATCCTGTGAAAATATGTACTGCATTTCCTTGCTTGCATACCTCCCTGAAAGTGGGCTGATATAACGGTCTGTACTCATATTATCCTCCTGTATGTAGATGGTGTACATTCTAAGCCTGCGGCTTAATTATGTGCTTTCTTGATATTTCGTGAATAATTTTGCTTAAGATACTGAGTGTTCTTGATTGAAAAGCTTACTAAATATAATTGTACTATTCAGTGATTAGCAAATATAATCAAATCACTCGTTACTTTTTAGCTCATCACCCGACAGTTCTATGATATCAGTTAGTTCAGCTTCGGTCAAATTAGTATAGCTTGCAAGTTCTTTAAGTGTAGGTGATGAACCGTTTATTTCTTTCATTTTTTTGGCTGCGTCACTGACAAAGTTTACCTTTGCTACCATAGCGTTTGCTGTACTTTCTATCTCAAGGCTCTCTTCGATAAAGTCCTGCATTGCACTTTCTATTCTGCTTTCAATAAACTCAATTGGCTCTTTTTCATCTTCTAAAGCTTTTAGCTCAGCTAAACCCAATAGTAGTCCTACATTTCCTTCTGCTATCAGCTCCTTAAAATAATCTTCCGTTAGTTCAAATCCCCTCGCTAATTCCACTACTTTATGGAGTTTTCTTTCTATATAGTCTGCCTCAGCCTTTTCATCTCCGCTAAGTATGAGTTTAATAAGCTTTTCTTCTTCTTTTGCAGTCATTTTTTCTATGTCTCTTAATTCTTCCAGATACATATTTAAGAATTCAGAATGGAATTTAAGGTCCTTCCTGTTGTTTTTCTTTTTTATCCTGCTTTTTTTCTCGTAGCCTTCTCTTGCTGCTTCTTCAAGCTGTTCCTTCGCAGCGTTTTCATATTTTTTAACCTCAGCCTCAATCTCTTCTTTAGTTTCAAAACCTTCAATTGTAATATGTGATGCAGTAAGGTATGCAAAAATATGGTCAAACTGAGCATCATCAAGTTCTAAGTCTTCAAAAAATTCTTTTATATCACTTTCGTGAACCTTATTTCCGCTAATCTGCGCCTGAGCCACAAGGTCGGCAAGGCGGGTAGCAAATTCATATTGTTTATCTGCCATTTTTCCTCCAAAGAATCCCTCTATCTTTACGACTTGAGGGATTCACAATTTATATAATGACTTATGCAGTCTCTACAGCATATTTTTTATACTTTTTCTCTGCTGCATTTTTAGTGAGCTTAAATTCCTTGCAAAGCCTTTCTATTATTTTATCCTTTCCCACGCCATATGCTATTCCTGCTGTCACTGTAGTAAGCAGCGATGCCTCTGTCTTCTCCTTATTTGCCTTTTTTTCTGCTTGAGCAATCTTCTTTTCTGCCTTTTCCCTTTCTTCTTCACGAATTTCCTCGACAAACTCTTCCCATTTTGAACTCATAACTCTTCTATCTCCTTTCTCCTTAAAATATTCCAAGCTTTCTGCCAATTCCTTGTTATACATATCCTTTGAATTCTTTTCTTTAAGATCATGTATTAGTTTTCCAACTTCGTCATTTCCTTCATACTCCCCATTAACATATATAATATGCGAACCGTCAAGAAAATTTTTCTGTGTTTCTTTAATTACTCTATCAATACTATAAATAGGAAGTCCCTCTTTAAAATAATCCTTTTCTGTGATAAAAATTACATAGGAGTCCGCTAACTCCTTAAAATCCTGGCCTGCTTGTAACATCCTTGTATCAAGCATACAGCTGTGAAACCTGGCCCTATGTTCATCTGCTCCATCTTTACTCCTTTGGATTTCCACATTGTAACTTTTACCTTCACTATCTTCTGCAAGAATATCAAGTTTAATACTTCTTCCACCTATCTCATTGCTTTTTAAAACTTTCTGCCCTACCACCGATATTACTTTTATATCATTTTTTCTAAGTATAACCTTTAGCAATAGGGATGCTGCAGGTATGTTGTTATCAAATACCTGTGACATCATAATATCATCAAGCAGGGTTAGGTCAGCTAAAATATCCTTAAGTCTTTCTTCATTCAATTTGTTGGGCAAGTCTGCCTCCTTTCTTTATTTTGCAAACTATCCCAATAAAAATGAATCAAATCAAACAAACTGTAATTATTATACACTATTTAACAATAAAGAAAAAGAGGCTTTTATTAACCAAAAAATTGACAGGGAGACAAACAATATCTCCCTGTCAATTTTTATTTCGCCACTATATTAAGTATCTTGCCCTTTACATAAATCACCTTTCTTATAGGCTTTCCATCTATTGCTTTATTCACTGATGCAATCTCAAATGCCTCTTTCATAGCCTCTTCTTCCTCTGCCTCAGCACCGATTTCAATAGTACCTCTTACCTTGCCGTTTACCTGTACGCCTATCTTGACAGTATCTACTACAAGAGCTGCCTCATCATAGGTAGGCCAGGTTTCATAAGCTATTGTACCTGTGTGTCCGAACATCTCCCAGAGTTCCTCTCCAAGATGAGGGCAGATACAAGATATCAGCTTTACAAAGCCTTCAGCGTATTCCATAGGGCATTTACCCTTGGTTACGGAATTCATAAATATCATCATCTGGCTTATAGCTGTATTAAAGCCAAGAGTCTCAAAATCATCTGTTACCTTTTTAACAGTCTGATTGTAGATGAGCTTATGCTCTTCCAGCAGTTCGTTATAGCCCTCTTCTGTGGCTCTTACAAGGTTTTCAGGATTTGAGAAGTAGAAGAATACTCTTCCGAGGAATTTCCTTGAGCCTTCCACACCCTGCTTACTCCAAGGCTTGGATGCCTCAAGAGGTCCCATAAACATTTCATATATTCTAAGTGTATCTGCTCCGTAATCCCTGACTATGTCGCTTGGATTTACCGCATATTCAGGATAACGCTTACCCATTTTGATGCCGTTTGAGCCAAGTATCATTCCCTGATGCACAAGCTTCTTAAATGGCTCTTTAACAGGAGAAAGTCCCTCGTTGTAAAGGAAACGGTTCCAAATCCTTGAATACATAAGGTGTCCCACCGCATGTTCAGGTCCGCCTATGTAAAGGTCTACAGGGAGCCAGTGCTTTAGGAGTTCCTGGTTGGCAAATTCATCATTGTTCTTAGGGTCTATGTAGCGCATATAATACCAGGAACTTCCTGCACTACCTGGCATTGTAGAGGTTTCGCGCTTTCCCTTAATGCCGTTTTTATTGTATTCTTTCCACTGGGTAGCATTTTCAAGAGGTGCTTTGCCATTCTTTCCCTTGTAATCATCAAGCTCAGGAAGCACAAGAGGAAGCTCACTTTCAGGAAGAAGAACCACTCTGCCGTCTTCTGTATGGACTACAGGAATAGGCTCACCCCAATAACGCTGTCTCGCAAATATCCACTCCCTGAAGTGGTAGTTGACTTTCTTTCTTGCCACTCCCATATTAACAAGCTTTTCTGTGATTGCTTCCTTAGCCTCTTCTACAGTAAGTCCGCTAAATTCTTCAGAATTCATAAGCTTGCAGCCCTTGCCAAGATAATCCTGCTTTTCAAAGGCATGCTCACTCACATCACCACCGTCTATTACCTGTATCCTTGGTATATTATGTGCCTCAGAATACTCAAAATCTCTCTGATCGTGGCTTGGAACCGCCATAACAGCTCCTGTACCGTAGCTTGCAAGTACGAAGTCACCTATGTATACAGGGACTTCCTTACCGTTTACAGGATTTATAGCATATATTCCCTCAAGCACACAGCCAGACTTTGTTTTATTTAGTTCAGTTCTGTCCATATCGTTCTTTTTGAGGGTTTCATCTATGTATTTCTGTACTGCTTCTTTATTTTTAATCCTTGGCATAAGGCTCTTAACTGTCTCACCATCAGGGGCAAGCACCATAAAGGTGATACCGTAAATAGTCTCTATACAGGTTGTATAGATGGAGAATTCCCCACCACCGACTATCTTGAAATCAACCTCTACGCCCTCGCTTTTTCCTATCCAGTTTCTCTGCATTTCTTTGGTTGATTCAGGCCAGTCTATCTCGTTAAGGCCTTCCAGCAGCTCTTCAGCAAAGGCAACCTGGTCTATAGCCCACTGCTTCATATTCTTTCTAACCACAGGGAAGCCACCACGCTCACTCTTGCCATCAATTACTTCATCATTGGAAAGCACTGTACCAAGCTCTTCGCACCAGTTTACAGGCATATCCATATATTTTGCATAACCCTTTTCATAGAGCTTCTCAAATATCCACTGAGTCCATTTATAATAATTTTTGTCTGAAGTAGCTATCATCTTTGACCAGTCATAGTCAAAGCCAAGTTCTTTAAGCTGATTTGAAAATGACACTATATTCTTCTCGGTAAAGCCATTTGGGTTATTGCCTGTGCTTACTGCATACTGCTCCGCAGGAAGACCGAATGAATCGTACCCCATTGGATGAAGTACATTGTAGCCCTGCATCCTCTTCATTCTAGATACGATATCTGTAGCTGTATAGCCCTCAGGATGTCCTGCGTGAAGGCCCACTCCCGATGGATAAGGGAACATATCAAGTACATAGTACTTAGGCTTGCTAAAGTCCCAGACATCTGTCTTAAAGGTCTCATTTTTCTCCCAGTATTTCTGCCACTTAGGCTCTATCTCAGCAGGATTATATGGTTTTCTTTCATTATCAGGCATTTTCTTATCTCCTTTTATCTAAACTAATAAAATTGCATACATCTAAGCTAATCATTTTCATTGCTATCTTTTCCCACAAACATACTGATGAGGTCATTTGTTTTTCTTCCTACCCGGTTTCTTTCCCTCTGCCTTTGGGCAATGAATTTGCTTACTTCTTCCTGTCCTTCGGTTAACTTACAACCTACCAGGTTAGCCTTTTCATTTTTATCAACCACCCTTACTACTTCCCCCAAAAGGGTATGGAGTGAAAAGGTATAGTCTTCTTTTTGCTCATTGTATTTTTCAAAATTAAACTGAATCTCTATGGCATCTCCGACATTGACTTCATACTCTTTTTTGACGATGAGTCCGACACCTGTACTGCTTATGTCCTTCACCATAGCATCATGCTGGGCTTTGCTTCCTCTTAGTGCAATATTGCAGTGCTGTCCAAGCCATAGCCTAAAGTAATCTCTTCTGTTAAATCTCTTTCCTTCCACTTCCGACCTGATGATATGCGCCGTTCCGTATAGAGGAAGATTTATCTTATCTACGAATACTTTTTCAAATAAATACGGTTTTTCCTTGTGATTACCTATTAGAAAATAACTGACTCCCTCAGCAGCAAACTTGATTATCTTATCTTCTACTCTTATTGGCTCAACAATCACATAGTCACCTTTTAGAGTCTTTATATAATCCAGGTCCTCCTTCTCTTGAAACTCTAAAACAAAGCTTTCAAACCTGTAAGACTTATCACCCTTTCTGGCTGTCAGGCTTATCATTGCCCCCGGCAGCAGTTCATTTATATTAATAACTCCAGTATTGATTGCATCCATGCCCGATACCTAATTCCTTTCAAATAATAAGTACTGACTCTTCTCTAGTTATTATAACTATCAAAGCCTTATCTGTCTATCTAATTATGGAATTTTCCACATTTTAGTTTTACATCATCTACCTTTGCCACAGTAATAGTATCACTACAGAAATCACCTGTTTTATCCGATAGTATAAATATATGAGTTAATTGTTAGGAGGAATAACGGAGGAAATATGCCATTAGATATATCAAGAGTGCCAAACGGAGGGATTTCAAGCGGAAGGGAATCGGCATCAGTCGCAAAAAGCAGTGAAGTCTCTAAGATAGCTGTTTCAGGGGGCGCAGCGGGTGGAGTAAATTCAGACAGCTTGTCTAAGGGACAGGTATTGTCAGGTCAAGTGACCAACATATCCCCTGGGGAGCTGACCTTAGAGCTTGAAAATGGTCAAACTATGACAGCCAGATATGATAACAACTCTGAGCTTTCCATTGGTGATGTAGCTAAGTTTAGGGTGGTAGACAGCGAAGACGGACATATTATGTTAAAAACTATGCAGACAGGGACTACCCTTGAAAATGTAGTATATAAGGCTCTTGACGCCTCCGGTCTGCCATTTTCCCCTAAAAATGAAGAACTGGTCACAGCTCTCATTAAAAATGAATATCCCGTTAGTAAGCAGATGATAAATGGCATGCTCCAACAATCCCTCAAAAATCCTGAAATATCTATGACTAATCTCGTACTTATGAATAAGGCTGGCTTAGATATAAATCCTGAGTCTACAAAGCTCTTTGAAATGTACAGCAGTGGCAGAACCGAGCTTGCTGCTGCGACCGAGCAAAACTTCAAGGACATGCTTGGAATGATAGAGGGTCTGCTTTCTGATGGAAATATAGAGGGTGGTGCAAAGTTAGCCTCTGACCTCCTTGATATATTCAACATAGGTAAGGAGCCTGATGAGCTGGTACTTTCACTTGTGGCTAATGACGAGGCTAGTCTTCCTACCACAGCTCCTACAAATCTTGCAGAGCTTTTAGACAGTCTTGCAGGAGAGGGAGCTACAGTAACTGACCCTAGTATAATCACTGAGGATGGAGAACCTGTAAATGTCACATTAACAAGCGAAACTCCTATTTCATCCATATTAAATGAAGAACAACGCCTTGAAGTGTTTACCTTGTTTGAAAATGCTGACATAGACGTGGATGCAGCCAAGCTTCAAAACCTCATAAAGGGAGAGCTAAGTCTTAGTGAATTGTCAGACCTCTTAAAAACCCTGCCTGAAACTGACCTTTCAAAGCTTGATAATCTTATGAAGCAGGTAACTGACTTAACAGGAAAGGGACTTCCTGCCACAAATGATATGCTTGCAGGGCTTCTTCCCGAAAGTGCAACCCTTAGTGAGGCAGCTAATCATATTAAAGATATACTAAGTAACACCAATCTTCCTCCTGAGCTTAAGCAGGCGCTTCTTAAGTCAGATGATTTCCACAAAACTCTTAAGATGCTTGTTCATACTGATTGGACTCTGTCTGCGGAGGAGCTGACTGAAAAGGATGCCGTTCTTAATATCTACAAGAGGATGGATGAACAGATAGATAAGCTTAAGACTCTGGCTGACAATACAGCAGGGCAGGCCTCTGCCAAGCTTTCTACTGATTTGGGACAGACCAAACAGAATATGAATTTTATGAATGAAATGAATCAGATGTATAATTTTACGGAACTTCCTATAAGGATGAACGGTCAGACCACAACCGGAGATTTATATGTCTATTCCGACAAGCATAGAAAAAGGGTGGCAGGAGGAAATGGTATATCCTGTCTCCTCCACCTTGACATGAAGAGTCTCGGCGGAATGAACATAAGAATCGAGTTAAATGAGGGCACAGTGTCTACAAGGTTCTTCCTCAATGATGACAGCTCGGGAAAACTTATAACAGACAATCTTTTCGAGCTTGACAGTGCGCTTACAAAGCAGGGATTTAATCCAAAAAGCGAGGTCATAAAGACTACTGATAAAGAAGAGGAAAGAAGGCTGTTGTCCGGTGAATTTAACCCTATAAATGACTTCATCCCTTCTGAGGTTGAAAGCAATAATTTTAGCAGATATACCTTTGATATGAGGGCGTAATTTTATCTAATATGGAATTACCTAGAGATTCACAGCACATAGGCTACACCAACACATTAGCCTATGTGTAATCTCTTGAAATATTTTCCTGTCGCAAAAAAGAACCGGCTTAGGATTTGTCCCAGGCCGGTTCTTTAACTCTAACTACTCTTAACCTCAACTCTTCACTACATAGGCCACATATCGCATTCCACACAGTGTAGTAGCATAAATATTTTATTGTATGAGACTACGAGGTGATATCGCAAAAAGTCCAGATTTAATTACTTTTTCAAAGTTACAACAAATTTTCCAAGTTCCTTTGTACTAAATACAACTGACTTTGTCTTTTTGTCATACTTTGCCTTAATTTTCTTTCCTGTCTTAAGGTTAAGCACATATATACTGCCTTTTTTTGTCTTTCCTGCCTTAAGCGAAACGGTAAGAGCTGAAGCGGTTTTAGTGATATTCTTACCATTTACTACAAGTTTTACCTCATAAAGCCTCTTTCCGTATACCGCCTTAAACCCTGTGTGTTTTTTACTCTTAAGGGCTTTTTTGACTTCTTTCGCATTATTCTTTTTAACAATCTTTAAGTAAGATGAGCCTTTTATCGTATTTTTAAGCTCATTACCAGATAATGTGACCTCACCATTTTTAACTGCTATTGTTATGTTTCTTTCACTCTTATCTAAAGCTTTTAAAAATGCCTTACTTATTTTGAAAGTTTCTTTAGATGTAGAAAAGGATATTTTTTTAGAATTGCTCTGGTTTGTATTCTCCTTACTTCCACCAAGTGGAGTACCGTCTTTTGTTATATCCTTTGTCTCTGCGCCTGGCTTAATTACATTTTCAACAAAGTTTTCAGTTACAGCAGGTGCTATAGGAATTACTGGTGTTGAAGGGATTACAGGTGCGGTTGGTTCTATAACCGGTGCTTTTTCCTCATAAACAAACTGAACTGACTTAAGATTCTCTACATTCCCTTCATTAAGACCCGTCATAGGAGTGAGTTCTTCACTTCCATCCTTCCTATAGCCAAGTACTTTACAGTTAGCAAACTCCTTAGCTCTGATACCAAATGACCTAAGCTTTGACCATGAATAACCTCTCACCTCTGTTTCAGCCTCAAGAACCTTTCCTGTGTCGGTTACATGACTTACTTTTACACTTCTAATAAAGTCTTCAGTCATTTCTTTCTTGGTGTTTTTAGCTCCACCATCATAAGGAACTGTAACAGTTACCACAGTTTCTGTGTCGTAGTTCTTACCATCTACTGCGAGCTGGTATGTAAAGGTTTCTGTTGTAAGGATATTGTTCATACCTATTACTTCAAGCATCTGAGTATTGCCGTTACCGAAGATACCTGTTCCGTCTGAGCTAACCATGATGAAGTTGGAGGTACTGTCTGAAGTGCCCTCATTCTGAAGCGGATACCAGATAATTCCATTTCTGTCAATTATTCTTATCTTTGTTAAGCTCTTGTCAAGGTTTGCACCGAAGGCAGTTACCCAGGTCTTCTTGCTTTCCTGACCATTAGGAGTCTCTGTATGGGTAATGTCCGCCTCTTCTTTTCCACCACCCTGTGTACCATAAGAGGTAATTGACATAAAGCTAAGACTAGGCTTGCCGTCATTTTCGCCTGTAGGAAGAACTGAGACTACCAGTCTCTTCGCCCTATTTTCAAGGATATTAACTCCAAGTGCAGAGCTGTAGGTGAGTCCTCCGTCTAGGGAAACCATCACAGAATAAGTCTTGGTCTTTTCTGAATCATTGGCTGGAAGAGTAAATCCTATAGTCTGTTCTGTACCCTCTTCATTGGTAGTTATCTTAATCTTATCGCTATTTTCTTTTTTCCCTAGCTTAGTCACTATGCCATAGAGTTCTGTCTTTGATTTGTTATTTTCAAGCACCTTAACCAGAGTATTTACAGGAGTTTTCAAGCCTTGTAATGACTTCATAAATCCTTCTCCTGTAAGCTTAACTTCTACTTCTCCACCTTTGTTAGTAAGTACCTCACCTTTTGTAAATTCAGCAGAATTTATTATGGTCTTTGCTATTTCGACGAAGTAAGAAAACTTCCTAGCCTCATTACCTTTACTGTTTTTGAGCAGTCTTTCACCAATTTCAATTTTAGAATTAATTTCTCCATCAAAAGGAGCCTCTAAGGTAATGATAATTCTATTACCATCTATAGCCACCAGGTCATTTTCACTAAGCTTACGCTTGGTCTCTGTTCCATCTCTATTCTCTATTAGGGTTATGCCATTTTTTAGTTCCTTATAATCGTCAGATACAGCAAATATGTCTTCATCAAAATAGACAGTAATTATAGTCTTGTCTTTGTTGGTGTACACCTTGCTTGGAAGTATATCAAGTAAAGCACCTGCTACTCTTCCACCAACAGTAACTATAGCATTCTTGCCACCAATTGTTATGTTATAGGTATCAGCCTTATCAGATAATGTCTCTGGAAAGGTAATCATAAATACTGCTGATTTACCCCCTCCCATCTTGTCAAATTTTAATTCAACAGGTGTTGAAACACCTTCAACAATCTTTGTGATGGCAGGAACTAATTTATCTACATCAATATTTTCACCCCTAACAGTGATATTACTCATTCCTCCTGTCTTAGGAAGTGCAGGTGTTGAAGCCTTGATAGAATAGACAACCATTGCCTTTTCTTCCTCTATGCCTGTTCCCTCGACGGTCGCCTTAAATACAGGTGTTGACTGAAACTCTATCTCGGAGCCTTTAGCATTGAATTCAATCCTATATTCTACGGCATTCTTCCTGTCATTTTTAGGGAAGCTTGCACTTATATTAAACGACTTCCCATCATCTTTGAGTTTGTCTACACCTACTACTATGCCGGTAACAATCTCCTCAACACCATCATAGATTTTGGTAACTCTAGTTTTAATTTTATCCTTTGTAGTCTTCTCATTTGTATTAATGGTAATGGTTATACTTGCTCCCTCATTACCAAGTTCTCTTGTTGCTTTTTTAATAGAGATGACTTCTGCATTTGACTCTGGTGCCTTTCCGGGTACTTTTACAGCTACTGCCTTGTCTTCCAGAAAAGTCTTGCCACCATCTATACTGATATATATTTTGTAAGTAATGTCATTTTCTGTATTGTTTATAGGTAAAACTATGTTCTGAGAAAATCCTGAATCATAAATCTTTCCCCATTTTGCAGGGCTATATCCTTCTACGGCAGTACCGTCCTCGTTAGTTACCTTCTCCTTAAACTTCGCTCCAGTCAAGTCTTTTCCTTTAATTGACAGGGCAACCAATTCACCATACTGTCCTGTTACGGTTATACCACTAACCACAGGATTTTTAACTGGTGAAGGTGTTATCTCGGTATCTGTACCACTTCCGTATTTCCCTTTTACCATAATCTCTACAGGTTCGGCAGATAGATTGGATTCGTGTGCATCCTTCTTCTTATCATAGAAGGTTTTGCCTCCATCCACACTAAAGCTGACTACATAAACCTTATCTTCTGCTTCACTGTTAGCAGGAAACATAAGGTTTAGGTTAATGCTGCTTCGGAGTTCGTCCTCGTTTAAATCAGGTATTACAGATGCTAATGTACTACTAATATCAGCGATATCCTCTGCGCTTCCTTTTAAGGTAACCTTCGCCTTTGTGTCTTTAAGCTTTATATTGCTGCCTTTAAGCTTAAATGCCTTCTTGCCTCCTGTAGCAGGAACGGGCTCAGGTCTTGTAATGCTCACATCTGTAAGTGTTGCTGCCTCATCTGCAAGCACTGACTCTGCATTTATATTGAAACCACTTAAGACAAGGGTTAATGCCAATAAAAATGCAAACATTTTTTTGTACATCTTCATAACTTCTCCTTTACATTATATATTAGGCTAGATGCCCATTCCCCATCTTATCACGGTTAGTAGTTTCGTCAACACAAATGCAAATGGTTGTTTATTGTGTTTTAATATATATCTGTATAATTATATCAATTCTCTATCAAACGATGCCACTTTATGACTTACACACTGTCTAAGTCTCCATTGTATATGTTTAATTTGACAGATGATTACATATAGGCATTTGGATTAACTAAAAAAGACAGCAGGCAATTACCCACTGTCCTTATCTCTTTTTATTTTATTTTCCCATTTTCTCTGCTATCTTCTTTTCAAAATCATCAAAGATGTAGTTAAGTACTGAAGGAAAGCCTACAAACTCGCAGCCATAGGAATGTACTTTATCATCTACATATGATTTTCTTATAATCTTAACAACTGTATAAAATGCAGAGTGCAAGTCGTCTGTCACCTGAATTCTGGCATTAAAGTAGTATCCGACAGGCAATTCGCTCTCACTGTGAAATCCTATGCCTCCTCTTGATATATCAAGAACTTCAATAGGAGCATTTACATTTTTAATAAACTCATTGTCCTGTTTGAAAAGCTCTGATACTCCAAGTATAAGATCAATCGGAAGTCTTTCTGCCTTTCTTTTTTCCGTATATTCCATATACTGCCTCCTCAAAAATGATTTAAGCTAAGTATATAACAATAGCGGCAAATAATCAATCAAAGTTTTATCAACGTTTATTATCCCATTTTATTACCTACAAAGGTAGGCGTTGTAATACTTCCATCTGGATTAACTATTTTTATTAATTTAAATTCTCTGTATCTTCCCACGTATCTATACTTACCAAACCAACCAAGTTGTCCTAAAAACTTTACCTTTCCAACATAATGTGCCTTTGCTCCACTTGGTAATACTTTTACTTCTTCAACAACAACAGAATTACCTTGATAAGTATCATATATTCTTTCAATTTCTCGAATTTCTGTATATGGCATCACTTCTTCTTGTCTCATACTTTGATGAGTTGCAACGTCTGCTGCAAAAGCTCTTTTAGTAGGCGTAAATATCATAGAAACCGATAAAATTAACGTATTAATAATTAGTATTTTATTCATAAAAAATGCTCCTTTCACTACAAATCTTTTATCAAATTATATATATATCAGCCATCTATAATAAATTGGAGGGGTACCAAAAGCATCATAGCACTTAATATAACTGCTGAAGTTCCCGCAAATGCCAATGTTATTTGATTGGAATACATAAATATCATGTTAATTACCGCTACAACCATCAATATCCATCTTAGCCTTCTTTTATATACCAAGGTCTCAATATCGTCCAAAAGCTTATTTCTATGTCCTATTGGTGCATATAGCAAGAGTATAGTATTCGAAATTACCATCAACATAACACTTGAATATACATTCCATACAGATAGTTTTATACTACCAAGTGCAATTATCACAGCAATCACTGATATTAAATAGCACCTTAAAGGGCTGTTAGAGTGATAACCTCCTGAATATGATCTAATAAGCATCAGGCAAACAACAAATACTAAGCTCTCTGGAAGCATTCCCATACCAAAGCCTATTATAATCGTTGTAAATAAATTCAATAAAATTCTAAAAAGCTGAGTCAGCCCATACACGTATACGTCTCTGCTATAAGCTATGGGCTCTCCACCCTTAATGATATTTGTTATGATTTTCTCGGATAAAGCTTCCATAGCTAAAACCTGCGAAGTTTTTTGACATTTTCAGGCATCTTAGACTGATGAAATACAAAAACACAAGAAGTATTTGCGCTCACAAATGCAAAAAACAATGCACTCATACAAACTACCTTGTTCATAATTTTAGTCATTTTATTTCTCATACAATGTAATCTCCTATTCTATTTGGCAAATTCTTCATTAACACTCCAACATATTTTAGAAATACAAATAAAAACAACGTTTAATATGTTAGGTTTGAAAAATTTAAAATTACTTTACCTACAATGTCCTCTTTCTTGACATATGGATATTCCCAATATCTGGAATCAAAAGAGATATTTCTGTTATCTCCTAGTACAAAATATTCATTATCAGGAACAGAAAACTCACCGCTAAATATACGAGTATCTCCATCATCATATATGTATGTTTCCTTAATAATTTTATTATTAATACAAAGCTGATTATTTAAAATATCAATCTCGTCACCAGGTAAACCTATAAGTCTTTTCACATATTTCTCGTCATAAGCAGCTTCATTAGGATAAAATATACGATGATTAAAAACAATTATATCACCATAGCCTAATTCCTCTAAATTTATACGTGTTACCAGTAAAATATCTCCTTTATTTAGTGTATTATCCATAGATGAAGTAGATACTGTAACTATGAAGACAAATCTAGAGACTGTAAAGCATATTATTATACTTAAAAGTAACGGGAGCATCCAATTGAATATAAATTTCTTCATGACAGCCTCCATTCCTTTTCAAGTAAATAGTGTAATATTATGCTGTTGCACTAATGTAATAATATACAGTATTTTCCTTAATGCAACAGCACTAAGTACCATTCCAAATTAGTAACTATTAATATTTATTATCATGGCTTGTAGGTGTTACAACTGTACCATCTGGATTAACCATTTTGATAAACTTAAACTCGTTCAATTTTCCCAAGTACCTATATCTTCCAAACCACCCATCTCGTCTTAAAAATTTAACCGGCCCAATGTAATAGGCTTTTGCACCATTTAGTAGTTTTACTACTTCTTCAACAATGACTACCTCTCCTTGATATGTATCGTATGACCTTATCACGTCATTTCTAGTTGCTGACGGAGTAATTTCCACTAACTTAAACTTATTAGGGATTTCAGCACCAGCCGCAAAAACCCCTTGCATTGACAATAAGGTTATGGCAAGTGAGAAAGCTAATGTTTTTAGAATTATGTTTCTTTTCATACTAAGTTTTCCTTCCTATAATGTCAAGCCCTAAATCATTGAATTTTAGGCTTTTCTTTAAATTTTTACCTCGTAAAACAGAGCAAAAAATGTATGACAGTCATTGTATTTTATACTGAACAGCTAAAAGAGAGTGTGGTTTATAAAGCATCCCATTGTTTTGCTTTATAAAGGCTATAAATACTCTGTTAACTATGATGGTGAACCTTCCGTGTCTAAAGGGATCGTATCCCAACTTCCTTCGTCCCACCTGTCCATACACCGAGTGCCTGCTAAGCTTTCTAACAGGGTCATGCCCTACGGAGAGAACTACTGCAAGCTACAGCTCTTGTTTGTTTTTTGATTTTACTGACCTGCCTACTCCGCAGGGTACGGATATTCCGTGGACGCTTACCCTGCCTCGCTTTGCTGGTCATTGTGATGATGCAGCGCTTGTAGCACTCCATCGTTATCGGGTTTCCTTCCAGAACCCTGCCCGATCTCGGAATAATCCGACACCCGGCAAGGCTCTGGAATAAATTTTGCTGTCGACTGTTTTACGCTACAATAGCTTCCTTATTTTCCGGACGTCTGATGTCCATCAACATCTTCTTCGGAGCATATTTCGTACCAGTATTCAGAATCGTATAGATAATCCTCAGAAGCTTGCAGGCTATCACAATCAATGACTGCATCTTTTTCAACGGATTATCGGCTCGTGTCGTATAATACATATGGAGTTCTTTGAATTCCTCTACATGGGCCACTGCTGACTTTGCTGCCTGGAATAACCAA
Source organism: Catonella massiliensis (assembly GCF_016651435.1). Lineage (NCBI taxonomy): Bacteria > Bacillati > Bacillota > Clostridia > Lachnospirales > Lachnospiraceae > Catonella > Catonella massiliensis. The sequence goes on along the minus strand of NZ_JAEPRJ010000001.1, from coordinate 620,996 downwards.
TATCTGAGTCGTTTGCGTCCTCTATGACTGATTTTGGTTTCTCCCTTATGCTTTCCTGAACTGCATGCCACAAGGCCTAATCCGCTTAATTTCTGTATTTCCTTAACATCATCAAATCTTGAAATATCTCCCATCTCTGCAAGAATACCGGAAAGTGTATTTTCTCCAATCCCAGATATCTCCAGAACGTTACCTGTATGCGGTATCTCATGACATTTCTGGTTGATCTGGTTCTCTATAACAGCAAGTTCAACATCCAGTTCCATGATTTTCTGCACGAACCACTTTACAGCTGTCTTGCTTGCAATAGATCCATCCTTAATCCCAACACTTGCTTTTGCGTACTGTAAGATTTCTCTGGCTCTGCTGTACCCGCGTCCTCTAAGTTTAGCAGCATGCCAAATCTGTCTTATCCCTTCTTCTCCAAGTGCGGTCAGTTCATCCGGAAATGGTGCCTCTTTCAGCAGTTCAAGGCTAAATGCTCCATCGACTTTTCCCAATGCTTCCTTATACTCCGGGAAATATATCTTCATCTCCCTGTGCATCCGGTTGATTGTTCGAATTCTGTCTTCATTCAGTTGGTCTCTGAACATGGATAACCTACGAAGTTCAGCATAGATTTTTTCTGGAAGATATGGCATACCAAAGTTGCCATCCTTGACAAGATTTGCTATCAGTTTTGGATCCTTCCTGTCATCCTTCAGCTGGCTGTTATCTTCAACCTCCTTTGTCTGCTTAACAGCATAAGGGTTTACCTGAACAACACTGATTCCATTTGCAATCATCCAGGTAGCAAGGCAGAACCAGTAGTGACCGGTCGGCTCTAAGCCAAGTACTATCTGACTCTTATCATGTTCAGCAGCTATCTTTACTGCCCATTCTTTTGCACTCTGGAATCCCTCATAATCATTGTTGAAAGAATATGCGGACTTACTGAGTTCCCGTCCTCTGGTATCAATTGCTCTCACATAGTGCGTTTCGCTGCCTACATCACATCCCAAGATAAGCATGTCATCGCTGATAAAAGAGAGTTTTTTATTTTTATCGAACTTACCATTGGTTTCCAACTCACGCCAGGTTGAAGCTGTGAGATTTTCCTTAATCACCTCCGATTTTTTCAAAAGTTCCTGCTGTTCAAAAATATTTGCTGTTACTACTTGATTTTTTTCTTTGTGCCTTTAATATTCATTTTAGATACCTCTTGTGTTTTTTAGATTTTACCAACTGGCAGGTCAGTAATAATCTAAATTTACTTGAGGTATTTTTTTATGTCAATCTCTTGACCTATTTATAGTATACAGGAAGCTTTCTGATATGATTTTTACTGCAATTCTTTAATAATTCTTACTACACCATTGGAATCACCTCCTAGTATTCACTATTTATTAAGCTGTTTTCATTATACACTATTAAAAAGCTCTATGCCCAAAATGTAACGAAATATAGGTTTAAATGTAATAACTTATATTTTGAAAATATATTAACACAAAAAAATACTCCAATATCGCCATTTGTGTCGATATCAGAGCAGTATACTTTTTTGCAATCTCAACAATATAAAATTACCATTGCTTCAAACCTGTTATCTACAAGTTTCATATCTATCATTCCATTATATTTTTCAACAGTTCTTTCAACATTTAGCAGACCTATTCCATGTTTATGTTTATCTTTTTTTGTTGAAATAAAATACTTACCGTTTTTTATCTGTTCTACATGCTTATATGAATTCACTAACCGGATAATAAGTCTTCCGGATTTATACTGCATATCAATACTCAGATATTTATTTTCTTTGGTTTCTTTTACTGCTCTTACCGAATTGTCAAGTAGATTGCCAAGTATCGTAGTTAAATCAAAATCTGAAACTTCCATCTTATCAGGAATATTTGCATTCACTAAAAGTTCAATATCGCTCTCTCCTAGGCTTAAAAGTTTATAATTTACAATACTGTCAACTACAATATTTCCTGAATTTACCAGATTTTTTCTGCCTTCCATTTCTTTTAACAGTTCATTAACATAGCCTTCATATTCATCTTTTTCTTCATTATCATAAAGAGTTTTAAGCGCAAATATATGATTCTTCATGTCATGCTTAAGTCTCTCTACATTATTCATATTCTCTTTTACCAAATCAAACTGTTTCACGTAATATTCATTTTGCTGTTCAATTATAGCCTTTCTATTATTTTCTCTCATTATATTTAATGTACTGCTATATAAAAAGTAATTTGCAATATTCACCAGTGCTATGAGAGTTACTGCTAAAATAACCTCTATTTTATTATCAAGAGTAGAAATATTCAAAAATAAAATCAATAATACTAACGTAACTATAGGCACACTCACAATCCCTATCCACGAGGAAAAAGGAATATCATTCTCTTCTCTTTTGGTCATCATATAACCGTCTAAGATTATAACCACTAAATATGTGCATAATCTTACACTTATAACCATATACATTGACTTAAAATCATTTTTTAAAAAAATATTAAACCAAAGATAGTTTGCTGATATAAAAAATGAAACTTCACCCAATTTTTAAATCAGGTATGTGAAAACAACCGCCATTATCCTCTTTTTTATACTTATACTGTAATTAAGGCTAATAAGAAAATACATTAAAAGGTTAAATAACAGTAGAACAAGAGGTATATTTATATACATAAAATTCATACAGCTTAATAAATAATAAACAAAGTAGATTACGATTAGAGCTTTTTTACTCTTTATCATCTCAACACCACAAAATAACCCCATAAGTTTATATACTGTATAAACTCCTAAGATATTAATTATTACAAATACAATATTAATCAAGCTCATCTTCCATCCTCTTTTTCTCTATCCTAATCTGTATTTCCTTTATCGCTCTACGCCTAGACTGGCTTATAGGAATTCTGTCCCCGTTAAAAGTAATAATTTCATCCGGTTTGAATTGTTTAATCTGCTCATAATTTACTATATACGAGCGGTGAGGCTGTATAAAAAAATCAGGCAGTTGTTTTTTTACTTCCTCCATTTTCCCATAAAATCTATAGGTTTCTTTTACACAGATTATTTTAATTTCTCTCTTATAGCTTTCAAAGTACAATATTTCCGAATAAGGAACTTTTATAGTACTCTTAAAGCTTATAAACTTGAAAGTTTTATTTTCTCTATTTGAAATTTTAAGTGCCAGAAGAACAGCTTTGATAACCTTTTCCTTCTCAATAGGTTTACTTATAAATGTCAATGGCTGTACATCAAAGAGCTGTCTATCGTAGCTATTTTTGCCGGATATGTATACTATCTTAGTATTATAATCTTCGATTTCATCCCTTATTACATGCCCCACCTCCACACCATTAATCTCTCCAAGCTCAATATCTAAAAATATAAGATCATATCGTATATTATCTTTTAATTCTTCTATTAAAGCTATTCCATTATTAAATACATCAATGTGTAATTCTCCATTTTTTAGTTTATCACTGCTTAAAATAACACTCTTTAAATCATCACATACTGCTTTAACATCATCGCAGATGGCAATTCTAAACATTATATCCCTCCAATAATCACTATTTATTCATGCTATTTATCTCTTATCACTTAGTATTACAGAATTTAATGTTAGAATTATGTCATTTTCTAAAATTATCTATATATAAATCTCATAAATATTAACTTTTATTATTCAATTTCGCAAAGTAAATGAAGGATTAATTGCCTTTGACTTTATCTTGGGTCTGTAATAGAATTAAAGGATACGAATATTGTTAACATTCAATGATAAGTGATGAGAGTGTCAGAAGCATTTGGCACTCATATCAATACATATTTGATTCTAAGGAGATATCATGGCGGAGAAAACAGCTAGAATTTCTTATCGTATGGACATGACAGAAGGTCCGCTTACTACCAAAATAATTAAATTTACCATACCTGTAATGCTATCAGGTATACTTCAGCTTCTATTCAACACTGCTGATGTAATAGTTGTAGGAAGATTCACAGGAAAGACGGCGCTTGCAGCAGTAGGCTCTACAGGTTCACTTATCAATCTGCTTGTGAGCCTGTTTATAGGACTATCCATAGGAACCAATGTACTTGTGGCAAGGTATCAGGGTGCAAAGGATGATAAGGCAGTTTCAGAGACAGTACATACCTCGATAGCGCTTGGTATCGTCGGCGGACTCATTTTGCTCATCATTGGCATTGTGGCTACACGCCCGCTTCTAGAGATGATGGCTACTCCTAAGGATGTCATCGACCAGTCCACTCTTTATATGAGGATCTTGTTCTTTGGAATGCCTCTTAACCTCATACTTAACTTTGGTGCTGCCATACTAAGGGCTATCGGGGATACAAAGCGTCCTCTGTATTATCTGACTATAGCAGGTGTCATAAATCTCTTCCTCAATATTTTTCTTGTCACTGTGTTTAGTCTTGGCGTGGCAGGTGTTGCCATAGCAACCGTTATATCAGAGGGAGTTTCCTGTGTTCTCATACTGCTTTGCTTAAAGCACGAAACAGGTGCAATCAGGCTTTACTTTAACAGAATTAAGATTAATCCTTCTAAATGCGTTGATATTATGAAAATAGGGCTCCCTGCGGGTCTACAGGGCTGTATCTTTTCAATATCAAATGTACTTATACAGTCCTCTGTCAACTCATTTGGTTCAACTGTTATGGCTGGAAACACTGCTGCAAGCAATATAGAGGGCTTTGTGTATGTCTCAATGAACTCCTTGCACCAGACCTGCATAAGCTTCACCAGTCAGAACTTCGGTGCCGGGAAATTTAAGCGTATAAAAAAGGTGCTTATAAACTGCCTGATAATAGTTGCAATAACAGGACTTGTACTTGGTAATTCCGCTTATTTCTTTGGTAAGTTCCTGCTCTCTGCCTACAATAATGAGGCTGAGGTGATAAGCTATGGGCTTATAAGGCTGTCCATTATATCTACAATGTATTTCTTGTGTGGGCTTATGGATGTAATGGTTGGCGCAATGCGTGGTATAGGATATTCCATCCTTCCTATGATAGTTTCACTGGTAGGTGCCTGTGGACTTAGAATATTATGGATATATACTGTATTCGTGAAGTTTAGAACACTTGACATACTATTCATATCTTATCCGGTGACTTGGACAATTACATTTTTAAGCCATTTAGTTTGTTACTACATAGTTACAAGGAAATATAAGGATAAGTTTAGAGAAGGCTAAACAATGTTTTACTTACCTCGCAATAGTACTAATACATACTAAGAAATTTTTAAAAAATACTGATAAAGAAAAAATGATGACTGCGAATTACTCCCTGCCATCATTTTTTCTTTTTTCCTGCATAGAATAAAGTATGATATTCTTTGCGGCAGCTGCCTCCTCTTTGGATAGACTAGGCACTCCGCTAAGAGGATATTCCATTCCCAGTTCTTGATATTTATTTACTCCCATTGTGTGATAAGGAAGTACCTCGAGGCCAACTACATTGTTAAGTCCCGCCATAATTTCACCCACTCCCCGAAGCTCCTTTTTATTAAAGGTAATTCCAGGAACTACTACATGCCTGATTGAAATAGGAATTTTGTGTTCTTCAAGCGCCTTGGCAAAGGCTAAAACAGGCTCAATGGAATTGGCTGTAAGCTCCTTATGTCCCTCCGGATCGGAGTGTTTTATATCTAATAGAACCAGGTCCGTTACCTTAAAAAGTTCTTCAAATTCAGCCAATCTTTTTTCGTAACTCTTGTAAGCGCCGCTGCTTAGGTATTCTTCCTCTGTCTTTCCATTATTAGCAGGCTTAAGAGGATAATATATTCCTGAAGTATCCAGACAGGTATGTATCCCTTCCGACTTAGCCCTCTTAAAAAGGGCGGTTACAAACATAAGCTGTCCAAGCGGTTCACCACCTGTACAAGTTATACCTCCCTTTCTGTAGAATTCTCTCTTAGAATAATATCCTGCAAATATCTCATCAAGAGTCATTTCCTTACCACCTGCAAAGTCCCAGGTATCCGGATTGTGGCAGTATTTACAGCGCATCGGACATCCCTGTAAAAATATCACATACCTCGTACCCGGACCGTCAACAGTACCAAAGGTCTCTATCGAATGTACCCTGCCCTTAATCTCTTCATTTCCCATAACTGCCTCCAAAAAAGGCTGTCACACCAATACTTTAATGCGACAGCCACCTATACTTCTTAAACTCCTTCGTGGAAGGTTCTTGAGATAACCTCATCCTGCTGTTCCTTTGTGAGCTTTACAAAGTTTACTGCATATCCTGACACACGAACGGTGAGCTGTGGATATTTCTCAGGATGTGCCTGAGCATCCAGCAGGGTTTCTTTAGTAAATACATTTACATTGAGGTGGTGTCCACCTTTTTCTGCATAACCATCAATAAGGTTTACAAGGTTATCAATCTGAGCTTCACTAACTGACATAGTATTCTCCTTTCATTTTGTCTGTTTTACAGACCGTTTTTACCCCTTATGCTCCACAGACATCTGCAAAGTCAGGGTTGGTTTAATTAACTGTTCTTTTTATTCATCAACAGGTATCCGTATACCTGAAAGACTGCTTTATTCTCCCTCAGGAACAATGACATTAGGCTCATCGCAGGCACAAGCAAATTTATTGTCAAATTCAATCGAATCACCAAAGAATATCTTGTCTCCCTTGCCGAGTGCATCAGGAATAATTGAAAAAGTATTGGAAATACCATCCTGTGCGTCCTTAAACGGAAGCTTGCTAACTGAGCTAAGACTTGCCATAGCACCGTGGGTATCACGTCTGTGCATTGGGTTAGCTCCAGGTGCAAACGCTTCACCCTTCTTACGTCCGTCAGGTGTAGAGCCTGTTGCACGTCCATAAACTACATTTGAAGTGATTGTAAGTATTGATGTTGTAGGTACACTATCACGATAGGTATGGTTTCTCTTTATGTAGCCCATAAAAATGTCAACTACATCATAGGCAATATTATCTACTCTGTCATCATCATTACCATACTTAGGGAAGTCGCCTTCTACCTCGTAATCAACTGCAAGTCCTGCCTCATTGCGGATGACCTTAACCTTAGCATATTTGATAGCTGATAGTGAATCCGCAACAACTGAAAGTCCTGCAATACCGGTTGCAAACCATCTATGTACATTTTTGTCATGAAGAGCCATCTGGATTCTCTCATAGCAATATTTATCGTGCATATAGTGAATGATGTTGAGTGAGTTTACATATACTCCTGCAAGCCATTCCATCATGTCATTAAACTTCTCCCAAACCTCGTCAAACTCAAGGTAATCACCTGTAATAGGACGGAACTTAGGTCCAACCTGCTTACCACTAACCTCATCTGCTCCTCCGTTTATAGCGTAAAGGAGGCACTTTGCAAGGTTTGCTCTAGCTCCAAAGAACTGCATTTCCTTGCCAAGTCTCATAGAAGATACGCAACAAGCAATAGCATAGTCATCTCCGTGAGTTACCCTCATAAGATCATCATTCTCATACTGAATGGATGAAGACTGGATTGAGGTCTTAGCACAGAATCTCTTGAAGTTCTCAGGGAGCCTTACTGACCAAAGCACTGTGAGGTTTGGCTCAGGAGAGGTACCAAGGTTTGAAAGAGTATGAAGGTATCTAAAACTCATCTTTGTAACCATGGTTCTTCCATCTATACCCATACCTGCAATTGACTCTGTTACCCAAGTAGGATCTCCTGAGAAGATTTCATTGTAATCAGGAGTTCTTGCAAATTTAACGCAGCGAAGCTTCATTACGAAGTGATCGATAAATTCCTGAATCTCTTCTTCTGTATATTTTCCTGCCTTAAGGTCTCTTTCTGCATAGATATCGAGGAAGGTAGAGGTACGACCAAGACTCATCGCTGCACCGTTTTGCTCTTTAACTGCTGCGAGGTAAGCAAGGTAGAGCCACTGTACAGCTTCTTTGGTATCGCGAGCAGGTCCTGATATATCAAAGCCGTAGATTTTGCCAAGCTCCTTAAGCTCATTAAGAGCCTTAATCTGCTCTGAGAGCTCCTCACGAAGTCTTGTGATATTGGAGTACATGGTAGTTCTTGTTGTCTCTTTTTCTTTCTTCTTCTCTTCGATAAGTCTGTCTACACCATAAAGAGCAACTCTTCTGTAATCTCCTATTATACGGCCTCTTCCATAGGCATCAGGAAGACCAGTTATAATGTGGCTGCTTCTGCAGGCTCTCATTTCAGCTGTATATGCGTCAAATACACCGTCATTATGTGTCTTTCTATATTTGGAATAAAACTCTACTATCTGAGGATCAACTTCGTATCCGTTACTCTCACAGGCTTTCATAGCCATTTTGAGACCGCCGTTTACCTGAAGAGAACGCTTGAAAGGTACATCTGTCTGGAAACCAACTATAGTTTCCTTCTCCTTATCAAGGTATGCAGGTCCGTGTGAAGTGATTGTAGACACAATCTTGGTATCCATATCAAGCACTCCGCCTTTAGCTCGCTCTTTAAGGGTAAGATCCATTACCTGAGCCCACAATTCCTCGGTTCTTTTAGTAGGTCCTACAAGGAAGGTATCGTCTCCCTCATATGGGGTATAGTTTCTCTGAATGAAATCACGAACATTGATCTCTTTTTCCCAAATCCCCGGTGTAAAGCCGCTCCATTCTTCTCTCATCATTAACCTCTTTCACTTAGTGTATAAGTTTTGTTAAGTGTTGTTTTTTCTTCTTGACTTAAATATAGATTACACACAATCTAAAGTCAACTAATTTTGATAATGTTTATCTTTTAATACATAAAAAGCCCTGAAATACGCATATATTGTACTTTTAAGAGTACAATATATGACTTTTAGCACTTCATATTTAAGAATATATTTCACAGTGGTATGATAATCAAAACTTATTGTGATTATAAGCTTTTATAATAAATATGCCTCTTTATTGCGCATTTCTATTTGACTTATTTAAGTTATCGTGATAAAAGTACATGTTACATTTTGTAAATGAAAAAGAGAGTAAAGGAGTTCAAAATGGAAAAAACAAAGATTATCGCATTGGTAGCTGCACTTTCACTTACACTTGGTACCACAGGTGCAATAACAGGTTGTGGAAGCAAAAGCGATAGCACAATTAAGACTTCCACTGCAAGTACTGCTTCTGCTGTGGCATATCAGTATATTCCTGCTGCTGATGTATTAAAGGTAACAGACAGCCACATCCTTGATGTAAGAGAAGAAGAGAACTACAAGAAGGGTGCTGTTGAAGGTTCAGAGTGGCAGCCAATCTTCCCTCTTGATGATACTTCTCTTGAGTCAGCTATGAAGGAGTACGCTACTTCTAAGCTCAATGATGGAAAGAACATCTACATCGTATGTAACTCAGGTAAGAGAGGCGCTGAAAAGACAACCGGTATCTTAATTGAAGCCGGAATCGATAAGAGCAAGATTTTTACTGTGGAGGGTGGAGCTAAGGCTCTTGCTGAAATTGATGGAGCTCTTAAGCCTGTACAGTAATTATACTGATTATAGTTGGGATATGGACTTATGAAGGCTGTCTGCAGGTTTTATGCTTGCAGGCAGCTATTTTTATTACAGTTTTATTGATTGGATTTTGTGAATAATCTGTGTATTTTTTATCTATTTTATTGACTTTTTATTCTCAGAGTGCTATTTATTATAACTGTAATTTTCAAACAGGAAAATAACAAAAACACAAAAAGGAGATTAAAAAAATGAAAAAGACAAAATTAGTTTTAGCTGCAGCTCTTGTACTTGCTGTTGGTACAGCAGGTCTTGTTACAGGATGTGGAAAGAAAGAGACAACAACAAGCACTACAAATACTTCTGCTTCAGCAAATAAGAGCGCTTCAACAACAAGCAATGCAAATACTTCTGCTACAGGAAGCAAGACTTCTTCTACAGGAAGCACTACTTCTGCTACAGGCAGCACTACTTCTGCTACAACAAGCAGCTCAAGCACATCAGGCAACAAGTAATATTAGTTCTTTCTTAAGTGGTTCCCCGCTTGTCGGGGAATCATTTTTTATTTTGAAGCTTCTTCTTTAGTTTCTTAAGAAATTAACTCTCTCTTCGCAGAATACATACACTTTTTAATTTATTTTCTTATATCCTCTTGTAATTATTACTTTATTGAATTAAAATTTAGTAGGTAGTTTGGGAAATTTCAGCCAGTATATTCAGGAGGATATCATGTCAAAAGTAATAGTAATGGATCACCCGTTAATTCAGCATAAAATCGGTATTATGCGTGTCAAGGATACATCAACTAAAGAATTCCGTGACTTAGTTTCAGAAATAGCGATGCTCATTTGCTACGAGGCAACCAGAGATCTTCATCTTGCCGATAAGCTGATAGAGACGCCTTTAGAGAAGACAATAGCTAAGGAAATTGCAGGAAAGAAGCTTTGTATTGTACCTATTCTTCGTGCAGGACTTCATATGGCTGATGGTATTCTTAATCTCATACCTAACGCAAAAGTAGGACATATAGGTATGTATAGGAACGAAGAAACCTTAGAGCCTGTGGAATATTTCTGCAAGCTTCCTAAGGATGCTGATGAAAGAGATATTTTTGTAGTCGATCCAATGCTTGCTACGGGTGGTTCTGCAATAGCTGCAATCAACCGTCTCAAAGCAAGAGGAATAAAGAGTATTCGTTTCCTCTGCCTCATAGCTGCGCCTGAGGGTGTTGAGGCTCTTAGCAAAGCTCACCCTGATATAGATATTTACATTGGTGCAGTCGATAGACAGCTAAACGAAAATGGATATATTCTTCCGGGTCTCGGAGATGCCGGAGATAGAATCTATGGAACTAAGTAAGATTGAATGATGTTGGTGTTAAAAGTATTTAATTCCATTTGATATGAAAGGAATCAACACACTCAGATAAGTGTATTGGTTCCTTTTTCGTACAATTCTACGGATAGTAGAGCCATTTCTACATGTGCTCTACTAAGCATTATCTCACTTGCAATAGCTCTAGCGGTAATTTCAGACTAGCTCTGGCATCCACTTCGATTCTCCTGAAACACTTGCTTAGTCTTTGGTTATTTTGTATACTTTTTTCTCTAATTTTTGTGCACTTTACCGTTGCCAAATTTTATTTTTTACTTTATAATCATGATTGTCGGTGCGAGTTGCAATAATCACCTAAAGCATCATTCTTTTTATTGTATTATTTGTTTATTATCTGTATTCGATGCTAATTTATCTTAGATTGCTACAGTCTGCTTCTGATAATTCTTGCTAAAATACTATGTAAACCAATATCTGATATCAAGAAATTCTAATTATTGTAACCACATCCTACTTCTTTAGCTAAGTATCAAAATCTACTTAGCAGGAAAATCTATTTAACATTTTAACTTCTTCTGCTATAATAGCCATAGAGGCATTATAGCAAACCAGGAAAAGAAAGGACTATATGCCTACAAAGAAAGAACGAGACGAGTATTTAAGGGGACTAAACCCGATTGATGATCTTATGTTTCGAAAGATGGCTGAACATAAGGAATTCTGTGAAGAAATCCTAAGAGTTATCTTAGGTGATTCTGAGCTGGTTGTTACTGATAACATGCAACAGTTCGACATTAAGAATCTGCAGGGGCGCTCTGTAATATTGGATGCCAAATGTATAACCGGAGATAGGCGGTATATCAATATCGAAGTTCAAAAAGCAAATGATGACAACCATCTAAAGAGAGTCCGTTACAACGCTTCAGTTTTGACTGCAAATGTAACAGAGGCTGGAAAACAGTTTGAGTTTGTACCTGATGTCTGTATCATATTTATTTCAGCCTTTGATTTATTTAAGGGTAATCTTCCACTTTATCATGTAAAGAAGGTGGTTATGGAAACTGAGCAGATAATAGAAGATGGTCTTACTGAGATATATGTAAACTCAGCTGTAGATGATGGCTCTAAGCTAGCAAAGCTTATGAAGGTGTTTACCACAAATGATGCTTATAATGAAGCTGATTTCCCGGTCACTAGTGAAATTAAAGCCAGGTTTAAAAAGGATGAAGGAGGTACCATAAAAATGGATGAAACTTTACAGAAATGGAGAGATGAGTGGATTAGCGAGGGTGAAGAGCGTGGCGAAAAATTAGGTTCTAAAAATGAAAAAATTAAAATTGCCGGAGATATGAAGAAAAGAGGCTTCAAGGATGAGCTGATTGCAGAAATTACCGGTCTTTCAAAGAAGGTTATTATGGCGCTTTAAGAATCAGAACGGCGTGTGCCAATATAGGGTGGCTAAGCCACCCTTGTCCTTTGTTACAGTATTCTATTTAGCCAGCCGTCCCTCATGCATAAAGCTTAACTCGCCGCAGACCCGTAACTTTTTTCATTGATTGGCTATTTCCCTCCATTTCAAGTAATCCCCTCCGCTTCTTCAAATGCCTCAATATATTCTCTCGGATTATTAAGGACACGGAAAATAACCATATCATTTAAGGCAATCTCTTCTAAATCACATAATACTCCACCTCTAACAAATGTCTCGATATGATAAAAATACATACATTGTTTAAAAAATGCATTTAATCCCGCAGTTCTCCTCTTATATCCATGTTCACGTAGCAGAGTTCTAAGCTTCATTCTGATATAGTCTTTAGTGCCAAGAAATATCATTATAAGCCTAAGTTCCATAAAATATGACCTCAAATTGTAGTAATCTTCTTCTGAAAAATAGTTTATCTCACTTCCAATAGTCTGAAGATCATTATTTATAGTGGGGATTTCTTTATCAAAATCTTTTTTATTTATCCAATAACTTACTTCATCTAAAACATCAATCAAAAATTTTCTTTTATTAAATCTATAATTTAAAGGCAAATATAACCCCTCATAATTCCACACATTTGACAGAAATCTACTGATTTCTTTAGCTGATAAATTATTAACTATAATTATTCTTGCAAGTGTGTGCATATCATACAATAACTCATCCATTTCGTATCCACCTTTGTTTTAATTATCAATTATCGCTTTTTAACCCATTACATTGTCTGCAAAGAACTTGAAGATTATTTGCTAGAGTTTTTCCACCTTTATTCATTGGTATTATATGGTCTATCTGAAAAGGTATTCTGTTTGAAAATGCTCTTTTACAAATCGCACATTCATACATTCCTTTTTCATTCAATGATGCTTCAAAGGTTTTATCTCTCAACTCTTTTTCAATATTCGGCGCAATCTTACCAATTTCACTTAGAGACATATCTTCAATACTACGCTTACCATATTTTACATTATTTTCTTCAATAAAAATATTTTTATCAGTAATTTTAAGTATTTCAAGGTCCAACTGCTTAATAAAATATATCTTTCTTCCAAAGAAAAGCCTTAGCATAATATTATCATTGTTGTTCCAAATGCTTTCTAAATATTCACTTTTCTTCCTTGGTCCCATATCCTCATCCACTATGTGCTTAGCAATGATAGAAATATCAAGTTTATTCTTATCAATATCATCAAAGGTATAAAACCGAGGGGTTTCGTCAAATTGAGCGTAATATTTTAAAATATGTATTATATCTCTACCCTAATATGGTGGTACCATTTCACCACAAAAATATGATGATCTACATTGTTCTTCAAGTTCTTCTAGTAATTCTTCGCTAGGATACTCCTCATCTACATCATATTCCTTAAATAAATCAGGCAATGAATCCATAAGCATTTTATAAGCATCTTTTGTGCTATCATATACCATTACCTGATAAGTTATATCCATTCCATCTGCTGTCAAATATGTAAAAGCATACATTCCGATTGGTATTCTCTTAACAAATGGAATGTTTTCAAGAGCTGAAGTATCAATTGCATCATCAAGCATAGCTGCAAATTCTTCGACTTTTGAAATTGCAATCAAATTAATTTGGTACTTATTTCTATCAGTCTCAGTCTCATTAAACTCACCCTCTCCATTAAATAACGAAACCGGATTACACCACGCAATGTTTTCATTCCACTGATCTATAAAAGATACTATGTGAGCCTCTGCTGTTCCACCAGCAGCAGTACCACGAAGAGCTCTTCCAATCATCTGGGTCATCAAAATTTTCGAAACCGTTGGTCTCGCTAAAAAAACGGTTTTAGTTTGTGGTAAATCTACACCTTCCGTTAGAATATTGACATTGATTAGCACCTGTAATTTTCCATCCCTGTATTCTTGAAGCTTTCTTTCATTATCCTCTCTGGACAAAGTAACGCCGGTAATTTTGTCCTTAATAGAAGATACAATATAATCTGATTTGATTCCTGCTTTGGTGAATAATTTACTTAAAGCAATCGCATGCCAGATATTAACAGCAAATACAATGGTCTGTCCATATTCATTTTTATTTTCAATATAAGTATTCACTATTAACTTGTTACGTGCAGCATTTGATGCAATTTCTTCAGCAAGCTCATCCGGCAGTACATCCAATCTTTGAATACTCTCCAATGCGTTCAAGCCAAGGTTTACACCAAAGTCTTCTTCAGTATATTTACATTCAAAAATCGGTTTAGACAGAATTCGCGAACCAATTAAATCCTTTAGTCCTATTTGATAGGTTATACCTAAATCACCCTTTACAGTATTTCCGGATAGATCAATTCCATCCTTAAATATCTTGGCTAAAAGTCCTTGTTCTTCCTTTGCAGTTCTAAAAGGTGTAGCTGTGAGTCCTAGGATTTTCAAGTTAGGAACCTTATCTTCTAGATATTTTATTATTTTTCTATATGTTTTAGCTGTTGCATGATGGGCTTCATCAATAACAAGGTAAACCTCCTTCTCATCTTTTAGCCAGCTATCAAGTACCGCTAGATTTCTCCCTATACTATCTTTGCTTAAAATTAGAATGTTATCTTTTTCGGAAATATCAATACTTCTATCATGCTCGGCAGAACCCGAAATTATCCTGTATGTAAATTCATTTATATGTGGCATAGTTTCTATGTAAGCAAACTCCTGAAAAGACTTAGCTGCCTGGTCAAGTAATATTTGTCTATGTGCTATCCATATTATCTTTTTGTTTTTGTCTATAGCATTTTTTAATAGCCAAGTAGATGCAGTATAAGTTTTCCCTCCACCTGTTGGCAAAACCACAAGTGTACTAAATGATTTTTCCTTATCAATCAGACTAAGTTTAGACATTGCATCCTTCTGATGATTATAAGGTACTCTGGGATTTGTACCCTTTTTTGCCACTATTGTCCCATTAGATTTTACTTCAATATAATCCATACATCCATCCCCCATTTATGATAAAGAATTTTCTTTCATGATATCATCAAGATAGATTTAATACAATAATAAAAATAAAGTTATACATAACTAATTAATAACTAAGACTTCCCACACCAATACGGTGTGTTGAACCTTGAAAATTCAATATTTCAGCCAATAAAGAATGGCATAAACCTACCCAGTTTGGTATAATGGAATTGACAAGAAACCATTGTACAAAGGAGATTTATGCCATGTCCAGTATAACACAAAATCATTTCGATGAGAATAACTTAATTGACTGTGTTCGAAGATTTTTTTCCAGACATCATGTTGGCAGGCTTATTGCCAGATGTAATGGGATGAAAGAAAAAGGTGTTTCACCTGTTTCTTTGCTTCGTTACAAACTCAGCAACATTTTCGTTGGAAGAAGTATGTATATGCAACAACGTACCGGTTCTTTTAAGGAAGATTTTTCAAAGAACACTTTTTATCGTTTCCTTAATTCGGTAAAAACAAACTGGCTTCGTTTTACTTCTCTTCTTGCTGCTGACATCGTAAATAATGATCTCAAAAACCTAACAGATGATAAAAGGAAAAATGTTTTCATCATTGATGACAGTCTTTTCAATCGCACCAGCTGCAAGAAAACTGAGCTGGGGTCAAAGGTTTTCGATCACACGGATATGCATTTCAAAAAAGGATTTCGTATGCTTACCTTAAGCTGGAGCGATGGAAATACACTTATCCCGGTGAACAGCTGCTTGTTAGCATCTGCAAAAGATACAAATATCATCGGTCCTGTAAAACACTTTGATAACAGAACCCTTGCAGGTAAAAGGCGTAAACTTGCTCAGACAAAAGCTCCTGAAGCAATGATGACACTGTTGGATACTGCTCTCAGTGCAGGGCTGAAAGCTGATTATGTCCTTTTTGATTCCTGGTTTTCAAACCCCGCTCAAATCACAGCTATCCATTCAAAAGGTATGGACGTAATTGCTATGATTAAGAAAAGCAGTCGAATCAAGTATTCACACTGTGGTGAGCAACTGAATATCAAAGAGATTTATTCCCGGAACAAAAAGCGCCGTGGCAAATCAAAGTATCTGCTTTCTGTCTGTGTTATGGTAGGAAAGGAGAATCCAATTCCGGCAAAGATTGTTTGTGTAAGGAACAAAGCTAATCGCAAGGACTGGCTTGCTTTTATCTGCACAGATACTACCCTTTCCGAAGAAGAGATTATCCGTATTTATGGAAAACGCTGGCAAATTGAGGTTTTTTTCAAAACCTGCAAATCTATGCTGAATCTTATTGGAGAATGCCATAGCTTATCCTATGATGCACTAACAGCCCACGTAGCAATTGTGCTTACCAGATATATGTTAATTGCAATGGAGCAACGTCAAAATGAAGATCAGAGAACCCTTGGTGAGTTGTTCTTCTTCCTTGTCGATGAAATGGCAGACATTACTTTCAGCAGATCACTTGGCATCCTGATGGATGCCTTGATGGCAAGCCTTCAGGTAATCTTAAAGCTCAGTGATGAGCAATTGACTGCTTTTACTGCTGATTTTGAAGCAAGACTACCTGAATATCTGCGTAATGCGCTCCATCCGGAGGCTGTAGTGGCATAAATCGTTATTTTAGTAGCTGAAGTATTGAATTTTCAAGGTACGGATCCCATTTTAGGTATGGGAAGTCTTAGTTAATAAATATAAAAATTAACCATTTCACCTCATTTAGTCTCTCTTAGATATTTTATTTCATAGACAATTAGCCAAAAAAATTCCGCGTCTTCCAAAAGAAAACGCGGAATTTTCCGTTTTTTTATATTAGTTTTAAAAGCCAAATATTTAGTCTGCAAGTGCCTGCTCTAAGTCTTCGATGAGGTCTTCAATATCCTCAATACCGCAGGAAAGCCTAAGAATCTCATCTGTGACTCCGTATTTTAGTCTGTCTTCCTTAGACATACATTTATGTGACATGGTGGCAGGGTGAGAAATAATTGACTCAACACCTCCAAGGCTTACTGCGTAAATAGGTATTTTAATTCTCTCAACAAACTTATCCATATCTTCTTTATTGTGGAACTTGAAAGAAAGAACAGCTCCACCTGATGTTGCCTGACTCATCTGTATCTTATAGTATCTGCAGGACGGTATTCCCGGATAATATACTGTCTTTATCTTTAGCTGCTTAGCAAGAAACTCTGAGATAGCAGCTGCGTTAGACACAGACTTCTCCATTCGAAGTCCCATAGTCTTCATTCCACGAAGTACAAGCCAGGCATCCTCTACTCCCATGATAGCACCGAAGTTCTTCTGGAAAAGTCCCAAACATCCTATGTATTCATCACTGTTGGTTGCAATCATTCCTGCTACCACGTCACTATGTCCGTTTATGAACTTGGTCATGCTCTCTACAACTATGTCTACTCCAAGTTCAAGAGGACGCTGATAGAAAGGAGTCATAAAGGTATTATCTGCTATGGTTATTAGTTTATGCTTTTTAGCTATCTCTACAAGCTTCCTTATGTCCGTCACCTTAAGAAGAGGATTAGACGGAGTCTCAATGTAGAGTATCTTGGTATTTTCCTTTATTGTACTTTCAACTAATTCCAAATTGTCATAGTCTAGGAAGGAAACCTCCATATTAAGCCTTGGCATAACCTCTGTTGCAAACTGGAAGGTACCTCCGTACACTTCGCATGGGAAGATTACATGACCTCCTGCTCCTGCAAGCATAAGCACATTACTTATTGCCGCCATACCTGATGAAAATACGAGGGCATGCTTAGCGCCTTCAAGCTTAGCTACTGCACTTTCAAGTGCCATAACTGTAGGATTTCCGAATCTTGTATAGCTGTATTTCTTGCCATCTACATAACAGCTCTTCTGGTCAAACGTAGATGTCTGATACTTAGGTATGGAAGCCGCACCTGTATATCCGTCAATTACCGGATAACCGTGAAGCATCTTTGTATTTAATCCTTTCACTGCTACTACCTCCGGTTCTTATTTTTTCTTTGAATTAGAATTAACGTATACAGCTACAGGAAGCACTACATAACCTATTATCATAGCTATGATTGCATACCAGTTAATGCGTGAAGCTCCTGTTTCATCTGTAACCGAGAACTGTCCCTTCCAGTTAAACTTGTACAGTAGAATAACCGTGAGAATAACTGAAATTACCGGGAAAACCACATCTGTGATTACACTTTTTCTGGCATCGATAATCTCTTCTTTCTGCTTGCCCATAAAAAATACAATAACACCAAGAGGAACTATAATAAACTGGGCAAATCTAGCTATTGCACTAATTATCATTATTCCCTGCATATCATACATAAATGACATAGGTACAATAATCGCAAGGACTGCTGTAAGAACGAATGCATTGAGAGGAATATCATTGGCATTACGTTTTCCAAGGAAGGCAGGCAAAATGCCATCTTTAGCCATTGCTTCACATACTCTTGGAGAATGGAAGGAAGCGGCTACATTGATACCAAACATAGAAATAAGAGCACCTAAAACAATAATTCCTCTGACAATCTTATTGGAAAATACTGAAGCAAGTACCACTACCTCTTCTGACTGTACAAGGGCAACAGGATTTATCATCATTGCCACCAGCACGATACCAAAGTAAATTACTGCAATTATACCTATGGCAAGAGGAATAGCCTTCGGTAGATTCTTTTCAGGATTTTCCATATCGCTTGCACCAGAGGCTACACTCTCAAATCCTGTAAATGCATAGAAGGCTGATATGACGGCTGTTACAAACACAGTTGCGTCCATTGCAGGAATAAGCGGGCTTCCGTCAGCATTGGTAAGGAGTTCTACATCTGAAATATGGTTTTCTCCCGTTGTAACTATGATTACAATACCCACAACAATAGTTATTGCAAGCGCAGCCATCTTGCCTGCTGTAGAAAGGTCACTTATAAGCGTCAAGAAAGCTGTACCCTTCACATTTATAATAAATAAGAGGAGCATAAGCACTAAAAATCCAACGGTCACATTAACCATATTTTTAGAGTCCATTCCAGCTATTGAAAGTGCATTCTTTACTACACCTGTAGCCATAACTCCCCAGGCAATACTTGCAGATACATATCTGGTTACACCTATGAACATACCTGTATTGGCCCCAAACGCTGCCCTTGCATAAGAATAAGCTGCACCGTTTTTAACTACGTACTTACTTGCTGCTGCAAAGGTTACTGCCAGCACTGCTGCAAATATAGCTGCACAAATATAGATAAAAGGCGCCATGCTTCCTGCCTGCTTTGTAACTCCTCCCGGTGAAAGAAAGATTCCGGTACCGATGATTGAGTTGATTGTAAGAAGCACTATAGACCAGAATTTCATTTTTTTATTCATTCGCAGCCTCCTTTATGAAGCGTATAAATAACTTATTCATCATTTCCACTGTCAGGTGTAACATCTCAGGATGCCACTGTACTGCAACAAGGAAAGGATAATCAGTCTTTTCAATGGCTTCAATAACTCCGTCAGGAGCTTTAGCAGATACGGTAAGACCGTCTCCTACCTTTTTCACTGCCTGGTGGTGGAAGGAATTTACTCTTATATTCTCCTCGCCTAATATATCAAAGAGTTTTGAAGTCTTATCAATCATAACTGAATGCGTTACCATTGAAGGAGAATTCTCCTGATTGTGCTTAAGTACTTCCGTTCCTATGTAACTAAGATCCTGATAGAGGCTTCCGTTAAAATATGTGTTAATAATCTGAGCTCCTCTACAAATGCCAAGTACAGGCTTCTTTGCTTCAAGTGCAGCCTTAAGAAGACCGTATTCAAAGTCATCTCTTTCAGGAAAAATATCGCCAAGTTTTGGAGTAGGCTCTTCTCCATAATTCTTAGGAGCTACATCCTGTCCGCCTGAAAGCAGCAGACCATCTACCATTTCTATCTGTGCCTTAACAACTTCTTCATTCTCATTAAATGGAATGATAAATGGAATACCCCCATTCTTAATCACTGAGAGAATGTAATCATTGTTTACATAAGACCTCTTATAGCCTGCAAAGCTGCCTGAAGAGTCAATTATAAGACTTCCTGAAATTCCAATTACGGGCTTCTTCATATTTTTCATTTCTCCAATCAATATTATTTTTATTTATCTAATACAAATTCAGTTTACACTATTTTGGCGGTGTTGTAAAACAATATTAAATGTTTTTTAACAACAGATGAATTTATGCCATAAACTTAAATACTGTAGTGCTTCTATACTCCTCTCCCGCACTTATTATGCTTGATACAAAGTTTTTCTCATTGCAGGCATTAGGAAAATACTGTGTTTCAAAGCAGCAGCCTGACCTTCTGCCGTATATAGCTCCCCTTTTTCCCTTCTTATTCTCAAGGAAATTGGCTGTATATACCTGCATTCCGGGCAAATCTGTCATCACTTCCATGGTTATTCCGCTCTTTTCAGAGGAGAACTCTGCCACCTTTTCTATCTCACCGAAAGTATGGTTTAAGACAAAGTTATGGTCATAGCCTCCCACAATCTTAATATAGTGATAGTCTGAGTCAACTCCCTCTCCCACGGTTTTAGCTACTCTTAAATCCATAGGAGTACTCTCTACTTCCACGAGCTCTCCTGTTGGAATCATATCCTCTCCTATAGCTGTAAACCTATCCGCATTTACGTAGAGTTTGTGTCCGAGGATATCTCCCTCTCCGTCTAAATTAAAGTAGCTGTGGTTGGTAGGATTAATAACAGTATCCTTATCAGATACCCCCCTGTATTCTAATATAAGTTCATTATCCTCTGTAAGTGTATAGGTTACGCTTAATTCTGCCTTACCCGGGAATCCCTGTTCCATATCCTTAAATGTACGCATAAATCTAACTCTTACAGCATATTCATCTTCAAAAACTTCAGCGTCAAACATCATATAGTGAGAGCGGTCACTTCCACTGTGGAGATTATTCTCTCCGTCATTCTTTTCAAGTTCATAGGTAACTCCGTCTATGCTTACTCTTGCTCCACCGATTCTGTTTGCATTTCTGCCTACAAAGCTACCCAGAGCCTCGGCATTATCATAATATCCTTCCACATTATCGTAGCCTAAGTTTACATCTACAGACCTTCCATTTTTATCAGGTACAATTATATCTTTTACTATGGCTCCAAGATTTAAGAGATTTACCTTCATTCCTCCCTCATTGCTAAGAGAATAACATTTCACTACTGATCCATCTTTTGCTTTCCCAAAATCACTTATTTCTACTTTCATAGCTTTCTCCTTAATTAATTTCCCATAAAATAAAATTGGTATATAGGCTATAGCCACTACACAGCCTCATAACCTATATACCATTTATTTCCCTATTATTAACTAAACATCCTGTTCAGCCTTATAATCAATCCGCAATCTTAAAATATGATATATTTATAACTAATCTTCTTTTGCTTTAATCTCAATTCCCAGTTCATCAAGCTGCTTTGTATCAACCCTGCCCGGTGAACCAAGCATAAGGTCCATTGCATCCTTATTCTTAGGAAAGGCTATTACCTCTCTTATATTTTCAGCCCCTGCAAGAAGCATTACAAATCTGTCCACTCCATAAGCAAGTCCTGCATGAGGAGGCACTCCGTACTTGAAGGCATCAAGGAGGAAGCCGAATCTGTTATGAGCCTCTTCCTTAGTAAAGCCAAGGAGTTCGAACATCTTCTCCTGTACATCATCCTGGTATATTCTTACAGAACCTCCACCAAGCTCATATCCGTTTAATACTATGTCATAAGCCTTTGCTCTAATATTACCCGGATCTGTGTCCGCATTTATCCAGTCTTCTTCCATAGGAGCAGTAAAAGGATGATGCTCAGCCTGGAATCTGTTTTCATCCTCATTCCAGCTAAGAAGAGGGAATTCCACTATCCAAAGGAAGTTAAACTTACTCTTGTCTATAAGTCCAAGCTCTTCGCCAAGGTCAAGTCTGAGTGCACCTAAGATATTCCATACAAGGGAAGTCTTGTCAGCTGCAAAAAGAAGTAAGTCTCCCTTTTCACCCTTCATAGCCTGAACAAGCTTATCAAGCTCTTCTTCTGTCATAAACTTTGAGAAAGATGACTTGTAAGTGCCGTCTTCATTTACAGCAAGATATGCAAGTCCCTTGGCACCAAAGCCCTTAGCCTTGTCTACAAGCGCATCAATCTTCTTACGAGGCATAGCTGCCTGTCCCTTTACATTGATACCTCTTACACTTCCGTTTTTCATTTCAAGAGCTGAAGTAAATACTCCAAAACCACAGCCCCTTACTACCTCAGATACGTCTACAAGCTTCATCTCAAATCTTGTATCAGGCTTGTCTGAGCCATAGTCATTCATTGCATCCTTCCACTTCATCCTAGGAAGAGGAAGCTCTATGTCTATGCCCTTTGTTTCCTTCATAATATGCTTTATAAGACGCTCATTTACATCAAGCACATCATCTACATCTACGAAAGAAAGCTCCATGTCTGCCTGAGTAAATTCAGGCTGTCTGTCAGCTCTAAGGTCCTCATCTCTAAAGCATCTTGCTATCTGGAAATATCTGTCAAAGCCTGAAAGCATAAGAAGCTGTTTAAGCACCTGTGGTGACTGTGGAAGAGCGTAAAAACATCCCTGATTTACACGGCTAGGTACAAGGTAATCTCTTGCCCCTTCAGGAGTAGAGTTACACATAATAGGAGTCTCTATCTCTAAAAATCCCTCATCTGCCATAAAGTCACGCATAAGGCGGAGCACCCTGCTCTTTAGCATAAGCTTCTCCTGCATATCAGGTCTTCTTAGGTCAAGATATCTGTATTTAAGTCTTAATTCCTCCTTGGTCTTAAGGTCGTTTACTATCTCAAAAGGTGTTGTCTCTGCCTCAGAGAGTATCCTCGTTTCTTTAACTCTTATCTCTATATAACCCGTAGGTATATTCTCATTGACAGCTGTTCTCTCGGTTACTACTCCTGTAGCAGCAACAACATACTCATTACGAAGCTTTGCTGCCTTTTCAAATACTTCACTTCCGCAGTCCTGCTCCTCATATACAAGCTGTAAGATACCTGAACGGTCTCTAAGGTCTATGAAAATAAGACCTCCCTTATTCCTATATTTAGCGACCCAGCCCATTACCGTAACCATCTTACCCACGTCAGCCTTGCTAAGCTCAGTACATCTGTGGGTCCTTTTCATACCCTTCATTGATTCTGCCATTGTTTCATCCTCTTTTTATAAAGTTTTGTTAAGCCCATTACTCGGCTAAGTTTCGATATATCTTAAATCCCATGCCTCATTGAAAATAATTTATCATATAAATAAGGCATATTGGGAATATTATATGTCATTCCGTCCACAAATACTATTTCCATCCTTTTGCGTCTATAAAGAAAAACACTCTTAACCTGAGGCAGCCAGCCTAAGAAAAGCTGGCATTCCAAGTTGCCGTCAGGAAGTAAGTATGTCAGGATTTCCGTGGGAGTAAGCTCATTAAATATCTGCCTCTCAGAATCCCAAACCATCACGTTTCCGTCTCTGCCCATCATATTCTTATCTCCTTATCCGCAAATAAACTTTGCTTCCAAATCCTTTAGATTTACTTCAGTCTGGGTCCCTGTCTCCATTTCCTTTAGCATAACTACACCACTCTCTATCTCATTCTCACCAATAACCACAGCAAAGTCTACTCCAAGCTTATTCGCATACTTCATCTGTGCCTTTACCGAACGGTCGAGATAATCAGTTTCCACGATAATACCCTTATTTCTAAGCCTTGTAACTATTTCAAAAGCCCTGCCTCTAACTTCATCACCCATTACACCCACATATAGCTTAGGATGAGGCATTTCACCGAGGTTTACTCCCTCTTTATCAAGAAAATAAAGTATACGCTCGATACCCATACCAAATCCAACCGCAGGAATATCCTGCTTACCGTCTATTTCTTTGATAAGTCCGTCATACCTTCCGCCTCCACAGAGGGTGAAGCCATCCTTATCCACAAATTCAAATACTGTCTTAGTGTAGTAGTCAAGCCCTCTTACTATCCCCGTATCTACTTCATAAGGGATGCCTAGCTCACTTAGCATAGTCTTTAATTTCTCAAAATGCTCCCTACACTCTTCATCAAGGAAGTCGATTGTCCTTGGAGCCTTCTCGACTATAGCCTTACAGCTTGGTACCTTACAGTCAATTACTCTTAAAGGATTCTTCTTCATCCTCACCTTACAATCATCGCAAAGCTCATCTTCATAGTCTTTTAGATAGTTCACAAGGGCATCATTGTAATCCTTTCTACACTTTCCGTAACCTATGCTGTTAATGTGAAGCTTTACATCCTTTAAGCCAATTCTTTTAATAAATTCGCTTATAAGGGTAATAAGCTCAACCTCAACTATAGGCTCGGGAGAACCTACAAACTCCACTCCAAACTGGTGGTGCTGTCTAAGCCTGCCACTCTGCGGTCTCTCATATCTGAAAGCCTGTGTAAAGTAGAACATCTTGATAGGCTGTGGAAGCGCATAGAGATTATTTTCAAGATAAGCCCTTATAGTTCCCGCTGTTCCTTCGGGCTTAAGGCTTATTTCTCTGTCACCCTTGTCCTTAAAGGTGTACATTTCTTTTTGTACTACATCTGTAGTATCGCCCACGCTTCTGTTGAATAATACCGTATGTTCAAATGCAGGAGTAATTATCTCTCCCATATTGTAAGCAGAGCAAAGCTCTCTTGCTATAGCTTCTATCCTGGTGCGTTTCCACATATTTTCCCCAAACCAGTCCTGGGTTCCCTTCGGTCTGTTTGTAATCATATCTCTCCTTACCACAAATCTAAATTGACTGATGTTTTTTGATAAATGTTTTTGCTGCTCTTTTTGTTTTCTTCTATTATCTTAGAAAGCTTACCAAAGCTTTCGCTGTTTACTATCCTTTGTAAGGCTAGAAAACAAGCCATATCATAGTTCTTAATCTCCTTTATCATAAGCCTAATCGCCTTATCTACTGTAAAGGCATCCCTATAAGGCCTGTGTGCTACCAGAGCACCGAATACATCGCATATCCTAAGTATTCTTGCTCCAAGCGGTATGTTTTCTCCTTTTAGGTTGTTAGGATAGCCAGAGCCGTCATAGTTCTCGTGATGATAAAGAACTGCATCAAGTATGGTATGCTCATAGCCCTGTTTCTTTAGTATACCATAGCTTAGCACGGAGTGCATCCTTACATACTTAATTTCTTCAACCTTTAGCTCTCCATCCTTCCTTCCATAGAGATAGTTGGCTATGCGAAGCTTTCCTATATCGTGTAAAAGGCCTGCCTGAGCCATTTTTTCAACAAATTCAGGAGGCTCTCCTAACTCCTTTGCCACCATTTCAGCCAGATTGCTTACAACTATACCGTGTTTCATCAGGTCATCCAAATCAATTTCTAAAACAATTTCGTGGGACAGCTTACAGCCTGAATTGATATCAGCTTTAATCATTATAGCATCTCTCCAAATTCTTCTAAAAATTTTCTTTTACGCTCAATCATCTCATCAATTCGTTCAATATAGTCCATAACAAATTTTACATTTTCAGTACGCTCGATTCTACCTCCATCCCTAAATACAAACTTACAGGACGAGCCTGCTCCAAGTCCTATGATAGGGTGTTTTTCTTCCATAATAAGAACGTTGTAGAGGCCTTCCTTACCGGGTCTTGCATAGCCTACATTTTCAAGGTTGTCAGCTATATTTTTCTGCCTGTAAAGATAATATGGCTCATAACCGTTTTCCCTTGCATATTCATAAGTTAACTCCTGCTGCCTTGCAGTATCCATAGGGATGACATCTGAAAGTTCATCAAGCTTTAGCTTAAGTGATGCCGCCCTCTTTATTGCAAGTGCGTGTACTGTAAGATCATCAGGGTTTAGCTTTTTTATCTCAGATAATGTGTATTCGGTATCCTTTACACTCTCTCCCGGGAGCCCCACAATGAGGTCCATATTGATATCTTCCATCCCCTCTTCTCTAGCCATATGAAAGGCAGTCCTTACTGACTCAGCATCGTGCATCCTTCCTATGAACTTAAGTGTTTTATCAGACATGGTCTGAGGGTTGATGGACATACGCTTTACGCCAAGCCTTTTCATTACTTTAAGCTTCTCTCTCGTAATGCTGTCAGGTCTTCCCGCTTCTACGGTAAATTCCTTAACCCCTGCCATAGGAAACTTCGTATTGATGTAGTCAATTAGAATCTCTAACTCCTCCGCAGAAAGTGCGGTGGGAGTAC
Organism: Catonella massiliensis; assembly: GCF_016651435.1. Lineage (NCBI taxonomy): Bacteria > Bacillati > Bacillota > Clostridia > Lachnospirales > Lachnospiraceae > Catonella > Catonella massiliensis. Next base: position 594,492 of record NZ_JAEPRJ010000001.1, on the reverse strand, counting down.
CTCCTCCTATGTAGAGAGTTGTGAGCTTTTTATGAGGCAGGATTGTAGATGCAAAATCTATTTCCTTGAAAAGCGCCTTTAAGTACTCTCCTACCTTTTTCTTGTATGTACCAATTGGATAAGAGGTAAATGAACAGTATAGACAGGTAGTTGGACAAAATGGAATTCCTATATAAATGCTGTATCCATTTTTATAATCCATTTCCCTTAAAAGAGAATTCTCCTTTTTAGCTATCTCTATAGAAAGCTCTGTCTTCTCCTCTCCACATAGATACTGCTCGTGGTAAAACTTTCTTACTTCATCTTCAGACCTACCCTCTTCAATATAGTCACAGGCTATCTTAGTCGGACGGATTCCGGTAAGAGTCCCCCAAGGAAGCTCTTCTTTCGTATATTCTTTTAGTATAGCATATAGTACCTTTTTTAGTTCGTTTTTGTATAATCTTCTATCCTCTTCAACTTCGCTATACTCATATTTTTTTCTGACAGTTCTCTTTGCATCATCTTTGAACCACATTTCTATCAGTTTTTCATCATTGTGAACTGACAAAACAAAGTTCGAAACTGTGACATCTACCTTCTCAGGCTCTTCAAAGTCACATATAATGACCTTCATATCTTCCCTGCTAAAAAATGCTCGAACCAAAGGCCTTATATCCTGTTCAAAGGATGCGTCTTCAAGTCTGATTTCAATCATCCGATTATCTTTCTAAATTTATATTTCTTACGCTACTGAATGCTTTCACATTCATTTTTTAGTTGCACACCCTAAGTGAATAATCCTTTGGAAAGCTTCATTATCCCAACCCTAGGACTATCTCAAATATGGATTATGCATTATCTCTCTTTCAATGGTTGTGGCAGCTCCATGCCCCGGAAATACTGCTGTATCAGGAGGCAGCTTCTTAATCACTTCATTAAGCGTCCTTTTCATTGTGTCTTCATTTCCTGTAGGTAAATCAACCCTGCCCACACTTCCCGCAAACAGGGTATCTCCCGTAAAGGCAGCCTTCTTAAAAGCCTCATTATCAGCGAGGTCTTCCGTATAAAAGCTGATACTTCCCACAGTATGCCCCGGAGTATACAGGACCTTAAACTTAAGGTCTTCAAACCGAAGCTCATCGCCACCTTTTACATACTCGTCAGCCTCTAATGTAAAATCCTCTCCTAAGAATCTTCTCGAGAGATTAAGATTAGAATCCTCTAAGAGCTGCCTGTCAGCCTCTCCTGCATAGATTTTGATGCCATACTTCTTAACAAGGGCAGGCGCAGCCATAATATGGTCAAAATGGCCGTGAGTAAAAAGGATAGCAAGTGGCTTTGCCTTCCTCTCCTCAATGCAGTCTATTATCCTCTCTGCCTCATCAGATGGATCTATAATGAGGCAGTTTCCATTGTAAAATACTAAATATACATTTGTGCTTACCATTCCAAGCACCAGCTTTTCAACTTCTATCTTCATCAGCCTGCTGTCCTCTCTATATCGATTACTCCGTCAAGGCTTCTAAGCTTTGAGGTAAGACTGTTTAGATGGTTTCTTCCTTTTATCTCAAACATCAAATCAAGAGTAGCTATTCCCTGCTTATTGGTTCTCGCAGAAACCGAAGTTATATCGATGCCGGCCTCTGTAAACACTCTTGACACCTCAATAAGAAGTCCACTTCTGTTGTTTGCATACACCTTTATTTCAGTAGTGTAGAGCTTATCTGTCTGAGAAGTGGCCTCAGGCGACCATTCAGCCTCAATAAGCCTCTTCCTGTCCTCCTCCAGAAGATTCATCACATTGATACAGTCAGTTCTATGTATGGAAATTCCCCTTCCTCTGGTCACAAAGCCGACAATTTCATCACCCGGTACCGGAGAGCAGCATTTTGAAAAATGAACAGCCACGTCATGTATGCCCTTTACTACTATTCCGCCCTTAGAACGGCTGGTCTTTGCCGGAGTAACGGACTGGTCTTCATATTTATCAAGAATATCATCATCCGTTAGTTCAGATATTTCTTTTTTCTTCTTTTCTTCTACTAACTTGTTGATAATCTGCCCTTCTTTTAGGCCTCCACGCCCAACAGCGGCACATATAGACTCCCAGTCCTTAAAGCCATACTTCTGCATACAAACCTGCATAAATTCAGGCTTTAAGAGGTCACTTAGTACATAGGCATGAGACTTAGCGTAGTTAGCCATAAGCTCTTTACCGCGGGTTATGTTGTCTTCCTTAAGCTCTGTCTTAAACCACTGATTTATCTTAGACCGTGCCTGAGTACTCTTTACCAGCTTAAGCCAGTCAAGGCTGGGACCTTTTGAATTCTGGCTGGTTATAATCTCAATTCTGTCGCCGTTTTGGATAACATAGTCAATGGTCACAAGTCTGCCGTTTGCCCTTGCACCAACCATCTTATTACCTACAGCTGAATGGATGCTGTAAGCAAAGTCTATAGGTGTAGAACCAACAGGCAGATTCTTCACATCTCCTGTAGGAGTAAAGCAGTATACACTATCCGAGAAGAGGTTTAGGTCATCTTTAATGACGCTTAAGAACTCCTTATTATCAGACATGTCCTTCTGCCATTCAAGTATCTGTCTAAGCCAGTTATACTTTGCTTCCTCGCTGGCCTTATTGTTCTTACCGTCACTGCCTTCCTTGTATTTCCAATGGGCTGCAATACCATATTCAGCCGTTCTATGCATGTCGTAGGTACGAATCTGAATCTCAAAAGGCTGCCCCTTAGGCCCTATTACGGTAGTATGCAAGGACTGATACATGTTGGACTTAGGCATAGCTATATAGTCCTTAAACCTGCCTGGAATAGGCACATACATCTCGTGTATTACACCGAGGGAGGCATAACAGTCCTTGAGGCTGTCCACTATTATTCTGATTGCAAATACATCATAAATCTGGTCAAGGGTTTTATTCTGATTTACCATTTTCTTGTAAATGCTGAAATAATGCTTAACCCTGCCTCCGATAGTAGCTTCTATTCCTGCTGCCTTAATGTGCTCAGCCACTTCCTGTTCTATAGACTTTATAAATTCACCTTTTTCAAGGGCTTTTTCTCTGATTTTTTCATCCAAATCCTTGTATACATCAGGATGAAGGTATTTCAAGGATAAGTCATCCAGTTCAACTTTAATCTTGCTGATACCAAGTCTTTGTGCAATAGGAGAATATATGTCCATAGTCTCCCTGGACTTTTCTATCTGCTTTGCAGGAGACTGATACTCCATAGTACGCATATTGTGAAGTCTATCAGCAAGCTTAATAAGGATGACCCTTATGTCCTTTGCCATAGCAAGGAACATCTTACGAAGGTTCTCAGCCTGAACATCTACCTTATCTTTTGAATACTGTAATTGAGTTAACTTGGTAACTCCGTCAACCAGAAGAAGAACTTCTTCTCCAAAAATATCCTTTATTTCTTCAGGAGAACAGGCCGTGTCTTCAATGACATCGTGTAATATTCCTGCTATGATGGTTTCTTTGTCAAGCTCAAGCTCTGCAAGTATGATAGCTACGCATAGAGGATGGCAGATATAAGGCTCTCCGGACTTTCTAAGCTGTCCCTCGTGACAGCTGTCGGCAAGTTCATAGGCTTTTTTAATAAGGCTGATATCTGTTGAAGGATGATATTCGTATATGGTCTTAACTAACTTATCAAAAAGTTCTTCCTTAGGCGTAAATTCCGCAAACGAATCAAGCTCCTTTTCAGAAGCCATCATTTTTTTCTTAATACTCTCATTGGAAGACATGTAATCAGTTATCTTACTTCTTACCTCTTCCGCATCTTTTACAACTATTTTTTCGTTATCTGCCATATACCTTACCTAAGCCTAAAAAGACCATCCTTTCTTATCGGATATTTATGAAGACTATTATATTTCCATTAGCTCTAAAAATCAAGATTAGCGCAAAGCTTGGTAGATTATTACCACTATACCTAAAGCTATTCTATACCAGCCAAAAGGCATGAAATTCTTCTTTTTGATATAGTTCATCAATCCTCCTATTACAAATATTGAAACCACAAAGGCTGTAACAATGCCAATTATAAGTATCATGACTTCAAGACCGGTGAATGCTATCCCCCCTGCAAACAGATACTTTACAGTCTTTAAGAGGCTCGCTCCAAACATAACAGGAATAGCAAGGAAAAATGTAAACTCAGCTGCTACCTTTCTTGAGAGCCCCAACATAAGCCCGCCTATTATGGTAGCTCCGGACCTTGATGTCCCCGGGAATATAGCTGCCAAAAGCTGAAACACTCCTATTATGAGAGCTTCCTTATATGTTATGTCAGACAGCTTAGTTACCGTTGTTTTCTTCATATAAGCAAATCTTCCTTCAATAAGTATGAAGATAACTCCCACCACTATAAGTGCAGCTGCTACCATACTCGGATTGTAGAAATGTTCGTCTATGAAGTCATCGAGGGCAATACCTACTATAGCAGCGGGAAGGCAGGCAATAACTATCTTCGCCCACAATTTCATAGTCCCCATTTTGAGGTATTTTTTACCCTTTACTTCCTTAACAGGCCATAGTTTATTCCAGAAAAGTAATACTACAGCCATAATGGCTCCCAGCTGAATAACCACATTAAACATCTTCCAGAAGCCTTCAGATACATTTAAGGGCATAATATCCTGTAAGATTATCATGTGCCCTGTAGAGCTTACCGGAAGCCATTCTGTGATTCCTTCAACTACTCCAAATATAATAGCCTTTATTATTTCAACAATAACGCTCATATTTCCCCCGAATGAATATACTCTTAAGGTGCTTCTTTCACCCTGCCAAAACTCTCACAAAACAAAATGAGCGCCACAGAACTGACGCCCACTATAAGCAAATCTACTTTCCCGGATACTTTACTATAGAAACCATGTCATAGTTCTTAAGCTTCTCTCTCCCTTTAAGACCTTCAAGCTCTATAAGGAAAACTATCTTAGCTACCTTCCCGCCAAGCTTCTCAATAAGCTTACATATGGCCTCTGTAGTTCCTCCGGTTGCAATCAAATCATCAACGATAACAACCTTATCTCCGGGCTTTATCGCATCTTTATGGACTTCAAGCTCAGCTGATCCGTATTCAAGGTCATACTCTACAGATACGGTTTCTCCTGGCAGCTTACCCTTTTTTCTTACAGGTACGAAAGCCTTATGCATGTTGTAGGCTATAGGTACTCCAAAGATAAATCCTCTTGACTCAGGTCCGATAACAATGTCAAAGTCTTCATCACCGAGTGCAGCTGCCATCTGGTCAACTGCCATCCTTAGTCCGTCCTTGTCAGACAGGACTGTGCTTATATCCCTAAACATAACCCCTTCTTCAGGGAAATTAGGTATTGTTCTAATGTAGTCTTCGATTTTTTTCATTATGTCTGTAACTCCATTCAAAAGTTATTCATGTGATAACTAATTAGTCCTTCCACAGCAATGTTTGTACTTTCTTCCACTTCCACAAGGACAAGGATCATTAGGACCAATCTTCTTTTCAGCCCTTCTTACAGGTGCCTTACCTACAGATTCATCCTTGTTGGTTCCGGTTACCTTTACAACCTCTTCCCTCTCAACAGGCTCCTCAATCCTTACATGCATAAGGGCACGTACAGTATCTTCACTGATTGCAGTAGTCATGTCATCAAACATATCGTAGCCTGCAAACTTATACTCTACAAGAGGATCCTTCTGTCCGAGAGCTGCAAGTCCGATACCCTGGCGAAGCTGATCCATATCGTCTATGTGTGACATCCACTTGGTATCAATAACCTTAAGAAGGATAACACGCTCAATCTCTCTTAACTGCTCAGGCTCTGGGAACTCAGCCTCTTTCTCCTCATAAAGCTTAACTGCCTGCTCCTTAAGCTTCTGAACCAGGTCACTCTTTCTCATGTGCTTACGCTCTTCTTCTGTAAGCTTAATCTCTTCAAATGGGAAGATAGGCAAAAGCAAACGGTTAAGTTCAGCAATATCCCAGTCTTCTGCAACAGAATCATCACCTATGCACATATTTACCTTGTTCTCAACAGTTTCGGTTATCATCTTGTAGACAACCTCTCTCATGCTGTCTCCGTCAAGTACCCTTCTTCTCTCCGCATATATAATCTCTCTCTGCTCATTGTTTACCTTATCGTAATCAAGGAGGTTCTTACGGATACTGAAGTTGTTGCTCTCTATCTTCTTCTGCGCTCTTTCGATAGCGCCTGTAAGCATCTTGTGGTTAAGCTCCTCACCTTCAGGAAGCTTCATAGTATCAAACAAGGTCTTAAGCTTCTCTGAACCAAAGAGTCTCATAAGGTCGTCTTCAAGGGAGAGATAGAACTTAGACTCACCCACGTCACCCTGTCTACCTGCACGACCACGGAGCTGGTTGTCTATACGTCTTGACTCGTGGCGCTCAGTACCTATGATTCTGAGGCCTCCAAGTTCAAGCACACCTTCACCAAGCTTAATATCGGTACCACGGCCTGCCATGTTGGTCGCAATTGTTACATTTCCCTTCTGACCTGCCTCCGCAACTATCTCAGCCTCGAGTTCATGGAACTTAGCATTAAGTACCTTGTGAGGGATATGCCTCTTCTTCAGCATATCTGAGAGTTCCTCGGACTTTTCAATGGAAATGGTACCTACGAGTACAGGCTGTCCCTTCTCGTAAGCCTCTGCTATGTTATCAACAATGGCATTAAGTTTTTCTTTTCTTGTCTTGTATACGGCATCATCATGGTCAATTCTCTGTATAGGACGGTTAGTAGGAATGGTAATAACATCCATACCGTAGATATCCCTAAACTCCTTTTCCTCAGTAAGAGCTGTACCTGTCATACCTGCTTTCTTCTTATACTTATTGAAGAAGTTCTGGAAGGTAATAGTTGCAAGAGTACGGCTTTCCCTATTAACCTTAACCTTTTCCTTAGCCTCTATAGCCTGGTGTAGACCATCCGAATATCTTCTTCCCGGCATTACACGGCCTGTAAATTCATCAACTATAAGAACTTCGTCATCCTTAACTATATAGTCTTTATCCTTAAACATAAGGTTGTGCGCACGAAGAGCAAGGATGATATTATGCTGGATCTCAAGGTTTTCAGCATCAGCAAGGTTCTCTATGTTAAAGAATTTCTCTACCTTAGCCACACCATCGAGAGTAAGGCTTACATTCTTATCCTTTTCATTTACTATGAAATCACCTGTCTCAACTACATCTTCACCCATAATGGCATCAATCTTGCTTAGTTCCTTGTTTGCCTCGCCTTTTTTGAGCTGTCTTGCAAGAATATCACAAAGTTCATAAAGCTTGGTGGACTTTCCACTCTGTCCGGAAATGATAAGAGGAGTTCTAGCCTCATCAATAAGCACGGAGTCGACCTCGTCGATAACCGCATAGTGGAGGTCTCTCTGTACAAGCTGATTCTTATAGATAACCATGTTATCCCTAAGATAATCGAAACCAAGCTCATTGTTGGTAGCATAAGTAATATCGCAGTTATAAGCCTCTCTTCTTTCTTCAGGCTCCATATCATTTAATATACATCCAACTGTAAGCCCAAGGAAGGAATGAACCTGTCCCATCCATTCACTATCTCGCTTTGCCAGGTAGTCATTGACGGTAACTACGTGTACGCCCTTTCCTTCAAGTGCATTGAGGTAAACCGGCATGGTAGATACGAGAGTTTTACCTTCACCTGTACGCATCTCTGCAATTCTTCCCTGATGAAGAATGATACCACCCATAATCTGAACTCTGTATGGCTTCTGTTCGAGAGTTCTCCAGGCAGCCTCACGTACTACCGCAAAAGCCTCGATAAGGAGGTCGTCAAGGGTCTCACCCTTTGCGAGTCTTTCCTTAAACTCTGTTGTTTTAGCTTTTAATTCATCATCACTTAAAGCTTCCATTGCAGGTCCTAATTCTTCTATCTTATCCACTGCAAATTTAAGCTTCTTTACTTCTCTTTCACTATGACTTCCAAAAATCTTCTCAATAAAACTCATAATCTTCCTCTTTTGCTCGATTTTTCCCATTTTCTTGGGTTAAAATTTATATCGGTAAATCAGACTCACTTATATATCGTGATATATTTACTCATGCTATCCATTCTATCATTACTTTAGCAATGTTTCAATAAAAAAATGCCCCGAAGGGCATTTTTTACATTTTGTTCACAATCTCAGATTAAAATTCAGGCTCGATAAGACCGTAGTCTCCGCCTTTTCTCTTGTAAACAACATTCACTTCATCTGTTTCTGCGTTCCTAAATACATAGAAGCTATGGTTAAGAAGCTCCATCTGTACGCAAGCCTCTTCAGGATCCATAGGCTTCACTGCAAACCTCTTAGTCCTGATAACCTTCACATCCTCATCCTCATAGTCATCTTCCTGCATAAATTCGGAGGTAAAGCTTCCTACATTCTGCTTTGAATCAACTATCTTTGTTTTATATTTTCTAAGCTGTCTTTCGATTATATCTTCTATAAGATCAATAGATACATACATATCATCGCTTACCTGCTCAGCTCTTATGATATGTCCCTTCACCGGTACAGTTACCTCAACCTTCTGCCTGTCTTTCTCTACCTTAAGGGTAACATGAACCTCTGTATCCGGTGCGAAATAATGTTCAAGCTTACCAAGCTTCTCTTCAATAGCACTCCTAAGTCCGTCTGTAACGTTGGTACCTCTTCCTGTTATAACATATTTCATACAATACCTCTTTCTGCTGTAATACTTTGTTACAGCCTTGGTTTATACCCCATTAAATGGGTTTCGGGCTATCTTTATTATACAATAAAGTAATATAAAAATCAAATATATCTTAAAAAATTTTCTGCTCTATTCTATTTATTATCTGAATATTACTGTTATTATATCTAAAATGTTTCAAATAATATCTGTCAAGTCTGAATATACTTTTTTAGTGCATTTACACATTTTTATCAATACAGACAAAACAGATTTTCATCCTTGACAGGGTGGATATACCTTAAATTTTTGTGGATATTGTGGATAACTCTGTGTATAACCATTAATTGACTTAGTTTCGACATAAATCCTGTGGATAAACTTTGATGATTATCCACCTCAGAAATATTTATAACCTTGATACGCACAATTTAATTTTACATTTTTTGTGCAATTTATACAAAGCAGCCTTTGTCAAGTTTATTATAAACTTTCTTTAATTCAGAATATTCAGAACACTATTCTTAAGCAAGAAATGCCCGCTTCATAGGATTTACCTTTCCGCAACAGACTGCACAAGTATGTCTGCACATCTGAAAGGTATAAAGAATGCTGCTATATCTGAGTGTAAAAGAACTACCATATTTTCATAAAAAAAAGCTACCATATCTTTAGAATATCCAAATGGATAAATCTATAGATATGATAGCCTATAAAATTTCTATTTAATTACTTAACAATTCTTCTTGCGCAGCAAGGTGTCTGATGATATACAGATGATACTATGATACCTGTACGAGGAGTACTTGCGTGTACAACTCTTCCACCACCGATATAGATAGCAACGTGTGAAATGCTTCTTCCGTTGGCTGCATAGAATACTAAGTCTCCAGGCTGTAATTCACCCATGCCAACCGCATAGCCGTTAGAAGCCTGTGCTCTTGATGTTCTATTGAGGCCGATACCGAAGTTTGCGTATACTGACATTACAAATCCTGAACAGTCAGCACCTCTTGTAAGGCTTGTGCCGCCCCATACATAAGGATTGCCTACAAAGTTAAGTGCGAAGTTTGCGATATTCTGACCCTTTCCGCTTCCTGCTGCACTTGTCTGTACCTTAGCCTGTGTTTGTGTCTGTGCTACAGCCTTCTGTGTATTCTTGGTCTGTGCCTGAGTCTGTCTCTGTCTCTGTGCAGTCTGTCTCTGTGCTGCTGCCTGAGCCTGTGCCTGCTGTGCTGCCTGCTGCTGTCTTGCAGCTGCTGCATCCTGCTCAGCCTTAAGTGCTGCCTGCTGTGCCTCTAACGCTGCTTCAGCCGCTGCCTGTCTTGCTTCCTCAGCCTTTTCTTCCTTTATTGTAATAGCGTGCTTCCACTGAATCTTAACCTTTACATAGTCAGCTAAAACCCAACCGGTAATTTTGTCCTCGTCACCATCGCCATCGCTGACAGCAACCTCATACCAGTCACCCTTCTGCTTTAACACAAGGAGCTTCTCCCCTGCAGGAATCTGAGTTGCAATTCTTGAATCTGTATTTGCTTCAAATCTAACGTTAAGAGTCTCAACCTTAACCTCAGCTACCTTTGTACCATAATCATCTATAAGCTTTTCAGCATCAAAGCCTCTTGCTAAATATTCTGCTTTGATGAAGCCCTTGGCATTACCGGATTCAATCTTAACCCAGTCACCTTTAGTCTCAAGAATATCGCACTTGCTTCCTTTATAAAGCTTACCGATAATCTCGCTGTCTTCGCCTGCTTTCTTTCTTATATTTACATAAGGATCTGCGATTGAAATACCGATGTTCTCATACTTAGACTTAACTTCATCTTCAGTTGATTCCATCTCGTCGGCACTCTTATTTTCTTCCTCACCATCGTCAGAATCATCAGATGTCTGATCTGCACTTATAGCAGGTGCTGTAGCTGTCTGGTTATCCTCAACCACGCCTTCAAGTGTTTCAGTATCTAGACCAAATGCAGAAACTAAATCAGAATTAAAAGAACTAAGAACCTTGTCAACAGGAACTACTGAGTCAAGCTTAGCTTTAACTACTCTGTTCTCTCCCTGTACATAAGCGTTATCTACAAAAAGTGAAATACCTGCAAGTCCGCTAATCTTAGCGTTACTGCTAGCCTTAACTTCCCCATTATTTGAAAGCATTGCTGCTGATACTGCAACAACTGCCATTCCCATCCCACATCTGCGGATAAAATCTTTACGACGCATAAGTTTCCTCCTTGAAAAGAACCTTCATAACTTAATTTACAATCAATATGTTACAAATTTATTAACTGTACAAATGAAATAATACCACAGTAAAATTCTTTTGTCAACCTTTTGTAGATAATTTTTGAATTAAATCATGTAATTTTTGTAATAAATGTGTAATTCTTCCGCACCGGCTTTAGCTAAAACAATCCAGTATTTAAGCCTTATAAGAGATATAACCTGCCTTCTTAATATTTTTTTAATATTTGTAATATTTATATTTTTTCTTACTACGTTTGTAGAATTAATAATTTATAATATTTTATTCTACACGCATAGAACAATATTTCTTTTTCCTTTTGACTGTCACTACTCATTGTGTTATTATTATTATATACCCTAGCAAGGGATTAGATAAGATACGGGGGACTTTGGCATGAACATTACTTCCTTGGTAATAATGGCCGCAGGCATGGGGAGCAGATACGGCGGTATCAAGCAGCTTGACTCCTTTGGTCCGGGCGGTGAAATAATAATGGATTATTCTATTTTTGACGCCGTTAAAGCAGGCTTTGATAAGATTGTAATTATAATAAGAGAAGATATATATGATGATTTTATGGAAGTTATAGGAAAAAGGATAATGGAAGCTGCAAATGTTCCTATACATATTGCCTTCCAGTCCTTAGAGGACCTTCCAGATGGATATGACATTCCTAAAGGCCGTACAAAGCCTTGGGGCACCGGCCAGGCCATACTTTCCGTTAAGGAATACATAGATGAGCCTTTTCTTATAATAAATGCCGATGATTTCTATGGAAGGGAGCCTTATGTAAAATCCCAGATTTTCCTTTCAAACACAATACTTAACTTGGAAAAGCCAAGGTTTTGCCTGGCTGGTTATACCCTTAAGAACACTCTAAGCGACAACGGAAAGGTGACCAGGGGCATATGTAAATGCGATGAAGATGGAAAACTTATATCTATAGAAGAAACTTATGGTATAGAACGAGAGGGTGACACGGTGGTTGGGCTTGATGCTTTTGGCAATAAGCGGAGTCTCTCGTTAACTGATACCGCTTCAATGAATATGATGGGCTTTACCCCTTCAATCTTTCCTCTGCTTGAGAAAAAGTTTTTGGACTTTCTCGATAACCTTGATAAAAATGATCCTTTGAAGGCTGAGTTTCTAATACCAAATGCAGTTAATGAGCTCTTAAAAGACGGCGAGATAGATGTAGAGGTGGTAAAAACTTCAGCTAATTGGTTCGGAGTTACCTTTAAGGAGGATAGAGAGAAGGTGAAGGCGTCTCTAAATGACCTTATAGAGCATGCCGTCTACCCTACGCCACTTTGGAGGTAGTATGTTTAAGAGACTGCTTAATCTGTTGTATCCTACAAGATGCCCTGTCTGTGATGACATCGTTATACCAAGGGGGAACAGGGTATGTGATACGTGCAAGGATATACTTAAGCCCGTAGCTCCTCCTCTTTGCTACAAGTGTGGAAGACAGATAATATCGGAGACGGCCGAGTACTGCGATACCTGTTCCAACTACAGCTTTAGCTTTGAGAGGGCTTTTTCTCTGTGGCCGTATAACAACACGGTTAAGGCTTCATTATCCGCCTTTAAGTACAAGGGCAGGAGGGAATTTGCAGACTATTACGCCGACAAACTATACGAATATTTTGCCCCTATTATAGATAAACTGGAGGTAGATATCCTGGTTCCGGTTCCAATCCATGCTGACAGACTTTTGACTCGTGGTTTCAATCAATCAGCACTGATTGCGGTAAAGTTAGCAGATAGGCTTGGACTGCCTGTCTCCGAGGATTATCTTCTCCGCTCAAAGAACACTCTTGCTCAAAAGAACCTTGACCATGTAGCGAGGCGCGCAAACCTAAGAGATGCCTTCAGTGTAAATAAAAATTCAAAATATTACGGAAATTATATAAAGAATGTCCTCCTCATTGACGATATTTATACCACAGGAAGTACAGCCGATGCCTGTGCGAAGGCACTTAAGGATGCAGGCAGTGACAAGGTTTACGTACTTTGTGTGGCCTCAGTAAGAGCTACATAGGCTAACGAAGCAGGTGTTAACGGGATTTAAGGCTTCATTATCCTTTGCGGCCCTCATCAGTACCGCATTATAATATTTGGAAAGGAATGATTATAGATGGAAGTAACAAACTGCAAAGCTTGTGGCAATCTGTTCAACTACACCTCAGGTCCAAGGCTATGTCCTAATTGTATGAAAAAGCTCGAGAAGAAGTTTGCGATAACTAAGGATTATATTCGCGAAAATCCTCATGCTAATATAAATACCGTAGCCAAAGAATGTAAGGTTTCTATTCCTCAGATTAAAAAATGGATTAGGGAGGAACGCCTTTCCTTCTCGCAGGAATCCGGTATCGGACTTGAGTGTGATAACTGTGGCAAGATGATTAGAACCGGACGTTTTTGTGCGGAGTGCAAGGCTAAGATGATAAATAACCTGGATAATGCCTATGAGAAGCCAAAGCCTGTAGTTCAAAAGAAAAAGGAAAAAGAAAAGGAACGTATGCGTTACCTTGATAAATAATTTAGATTTATGCAAGTGTGGGAAGTATAGAATTCGATTAGCTCTTGCTTGCAAAAGAGTTCAAAAAACGAGGAAGTATATGCTTCCTCGTTTTTTACGTTTTATCACATTAGGCATCCGCCACCCAAAAAAGCTCTCGGTGGACTGTGGAGATTTAATATACTCCTACAAAAGATATGGCAGGTGCTATTCTTGAATCTGTTATTTCTATCTTTATGCCCGTAACTTCTCTTCCACTTAAAACAACAATTCTCTTATAGCCTATTACAGTTCCATCATAGACCTCTTTATAGCCCTCACCCTTAACTTCCTCATATACTTTGAAGGACTCCACTCTTTGACTTAGAAGTATATTCTCTTTTAATACCAGGTAAGAAGCCTTTACTCCTTCTTCCCATTTAAGCTCTATGCAAAGCTCTCTTTTTCCATCCTCAGTCTTAAAGTAAGTCTCGTAGTCATCAGCCCTTATACTGCTTATATTCTCTCCTCTGTCTCCCTTTTCAGGTACCGAGATAATTTCTGCCTTATCAGCTAAATTATCCTTAAAGCTTTCCCTTATGAAGTCTCCAAGCTCTGCAAGCCTCTTGGTGTCATTTTCGTGGAATCTTCCGTTTTTCATAGGGCAGACATTGAGAAGAAGGGCTGTATTGCCTCCTACTGATTTTAGGTATATATCCTTTAAGTTCTCAAGGCTTCTTACCTTATCGTCCTCTTCAGGATGGTAGAACCAGCCGGGACGAATGGATAGGTCAGTCTCTGCAGGATACCAGGCAAGTTCAGGCTCATTTTCCAGTACTTCCCTGCTTCCAAGCTCTTCATTGGTTGGGTCTATCGCTCTTTTTCTAAATTCTTCGTTGTCTTCTTTCTGACTAAGCTCTGCTGTAAAAGCCGGAGATGTCATAAGCTTTGATACTACGCTCCATTCGCTTTTTCTCACTACACCGGCTTCATTACCACACCAGCGCACATCAGGACCACAGATTGATAGTACAGCCTCAGGCTGTAATTCCCTAACCTTAGCATAATATCTCTCCCAGTCATATACCTGTTTCTTGCCGTTAGGACCTTCACCGCAGGCCCCATCCATCCAGAAGGTATAGACATCTCCGTAGTTTGTAAGAAGTTCAGTCATCTGATTGATATAGAAGTCATCATATTCCTTTCCTGTACCGTATACTGCACAGTTTCTATCCCAAGGAGACAGATATACCCCAAATTTAATGCCATACTTCTTGCAGGCATCTGATAATTCCTTAACTATATCTCCCTTACCATCCTTGTATGGAGAATTCTTTACACTGTGTTCTGTATACTTGGATGGCCAGAGGCAGAAGCCGTCATGATGCTTGCAGGTAAGGATTAGCCCCTGCATTCCTGCACTTACAGCAGCCTTCACCCAGCTCTCTGCATCTAGGTCATAGGGATTAAATATCTCGGGCGATTCATCCCCAAGGCCCCATTCCTTATTGGTATATGTATTTACCGTAAAATGGATAAATCCATAAAATTCTCTCTGTTGGTACTCCACCTGTCTTTTCGATGGAACAACGCTTACAAGCCTCTTATCAAGCTCTTCGTATTTGTAGCTCATATTCTCTCCTTTCTCTTAATCAACCCTTAACAGCACCAACCATAATACCTTTTACAAAATACTTCTGCATAAAAGGATAGAACAGGAATATTGGAAGGGCCGCAAGTACAGTGATAGACATTCTTATACCTTTTGAAGAGATTTCCTGCATAAGTACACTTGCATCAGCACTTGAAGTAGCATTTCTAAGCTGTTCTGCTATTCTCTGTGCTTCATTCAAGTAATTGTACAGAAGGTACTGTAAGGTCTTTAGCTCTTCAACGCCTCTTGTATAAATGTGGTTATCAAACCATGAGTTCCACTGGCCAACTGCCACAAATACCGCCACTGTAGCAATAATAGGCTTTGAGAGAGGGAAAATTATCTTTGTAAATATAGTGAGGACTCCTGCACCGTCAAGCTTGGCTGATTCCTCAAGGGAAGCAGGAAGAGACTCCACATAGGTCTTAATAAGAACTACATTATACGCTGAAATCATACCAGGTATGATGTACACCCAGAAGGTGTTAAGCAGTCCATAGCTCTTGATTACAATATAGGTAGCTATCATTCCTCCGCTTATATACATAGTAAGTATGAGGAAACGGTAAAGGAACTTTCTAAAAGGCATATTCTCCTTTGAGAAAAGGTAGCCTAGGAAGGAACAGCTTCCAACACTGAGTACGGTTCCCGCTACTGTTCTTGCAAATGAAATTCCAAGAGAAGGCAGAAAGCCGTTCAATGTGAGTATCTGCTTGTAGTTTTCCAAAGAAAATCCCGATGGTATGAGTACAGGCGGAACCTCTCCGGCCTTTGAAGGGTCCGAAAGCGTGTAAATCACAACATACCAAAACGGATATATACATATAAATGTTATAAAAAGCAGAAATATATAGTTAAATACCTGAAACACACGTCTTGAAGCAGAGCTCTTAATATGATTGTTCATAATCTCCTCCTATACTACCGCACTGCCGCGCATCTTTTTAGCTACCAGATTGGCAAAGGTTACTAAGACAACGCTGACTACGGATTTGATAATACTAATAGCAACACCGTATGAATAATCCATATTTTCAAGACCTATTCTATAAGCATAAAGATCAAGAACCTCGATATTATCCGCTGTAAGCGAATTCTTAAAAAGTAGGTACTGCTCATATCCTGTATTTAAGAAATTACCTATGTTTAGGATAAAGAGTACAACAAAGGTTCCTATCATTGCAGGCATGGTTATATGAAGGGCACATCTAAAGTATCCTGCTCCATCCACCTTGGCTGCCTCATACTGCTCCTGGTCAATGCCGGCTATGGCAGCAAGATATATGATTGAGCTCCAGCCAAGTCCCTTCCAGAGTCCAAGCAGTGACTGGAAGATATACACCGCATTGCCGTCACCAAGGAGGTTTTGTCCCTCTGTTCCTATTCCTATCTTTAAGAGAAGAGTAGTAATAAGTCCATCTGATGAGAACAGTGTAAATGCCAAAGAGAAGATGATTACCCAGCTGATAAAGTTTGGAAGGGTAGTAAATGTCTGTACTATCTTTCTTACAGGACCGTTTTTAACTTCGTTTAGGAGTATTGCAAAGAACATTGGAAGTGGGGAAAATAATATGCCCAAAATAGCAAATATAAACGTGTTGCCTAATGATCTCCACACGTTTGCATCAGTGAATATGAGCTTGAAATATTCAAGGCCGACAAATTCGCTGTCTTTTAACTTAACGCCCGGTACATAATCAAAAAATGCATATATCCAACCAAATATAGGTACGTAGTTAAACAATAACACTATTATCATAAATGGAATGGCATAGTATAAAAGTTTATAGTCTTTTCTTGGTTTTGCCGCAGTTAAAGCTTTTGATTTTGACATCAATTCCCTCCGTTTCATATACAAACGGCGCGTGTTTTAAGACGCGCCGTAATACTTTTTATTTCATGCTGTCAAGGTTAGAAACTGCTGTATTCCAGTTCTCTTTCCACCAGCTTACTGACTTCTCAACGTTGGCTGCCTTTAAGTCTGCCATAAGCTTAGCCTTTGCTGCATCAAATTCAGCATCTGTCTTAGCCTGTACAAGGCTTGGAAGAGCCTTAATTGTGATTTCTTCTACGTTACCGTCGATACGGTTGATATCCTTTGTAGCTGCCTGAATTACCATTCTGATAGCTGACTTGGTATCTCTCATATCGATATTCTTGCCCTCAGCTATACCATTCTTAAGAAGGTCAGATGGAAGTGTAATCTTAAGTGTCTTACACATATCCTTTTCAGCTGCTGTAAGTGTATCTGCAAGTATGTCATTTGCAAGGAAAAGGTTGACCATACCGCCGTCAGCTAAAACTGCATTATCTGCATATCCTACGCTGCTGTACATATTGCTCTCGCCGATACCTGACTTTGTAAGCTCTTCAGCTCTTGCACCATCGGACTTGATTGTCTTTGTATCGTCCTTAAGAACTGCTTTGCCGTCCTTAACTTCCCATCTGCTCTCAACACCTGAGTTTGTATCTCTTGATGCTTCAGGGCTCTGAAGGTAATCAAGTACCATAACTGCTCTCTCAATGTTAGGAGAATGTGAAGATACGAAGTAGTACTTTCCGCTCCATCCTGCTTTGTTAGGCTCATTTGCCCAACCCATATAAGAAGGAAGTAAAACGAATTCTTTTAATGTATTAGGATCTTTCTTTCTCTCGTTGCTGTTGTAGTCGCCAAAGTACCAGTTGTTCTGACCGCCAAGATACTGTCCCTTGCTGTATTTCTCTCTGATGTCCTCACCCTTTGTGATGAATGCATCAGGATCAAGAAGTCCTTCTCTGTAGAGCTTGTTGTAGAACTTAACACCTGCCCAGAAAGGAGTAACCTTACCACCCTCATCTACATCGTAGATATCTGAAACAAGTTCATTGGTCTTTACATTCTGTACATAAAGTCCACCCTCAAGGTTAACATATCCCTCTGAGAGGCAGCCCTTGTGGAAGTAAGCGTGTAACTTAGCATCGTTGTAGATGGAGTAAGCGTAAGTCTCATCACCTGACTCTGTCTTAGGATATTTTTCCTTCATCTTCTTTAATGCTGCAATATACTCATCATCATTTGTAATCTTAGGAGCACCGATTTCCTTGTATAAATCCCATCTTACTGCATAGCCAAAAGGAAGTATAGCACCAAATGTCTCCTCAACATTGTCAGTTGTAACATGAGGTGTCACAAAGTACTGTCCCTTGCTGTCATCGCTTTTGAAGTTCTTCATTACGTTGTTTCTGAAGGTAAATGCATCAGCAAAGATATTAGGAGCAATAGCCTTATAATCCTCAAGATTAACCGCATGCTTTCCTCTTAATACGCCGTCTATGTTGTCTTCGTTAATCTGAACGATATCTGTGGTGTTCTCACCTGATAAGTCAAGGTTTAAGCTATCCTTCTGATATCCCTTGAACTTGATTGAGCAGTTAAACTTCTTCTCAAGCTCTTCAACAGTCTCGGTAGGCCAGTTAGCTTCATCAGTATCCTTGAGATTAAGTCCTCCGATAGTAATGTCAACATGCTTTGAAGTATCAGCTGCTGCCTTGGAAGCTGTGCTTGAAGCCTTTGCTGATGAGGTACCTGCCCCAGAAGCAGAACCTGCTGCTGAACCCTTAGAATCTGTCTTTGTGCCGCCACAGCCTGCAAGCAGTGTTGTAGCCATAGTCACAGCACACAATAACGATAAAACCTTTTTCCCTTTCATAAACTCTCCTCACTTTCACTACTTTATTTAAGTATTACGGTCTTATTATAAACAATTTGCACAAAGAATACTTGATGTATTTTTGTAAAACTTTGTATTTTTTTATATTTCCTTAAAACTTCTATTTATTTTTTTGACCTTAATTAATGTGATTTGACTTATTTAAAGGATAGTTAATAAATTAACATATCTAAAACCTTATTTCTACCGTCAAAGTGCCTTTATCATCTTGTTCAAGCCATATATTACCTGTATCTTTGTACAAAATATCCAGCCTTTTTTTAGCATTTGATAGTCCAATATGCTCTGAATTACCTGTATTATTCCTTAGCATATCATTGAGACTGTCAAGCTTAGACCTGTCCATATTAACACCACTGTTACTTATAGAGACCTTCATCATCTCTTCTTTTCTTATATTGACAGTTATAACTCTCTTGTCAAGAGGATCGCTTCCATAGATGAAGCAGTTCTCTATCATAGGCTGTAGTATCATCCTTGGAAAATCCTCCTTAAGAAGTGAACCATCACAGATGACCTTATACTCCATAGTATTGCCGTAACGAATATTCATCATAGATACATAGTTCTCACAAAATACCAGTTCATCCTCAAGCTTCCACAAGAAGTCAGGATTTCTAAGGATTGGAGTAAGAATCTTGGCAAGGATTTCAAGTGCGTTTGCCGCCACATTGTTGTTGGTAAGTGCCGCCATCCACCTGATAGAGTTAATGGAGCCAAGCAAGAAGTGTGGATTCATTTGATACTGAAGTGCCAAAAGTTCTTTTTTAGTATTTTCTCTTTCAACTGCTTTGATATCAGAGATGTATTTTCTTAGTTTGACAACGAGGAGGTAAAACTCGTAGTTTAGGGTGTCAAGCTCCTCCCATCCCTGATGTCCGGGCTGCTTGATGTCAAAGTTTTCTTCCTGAACAAGTTTCATCTGATCCATAAGATACTGGATAGGCCTTGTATATCTCCTGCTCCATATAAGGCCTGCTATAAGTATGAGTATACAGCTGATAAAGCCGACAACTGTACCGAATCTTCTAATGTCCTTAGTATCCTTAAGGTAACCTTCTTTGGGAACAAGATTGTAGAGTTTCCAGTCAAAGTTCTTTAGTTCGTGCTCAATAGTCTGAAAGCCGGCCTTTCTCTCAAATCTTTTGCCAAGAAGAGCTTCTCCTGTTTCCGATATTACTATACCGTCATCATTTACAAGGAGGGCAATGCTTCCATTATAGACCACTGATTCATAGGTTTTTCTGACAGATTTTTCATCCACACAGGCTACGATAAAGGCATCCTTTTCTCCCTCAGTTCCTTTTCCCAGGTACTTAATACCGATAAAGGAAGGCTTATTAGCTATAAGACTGAAGGCTTTTTCTCCGTTTTTCTGAATTTCATAACCAGATACCCAAAGCATGTATGGGTATTTATCCTCTGCTTTTTTGAGCACTGCTTTAAGGCTGCCGCTTATTACAGCTTTACCGCTTCTGCTTCTGTCTGATGCGGAAAATATGAAGCTTCCATCTGACTTTATCAAAGAAATGGCACTGATATTTGGATCTAAGAACATCATTCCATCCAGTTCCTTTATTATCTGCATTGAAACTACACTTTTATCAACATCATTTTTATAGTCGTCTCTTAAATACTCTAAAGGAAGGGTGAGGCTTCCATATCTGTTGACCTCACCTTCAACCGTACTAAGCATCTTTTTTAGTTCTTTATCAGCCTGTCTAAACGTAGCTTCAGCTACCTTCTTAGTGTTATCCTCCAGTTTCTTTTCAAAATACACATAGGTAATGCCAAAAAGAATGATAACTATAGCTATCACAGATACAAGTATTGAGAGTAGAGCTTTTATTCTCCAATTAATTTTCTTACTTTGCTTTATATTCAACTATTCTTCCTCCTCCATTTGGCAGGAGACACTCCCATTACCTTCTTAAAATATCTTGAAAAATACTCCTGACTTGGAAAGCCATGTTTTTCAGCAATAAAGGATATCTTGGCATCACTTACCTTAAACTCCTTAAGTACAGCCTTAAGTCTGACTTCGTTGAGGTATTCCACATAGTTTTTGCCTATTTCTTTCTTAAAAAGTGCAGAAAAATACGTAGGAGATACTCCTGCCACACCAGCCACCTTGGCCAGGCTTAGCTGTTCTCCGTGGTTAGCATTGATATAGTCAATCGCTGTCTTTATTGAGTTATCCCAGCTTGCTGAATTGTTTACGTCATCTCCTGATTTCTCGTGTCTTGTAAACCAGTCTGCTATCTTTTCCCTGCTTTGCCTTACACTGTTGGTATAAGAAAGTCTTATGCCAAGAAAGCTCTCCACCAGTTCATTAACCCTTTCCACCCTTTTTTCAAGATTTTCATTGTCTAGAGGGAGGAAAATGTAGAAGTTAACAGGCTTTTCAAACATAAGGACAACACCCTCTTTGAACTGATGGATGAGAAGTTCGTTGATAAATTTAACAGCTGAGTCATTGATTTTATCCCTATCCTCAGCCTTTAATGAAAACTTACAGAGATATTTCATCTTCTCATTTTCATTCCAGATAGGCTCACTGCCTTCACCAAGAAGATATTTCTTCAGCCTTTTTTCTAAGAAATTCTCATTATCAGGCTTATCTTCACCATTTCTGCCGATACTTATCAGATATTCCCTGGTTTCCTGAAGCAGTTTGTTGATTTCCTCCATGTTTAGTGTGGCTTTAAGTACATAGCCGTTTATCTTAAGAGGTACAAGCCTTCTTATAACCTCAAAATCATCTATACAGGATATTACTAAAATGGCACATTCCTTATCTATCTCACGTATTTTCCTTATAAGCTCGTGACCGTCCATCACATCCATTCTTATGTCGGTAATGACTACATCAGGCCTTATCTTCTGAAAAAGTTCAAAGGCCTGGCCGCCATCATCTGCCTGTGCCACCAGCTCCATGGAATAATCGCTCCACTTTATCGCATTTTGAAGCCCTATACGTACCAGTAGTTCATCCTCTGCGAACAAAACCTTATACATATCAAACCCCCATTAACAAATTACTTTTTTCATGATGTGAGTGTCAAAAGTATTTGGCACCCATTGATACAGGCTTGCAACAGCTGCGCTTAGCAAGGCCCTTGCAAAAACATTTGACACTCTGCTTTAAGTCTATATAAAAAGTATACTATAAATTAGATGATTTGCAAATAAAATGATGGCAGCAAAATACCCCGCTAATGTAAACGGGGTATTAAACAGTGATAATATCTTGTTTGATCTAAATCAACCTATATCCTATGCAATTGGTTTGCTACAGCCAGGGTACTCTTGTTATTTGGTTCTAAAAATGCTTATCTCCTTTTCATCCTTAAAGCCTGCCAAATCCACAGCACTGATTTTAATTTTATTTTGTCCAAGGTTCAGCGGCACTGTTATTTCTTTATCAATTACCACTCCTCCGTAAGCCATGGTTCTGTCTGTCTTATCTACAATACCTACAAGGGAGTCTCCATTATAGAGCTTAAGCCTTAAGGAATCATCTGTGGAATGGAGCTTGATAGTCACAGAATGAGAGTCAAGCTTTCTCGTTAAGACTTCATAAGTAAGCACAGGGTCTGTCAAATCATAGAAGGCACGTCTTACTATACTTGCTTTTTCTCCCTTCTTTGTAACCGCCTCTACCCTGATATTTACACAGAAGTCCTTTACGGGAAGTGTAGCGGAAAATGTGTAACCAAGGCCATTGTATGGTGAATTCCCACCGTATGAATATTTCTTAGCAAGGGCTTTAATATCATCGCCACTTAAGACCACCTTTTCACCTACTGCCTTGCCCTTATCATCAACAAGTGATACTTCTATGGTCTCTACCTTATCGTCTGATTTTACATTGCCGATGAAGCCTTCAACCTTTACGGTTTTTTCATTGTTAGAAGGTATCACATCCATAAGGGCAGGGCTTTCAAGAAAGACTACAGGATACTTGGTCTTAGTGTTATTTACACCGTTGTAGCCGTCATTATAGAGGTCATTTCCATAAGGTGTACTTTTTTTATCAGCTTCACTTCCCTCATAGATTATCTCAATCTGAGTATCATCAGTTAAATTATAGTGAATCTGAACTGAAAAGCCCTTAGCAAAGCTGTAGCCACTGGCGCCTGTATCAAGGTCAAGTGCACCCTTTAGCGGAAGAATGATATTTTCTCCGTCCTTTTTATGGAGGATGACTCCCTTAACCACAGGCTTTACTCCGTCCTTAAACCTAAGGTCAAGCTTAATATATCCGCTTCTTGTCTTAAGAATCTCATCTTCACCTATGGTAATATCCTTATTGTCAAGCTTTATTTCCTTAAAGTTGCCAAGCCCCGCCTTTTTAAGATCAACCTTTATATCCTTTTCTTCAGGCTCCTCTGGCATGGCTCCTTTAGCAAAGCTTGTCACTATCTCCTTGTTGCTCCTTAGAGGGTCTATGGTAAAGCTTAATGCCCTCTCATTCTTATCATAAGAATAGTTATATTCTTTTTTCATTCCGGGCTGAAGTCTGCTGTCTCTGATAAGATATTTTACAGAATGCCCCTCTCTTATGTATATCGTGCTTAGATGCCAGTTATCATCAGGCATTACAAGCTTTAAGTCCACCTTTTTGTCAAGTGTATCATACTTGTCATCATCAAGGAGTTTGCCATCAGCGTAAACCTTAACCCCTCTGTCTTTTATTGAATCATAGAAGTTTAAGAAGCTAACAGAATTGTAGCTTGCACTCTCTCCTGTTTTCACTGTCACATTACGCTGATTGCTAAGGTAATCCTTAACTGTAATGTAGATATGTGAAGCATCTGCAAGGAAGCTTGAATCTACCTCTATTTCCTCATTCCTGCTGCCATTTCTGTTAACATATATCTCCCTGCTCTCAGAAGGGTCTGAAGGAATCATATCATCTGAGATAACAAGCTTTCCATCTGTCACCTTAGGCAGTATTTTACCATCTTTTTCTGCCTCATCTGTAAAATTGAGAATAAGGTATTTGCCGAATTTAGGCTTGCCAAGCTTTAAGTCTTCTCCACTTATTCCATCAATTCCAGCAGACATCTTACCAGGTACAACAGGTTCATTTTCAATTGAAGAAGGCTTTTTCTTACCCGGAGGTGTAGGGTCTACACCCGGAGGGAGAGCGGGTCCGCTTTGGTTATTTCCCTCTTCTCCTACAAACTTAAGTGAATTAAGGTAAATCTGTTCTACTCCGCTGCCACCATCCTTTACCCTAAACTTTACCCTCTTTAGTCTGTTTTTCCCCTCTACACTTTTAACTTCAATATCGTCACTAAGCTCCGGCGCTGTGGAGTCTACCTTTAATTTATACCTGTATACCTGCTCATTATTACCACCACCTGAATTGCCGGTATTTAGCTTAGCCTTTATCTGATATATATAATTGACTCCTTCTGTAGCAAGTTTACCTCCTATTCTTCCATCCCACCAGGAATCAGGCATAATGTTAAAGCTTGCCTTTCTTCCGAGGCTGCTTAGCTTTCTTACCTTTAGAGACTTGCCTATTACCCTCAGTGTCTCATTGGTATCACCATCTAAGATAGAATACTCTATCTCATCCATATTTCTAAGTGGTGCTAGCCTTACTGCTACATCCTTGTGGTAAGCACCTGAAGGTGAGAAATAGAGGGTATCATTTACTACAGGAAGCCTTAGTGTAGCACTTGTAATGAACATAGATGAAGCCGCATTAACCAGCTTATTTACATAAAACTGTACATCTCTCTTTTCGTTATCAACCTCTTTTACCTGAAAAGCATCTATAGCCCTTTCACTCTCCCAGTCGCCATAAAAGCCTAAGAAAGGAATGCTAAGTGTGCTCTCATCATCCACCTCTTTAAGCTCTATAAAGCCCTCTAAGAAGTTGTTTATCTTTATTTCATCTGCAGCTGTATAGTCAAAGTCAAGTTCAATTGTATTACTTGATTTTCCTGAAACCGTAACTTCTCTTCCTTCAAAGCTCTGAGGAGCGTGGGCAGCCTCAGGAGTTTCAGTCCTATAGCCTTCAACAACAGGCTCGTATACTGCCTTCGTGCTGATACTGTAGGTCTTTTGGTCATTTCCAAAGTTCTCTAGTGTAAGTTTGGCCCTGAACTTCTTTTCTCCCACTTCCTTTATTTCTAGCTTACCGTCAGCCTTATTGTCATTTGTACCCTCAGCTTTTACTACAACAGTAGTCTCGAGTGCATTCTTAAGGTCAAGAGCACCGCTTCCCTGCTGCCTTACAAAGTAAGGAGTATCTTCTTTGTACAGTACAGGCTTTGCTGTATTCATAAGCAACAGCTTGGTAAAGTCAGAAGCATTGTCTACATTTAACTGATTTTCCCTGATATACTGTCTGATAAGTGCGCTGGCTCCTGCCACCTGAGGTGAGGCCATAGAGGTACCTGACATGTTCTGATACCTGTCATCCTCTGCGGTTGAATAAATGCTGCCGCCGGGAGCTGTAATCTCCGGCTTGATTCTAAGGTCGGGAGTAGGCCCCCAGGATGAAAAGTATGAAAGCCTTCCCGCAGAAGGATTCTCGAAAGGTATCTCATTCATAAAGATATCCACGGTAAATCTCATAGACATTTTATTAGCGATGCTTATTTTATTGAATGTACTGCGCTTAATCCTTACCACAGTTATGTTGCCTGCCTCATCACCAAGGCTTATATTTCTGCCTATCCTCTCTGCCTCTGATTCAGGATTGTAAAATACTATGGCTGATGGCTCAAGCGCTACTATCTTTTTAAGTCTTTCTACAAATGCCTGTTTGCCTTCTGTGTCATTTACAAGCTCAATTACAGCAAAATTCCCTTTTATATTTCTCTTTATAAAAGGGTCATCTTCCCTTCCTTCGGCTAGCTCTATCCATTTCCCTGTAAGCTTGTCAGCCGTTGCATTGGCTCCAGGCACTACATCAGCCTGTTCCTTAAACTCATTGGTTTTCTTTTCCTTCCAGCCTATTGCACGGGAATACTTTTTTAGATTGTCCATAGAGGCAACAGCAAATGAGCCTTCATCAAGTGCAGGATTGGCAATGAGGGCTGTATCAAAGTTTCCTTCAAGCGGTTTCACCCCATAGTAATTACCATCGGTTATAGTTCCGTCATTTCCTGCCGCTACTGTAACTACCACTCCTGCCCTTCTTGCCTTTTCAAACATCTCAGTCTCAGGATATTTCTCTCCTTCTACAGAAAAACCTGCAGATGAGCCGAGGCTCATATTGACAACATCAGCACCGAGAGAAATAGCGTCATCCATTGCTTTAAGCCATATATCCGTAAAGGTAGTAGGATACTGCAAATCATCCGAAAATACCTTAAGAGCTAGTATCTGTGCATTTGGTGCCACTCCATATAGGTTCTTCTCCTTATCATTGGCACCGACTATACCTGATACATGCATTCCATGCATCACTCCATAGCTGTCATAGAGATTGGTATTGAAGTCATAATAATTGTATCCGTAAGGAATCTTTGGTGTATAATATCTTCCACTTAAACCCTTCTCTTCAATCAGCTTGTTTACCTCTGCCTCAGAAAGCCTTGCCTTACTCTCATTATCCAGAGTAAATGCCTTATGGTTATAGTCAATACCTGAGTCTATCACCGCTACTACAGTGCCTTCACCCTTGTAGTCAAAGTTTCCTGCGTAGGTGGCTCCTGTCATTTCACTTGATGAAGTAAGCAGTGGTCTTTCAAATTCCTCTGATATGTATACATTTTTTACTCCATCCAAGTCGTCAATCTTGTCTATATCTCCTGCTTTAACATTAAGTGCTACACCGTTAAATACAGTGTCATAGTTTCTTATATCCGAAGTATCTGCCTCAATATTACTTTTTTTAATCTCAGCAATCACTTCATCCTGCTCTGATTTAAGCTCCTTTTTCTTCTCTTCCTTAAAGCTCTCGCTAAGGGTTGAGAGGCTCATATTTTTTTTGTTAGCCTCATCAAGAACTGAATCCTTATCAAGCTCCACTATGACTCTAACCTGTTTATCTTCTTCAGCTTTAAGAGTATCTGATTTAGGCTCTATGCCTTCTGCCTTACTCGTAATATCAGCCTGCTTAGCCTCTGCTGATACATTCTTTAATCTTGTAACAGCAGGATTTTTCGCTTCATCAGCTGCTTTTACATCCACTTTATAGTTAATTAAAGAAATAGCAAGGGCAGCAGATAAAACCGATGCTAGTATTCTCTTTCCGTCTTTCTTAATCATTATATCATCCTCACTTACTCTACTATGATGTAGACTAAAAACTTAAGTTTACCGTAATCCTTACCTCCGATTACCACATTTTCACTGGTAATACAGGTAAGAACATAGTTTCCTTTGATTCCTTTTTTAATACTCTCAAGGTCTTTGCCTTCCCAGGTGAGCTTATCTTCTATACCTGTATTCTCCCCAGTTGCAACAAAGCCTACATAGCCACTCTCCGGTAAGGATATGGCATTCCCCGACTTGAATCTTATTTTCCCGTCAACATCTGTATATTCGCCAAAAACCGTATACTCTCTAATGATTTTTTCTTTGTTTTCTTTGCCTGATGAGGAATTACTCCTTCCTGATTGTTCATTTACAATTCCCGCATTGCTAAAGTCTGTATTATCCACAGGCTTGTACTTATCAGTCTCTGGTATCTTACCAACCTCTTCTTCTTTAAGGTCTAAGTTCTTTTCCTCATTCACCTTCTTGTTATCTTTCTTTTTATTCTTGTTACCTTTTTTGCTCTTTTTGTTATTTTGATTTTTGTTACCTTTTTTACCCTTTTTTGCTTTGTTCTTAGAGCCTTTCTTACTGCCCTTTTTAGTCTTCTTCTTTTTATTCTTTTTTAACCTATTCTTTTTATTTCTGCCCTTACTTTTCTTCTTATTCTTTTTCTTTTTATTCTTTTTCTTCTTTTTCTTTTCCTTGTTTTCAGCTTTATCAGCTGCACTTTTATCTTGTTTGATAGGAGAAGTCAATTCTTCCTGATTTTCTTTAGGCTCTTTGTCTGACTTCTCTCCAGATGTCTCCTCAGGCTTTTCACCGGATTTTTCATCGTTCTTTGGCTCTTTATCCTTAACAACAACTGCCTCATGCCCTGGTCTTCCCTTCTTTGCTGCAAGCACCTGGGTATCTGCTGAAAATAGTGGTATTAACAGCATTCCACATAACACAAATAACAAGCTTCTCTTATTTTTCATCTCTCTTCCTTTCATGTATCAAAGTTAAACTTTTGCAACCCATTCGCAATTATAACACCATTTACAAAAATTGCAACCCATTCTCAAATCTTTTTTATTATATTTTTCTCAACAAAAAAAAGAGACCACCGTCTTAGCATAATGCCAAAACGATGATCTCTCATTAGTACTTAATTATTTATTAACTTTTTTTCTTCTTACAACAATGCCTGATGCAAGGAAGATGAGCATTGCTCCACCTAAGTAATAAACCATGGTATCTGAACCACCGGTTCTTGGGAGCCTGTTCTTACCACCCTTAGTTCCCTTAGGAGTACCGTCATCATTAACCTTCACATACTCGTTAGTTCCATCAGGTTTTTTCTTCTTTACATATCTACCCTTTGGAGTTCCGTTGTCATCAACCGAAACGAACTCATCCGGACTCTTTGGATCGTTCGGATTTGGGAAATTGTCTGATGGATAGGTAGGTGTATCATTGTTAGGTATATCTGTTGTAGGTACTGTTGGTGTAGGGTTTGGGTTAGGGCTTGGATTTGGGTTTGGGCTTGGATTTGGGTTTGGGCTTGGTGATGGATTAGGACTTGGGCTTGGACCCGGATTTGGGTTTGGGTTTGGACCCGGATTTGGATTTGGATTTGGGTTTGGATTTGGATTTGGGTTTGGGTTTGGACCCGGTACCGGATTAGGAGTTACATTCTCCTTATGATTGAGGACTACAATAGAGTCACCAACCAATCCAACATTTTCATCCTTTTCCACTACTGCTATCTCATCTACCACAGCCTTACCAGCTGCCTTATTGATTGCGGCTGTTGTCACAACCACTGTGTAAGTCTTATCAAGAGCCTTATATCCTGCCTTTGCAGAGGCTTCTTTAAGTGTGTACTTACCACTGGCAAGACCCTCAAATGTAACAATTCCTGCAGGTGTAGAGGTGGTTCCCTCTGCAATTACTGAACTTCCTGAAGTAAGTGTGAACTTCACTCCATCAAGACGTGACTTAATTTCATTGACTGTCACACCTGCCTTGGTTATTACATCCTTGTTTACATCATAATCTGCCTTAATGAGGTTAAAGCTTGTTTCATCCTTTAACTCACCTATTTTCTTGTTGGTAGCTACGATAGTTCTACCATCACTGCCACCTACAACACCGTCACCGAACTTTAACTGCTGCTCGCCTACAGGTGTGCCTTCTACTGCAAATCCACCGATGGTAAGTGTCTTGCCATTAGGAACGGTAATTCGCTCAACATTGAATACATAAGTATTTTTGTCTACTTCATAGCCTTCAGCGCTAAACTCTCTTAACTTGTAACCATTTCCTGCTTCAAGTGAAGCAAACTTAACTACACCTGTTGCATCTGTAGCTGCCTTCTTAACAGTGCCATTTGGATATGTGAGTTCAAACTCAACACCCTTGATAGGTTTTCCTGTCTCGGCATCAGTCTTTACTATCTTCGCAGTTAAATTGCCTTCTGTAACGAAGGTATCGAGTGAAACACCTGCTGAAACTGTATATGTTGCAACTTCAGCTTCTGACTTCTTTTCACCGTTAATACGAATCTGAACTGTATTCTTTATATCCTTAGGTGCATTCTTATCAAGAATGGTACTATATGAGAAAATAAACTTATTCATTCTCTCATTATTAGGTATCTTAAGTGTAAGAGCTTCCTTACCACCTTCCTTACCAAATGAAAGGAGGTCTGTTAACTTAGCAGAATATGGAACACTGTTTCCGTCTTTGTCAACCATCTCAAGGCTGTAATATCCCTTGCCAAGAATTGGCTTGTCATTTTCCTGGAATACATTAAGTCCCTTTTCAAGTATATCGTATAAGGTAATATCTTTCTTATCAGCCGCGCTGTCATCCTTTGCAGCTTCGATTTCACCCTTGGTACCAGCATCCATAATAGCTGGATTGTACTCTATGGTCCATCTTATGATTCCACCCTGCTCTACCTTATATTCCTTACTTAAGAATCTGGTATCATAATCAACAGTCTTGCTGCTTGAAAGGCTGTAATCCTTACCCTTAGTTCCATCAAAGCTTACATCGTGAAGTGTTACTGCCACATCGTTGGTCACAGCACCCTTAGAATTGATAATCTTCTTCTCGTCTCCGTTCTCTCCGTCTCTTATCTGAGCTCTAAGGAGAATAACGTAAGGAGCGTCAAGCTTCTTAAGGGTAAAGGTTGTATCAAGTTTATCTCCGTTTGCTACATTTTCACTTACTGTGAATATGTCATTTGCATCAACAGGGCTTCCCTCAGCTGTTACATAAGCATCATTGGTATAGCCTGCTCCTGTAAAAGCTGTTCTAGGTGTTCCCTTAAATACAAGGTAGTTATACTTATCATTAAGTGGAACTATCTTAAACTTACTGTCTATGCTGTCCTTTATAAATGCTTCAAGCTTGCTTGTGTCTAATTTCTTTATGTTTTCAGCATTTACGCTAAGACGGAATACTACTGACTTATAATCCTTTGCATATGCACCTGATGTACCATTTACAACATCATTTGCATTTGCTGCAGTGTAGCTGCTTTCGCCGCCTGCGATGAGCTTTTCAGCTGCATCACTTGTAAGTGCGTCCTTCTGAATCATTCTATGGTTGTAGTTTGCCCAATAATCACTAAAGCTTCCGTATTCTACGCCTTCTTCACCATTTTTACCAACCTTACCTGATCCATAAAGGTAAGCTAAGTTCATAACCTGATTGTATTTTAAGTTGCTGTCATTACCTCGTCTTGAACCGCCTGTAAGTGAATCAGCGTCAAGTATATTAGTTCTGAATGAGAAAGGATACCACTTGTCACCCTCGTTATCAAGAGTCTTGGTACAATCTTCAAAGCCTGTTACTTCTAAGATTTTACCTACAGCCTTCTTCTCTGTGCCTTTTGTATAGTAAAGAGTATGCACAGTGGCCTTCAGTGCTCCATTATTTAAGCTGTCTACAAATGAACCGTCCTCATAGCTCATTTTTGCAGTACCTGCCTGATATACAATATCAGCTACTTTCACTCCTGAAGCAAATTTCTTGTCGCCATTTTCAAGTGAGAAGTTCTCTCTGGCAGCAACCTTGTCAGCACTTGTACCATTTATAAGCTTATAGTACTCATCTGAGTTTCCAATGCTTGTATCAATCAAAGTATCGTAAACATAGGTCTTGATACCTTTAGCCTTGTTCTCATCAACGGTTCCCTTGCTGACCTTTATATTCCAGGTAGGGTTAGACTCAATATACTTACCCTCTGCCCTTTTAATTATGCTCTTTTTACCGATGTCGAAGCCTTCTGAGAGGTCTACGTACTTCTTGCTGTCCTTACCCCACATAACTCTTGCATTGTTACTGAATCTGTCAATACCCTTTAAGCCTTCTACTTCTGACCAGATTGTTAACTTTGCTACAGTGTTTAGATCGCCTATCGCGTATACACCGTCCTGTGGCTGAGTTGTGATGTATTTTACATCAGTGCCCCAGGTCTTGTTTGCATAATCAAAATAGAGCCACTTATGTCCGGTTACATCCCACTTTCTTACCATTGCCTTATCAAAGGTCATTTCTTTCTTTGAATAACGTCCGGTAAGAGGAAGTTCATCTCTAAGCTTTACATTTGTGAGATTCTTATCTGTTGCATCAAATACGATATCCCACTGTACTTTATGTTTGCCGTTTTCTACTTTAACGTCCTCATCAAGCTCAGCAAAGCTGTCTTTTGTCATTCCTTTGTCACTGAGGTGATCCTTTAAGAGTGCATCTCTTATTCCGTTTTTCTCGGAATAGCCTCCGTGATACTTAACTCCCCACATTCCGCCCCATCTGACAGTTGTGGTGTTCTCAGCGACTTTAACAGTATATTTCCCATCTGTTTCCTTCTGATACAAATACGCAGTGTTGTCTCTGGTAAAGCCATTTCTAAGATCAGTATAGTATGTATCTGAAGAATCCTTCATTAAGCTTGTACTAAACTTAACTATTGCCTTGCCCGGTGCATTCGCAGGGAACACATAGGTAAGTGCATTGTTGTTGCCTGCATCAGTTGCACCTGTTACATACTTAAAATCTGATGAAGCACTGCCGTCATCACCAAATATCCTGTTGCTGGGTGCGTTGTTTGCACCTGCTTCATAGACTGTGAAAGTCTTAGGTATATAGGCACCTACTTTTCCGATAGGATCTTCAAGTCTATAGCCTGCTAATGAAGTCTGCTCTCCAGCAGCACCTTTTTTCTCAACCTTTACAGTCCAGTTGACATTTCCATTGTCGTAGTCTATGGTTCCTGTCTTTTCTACAACAAACTTGTTGTCAAACTTGCCAAGATATATCTTCTTCTCTGCAGAATAGATATAGCTTCCCTTTGCATCTTTGCCCATGCTGTCCTGATCAACATCAAAGTCCATCTTGATATTGGCCCTTAAGTCTGTTGCATCCTGTAACTCGTTGTTGTCAACAAGTAAAGTCATAACCATGTATACGGTTTTTGTAGCATTGTCAGCTTCTACCTTTGCTGAAAACGCATTCTTAACTGTATGCTCGGTACCATTTACCATGAATTTGGCATCTAACTTGCCAAGATCTAAATTGCCTGTTAACTTTACTCCCTTTTCTATCATAGGGATGCGAATAAAGTCGTCCTTTTTCAGATATGGTCTTGCGTTGCCATCTGTAGCTACAGGCAGCTCAACACTCATATTAACTCTGAAGTTCTTATTTGGATTTATTTTGCCGGTTGGTTCGTTTGAGCCATTTTGAATAACATTACCATCCTGCATCACAGTGCGATCCAGACGGTAGCTGTCTTTCCAGGTAAGCTCTTTCGCTCCGGTTTCTGCAAGCACTCTGCTCTCACTGAATGCTGTAGTCTGTTC
This sequence comes from Catonella massiliensis, assembly GCF_016651435.1. Lineage (NCBI taxonomy): Bacteria > Bacillati > Bacillota > Clostridia > Lachnospirales > Lachnospiraceae > Catonella > Catonella massiliensis. The sequence continues at coordinate 561,612 of NZ_JAEPRJ010000001.1, read as the reverse complement.
TCCCCCTGCTTCCTTTGCAAATACGCCAAGAGGGTTGAAACTTGTAAGCACAAGTCCTAAAGCGAGCGTCACACTTAGGGCACCTCTTTTAAGTCTGGTTTTTTCCCACATAACATTCTCCTTTACGTAAGTATTCTTAGTCCATGAATTATATCGGCATTTTACCATCAAAACTTAACCTTTTTTATAATATTTTTTTTAAAATATTTTTATATTTTTTTTATAACAAAAGACCGCAGGAAAATAATACTCCCACGGTCTTGTAGTTACCATATTACATTTACTATTAAGGCTAACACTGTAAGGGCAATGCCCCTTATTACCCGCCTTTTAACAAATCCCTCTTCCATTGTCATTCCTCCATAATTTACAGAGAAGGTTATAATTGATATTCATTATCATTTGTATTATAAGACTTTTTTTATGAAAATGCAAGGAGATTTGTAATTTAATTATTCTTCATCCTGTCCGTTATCTGTTGTCACTACTTCATCATTCTCATAGTGGTCAGCGTAGTTATCATCAAACTCGTTTAGATTGAGGTTCTCCTCACCCATCTCGTCAAATTCGTGATCGCTGTCAAGCTTAACTGAGCGGTAGAACTTCATACCTGTACCTGCCGGAATGAGCTTACCTAAGATAACATTCTCCTTAAGACCGATGAGCTTATCTACCTTGCCCTTTATTGCTGCATCAGTAAGCACCTTTGTGGTCTCCTGGAAGGAAGCTGCTGAGAGGAAGGAGTTGGTTGCAAGAGAAGCCTTGGTGATACCAAGCATGGTTCTCTCACCCTCTGCCTTCTCGAAGCCTTCCTGCTCGAGCTGCTCATTAAGCTCCTCGAACTCGATTATATCGGCATATTCGCCTGTCAGATAATCGGTGTCTCCAGGCTCGGATATCTTTATCTTCTTAAGCATCTGACGAACTATCATCTCGATATGCTTATCGTTAATCTCAACACCCTGCAAACGGTATACACGCTGTACTTCACGGATCATATAATCCTGTACTGCTCTTACACCCTTGATACTAAGGAGATCGTGTGGATTGATACTACCCTCTGTGATTTCATCACCGGCTTCAATTACATCTCCGTCAAATACCTTGATTCTTGAACCGTAGTTGATAGGATACTTTCTTTCTTCGCCGTCATCAGCTGTTACCACAACCTCACGTCTGCTCTTGGTATCCTGGATACTTACCTTACCTGCAATCTCAGAGATAATAGCAAGTCCCTTTGGCTTACGTGCCTCGAAAAGCTCCTCTACACGAGGAAGACCCTGAGTAATATCTCCACCCGCAACACCACCGGTATGGAAGGTTCTCATGGTAAGCTGTGTACCCGGCTCACCGATTGACTGAGCAGCGATAATACCAACTGCTTCACCAACCTGTACAGGATCACCTGTTGCCATGTTTGCACCATAGCACTTCGCACAGATACCCACGTGGCTGCGGCAGGTAAGAACGGTACGTATCTTTATCTTGGCAGCTGTGCCCGCCTCCATAACGGCCTTTGTCTTCATTATCCTGGCTGCACGCTTTGGAGTAATGATATGATTTGCCTTAACTATAACCTCACCGTTGTCATCATATATAGTCTCACAGGAATATCTTCCCTTGATTCTCTCTTCAAGGCTTTCTATCTCTTCTTTTCCGTCCATAAAGGCTGATACCCACATACCAGGTATCTCGCTCTTTCCTGCACGGCAGTCAGTCTCTCTGATAATAAGATCCTGAGATACGTCTACAAGTCGTCTTGTGAGGTATCCTGAATCGGCTGTACGAAGAGCTGTATCTGAAAGACCTTTTCTTGCACCGTGGGCAGAAACGAAATACTCCAGAACGTCAAGTCCCTCACGGAAGTTAGACTTGATTGGAAGTTCGATAGTATGTCCCTTTGTATCCGCCATAAGTCCACGCATACCTGCAAGCTGCTTAATCTGCTTATCAGAACCACGGGCTCCTGAGTGTGCCATCATATAAATGTTATTATATTTATCAAGACCGCTCATAAGCTTAGCAGCAATCTCATCATCGGCCTTCTTCCAGTTCTTAATAACTTCCTGATATCTCTCCTGCTCAGTAAGGAGACCTTTTCTAAAGTTCCTTGTTATAATCTCAACCTTTTTCTGTGCTTCTTTAAGAATCTCTGCTTTTTCAGGCGGAACTGTCATATCTGATACAGAAACCGTCATAGCAGCTATGGTTGAATACTTATAACCAAGACTCTTCACAGCATCCATTATCTCCGCTGTTCTGGTAGCACCGAGGTTTGCCATACACTTCTCAAGTATCTGCTTAAGCTCCTTCTTCTTAACGAGAAAGTCTATCTCAAGCTTTAAGAAATTCTCATCAAGGCTTCTGTCTACAAAGCCCAGATTCTGATCAAGTACTTCGTTGAATATGAATCTTCCGAGTGTAGACTCGATTATCCTCTCCTCCTTAACTCCCTTGGAGTTGATGCCCTCACGTCTCACCTTAATCTTAGCCTGTAAGGTAATATAGCCGTTCTCATAAGCAAGAAGTGCTTCGTTCATGTCCTTAAAGAACATTCCCTCTCCCTTGTCGCCAGGCTTGTCAAGTGTAAGGTAATAGATACCAAGCACCATATCCTGGGAAGGAACCGCAACCACACCACCGTCAGAAGGCTTAAGGAGGTTGTTAGGTGAAAGCAGGAGAAAACGGCACTCAGCCTGAGCTTCAACAGAAAGTGGGAGATGGATAGCCATCTGGTCTCCATCAAAGTCTGCGTTGAAGGCTGTACATACGAGCGGATGTAGCTTAATAGCCTTACCTTCTACAAGTACAGGCTCAAATGCCTGAATACCAAGTCTGTGAAGGGTCGGAGCACGGTTAAGCATAACAGGATGATCCTTTATTACATCTTCAAGTACATCCCACACCTGAGTCTCTACCCTCTCAACCATCTTTTTAGCTGATTTAATATTGTGTGCTATATCACGGGCAACAAGCTCCTTCATAACGAAAGGCTTGAAGAGCTCGATAGCCATTTCCTTAGGAACACCACACTGATATATCTTAAGGTCAGGACCAACTACGATAACTGAACGTCCTGAATAGTCAACACGCTTACCAAGAAGGTTCTGACGGAAACGTCCCTGCTTACCTTTAAGCATATCGGAAAGCGACTTAAGTGCTCTGTTACCAGGACCTGTAACCGGCTTTCCACGGCGTCCGTTGTCAATTAGAGCATCCACAGCTTCCTGAAGCATACGCTTTTCATTTCTCACAATGATATCAGGAGCACCTATCTCAAGAAGCTTCTTAAGACGGTTATTTCTGTTTATTATTCTTCTGTAAAGGTCATTCATATCTGAGGTAGCAAATCTTCCACCATCAAGCTGAACCATAGGACGAAGATCCGGTGGAAGTACCGGAATAGCCTTAAGAATCATCCATTCAGGACGGTTGCCTGACTCCTTAAAGGCCTCTATCACAGCAAGCTCTTTGGCAGCCTTAATCATCTTCTGGCTCTTTGAATTGCCTGCCTTCTTTAATTCCTCCTTAAGGCGCTTTGACTCTTCTTCCAGGTCAATATCTGCAAGAAGCTTATATATAGCCTCTGCTCCTACTTCCGCCTTGAAGGTATTACCATATTTTTCTTTTGCCTCTAAGTATTCTTTCTCAGAAAGAATTGTTTTTTTCTCTAAGTCACTGCTTCCCTTGTCTGTTACGATGTAAGAAGCAAAATAAAGTACTTTTTCAAGGCTTCTAGGAGGTATGGACAATATGGTACCCATACGGCTTGGAATACCTTTAAAATACCAAATATGGGATACAGGAGCCGCAAGCTCAATATGTCCCATTCTCTCACGCCTTACGGTTGCCTTTGTAACTTCAACACCACATCTGTCACAAATAACACCCTTATAGCGGATTTTCTTATATTTACCGCAATGGCACTCCCAGTCCTTACTAGGTCCGAATATCTTCTCACAGTAAAGCCCGTCCTTTTCAGGTTTGAGTGTTCTATAGTTAATTGTCTCAGGTTTTTTTACTTCTCCGTGAGACCATTCCTTTATTTTCTCTGGTGAAGCCAAGCCTATCTTTATCGCATCATAAGTAATTGGCTGAACATTTTCTATGCTCATCTCTGACATCCCGTTACTCCCTTCGTATTAAACCGGCCCTATGGGACTTAAGCCTAGGCAAAAGTCCCATAAGCCTTATATCTTTTGTAAATTCCGATAGAGAAATAAATATTTCACACAGTCAAATTAAAAGTCTTCGTTATCGTCATTACCATCGTAGTCTAAATCTAAATCCTCACCATCAAAATAATCCGGGTCTTCTTCATCCTGTATACCCTCTTCAAGCTCTTCAGGTGTACCGGTAGTGAAGCCGTTCTTTGCTGAAGCATCATCAAAAGTAAATGTATCCTCAGTCTCAATGAGTGGAGTAAGATCCTCGTCACCATACTCAACATTTTCCATCATCTTGATTTCGTTTCCGTCCTCATCAAGCACGGTAACGTCAAGAGCCAGTGACTGAAGTTCCTTAAGAAGAACCTTAAATGACTCAGGTATACCAGGCTCACTTATGTTCTCTCCCTTTATAATAGCTTCATAGGTCTTGACACGGCCAACAACATCATCAGACTTGATAGTAAGAATCTCCTGAAGGGTATATGCGGCACCATAAGCCTCAAGTGCCCAAACCTCCATCTCACCGAAACGCTGTCCACCAAACTGTGCTTTACCACCGAGTGGCTGCTGTGTAACCAGCGAGTAAGGACCTGTAGAACGGGCATGAATCTTATCGTCTACAAGGTGGTGGAGCTTAAGGTAGTTCATGAAGCCTACTGTAGCAGGTGAATCAAAGTACTGGCCTGTTCTACCGTCTTTAAGCCATACCTTACCGTCTCTTCCTATCTTTACACCCTTCCAGTCATTTCTGGAATCAAGATGTGTGAGCAGATAATCCATTACCTCATCACCAAGGTCATCTCTATATTTCTTTTCAAACTCGTCAAGAGGCATATTGATGTAGTCATTGGCAAGCTCAAGTGTATCGCCGATATCCTCCTCGTTGGCACCATCAAAGATAGGTGTGGATACCTTAAAGCCAAGTACCGTGGCAGCGAGGCTCAGGTGAATCTCAAGCACCTGTCCGATATTCATACGTGAAGGCACGCCGAGTGGGTTAAGTACTATGTCAAGAGGGCGCCCGTTAGGAAGAAAAGGCATATCCTCAACAGGGAGCACCCTTGAAACTACACCCTTATTACCGTGGCGTCCCGCCATCTTATCTCCTACCTGGATCTTTCTCTTCTGTGCAATATATACTCTTACGCTCTTCTTTACGCCGTGGGCAAGCTCATCGCCCTTTTCTCTTTCAAACTTCTTAGCATCTACTATGATTCCGTACTCACCGTGAGGAACACGAAGTGAAGTATCTCTTACCTCTCTTGCCTTCTCACCGAAGATGGCACGAAGTAAACGCTCTTCTGCAGTAAGCTCTGTCTCTCCCTTAGGAGTAACCTTTCCTACAAGAATATCTCCGGCACGGACCTCTGCACCTATTCTTATGATACCGTCTTCATTAAGGTCTTTAAGAGCATCATCACCTACACCAGGCACATCTCTTGTGATTTCCTCGTCTCCAAGCTTTGTATCTCTTGCCTCACACTCATATTCTTCTATATGAACAGAGGTGTATACATCGTCTCTTACAAGACGCTCTGAGAGAAGAACCGCATCCTCGTAGTTGTAGCCTTCCCAAGTCATAAAGCCGATAAGAGGGCTCTTGCCAAGACCAATCTCTCCACCCTTTGTAGAAGGACCATCTGCAATAACCTGCTTAGCTTCTACGTGGTCACCGTTATTAACTATAGGACGCTGGTTTATACAGGTTCCCTGATTACTTCTTGCGAATTTGAGAAGTGGGTACTCTGTTATTCTGTTGTCATCATCATTTCTGATTAAAATTCTATCTCCACAAGCGCTTACTACCACGCCTGCCTTCTCAGCAAGTACGCACACTCCTGAGTCTACTGCCACCTTTGCTTCCATACCTGTTCCAACCACTGCTGAATCAGTGAAGAGGAGAGGCACCGCCTGACGCTGCATGTTAGAGCCCATGAGTGCACGGTTCGCATCGTCGTTCTGAAGGAAAGGAATCATGGCAGTAGCTGCTGAAAATACCATCTTAGGAGATACGTCCATCAGCTCTACGTTCTTCTTGTCATAGGTAGAAGTCTCGTCCCTAAAACGGCCTGATACCGTGTTATTTATAAAATATCCATTTTCATCAAGAGGCTCATTCGCCTGTGCAACTATAAATGGGTCTTCCTCGTCAGCGGTAAGGTAAACCACCTCATCAGTTACCCTAGGATTCTCAGGATCTGACTTATCAAGCTTTCTATATGGTGCTTCAATGAAGCCGTATTCATTGATTCTTGCGTAACTTGCAAGCGAGTTAATAAGACCGATGTTAGGTCCTTCCGGCGTCTCTACAGGGCACATTCTTCCATAATGGGAATAATGTACGTCTCGAACCTCAAAGCCCGCTCTGTCTCTTGAAAGACCGCCAGGACCGAGGGCTGAAAGCCTTCTCTTATGTGTAAGCTCACCAAGAGGGTTGTGCTGATCCATGAACTGTGACAGCTGTGAGCTTCCGAAGAACTCCTTGATGGCCGCAGTTACAGGCTTACAGTTGATAAAGTCACCTGGGTTTGTATCATCTACAGCATCGCTTCCGATGCTTCCAAGCTTGTCGCGGACTGTTCTTTCCATTCTGGAAAGTCCGATACGGTATTGATTCTGAAGGAGCTCACCTACGGCACGGATACGTCTGTTACCAAGGTGGTCGATATCATCCTCTGTACCTATTCCACTCTCCAAATTGAAGACATAGTTAATAGAAGCAAATATATCTTCTCTTGTTATATGCTTTGGAATAAGGTCATTTATATGATTTTTAAGTTCACGCTTAAAGTCTTCACTCTCGAAGTCTCCGTTTGCAAGCTCCATAACTTCCACAAGCTTTGGATAGTAAACAAGCTCGGTGATTCCAACTTCTTCCTTGTCAAGTTCAGGAATGAATGCATTTATGTCAACCATGAGGTTAGATAGCACCTTTACATTTCTTTCCTCACCCTGAATAAATACGTAAGGAACTGCAGAGTTCTGAAGCTTATCAGCAAGCTCTGTAGTAATAACAGTACCTTTCTCACCGATAACCTCTCCTGTAGATCTATCCATCACATCCTCTGCAAGCGTATGTCTTACGATACGGTTGCGGAAGGCAAGCTTTTTGTTAAACTTGTAGCGGCCTACCTTTGCAAGGTCATAGCGCTTTGGATCAAAAAGCATGTTGTTTATGTAGTTTAACGCATTTTCTACAAGTAAAGGCTCACCCGGACGAAGCTTCTTATACAGCTCAAGAAGACCTTCATCAGAATTGGTAGAAACATCCTTAGCAAGGCTCGCCTGAAGCTTTGGTTCATCGCCAAAAAGCTCTTCGATATCCTTATTAAGGCTCACGCCGAGTGCCCTTATAAGTACAGTTATAGGCACCTTTCTATTTCTATCTACTTTTACATAAAATACATTGTTTGAGTCTGTCTCGTATTCAAGCCAAGCGCCACGATTAGGAATAACCTGAGAAGTATACAACTCCTTACCGGTCTTATCGTGTGCAATACTATAATAAATACCCGGGGAACGAACTAACTGGCTTACGATTACACGCTCTGCACCGTTGATAATGAAGCTTCCGGTATCTGTCATCAGAGGGAGCTCACCAAGGAAAACACCCTTCTGCTGAGAACGCACCTTCTTTTCTTTGATGTCAACCAACTCTACAACCACTTTAAGTGCTGCCGAATATGTTCCGTCTCTTTCCTTGCACACCTCGATTGTATGATTCTCCTTTGGCTCCAGGGTAAAGTCTACAAATCTTAATCCATAGCGCCCACTGTAATCCACAATCATAGAGATGTCGTCAAATACCTCTTTAAGTCCGTCAGTCAGAAGCCACTGATATGAGTTTTTCTGAACCTCAATGAGATTAGGCATTTCAAGAACTTCTTTCTGTCTGGCATAACTCATTCTAATTCCGTTTCCTGCTTTGATCGGACGAATTCTGTTTTTCTTCATTGACGTTTTCACCCCTTGATATTTTCTAAAATCTGCCGATAACCTATTATGAACTGATTCTCGGTATTTACTTCAACTACAGTTACACTTCTCTTAAGCATAGTTAAAATTATTTAAAATTCAGGATTTTAAACAAAAATCTAAGCATATTATTCAAGAAATGCAACTAAATGCTTGCACTTTTAAGTGGATTATGGTATAATAAGCATAGTTATCCATGTTCAAACATAATAGTGCATTTTTTATAATATCATTTTTTTTTCAAGGTGTCAAGCCTTGGATTTTTTCTTTTAAATTGGAATATTCATTGCAATCCCCCTAAGAGAGCTTTTATTGAACTATGAATTTAAAGAAATTTATTATTAAAATTTTATCTGCTTAGGAAATCAAAAAAAATTCTTAACCTGCAAAAAAGCTCCACCGCCTGATGTTTCAAACGATGGAGCTTACATTATACATTCTTATTCGCAAACGTATGGGATAAGAGCTAAGTGGCGAGCACGCTTAATAGCTGTTGTAAGTATTCTCTGGTGCTTAGCGCTTGTTCCTGTTATTCTTCTAGGAAGAATCTTACCTCTCTCAGAGATGAATTTCTTTAACTTAGCTGCATCCTTATAATCAAGGTTATCAAGCTCTTCAGGTGTCAAAGCACATACTTTCTTTCTTCTGTGCATTGGTCTCCTGCGTGGGAAATCACTTTTATCTTCTCTAGAACCTTTGTTGTCCTTATTGAATGACATAGTTCCTACCTCCTAATATTATTGAAATGGGAGAGTATTGTCGATACCGTCAGGGATGTTCATAAAGCCATCCTCAGGCATCATTGGTTCCTGATTACCGCCTGCAGGAGCACTCTGGAATGAACTTCCACCGCCCGCTGCGTTCTTGCTCTCAGCAAATTCTATCTCTTCTACAATAATCTGAACACTGTATACCTTCTGACCTTCTTTATTTGTATAGTTATCATTCTGGATACGTCCGGTAACTACTATCTTGGTACCCTGCTTAAGATACTTCTCTACAAATTCACCCTGCTTACCAAAAGCAGTACAGTTAAAGAAATCAGCGGTAACTGTATCTCCCTGTCTCTTAAATCTTCTGTCAACTGCAAGTGAAAATCTTGCTATAGCCATCTGGCTGTCACCCTGGGAATATCTAACCTCAGGATCTCTTGTAAGACGGCCCATTAAAATTACTTTGTTCATAAAGGAAAACCTCCTTCTTAGTTATGCTTCCTGTTTAACGCATAAAAATCTAAGAACGTTCTCCATAATACGGACACGGCTCTCAATCTCACTAGGAGCTGATGATTCAGCTTCAAAATGGATGAAATAGTAGAAACCTTCGCTCATCTTCTGAATATCATAAGCAAGTTTCTTCTTTCCCCATTCATCGATATCGGTGATAGTGCCGCCAAAACGTGTTACAAGGCCTTTAACATCTTCTACTACTTTGTTTCTTGCCTCGTCTTCGATTTTTGCATTAACAACTAAGGCTAATTCATATTTGTTCATAGTTGCTCTGCTCCTCCTTCTGGTCTTTTCCGGCCCTTTTATCTGCTAGGACGAGTAGCGTAAAAAGAGCAAGGATTTATTTTTTACATCACGAATATTTATTATGCCATAAAAAAAAGGATTTTGCAAGTACTAAAATCCTTTTTCACCAATTATTTTCTTCTAACTTAGGTTCTCCTTCAAGCATCTGACGCTTTTACCAGCTTTTTCGCACTCTTTTCGACTTGTTTTCTAGGAAGCATGACCTGTCTTCCACAGCCCAGACAGCTAAGCCTTATGTCCATGCCGGTTCTTATAACCTTCCAGTCATAAGAACCGCAGGGGTGTATTTTCTTTAGGGTAATTACATCATCAAGATTTATTTCCATAGGCCTCTTACCTATTACAAGCTCTACCAACCATCTCCTGATTGGTAGCAAAGTTGATAGCAGTCTGGCTGTCTATAAGTCCCTGTGTATAAAGCTCAAGTATACTTGAATCCATGGTTCTCATGTCTTCCTTACCTGAAGAGTAGATAACTGAATCAATCTGATGAATCTTATTATCTCTAATCATGGTCTTAATTGCACTGTTTGCCTTCATTATCTCAAAGGCAGGAAGAAGTTCATTGTTAAGCCCCGGTATCAGCTGCTGAGATACAACAGCCTGAAGCACCATAGAGAGCTGAACCCTTATCTGCTGCTGCTGTGAGGCAGGGAAGACATCTATGACTCTGTCTATAGTGTTGGCAGCCCCTATAGTATGAAGGGTTGAGAGGACAAGATGTCCAGTCTCTGCCGCTGTCATGGCTATATCAATGGTCTCATAGTCTCTCATTTCTCCTACAAGGATGACGTCAGGAGACTGTCTCATGGCTGCTCTTAGCGCAGAAGAATAGCTTTCGCTATCTATCTTTACCTCTCTCTGGCTTACTATGCTCTTCTTATGTCTGTGAAGGAACTCGATAGGGTCCTCAAGAGTGAGGATATGGCAGTTCCTGTTCTCGTTGATTCTGTCAATGATGTAGGAAATGGTTGTACTCTTGCCTGAGCCTGCTGCTCCCGTTACAAGCACGAGCCCTTTGTTAAGCTCTGACAGCTTCATTATGCTCTCAGGAATCCTCATGTCCTTATAGCTTGGCAGTTCAAAGTGAACCACTCTGATAACTGCACCGAAAGTACCTCTCTGTCTAAACACGTTACATCTAAAACGCCCAAGATTGGCAATAGATAGCGAAAAGTCATCGTCCCCCGTAGTCATGAAGTGGCTTAGGCTTCTGCCTGCCTTGTCGTAGATGCTGGTAATAATGTTCTCCGTATCAACCGGCATAAGCTTTGTCTCATCCATCTTCCTAATTGTGCCGTCAAGCTTAAAGGAAACAGCCTGTCCAACTACAAGAAAGATATCCGATGCATCTTCTTTTACCGCCCGTTCAAGGATATTCATTAACTCCATTTTAGACCTCCCATTATATCTAATAATTAATCGGTTATTTCAAGCTCGTATTGCAGGTCTTCCGATTTTGTTTTAGTACTCCATCTGTTAATTGTTGTTTCCTTGCCCGAAACACCAACCTCGACATTTAAGCTTCTCTCATCCTTAACTACACTATAACTGATAAGGAAAGGGCGGTCACCTTCGTACTTAATATCGCCAACCTCTACCAATACACCGCCATCATCCGGCTTAACATCTTTTAATTCTTTAAGCTTTGCAAGGTCCCCGGTTAGGTCTTCACTTGTTTTAATTATTTCATCAATCTTAGCATACACTCTCTCAGCCTCTGCATCCATTCTGTAATAGTTCCTTATGCTTTCGTCCGTCTTTGTCGAAAGCTTCTTTTCGTTAAGGGACGACTGGACTGCAAGTATAGCAAATATAGACATGGCAACAACAAGTATAACCAGTATAACCAAAGCCCCGCCTGAGTTTATTCTGCGTTTAATATTATTTATCATCATCTGCCGCCTTTTAGGTATTTTGCACCTTCAAGATGCACAATTACTATGTTATTATTGACGCCGTCATTTCTGTTGATAAAAGCATTTATCTCTCTAAGAGCTCCACTTCTTCTTGGTATATCCTTAAGCATAACCACAAGAGAATATCTCCAGTTAGTCTTGTAGGCCTTCTTCCAGTCCTTATCAAAATAAGCTTCTATTTGCTTTCCGGCCGCAGTCTTTACAACCTCACCTCCAAGCTCTTCTGCCGCATCCTCAGTGCTATATGCCTTGACAAGTTCTATCGCAGACTCTGCCTTTATAAGTCCTTTACTCAAATCATCTGCCTGTCTACTCATAGTATTGGCTGATGTGAAGAATCTTATTAGAAAAATGCTTATAATTGTAAATAGTCCAATCGCAATAACAAGCTCAAACACTGGAAGCATGACCCCCAGACCTGTTCTCGTATCCTTTGCGCTGTCCACGTTAAAAGAATTCATTATTCCTCCTTAAAGCCCATCTAAGCGGTTCTAAGTTTCACATACAGGGTTTCCGTACTCCCATCATCATCTATTGTAACCAGCTTAACAAGTCCGTCTTTTTCTGAAATTTCAAATGAATCTACGCTTAGTATGGAAAATCCGTCCTCAGGCTTAAACTTCATGCCTCTTGCACCTGTTATTTCATAAAGCTTTCCTTTGTAGAAATAAACTAAGGTATCAAAGATTTCCCCTTCTACATCCTCACTTAGAACCAGCGTCTTGAGGCCGTTCACTTCTTTGATTGCAATCTTTCCGACCTCGTCATACTGATTAATCTTCGTCTTAACATAAGACAGCGAAGTCCTTAGCTCGAAGCTGTCAAGATTCCTTTCAGCTATATTCTTATATACCGAAGCTCCCACACTGCCAAGCATCATAGCCGATATCCCAAACATACAGATTACGGCAAGCACGCAGACAGTATGAACCAGCCCCCTTTCACTCTTTTTATTCTCCATATTACCTCTTCTCATATACCTCTATGGTAGGCATAATATTTGACGCAAATGCATCGTAGTGGATATAATACTTGGATTTATCGTATTTTAACTTATAATTAGCTTCCATGTAGTCTACATTGGGAGGGTATATCCCCTCTATGGAGTAACACTGTACGGCAGTCCTTACAGCCGCCTCACGGGTAAGCTTTATTCCCTGCTCACTTCCAATGTTGCCCATGTAATAAATGCCCGCAACCAAAACCGCCAAAATAACCACTACAAAAGAAACTGTCTTAACTGCCACGAGCCTCTCAGCCCTTCTTGCCTTAACATTTACAAAACTCTTCATATACCGCTCCTTAGCCTATAGATGCGATTACACTCATCAAAGGCATCATAACCGATATGAGTACTGCACCGACAATAATGGAAAGTACCACTACAAGTACGGTTTCTATAATCGAAGCAAGAGAGTTTAGTCTCTGGTTAATATCTGCGTCAAATCTTCCTACAAGCTTAAAGAGAATGGAATCTCCTGAGCCGCTCATCCTAGCCACACCAAACATTTTGGAATGAAGAGAATTGAGAAGGTCTGCCTTCTTAAATGCTTCTTCAGGCTTTTCATCTGCCTCAAGCATGGCTATACATTTATCTATCTTAGCTAAAGTCTTTTTATTCTCTACTACTTTTGAAGCATTTTTAACTGCCTCTGTCATTTCCATACCTGCGGAGTTCATTACCGCAAGAGTAGCAAGGAACTTACCTATGCTTATTCTATCTGCAAGCCCTGCTGATATAGGATTGTTGTCTATTATGTTGGTAATAACTGCACTTCCACCCTTAAATCTATACCACGCAAGGCTGATAAGGAGAAGAGCAAGGAGAACAAGCACTACACCTACAATAATCTTAGAAACGAGGATACTTGTGTTCATAAGTTCTATGGTTGTACCTGTACCACCGTCAAGCTCGAGGAAAATATCCTCAAACATAGGAAGAATCTTCCCAACCAAAACCAAAAGTATGACAGCCATCATACCAAGAAGCACAGTTGGATAACTGATTACGCTTCTGATGCTGTTCTTAACGAGATTCTCTCTCTCATAGTAGTCCGATAAAGAGCGCATAATCTCTTCAAGTTTACCTGTCATCTCGCCAATTCTAACCATTTCACACATATAGGTTGGAAATGAGCCGCTTTCTTTAAGTGCTTCACTAAAAGCCATTCCTGACTTTACATTGTCAGCAACCTTCTTTAATACATCTTTAGTCTTACCTTCATCCATTTCTTCATAGAGAATGTAGGCACCCTCATATACAGGAATACCTCCATTTAGTATCATGGCAATCTGATCACAGAAAATGGATATTTCTTCCGGCGAAAATACTATTGTCTTAGACATATTATTCTCCTTAAATATTATTTGGCAAACTTCCAGATAACGTAAACATACATGCTCATTCTATAACAATCTTTAACTGAAAGCAAGGAAAAAGTGGAACTTACCTACCCAAAGGATAAGCAACTCCACTAATTCTAAGCATTTACGCGATTAATTGAGTCTGCCGATTATTATATCGACCATTTCCCCAACATTCTTCATCTTATTTACTTCACCAATATTAAATTTTATTCCGAATTTGTTCTCAACCGCCACTATAAGATTGATATGTTCAAGGCTGTCCCAATCCTCTATATCATCTGCTGTAGTAGAATCTGTGACAGTAATCTCCTCATCAAATACATCACTGAATACCTCATTTAATCCCTCAAAAATTTCTTCTCTGGTCATCTTATTTTCCTCCATTTATAAAATTTTGTTATAACTAAACCTTATAGCAAATATTTGACACCAACAGGCATGTAATAGCCCTGTGCCACATTAGGTAATCCTTACAAGGATAACCGTATTTTAAGATAATGTCAAACTAATACTGCAAAGTAATCACATTATTTTTGTTCTTGTAATCATCAGTTATGTCAAAAATCCACTCTGTATTGCCATTTTCGTCCTCAGATACCTTGGTAAAGCCCTGAAGTTCATAGAAGTCACGCACCATGTTATTCTTCGCTGTAGGGTAATAATAACCCTTAATCTGCTTCACTCCTTTTTCCTTGCACAACCTTACAAGCTCATCCATCATGGCAAACTCCATATCACGCTTAAGCACGCGGCAGCTCATAAGCCAGAGGTCAATGTGGCAGACTTCACCAACAATATGGCCAATGACAATGGATACTACTCCGTTGTCTCCAAACTTGTCCACAAGCTTTCCATAAAGAGGAATATAGGCTTCATCCTCCATTACCTCTTCAATCTCAGTCTGGGTATAGCGCTTTGTAGTTAGGTTGAACTGGTTGCTCTTGTTGGAGAGCTGTGAGATTCTAGCTGTGTATATAGGCTCAAATCTCTTAATCGTTCCAACCATTTCAAGGGAGATGAGATAATCCTCGTAGTTCTCAAAAGAAGCCTGAAGCTTAGCCCTTTTTACATTCTCCTTATACATCTCATTGCGGCTTAAATCGTCTTTTGAGAGGTTAGTTACCTCAAAGAAGCCCGAGCGGTCTAGTGTCTGGATGTAGTTATGAGCCTCACCTATCTCAGGAGCCCGCACTCCCTTAAGGTTTCCTGCAACTATCGCCCTCTCGGCAGGGTTGTCATCTACAAATACCAGACTCTCAGGAAGTAAAGTAAGGCTCTCAGCTATAGCCGCAAAGTTCCTGTCTTTTGGCTCCCAGTTAGCCCTTATCTCTATGAAGTCATCAGGTTTTAGCACTCCGTCAGGATGGTTAAGCCCTGCTATAGCATTTTCTTCTTCGTTTTTAGAAGCCACATTTAGCACAAGACCAAGGTCCTTATGCTCCTTGATATAGCTCTGAAACTCGGTGTATACCTGCCCGCCCGACTCCTCAGGCCCTATCTCAAGGTTGTCTACTCCGTCATCACCTACTATGCCTCCCCAGAGAGTATTGTCAAGGTCAAGCACAAAGCCTTTTTTGTTCTTACCAAGGAGAGACTTTATTATATTTGCCACATTGTAGGAAAGATACGGGATGGCCGCCACATTTAGGGCATACTTATACATATACCAATAAAACGGCTCCTGCCATTTCTTAAGACCGTAGTCCGCAGATATGTAGTTGATATCGCAGATATAGAAGTTATCGTGCTCCCTTGCATACTTATAAAACTCTTCGTTTAGCCTGTTGATGAAGTTGATTTTACCATGTATGTCACTGGCCTCCTTATTGCCCATAAGGCGGTAGAGAGGCATTTCAAAGTTATTTTGAATAATAGGGCAGTGATACTTCTCCTCTAATTTCTCCCACATTGAGGTGAATTTTAGCATTTCACTCTTAATAAGCTCGTCTATGGTTTCAGGAGAATCGCTTATCTTAGGATAATCTGTGATATTCCTGTTGGTGGTATGGATGTATATTATCTTAGGGGCAAAGCTTTCAAGCTCCTCATTAGGAAATACAGCATCCTGATAATAGCGGTTGTACTCAGACTCGTAGAATGAAGGCTTTATGCCGTAGTCAAGCAGGAAAAGCTCCATAACAAGCTTGATGTCGTTGGTAGTGGAGCCTCCTAAGATGGCTATCCTTGTATCCGTAAAGCCGGTACCCGCTTCAAGGAGCTCCTTTTTTATTTTCTTTTTCTTTGAGAGTATGTAGTTCTCATCAAAGGGGTAGGTAAGTTCTTTCATATCATTCTCCTTTCTCACCGTAAAAACCAGTATCAGACATTTCTCTCCACTTGAGGTACATTTCCTTATAGTGGTGTTTGATAAACAATCTGATTTCTCTAATTTCTATTTCAGTTAGATGCCCCCTGTTCTCTACAGTTGTATCTCCATTATTTTTTACAAAAAACTTCGCAGACCCTGTTCTTGTTAACTTCCTATCGCTAGCATGCACATGCATAGCCTCGATTACGCAGTGTGCAGTATAATATAGATAGTAGCCACAAATTTTAAACTCATAGTATTTAGGCATATGCTTTTTCCTCAATAAATTCTTTATCCTGAAAATAATAATCAAGCACAATTTGGCTTTCAATGTCATCCATATTTGTCTCAACAATTTTGTCGTTATAGATTACCGCAGCATGGCTTAAATTATTTAAGTTTATTACACGAATATAGCCCTTATCTTTAGTATAGGCATATCCATTAACTATCAAGTCTGCTTTATCTGCTATTCCTTTAATATCAAGATGCATATTCAATTCTAACCTCCTTTATAGGCTCTAAAAACTTGTCTACATCATAGTATAGATTTTCCAATATAGGTACCAAGTCAATATATTCCTCTACTTCACCAACCCCTTTATATTCTGCATTAACCACGATGTAACCATGATCCCATTCCATAATTTTAGTATATCTCTTAAGTCTATCTGATGTTGCAAATTTAATTCTATCTTTGTTAAATTCAAATATAGTATATTCGCCTTCGCTTGTTAATATAGCATAATCGTTCATAACCAAGTCCTTTCCCTGAAAAGTTATTTATTTTCCATATTAAGCTTTTGTCACTTACCTTTCCATCAAGGCACAGCCAATTGCTGAAAGATAGGAACAATTAGGTGCGACAACACAGTCACATTCTAGGGCGTTTTCTGCGTAGTTACTAAATCCCGGAATCTTTGTGAAGCCACCGGAGAGTAAAATTTTGCTTCGTTTAACCTTTTTTAGAAGTAACTTTGCCTGAATAAGGATATGCCATATTACTCCCCTAACAATGTCATCTTCATCCACATTATCTGCTAGAAGTGTTACTATCTCACTACTAGCAAATACAGCACATACAGATGAGAGTTTAAGAGGGGTTGTGTCTATTCCGGTAAGGTCTATTTCCGAAAAGTCCTTTTCCAGCATTCTAAGCACATTTGCCAAAAACATTCCACTTCCTGCAGCACATTTACCATTGATAAAGAACTCTTTTAGTCTTCCGTTTTCCTGCCTTATTATCTTGGTATCCTGACCACCTATATCAAGGATAATATCAGAGTCAGGGACAAGGAAATGCCCTCCAAGAGCCAGCGCTGTAAGTTCATTTATGTTCTTAAGCGCCTGTATATTTTTCTTTCCATATCCGCAGGAGACTATATTGGATGATGGATAGCTTTCTGTAAGCTCATCTAACTTTGCCTCAAAGTATTCTTTTTGTCTTATAGGCGTTTTTTCAGAAAAAAGCTTAGTTATATCATTTTTCTCATTCATAATACAGTACTTAGTATATGTAGAACCTATATCTATACCTATTTTATGCATAAATTTTCCCTTAATATATCTATCCTAAGCTCTGCCCCATCAATCCTTAAAAACTCCCTATCCACCATATCCATCTCTATCTCTGCCTGTGGAACTTCTATATTTCTGGCTGAAATATAGTCACACTTACAGCTTTTATTGTGTAAGGTGATGGTGCATACTGCACCCGACTCCTCTATAAGAGACTTAAGCCTTGAATTTCTAGTCTTCTGGCTTAAGTTCAAAAATGTATAATTATATGCGTTAAAGAGTTTTTCAAAGGCATTGTCACCTGAATATTCAAGAATCCACCAAGTAATATAGTTGGAGCCGGTTATTCTAATGTTATCCAGTGCCTCATCAAAGTATCTGTTTGGATGATACCAAAGCGGATACCCTGTCCAAAATGCCTTGATTTTGTTATCCTCAGGCTGGCTCTCTTCACTTTTTAAGTCTTCCAGCAATACCCTGTACAGTTCCTCAGTCTCAGGCTTGCAGCGTGAAGTGATAAGAAATGAAATATCATCAAAAAGCGTGGTTATAGGAAGATTTTTCTCCATCCTAACCTTTATTATCTCTTTCCACACCTCAGTACATCTTACGCTATTATCTATTAGTTTTAATAAAATATCCATATCAAGCTTATTACCACTTAGGTCTTCCAGTACCCCAATAAGCTCTTTGTGCTGTTTGGCCACATAAGTGCAGGCGGTCTCTTTATCACAGGTCTCACCTGGATAATCAATGACAACAAGCGGAACATTAAATCTCTTTGCCAGTATATTCCACCAATTTGGCAGGGTATTACACTGATTGTTGGTTGCTATGAGTATATCAGGAGTTGGCGGGACTCCTCTTGGTCCCTTTTCCGTAACGAGGCAGCCCTCTATGCAACACGAATAAGAACAACAATCTCTTGAAAGCCCTTCATTTTCACTTTCTTCAAGCAGAGGCTGTTCTTTTCCACTTGCTGCTATAACCGCCGCATAGCTTTCAGGATAATAGTAATAAATATCTAGCGCCTCAAGAATTTCAACAGGTGCAAATGAAGTTACCCAAGCAACCTTTTTATCCGGTTTTTTACCTTTGGCGTACTTTGAAAACCATTTATAATAATCTCTAAGCAATCCTGCCTGGAGTGCCGCTATTGACTGTTCCATACACTCTCCAATCTATAACAAATCTGAAAATGCCTCAAGCTCTAATTCCGACTTCCCACTGTCTTTAGAGTCAGCAAGGCTTATTCTAACAATATTTATACCTCTTTCATCAGCCATCTTTTTATACACTGAAAACAAGTAATCATAGGGTTCACAATACTTTTGTGATATGTAGATTATCCCCTTTACTCCCTTATTCTCCATCTCGCTAAAGTCATTTTCAAGTATTGCAGAAAAATTATCCTGAGTAGGGGAGAGCCTGTTCTTTAATATACTGTCCGCTATACAGTTATATATATCATCACCATTAGGACAGACAGGCTTCATAGACGCAAGTCTGCCTGATTCAGGAAGATTGTCTCCAACTACTTTCATCCCAAGTCTTTCAATAGTTTCTGCTATCTTTTCATTAGCAAGAAATGAACCAACAACATATACCTTTTTGTCTGTAGATTCCCTCTCAGTAAACTCTATATCTTCTGCCTGTTTTTCAAGTGGCTCTGAAAGTAATTGATGTATCTTACTCAAATACTCGTGATAAGAAATCCTGTCAAGCTTATCATAAGCCACTTTAATCCAAACATTTCGCTTATTGATAAGCTCTATACGCCTCTCTATACTATCTGTAGTTAAGCTAACCTTGTAATGCTCTTTAAGAGCTTTAGTATAACTTTTCAATATTTCAGCAAAGTACCGTATGGCTAAATCATCCTGTCTGGCAGGAATATTAATCTGATAGATAAATTTATTAGTTTCACTTAGGTATGAGCCTATTATTCTGCTGCTATCACAACTTTTGGGAAATACTGCTCCATCGATACTGTCGTCTTTTATTACCTGCGATATGTAATCAGCAGCATAACCACAGTACTGAGCAATATTATACTCACCATCAAAACCTGTAAATCTAACAACATCGCATATATGCTCAGGAACAAATCCCGATAAAGCAAGTATCCTCATTACAGCCCCTTTCCTTCCAAAATCCACTCATCATTTTCAAAAATCTTCTTATATTCTTCCACTTTACTTCCTTCCGGAATTTCATCTATACTAACCGCATTTGTAGCCTTTATCATAGCTTCCTTCATGCTCTCTACCGTTATTTTATCTGAGATTTCGGAAAGATTGACTACTCTTGATTCCACACTTTTTACATGGTTTCTCTCAAGCTTGCTTATATCAGGAGTCAGGTATTTTGACAATTCCTTAAAATCTGAATTTATCAAAATAGTTCCATGCTGACACAGTACATCATCTTTTACATAAAAAGCATTGCCACTGAACTTTTTATCATCTACTGTCAGGTCATTTCTTCCGTTAAACTCTGAAACTATGCCAAAATAACCAAGTGCCTCCTTAACAATCCTCTGATAAGTATGTTCTTTAGCTATACTCTCTTTACAAATGATTGAAAAATTTAAGTTGCCCAAGTCGTGATAAACCGCACCTCCGCCTGATGGTCTCCTTGCAAGAGTACCTCCATCCTTGATAAACTCATCAACCTTACACTCGGCATAAGCATTCTGATTCTTCCCAATGACTATGGTGTGGGAGTTCTGCCAAAGATATAGAATTACCGTATCCTCATCCACAAAATCAAATAAGCTTCTTTCAAGTGCCAGATTATAATACGGACTTGTATTTTCTGAACAAATATACTTATACACCTTGTTTACCTCTAGTTTCTTATTAGTTTAGCCAAAGCTTCTGTTACTGCCTCATAAAAGGTAGGATGAGCTCTTGTAGAGCCTTCAAGTTCAGACACTGTAATACCATTGTTTATCGCCAGAGCTAATTCTCCAACCATATCACTTGCTCTTTCGCACATAAGCTCTGCACCTATTATCTTCTCAGTATTTTTATCAGCTATTATCTTGATAAATCCCCTGTCTGTTGAACCTATGACAGTCCTGGCATTGGAATACATCGTCTGCTTTGAACTTATGTAATCTATCCCCGCTTCCTTTGCTTCACTTTCAGACAGACCAACTACAGCTACTTCAGGCATAGTATATATACACTGAACCACTGCACTTTTTTTGGTAGTTTCTCCTGCTATAAACCTTACCACCTGCTTTGCTTCTTCCATAGCAACATGGGCTAGCTGTGAGCTATGCCAGATAACATCACCTACAGCAAATATATTTTTAGTTTTGGTTCTGTAGTATTCATCAACTACTATTCCCCCATCATCGGCTATGCTTACAAGGCCTTCATCTACGCCTTCTAGATTAGGCTTTCTTCCAAGCACTGATAAAACGGTAGCTGAGGTCAGGTCAATGTCAGCAAAATCAGCCTCTGTATGTATCTTAACTCCATTTTTCTTTAATACACTGCTGACTGAGGTTGCTATCTCCTTGCTCCACTTGCGAAGAATACGCTTCCCCCTTATGTATATATCCACCTGTGTGCCTAAGCTACTAAAAATATCAGCAAATTCTACTGCAGATACTCCACCTCCAAGGATTATAAGCTTATCAGGCAAATGCTTGAGGCTAAGGAGTTCATCTGTATTTATACAGTGAACAAAGGGCTTGTCCGTATTCTTTGAGCCAGTTGCAATAATTATATGTTCTGCTTCAAACACTTCGCCATTACAGCTAATATGAGTCTCATCAAGAAGCTTAGCCTTTCCTTTTACAATGGTTATCTTACTTTGTAAGAGATTATTTGTGAGGTCCTCTCTTAGCTTTGATACTATATTTTCAGATTCATCCACAGTTTTTTCATAGTCTAAGCCTGTAGGCTCTACGCCAATCCCATAGCGCTTTGATTCATTTATATTGCTGTAAAGTTCTGCTACATGAGAAAGATACTTTGTCGGTACACAGCCTCTATTTAGACAGGTCCCACCAAGCATATCCATCTCAAACAGCAATACGCTAAAACCATATCTGACAGCTTCAAAAGCAGCACTATAGCCTGCAGGTCCTCCACCTATGATAGCAATTTTATACATTTTATAATCCCTTTACATATTCTAAATACTCTTCTTCTGTCATTAAATCTTCCGGTTCTTCTTCTACCTTTACCTTAAACAACCAAGCTTCCTCACGCTTAAGGGTTATCTTTTCAGGATGATCTGCTACTTCTTCATTTACTTCTACAACCTCTCCTGATATCGGACAGATTATATCAGTTACAGTTTTAATGCTTTCTACGTCTCCCACAGCATCACCTGACTGAACCTCATCCCCTTCTTCAGGGAGATTAAGAAACATAATATTGCCAAGCTTTGTGATGGCATAGTCTGAAAAGCTTATGGTGTAGATACCATCCGCTACAGTAAGCTTTAGGTGGGTTGTAGTGTAGTATGTTGTCATTTTGATTCCTCCTGTTTCTTGGTGGTAATGTACAAGTATTGTGTGTAATTTTTATTGATATTATTCTTCATTAGTTACTTCTCTTCCACTTATAAAGGTCAATGTAGCAAGTGCTCGTGCGGAATGAAAACTAATCTGATGAGTTGGTCTATTAAGTTTCGCTAGAGTCCAAAACGCCTCTCTGCTTATCTTTTTATCAGCAAAATCCTGAACATAGTTAAATATCGTATCATTTGCCATAGGTCCTTCCACAATGTCAAAATTATGAGGTTTTCCCAGTCTGCAATCTACTATAAAATCAAGCCACTCTTCACTCATATCGGTGAATTGCTTAATATTTAACTCATTATTAGGGACATAGTCATATTCACTTATAAATCCTTTTCCATCAAATCTTGTAGCCCACCTTATAGCCTGACTTTCAATATTGGTACAATAAAATCCAAAATAGAAGTCTTTATTGTACCTTTGTAGTCTAATCTCTGGAAATTCTACTATTTGCTGGCTACTATGGTAAAGTATCAGTTTGTTTTCCATCTTATCTCCTATCACGGTTGCTAGGTTTCACTCCATCATTTTTGTCTCATAAATTCTCTTCAACTATCTTTCCATCTCCAACCCTGTAAACCATATCACACTCTTTTATTGTCTGTAGTCTATGTGCAATAATTATCATTGTTTTCTTACCATGTAAGCCGTTAATGGATGACATAACAGCAGCTTCCGTTTCACTATCAAGTGCAGAAGTTGCCTCATCAAATACAAGAACTGCTGGGTTTGAGTACAATGCCCTTGCTATACCAATTCTTTGTTTCTGTCCACCGGATAGGCGCATTCCCCTTTCACCAATCTGGGTATGAATTCCATCTTTTAGCCCTCTAACAAAGTCTTCAAGCTGAGCCTCTCTAAGAGCCTCCCAAACCCTCTCTTCATCCTGTTCTTCTTTTTTTACACCAAAAGCCACATTACTTTTAATATCGTCATCTAACATAAATATACTTTGTGGGATATAGCCTATGTTAGATAGCCACTCTGAATAATGCTCCATTACATTGACGCCATCTGCAAGTACTTCGCCTTCATTGGCAAGCAAAAGCCCTAGCAATATATCAACTGCTGTGGTTTTACCAGATCCTGATGCCCCCACTATACCAATTGATTTACCTACCGGGATTATCATATTAGCCTTATCTAAGATTAGTTTATCTGAATTCTGGTAGTGATATACTATATCTTTCAGTTCTATTTTATCATTAAAAGTCAAGACTTTTACAGTCTTATTTGAATTATTTTTTCTATAAGATGAATATTTTTTCTCATCCTCTTCAAACATCTCAATATCTTCTAGTAACTTGTTCAATGAAGGCAACTGAAATACCACCTGATTGATGCCTGCAACTATCCTATTTGCACTTGGCATAAGCTTCATAGCTGCCATCGCAAAGGCCCCTAGTGTAGGAACCAAAGTTTCTATTTCTCTTCCCTTATATATCATAAATGCTATAAATGCTAAAGTTGAGCATACAGAAACCATTTCTATCATAAGTCTCGGAATATTGGAAAACACAGTTCTCCATTTTTCTGCACTTATATATTTTTTACCGCTTATTTCAAAATTAACCCTAAAGAAATCTTCTTTTCCACCAACCTTAATTTCTTTTATTCCCGTTATGCCTTGTATTAACCACTTATACATAAGAGAATTATTAATTAACTGTTCTTCTCCCTTCTTTTTAAGCACGGGTTTTACTAGCTTTGCTATGGCAATCACAACAACAGACATCATTACTATTACAAATGTAGTCATAAGCGGATCAATTATAAAAATAGTTATAGATATAGCCACTGCTACTACTGCCTCGGTAAACATCCCAAGTACTGTGGTCAATAGTGCATAGGTTGCAACAACATCTGATTGTATGACTCTAAGGATTTCTCCTGATTCAGCACTTAGAAAAAATTCATAAGGACGGTTAAGAAAACCACTCAACATTTTCTGCTGCATAGCGAATTGATTGTTACATACAAATCTAGCCTGAATATAGTACTGCATCATTAAGAAGAAATCCTTAAAGATAAACACACAAATAACCACAATTATGCAAACAATCACGAATGTCCTATGTGAATGTAAATCTAAAATATTGCATATATATGCAATATACTTGTTGCTGGTTATTATATCAGGTTGCATTATAGCAGTAATAAGAGGTAACATGAGCGAAACTCCGATTACCTCTAAAAATGCGCCTATTACAGTTACTAATCCTAGTACTGCTAAGCGGCTTTTTTGCTTAGCATTTAACAGTTTGTTAAATTTTCCTAATACAGAAAACATATTCACTCCATTCAAGCTCTTATGATAATTTCTTGTTTACATCAAAATAATTCTGCATAATATCTTCCCAATTAAATAAGGCTCTTTCAACATCATCTCTTTCCAAATTGCCTAGAAGAACCTCGATATACACAAGTTCTTTACTTCCCTTTATTGCGTGAAACCTTCCGGCTTCAAGTGTAACCGAAACTCCAGGGGTGAGTTTCAAGATACAGTCTTCAGTTACAAGTAACCCCTCACCTGAAAGTACTGTTATAATCTCATCATGTTCAGTATGCCTATGATACGAGGTATGCTTACCTGATGACACCTTCACCTTATTTGTGCATACTCCTCTTCCACCTTCTTCTGACCTATCTATAGTTTTGATTGTGCCCCATATTCTTTCCTCGTACCTAGGGGATATCTTTATTCTATTCAAACTGTCCTTTAGGTATGAACTTCTTTCTTTATCGGCTACAAGAATTCCATCATAGGTTGCTGACACTATCAGATTATCTGCTCCCATGACAATTAGTGGAATATCCAAAGTATTAACTACATGTGTAGCACTTGAAGTATCATCAATGTATACGTCGCCTATGCTATCTACATCCATTTCTTCAGTGAGTGTATTCCAAGTTCCTATGTCTTTCCATATGCCACTATACTCTATAGCTATTTTACTGCCACTTTTTTCAAGTACCTCATAGTCAAAGCTGATTTTAGGTAATTTCTCATAGCTTGCTTTTACATCAGAATAGGAGAAATTTATACCATATTTTAAGCAGTACGCCTTAATCAGTCCAAGCTTAAAGCAAAACACTCCGCAATTCCATAAAGCCTTCTGTGCTAGTAACTTTTTAGCTTCCTCTAGTTGTGGCTTTTCCTTAAAGCCTTTTATATCAAAATAACCATCTTTCTGGTCTCCTGGAATTATGTATCCATATTTTTCGGATGGATAGGTCGGGATTGCTCCCATCAAAGCGATATCACTTCCACTTTCGTTTAGTTTTTTTGCAAGCAATTCGAAGTTCTCAAAATAATCCCTTTCAACATAAGGATCTACAGGCATTACAATTACTACTTCATCCTCATTAGAGCCCTGTTCATATAGCCAGGAACAACCTAGTAGAATGGCAGGGAATGTGTCTTTCCTAGATGGTTCTACAGCAATCTTTGTCTTGCTTCCAAGCTGACTGTAAATAATGTCCTTCTGCGCCTCACTTGCTATAATTACTGCATCATCTGATTTCCCGACAGATTTAAGCTGGGAAAACACTCTCTGCAACATAGACTGTCTACCATCTTCTCCAGAAAGCACCTTAATATACTGCTTTGAGCAAAAGTCATTTGACAGAGGCCATAGCCTCTGTCCTGAACCACCAGATAAAAGTAATATTTTCAACGCTTACTCTCCTATAAAACAATAATGTAATTTTAAAAAATCACTTAAATAACTTGTATAGTAAATATTTTATATCGAATATAAAGTATTCAATCATAAATTCTACTATACCTTTAGGCTTTATTTCGAATACTTCAGAATTTTCATTTTTAGCACTCAAGTAATCAAAACACTCTATCCATTTTGAGGGACTAAAAATTTCAATCTCCTCAGTATTTAGTATAAACTGTTTTATATTGTTAATATACTCCTTATACATTGTATTAGGCATATTCTCAAGATAAGCATATAAATCATCATAACTATTAAACTTATTGTAGTTAATAAAACACGATTGCGGAATATAATCTGTTATATTAGGGGCACCCTTATATATCGGTACAACTCCCGAAGTGAGACAATCCATTATTTTTTCAGATAAGCAATCTACCACTGAGGCATTTTCAATACACAGCGCAAATTTAAATTCTTGATAAACATCCTTCTTATTTCCACAGGTTCCGCCATATGTTATATATTTATTTTTTTCCCACCCATTTCCATAAAACATAAATTTATCCGGATGATTATTCTCAAACCATTTAATTATTTTCTCCCTCTCTGTATACAGTTCTCCCTCAACAAGTGATGTTTTATTAGCTGTAATATTAGTTAATAATTTATGCTTATCTGCAGTATTATAAAACACATTGGAATCAACATCAATTTTCCAGTTATACGGAATATTCAACCAAAATACTCTGTTATCGTCAACAAGATTTTTATTCCAAGTCATTATATATTTAAATCTTCTTAAAATTCTCTCAACACCTTCTTTATTATGTTGTGGGTTTACTACCTCAGGTTCAAGCATCCAATATACTGATTTATTAATCAGTTTATTTTTTAATACTAAACCATACCATTTATATGACCAAGCATACCATCCAATAAATATGATCCAATCAGCATTTAGCAAATCATTTTCATCGGAAATTAGTTTAATTATGGAGCCGTCATTTCGTCCATTAAGTACAGTTTCAATATCTTTTAAGCTAATCCATTTATCAGGATATCTTCTTTCTTCATTCCATCTTAAATCAGGTGGTAAAATTACTATTTTCAATCTTTACCCCCATATTAGAAATTTTACTCTTTAAAAAGAGCTCTTCGTATTCTAAAGTCTTACGATTTCTTTCATCAATCCTTCGTGCCGGACTTCCAAAATAAACTGACCATGGTTTCGCCTTTTTATTCAAGAGACTCATTGCTCCTAGTACAGAACCTTCATACATATACGCCTTAGGTAATAAAACACTTTTTATGCCAACGAGGCAATGTTTTTCCATTACCACATTTCCAGAGATTATCTTACAATATTCCTTAGGTACTGTAGGATTCGTCAATGTACCGCCATTGAAATCATCACTTCCTGCATATATGGTTGCGTAACTTCCAAGCCCTGTGAAGTCCTTCATAGTTACACTTCCTCCTCCTGTACCATGGATACTGGCAAAAGGAGATATGTGTATATAGTTTCCAAGTGTAATATCACCAACTAAAATACAAAAATCATCTATTCTAACATTACTTCCGATTGAGATTTTTTCAGGCATATAAATGCAGGCTTTTTCACTTATAAGAACATTTTCTCCCACACTCTTTAGCCCTAATCTCTCTATTCCTGCCGTATCCAAATATCCATTCATATTGCTCTCCTAATACAAGTTTACGAACTAATTATAGTACTCTCTTATCTTACCACAAACATATGTTATTTGTTCGTCAGTTAATGTTATTGCAGACGGCAGCCATAAACCTTTTTTAGAAATTTCTTCTGTAATAGGATAATGCCCTTCATATCCATAAGCTGGTTCTGCATGAAGTGGTGGATAAAAGATTCTTGACCCTATACCATTATCCTTTAAGAATTCAAGCAGCTTTTCTCTATCATCTGCCAAAATGTCATAAAACCAAGGTGATGTCTCTTCCAAATCAGTTGGTATTAATTCCACTCCTGTAATACCTGATAACAGTTTTTCATAGAGTTTACCCATCTCTTTTTTACGCATAACTCTAGAGTGGAGCTTTTTCATCTGCTCAATTCCAATGACCGCCTGAACATCTGTAAACTTAAAATTCCAACCCTTAGTTAAGTAATGGTCACTTCCGCCTTTGTCCCTGCCGAAGTCCCTTATTTTCACTATTTTATTATAAAGCTCTTCATCATCTGTGATAAGAGCTCCTCCCTGCCCTGTAGTTATTATCTTAGGTACACTGAAAGAAAAGCTGCCTATCTCGCCAAATCTACCAAGATGTTTGCCATTGCAAAAGCTTCCTAGAGACTGCGCTGCATCTTCTAAAAAGTGGATTCCACGGGACTTACAAAACTCGACATACTTGTCAATGTCCTTAGGGCATCTTCCATTGATAGAAACAAAAAATACAGCCTTAGTCTTCTCTGTAACTGCATTTACCATAGCATCATAGTCCATGCATAGAGTATCCCTATCAATGTCTACAAATACTGCCTTTGCACCAATAAGTTCTACCGCATTAGGAGTAGCTACCATGGTATAATCAGGTACTATAACTTCGTCACCAACACCTATGCCGCAAGCTATAAGTGCAACTGACAGGCTGACAGTTCCATTAGGCATAATGGAACAATACTTAGCTCCTGTGTAGTCCGCTATCATGCTTTCAAGCTCTCTAGTCTTCTTAAATTCCATCAACCAGCCGCCTGATTCCATATACTCATTCAAAGCATTTTTTTCATTATGATCGTAAGATGGTTCCATCTGAATGATAAAGTCCATTGTTTTTCTCCTTAATTTTCTATCCTTCTTCTATCAACATCTGCTCCCAAATAAGGGCCGTTTTTAATTTCAATTACCTTTGTATCATCTGAGAGTATTGTATAACCATGCCCACATTCAAGGAGCACTAAAATCTCGCCCTGTCCAACTACAAAAGTTTCTAGAAGGTTTTCCGACAAATCATATATTCTAGCTTCTAAACTTCCCTTAATAACATACAGGACTTCACAGGTTCTATTGACATTTCTATCCACCTCATTATGAATATGTCCAAGTAATCTTTTGCCGTTATCATAGTTCCAAGCTCCTACCTGAATGAACTCGTCATCATTTGAATAGAAATTTAGCCCTTCCTTTATATCGCTTTCAAGAATGTGTCTGGCAACTACTTTACCGTCTTTTATTATCTCTTTCATTTTTCTCTCCTATCTATCCCTTGCAGATAATATTGGGTTATTATCAGGCCACACTATGCCAAATTCCGGATCATTCCACTTAACAGTGAACTGTTTTGCATCTCCGTATACGGTTGTCTGTTTATAATTATAAACTGCAACATCACTAAGTACATAAAATCCATTGCCAAACATTGGAGGAATGTACACCTGATGTCTGTTCTCAGAAGTAAGTATGAATGCCTGCCACTTACCATATTCATCTGAGTTTTTATCATTGTTAAGTACAACCTGATATATCCTTCCATAAGCACACTGAACCAGCTTTGCTGTCTTAGGATCACCATGCATACCTCTAAGCACACCCTTATATGTAGTAGATAAATCATCCTGAATAAACTTATCTGTTATACCCATCTCAGCGTATAATTTTTCATTATACACCTCAGTATAGTTTCCTCTAAAATCCTCAAAAATATCAGGCTTAATAAGCAGCACACCTTTAAGATTAGTCTTCTCAACTACCATAATATCTCCTTTTTGATAATAACTTATTTTGTCTTTTCAACCAGTTTAATATCACTATCTACCATAATGTTTACAAGCTCATCAAAACTCGTTTTCCTAGGATTCCAGCCTAACTTTTCTTTAGCCTTAGCAGGATTGCCTAAGAGAGTCACTACATCTGTAGGCCTGAAGAATTCAGGAGACACTTCTACAACTATCTTACCTGTACTCACATCAATACCCTTCTCCTCTACTCCCTCACCTTCCCATCTAAGTTCAATCCCTGCCCTCTTAAATGCTCTGGTACAGAAATCCCTTACTGAATACTGTTCTCCTGTTGCCACTACAAAGTCATCAGGCTCATTATGCTGTAGCATAAGCCACATGCACTCAACATAGTCCTTTGCATATCCCCAGTCTCTGAGCGCATCGAGATTACCCAGATATAGTTTATCCTGTACACCAGCTGCTATCTTTGCTGCTGCCAAAGTAATCTTTCTGGTGACAAAGGTCTCACCTCTTCTTTCAGACTCATGGTTGAAAAGTATACCATTGGTAGCAAACATACCATAGCCTTCTCTATAATTCCTTACTACCCAGTAGGCATACTGCTTTGCAGCCGCATAAGGAGAATAAGGATAAAAAGGTGTTGTCTCACTTTGTGGTATCTCCTGTACCTTTCCAAATAGTTCTGAGGTTGATGCCTGATAGAATCTACACTTCTTTTCAAGTCTGCAGGTTCTTATAGCTTCAAGCAGCCTTATAACTCCTGTACCCGTAGCATCCGCAGTGTACTCCGGCACCTCAAACGAAACAGCTACATGGCTCTGCGCCGCAAGGTTATATATTTCATCAGGTTCAACCTTAGAAATGATTTTAACCAAACTCAAAGAATCAGTTAAGTCTCCATAGTGTAAATGAAAATTAGGATTGCCCTCAAGATGGTCTATCCTTTCCTTTTTCTCGGTAGAAGCTCTTCTCACTATGCCATGAACTTCGTACTCTTTTTCTAATAAAAGCTCAGCCAAGTATGAACCATCCTGCCCTGTAACGCCTGTAATAAGTGCTTTTTTCATGTTTTCACTCCCAACCTATGTTATATAAACTTTACATTACAATACAATATAATATATATATATATGTTCAAACATTTATCACCATCCATTAAACTTTACGCCATCAATCTTTATCAGTTCCTCAATACTTACACTATTTTTTTTGTCTGAAAATATCCCATTATCCATGATAATATCGTCAACAAACTGCTCATTTCGAGCAAGCTTCCATATTCTTGCACAAATTGATACTTGAGACATACCTGTAATAATCCCTTTACATTCCGACAAAGACATCATATCCAACATAACATCTTTAGCTAAGCAATATTTAGGATTTTCTCTCGTCTTAAATGTATCACTCTTTCCTAAAGCAGGATTATCTATTGTAGATGACCTCTCTATATCTGTGTGATATACTAACTTATCACCATATTTGTCAATGAATCTTTCCAAATTATTATTATCTTCAGTTGCCAAAAATATATAATCATATTTATCAATAATCTTGTCAATTTGTTTAAAATAGTCTTCCGGCAAAATAGGCTTAGGATGGTTATAATATCCTCTATTAAAATCTGTTCCCCTTGCCTGCACTCCTAGAACTCTTGAATCTTTTCCAAAAATTTCATCTATTTTACTTTGTAATTCAAGTTCAAGTTCTTTTCGTACTCTAATATATTTCCTCCAAATTTTTCCTGTATCTTCAAAATACTCCTTACTTAATCTATAGCCATCATTCTTGTAGCGTTCAGCCAACATAGCTAAATCATCCCTACTCATTGAAGTTGTCCGAAATCCCTGATTATATATATTCATATCAATTCCAACCGGCTGTTCAAAATAACACTCCCAAGGATTATCTTTTCCTAAAAACCCTTTCTTCTCAGCATATAATGACTCTTCAGACATAGAGACAACAGGATAAAATCCCAATTCATCTGCTACCAAGCAACCCTCAATTACTTCTCTTAAAATAGCACAAAACCCATAGTATGCATACTTTTCGTTTATAAGGTAAAGCACTTTCCCTTTTTCCTTATCACCCTTTTGCACTATCTTATATAGCGTCCTATTGTTATAGAGATTATTTACATCCTTAATAAACTCCATATTATTAAAATTTTTCAAAAACTTTGCTAGGAATCTTATTCTCTCATGTTTTGCTATTTTTGTTATTATATCAGCCTTTAAGCTCATGCCATTTCTCCTTTATATCCCGAAATATTTCGCCGCAATATACATAAGCCTTTCCTTAACTTTCTTCAAAAATGGTCTTTGGGTAAGATCAACAGCAAAAGGGTTTTCCTCAACTCCTCTTACAGTTAAGTCAATATCAATATTATGTTTATGAAACAACGGTTCTACCACTTTTCTCACCCATTTTCCTCTGTATATACCTGACCAGTCTTTAAGCGAATATTCAAATGGACCTTCAACTCCACCAATAAGTGAATAAAAGGCTTTTTCACATCTTCTTGTTCTTGCATTGCCAATAACCTCCCAGTCCCAAGGATTTTCCCATGGTCTGGTGTATTTAAGCAGTATTTCTTTTCTCCACAGTGCAGCCTGACAATTCAATCTATAATCTCCATCCTGAGGCCTCTTCTCAAAGCCTTCAAACCTGCCATCTTTTATATTTTCACCGTATGCGGGCATAAAGCAAAAAACAGCTACATCATCATTTTTATCCAACCACTCTATGCACTGATCTAACATATTTTGATTCACAGGTCTGGTTAGAAAAAAATCGTCCAAATACATTAACACATACTCAGTATCTATTCTTTTAAGTGTCTCAATAAGCCTCTTTCCCCATTTATCTTTAACACCATGCTGATACAGTCTAAATGTCTTTATCCCCATATCTTCATAATCAAAGGTTTTTGACTCTGTATTAAGTACAATAGGCCACTTCCTATCCTTCCACTCAGCCTTCATTATCTTAAATAGAGGATACCACGTGTCCTCGTATTTATCACAGCTATTTACCAAAATAGTACACTTTTCCATTATACCTCATACCTCTCAATATTTATACTTCTTTTTAATAATTTTTATCCATAGCCGTGGAAAACACTTAAATATCAGTAAGGCAATATTAGTTTTGGTATCTGCTATGAATCCACACTTTCTTAAGTCAACTTTATACTTTCTTATATATTCACTAAAATTATCCTTTGATAAACTCATAAATGCATAGTATAGGAGCTTATCATGTATAACCACTGCCTCTGCATCTCTCGCAAGCTTTATTTCATTATTTCTCTTAAAAAACTCAACTCTTTCTTCTTTGAATTTCATTTCAAACTCTATAGTTTTTCTTTGAAATCCCTTTGATATGATACTCCCTTCTCTATTTATCCTGTAATTATACAGGCACTTATTTACATATGCTATTTTATTAGCCCTGTACATTGACTCTGCATTGTACATTATATCTTCATAAACTCTGCTCTTAAACCACAATTCAGAAATAATCTCTCTTTTATACAATTTATTCCAAACAGAAATGTTGAACCAATATTTACTATTTGCTGTCATTGTATAATGTAATATTTCTTTACCTGTAGTGATAAAGCAGTCATCATACTTTACTTTAGGTGTCTTACCATCCTTAAGGCACTCATTATATCCGCATATTGCAATGTCAGAATTAGTCCTTTCAGCAGCCTGTACTAATTCTTTGCAATAGTCTTCTTCTATCCAGTCGTCACTATCCACAAAACAGATATAATCTCCTGAAGCTATCCTCAATCCCCTGTTTCTCGCTTCTCCAAGTCCTGCGTTCTCTTCATGAATAACCTTGATCCTGCTATCTTTAAGAGCGTATCTGTCACATATCTCTCCGCTCTTATCTGTTGAACCATCATCTACAAGGATAATCTCAAGGTTTAGATAAGACTGATTTATAACAGAGTTCAAGCATCTCTCCACATATTGCTCAACATTATATACCGGAATGATAACACTTATTAACTCATTCATATTTTTCCCCTTAATGTTTTAATTATCAAACCTCAATACACTCAATCATTAAGTTAAAATTGCATATATATAAAGTTAATTGAGTCGCCATATCCGCCATTTTGCAAAATGAAACTTGCAAAAATAATAATTATTACTACCGCATAATTCAGCCATCTTACTGCCATATTTCTCTTTCTTAGTTTTTCTCCAAGTTTAACATCAAATGCAGAAATTACCAAGAAAACAACCATACACATTATTCCAATCAATACTTTCAGTTTTTCATTACCTAACAAACTTGAGAAAAACGCATGATTGCTAATGTTGGTTGCAAAATTAGTAACCATTCTACCAAGGACTTTAACTGTCGTAGTGGTTGAATCAAGGTTTAAGAACATATTTCCTATACAGAATATAAGAAAAGTCCTTGTCCTCTGGAAATATTCGTAAGGTTTACTCTCAGTATTTATTTTAAGAATAGCAATTATTTTGATAAATACAGGTGTAAGTATCTCTCCCAGTATGATGGTACATGCGTACAGCATACCATTACCTATCCAATACTTCAAATCAGCACCATGCCAAAGTCCAACTATACTCCATAAAATCACAAGAGCTATATAAGTTGATAGCTTTTTAAAACTTTTCTTACCTATTTTTTCTACAAATTTTTTAGATGTCTTTCTATTCATCCAAAGTAAAATAGGGTAAAATACATAGTCTTTCACCCATGTACCAAGGGTTATATGCCATCTGCGCCAAAGTTCAGAGACATTTTTTGCTGTAAATGGTTTATTAAAATTCTCGACTACTTCAATTCCAAAAAGCCCTGCAGCACCAATTGCTATGTCCATACAACCTGCAAAGTCACAATAAAGCTGCACAACAAAAAGCATTGCATTTATAGTAAGTAAAGCTCCTG
This sequence comes from Catonella massiliensis, assembly GCF_016651435.1. Classification (NCBI taxonomy): domain Bacteria; kingdom Bacillati; phylum Bacillota; class Clostridia; order Lachnospirales; family Lachnospiraceae; genus Catonella; species Catonella massiliensis. Next base: position 526,954 of record NZ_JAEPRJ010000001.1, on the reverse strand, counting down.
ATACATTTTCATAATCAGAATAAATTGCAGATACAAGCACTGCTAGGTTGTTAGCCACAACGATTTTCTTGAAAAATCCCCAGGTCATCCTATATAGAGATGCAATCACTCTTTCATAGTCGAAGCTTTTTTCTTTTAAGAATTCTCCGCCCAGTTGGTTTTTCCTAGAAATTGGCCCCGTTACCATCTGAGGTATAAAACATAAAAATAGTATATGATTCCAAATATTCTTTTCTCTTTCACAGTTTCCATTTCTAATATCTATACAATACCCCAATGCTTGAAATGTATAGAACGATAGTCCCATCGGCACCCAAAAATTTAGCCCTTTAGCTAATATTAGTCCATTATATTTAAGCACCAATAATATTCCCAAATTCACTCCTATACCAATAAACCATGCAAATACATGTGCCGATTTTGAATCCTGATATTTCTCGTATAAATATCCATAAATCCAAGTAGTCACAATCGTTGCAAGTAAATAAAGTGCACTCCATTCAGCATATCTAACATACCAGATTATACTAAACAATACTAATATCACATTCTTAGTATTTATAGATTTCACTTTATAATATATCGGTAATATTGCCAGCATAGCCATCCAAAAAAACGGATTTAAAAATATCATTTGACTATTCCTCCATTTTCATATATTCTCATATATTTTTGATTTTTTCCAGCTAAGTTATTTTCTATGATTCTACATATTCCTTCACCATAATGCCATGCATCTTCCCATTCATCTTTCATATATGACAAATCGGATATGTACTGCATATCATAAACAGTTGCATAATATGACAGCTTCTTTTTTAATTCATCTGCCTGCTTTAATATTTCAAAATTCTTGGGCACCTCATCGTATAATCTGCCATTTATAGGAGGCGAGAAGAAGATTAGTTTAATACCATTTTCCTTACAATACTTTGCAATTTCTATTAAACTATCTACATCTTTACTGTTCATTTTATATACATCAGTAGCTTGTCTATCTGCCTCGATAGTTTCGTTATAGAAATTTTGTTGCTCTTTTTCATTTTTAATGCCATTTTCACTAATTATCTTCTTTTTCACATAATTTATAGTTGATTCCAAAGCCATCCTATTATTATAATAATCAAAAATATAACTTTTATACAGTTCCCATCCGCTTAAATCTACGATTCTACTCAGCCTGTCCATATTATAATATGTATTTAGAGCTTTACTATCTAACTCAAAAATAACTTTGTCCAGTTTTACCCTCTTAGTAGTATAATAAAACTCTAATATACTTTCTTCCGGCGGGCACCCTCCGTAAGAAAGATTTAGCCATTTTGTATCTTTATTTCCTTCAATTCGAGCCAAATTTCTGACATCAATCCTATCTATCTTTGAATCTCCAAAAATAACACTATATGTTTTGTCATCAGATAAGCAGTTTATATATTTTATTGTTGGGTAAGGATTATATTTTGTAACTCTATTCCCACTTTCATCCACTATAAAAGTATTCTCTATCTCGTTAAAATACTTTACACGAACACCAAAAAAATCATACAAATCAAACCGTATAAAAACAGCATAGTAAACTACAAAAAATAAACAAATAATTCCTAACCTTTTATATAGTCTTATCATTTAATCTTCCTCAGTTTTTATGGCATCCACACTTTTCTCTATAAGCTTGACTCAGCTCCTTTAGCACATTCTTTATATCAAACTTGTATATATCATCACATAAAACATCTGACTTCATATTTTCGCATTCAGCTACAGCCTCACACCACTTGTCTATGTTATCATCCAATGATAGTCGTTTAACATTAGGTACTACACATACGTTTTCAGGAACTTTATCTGAAACAACAACAGGTAGTCCTGATGCTTCTGCCTCCAAAACAGCTATTCCAAAGCCTTCATACAGCGATGGAAATACAAACACATCACTTGATTTAAGCACATTATATATATCGGAGCGTCTGCCTAAAAATAAAACCTTTCCATCTAAACCTTCATCAGCAACCAGCTTTCTGATACTGTTTTCCAATACACCACCACCTACCAGAGCTAGGCAGGCATTAGGTTTGTAAGAAAGAACTTTTTTAAATACTTTAATTAGAAATTCATGGTTTTTAGGCTTTGAAAAGCTTCCTACATGGCATAATACAAAGGATTCTTCATCTATTCCAAGTTCATCCCTTATACTAACTCCATTCTTAAATTTATCCACATCTATCCCATTGCTCACTACAACCGTATTTGTACAGCCATAATATCTATTGACAGCTCTCCTTAATTCTTCGTGCAAAGCAATTGGTGTAACTTTATACTTTTTGAAGAGAAATCTGTTTACAAATCTATCATATATTCCCGCATCTGTAAGCACTTCGCTATGTATAGTATGAAATATCGGTTTTCCTAAAGTACCTGCCATCACAACATATTTAAGCGCGGACATATGTGTATGTATCACATCAGGGTTAAAGCTCTCAATCTCCGCTTTCAGCTGTTTCACAAATGAAATATCCAAAGGCCCTTTTTTATTTAAGTAGGTAACATGTAGCTTTTCAGCCTTTATTATCTCATCATAAATAGAGCCACTTGGCGCATAAAATGATACAGCCTTCATCTCCATACAGCTTCTATCAAAATTTCGCAGATAAGTAAGCACCAGGCCTTCTGCTCCTCCTACATTAAAGCTAGGAACAACCTGTAAAACTCTTATTTTCTTCATCAGCTTCTCTTCTCTATTATCTCCTTAACCATATATAAGATTTTAGCGGAAATCCTGCTTATATCGTATTCACTTTTTGCTTTTTCATAAGCAGCTTCTCTCAGATTGTCATATCGATCAGCCTGAGTAATTACCTCTTTAAGATGCTTTTTTAGTTCTTCTACATTTTGTACATCAATCAAAATACCGCAATTGTCACCTAGCATCTCAGGTATGTTTCCAACTCTGGTTCCAATAATTATCTTCTTAAGAGCCATAGCTTCCATTATAACATATGGGCAACCTTCTGTATAGCTTGGCAGGACAAATACTGATGCCCTGTTAAGCAGTTCCATAGCCTCTTTGTGAGATTTTTCTTCAATAAGCTCAACGTTTTCAAAACTATACTTTTTTCTTAACTCATCTATGTATTCTATCTTGTAAGGTCCAACAATCTGCAATTTCCAGTCCTTGACCACAGTTTGAATACTTTTCCAAGACGCTATAAGTTCTTCTATGCCTTTTTGCTTAATTACCCATCCCAGATACATAACTGTCTTCTCAGTTGATTCACTGGGAACAGGCAACGCCTTCAAATCAATCGGATTTGGGATATATTCTATCTTATCACGAAAGTAAGCACTTAATTCATCTTTGGTACTTTTGTCAATAGCAATAGTTCTAGCTGACAATGTAATTACTTTTTTAATTAGCCTCCATTCAATTGTATTTTTCCTAATGATCTCAGGAATCCTGCCAAAATGTATATGATAAATAAAGGGGATATTTTCCCTCCTAAGCAGGTTTGCTACCATAAGATCCCTAATAGCCGCTAATGAACCACTTGTCGCTATATGGACACAGTCCATTTTATCAGTTTTTATTTTATCCCTTATTTCAGAGACTATCCCAAACATAGCAAATCCACTTACAAATACTCTTTTAAGGATTCCTCTTCCTTCCGTCACCCTTCCCTTAGGCGCAGTATTTACAAGAGAAATGTCTGCCAAATTATTCTTTGATAAATACTCTGTAAATACTCTTGTCCAATTCGCAATCCCACCATATGGAGGCGGTAATGGGGCAACGAAGCAGATCTTTATTTGCTTATGTTCATTTTCCATATTATTTAGATTTGTCATATTGACCATTCTCCCAGATTTTCATATATTTACGGCTAATCCCCGCAAGATTGTCCTCAACCTGCCTCATTATGCCTCCCGTAAAATGTGATGAGTCTAGCCAATCCGATTCCATATATGATAATTCTGACTTATCTTGCATATCGTATACTACTGCATCTTTCGATAATTCGCTCTTAATCTCGTGTAATTCTTCCACCAAATCTTTCTTTTCTTCGACAAGGTCACTTATTTTGTGATATAACGGTGGCGAAAAAAATATCAATTTGATATCATTCTCTTTACAGTATTTAGATATTTCTTTTAAATTCTCTACCGCTTCCTCATTTATTGTATAGGTTTTTAACACCTTAATCTTATCCTCTATTCCTTTTTTTACTAATTCAGTCTTACTCGTATTCTCCTCATTAGTTATCCCCCTAATTTTTTTATACGCTTCTTCCAACATAGTTTTATTGTTGTAGTAATCAAAATAATATGCCTTAATCATATCAAGATAAGACATGTCAAAATATTTACTAATTCTATCCATTCGCCAGTTGTTATTGAGTGCATGAAAATCCAATTCAAAAATTACTTTTTTTAGCTTTAACCTTTTCACTGTATACCAAAATTCAAGTATACTCTCTTCAAGGGCTGCACCACCGTACGAAATATTGAGATATTTTTCTCCTGAAATTGAAGATAGCCTTATTACATCTAAAAATGCAAACTTTGAATCCCCAAGAATTATACTATACTCATTGTTTTTATCAATATCATTTATATACTTCATCAATGGATAAGGACTATTAAGAAACGTCTTATCACCATTATACGAAACAACTTTTGTATCAGTGATATTATGCAGATAATCAGCTCTTATTCTTGAAAAATCATTTGTATCAAAAGCTAGAAACAATAAAAAATACGAAACAAAAAACAATAATATTCCAGTAAATTTCAGGTATAGTTTACGCATTTTTAATCTCCTAACACATTGTTTAATAATATTTATGTTTAAAGTCAATCCTCTCATCACCTCATCCAAGGTTTATGCTCTTTTTATAATATATGGTATAGCTTTATTAAACCTTGAGGACATAAGCCCCAGCAACAAACTTACAACTATTCCAATCCCCATAACCACATAGTTTATCTCTACACCGAGCGCAATTATAGCATTTACTACAACCATGTGATACAAGTATGTTCCATAGGTTATATCAATCTTAGCTCTAAGCTTTATCTTAAATAAATATCCAAATATAATAGTCATGGCTGCAAGGGCAATCCCGCTAAGCAGTGGGAGGTATGAACCAGATATCAACCCATCCCCCACAAAGTACATTGCTACAAAGAATAAGCCGGCTATTGCAATCAATCTATTATCGCAATTAAAAATTTTCTCTCTAAATCTGTAAAAGAAACAGCCAATCATAAACATGTACAAGTATGGAATTATGCTGCAGTTCAATAACTTTATGGCAATCATTTCACCATCGCCAGCTATAGCAGTCAGATAATTCAGGCCGGCAAAGCAGGCAATAAGAATACTCCAAGTAATAATTCCTTTATTTTTAAGCCATTTCCATATAAGTAATATTATAACATAAAACTCCAGTTCTACAAGTATAGTCCATAGGCTCCCATTAGGAGCACCTACACCACAGCCTCTCAGCCACTCACCGGTGTAGAAGTTTAGACAACCAAACTGAGTAATAACATATATCAATCCTTCCTTCAAGTTAGGCTTCGGGCTATATAGCACGAAAATCACAACAGTATTTATAAGCACACAGAGCCAGTATTCTGGAAATATTCTAAAGAATCTCTTTTTAAGAAACTTTGGCTTGTCTATGTCTCCATTCATACTATCTCTATCAAGTGAAGCAGCCGTTAGATAGCCGCTTAAGGCAAAGAGGATTACAACTCCCTGAAACTTAATTAAAGCTTGTAATACCGCAGGAAGCTGAAGTTTAAAATGCTCTGCCATGTGATTTATCATTACTTGCAGCATAGCATAATATCTTATTATGTCAAAAATGTTATTCTCAAATGAAAATTTAGTTACAGGCTTATTCACCCTACTTCCTCCACACCATCTTATTCACAACCCACGAACCCCCTATTAAATCTATGCAACTTCCAAGAACTTATATAGTTCTTCCGCACCATATTCTAATTCTTTTTCGCAGCATGCAATAAGGAATTCATTCTGCTCCAAATACATCCCAGAGTCTGTATCCATTAACAGGTCAAACATTTCCATTTGCATAAATTTAGCGTAGGCTTCATCCGCACTAAGCCCTAATTTAGTCATGATAAATTTAGTTATATTTACCACGCATAGGCCTTTAATTGTTTCAATTTTATTCTCAAGCATGAGCTCTCCCCTTCGTCACGTCAACTTTGCTTTATTTCAGAGACGGTTCCATGGTAAAGGATGTATTCACAATCAGCTTGCAACATAGTTATCAATCTCCTCCACCATTTCTTCTTCTGTAAGGCTATCGAAAATGTCTGGGCATTCCACAATATAATTTAGTATTTCATACTTTTTGTCCAGCTTTTCAAAGTCTCCCTTTGTCATTTTATGAGCCTTCATATAATTGATTGACGCAAGATACATAAGAAATATGCTGTTATTTAATCTTCTCTCTGACATTCGCATACCTCCTTCATTCTAGTTCTATTCTACCTAATTTTTTCTCTATTTGTCCAAAACTTTACCTTTTACTCATTTCCCCATTAAAGTTACCCCTATTTCCTCCACACCATCTTATTCACAACCCCGGTATACCCTTGGATTATCCTTACCACCTTATCGCTTACATTCTCATCCATATAGTCCGGTGTAGGGAGGCCGTAGTCTCCGTTTAGCTTCAGGTTTACAGCTGTGTCTGCTGCCTGCAAGAGGCTCTTTTCATCTATGCCTGCAAGGATGAAGTCTCCTTTGTCAAGGGCTTCAGGTCTTTCGGTAGAGGTTCTTATGCAGACTGCCGGGAATGGACTGCCCTCGCTTATGTAGAAAGAGCTCTCCTCAGGGAGGGTACCGCTGTCTGATACCACCAAAAATGCAGACATCTGTAGCTTATTGTAGTCGTGAAAGCCTAGAGGCTCCTGTCTTATAACTCTGCTGTCAAGCTTAAAGCCTGATTCTTCCAGGCGTTTCCTGCTCCTTGGGTGGCAGGAGTACAGCACAGGCATATCGTATTTTTCTGCCAGCTTATTTACCGCGGTAAAAAGGGAGGTAAAATTCTCCTCAGTGTCGATGTTTTCTTCTCTGTGAGCAGATAAAAGGATGTATTTGCCCTCTTTTAGACTTAGCCTTGTAAGTACGTCACTTGCCTTAATATCGGCAAGATTGGCTCTTAGCACCTCAGCCATAGGGGAGCCCGTCACATAGGTTCTCTCCTTTGGAAGACCGCATTCCGCAAGGTATCTCCTCGCATGCTCAGAATAAGCCAGATTCACATCTGAGATTATATCCACTATCCTGCGGTTTGTCTCCTCGGGCAGGCATTCATCCTTACATCTGTTGCCCGCTTCCATATGAAATATAGGTATGTGGAGCCTTTTTGCTGATATAGCAGAGAGACAGCTGTTGGTATCACCGAGTATAAGAAGGGCATCTGGCTTAATGCTTACCATCAGCTTATATGAAGCAGCTATAATATTGCCAACTGTCTCTCCAAGGTCAGCTCCTACCGCATCCATATATACTTCAGCGTCTTTTAGCTTTAAGTCCTTAAAAAAGATTCCGTTTAGGTTGTAATCATAGTTCTGACCCGTATGGGCTAAGATACAGTCAAAATACAGCCTGCACTTCTTTATAACCTCTGAAAGCCTTATTATCTCAGGTCTTGTGCCAACTATTATAAGTAACTTCAATTTACCGTTATTTACAAAACTCACATCCGTGTAATCTGTCTTCATCTTCATACCTCATTATTTCAAACACTCATTTTTATCAATATTCATAGCTTTTATACTATCAATTCTTCGTTTTCCACTTACTAATTTGCTTTAATTCGCTGATTTTTTCATTAACTCATCATTTGTTATTACTTTATCATTCTTTAATTATCTGCTTCCACCTTCTCAAAAAAGGTGTCAGGTCTGTTCTTATCAAAGCTTTCATTCGCCCACATAAGAGTAATCAAATCCTCTGTATCTGAGAGATTGATGATGTTATGTGTGTATCCCGGCAACATATGTACTGCCTCAATCTTCTCGCCGCTTACATAAAACTCTAAGATTTCATCAGTTCCTATCTTTCTCTCCTGTATGAGAGCCTTGCCGGACACCACTATAAAGAATTCCCACTTGGTATTGTGCCAGTGTTCTCCCTTTGTGATACCGGGCTTGCTTATATTTACCGAGAACTGCCCGCAGGAGGCGGTCTTAAGAAGCTCTGTGAAGCTCCCTCTGTTATCCATATTCATCTTAAGCGGAAAGCTTACCTTTTCTTTTGGTAAATATGATAAATATGTGGAATAGAGCTTCTTAGCAAAGCTTCCTGCCGGTATCTCAGGCATAATAAGGCTCTCAGGCTGAGTCTTAAATTCCTCTAAAGTATCAGCTATTTCCCCAAGAGTCACCTTGTGAGTCACAGGAATGTAGGCATACCTGCCATCTTTCTCTCCTTTTGCCTCTACTCCCTCATATTCGCAGTATTGTGCCTTACCTTCAAGCGCATCCAGAAGACCTTCTACAAGGTCATCTATGTACAAGAGCTCTAGCACAGTATTTCTGTCATTTATCGTAAGCGGCAGGTCGTTGGCTGTATTATAGCAAAAGGTGGCGACTGCTGAGTTATAATTTGGCATGCACCACTTACCAAAGAGGTTTGGAAACCTGTATACCAGCACCTTCGCCCCTGTCTCCTTACTGTAGTCAAAGAAAAGCTCCTCGCCTGCAAGCTTAGACTTTCCGTATTCCGAGGTCTGAAATCTCCCTGCAAGTGTTGCCTGTACTGAAGAAGATAGCATTACAGGGCAGGTATTTTCACATTTTTTAAGTGTTTCTAAAAGTTCTGAAGCAAAGCCGAAGTTTCCCTTCATAAACTCCCCCTCATCCTTAGGGCGGTTCACTCCTGCCAGATTAAATACAAAGTCAGCCCTCTCACAATAGTAAAAGAGCTGCTTCTTGTCTGATTCTACATCATATTCATATATTTCATCTATCTTAAGGGCAGGTCTTGTGGTATTTTTCCCGTCTTTTATACACCTAAGGTTCTCCACAAGATTCTTTCCTACAAATCCTTTTGCACCGGTAACAAGTATATTCATATCTTAATCCAATCCTGTTCTTGCCTCATTCAGGCATTTTATTAGCCCATACCACTATTTTCGTAATCGGTGTGTCAAAAGTATTTGACACACATTGATACAGAATTGCTACAGCTACGCTTAGCAGGGTCCTTGCAAAAATATTCGTAATTCGCTCATTTTTTTGCAAAAAATGGTGGCTACTTCTCAAGTTCTTCCTTTATGTAGCTAAGCTCCATAAGCTTTGACTTTACTTCCTCCACGTCAAGAAGCTCGGTATTGTTTGAGTTAAACTCAGTTAGCTTGGCTCTTTCAATATTTCCCTGTGTGAAATATTTGTCATAGTTTAGATTTCTGCTGTCACAAGGCACCCTGTAGAACTTGCCAAGGTCGATAGCTCTTTCGCACTCCTCATTGGTAAGCAGAGTTTCATACATCTTTTCACCATGTCTTATACCTATCTGTCTTATGGCAGCCTTGTCACCGTTAAACAAATCACAAACCGCCTCCGCCTGAACCTTTATAGTGCAGGCAGGCGCCTTCTGTACCAGTATATCTCCTGTTTCCCCATGTTCAAATGCAAAGAGAACGAGGTCAACTGCTTCTTCAAGCGACATTATAAATCTTGTCATAGCAGGCTCTGTGACTGTAATAGGGTTCCCCGCCCTTATCTGGTCTATCCAAAGCGGAATAACTGAGCCACGAGAGCACATAACATTGCCATACCTTGTACAGCATATCTTGGTCTTTGACTGGTCTACGGTACGTGACTTAGCCACTATTACCTTTTCCATCATAGCCTTACTGGTTCCCATGGCATTTACAGGATAGGCAGCCTTGTCTGTGGAAAGACAGATTATACTCTTTACTCCTGCTTCTATGGCCGCGTTCAACACATTTTCAGTACCAAGCACGTTGGTCTTTACCGCCTCTATAGGGAAGAATTCGCAAGAAGGTACCTGCTTGAGTGCTGCCGCATGGAAGATATAGTCAACTCCATTCATGGCATTTTTAACGGAATTGATATCCCTCACATCTCCTATGTAGAACTTAATCTTTTCAGCCACCTCAGGCATCTTCGCCTGATACTCGTGTCTCATGTCATCCTGTTTCTTCTCATCCCTTGAGAATATCCTTATTTCGCCGATATCTGTAGAAAGAAACCTGTCCATAACCGCATGTCCAAATGAACCGGTTCCACCTGTAATAAGCAGGGTTTTACCTGTAAATATACCCATGATAATTGCCTTTCTGTAAGCTAATATATTAAAAATTATTGCTTGATACGCTGTAAGTGTCAAAAGACAATATATTCTCCTAAAAGTAACCCAACAGAGTATTATCCCTTTGACACCTGTATCATAATATGCTATAGTTATGGAGAAGAGAGTATCCACGTATATGGTACTCCCTAAGCTTGGTAAATCTTTTAACAGACTACTTCGCTTGTTTGCGGCAAGCAGGTAATCTACTTTCTCTTATCGAGAAAAGTAAAAATGGCGATAAGAAAACCGCCGAAGGATATTAGCAGACCTAATATCCCTATGAAGATCATGATGATTTCATAAGCAGTCATCAGCACCACCTCCCTTCGTATGATTCCGATTGCTCGGTTTGTACTTAGGGAGTTTCCTTTTTGTCGCAGATACTCTCCACAAAAATATTTTAACATAGTGGGCTGACATTTTCAATCAAATTAACTCTTTATATATTGCAGAATCTTGATTTCATGCACTTTCCCTATTGAAGTTAGAAAAAAAATGTGTAATAATTAAACTTGGTGTATACAAATACAGCAACTGCTTTTGATAATGAACTTTTAGTTTAATATTATATAAGTTTCAAATACTTTTGACACCCGCTTAGTTTAACAGAAATTTATGAGGTACAAATATGGGACTCACACATATATATGTCGCAAGTGCGGTAGGTATAGCACTGGTTATATCTATCATGTCCTGCAATCAGTCTATACTAAAGAGTGATAAGGTTGATTACAACATGCTTAGATACATGCTGATGATAGTAGGTGTATCCTGCTTTTTTGATGCTGTAGTTTTTACAGCAGACGGCAGACCCGGTGCACTTTGTAGGATAGCTAATATGGTCGGTAATACTGTCGCGTACATGGCAACCATATCGCTGTGCCTGCTATGGGATATATTCGTTATCTTCCACCTGTACGGCAATACATCAAGGGCAAGAAAATGGTCTGGAATCATCTCCATACCTGCTATTATCCTTTTCATAAGTGCCCTTATCAACTTGTTCTATCCTATAGTTTTTATCATAGATGAAAACAACGTGTATAAGAGGACGCCTTTTTCCTATGTTTATGTCCTCATATCTTTTTGCTACATCCTGTACAGTGCATACATACACACTACTTTTAAGAATAAAAAGCATGTAAGATTCTTCCCGATATGGGTGTTTTTGTTTCCTGTATTTATAGGCTTTATTGCACAGATTCTTTTCTATGGTCTTGCTACGGGCTGGGTAGGTGCAGCTATAGGGCTCTCCAGTGCATTCATGAGCATACAAAAGGAAAGTGCCTTCATCGACAGCCTTACAGGCCTTTTAAACAGAGCCTATCTCTTTAGCAGCAGACTTTATGAATCAATGCACGGTGGCATGATGCTGGATATCAACCGTTTTAAGTCAATAAATGACACCTTTGGCCACGACACAGGTGATATTGCCCTAAAAGAGGTTGCAAATATCCTATCTGAGGCTACAAGCGAGCGTGGAGTTGCTATCAGATACGCAGGGGATGAATTCCTCATCTTTGTTGCAGAAGCAGACAATGCGGTATTGTTAGAAATCAAAGATAAGATAATACAAGAACTTAGCAAGCTCAACCGTCAACATGACAGAAAGTATCAGTTGTCTCTTTCTTTTGGAATTGGCTTATATGACCCATCTTCTGAGAGCTTTGATGAATTTGTAAAGAAGCTTGATACGAATATGTATTACGATAAAGAGCAGTACTACCGAAGCCACGAGAGGCTTAGCAGAAGAAAGTCAGAGAGAACCGAAACCAACGTATTTATATAACTTGAATTTACCCCATATATATGATATAGTTATGGAGAAGAGAGTATCCATTACAAAATGAATGCTCCCTAAGCTTTAATTAGTGTCCAATTGGACTACCAAGCTTGTTTGGCGACAAGCTGGTTATTACTTTCTCTTGTTGAGATAAGTAAGAATGGCTATGAGGAGACCACCAAAGGATATTAATAAAGCTACTATCCCAAGGAAAATCATGATGATTTCGTAGGTCGTCATCGATACCACCTCCCTTCGTATTATTCCGAATAATCGGTTTATACTTAGGGAGTTTACCATTTTATCGCGAATACTCTCCAACATCAATCTTAACATACTTTGTAGTTAATATCAAGAAATGCAGATTCTATAATTTCATTAGACTAATTAAAATGCCTCATAATTATCTCGTAACTTCTCTCCACCGTATAATTCTCAAGTAAATATCTATATCCGTTCTCTCCCAAGCGTAGTCTTAGCCCTTTATCCGTAAGCTTACTTACATTTGAGATAAAGTCTTCCACGTTATCACTTGTAGAGCTAAGCCCGAAGTCATTATCCTCTGCAATCCTTCCGATATCAGTGTTTTTATCGGTGCAGACAAGAACAGGGATACCTTCTTTAAGGTAGGACAGGAGCCTTGAAGGGAAGTTTGGTATACTAAATCTATGGTCAAGAAATATCATCCCGACATCAGAGACTCTTACAAGCCTGTCATAATCAGCCTTAGGGAGGGATTTAATCAGAGTGAGATTGCTTGGCTTATACTCACTTACAAATGCCAGAAGCTTTCCGTATTCGGTCCCGTCACCGCAGACTACAAAGTAAGCCTCCTCTACCGTGGAAGCCTTCTTGATGCACTCTATGATGAAAGGTATGTCCTGAGGCTTGCCAAGATTTCCTCCGTAGAGAAATATGGTCTTATCTACCGGGATATCGTATTTAGCAAACAGCTCTTCTCTATCATTTTCCCTTGATTTAGCGATACTATCAGCACTTAATGCTACACTGATATCCACCTCAACCTTTATAGAATTAGGGCAGACTTCCACCTTGTTACTGTCGATTTCATTATGCTTAAGCAGGTAGTCTACATTGGCAGGTGACATACAGCCTATATAGTCAGATATCTCATAGAGCTTTTTTTCTTTGCTTCTAAATAGTGCTTTCGCCATAAATGGCTTTAATATACCTATATCCACAGCATTCTGTGGGAAGATATCCTTTAGTAAAAGATAGGTAGCCGCTCCGGTACTCCTTTTTATCTTCTCTACTACCGTAGCCAGGCTGATGGGAGGAGTTGAGTATAATATAAGGTCAAACTTAGTCTCCGGAAAATATTTATAGACAGCTTTTAAGTACTGCGAAGCAAGCCTCATCTGGGATATCCCCTTTTCAAGCATACCCACTCCAAAGAGGTTTCCTGTTCTACACCTTACAAGGCTTATATTCGGGGCACTTATAACCTCTTCCTCTCCCGCCTCCTTCTTCTCAAGCGGCGATATTATGGAGACTTTATGGCCTTTCTCTGCAAAGCATTTCATCAAATCCATATATATCCCCTCATCTGAGGGAGAGTATATTTTCATAAGTGTTAGAAACAATATCTGCATGTTATTTACCTTTTCTAATGTCGTAAAATGCCCTTACATCGCCCATCTTTATCTTCCTTGCAGGATTGCCCACTACCATTACTCTGTCATCTACATCCTTTATAACCACAGAGCCCATGCCAACCACAGAGCCGTCACCAATGCCTACTCCCTGCTTCACACAAGCATTTAGCCCGATGAAGGAATTCTCCCCAAGGCTTGAGCCACCGCCCATAGCCACGAAGCTGGACACAACTGAGTTCCTTCCGACACTGCACTCGTGGTCAATCGCCGCAAGGGGCTGTATGAGTACATTTTCCTGCAAATGCGTCTTCACCGAGATAAAGGCATTAGAGCCTATCATCACCCCTTCTTCAAGCCTTGCACTGCCTGCAATGACCGCCGATGGGTGGATGAGGGTGGCAAAGCTATAGCCTGCCTCTTTTACCTTCTTGTATATCTTATCTCTCACTACAGGCTCCCCTATACCTGTCATAAACTCAATCTCTGAAGCACTGTATTTGCTTTTTGCCTCAGTAAAGGTGATAATCCTCTCTCCGTCTGTCTTTTCGGTGGCATCATCAATAAATATGACCTTTTCCCACCTGTTCTCTTTTTCGTTAATCACCATTGCAAGCTCTTCTACCTCGAGCCCGTGTCCGCCGTATCCATATATTCCAAGTACCATATCCCCTCCTTATAGTGCTTATTTTAGCCACAAATCTCCTACAGCATCTGAAGGCATCCTGAAGTCTCCCCTAGGAGACAGTGTTACCGAGCCTACCTTTGGTCCGTCAGGAAGACAGGACCTCTTGTACTGCTGTGCGAAGAATCTGCGGTAAAAGCTCTTTAGCCACTTCTCTATCTCTTCTTTTGTATACTCATCTGCAAATGTAAGACAGGCAATTCTATATAGCTTGTCAGGCTCCATTCCCCATCTTACCATGTTGTAGAGGAAGAAGTCATTTAATTCATAAGGACCCACTATAGCCTCTGTCTTCTGCTCGGTCTCACCGTCATCATTGGTTGGAAGAAGCTCAGGGCTTACCGGTGTCTCAACTATGTCGGTAAGTACATCTGACAGTTCCTTCTTTCCGTCTTCAAGAGCAAGTTCAGCAGCATGTCTTACTAACTGCCTTACAAGCGTCTTAGGAATGGATGCATTTACACCGTACATAGACATATGGTCCCCATTGTATGTAGCAAAGCCAAGTGCCAGCTCGCTCATGTCGCCTGTTCCTATAACGAGGCCTCCGTACTCATTGGCCAGGTCCATAAGTACCTGTGTACGCTCACGAGCCTGTGCATTTTCAAATGTTACATTGTGGTCATTTACATCGTGGCCTATGTCCTTTAAGTGGGAAAGCACAGACTCTTTGATGTTTATTTCACGAAGTGTGATGCCAAGCTCCTTTGCAAGCTTTATGGCATTGTGGTAGGTCCTTCCTGTAGTTCCAAAGCAAGGCATGGTTACTGCTATCACATTTTCCCTGCTAAGACCTAACATGTTCATAGTCCTACATATAACGATGGCAGCAAGGGTCGAGTCAAGTCCTCCGGAGAGGCCAACTATAGCGTATTTACAGCCTGTATGAGCCATTCTCTTCTTAAGTCCAAGTGCCTGAATGGTAATAACATCCTCTGAACTGCTGTCTCTTTCTTCCTTACACTCAGGTATGAAGGGAGACTTTGGAAAGGTTCTAAGAAGAGGTGTCTCTATGAGCTTTTTCTCAGACTTACCTTCACTGTTTTTCTCTGTGGTATATACATTTTCGTAAGAGAAGTCTATAAAGTCATAGCTCTCCCAGCCCATTATTTCACAGGTATTCATCTTTCTTCTCTCGTAGGCAAGCTTGTTTATGTCTATCTCTGTAATGATGGTACCATTCTTAAATCTCGGCTTTTCCGCAAGGATGATGCCATCTTCACATATCAGATTGTGCCCTCCAAATACTAGGTCTGTAGTAGACTCACCTTCTCCTGTTGTAGCGTAGATGTAGCCGGCATTAAGCCTTGCTGACTGTCCCTGAACGAGATTTCTTCTATACTCCTGCTTACCCATAATCTCAGGGCTTGCTGAGAGGTTAGCTATAATGGTTGCACCTGCCATAGCGTGATGGTTGCTTGGAGGAATGACTACCCAAAGATCCTCACAGATTTCAGCAGCTACTTTTAGATTTTTAATATCTTTATTTTCAAATATCAGCTTATTGCCAAAGTAAGTATAGCCGGTCTTGTTTTCTTTCCAGTCTAAGAGCCTGTTCTCCCCTACACAAGGCGCAAAATGTCTCGCCTCGTATAGCTCTGAGTAGTTAGGGATGAATCTCTTTGGCACCAGGCCTAGGAGTTCTCCGTCCTTAAATACAGCAGCAACATTGTAAAGCTTTCCGTCAGTCTCAAATGGCAGTCCCACAAAAGTAAGCATATCAAGACCTACGCTTGCCTTAATTATCTCCTTAAGGGTATCAAGGGCCGCACTTAAGAGCCTCTCCTGAAGAAAAAGCTCGCCACAGGTATAGCCTGTAATCGTAAGCTCTGGGAAGACCGCTATCTTTGCTCCCATCTCTGCACAGTATTTCATTTCTTTAATTATGCTCTCTCCGTTAAAATTACAGTCTGCAACCCTTATATCAGGAGTAACTGCGGCAACCTTTACAAATCCATGTCTCATATCTATGTCACAAGTCCTTTCAATAATGTTTTATATTATCTTTCTATTTTACCGCTTTTATGGCATTTTTACAATAATAAAAATAGTTGGTACAATCAAGACAAAGGCCCGCCCTGTCACCTGCTTAGGTGGAGGGCGGGCTTATCTTGTGTTTATCTTTATAAACCGTACTTTATTTTAGATTTCTTCCTCTTTACGCTTCCTAAAGGTAAAACCTGCCATAAGTACAAGGCCAAGACCTGCTGCGTAATACCAAACTGTGGCAGCGCCACCGGTTCTAGGAAGAGCCTTCTTCTGCTTAGCCTTAAATCCTGCTAAAGGAGTACCATCCTTTTCAAATACATACTCTTTTTCTCCGTTTGGCCTGGTCTTCTTTATAACCTTACCCTGAGGAGTTCCATCTTCACCAATAACCTCGAATTCATCAGGGCTGTTTGGCTCATTTGGATCAGGTGTATCATTTATAGGATATGAAGGCACGAGAGGTGTTGGGCTTGGTGTAACCGGAATTACAGGTACCGGATTAGGTGTGTCCGGCGTTTTAGGGATGACCGGAACAGAAGGTACCGGATTCTCAGGTGCAGGAGGTGTCACCACACCAGGGGTTACAACTGCACCTGGGGTTGATACCGCTCCCGGAGTTACAACCGCGCTAGGAGTTACTACTGCACCAGGAGTTGTTATCGTACCTGGAGTTACAACTGCGCTAGGAGTTACTACTGCACCTGGAGTTACTACTGCACTTGGTGTCAATACTGCACCAGGAGTTGTTATCGTGCTAGGAGTTACTACCGCACTTGGCGTTACAACCGCGCTTGGAGTCACAATTGCACTTGGAGTAATCACTGTAGGAGGAAGTTCTCCCTTCTTCTTGTTGATTACCTTAATCTCATTCTGCAAAAGTGTAGCCTTGCCTTCATAATCTCCGACCAGTTCTACCTTAAAGCCGCTTTCAAGTTCTACGACCTTTATGTTATATGGTTCACTGTTTAGTACATACCCTTCCGGAGCCTTTGTTTCAACAAGCTCATAATATCCTGCTGAAAGCTCTTCTATCTTGATAGCTCCATCAGTTCCTGTCTTAAATGTTCCAAGATTTATCTTAGCAGCACTTCCGCTTGCAATCTTCTTAAAGCTAAACTCAGCTCCAGATAGCTTTGCTCCCTCTGCATCAGTCTTTACTATGTTCAGGCGCTGATATATCTTGTTTCGTATGCGGGCAAATGCATTGGCAGTAACAGTGTGCTTAACACTTATGCGGCTTCCCTTAAGAACAGAGTTTTCGTAAAGAGCTACCGAGTTGCTAAGACCATCTCCACGCTTTGTATCGTCTGCAAAATCTGTAATATAAGATATCTTATAGGTACTGTTTCTATCAGGTATTTTAACAACAAGCTGACCTTCCTTTACGTCATAGGAGAATATCTTATCAAGGTTTTCTGTTATTTCTTTCTCTGCCACAAAATTGCCCTTTTCATCAAATGTACCCTTAGCTATCTTGTAGTTGTCGCCCTCTAAGATGAGCTTATCACTACCCTTTTCTTTTCTAAGGACAACGCCTGCACCAAGCTTGTCTACAAGCGATACCTCGGTATTGTCACTGTTTTCGTACACTCTATATGGTCTGTAATATACATTCCAGTTGATAAATCCCTGTTCATCTAAGTAGACCTTATCTGTGTCCTGCTGGCCATCGTAGTTCTTCCAGAGGTATCTGTTATCATAGTTTGCATAAGCAAGACTCATATATACCTTCTGGTTCTGCCTTAGATTGGTTCCAAAGGTTGAATACCCTTCAAGACCAAGGTAAGCATTGTTTCTGGACAAGAATCTCTCATTGATGTTTACATCCTTGAGTCTTAGCTTAACAAATATAGCGTAAGGAGCGTCAAGCTTGTCAAAGTTAATCTGAAGGGCAAGCTTCTCTGAACCTCTTGTGATATACTCAGAGCTAATGCCCTTAGCCTTAAGTTCATCATCAGTAAGGTATTTGCCATAAGCATTTACCTCTTCAACCTTAGATCCTGCATCACCCACAGTCTCACCAGGCTCTTTAACAGCCGGTGTTCCCTTGTACATAACAAAGTATTTATCATTGGCAGGATTATCCTTGTCCTCGGCTATAGGAACAAGCATGAACCTGTCATCCGGCACAACTTCTCTTAATATGAACTTACCTACATCTCCATCTACGTCCTTTAATTCAGCTGCATTTACACTGATTTTATATACTATGGACTTAGTCTTTCTGTCAAAAGCTGTAGCCTGGTTGTTGATAAGCTCATTTGCTGAGTTGATTACATCATCATTTACTGCCTCAGCATTGTAATCAGCCAATAACTTATTAGCTGCCTCTGCTGAAAGTGTCTGCTTTAAGAGCATCTTTCCATAATATCTGTACTCAGCCTTGTCAGAAAGTACAGGATGAGCTCCCTTGGTGAGAACAGCGTAGTTATCTACCTTTGAATCAGGAGTCATAATTACTTCGCGGTCAGTTATTCTTGACTTGAACTTTACAAAGTTTACCTTATCATTTACAAGCTTAGTCTCAAGTACGTGGCCTACTACCTTACCATCCTTAACGATCTCATACACATTGCTTGTAACGCCTTCTGTAGCTGATGTAAGAGGCTTGGCAAGATTTAACAGTCTCTGATGTTTTCCCTTATCGGGCATTATATCCTTAAGCTTAGCACCACTAGCAAGAGAGGTAACTGAATTCTCTCCTACCTTTCTTACAGAGTAGCCATTTCCTTCATTTACAACATCTCTGCTCACCTCAGTATTGTTATCAAATATAAATACATCATAGAGATTATATGTGCCAGGTGAACTAACTGCGTTTCTATCAACATTTATTACCCACTCAGGCTCATTTCCTACGAACTTTCCAACTTTTTGGCTAAACTTAGCCTCCTCAAGAGATACATTTCTGTAGTCCGCTTCTTTTCTTATTGTACCATAAGGCTTGTCACCGACAGCTCTTGTGTATACATAAGCATGGAGCTTTACCTTGTTCTTAGTGTTATTGTTCCACCAGGCATAAGCATCATTATCAAAGATTGCAAGGTAGTTATCAGGCTCGATGGTGCTCTCTATTACAAGCTCTCTCTTTTCTTTTACATTAGGAATATTGAAGGTTAACTTCTTTCCTGACTGTGTAGGTACAATTGTAGCAGGCTCACCTTTCCACTTGTTCCCAGCAGTATCCCAGGTTCTAATTGTTGCCTTTACGAAGGTCTGTGCAAGCCTTCCTGTTCTGTCATTTTGTAATTCGTCTTCTACTACCAGGTCGCCCAGGTCATAGCCAGGCTCATTTAATGTAACTCTCCAGGTAATCTTCTTTCCTGTATTGTCAAGATCTCCTCTTTTTTCACCAAACTTTTTCACTTGAACAGCTGCAGTGTCGTAGGCCGCACCTGATGAACTATTTGAATTCTCAGGGAACTTTACTACTCTTGCAGTATTCTGATAGGTAACAAATTTATCACCAGGCTTATAAAATCCTGCAGCATTTACTCTAGTACTTACAGTCGCAACTGCAACTCCAGGGTTAGCTGGATTTAAGTCTGATGCCTGTAACTTATACCTAAACATCTTTTCATTGATGTGGCTGTCAAGGTACTCCTCGAAGTCACCCACATTTTTGTTATTTATCCTAAGTGAGCCCGGTATATAATCACCGCCGAGAGCAGGATGGATGGTAGGTCCTTCCACAAGGCTGAAGCCCTCAAGACTTATATACTTAACAGGATTTGTGTCCTTGATATATCTTTCAAACTTTATAGTCCAGTCAACTTTGCTGTTCTTCGGATCAAAAACACCTTCTTTTTTGACTCTGACAGCACTGTCTATCTTACCTATTTCATATTCTTTACCTAATAGGGTTATTTTTAGTACATTTTTTTCAAAGTTGATTTTACTTGCATCTGCTTTAAGCTCCATAGATGCTCCAATTCTAGCATCTTTTTGCTTAAATACCTTGTCATCTGTGTCTGAAAAGTCAAATCTTGCTATAAGCCTTCCTGCTGCATTCTTTGTAAAGATTGCATCACAGACCTTTAGTTTGCTGTCCTTATCTATTACAGGCACAACTGTTTTATTGGTACCTGCTGCAAGCTTTATATTGTCTCCCAAGTCAAACTCAACAAAATCATTTTTCTTAATACGGTTTTCTGAGTCTTCCTCACCCTCAAATACGGCTGTAAAGCCGATATTCACCAGGATGTTTCTTGATAAGTCAATTAAAGATGAATCCGTGATAACATCTTCGTAGTTGTTACCACCATTTTTCCCCTGCTTAAACTCGATAGACGTAGTTGGCATATCCTTTACCAGACTAGTCTTGTCACTTCCTGCCGCGAATACATTGCCTGGAAGCCTTACCCCTGTAAGGAAAAGCGCTGCCGTAAGCACCAGTGCAAGTATAGCAGAACCATGTTTTTTCCACATATTTTTCTCCTTCTTCTTAGGCTCCAACTCCTTTTGAGCCATTTTTAGTTGATTGTTGTAAAGAGAATCGTCATCCTCCTTAGTTTCTCTAAAACATAATACTGTTGTACTCACATATTATATCGACACACCTTCCTCCTCTCATAATAGATGAAATGAATGTTTCGATAAAAACAATATTTTGTCTTTAGATATTTATATCAACAAGTTATACATTTTGCAAGTAGAAAATTATGTAAAAATTTGCTTATTTTTGTTACTTATTTACGATTTTGTGTATTTTTAAATTTTTTTGTCAAAAAAAGAAAGAAAGACACTAATTTATAATGTCTTTCTTCCGATATATACTTATTAGTCTTTTACTTTTTAGCCTTTTACTTTTAGTCTTCTACTTCCTCAGCTATAAGTCTTGCCAGCTCATCAAGCTTTTCTTCTTGTTCTTCCATTATAGCTGACTTGATGGTAAGTGTCTCTCCTATCTGTCTCATATCCTTTAGGCCGTCTACAGTGGCCTTGATGGTCTTGCCGGCACTAGGTGCCCACGAACCGTTCTCTATCACGGCATACGCCCTGTTCCTTACAGTGAGTTCCCTCATCTCTGTAAGCAGCTCATTCATCTTAGGATGAACTGACATGTTGTAGGATGCGGATGCAAATACAACCACACTGTACTTAAATATATCGCTGATATGGGAGGAGTAGTGATGTGCAGAAACATCAACCACCTTCATGTTTGTTATTCCACGCTCTGCAAGCTTGGTAGAAAGCAGGTGTGCGGCAAGCTCTGTATTGCCATACATAGACGCGTATGCTATGAATACTCCGTTTTCCTCAGGAGTATAGGTACTCCAAGCCTGATATTTCTCAAGGAAGAAAGGTATGTCTTTTCTCCATACAGGACCATGGAGAGAGCAGATATAAGCTATCTCAGCAGGGAGCTTCTTAAATACAGCCTGCACCTGTACTCCGTATTTGCCTACTATATTGGCATAGTATCTTCTTGCCTCATCCATGAAGCTATTCCTATAGTCAAGCTCATCATTAAATATCCTACCGTCAAGTGCCCCAAAGGTGCCGAAGGCATCTGCGGAGAAGAGCACCTTGTCAGTCTCATCATAGGTAAGCATAACCTCAGGCCAGTGAACCATAGGTGCCATAATGAACTTAAGGTTGTGCTTTCCTGTGGATATAGTGTCACCTTCGTTCACAAATATAAAGTGCTCAGTCATATCCACGTGGTAGAACTGGGATATAAGCCCCGCTGTCTTTTTGTTGCCTACTATCTTTAACTCAGGATAAAGGGAAATAAGCTGTGTAATAAGGGAACAATGGTCAGGCTCCATATGGTGAACTACCAGGTAGTCAAGCTTCCTGTTGTCAAGAAGTGAGGTAACGTTGTCTATGAACTGCCTTCCTATTGCATAATCTACCGTATCAAACAGTACTGTCTTTTCATCGATTAAAAGATAAGAATTGTATGCCATTCCATCAGATAATGGGAAGCAGTTCTCAAATAGTGTGATTCTTCTGTCGCTGCTGCCAACATAGTATAAATCATCTGTAATCTGTCTGGTACACTTCATTAGGTTATCCCCTTTCGTAGCACTTTTGTTATTGTATTCAAATCAGGTGCCAAGTACTATTGACACTCGTATCATATTATACAGCAAAAACATGGGAAACTAAAGTCTAAGTTTAGTTTCTCATGTTTTTTATTTAATCCAAGCTAAGCATTGTACTTTGAACTCTCTTTAAGCCTTGTGAGGGCTCTTGCAAGCGATGCCTGGCTCATCCTGTGCTCTTGGATACTCTGCTTCTGCCTTAGCTGTTCCTTCGCTCTTTCAAGTGCGTCTCCCGCCCTCTTTGAGTCTATTTCATCAGGAAGCTCAGCAGTGTCAACAAGCATTATGGCTCTGTTATGGAATATCTGAACCATGCCGCTTCCGACCACCACATAGGTAACAGTTCCGTCTTCCTCGACTATATGAGCCTCACCTATGTCTACAGCAAGCACCATATCCTCGTGATGCGCCTGTATAGCTCTTAGTCCGTCACTCTGTGGGATGACTAAGGTCTGGCACTGTCCTTCAAAGAAGATTCTGTCACTTGCATATACTTTAAGATAAAATGTTCTATTTGCCACTTATACGGCCTCCTGCTCCATAGCTTCGGCTTTTGCCTTAACTTCATCAATTGTTCCTACGTTGAAGAAAGCTCCTTCAGGATATTCATCCATTTCACCATCTATTATAGCCTTAAAGCCCTTTATTGTCTCAGCAAGAGGCACATACTTGCCCTGAACACCTGTAAATGTCTCTGCCACAAAGAAAGGCTGTGAAAGGAAACGCTGTATCTTTCTTGCTCTGTTAACTGTCTGTTTGTCAGCCTCTGAGAGCTCTTCCATACCAAGGATGGCGATTATATCCTGAAGCTCTCTATACTTTTGAAGCATCTCCTGTACTTTTCTTGCTGTATTATAATGCTCCTCTCCTACTACATCCGCCTCAAGGACACGAGAGGAGGACTCAAGAGGGTCTACGGCAGGATAAATACCCTGCTCAACAATCTTTCTTGAAAGCACTGTGGTCGCATCAAGATGTGTAAATGTAGTCGCAGGAGCAGGATCGGTGATATCATCCGCAGGCACATATACCGCCTGAACAGAAGTAACTGAGCCTGACTTGGTAGAAGCGATTCTCTCCTGAAGCTCACCTACATCAGTAGCAAGAGTTGGCTGATAACCAACCGCTGAAGGCATACGCCCAAGCAGGGCTGATACCTCCGAGCCAGCCTGTACATAACGGAAGATGTTATCGATGAAAAGAAGCACGTCAGCGTTTTTCTCATCTCTAAAATACTCCGCCATTGTAAGTCCTGTCTCAGCGACCCTCATTCTGGCTCCCGGTGGCTCGTTCATCTGACCGAACACCAAGGCAGTCTTAGCTATAACGCCTGATTCCTTCATTTCTGTCCAGAGGTCATTTCCTTCTCTTGAACGCTCACCTACACCGGTAAATATAGAATATCCACCGTGCTCTGTAGCTATATTTCTTATAAGCTCCTGAATAAGTACTGTCTTACCTACACCTGCACCGCCAAACAGACCTATCTTTCCACCCTTTGCATAAGGTGCAAGGAGGTCAATAACCTTAATGCCTGTCTCAAGTATCTCTACCGCAGGACTCTGTTCGTCAAACTTAGGCGGCTCTCTGTGTATAGTCCAGTGCTCTTCATTCTCAAGGCTTGCTCCTCCGTCGATGGTATCACCGAATACATTGAAGAGCCTGCCAAGCGTAGCTTCGCCTACAGGAACTTTGATACCTGCACCTGTGGCCACTACCTCCATGTCTCTGCTAAGTCCTTCTGAGGCTGTGAGCATGATACATCTGACTATGTTCCCACCCTGGTGTGAAGAAACCTCCATAAGACACTTTTTACCATGGTTATCTACGTATAGAGCATCTTTAATCTTTGGTACGTCTTCATCCGGAAACAGGACGTCTACAACCGGTCCCATTACCTGTATTATCTTACCATTCTTCATTCTCATTTCCTCAAATGCTGTGCCTTAGCACCCGCTACAACTTCGGTTATTTCCTGAGTTATCGCAGCCTGCCTTACACGATTGTATTGTATTGATAAATCTCTTATTATGTCATCTGCATTGTCATTTGCCGCCTGCATCGCCATCATTCTTGCATTCTGCTCTGAACAAAATGACTCTACAAGCGCTCCGTATACAAAGCCTACCAGATAGTTCGGTATAACTGTATCAAGCACTTCCTTTGGTGAAGGAAGCATGGTTATGTCCTGCTCTGTGATAAAGCCTGCAGGGATGTTACCCATAATCTTTTTCTTGTCAAGAGGAAGTAGGGGCACTACCTCAGCCTGTGTGACCATGCTGTTTACCATTCTGGTGTAGACTATGGTTATCTCGTCTAGCTCTCCTGCCTGGTACTTGTCTACGACAGCACCGATTATCTTACGTGCTCTGTGTAAAGACGGATTCTGAGTGGTATAACGGAAATGTGCATCTATCTCCATTCCCTTATTCATAAAATAACTTCTTCCAAGCTCTCCTACAACAAACAGGGAGTGAATCCCCGGCTCACTAAGCCACTTTTCGGTACACTTTATTACGTTGTGGTTATATGCTCCCGCGAGTCCCTTGTCTGCAGTAACTATGATAAGGCCTCTCCTCCTCTTTTCAGGAGGTATCTCGTCAAGATTCTTAAGGAAGATATGGTGCATATCCGGCATGTGCCTTAAGAGTCTTGCGATTGCCATCTGGAGATTGTAAAAATACGGCTCGGTATCCCCCAGATTCTTCTTGGCTTTTCTAAGCTTAGTGGAGGATATGAGGTACATAGCCTTGGTTATCTTAGCCGTATCTTTAACGCTTGAGATTCTATTTTTTATCTCTCTTGCACTAGCCATATTTATTTACCCTCTTTTGCGCCAAGATAAAAGTTACGAAACTGTGTTGCCGCATCTACTATTCGCTGTGTAAGATCTTCTGAAAGCGCCTTCTGATTCTCGATTTCTCTGATTATCTCAGGATGATGTGCTTCAAAATAATCAAGCATCTGCATCTGGAAGTCCTTAATCTGCTCATTTTCAACAAGCATCATGACCTTCTTTGTAGCCACAACAAGTGTAATGACCTGTTCGTGGAGTGAAAGCGGTCTGCAGAGAGGCTGCTTAAGAAGCTCCATAAGACCTTTACCGTATGTAAGCTGATTCTTGGTTACCTGGTCAAGGTCAGATGAAAACTGTGTAAACACTTCCATCTCACGATACTGTGCCAGGTCAATTCTTATAGATCCTGATGCCTTCTTCATAGCTTTACTCTGAGCCGCACCGCCTACACGGGATACGGAAAGACCTACGTTGACCGCAGGACGCTGGCCTGAGAAGAAAAGGCTGCTCTCTAAGAATATCTGTCCATCTGTGATGGAGATTACATTGGTAGGGATGTAGGCAGATACGTCTCCTGCCTGTGTTTCTATGATTGGGAGTGCTGTAATCGAACCTCCACCCGCCTCATCGGAAAGGCGGCTGCTTCTCTCAAGAAGTCTTGAATGAAGGTAGAATACATCTCCCGGATAAGCCTCACGTCCCGGCGAACGCTCAAGTAGCAGGGACAAGGCTCTGTATGCAACAGCATGCTTACTAAGGTCATCATATACAATGAGTACATCTTTTCCTTTGTACATAAAGTACTCAGCCATAGAGGTAGCTGCGTAAGGGGCGATGTACTGAAGCGCAGATGAGTCTGAAGCTGTTGCCGCCATAATAATGGTGTATGGAAGTGCTCCGTGTTTATCTAAGGTATTAACTAATTTTGCAACTGTAGAAGCCTTCTGGCCTATGGCTACATAGACGCAGATAACTCCCTTGTCTTTTTGGTTGATGATAGTATCTACTGCTATGGCAGTCTTACCTGTCTGCCTGTCACCGATTATAAGCTCTCTCTGTCCTCTTCCTATAGGGAACATAGAGTCGATTGCAAGTATACCGGTCTCAAGCGGTACAGATACCGACTTTCTATCAATTATACCCGGTGCTTCATGTTCTACAGGCCTAAAGTCTGATGCGATGATATCTCCGCCACCGTCAATAGGAGTGCCGAGTGCGTCTACAACTCTGCCGAGGAAGCCTTCACCTACAGGTACACCTGTCTTCTTGCCTGTACGGTTGACTCTGTCTCCCTCTGCTACTGTGTCCGCTTTGTTGAAAAGGATACATCCTATGCTGTCAGACTTGATATCCTGCACCATACCTTTGGCACCTGATTCAAACTCTATAATCTCGCCGTACATAGCGTGATCGATGCCCTGAATCTTGGCGATACCATCACCTACAGCTACGACAAAGCCCACTTCCTGCTCTTTGGTATTAGGCGTGAAGCTCTCTATACTGCTTCTAAGCTTTGAGAGTCTGTCTTTTGCAATCTGAGCGGCATCAAGCCCATCGTCAAGATAGTTTACATCCGACTTCTCGGAGCTGCCATCATCTGAACTTAGAAGCTCAGACATAAGCTGGTCAAGTCTTCCCTTTGTACTCCAGTCATACTCGTGAGTTCCAACACGAAGCACAAAGCCGCCTACCAGGTCCTTTTTCTCTACGAGATCTATCTTGACCTCATCTTTATTTACACCCTCTTTAGCTGCGACAAAGTCTTTTATTTTGTCAAGCTGGGAGTCAACCGGCGGCGTAACATAAAAAAGGCTCACCTTTAGTTCTTTTTTATTGTTATCAAGATTCACTGTGTTTACCCTCTTTTGTTATAAATTCATCATAAAGATTCTTGTCGGCTGCACCGTTGCTGTTGTCATGCATTATCTTACTTGTAGCATCCATGACAAGACGTGCAATCTCCATGTCAGCTTCTCTGATTATCTTCTGATGTTCATCCTTTGCCTGTTCTTTAGCCTTATCAACTATTGTTCCCGCCTTCACATCAGCCTCTTCAAGAATACGCTTGTATTCCTCATCAGCACTTGCTCTGGCCTTGTCGATTATATCCTGTCTTTCATTTGAAGCATTGCTTATAGCCTCTTCATACTTAGCTTTAAGCGCATAAGCATCCTGTTTGGCTGACTCTGCTTCATTAAATTTACCGTTTATAGCATCTCTTCTCTTGTCAATGACATTGTTGATTGGCTTAAACAAAAACAATTTGATTATTATATACCAACCCACAATGTTAATAGCCGTAAAGAGGAGATTCCAGTCTACTTTAAGCATTATTCCTCCTTAAGTGAACCTTACTTAAGCATCATTATTATAAGAACTGCGATAACGAAACCATAAATAGCTGTTGCCTCTGCAAGTGCCGCACCAAGGATGAGCACGCTACGAATCTTTTCTGCAGCCTCAGGCTGTCTAGCTGTAGCATCTGCTGCCTTACCTGTTGCAATACCGATACCGATACCTGCTCCTAAACCTGCCAAAACTGCAATACCAGCGCCAATTCCTAATAAATTCATAATTTTTCTCCTTATCTTATTATTAAACTGACCTACTCAAGCTGTTCGCCTATGAATAAGCCTGTCAAGAACACAAATACATAAGCCTGAATCAGACCATCAAATATATCAAAATAAAAACTAAATGCAATTGGAAGTCCTACAGGAAGCACGAACTCTATGAGCTTCATTACAACGAAGGCTCCAAGAACATTACCAAAGAGTCGCATACATAGAGACAACGGTGTTGTAAATACCTCGAGAATCTTAATAGGGGTAATAACCACCATAGGCTCTGTAAAGCTCTTCAACCATTTGCCTACACCTTTTTTGTGTATGCCTGCAAACTCGATAATAAAAATACTAAATGCCGCCAGTGCTATGGTCACATTCAAGTCCTTTGTAGGGGGCTTAAATCCCAGTATACCGACCACATTTGCAATACCTATGTAGATAAGAATGCTCGTCAGATACGGGGCATAGGCCCTGCCATGCTCTCCGACGATGTTAACTACCACGCCCTGAAGCTTGGTAACCACCTCTTCCACCATCAGCTGTCTCCTGGTAGGATTCTCAACTTTTAGGTTTCTGGTAAGTAATATAGAAGCAACAAGAACGACGGCCATAATTATCCAAGTTACAACAACTGACTCTGATATGCCTCCAAAAAACGGGACATCAAACACCGTTTCGACATTCAGCTCTTCCGCCAGCCGCTCAGCCAAATCTCCCATTACCGCTCCTTTCTTCAAAATATACTACTTTTACAACTTACGTATTATAATCCTCTTAACTATCATAGTCAATAGAAAGAATTATATCTCTACTTATTTACAGGAACATATCCCTATACCATACCAAGGCATCGATATAGGCTGTACTTACAGGCTTTACATCTATGTTAAGCACAGTCATTATCCTGCTTACCTCCTGCCAGTCAGCGTTCTCATAGTGAAGCATAAAGTTAAGAAGCGGAGCGAGCCTTCCCTTTCTCTGAAGAAGAGCAAGACTGATATCCTCAGCTATGTTTACCATCTCGAGTGCCTGTTTCATAGGTATCTCGAGGATAACATCGATAACGGAAAAGAGTCCCATAAGGAAGAGTTCTGAAGTAAGTGCTCCTAAGTCAAAGCAATAAGCAAGGTTTTCTGCAAATTTTGCACGGATGAGCGATAACCTCATTATTTCACTTGGCTTATCTACACAAAGTGACTTAGTAACAGCGGTACTGGCCCACCTTCTTATCTCCTTCTGTCCAAGCATGGCTGTAGCGGCTCTTATAGAGGTTATCTTTGAATTTCTTGCAAGCTTGTTGACTATCTCAAGCATATTTACCGCAAGTACGGTGTCCTTTGAGATAACATCAGCCACCTCAGTAAGGTCAAAGTCAGGCTGATTTACGAGGTTAAGAAGCTCGATATAGGTCATCTTAAGAGGTGCAATCTCTCCCGTCTTTGAGATAGCAGGCATCCTGAAGAATTCACCCTCAAAAAGGTAGTAGCCTCCATCCTCTGCAAGCCTGTCATAATCCTCCTTTGAGTCCACATTGACTGCACAGAGCTTGATGTGAGGATATACCTGCCCGAAGTAGAGCTTAGCCTTATCTATCTTAATCTTCTTGTGGTCAAGAAGGATATAGTCCATAAGGCTAAGTACAGGCCTGTACTCTTCAAACTGGTCTATATTTAACTTCCTCATAGCAAGCTTATAGCCCTTAGCCTTAAGCTCTGTGAGTCTATCCACATACATCTGCTCAGGATTTATCCTGTAGTCTATGAGTAATACTACCCTTTCCGCAGGCGCACTGCACTTATTCTCTATATCGGAAAAGAGAGAGATATTGTTTACCTCTATGAACACTTCTTTATCACCGGCTAAGGTACCGATGCCCATGCTTTCCACGATATCAAGTCCCAATATGCCTGCCGCAGCATCTAAACTGCCCGTTCCAAGAAGGGATGGATGAAGCAGAAAATTTTCTCTCTGCGCAAAGACTGAATACGCGCAGACTTCCATTTTACTGTCAAATAAAGGTATTAATGTTGCTAGCATTTTTATATTTCCTTTCAAAATGATTTTTTTACTTTACAAATAAGAATCATTGTGCTACAATATTACTCGTTCGACAATTTTGTATGTGTAGCTCAGCTGGATAGAGCGTCTGACTACGGATCAGAAGGTCGCGAGTTCGAATCTTGTCACATACATATCAGGTACCGTTTATCGGTACCTTTTTTTATTTTTTAGTTCTAAAAATAAACTTAGCAGCCACCGCACCTATCACAACTCCGGCAGTATTTAATACCACATCATCTATGTCACAGATGCCTACCTTCGTCACCAGCTGAATCCCCTCTATAAGCACTGTAAAGGCAAGGCCAAGCAGGGCTGTTTTTATAAATGTAAACTTATTTTTTCTTAAAAAATAACCCACCAACAATCCAAACGGTACAAATGCAAATACATTCCCTGCAAGATTTAATATAACCAGTCTTGCACCTATAACATTGATGTTCTCAATGTATCTGGTTATCTCCTTAAACAGGGTAAAGTTGTACCTGTAGATATCTGATATTTCCCTCTTGCCCAGGCTGTCACTAAGGAATAAGTGATAGCCTAGGGCAAGCAGGTAAACAATAAAAACTATGCCTATAAGCAGGTTTTTGTTCTTCTCAATGAATTTTCTCATTATACATCCTTATAGTCCGTATTCCTTAGTGAACTTTTCAGTGAGATAATCAATATAATAATCTGCGTTGAATTCCTCACCCGTAGCTAAAAGAAGTATCTCGTTTGTATTCTTAAGTTTTCCGTATTTATGAACCTTTTCTTTTAGCCAGTTCATAATCTTTGACACCTCACCCCTTCTTAACAGGCCGTCAAAGTCAAGCTCCTTCTTCATCTGGTGGTAAAGCTCTGCACCGATTGCATTGCCAAGGGCGTAACTGGAAAAGTAGCCGAAGCTTCCACCTGACCAGTGTACATCCTGAAGGATGCCGTCCTTATATGTGTCAGGGCGTATGCCAAGGTATTCTTCGTATAAATCATTCCAAAGCTCCGGCAGTTTTTCTACAGGGTAGTCCTCATTAAATATCTTCTTTTCTACCTCGTAGCGTACAAGCACGTGTAAGCTGTAAGTCAGCTCATCTGCCTCTGTACGGATAAGTCCGGGCTCTGTACGGTTAATGGCTGTTATAAACTTATCAAGGTCCACATCCTTTAGCTGCTCTGGGAAGGTAGAGACAAGCTTCCCATAGATAGGCTCCCAAAAAGCCTTGCTTCTTCCGATAATGTTCTCACAGAATCTTGACTGTGACTCATGAAGCCCCATTGATGAGCCTTCCCCGACAATGGTCTGGGTAAGTTCATCAGGTATATTCATCTCATATATGCCATGTCCTGCTTCGTGGATAATCGAAAAGATAGCGCTTTCCAGATTGTTCTCATAATAATGGTTCGTTATTCTTACATCCTTATTGTGAAGGCTGTTTGTAAAAGGATGCTCACTTTCAGCAATCACTCCCTTATCCGGAGCAAATCCCACATATTCAGCTAAGAACCTGCTAAACTCCCTCTGTTTACCCACAGGGTAGTCCTTAAAAAGGAATTCATACTCAACCTGTGGTTTTTCCTTTATCTTCTTAAGCAGAGGAACTATAGCCTCCTTAAGCTTACCGAAGAATTTGTCAAGTATCTCCTGGTTAAAGCCCTCCTCGTAGTCATTTAAGAGCACATCATAAGGCTTTTCGCCAGGCTTAACTCTATAGCCCGCAAACTTTCTTGAATATTCTATAAGTGATTTAAGGGTAGGAAGGAACTTATCAAAATCATCAGCTTTCTTGGCCTCTGCCCATCTTGACGCTCCTACAGCCTGAAGCTCGGAAAATGCCTGATACTCGTTAGCAGGTATCTTTTCAAGCATCTCATAATCCTTTTTAAGCTGTTTAACTATTCCCTTTTCTACCTTGCTAAGTCCTTCGTCTTTTCCTTCTTCAACGTCCTTTGATAGCCTGTATACGATATCCTTTACTTCATCATTCATAACGGCATTGTAGGACTCTCCTGCAAGCACTCCTAAGACCTTGGCAGTCTGGTCAACAGCCGCCTTTGGTGCAAGAGTTTCTGTATCCCACTCAAAGAGTGCCATAGCAGTATTCATAGCCATAGCTTTGTCAAGATATGGCTTAAGCGCTTTAAAATCATTATTCATGCCTTCTTCTCCCTATGCTATTAATCTAATCACATTATCCACTATTTTGGCATGATTTGCAACCATAAACTTAGCTTCTAAGTACTGCTCCTATAGTCTGAAGGCCCTTAAGAATCTTCTCCATAACAGCGCTTATCTCTGATTCTTCAAGGGTTTTCTCTTTATTTCTGAAGGTGATTGAATAAGCCATTGACTTCTTGTCAGCACCAATTCTCTCTCCCTCATATATATCGAAGAGTTCGAGGCTTTCCAATATAGCTCCGCTCTCAGATCTGATAATTTTTTCTATCTCTCCCGCTGTAAGGCTCTTATCCATCACAAGACTTATGTCACGTACAACTGATGGGAATTTGGCTATACCTTCGTATTTTACGGTAAAATTAGCCTTTTTACAGATGACACTAAGGTCTATGTTGGCTACATAGGTTCTCTCAGCTATACCGTAGGCCTCCTGAACAAGAGGGTGTACCTCTCCAAAATATCCAACCACCGCATCCTCATAGATAATCAGAGCCTGTCTGCCAGGATGGAGGAAGGTCTTGCCTGCATCAGCGTTGTAGGAAGGTAGCTTCTTCATGCCTACCTTGTATAAAAACTCCTCTATCACTCCCTTAAGCACGAAGAAATCGCCTTCTCCGTACATACCTAGGCAGAACTGCTTTCTCTCCTCAGGATAGTCTTCTAGAGGAAGTTTCTTTGCGAGGTAAATATTGGATATCTCATAAAGCCTTACATTCTTATTTCTTCTTGCTGAGTTGGTTCCAAGTGACGTGAGCATACCGTTTATTATCTGAGTACGCATAATGGAATAGTCCTCACCAAGAGGGTTCTTTATCTCTATGGCCTCTCTTTCCTTTGCATCTAAAGGAAGCAAAAGCCTGTCAAATACCTTAGGGCTCTCAAAGGAGAAGGTCATACCCTCGCAGAAGCCGAACTGCTCTGCAAGCTCCCTTGCCTTACCCTCTATTTCCATGCCAAAGGTCTCTCCGCCTGCCGTGGACTCGCCACTTGGAAGGGTGGTAGGTATCTTGTCATAGCCAAAGAATCTTGCAAGCTCCTCTGCCAGGTCTGCATTACGCAGTAAATCCTGCCTAAAGTAAGGTACTACTACACTCTTTAAGTCATCATTTATCTTGATACCAAGCCTGTCAAAATACTCTCTCGCCATATCAAGGCTAATACTTGTTCCAAGCAGACGGTTGCAGGCATCAAGGTCAAATTCTACCTCTCTGTCGCCCTCTTTTACAGGGTATACATCAACTACGCCGCAGGCGACCTCTCCGGCACCTATCTCCTCTATGAGGGTGCAGGCGCGGTTCATGGCAAGAAGGGCTGTCTCAGGATGAAGCCCCTTTTCAAACTTACCTGAGGCATCAGTTCTAAGGCCTATTTTCTTGCTTGAAAGGCGGATATTGGTGCCATCAAAGCAGGCAGCCTCTAAGAGAACAGTATTAAGGCCTTCATTTATCTTGGAATTCTCTCCACCCATTATTCCTGCTATGCCTACCGCCTTCTTGCCGTCCTTTATAAGCAAAACTGTATCGTCAAGCTCTCTTTCTACTCCGTCAAGTGTAGTGAATTTCTCTCCGTTTGCTGCCCTTTCCACCACTATCTTCCTCTCATCGATAGTGTCAATGTCATAGGCATGCATAGGCTGGCTAAGCTCAGTCATCACATAGTTGGTTATGTCTACTATGTTGTTGATAGGGCGGATACCTACTGCGGAGAGCTTTCTCTGCATCCAAAGAGGGGATGGGGCTATCTTTACATTCTTAACCACCCTCGCAACATAACGCTTGCAAAGTTCATTATCTTTTATTTCAACTGAAATATAGTCTTCTGCCTTTTCATTGTTACCTGTTTCTTTAATCACAGGAGGCTTAAACTCCTTACGGAAGGTGGCTGCGGCCTCTCTTGCTATACCTTCCATACCAAAGCAGTCCACTCTGTTGCTGGTTACTTCGTATTCTACAAGAGCGTCTCTAAGTCCAAGTGGGATAAGGGCATCGCTTCCAAGCTTAAGCTTACTCCCGCCCTCGATTTTGTTGAAAATGTAAAGCCCTTCCTCGTCTGCCTCAGGGTAATAGGTCTTATCCCTGCCAAGCTCGTCTATAGAGCACATCATGCCCGCTGAGTCTACTCCTCTTAGCTTTCCTGCCTTTATAACAAAGCCTTCCCCCGGCTTATTTCCTGAATGGTCACAGGCTACCCTTCCTCCATCAAGCACTACGGGAACTACAGCACCTTCAAAGGCATTAGGTGCACCTGTAACTATCTGTATTTCTTTCCCATCCTCATCAATCTGAACCTGGCATATAACTAACTTATCCGCATCAGGGTGTCTTTCTATCTTGTTGATTCTTCCTACTACTATCTTGTCAAGATTCTTATCAAAATACTGGGCGCTTTCAGCCTTGGTACCGCTAAGAGTCATTGCATCCATATATTCTGCCGGTGTGCAGTCAAGCCCCGGCACCATTTCTTTTATCCATGATAAAGGTGTATTCATGTTATTCTCCTCTTCCTACCTGTTTTAAGCCGTATCCGCACATCCTAAAGCTGTAGAATCACGCTGTGCAGAATTCCGGCTTTTTACTTTTAGACTTTATCCTAAATAATGATTATTCATAAGCATAGTATCATACAGATATAATAGTCTTTTAATAATCATCTTTATTGTTTCCTGTTTTATAATTAAAGCTCTTTTCTATATAGCATTAATAGCCTAAGCTTTCACTCTTACTGTTCCAGCTTAGACTGAGCTTAGAACTGCCTTAAGAAGCGCACATCATTCTCATAGAGAAGACGCATATCGTCTACCTCGTACTTAAGGAGGGCTATTCTTTCAAGACCGATACCAAAGGCAAAGCCCTGGTATTCCTTAGGATCTATCCCACGCATCTCAAGCACGTGAGGATGTACCATACCGCAGCCAAGAATCTCTATCCAGCCTTCATTTTTACAGAAGCGGCAGCCTTTTCCTCCACACTTAAAGCAGGACACATCCATTTCTGCAGAAGGCTCAGTGAAAGGAAAGTGGTGTGGTCTGAATTTAACCTTGGTATTTTCTCCAAATATTCTTCTTGCGAACTCAGCAAGAGTTCCCTTAAGGTCTGCAAAGGTAACATTTTTATCAATGACAAGGCCCTCTACCTGGTGGAAGGAAGGAGAATGTGTCGCATCCACCTCGTCTGAACGAAACACCCTGCCAGGTGCTATTATCCTGATAGGAGGTTTCTGTTTTTCCATAACATGTACCTGAACTGATGAAGTCTGGGTACGGAGTAAGAGCTTGTCATTGATATAGAAGGTGTCCTGTTCATCCTTTGCAGGGTGGTTAGCAGGAATGTTAAGAGCCTCAAAGTTATAATAATCAAACTCTATTTCAGGGCCGTCAACTACCTGATAACCCATACCTATAAAGATTTTTTTAACCTCATCGAGGGCTATGGTGTTTGGATGTCTATGGCCTATCATAGGCTTTTTGGCAGGAAGGGTAACATCTATAGTCTCTGTGGCAAGCTTAAGGTCTAACATCTTCTTTTCAAACTCTTTTTTACGCTCTTCAAGTCTCTTTTCTATAGCCTCTCTTGCCTCATTAACGAGCTGTCCTACCTTCGGCCTGTCCTCAGGAGCTACATCCTTGAGACTTTTTAATACCTGTGTAAGTTCACCCTTTTTACCAAGGAAGTAAACTCTGGCGTCATTTAACTTATCGCCGTCCACAGCCTCTTCTATCTGCTTAAGGGCAGACTCCATAATTTCCTGTAATTTCTCTTTCATGTTATCCTCCATATCGTGTTATAAACTGTGGCATCCTCGGAGAGTTATTATTTAATAGGAAATTCCGTAGGAATTTCCTATTAAATAATAAAAGCCCCTGCTTAAAGCAGGGGCGAATTATCCGTGTTACCACCCTGGTTCCTATCCTAAGATAAGCACTCTTTTGCAGATAACGGCTGCTGCCGATGAAGCCTACTCTCTATGATTTAAGCCTCACAACTCGGGTGTGAATGTCAGAATCGGGGTTGCATAAGAAAACTTCCAGCAAGCGTTTCCTCTCTCTGTATGACTCCCTTTCCCTGTGCCAAAAGGCTGCACCTTCAAAGTCTTTATTATTTGATAAAGTAAATGATATATGTTTATGAAAGGAATGTCAAGTCTTTTAGAGCTGTACTATCCTATAACTGTTTCTTCTAATCTTCTTTTCCTCATAGAGTGCATCATCCGCTCTCTTAAGGAAATCCGAGATAGAAGCATAAGGTGAAAATATATCAAAGCAAACTCCCTGTGTAATTGTAACGACATCTGAAGCTTTTGAATGCTTGTGCTCCATAGCCATCTTCTGCACATTCTTCTTTAATTCTTTCACCATGGTCTCTATTTCACTGTGCAATGAGCCAGGGTAGATGATAACGAACTCATCCCCTCCGTACCTGGCTGCATACACCTTAGGATGCTCCTGGGTGAGTTTTAGCAGAACTCCTGCAATCATACGTATGCACTCATCTCCCATTTGGTGTCCGTAGTTGTCGTTAAACTGTTTAAAATAATCTATATCGAGTATTTCAACACCAAGAGATCTTGGATTGGCACGAAGATATTTCTCAAGGTCTTCCGAGTATTGGTCGTATGACATCCTGTTTGGAAGCTCTGTAAGGGCATCCATTTCTGATTTTCTCTGTAAGTCACTGTTTTCCCTCATATACCTCACGAGGTTGTTGATACTCTCAGCTACAAGGTTCATCTCTGCAAACGACTTTATCTCAAGCCTGTTGTCAGGTATTATCCCTACCTCAAGCTGCTTTAGATAATAGGCTATGCTCTTTATTGTATTTAAGAATTGATAAATGACGATGAAAATGATACCAATGATGATGGCAATGACAAAAAGTGTAAATAAAGCTACCTTCACAACAGCCTTACCAACTTCCCTGTTCATATCATCTACATTACGTCCGACAACCATTGCACCTATGACCTTATCGTCACTATCCTTAAGTACTCTGTAAAGGCAGTATATCGCACTACCTGCAACATTTGCCTCACCTTTATACTCACCGGATCTGTCAAGTCCTTCAGCAACATTTTTTGTTATAAATGTACCTAGAATAGAAACACCATCTTCACCAAGGGTACTACCTGCAACTCTAAAATAATGCGCCGGTTCGTATGGAAGCTTTTGTTTCCTTGCAGCGAACAGCCTCGGGTCGTCATCCCTTACCTTAAGGAAGACATACGAAAGTATTCCTGTCTTTGAGTAATGCTCTAAGAAAGGCTCCAGGTTGGCTTTTTCTCTTGTTCCATCACCGATTTCAGTATCTCCGAAGTAAATGGTATCTCCTTTTACATTCCATCTTGCAGTATCATCATGATTTGAAATCAAATCCTTTACATAGTTCATATCAGCTTCAAGTCGGCTTCCTATGAGCTTTTCTTCAAGATTTCTGATAGTGCCCGATACTATAAAACTAACGAAAAATACAATAATAATTGAAATAAGAATTCCTGCAACAACAACCTTCGTGCTGATTGTACTTACATTCCAGCCTTTGTCAGTCTTTTTCCCGACTTTCTTATATTTTCCCATTATTATCTCCACAAAAGCAGAACTACCTGCTTATACCATATTTTTTAATTCATACAGCCTAAGGGCAAGCTCTAACTTAAATCTGGCGTTGGCACCGTCAGTCTGAAGCTCCATAATCTCTTCTGTCTTTTTAAGTCTGTATTTTGCAGTGTTATAATGGATGTAGTTGTTTTCTGAAGCCCTCGTAAGACTCCAGTTTGCATTGATAAGCTCCTTAAGGAAGATATAATACTCTGTCTCATTTTCTCTGTCATACTCTATAAGTTTTCGGATAGGGCGCATAAGCTCACCCGCCAATATATCCTTATTTACAGCGTTATTAAGAAGCGAGAACAACTCCAAATCCTTGTATTCGTGTATCATTCCAAGTCCAAGCATACTACGGCCAATTTTTACTGCTTCTCTTGCCTCTGTATAAGATATCGGCGTATCGAAGATATTATTTATAGTCCTTCCTATACCAATTGTATAAGTAAATCCGTAATTTTCTTTAGAATCCTCCATAACACGCTTAAATACGCTATCTTTGTTATGCAGATAATTATTGTCAAATTCAAATATAAATATAATGCTGTCGCTGTTTTGATAATAGTAGAATGTCATGCCCACGTTCAGAAAATTATTTCTGAGGTCCCTAAACATCTTTTCCTTGACTACTTCGATTTTCCCACTTGACTCCTTTAGGTCAACAGTTTTCTTCTTGTATTCGTCAAGGTCAAAGATAACCACCACCACATTGTCCTTCATATCCCAGCCGTTTAATTTACATCTGATATTGAACTCTTCGCGGGACTTGATATTGCCGGTACATATATCAAGCACCAGTTCCTGCTTCAGGTCCTTATCCACCCTATCCTCGGAGAATTTCTCCTTATGCATAAGAATATACAAATCACCCACGTATACAAGTGCTTTCTTTTGCGTATCTGTGATGTCCTTCTCTAATATGTTCATAGAAAACTTACCAAGCACTTCTGCATTTAAGCTAATCTGATACTCATAACAGTTTGAGAGGTCTACATTTTTCTCCTCACCCATTATTACTCTCGTGTTATTTATGTAATTAAAAAATATAAAGTCGCAGGCAAAAAGAGAGTGCATATATTCCAAGACCGCCTCTTCATTTCTGCTTTCCATACTTAAGCTTATCAGTTTTTTTAACATTTCAAGTTCTTTTATTATATCTTCGCTCATAATCCACCATCCTTAAGTCATATTATATAGTATCACTGATAAAGAATTGCTGATGTTATTTCCCGCAATACCTAAAAATACTGTTATCTCTTAGGGCACAAAACTACCTAATAACATTATAGGGGCATTTTAGGAGTTTAGCAAGCCTAATCATATAAACAGCTGTTTAATTATATTATGCAATCCTTTCAAAAGTGGCTGCTTACACATATTAACAAATATATCGGCTGTCTGTACTATCTACAGTCTACCACAGATTATGTGTATTTAAAAATAAACAAAGCATTCAATTAAATTGCACACAATTTTAGTTATTTTACATGTAGAATTAATCCTCTAAAAATGTTATCATCATCCTATCAAGTTTAGTTTTGCCAAATGGCAAGAAGGAGGACAAAATGAGTGTATATGATTTTAGCGTAAAGAACGTTGAGGGCGGTACTACTTCACTCTCAGAGTATAAAGGAAAGGTGCTTCTCATAGTAAATATAGCAACAGGATGTGGTCTTACTCCACAGCTTGAGGATCTTGAGAAGTTATATCAGAAGTACAACAAGGACGGATTTGAAATCATCGGCTTCCCTTGCGGACAGTTCCTTGATCAAAATCCTGAGGACGGAAAAGAAACTGTTAAGTTCTGTATGGTAAACTACGGTGTTACCTTTGAGAACTTTGAGAAGCTTGAGGTAAACGGACCTAATGCAGACCCTCTCTTTAAGTATCTTAAGGAGCAGAAGCCTGAGGAGGTTACCAACTCCGCTTCAGCAGGACTTCTTGAGAAGCTTGCAAGCCTCGGACAGGTATTTCCTGGAGCAGAAATCAACTGGAACTTCACCAAGTTCTTAGTTGACAGGGAAGGAAACGTAGTAGAGAGATTCTCTCCAACTGTAACAAGTGAGGATATGGATTCTTACGTTAAGAAACTTTTGTAATTTTGCTTTTTCATTACTCCTATACATAAATATATATAAGTACCAGGAACTCCCACTAATAAATCATACAGGTTTATTAGTGGGAGTTCTTTTTTATACTTCTAGTAGGCTGCATATAGGCGTTATTCCCGAGCCTTTATCATGGCTTATTATGTCTTGTATATGCTTTATTTATGTGTTACAGAGGCCTAATAGATTCCTTATAGAATTCTTACAGGCTCTTTTCTAGTCTTTCTCTTACAGCCTTTATGAAATCCTCGGTGCCTGCTGTCTTTACTTCTTTAAGAGTAGTTATCTCAGTTAAGTCCTTTGTCATAATGCCGCTTTCTACTGTGTCTATAACTGCCTTTTCAAGCTTGCCTGCAAAGGCTGCAAGGTCACTTAGGCCGTCAAGCTCTCCTCTTTTTCTAAGAGCTCCACTCCAGGCAAATATAGTAGCTATGGAGTTGGTCGAGGTAGGCTCACCTTCAAGGTACTTGTAATAATGCCTCTGAACCGTTCCATGGGCAGCCTCATACTCCCATACCCCCTTAGGAGATACCAGTACGGAAGTCATCATAGAAAGAGAGCCAAAGGCAGTAGCAAGCATATCGCTCATAACATCTCCGTCATAGTTCTTGCAAGCCCAAAGGAAGCCTCCATCACTCCTTATTACCCTTGCCACAGCATCATCTATCAGGGTATAAAAATAAGTGATTCCCTTGTTCTTAAATTTTACCTTATAGTCTTTTTCGTAGATTTCTGCAAATATGTCCTTGAAGGTATGGTCATACTTCTTTGATATGGTGTCCTTTGTAGAAAACCACAAATCAACCTTAAGTTCAAGAGCGTACTCAAAGCAGGCTCTTGCAAAGCTCTCTATGGAAGAGTTCAGGTTGTGCATACCCTGGATGACACCGGGTGACTTAAACTCGTGTATAAGTTCCTTTGTCACGCTTCCATCCTCAGCTGTAAATACCAGTTCAGCCTTACCGGGACAATTCACCTTGATTTCAGCATTTTTATACACATCTCCGTAAGCGTGTCTGGCTATGGTAATAGGAGATTTCCAGGTGCGCACATAAGGCTCAATTCCCTTTACAAGAATAGGAGTTCTAAATACTGTTCCATCAAGCATGGCCCTGATAGTACCGTTTGGACTCTTCCACATCTCTTTAAGGTTATATTCCTTTACTCTTGCGGCATTAGGTGTAATGGTTGCACATTTAACTGCAACCCCGTATTTTAGGGTAGCCTTTGCAGACTCCGCGGTCACCTTATCGTCGGTCTCATTGCGGTACTTAAGGCCCAAATCATAGTATTCTGACTTAAGCTCTATAAAAGGATGGATAAGCTCATCCTTTATTATCTGCCATATGACTCTGGTCATCTCATCTCCGTCCATTTCCACAAGCGGAGTTTTCATCGCTATCTTTGCCATAGTATGCCTCCTATATCTAAACTTGTAATACCACGTTTTTATAAGGTTATCACAATTAGTGAGCGATGGCAAATACTTTGTAAACAAGCTTATATAGAAATACAATGCTGCGGGCATCTATGATAAAGGACTACACACCTTTGCCTCTTACAATCTTCTACACTACCTTAGAGTTAAACAAAAGCACATTTACCGCAGCCTTATATTCAGCCACTCCCTTAGCTTTTCTTATATCTTTCACATAGCCCTCACTTCCTTCAAAGCTATCCTGCAGGTAAAACCAGAGCTCTTTTAGCTTAAGTACTGCCGCAGCCCCACCATTAAATTCCTCAAGGTAGGTTCCAAGGAGTTCTTCAAGGAAGTTTCTTATCCTGCCTTGCCTGTCTGTGACCACCACTCCTGCCATATCTTCCAGCAAAAATGGGTATCTTAATAGTCCCCTCCCTATCATAATATGTTCTATATCCGGGAATTCCTTTTCTATAGCAAGTACATCATCTACACCTTTAAGCTCTCCATTAAAGCAGAGTTTACCTGCTTCGCCTGCTTTGGAGTATTCGTCTACTGCCTGCTTAAAGCACTCTTTATGTACTCTGCCCCGGTAAAACTCTGTCCTGGTTCTTGGATGAATGATTAGCTTTTCAATCGGAAACTGCCTATAAAGCGAAATGATATTATGGAACTCAGAAGCTTCCTCATAGCCGATTCTTGTCTTTATGGATATTTTAAGTCCTGTATGTTCTGCCTCGTTAAAGATACCTGTTAATAGCTCCTTAAGACTATCAAGATTCTTCAAGGCACCTGAGCCTCTCCCCTTATTTACCACAGTTCCGGAAGGACAGCCAAGGTTAAGGTTTATCTCCTTATAGCCCATTTCCATAAGCTTAAAAGCAGTCAGGTTGAAGGCATCTTTACTGCTTGTAAGTATCTGGGGTACTATCTTTATTCCTTCATTGTGCGCGGGAAGAAGCTCTTTTATATCTTTTTTATCAATCCCCCTCTTTTCCTTGGGCGTAATAAACGGGGTGTAATAGTCAGTTACACCCTTAAAGTGCTTATCAAATACCCTTCTAAATATCCTCCCTGTAATCCCCTCCATAGGGGCAAAGCTTACAATGTAGTTTTTCATTTCACTTCCTTTATAATCACTTCATAGTAAAAAATCATATATTATGACTTTTCTTTTTAATTTTAGCTTTACATACTAAATGAGTGGGAGTATAATTGTGTTGTAGTTAAGCAGATGTAGTTCATCGGTAGAATGCGACCTTCCCAAGGTTGAGAGGCGGGTTCGATTCCCGTCATCTGCTTTTTATTTTTAGGCAATTTATCCCCGTTAAGACAACAAACTAAGACCATTCTCATTTTCAGAAAACAGTCTTAGTTTATTTTATTTGTGTATTTAAAATCATATAGATTGATAAGTCTTATTTAATCTTTGCAAGTGACTCCAATACTCTGTCCTGCTGGAAAGGTTTAACGATGAAGTCCTTTGCTCCACTCTGGATAGATTCGATAACCATAGCCTGCTGTCCCATAGCTGAACACATGACTACATTAGCAGCGGCATCGAACTCCTTAATCTTCTTCAAGCACTGTAATCCATCACATTCAGGCATTGTAATATCAAGAGTAACGATGTCTGGCTTTAACTCTTTATACTTTTCAAATCCATCATTACCGTTAACACCCTCACCTACAACCTCATATCCGTTCTTAGATAGGATGTCCTTAAGCATCATTCTCATGAAAGCCGCATCATCTACTACCAACACTTTCTTAGCCATTATTATACTCCCTTTCACGCATTATTTTAAAGATTTGAATTCA
Organism: Catonella massiliensis; assembly: GCF_016651435.1. Taxonomy (NCBI): domain Bacteria; kingdom Bacillati; phylum Bacillota; class Clostridia; order Lachnospirales; family Lachnospiraceae; genus Catonella; species Catonella massiliensis. The sequence continues at coordinate 483,949 of NZ_JAEPRJ010000001.1, read as the reverse complement.
GAAGACTATTCCAACAACTCACTGTATATTTTACTAGGAATTGCTGATTTTAGCAACCATGTTTTAAATATTATTCAAAACCCAGCTAAAACCACGAGCCATACGAAGCGGAACCTCCACAAAGTGATTTCCTTCATTCCATTCCAAAATATGCTTTATGTGGTTTTTCTCTGAAAACTCATTATACTGCATTTTGATACAATTTTCAACCTCAGACAGCCTTTTATTTGAAGTTCTTGATTCTTTAAGACCAAGGCTTAGATAAACTGCCGAAGACTTCATCCCTTTCCCACGGATGTATTCTCTCCAGCCCTTAAACCACACCGAAGGAGAAGCTGCCGCTATCCCGCTAAATATGGAGCTTTCATAGCCTGCCCATAGCGCAAACAGCCCTGCAAGTGAATAACCGCCAAGAATAACAGGTTGGCCTACATCAAGACTGCAAGTTTTCTTGATACCGCCTACATTATCCCTAAGATAATCCAGGTTCTTATTCGCTTCTCCACCAAAACCCTGCCTGCCAAACACAGGCTCTGCCTTCCAGGGGGATAGTTCATCATTCCATCGTTTTGTCCTAATTCCCACGAAAGCAAAGGGTTTATCGGTAAAGGCCTTAATGAGTTTTATCTCCTCTTCAAGTCCCCCCTCATCATTTCCATCAATGAATTGTATCAAGATATATTTCGGATTGGTTTCACAATATCTTAATATCTCTTTACCATTTATTTTTAATTCTTCAAACATTTTCCCTCCAAAATATACTGGCTTTTTAGCCATTATACCATTATAATTGCTTTTAGCAACTGTAGATACATTACAGTTCAAATCCTTTACCTGCTCTTCACGGCCTTTGCACAATTGCCCTGCTTAATCTATATTATTATCAAAATAAGGAGAAACTATGTCAACTTTCGAGCTATATTACTCTCACCCATATAAAACTGACTTTGAGGCAGATATTATAAGCATAGATGCCTGTGATACTAAAGAAAACACTTATAAAGTAATACTTAATCAAACTCTCTTCTTTCCTGAGGCAGGAGGACAGTCCTCAGATAAAGGAGAGATTATGTTGAGAGATATTACTACTATTGTAGAAAATGTGCAGATAGACAAAGAGGGAACCATCACTCACTATATACATTCTTCTTCACCGCTTGATACCAAAAGACTTGTGAATGCTGAAATAAAAGGAAGGATTGACTGGGAACAACGTTTTTCAAATATGCAGCAGCATAGCGGAGAGCATATATTTTCAGGAATAGTCCACGAAAAATACGGCTATGACAACGTAGGCTTCCATCTCTCAGACAATAGCGTAACCATGGACTATAACGGCTATCTTACCCCTGATGAGGCATACGAAATCGAAGCCATCGTCAATAAAGTCATAGCAGATAATGTAGATGTAATCTGCTCTTTCCCTAGTGATACTGAGCTTGAAAATATTGATTATAGATGTAAGGGGGAGCTTTCAGGTGACGTAAGGATAGTGGAAATAGCCGGAGTAGATACCTGTGCCTGCTGTTGTCCTCATGTCGCTAAAACAGGTGAAATAGGCCTGCTTAAGGTAATCTCCTCCATAAAGTATAAGGGAGGAACCAGGCTGTCCATCCTCTGTGGCTTCAGGGCTCTTAAGTATTTTAGCTCCCTGCAGGCAGATATGAATGAGCTAAGAACCCTGCTTTCCTCAGAACTAAGTGAAGTGGTAAACAACGTAGCTGCCATAAAGAACGAAAGAGATGAGCTTAAGATAAAACTACGAGAAGCTAATAAAGCTAAACTGATAAATGAAATCGACCATCTATCCGATTCTGCCGGGGCTCTTATCTTTACCGATGAAGTAGATGCAAAGAGCCAGAGGGAGGCTCTTAACTACCTCATAGAGAGAAGGGATAATTACTGTGGTATATTGGTTGGAGACGACAAAAAAGGCTATTCCTACCTTATAGGCAGCAACAGCCTTAATTCTACTTTAATTGGAGAAAGACTTAAAGAAAGCTTTGGAGCCAAGGGCGGTGGCAAAAAAGAAATGATACAGGGCTTTGTAGAGGCAAAAGCCTGTGACATCAAAGCCCTGCTTGATAGCTTTCCGTTTATTTAGCCACATACTGATAGGCTATCCTCTCGCCCTCTCTAAGCCTAACAAGTCCACATCTTACAAAACCTTGCCTGGTAAGAGCCTTCTGCATGGTAAGGTTTTTTTCGTGGGTATCTATCCTGATATTTGAAAGTCCCGCTTCCTTCATCTTCATAAGGCTGTATTCAAATACCTTAGAGAATACTCCCTTAACCTTTCCGTTGCCTGCAACCCTGTGCAGGGTGAGGTATGGTTTGTCATTTAACCAACTACCCTCATATATCCCCTTATAGGCTTCTTCTTTACCCATAAGCACGAAGGCAAAGTTAAAGCTTTCATCTGTGTAGAGCACACCGTTTGCTATGTCGTTTAGCAAAATATCTTCACCGGGATAGTCCATACCCCACTGGTCAGGATTGCCACTCTCTCTCATATACTGCCTTGCGGCTTCATAAATCATATCAAGCTTTGCCAGGTCTTTTTCTTTTGCTTTTATTATCATAGCTACTCCATCAGATTGGTGGTAGACGAAAGACCTATGGCAAGAGTTGAGAGATTGTGCACAAGAGCCGATGTAGCAGGTTTAACTACTCCAAGTACACCAAGACCTATAAGACCTCCGTTGATACCTACTATCTTCCTGTAGTTGCTGTTTATCCTCTTCATAAGAAGGTTGGAAAGAGTTTTAAGCTTTACGAGCTCGTTTAGATTGTCAGCAACTATGGTAATATCCGCTATTTCCCTGGCCAGTTCTGCCCCACCGCTGATAGCAATACCGCAGTCAGCCGCAGAGAGCGCAGGAGAATCATTGATGCCATCACCTACCATGATGACCTTTCTTCCCTTTTCTTTTTCTTTCTCCACAAATCTTGCCTTATCCTCAGGCAGAACCTCGGCATAATACCTGTCTACTCCGATTTTATCTGCAACAGCCTTTGCTGTACGCTCATTATCACCTGTCATCATCACAACCTTCCTGATGCCAAGCTCCTTTAGCTTCTTAAGTACTTCCCTTGCTTCTTCTCTTACAGGATCCGAGATACATATAACCGCCGAGAGCTGTCCATCAATTGCCATATAAAGGTGGGATGAGTCCTCAGGAATATTGTCAAATTTCTCTTCAAGTCCTGCAGGAACTACAACTCCCTCATCTTCAAATACAAAATGATAGCTTCCTATGACTACCTTTTTCTCACCTATACTGCTGCTGATTCCGTGGGCAACTATATAGTTAACCTTAGAATGCATCTCCTTGTGCTTAAGCCCCTTCTTCCTTGCAGCCTCTACAACTGCATTTGCCATGGAATGAGGGAAATGCTCCTCAAGACAGGCTGCTATTCTAAGCAGCTCATCCTCTCCCCTGTCTTCAAAGGAGATAACAGAAGTAACCACCGGCTCCGCCTTGGTAAGTGTACCTGTTTTGTCAAAAACTATGGTATCTGCAGCCGCAACTGCCTCTAAGAACTTGCCTCCCTTTACTGTAATACCATTTTCAGAAGCCTCCCTTATGGCAGACAGCACTGATACAGGCATGGCAAGCTTTAGCGCACAGGAGAAGTCCACCATAAGCACGGAAAGTGCCTTGGTTACATTGCGGGTTAAGAGATATACAAGTCCCGTACCGGCTAAAGTATAAGGCACAAGCCTATCTGCAAGCTTAAGAGCAGAGCTTTCTGCACCGGACTTTAGCTTTTCGGTCTCTTCTATCATCCTTACTATTTTCTCAAACTTGGAGTTACCTCCTGTTCTCTTTACCCTAAAGGTAAGCTCGCCCTCCTCGATAACAGTACCTGCGAATACAGTGCTTTCCTCTTCCTTCTTTACAGGCTCACTCTCGCCCGTCATCGAAGCCTGATTGACCATAGCTTCACCACTTACAACTACTCCGTCAAAAGGAATAACGCCGCTTAGGTGCACTACTACCTCATCATCTTCTTTTACCGTATTGTAATCAACAAGAAGCTCTGTACCATCCTTTTTAAGCCATACCTTGCTTATATTTAACGAAAGTATGCCTGCAAGGTCTGCTGTGGTCTTCTTCTCAGTCCACTCCTCAAGGAGCTCTCCTACTCCAAGCAAGAACATAACAGAGCTGGCAGTATTAAAGTCTCTTCTTAGCACCGATACTCCTACAGCCACACCGTCAAGCAAAGCAACCTCTATCTTCCCGCTCACAAGGCTCTTTATACCGGCTTTTATGTACTTAAGTGACTTTGCTATGGTAAGCGCAACCCTTACCGGTATAGGAGTAACAGTCACTGTAACCAGCCTTTTTGCGATAGCTATAAATAGCTTGTCCTGATAGGCAGCATTAAGGCGCCTGCTGGAATTGGCTATAAATTCTTCCGGAGCAGCAAACCTCTCATAGTCAAACTTCTGTATGGCATCTACTATATCCCATTTGTCTCCAATAAATTTGATTGTAAGCGTGCAGGTTCTATCGGATACCTTTGCAAATGTAACTCCAGGCAGATGCCTCACATAGTAAAACAAAGTGTCGGCCTGTTCATAGCTCATATATCTTTGTAACAGCTGTATCCTAAGCCTGCCGTTTGATTCTGACATAATCTTAAACTTCATTATCCTACCTCTAATTATCTGATGATGCAGTTGTCAAAAGAAAAAATCCATTGTTAGCATACCCGAAAGGGATTTATCATCTTTTAACACCCACACAGTCTTATACGATTGACTTCACTAAGAAAAGAAAGAGCCCGCGGGGAGTGTGGCTAAGCCTTTACTCCCTGCAGGCTAAGAATATTATTCTTCAGTACTTTCTACTTCTTTGTAACTTTTGGAAGTATCTTCAAACACAGCTTCTTCTGCTGCCTTTCTATCCTCGTTAATATCCTTAGCATCCTCATAGATATCCTCGCAGTTCTCTTTGAGTGTCTCGGTACGCTTAAGCGTATAATCCTTAACTCTAAGAGCCGCAGCAGTTACGTGTGTGTAGCATTTCTTAGCATCCTTGCTAAACAGAGCCTTAAGGCCTACTGTTCCAAATGCAAAGCCTCCAAAAAATATTCCAACTTTTTTCCAATTAATCTTATCCCACATCTCAGGACCTCCTTTTAATAAAATAATAAGATATTCTAAGATGTCAAACTGCCTTCTAAACTTCATAATAAGCAATCGGCTTTGAGTTATACCTGTTTCACATCAATTACGTACTGATTATAACAATAGGCAAAACCGATTTCAATTATTTTTTGCAGTTTTTGAGAAATTTTTGCAATAAAATGGCTCTAATAAAGACTGACTTTCATTATTGTAGGATATTAGCTTCCATTATCATTAAAACAGATAAATTTCACGTCAAGGTTATGCCATAGCAGGCATCATATTGTCAAGAATCTCATTTAATGCAGTGCTGCTGCTTGTATGGCTTCTTACAATATTGGCCTTGCATTTTTCAGCTTCGGCAAGGGCTGTGCGCACCATTTTGTGTGATACAGTGTTTGTAAACAGTATCAACAAGTCAGGTGAACCTATCTGTCCACTGAGGTTAGCAGACATCTGTGTAAATATTTTTGCTTTACATTTATGTTCCTTACATATTTTCTTGTACATACAAACCATACGGTCGTGACCGCCGACTATAACCACACTCATAATGCACCCCTTATATTATCCAGTTTTAAGCCTGTGCAAGCTTCTTTCCAAGCTCTTTGCATTTCTCAAGACCTTCAGCGTCAGGCTCAAGATTGCAGATAACGCCTTCATCTCCAATAACTGTAGCACCTGCTGCCTTCATCCTGTCTACCCAGTCACGCATCCATTCGCCATCGCCCCAGTCATAAGAGCCAAAAAGTGCAATAACCTTGCCTGATACGTGTGGCTCAAGCTCTGCTACAAAAGGCTCCATCTCGCTCTCTTCAAGTACCTCAGCTCCCATTGCAGGACATCCAAGTGCAAATGCCTTTTCTCCCTTAAGTGCGTCTACAGAAGCAGCTCCAACCTCAAGTAACTCTGCCTCAGCTCCTGCTACCTTGATGCCCTCTGCAACAGCCTCTGCCATTGTCTGGGTATTTCCTGTCTGTGACCAGTACACTACGCTAATCTTGCTCATAATAATGACCTCTTTCTGTGTGTATACACTGTTTTCTATGCACAAATCACACGTTTAGAATACTCTTCTTTACTGTGATCTATGTTGCTGTAATTTGTGATAATGTCCATTATATCAAGTCCCTCATATAACAGTCTCACTATCTCTGTCTGAACCCTCTCGTAATCCTTAAAGAGCCTTATCTTAAGCTCTGTATCCTTATATACCTTCCAGTATCCGCTGTAGAGATAGTTCTTACCGTTCTCTTTTATGAAGCCCTCCACATCCTCGATAGGATAGCCAAGGAAGAGTCCCAGTTCGTGCGGAAAATCCTGCTTTAGCTCCATATATCTCATATAGCGTTTGACAAACACGGGAAAGATTTTACTTATGTCGGAGGTTTCATAGCCACGCTTGTAAATGAATGCCATAACCTCTTCTCTTGCCAGATACTCCCTAAGCTTTGCCTCTCTGAAAATAAGTATTACAAGCCTTTCCCTGCCGGGATATAAAATTCTAAAGGAGAGCTCGGTTTTCTTTAGAACCACCGACAACTCCCTGAGGCTTTTCGCCGGTATTGTGAGTAAATTGGATATTTTAATCCCTGAAATAACAGGAGCACACTGAAGTGCCAGCTGAAGCGGAATCGAATGCACATCCATCTCCTTTATGATGTCAACAATATCAAAACTCATATCGCCTCTCCGAATTTTATTAAGTTAGTTAGTTCTAACTTAATATGATGATAATAAACTTTTAATGATTTGTCAATAGATTTTGATAATTATTATTATTTTCATTTTACTCACCCTTGCGTACCCTTGCAATCTTTGCTATACTGAAGACAAATAAAGCTTGGAGGTGGCGTTAATGAAAATACATGAATCTGCTGAGGATTATTTGGAGACAATACTTATGCTTACCGAAAGAATTGGAAATGTGCGTTCTGTAGATGTTTCCAATGAAATGGGCTTTAAGAAATCAAGTGTAAGCGTGGCGATGAAGAATCTGAGAACCACAGGGCATATAACTGTCGATGAAAATGGCTACATCAAACTTACTCCGCTTGGAAAAGAGGTAGCTGATATGATATATGAAAGGCATAAGTTTTTTTCTTCCTGGCTTACAAGCCTTGGTGTCGATAAAGAGACAGCACTGGAAGATGCCTGTAGAATCGAGCATGTTATAAGCAAAGAAAGTTTTGCCGCAATTAAGAAGTTTTTGAACGAAAAAGAAGACTAGGTGTATATACCTAAGATTACTCATATATTTTAAACGCAAAAAAGGGTTGAACACATAAGCTGTTCAGCCCTTATTATGCGAAGCCATCTATCTAAGTTCTTTCTCCCCAGTTAAATGACACTCATATCATTTAATTAAAGAGAAGTATCAGCTAAATGCAAAATTAAAACTCTTTCAGCATCTTATCAAGCATCCCGTGAAGAGTTGTCATCTCTTCATCCGTAAGCCTAAGACAGGCGCCCATCTTCTTTGGCACGTCAATAGCTTTGTCTTTAAGCTCTCTTCCAAGGTCTGTAAGAGTTACATTAAGCACTCTCTCATCATCCTTATCCCTGCTTCTGTCAATAAACTTCTTTTGTTCAAGCTTCTTAAGAACAGGTGTAAGAGTTCCCGAATCTAAGTATAGAATCTCCCCGAGTTCTTTTACATTTACTTTCTCATTTTCCCACATTACCATCATAGTGATATACTGTGTGTATGTGAGGTCTAGTTCATCAAGAAAAGGCTTATATTTTTTAACTATCTCCTTAGCGCAAGCATAAAGAGGGAAACAAAGCTGGCTTGAAAGCCTCAACATTTTATACTTGTCTTCTTTTTGCATCATTTCACCCTTTATGATTAACCTATGTTTTTATTTATAAATTCAACTAACTGTGGCTTTGGTACAAAACCAATCTGTCTGTCAACAGGCTCTCCATCCTTAAATACTACAATTGCAGGTATACTCTGAATCTTGTTCTTGATTGCAAGCCTCTGGTTTTCATCTACGTCAACTGCGAAAAAATCAGCCTTACCGGCGAGTTCTTCTGATACCTCTTCAAGTACAGGGCCTAACATCTTGCAAGGTCCACACCAGGTAGCATTAAAATCTACAACTGCATACTTACTCTTACTAACCTCTGCAAATTCTGCTTCATTAATCTTCTTTACCATAATATCCTCTTTCCCGGTGATAACACCAAATTTATCATAACTACAAGAGTTACTAACTATAATTTATCTCTTTACCGTCAGGTAGGAAATCGCAGACAACGCAGCTACATTTCCTTCACCCGCAGCCTTTATATACTGATAAGGCTTGCCTGTCACGTCACCACAGGCAAAAACCCCTTCAATGTTGGTACTCATATCCCTTCCTACTGCAATATGACCATCCTCCATAAGGAGTCCCGGAACCAGCTTTTCTGCTGATAGAACATCTCTTAATATGAATATTCCATCTGCGGTAAACCTATCCTTGTTGGTTACAAGGGTCATCTTGTCGCCTTCTCTTATTATTTCTTTTGGAACATTGCCCGTAATAACCTCTATATTATCCGCAAGCTCTGAAACATCCTTGTATAGTGCTACATAAGTCACCTTGTCAGCATTTTCAGCTAGGAAAAGTGCATCTTCCTCTTTACTTTTAGAGTAACCTATGACTACTGCTTCTTTCCCCTTGTACAGAGCAGCATCGCAGGTAGCACAGTAGCTTACTCCACTTCCAAGGTTCTCATCCTCGCCGGGGAAAGGCCTACCGGCTACAACTCCTGTGGAGATAATAATTGTCTTTGCTTCATACATCTCTCCTGATGCCTGAAGAGCAAAATAATCTCCCATCGCATATACTGCACTAATTCTTGCTTCATTTATCTTTATGTCCATAGCCTCTAGGTGGTCAGTATATGCCTTGGCAAGCCCATCACCTGAAATACTTGGCAAGCCCAGGTAATTTCTTATCTCGACTGCCTTTGTTATCTTGGGACTTAGCTCTTTAGTTCCAAAGAGTATAATGTCTTTATTCCTAAGTTTTGCCGTAATAGCGGCTTCAAGTCCTCCGGGACCCGTTCCTATTATCGCAATGTCATATCTGCTCATAATTCCTCTTTTCTAATAACTACAAAAGTTTTGTTATGTAGTCTTCAATTGACTCAGGCTTGGTTATTGGAGCAAAACGCTTGACTACATTGCCGTTTTTATCAATCAAAAACTTTGTAAAATTCCATTTGATATTGTTACCCAATATTCCTCCGGCCCTCTCTTTAAGGAAGTTGAATAATGTAAACATAAGCTATTGATTTACGTATGATTATATTGCATACAATTAGATTTGTCAAGTAGTTAACGAAGATTTATTTCAACATAATTATATTTTGTTGGTTTTATTGCAAAATGTAACCAGTTAGTTTAATTTATTATCTATATTTAAGTTACTTTGCTTCACTTATAGCATTCTTAATCTCGTTAAGTAATTCCTCATAGGTCTCTAGGGTCTTTACGTCCTTGTTTTCATTCTTAATCTTCTCAGGGCTTCTAAATAAAAACCCTGCTTTACTCGCTCTTATCATACCCAGGTCGTTGTAGCTGTCTCCTGCAGCTATAGTATCAAAGCCTATACTCTGTAAGGCTCTTACAGTCTCAAGCTTAGTTCCGTTCTTTCTAAGCTTGTAGTCTGTTATCTCACCGTTGTCAGCTATCTCAAGTTCATGGCAAAAAAGAGTCGGATAACCTAACTTTTTCATCACAGGAAGTCCAAACTCCCTATAGGTGTCACTTAGTATTATCACCTGTGTGAAGCTTCTAAGCTCGTCTAAGAACTCCTTTGCTCCCTCGTAGGGCTCGACCTTATCTATCACCTTTTGGATTGCTTTGATGCCGTAGTTATGCTCCTTTAAGAGTCTGATACGCATTTTCATAAGCTTATCATAATCAGGCTCATCCTTAGTGGTAAGCCTAAGCTCTTTTATCCCTGTTTCATGAGCAAATTCTATCCATATCTCAGGAATCAACACCCCTTCCATATCTAAACAGACTATACTATTCATAATGCCTCCCCCAAAACAATTCACACTTGTTCACTACCTCTTTTTTTCATTTTAAATCAGCATCTGGTATACACACTGCATAAAATTTTATTGACAGTCATATCAACGTTTGAACAGACTCTTCCACACTGCCACTTCATTTGACTTGCTTAGCATCTTATCCATATCTATCCCTGCAGGACATATATCCTTACAGGCAAGGGACTTGCCACAGCCCTTATAAATATGTTCCCTATACTCTCTCTTAAGTTCCTCTGTCCCACCTCTACCTGCGGCAGTTATTAACCTTGTAGCTGGCACAAAGGACGCTGCGCCATAGAAGTCTCCTCCTACATAAAAATTCGGACATACTTCCAGGCAGCAGCCACACATCAGACATCTTGAAGCCTCATAAGCTGTATCCGTGTTCTTGTCAGTAAGCCTTACTTCTTCTTCAAGATAGTTCTTGATGTCACGCAGGTTATTATACAATATACTTCTGTCAACAATCAAATCTTTTATAATAGGGAACTTACTAAGTGGGGCAAGTGTAAGCCTGTCCTTCTTCATATAATCCCTTATAAATGTATCACAGGCAAGCCTTGGCCTTCCATTTACAAGAATAGCACAGGCTCCGCATTTTTTCTGGAGACAGCTGCACTCCCAGCTTATGTAGGGCACGGGCTCTCCCTCTATATCTCTTATGTCAGGATTAGCATTTATCTCACGAAGCAGGCTTGCCACCGTCAGATTTTCTTTTTCAGGAGTAAGCCTGATGCTTTGAAAATAGGCACTGCTTTTTACATCCTCCTGCCTTTTAATCTCAATTATTACTTCCATTGGTTCTCCATAATTCTATGTTTATATTTTCCCCGCTTATATGAGCCTTAGTTAAGCCCTTATACTCATCACTTCTATCGGGGTAGTCTTCCCTATAGTTTGCTCCCCTGCTTTCTTTCCTGTACAGCGCACTTAGTATGAGTGCCTTTGCAAGGCTAAGCCTGTCTTTTTCCCTTTCATTTAACTGCCTGTTAGATAGCTTGGCGATTGCAGTAAGTCCCTCATTAAGCAGTGCTTCATTTCTCACTATCCCTAGTGCAGAGAGTAAAATATCTCTTAGCTCTATTATAAAGCTATCTCTTGCATTTTCAAATTCACTCTCTTTATATTCTACATCCGTAGTAATATCTTTAATGTCATAGTCTGCATCCACTGTACCTGCAGAATTAGAGTCTTTTATCACACTCTGACCTGCCTTCCTTCCTCCGTATATTGCACCTAGAAGGGAATTGCCTCCAAGTCTGTTCGCCCCGTGATAGGCCGAGCAGGCCTCTCCTGCCGCATAGAGGTTTACTATATTGGTCTTGTGGTCTATGTCTACATCTATTCCACCCATAAAGTAGTGGATGCCTGGCCTTACAGGGATAGGCTCATTTTTAGGATCTATACTTAGGTAGTGGATAATCTCTTCTCTTAGATCCGGCAGTCTCTCCTCCCAGACTTCCTCTTTAAGTTCGGTCATATCAAGATAGACCTGAGCACCTTTATTTTCCCTGCTTACAAAATACATTTCCCTTGAAACCACATCTCTTGGCATAAGGTTCTTAAGCTCTGGATACCTCTCCTCCATAAAGTAGTATTTTTCATTATCCTTATAAACGAAAAGACGTCCGCCTTCTCCCCTCGCAGCCTCGGACACAAGACAGACCTTGTCGGCTATTTCTATAGTTGTAGGATGATACTGTATCATCTCAAGATTGCTAAGCCTGACCCCTTGGGAAAATACCTTGGCAGTCACATCTCCAGTGTTGGCAGTTGTACCTGTGGTAACTCCCCTAAATATACCTGCGAACCCCCCAGTTGCAAGGATTACGCTTCCTCTTAGATAATACACCCTGCCAGTGTAATTATCCCTTATTTCTACTCCCTTACAGACCCCTCCATCATTATCAAGCCTAAGCTCTAAGAACTCGTGATGGCTATACCTTTTTATAAGTCCTATGGCCTCATACTTCCTTACTTCATCTATCAGGGCAGTCATAAGAACCTTGCCTGTACTGCTTTTTGCATAGGCTGTTCTTTTCTTCTTCTGTCCTCCAAAGTTTCTTAGCTGTATAAGATTGTCTTTTAGGTTAAATGGCACACCTAGACTTGCAAGATACCTGATTATATCGGGAGCGGCATTCGTTAGTCCACGAACTGCGGCCTCATCAGCTATGTCTCCTCCCGCCTTCATTGTATCTGCAAAATGATTCTCTACGTTATCTCCCTCTCCCATAGTATCTAAGGCTCCGTTTATGCCACCCTCTGCCATAACCGACTGAGCCCTCTCAGATGGATAGTTAGAAACGAGGTTACAGCTTATTCCTTTTTCAGCAAGGGTAATTGCTGCAGAGAGCCCTGCAAGCCCGGCTCCTATTATATTTACCACTTTAGTACCTCCACATTACATTCCATCTAAGGAAATAAATCACAAAAGCTACTGTTGACATAAGAAGAATAAACGCAAGCACAAGCAGTATGTCTTTGACATAGGCTCTAAAGCCCGCTATACCGAAGCTAATGAGCAAAGGCCTTATATTGGATAGTATATGTACCACGAGTGTAAGAACAAGAAGAATAGAAAAAATGAGTTGAATTTCGTTAAATTCTTTCAGCCTAAATACATCTTTCTTACTTGAGAATAGGATTATGTGGCAGGCAATAAGGAGAATCATAGCAAAGCCTGTTATCCTTCTTATCCAAAATACCGCATTCTCCCTAAGGTAAAACTTTCCGCTCTTTTTACCTGCAATGAGCGAATCTATGGTAAGCTTGGTTCCTATCACTATATGGGCTATCAAAAACGCCATTAAAATATAGGAGAGAGTTTTCATCAAGACATTACCGCCGGGTATTATCTTCATAAGCTGAAATGAGCCTGCCACAGCATGAATCAAAAACAGTATTATTAAAATAAGGCTGATAATAGTATTCCACTTTCTCATCCGGACTTCTTCTCCTCGCTTATAGTTATATCCTCTATGTAAGCCTTGTTCTTTTCTTTGAGCTTATATGAGTCTGCAAATTCTTTCGACATCAGTAGAACGTCAAATTTGCCTTCTTCTGCCCTTGACACAACCAAAACTGCTTCTTCTTTTTTTATCTTCATCTGATTTTCCGGAAGCTTTGAGCGGAAGCTCTCTGCCATTTCCAGCCCCATTGTATCACCCTCAGCCACAGTACAGGCTATGTCTTCAAAGATAATGTCAGTTTCTTTTCCATCAAAGAAATCTATCCACTGGTTTAACTTCTCCTTATCCGTATGAAGCCTGGTGTTTATTAGCACTATGTAGTTGCCTGAGGGCTTATCTATGACAACCGAAGGGCTTGATACCGCATCTGCCTCATCTGAAGATAGGAGCCCCCTCCAATAATCTGTCATCATCAAAGGGACTCCTACCAATATAAACAACGCACCTGTCACTATAAGAAGATGCTTTAATATTTTAATTATTCTCATCATTATTTTGCTTTTGCTGAGTCAAGAGCTATCTTTGCTGCCTCAACAAACTGGTCATGATTTATGGTTGCACCTGATATCGCATCAATATCATCAGGATTGCCGCTCTGAACAAGGAGCTTTGCATACTCATCGCAAGCCTTAACAGCCTTCTGCGCCTTGTTGTAGAAATCTCTATTTGCTACGCTTCCCTGCTTCTTACCGTAGTCAGCACCCTTCTCAGTGCCGTCAGGCTCGTAGGTCGTAAAGCTGCACTCGGTAATTGCATTATCCTTTACGGTAATCTTAACCACGCCATAGCCATTTCCTGCATCTGAGCCATCAGGATTAGTATAAACTGAGCTGGTTCCCTCGTAGCTTCCATCAGCAAGCTTCACACTGCCGCCACAGGCAGTAAGCATAGCGACTATAGACGCAAAGCTCACAATTCTCATATACTTTTTCATCATTTTACTCCTTATAATTTCCACGCTAAGTTACGCCTTCGCTGATAAATGTCCAGACTTGCTTAGCCATTATCAGCTCAGGCTATCCAACTAAATTTAGTATCATAAAAGCTTAATTACTCATGAAACCTTATATGTCCTGTAAAGTTACTGTTTACACTTTCCTTTGATATCTTGCCGTTACGAAGCACTATCATCCTCTGAGCGACCTCAGCTACCTCAATGTCGTGAGTAACCACAATGAGGGTGGTGCCTTCGCTGTGGAGCTTCCTAAAGAGTTCTACTACCACCTCTTCGTTGGCATCATCAAGGTTACCTGTAGGCTCATCTGCAAGGATGATTTCCGGCTGGTTGATAAGAGCTCTTGCTACGCATACTCTCTGCTGCTCTCCACCTGAGAGCTGGCTTGGAAGGTGCTTAGCCCTGTCTGCAAGACCCACCCTGTCAAGAGCTTCCATAGCCTCTTTTTCATCTGTAATGCTGTGATAATACTGTGCAAGCATAACATTTTCAAGGGCTGTAAGATAGTTTACAAGATGGAACTGCTGGAAGATTAGTCCTATCTTATCTCTACGGATATTAGTAAGGTTCTTTGCACTTTCCTTTGCTATATCTACTCCGTCTAAGAGGACTGAACCCTTGGTAGGCTTATCCATACAGCCTATTATATTCATCATAGTACTCTTACCTGAGCCTGAAGGCCCCATTATAGACACCCACTCGCCCTTTTCCACCTTGAAGTTAACATTGTCAAGGGCGTGAAGGTCACCATATATTTTGTATACATCTTTCAACTCTAACAAGCTCATTTTTTATTCTCCTTTTAACACTAAAGCAGGATCTATCTTGGTTGTTGTCCTTATAGGTATGAGGCAGGCAATACCTGTAACTGCTATAGATACAATGATGGTTATAGGCACAAGCAATGGCCTAAAGGATATCGAACTGCCAAATACATTGACACTGACGGTCTGTGCAAAGGCAAAACCGATAACTGAGCCTACAACTCCGCCAAGACCTCCAAGCAGTATGCCTTCTCCCATAAATTCTTTGATTATGCTTGAATCCGATGCACCTATTGCCTTTCTAAGTCCTATCTCTTTCCTTCTCTCAGTAACTACAGCTGTCATAGTTGTTGCAACACATATCATCGTTAGTGCAAGAACTATAGCTGTAACAAGAAATACAAGAGCCTGGAGCTTTGAGAGTACTGTGGTTTCAGAAGCTGTAACCCTCTTAACCAGGCTTGCACTCACTGTATCCACCTTCTTGTTTATCTCAGCAACGTACTTGTTAAGACCTTCACCTGAGGTCGATATACTTACCTCAGCTAAATCAATGTTGCCTTTTGCCCCTGCAAGGGTCTCAAGGTCCTCCATAGACATATATACATAGTCCTCTTCTCTTCCACCTGTGTTTAGTATGCCTGTTACCTTGAAGTCAAGGGTATTGTCCTGTTGATCTTTGGCTACATTTTCAGGAGTGAAGCTGACTGTAACGCTATCTCCTACCTTTAGCTCAAGACTGTCTGATATATTCTTGCCAAGCAAGAGTTCTCCACTTTGCTTAGGCCAGTTGCCATCTACGAGCCAATAAGGACTGGTTTTCTTTACGTCATCCATTATGGTTCCCGCAGCAAGTATAGGCTGCTCGTGCATTCTTACCGTCTCGTAGCGGAAAGGTGTGGCACCTACAAGTTCGTTTGATTTTATAACGTCTGTAGCCTTTTTTAAATCGCTCTGTGTAAATCTCCTGTCCGTAGGTGTAAGTACCATATTGGCACCGTAGTTTCTAAACTCTGCCCCCATCTGACGGGGTACATCATAGTAAATGGTTACAAGCCCCGATAGGATGGCTGCTCCTATGGCTATAGCTAAGAGCGCTATAATCATTCTGGACTTACGCCTCATAAGTGAGGCTGTAATCATTCTTAAAAACATTTTTCTATTTTTCATCATTATCTCCCGTGTAACACTGCCTCAGGCTCAAGTTTAAGAAGCATTCTTATGGCAGGTATGCTTCCGATAAGAGTTACTATAACCACAAGCACTCCAACTATAGGTATAACCATAGGCCTTAGTGTGATAAGTGAGCCAAATACGGTCTTACCGATAATCTGTGCAAAGCCTATACCGCAGGCAAAGCCAACAGTTCCGCCTATAATGGCAGTGATGATAATCTCTGTTAATACAAGCCCTGTAATAGCAGAGTTATGAGCGCCTATTGCCTTCATAAGTCCTATCTCACTGCTTCTTTCCATAACTGAGGCGGTAACAAGGTTACATATACCAAGGGCAGAGCCGATGAGGCTTAATATGGTTATAAGGAGCATCAAAAGCTGAGTCTTGTCAAGGATGGCACCCTCGGAGTCAGCTACCTGTCTTACAGGGGTAGCTACTGAGTCTGTGATAACCTCCTGTATCTGGTAGCAGATAGAGCTTACATAGGCTGTACAGTACCAGATTTCATATTGGGCTACGGTTAGAGACTGAGGATCCTTGGCAGCCTTAACTGCAAGCTCATTATCAGGAGTAGTAAGGGCACTTACTTCAATGGTGTCAACCTTTCCTTCAAGCCCATCAAGTGCCTGAGCTGCCTTAAGTCCTGTAAATATACGGTCATCTTCATCTCCTCCTGATGAAAATACTCCTACTATGTCTAACTCTCTCTCTTCCTTACTTCCTTTTACCTTTATCTTGTCACCTGACCTTAGCTTAAGCTTCTCAGCCAGATTATCACCTATCATGCAGGCATTTTCATCGGAATTGGTCTGCTCATCTATCCATTTTCCGTCTTTTATCTCCCACCAGCTTCTAAGGCTGGCTAGACCGGCATCAAGCTTCTCACCTGTAGGTAACTCCATATGGTGGTTAAACCAGCTTCCCACCACTAGCACATCAGAGCCATCAGGAAGCTTTGCACTGCTATTTATAAAAGGAGTGTAGTCAACTATGTTGAATGCCCAGAATATAGTCTTAATCTTACCTAATTCATCTTCTTTTAGGTAAGCTCCGCCTGATTTACCGCCTTTTAAGTCATAAAGGTCACTTACCACGCTCTGCCTCTTAGGCATAACTGTAATGTTGGCACCGAAGGTCTTAAGCTCTTTGTTTACCTTATCGCCTACATCCAATACCACACATAGCATGGCTGTAGCAAGGGACGCTCCAAGGCCTATAGTAAAGGCAATAAGAATCATTTTTTTCCATTGGCGGATAAGAGTCCCTTTTACCATTCTAAAAAACATATTTATCTCCCTTACTTAAAAATATCCTCGTGTTTCACAAGCTCAGCTATAGGCACTATTATATTGCCGTCCTGAATCTTATAATCTATAACTATAGGGTTACATCCACCCTTAAAGCCGATTGTATTGATGTTCATAACTACGTTACAGAGGTTGCAGACTACCTGCCCTTCTCTCTCATAGTATCCTGTCTCACCACAGATATCACAGGCATCAAGACCAATACCGTAGGCACTTGAGTTAGGCTTTTTGATTACTATGAATCTAACTGTCTTACCTTTATCTGTGGTGTAGCCAAATCTATGAAGATGTCCGTCTGAGACCTGATCAAATGTAACTATAACGCTGTCTTTAGTTACCTTTGCATCTTCTACAGGAGATATCTCTATTTCCTGATTTGCATACACCCTAAGCGCGGTAAGTGTTACAAATGAAAATACTGCACACACCACTGCTGTAAAGCTCCAACGCTTGATATTTTTCCATTTTGCCTTGATTTTTCTATGCTCAGCATTGTTCTCATAAGGCTCATTTACGTGGCGGCTCTTAACAAAGAGTACCGCAGGAACAGCTAAACAAGCCAAAACAATGGCAAATGTGAACATAATCTTATTGTTTGAAGTAAATACTGCAATTGTAAATATGGTATGATTGGTCTTTATTACCCTCTTTGCCAGAAATACACCCAAGGTATCGCCCAGCTCATTTGCCATATTGATAAGTATGGCTATAAACATAACTGCAAAGCCAAGCTTTGGACTAAGCCTTACATTTCCCTTATATACAGCAAGTCCCGCAACAAAGCTAAGGATAAGGCCGAAACACATCCCTACTATGCTGTAGAGGAAAGTGGCCGAGAGCACACTCTGCTCAGCGAATAATATCGTGTGTGGATTTTCTAAAAATGGCGGCAGGAAGTACAAAAGCATAGCTACAGCCATAAGCGAGAGCATAACTGACTGAAGTATGCCTCTTATCTTAGTCTGTTTCCTTATAATGAGACTTATAAGCACAAAAAGAATCAGGGCTGCCAAGTTTAGTGCATATATCCTCACATTCCACATAGCTGTATCAACTTTGTTGGTGGTTGTTTTAAATACAGTCATTACTACAGCACTGATAAGACCGATAACAACCGCTGCCCATTGAAACCTCTTATAGATATCTCCGCCCACAAACTTAACGCCTGCAAGTAACAGCCCGGTAAGCAGCATCATTGGAAGTAATTGTTCAGTAGACAATACAAAATATTTAAGCACTTCTTTCTCCTTATCTATAATCCAAACTTCATCCGCCATCTGTATATAGCAAAACACAATACTCTCGTGTTGTCCTATATACAGATGTAGAATATGTGAAGTTAGTATTTACTACAAAAAAACTCTCTTGTAAAAAGCTTACATCGAATTTTTATGCTTTTGATACTTGTATTATACATCACAACAGCTGCACTGGGCTGTTACCCCCAATGCAGCAAATTGTAAGCTTAATAATATTAGTTTTTAATTACCAGCTCTGCTTTACGTAATCCCAGTCTTTCTCAACTGTAAGATTGCCATCCTTAAAGTAGTCTTCAAGAACTGCTCCCGGGCCTGTCTCAGCGTCACTATGGATTAAGTAGCCTTTTTCAGCAGGGCTGTGGATAGTGAATTTAAGCTTGTAGGAGCCTGACTCACCCATCTTAATATTAGCACCGTAGTGAGGACCATCAGAAGCACTCATAGGCATGAAGGTTCCCTTAGCTACCTCTTTACCGTCCTTATCAGATATTAAATAATCAATAGTAAGATATGGAACCCAGTCACCTGTACCAAATCCAAGCTTATTCTCAAGAGCTGAGATATCTGCCTCAAGGTGAACCTCATTCTCCTTGTCTATCTTCTCCTGACCCGGAGCCATAGGAACAGGCTGGAAATATACTGCAGATACGTTGAGGAAGCCTACCTTCTCATCTTCAAAGATAGGAATCTCAGTAAATCCTGCTGCATCTCCAGGTGCAGTAGTGCTTGCTGAACCCTTATCTGCAACAACACTTGATGTCTTGCTTGAAGCTGTACTAGATGTCTTGCTTGCTGTACTGGTAGTGCTTGTAGCAGCGCTAGATGTCTTACTTGCTGTGCTAGCTGTGCTTGTAGCCTTACTTGTTGTAGAACTTGTTGTAGTCTTCTGACCACAGCCTGTTATAGCTGTTACTACAAATGTACCTGCAATAGCAAGTGATAATAATTTCTTTTTCATGTTCTCCTCCTATAAAGAAAAATTAATATATATGATAACGAAAGCGTACGCCCTCATTTATCAACTAGTTTACCTCTCACGTTGTGGCTATCTACGTAAGAGTCAAGCAATAGTACTCATTTATACCATCTTTTAGGCAATTTTTATGCCTTACTTGCAGCGTTCTCCTGTAACACTTCCTTAACCACGCTCTTGATGATTTCTCTAAGCTTCTTTTCTTCCTCTTCCTTAGCAAGGGCTTCCTTCTTAGCCGCCTCTTCAGCACGCTTTTTGTCAGCCTCTCTTCGGATTGCAAGATTTTTCTTTCTCCAGTGGAGGTATACAATTATTGTAATCACAAGAAGAATAATCTGAGGAATCAGTGTCTCAAGGATAGGATATATGCCAAGTACATCTAAAATCTCGGTTGAAGGTATGATGCTTGCAAGCCAGTCAGGTGAAGTCATTACTATCACATCACCCTCGATGAGCTCTTTTATACCTGCACCAAGGAAGGATATTGACATTATAAACATCAGTATACTGGTTGCAGTAAAGAATGGCCTTAAAGGTATTCTCAGACTGAATGCGTGTATTGCGTAGTATACAAAGATGAGGGCTATAAAGCCAACTATAAGTCCCGCCCAAACCATGCCTATATTTTCATCCTTAAGCATAGGCTGGAAGAAAAGAACAACCTCAGCACCTTCTCTAAATACAGCGAGGAAGGCTGTAAAGGCAAGTGCCATTGTGCTTCCGGTCTTGGCACTGCTCTCTGTCTTGCTCTTTATGTAGTTTGTCCAGGCATCGCTTTCTGACTTAGATAGCATCCAGTTACTTACATAGTATAGTACTGCCACCGCTGTAAGGGCTGTAACGCCTTCGATGATTTCCTGTGAAGCACTGTTTGCCAGTGTAAGTGCCTCTAAGAGCCAGGCTAGTACAAAGCTTGCGCCTATACCAACTAAAGAACCCACATACACAGGCCTAACAAGCTTCTTTCTTCTTTCTGCGTCACCACCCGAAGACTTGGCAAGGTAGGCTATGATAGCACCAACTATAAGTATTGCCTCAAATCCCTCTCTAAGGATAATAGAGAAGCAGGCTATAAATGTAGCTGTAGCAGCACTTCTGCCGCCACCTGACTGCTCTGCAAGCACTTCTTCAACCACCTGTCTTATGGTAGCTGTATCGGCACTTCCTGCTTTTGCGTTTCCCTTTGCGGATGAAGCAGGCTGCTTGCCATCAAGAATGTTTGCATCGTTATGAATCATCGACTGAAGCTTATCTACTTCTTTGTTGAATTCATCAACGGAGCCGCCATTTTTAGTCATAGCCTTGCAGGCTGCAAACTGAAGCTCTATCTCAGACTTTCTTGAACCTGATATCTTACCTAAGGTAAGCCTCTCAAATCCTGTTGTCTCATAGTAACCATAGTAGCCATGGTTTATAGTATCATAGGCTCCTTTAGAGTCTCCTGACTTATAAACCTCTTTTGCATGTTCAAACACCTTGTCCATAGCATTTGCTACATCATTCCAGGAGTTTGAAGGTGCACCGCTTGCCTTATATTCTTTCCAGGTAGCATAGTATGCATCATCAGCCTTTGCTATGGAGGTAAAACCAAAGCCTGCTAAAAATACAAACAAGACCACGAAAACTCTTGCAAGCAACATTCTTCTCTTACTGTTATACATTAGCTCCGCCTTCCTTCTTTTCTTTTGACCCTTTTGTCATAGAGGTGCTTAACCATCCCTTAACCGCAACCTTTACAACAATTAGGTCTCACTAACCACATATAACTTATCCCAAAATTTTATCTTTGTCAAGTATGATTCCCAATTTCATTTCAAATATTTTATCAGCATACTTAAACACATCCTTATCGTGGGTAATGACCAGGACTGATTTACCACTTTCTGCAAGCCTCTTAAATATCTTAAGCACCGTCTCAGTGTTTTCATCATCAAGGTCGGATGTAGGCTCATCAGCAAGGATGAATTCAGGTTCATTGATAAGAGCCCTGGATATAGCCATCCTTCTTAGTTCTCCTCCTGAAAGCTCAGTAGGCATAACTGAGGCAAGTTCCTCTATCCCGGTTTCTTTAAGCAGTGCTTTTGCTCTTTCTTGTGCCTTCCTTAGCTCTTCCTTATCTTTTGCGCCATTTCCATACAGATTGTAAGGAAGCAGTACATTTTCAAGTACTGTAAGTGTATTGATGGCGGACTGCCCCTGAAGTACTATCCCAAAGTGTTTATTCCTAAACTTTGACAGGCTTACATCGTCAAGCTTGTGAAGGTCAGTATCTCCTACCACCACCGTTCCTGTACTTGGCGTAAGAAGACCTGTAAGGATATTTAAGAGTGTACTCTTGCCGCTTCCTGACTGCCCGTAGAGTACCACGAGTTCTCCTTCATTAAGACTAAAGTCATTTTCACCTAAGGCAAAGAACTTGTTAGAGCCGCCCCTCTCTCTTAGAAACCATTTACTTATTTTATTTGCCGTAAGCTTCATCAGTTACCCTCCCTTAGGATAAGTGCTGTGTCTATTTTAGATGTCTTAAGCGCACTTAAGGATGATGCCAGGCAGCCTGCAGCCACCGAAGCAGCTACGGTTATAAGAGCAAGCAGTGCTACCTTATCTGCCCCGGGAAGTAAAAACGGAAGGTCAAAGGTAGTAAGGCTTACCTCTCCTACCAGTAAAACCGCCACTATCGCAGCAAACGCACCTGCTACACTTCCAATGAAGTTTACCATAAGGGCTTCTTTAAGGATGATGCCTGCGACCATTTTCCTTGAAGAACCAAGGACTCTAAGGATAGCAAACTCCTTCTTTCTCTCATTCGCTATCATGGTAAAGGCAAGTATTAGAATAAGTATAGCAAGGAGCCAGATTGCTATGATAAGAACGCTTATTATCCTTGAAGCGGATTCAAGCTGTCCTGCAACCCCTGATATCATATCCTGTGTCTGTATAGCCTCTACACCTCTGGTCTTTATATTTATCTCACTCATTACATCAAGAGGAGTATAGCCATCTGCTACATTAATAAGGATGCAGGAGGTAAGCTTGTCAGGATCCCCGTTATTATTGGTAACCATCCCGGTTTCCTCTGCTGATTTAAGCAGTGCCTTCACTGAATCTATGCTAAGATATACTGCGGTATCAAGATAAGTACCTGTTTTTTTAAGCTTGCCCTTTACAGTACAAACCTTTCCATAGAAGGTAAGGGTATCTCCTGCAAATGCGTTGAGATCGTTACCTACAAGCATTTCAAATTTACCAAGCTTGCCGTCATAAGACTCTTTAACCCAAGGCTTGATGGTAAAGTCAGTCACCGGATCAAATCCTATAATCTGAAGCTTTGCCGAGCAGCATCCGGCCTTCGCAGACGCAAGGAAATACTGCTCTGATATCTCCTTTATGCCATCCATATCCTTAATCTTATCTAGGATACTTCTATCCATATAGAAATATCCGGGATTGCCCTGTAGTATCATATTGGAGAAGTTTGTCTTGGTTGTAGCTGCATACGGAACCACCATAACATCTGCTCCAAGCCTTGACCTAAGTGACATAAGCCCTTCCTTAAGTCCTGTGATTGCAAGCGAACCTCCTGTAACCGAAAAACATAACAAGGCAGAAAGCAAGACTAATATAATCGTCCTGCCCGGTCTTCTTGCTATGTTTTTATATGAAATACTATTAAACACTGACATTTTTACCTCTTATTTTTCACTCTTAGCTTCCTTTTTGCTAATCAATATGTTTACTAACTCTACTGCAAGTAAAGCTACGCAAACTCCGATAACTGCAGGACGCATTGTTGTTCTACACATCATATTAGGCATAATGCAGATTCTTATTATGACCTGAGGAAAAAGCATCGCCATAACCGTAACAGGTATCATAGCCGCGGATACAGCTGCCCTTTCTCCTGCATTTTTAACTAAGAATAACAACAGTGACATTACTGCAAGCGTAATTCCTGTAGCAAACACTGCCTCTCCTGCCCAGTGGCAAGGCATAATCATTGCTCCTTTTTCCGTGCTTATCGGACAGGAATGAAATACATATTTCACTCCAAATGCAAGCACAAGGCTAAGTGCAAGCAATACTACAGACAACAGCATGGAAATTTTGTTTTTCCCGCTCATAAAAACCCCTTCCGTTACATGATAATGATTTGTACTATCGGTTGTATATTGTAACCTAAGGGGATTAATTCGTCAAGTAAAATTGAGAATTATAATCAATTATCATAACTAAATTTATTTGTGGCCCTTGTAAATATACCAGTAATTTGCTCATTTGTTTGAATAATAGTTATCTAAGCCAGTCTGTGACGCTGTTCCATGCCTCTTTTCTTTCAAGCCCAAGCTTCCAGAATGCAATTCCTGCTACCTTATCCTTTTCAACCAGTTTCAGTTTTGCCTCAAGCGACTTCTCTTCTTCAAGCCAGATTCTCATCCTGTCCTTCCCATCCTTCCACTCGGCATAGTACTGTCCTTTTTCCTTGTCCCATTCTTTCTTAGCCTTGTTGCTGTTTACCAGGTTTAGTCCGCCATCCATAGACAAAGCCCTACTGGTGAGTTTTCCTGTATGTGCCTCTCTCCAAAGCCTCGTGTAAAATGGGAGACCTACTATTAGCTTCTTCATAGGTGCACTCCTTACGGTATTTTCTATGCTGTTTTTCACCCAGCTAAGGCTAGATACAGAGCCCGCCTTGGGAGAGCCCGAATAATGCTCATCATACGCCATTACACATAGATAGTCCGAGACAATTCCCTGCTCTTTGATGTTATAAAAAGCATTGAATTCAAGCGGAATATAGTTGTCTACAGAAAGCACCTTTTTCCTGCTTCTCATCTCTATGGATAGCTCTCTTAGGAACTCTATATATCCTGCTGCATACGAGGACTTGATATGCTCAAAGTCAATGTTTATGCCATCCATGTTATATTCTTCAATAAAATATATGATATTTTTAATCAAATTCCCTCTTGTGGTAGTACTCATAAACAGCCTATTGTAGTCAACATCCTTGTTAAAGTCACTGATTAAAGGCCATACATCCACATTTATAGCCTTAAGCTTTGTCACATAGTCCTTAGATGCAAGGCTTGTAACCTCGCCTTCAGAGTCTGCCACCCCAAACCAGGTAGGAGATATTACATTGAGGCCCTCCGCCTTGGCAAGAGCAGTCCCTAAACTCGAGTTTGCTGCAGTGTTTGTAACCTGATGCCAGCCAAGAACTATAGGTTCATCTCTTGTTATGCTCGTATAGCCTGTGTCTTCTTTTTCTCTGTCAAAGCTGTACTTTTTGTGTTCGATATTATCTGTATCAAGATCAGAGGTCTTAATATATCCTGTCACGCCATCCTCGGTAAACACTCTGGTATAGTCATTCCCTGTGCCTTCAAGAAGATATACCTTTTCTCCCTCTTTTAATTCCTTTAGGATAGGCTCTTTTTTGTCCCCTGCTTCTCTAAGTGCGGTGTCACTTTTTACACCTACGTACTCATATTCAGCGTTATTTTCATCAAAGATGACTACTCTTCCCGGATTTTCATAGACCTCCGCCTTCATCTCGTGCCACTTTTCTATAAAATTCAGAGCAACATAGAGATTACCACCGTCTTCTATAAAGCTTGGCACTTCTTCTGTCTCATCTTTACCGTTTACCTGATATTCTTTTTCTCCTGCCGTGTAGACGTATTTTTCAGTAGCAGTCGTATATACTGCCACGTCATCTAAGGCATCATAAAATATCCTTGGCATCATCTTTTCTGCCGCAGAATAAGGCAGATAGGTCTTTCCACCCTTTATGACGGCATTTTCATCTGACTTAATGAGGTCAACTACAAGCCTTGCCTCGCCCTCAGGGAGCTTATAGTAATCTGTTAGTGATACTTCTGTATTGTTTGAGCCGCTAAAATCAAGCTTTTTCCCTAATACAAGGATAACAGCAGATATAATTGCTATTACAACTACCGGAATAATAATCATAATAGGATTTAATTTTTTAATCATTGGTACCTCCAAAAAATAAGTTTCCTAATTATGATACCACTACTATAGAGATTTGTCATTTATTTTTGTACACACAATAAAAACACCGGACTCTCCAGGTAAGAAAGTCCGGAGTCATTCAATAAGCAAACCTTGTGATGTAACTACTCCTTTTTATTCCAGTAAGCAGCAGCTTCTTTCCATTCTTCGTCTTTACCGGCAAGCGTCCTTTCCCGCCTCTCTCTTTCACTTTCAAGTGATTTGTCAATGTGCATATCATACGTGTAGCCTGATAGATTGTTTGTTATCTTCTTTGGGCTTAGCAGCTTTGCGGCTCTTTTATTTACAGGATAATTAACCTTGTGTCTGTCAGACTGCTTTCCTATAGTGAGGTATAGCTTCGCTCCCTCAAATAATTTGATATCGGAAAGTGCACTTTCAAGGATTATTATTTCTTCTTCGCAAAGTGCCAGATAAACCAAAGACTTTTCCTTAGACTTGTTAAAGTCCATTATCTTTTTTTCAGATACTACAGTATAATTGCGTCCGTCAGCCAAAGACAGTCTGACATCCGCATAATCTCCTACCTTTAGGAGTTCAGGCAACAGGATATCTGAGTATTCACATATAAACTCATTTTCTCCCAACTCCGTTTTCCTGCCTACAGGCAAAGCAAGCTCATTTCCTGTCTCAGACATTTCGTTATGAGCAGCTTCTTTTAGTTCCATTTCACTCTCTGAAACCACGGTCTCGTCCACCGTTTCTTTCTCAGGTAAAATATTAACCTCTGCCTGTTCTACATTAATGTTCTTATCTGATGGCCTGTTTAACAGCATAAATGCCGATATTGCAGTTACTATGGCCACAAGCAATATAAATATAAATACCACCAGCTTCTTTCTTCTGCCAACTCTTTCAAAATCATCATCAGATAATAGTTTTGCTTCTTCCTTACTAATAAACATAAATCCTCCTCTTATTATATCCTCTCTCTTCCTATTCCCTTGCATCCGGGCTTTATCTTAAGCCCGTTAAGAAACTTCTTTGTCTCTTTAAGACTTGCCTCATCCGATAAATTATCAATTATAAGCCAATCCTTTTCTCCAATATCCTCTCTATGTGAGGTTAAGAACGCCACCGACTTGCTTCCCTTAATAAGGTTGTTTTGTATGACGATTATTTTTTCATCACAGCTGTAGAACAATAGAGAAAACTCATCTACTCTTCCAAAGTCAATGACAATGTTGTCAAAGCCTTTTTTTAGAATATAAGCCACATCTTCCTCCGCCACTGAGTTAAAAATCCTGATGTTTTTTAAGTCTGTCAGGCAGTTAAGATTAGTCTCATCACCGTCTTCATCCCTAATTAAAGACAGGAATGCAACCTTTCTTCCCTTTGCAGCCAACTCCTTTGCCGTAAGCAGGGCAATATGAGTGGTGCCAACTCCACTCTCTGCTCCACAAACAGCTATCATCTTCGAGGCAGTATCCCTAATTATGCCCCTTTGCTGATTCTTTTGCGAGGCAAGTGGTGCTTCTTTACAGATTTTTTTTACAAGCTTTTCAACATCCTTTATATCAGGGCGTTCATCAGGGCTTTCTTTTAGACAAAGGCTTGATAACCTAAGTAATTTGTCTCTGATACTCTTTTTAAACAGACTGTTTTTCTGTCTGTTCTTTTCTGCCAAGTATCTTACTAAAGACCCAAAACCATAGATGTCCGTTGCCCTTCCTAAGACGCCCCCTTTTATGAGCTCGGGAGCTGCAAAGCCACTTGTTGCAAGAGGCGTAAAACCATCATTTCCTTCTGTATAAATTACTGAACCGAAATCTACTACCTTAAGTCCGTTTTTTGTAAGAATTATATTGCCGGGTTTCCAATCGATGTAAAGCACAGATTCTTCCAAAGAGTTAATAAATTGCAGAAAGTCTAAAAGTCCTTTTACTATATATGAAAGTTCCTTCTCATCAAGACAGTTTTGCAAGAATTCTTCTGATGCAAGACCAACTCCTTCAACGTACTCTTCAACCAGATACAGGTTTTCGCCATCTTCCTCAACATCATATAGCTTAGGCATAAAGTCAGAACTATACCTAGACAGAAACTTAGCCTCCGTCTTTAGCTGATTAAAAAATGGATTGGTTTTTGATATTTTTTTGATTACACGATATTCTTTAAGCTTCACATGTGAAGCAAGGAACACGTGCGGATTAGGATTTAGGGAATCCAGAATAGAGAGAATATGGTATTTACCTAACCATAGGTTAATCCATATCAGCTCCTTTCACTTTAGGAAATTTCCAAAACTAACATTAATGTACCCCTATTGTACCTGTTTTCTCCGAAGATTTCAACGGCATTTTCACCAAAATTTCGAAGGTTTTTTCGGCATAATTACCAAAGCTTTGAGTGGTGGCTGAAAGTCAGGGGAAAAAAAGTAAGCCACCACTAAAGATTGACAATATTTCTCTTTTATCCTATACTAATCTTTTAGAAAGTCCTAACAATCAATAGACAGAAAGGTCAGTTTATGAAAATAGAAAAACTTAATGAAAATCAGCTTAAGATAACCTTGGCGCCTGAGGACCTTAGTATAAGGGGACTTGCTCTAAATGAGCTCTCTTACGGTTCTCCAAAGACCAAGGAATTATATAATGAACTTGTTGATCAGGCTCTTACTGAGTTTGGCTTTGAAAGTGAAGATGGTGCGCTGGTTATAGAAGCTATCCCTACTTCCAAAGGAAATCTCGTCATCTTCATCACTAAGAATCAGACTGCGGATGACCTCGATACCAGGTTCTCAAGATTCTCTCCTGATATTCTGGATGAGGTAGAGGAAAATGAGTTTGTACCCCTTACCGATATGCTAAAGTTTTCGGGGCTTAATGATAAGAAGACTAAAGCTTCTGATAGGGGCCTCGGTGAGAAGGTCCCAAAAAAAGACGGAAATGCCAAAATCTTTGTATTCAATACACTTGATGCTGTTACTGAGCTCTGTGTCCACATAAAGGATATATTTATTGGTAAAAGCTCTCTGTTTAAGAGCAATCAAAGCAAGCTGTATTTTCTCATCCTTGAGAAGAATCTTTCAGACAAGGAAACCTTTGGGAAGATATGCAATATTGCGTCTGAGTTCTCTACTCAGGGCAGAAGCAATTATGCAACTACCTCTGTAATAAATGAGCATTGTGAGAAGATAATCGGCTCAGATGCCGTTACCATACTTGCGGCTATTAATTAGATTAGAAGCCATAGGCTGTATCAGGGTCTAGACCGTAGTACTGTCCAAAACTCTTTATTAAATATCGTTGATTAGCAAAAAAAGAACTGTAGCGGATATCGTTACAGTTCTTTTTAGATAAATCACATTAAGCTACAAACTCATTAAGAAGCTCACAAAGCTCATCAGCATCGATTCCGTGAACCTCTGCAGCTTCCTCTAGTGTCTCTCCCAGAGATGATGGGCATCCTACACAGTGCATACCTGCGTTTAGAAGTACCGGAATAAGGTTCTCATCTACCTTAAGAATATCAGCTATTATCATATCCTTTGTTATTTTCTGTTCTGCCATAGTTTTACCTCTTTCAAACCTGATTTTACTGTAAAATGTGTCTACACAGTACCAAACACACTTACCATTATAAGCTACGAAACCTCCTTAGTCAAGAAGTGGTTATGGTGTTTCTGCCGTACCATCCGAGTTCTCTGTTGCACCTTCTGTCTGTCCGTTGTCGGTATTATTATCTTCAGCACTGCCCGTGTTGTCGGAGTCCTCATTTGAAGGATTATCTTCGTTTACCGTTCCTTCTTCAGGATTTTCCCCTTCATCTATAGTAGTTTCATCCTGTTTCTTGGTATCTGTATTAGTATTTTTCTTCTCTTCTTCGGCCTTTTTCTCTTCCTCAAGCTTCTTTTCTTCCTCTTCCTTAGCCTTTTCTTCCTCTTCCTGCTCTTCTTTAGTCTCTTCTTCTGTCTCCTTGTTATCTTCTTTTGTAGGAGCTACAGTTATCTTATAGTCGTCAAGCTTTGCCAAAGGAAGTCCATTATTAATGCTATCCATATAGGTTTTCCATATGCCAAGAGGTGTAGCAGTATAGCTTAGTCCCGCAAGGCTTCTTGGTATGTCATAGCCCACCCATACACTGGTGGTGTAGTACTTGGTAAAGCCAACGAACCACAAGTCCTTACTATCGTTAGTCGTTCCTGTCTTACCTGCACAAGGCATGGTGGCAAGCTTTCCACCTACACCTGTTCCCTTGGTCATAACTGCTTCCATACAGGTTATCATCATCTTGCAGGCATTTTCATCATAAATGTACTTGCTTGTTCCCTTTTGATAGAAACCGTCAGCAACTATATCATTGCCTGAAGAATCAGTCATTTTCATTATGCAGGTTGGCTCCCTGAACTCTCCTCCATTTTCAATGGCTGCGTAGGCAGATGCCATTTCTACGGCATTCACACCCTTGGTGAAGCCTCCAAGTGCAGCTGATGGATAGTAATCAGTGTCGGATATGGCAGAAAATCCCATATCAAGGAGCTTCCCTATACCTATAGCAGGGGAAATCTCTGTAAAGAGCTTCCAGGCAACTGTGTTCTTAGACTTGGCAAGCGCATCGAGGATAGTCATATTGCCACTAAAAACTCCGTCTGCATTTACAGGGCCTCCCTCTATCTTCTCATCCTTTACCATGCTTTCCGGTGTATAGCCTTGTTCAAATGCAGGGGTATATACAATGAGAGGCTTGATTGTACTTCCCGGCTGTCTAAAGCTCTGATATGCCCTGTTTAGAGTACTTCCCTTTAGTTTCTGGCTTCTTCCGCCAACTATAGCAACTACTCTTCCACTGCTGTTATCTATGGTTACTGCTGCTCCCTGTAAGCTGTAGATGCCTGACTTACTCTTTTCACTTGAGACGCTAAGTCCATTATCAACTGTATCCTGAAGGAGCTTTTGCTTCTCAGGGTCAATGGAGGTATATATCCTGTAGCCTCCAGAATACAGCCTTGTCTGGCAGCTTGAATATACTTCACTGTAGTTCTCATTATAAGCTTTTCTATCTTCATCTGAATTAAATGAGTATCTGAAATTAAAGCCTTCAGACTTCATTAGTGCCTTAACCGCTCTGTCAAGCGCAAAGGTAAGGGCGTAGCTGCTCTTTTCTACTTTAGGCGCCTTTAACTTAATTTCCTCAGACTTAGCCTTAGAAGCCTCTGCCTCGCTAATCTTGCCATCAAGTACCATTTGGTCAAGAATGCGGTCCCTTCTTGCAAGCGTTCCCTCGATATTTTCATAAGGGTTATACCTTGTCGGACTGTTAGGAATGCTTAAGAGGAAGGTAATCTGCGAAAGAGACAGAGAATTCACTCCCTTTCCAAAGTAGCCAAGAGCCGCAGACTGTATTCCATAGTATCCGTTTGCAAAGTATATGTTGTTTAGGTAGAACTCCATTATTTCTTTCTTTGTATACTTCTTTTCAAGCTCTATAGCAATGAAGACCTCCCTTGCCTTTCTCTGCCAGCTCTCTTCAAAGGATAGGAAAATATTTCTTGCAAGCTGCTGGGTAATGGTGCTTCCGCCCTGGGTGATTACACCCTTATTCTTGATATAAGCAAGGCCTGCCCTGATTATGGCTTTCAGGTCATAGCCTTTATGCTTAAAAAAGTTCTTATCCTCGATGCTGGTTATGGCATCCACAGCCACCTGCGGGATGTCACTGTACTTTATGTAATATACGTCTTTTTCGCCCTTTAGCTTGGACATTATATTGCCGTTTGCATCATAGACTATACTGGTTTCATTTTGCCTAAAGGTCTCCATAGTACTCTTTGACACTATCTTCTTAGCATCACTCTCCATAGCAATGAGCTTCTTCCCATATTTCATATATATAAGAACTCCGCCTATTACAACTATGGCAAGCAAGAGGGCTATGATAATCTTAATCACTATTCCTATAGCTCTTTCAACAGGGTTTTTCTGTCTTTTTTGTTTTTTTACTTTTTTAGCCAAATCTCAGTCCTCCTTATCAGTTCATTGTAGCACAAGCTATTTAAAAATAAAATTATTAATCCTTAAGATTTACTAATCTATGATTATACCACATATTTTTGTCAAAATTTTGCCCTTGAAAATATTTTTACCTGTACTATACTAAGAAGCCGAGTGTTATAACCTTCCCACTCATATAAAAACTAAAGGAGAATAAAATAATGGAAGAATTAAAAGCAATGCGCGTTCAGGGTATGTCACGTACCCTCGTTATCACCCAGGCGGCTATAATAGCTGCTCTCTACACTGTACTTACCATATTTGCTGCAAGTCTTAACCTTGCTAGTGGAGCAATTCAGGTAAGATTCTCAGAAGTACTCACCATCCTCCCTTTCTTTAGCTTTGCAGGCGTGCCGGGTGTGACCATTGGCTGTCTTGTGTCAAACATCGTCATAGGTAGCGATATCTTTGACATCATCTTCGGAACCCTTGCTACCTTCATAGGAGCAGTCGGAACCTGGTACATAGGAATTCTCTTTAAGAAGACCGGGAAAAACTTCCTCAAATTCCTTTCCCCGCTTCCTCCAATCATAGCAAATACGATAATAGTGCCTTTCGTACTTGCCTATGCTTATCATGTACCGGATGGCATACCTTTCCTTATGCTTACTGTAGGCGCAGGCGAGGTGATTTCCTGTGGAATACTTGGTTTGATTGTGCTTACAGCCCTTTTCCCTATAAGAGATAAGGTTTTTAGAGTATAGAACATGTTGTACTGATTTCATTCGTGTGATTTCTAAAAACTGACTGAATATATAGTTAAAGAAATTTAGATAACTGTTTGATGCTTACTTGTAAAGACTTTATTGTTTTATCCTAAATACAAGGCTGCCACATTAAGATAAGTTTACATAATATGTAGTAAATTTTATCTCTAGTGTGACAGCCTTTTTTTACAAGTTTTTTATTTCATTTTCTCTGCAAACACAGCAGCGCCAATGGCACCTGCGTACATTGCAGCCTCGTGAGTTTCTACCTTTCTACCAAGCTTATTTGATAGAGATTCTAAGATATAAGGACAGCCACAAAGCCCTCCTGTCAGAAAGACCTTGAAGTCCTCAGGTACATTTCTGCACTGTGACACCACCTTTTCAGTGATAGATTCGACTATGCCGAAGGCTATGTCCTCCTTAGGAGTACCTGCACCGGCAAGCCCAATGACCTCAGACTCAGCAAATACCGTGCACATGGAGCTTATCTTAACTCCCTTTCCCTTTCTTGCAAGCTCGCAAAGGGAGGCAGGGTCATATCCCATTGCATTTGCCATTACCTCTAAGAATCTTCCCGTACCGGCAGAACATTTGTCATTCATAATGAAGTCCTTCACCTGACCGTCCTCAAGCACGATAATCTTCGTATCCTGCCCTCCTATGTCAATGATAGCAACTTCCCTTTCGTTAAAGAGATATTCTGCGCCTTTAGCGTGACAGGTAATCTCCGTAATATTCTTATTTGCATAATCAACACTTACCCGTCCGTAGCCTGTGGATACACAGCGGAAATCATCAAAAGAAAAACCATTTTTGATAAGGTCTTCCTTTACATTCAGAGAAGCCTCCTTGCTGCTCCAGCCTGTAGGAAGCCTGTGCTTATAGAGTATCTTCCCGTCCTGCATAGCCACGTATTTTGTGCTCGTAGAGCCTAAATCAAGGCCAAAACTTATCCTTGCCATAACATCTCCTTAACTTCTAACAAAATTTATTTCTTCCTGCATTTATCTGACATTCTGTTTCAACTATGTTGGTATAGGCCGCCTTATTCTCCCTGATGCAGGCTCTCACTCCTTCTATGTCTTCTTCATTTACAAGAAGGCTCATCCCACAGGGAACTGAGCCCTGTATTGTCCTTGGAGTCGGGGATATCCTCGCTTTATGACCGTTTGCCTTTAGTATATCCTGCAATAAGAGCCCCTCTGTATAATTGGCGAATAAGATATAATAATTTTTCATTTTAACCCAACATTTCTATAAATGCACCGATACGAGTCTTAAGCTGCTCTGCATCTGCGTCTGTATAATCAGTTTCAATACCTAGCACAGGAATTCCCTTTTCCTTAAGTGTACGCTCAAGAAGGAAGCCCTCTGTATCGTAAAGGTTACAGAACTTCAGGCTTACATCTATAACTCCGTCAACCTTGTATTCATCAACCATACGGAGGATGTCATCAAACCTCGCTGTATTAGGTGTGAAGCAGGCACAGTTAGTCTTCATATAGCGTCTTGCAAGTGCCATGTACTGAGCCTCAAGCGTAGGGAGGTCTTCTTCTACGATATTTTCAAAATATCTGGTTCCTGTACACATTTCTTCGCAAACCACGATAGCACCGCTGGTCTCAATGATGTGGTGGAGCTTCCAGTTAGGGATGGCAAGAGGCGTACCTGTAACCAGGATTCTCTTGGTTCCCTCCGGACAGACTGACACTCCGTCTTCTATCCTTTTTTCAAGCTCATCTGCCAGCTTGTTGCACATCTCAGCACAGCGCACAGGGTCGTCAAAGAAAGCTATCTGCATCATAAGAAGGGCATCTTTACCACTAATAGGTGACTTAAGAGCCTTTCTGCAGTTAAATACCCTGCCAAGAGCCCTTCTCTTGTTATTTACTATTTTAATTGCTTCGTTCAGATTTTCCACATTTATTTCATTGCCTGTGAAATCCTCAACTACTTTCTTAAATTCCTCTATCTCTCCTGCCCATTTCACTATGTCCTTTTCACGCTTCATCTGAGGCACGTCCATTATGTGCATAGGTACATCTTCGCCAAGTATCTCCCAAGCCTTCTTCTTGCCGTCACAGGTAGTCTCACCTACGTACATGTCAGCAATCCTAAAGAACGGACAGGTCTTGTCAAGTCTTGCTCCTACAGAAGCCTTGATAAGAGGACAGGTACTCTTTGGCAATACCTTCTCTCCACCCGGTACCCAGAATTGTGAGCCGCCACAAAGTCCTGTGACTATGCCCTTGGCAGCAATAACCACCTCATCTGGTACATAGACACAGAAGGTACCAAATACCTTCTGACCGTTTTTCTGAGCCTCGATAAGCTCAGCCGGTCTGATGCCGTGAATCCCTGATACAACAAAGTCCCAAAATCCCATACCCTCAGGCCTGTTTTCCTGTGAGAGATAAACATCACCAAAGGCTACCGGCAGCACCTGACAGAGCTGGTCGTGAAGCTCCATATTCATCCCCAGTTCTTCCCACATTTTCTCATAATCCGCCATAAATAAACCCTCCTATAAATATGTTGTTGCCCAAGTCTCCTGCTTAGGCATATTTTACATTGCTGAATTAAATTTAGTTGACTATCTAAAGTAAGTTATAGCCTAAGATGTTTGACTATCACTGCTTGACCTCAAAAAAGGCAGTATAATTCTTCACCTTTTATTCTAATTCTTTTAATTACAGTCTTTTACAAATATGCCTATAAATCAGGAATCTCTTTAAGTCTATAAATATATATTATAGGTTGATTTTAACAATATTCAACCCAAATAGAGAAGATTTTTTATGGAATTATTCTATATTTTGTAATATTTATTTGATTTTTCTATGATTAGTTTTGTCTAACTTATATAAATAAAAACACCTGACTCATCTACCTCTATAGTTTAGAGATGATGAGCCAGGTATTATTATAAAAGCACTATATTTATCAGACATTCGCTAATAATCTGCATTTTAGCCTTATTATACTGCATTAATTAATGATATAGCCTTACTTTAATTGACAGCTTTTATCTCTGATAGAAAAGTTATTCATTATCTATTTATTCTCTAATTATAATTCGCAGTTGCCTACCGTTCTTGGGAAAGGAATTACGTCGCGGATGTTGCCCATTCCAGTGAGGTACATTACACATCTTTCAAAGCCAAGACCAAAGCCTGCGTGTCTTGCTGAGCCATATTTTCTAAGATCAAGATAGAAATCATAGTCTGCTTCGTTAAGACCCAGCTCCTTCATACGCTTTGTAAGCAGTTCCAGATTCTCTTCTCTCTGGCTGCCTCCTATAATCTCGCCAATGCCGGGAACCAGGCAGTCCATGGCTGCAACTGTCTTGCCGTCATCATTTAGCTTCATGTAGAAAGCTTTTATTTCCTTTGGATAGTCTGTTACAAATACAGGACGTTTGAAGATTTTCTCTGTAAGGTAACGCTCGTGCTCTGTCTGTAAGTCACAGCCCCAGCTTACTTTGTAGTCGAACTCATCGTTGTGCTCCTTAAGAAGCTCGATAGCCTCTGTATAAGTTACACGGCCAAAGTCAGAGCCCGCTACACCTTTAAGTCTCTCGATAAGATCTTTGTCGATGAACTGGTTGAAGAAAGCCATCTCTTCAGGGGCATTAAGAAGTACATAGTTGATGATGTACTTAAGCATTGATTCCGCCAAAGCCATGTCGTCATCAAGATCTGCAAAAGCTATCTCAGGCTCTATCATCCAGAATTCCGCTGCGTGTCTTGTGGTATTGGAGTTCTCTGCTCTAAAGGTAGGCCCGAAGGTATAGATATTCTTAAATGCCATAGCAAAGGTCTCGCCGTTTAACTGTCCGCTAACTGTAAGGTTGGTAGCCTTGCCAAAGAAATCCTTACTATTATCCACCTTTCCATCCTCACCAAGAGGGAGGTTGTCAAGGTCAAGGGTAGTCACCCTGAACATCTCTCCTGCACCCTCTGCATCTGAACCTGTGATGATTGGTGTATGTACATATACAAAGTCTCTCTCCTGGAAAAACTTGTGTATAGCGTATGCTATGAGTGAGCGCACTCTAAATACAGCCTGGAAGGTATTGGTTCTTGGACGAAGATGTGAGATAGTCCTAAGATATTCCATGCTGTGGCGTTTTTTCTGAAGAGGATAATCACTGGTAGACTTACCCTCAACAATTACCTCGCTTGCCTGTATCTCAAATGGCTGTTTTGCATCAGGAGTAAGCACCAGCTCACCCTTTACAATGACTGCAGAGCCAACATTTAACTTGCTTACTTCTGCAAAATTCTCCATATTATCGTGATAAACAATCTGTAATGTCTCAAAATATGTACCATCGCTAAGCACTATAAAGCCAAAGCTTTTAGAATCTCTGACACTTCTAATCCATCCACCTACAGTAACTTCTTTTCCCGCAAATTTCTCCTTTTCTTTGAAAAGTTCTCTGACTGTAATAAGTTCCATAATGTCCTCCCAAATTTTTAACTTCTCTCGTGTCTGTACAGTATATCACATTTTCAGATTAGCGACTAGCCTGTATTTTTTTATTTTTTATATCTCACTCACATCCGTCTTACTAAGGATGATTTAATTGGTCAGTACAACCGGAAGGGCAGACTTGTCATACTTAATATCATTATGATAGGCTTAGGAAAAGAGATATAAAAAAGCGCATTAACTGCATCGCTTCCCGGACCCCCTCCTTTAGCCTCTGACTCTATCAAAACTAATAGCCTTTTTGAAATTTTTCTCGATATAATCCCAGTCTCTGTCCTTTTTAGCAAGTATCCACATAAGCTTGGTTAAGGCCGCCTCCAAGGTCATATCTGCGGCTTCAAGGTATTTGTATTTTTTAAGTTTAACTCCTACCTCGTAGATGTCGGTATCGCTGCCTTCATTTTGTACCTGAGTTGTTATAACAAGCACCTTGTCTTTGGCTTCGTATTTTTCAAGGTTGTCGAATATTGCTTTTTGTATGCTGTCAGGAACTCCGCCTGTACCAAAGCTCTCGAGGATAATGCCGTCATAGTTTTCAAATATGGTAGATATGAGACTGTCGGAAATGCCCGGTATCAGCTTGACCACATATACTTTTTCATTTAGTTCGTGATAAAAGATAGGCTTCATTTTTGTTTTATCCTGAACAATGTATCTGATAATCTTGCCATCATATAGTTCAGCTATAAATGGATAGTTGATACTTGAAAATGCTTCAAAGCTAAAGGTTCTGGTCTTCTTGGCACGGGTTCCCATGATGACCTTGCCGCTAAATACTATCTGAACACCACATGAGAGTTCGTCAGCAGCATAGAGTATGCTGTCACGAAGATTAGACTTTGCATCTGTTATCTCCGTTCCTATTGGCTTTTGAGCTCCTGTTAACACTATTGGCTTGGGGGAGTTTTGAATAAGGTATGAAAGTGCTGAGGCGGTATAGGCCATGGTGTCTGTACCGTGGCAGATAACGAAGCCATCATAGTTGTTGTATTCGCTTTCAATTGCATTTGCTATCAGTTTCCAATGCTCAGGTCTGGTATTGGTGCTATCAATGCTGTAAAGTTCTCTTGTTTCTATATTAATATTTTCTTCCAGCTTTGGCAGGTAAGAGAGCAGTTCCTTAGAGTTAAGTGTGGGAATGAGCCCATAGGGCGTAATTACAGAGGCAATAGTTCCTCCTGTAGTTAGCATTAGTATGTTTTTCATAGGTATTGCCTTTCTAATGGTTATTGTTCACTGTCTTTTGGATACTGACTATTTTATCATATTCTGCCTGATTATGATACATTTTTTACAGTCTTATTTATCGCGTTCAAGGATAATGGTTTTGGTTTGCAGTCTTAGCCACACCTAGAATAATAAATTTCAGACTCGCTCCGGCATCCGCTTCGCTTCGCCTAACACGCTCGCTTAGAATTTATTATTCTATGCTGTGTGAATTCTAAAGTTAGGTCTCACACAAGGCCTCTTTTAGATTTGAGATTACCCTTGATTTCCTTTCATTTAGTGCTTATATTCAGTTGCCTGGCTGACTAGGAGCTCCCTTCTTTTTGCTTTACAAGTGTTTTTCGCTTGATTTTTTTGGTTATTTTGTACACTTTTTCTTTGAAACTTTGTGCACTTTGCCGTTGTTTTTTATTTGGATTTCATATATAATACTTCTTGTCGGGGTGAGTTACAATAGTCACTAAGTAGTATTTCTCGAGTCGCTAAGCAGCATTTCTTAGTCACCAAGCAGTATTTCTTAGCTATTATGATTTGCGTGATATATGTATTCAATATGTGATATGGGTTTTATATTTGATTATATGTGATATGGAGTTCGATGTCTGTCTTTACTGATTGCTATCTTTTCACACTAATAATCATTGCAAAGAGTGTTCTGTTCTCCATAAATAACCGCTGCAAATAGTATTCAGTTCTCCGATATCTAACATTAAGCAGTTCTGATTATTGTAACCACCTTTGACTTTAGCGTATCCTGAGTATCTAAGTCTTACTTAGCAGGAAAATCTATTTAATATTTTAACTTCATCTGCTATAATGTCTTTAAGGGCATTATAGCAAACCAATGAAAGAAAGGACTATATGCCTACAAAAAAAGAACGTGATGAGTATTTAAGAGGATTGAACCCAATTGATGATCTTATGTTTCGCAAGATGGCTGAACATAAGGAATTCTGCGAAGAAATCCTAAGAGTTATCTTGGATGATTACAAACTTGTTGTTACTGATAACATGCAGCAGTTTGACATTAAGAATCTGCAGGGGCGCTCTGTTGTATTAGATGCTAAATGTATAACCGGAGACGGACGGTATATCAATATCGAAGTCCAAAAAGCGAATGATGACAATCATCTAAAAAGAGTGCGTTACAATGCTTCGGTGTTGACTGCCAATGTAACAGAGACCGGAAAGAAGTTTGAATTTGTGCCAGATATCTGTATTATATTTATTTCAGCCTTTGATTTATTTAAGGGTAATCTTCCGCTATACCATGTAAAGAAGGTTGTTGTGGAAACTGAGCAGATAATAGATGATGGTCTTACTGAAATATATGTAAATGCAGCTGTAGATGACGGCTCAAAGCTTGCAAAGCTAATGAAAGTGTTTACTAATAATGATGTTTATAATGAAGCCGATTTCCCGGTTACCAGCGAAATCAAGGCTAGGTTCAAAAAGGATGAAGGAGGTACCGTAAAGATGGATGCGACTTTACAGAAATGGATGCAAGAAAGTGAAGAGATAGGCGAGAAACGCGGTGAGAAACGCGGTAGAGAGGAAGGTATTATGCTCGGTAAAGAGGAAGGTATTGTGCTCGGTAAAGAGGAAGGTGCTAAAACTATTGCAAAGACAATGATTGAAGAAGGACTTCCTACTGAGCTTATAATGAGGTATACAGGGCTTTCTGAGGAGGCTGTTGCTGCTTTGCATGGCTAATGTTCACACCATATCAGTTTCTGGTAAAAACCTTATATATGATATTATTTGTTGATTATAAAGGTTTGTTGTAATTGCGTTTTGCTTTTATATCCCATAATGCAGGTTTTCTTTCTATGCTTGATACTGTTATAGACGAGGTATCGCTTAGATTTTCTGTTTTATGGGATTTTTTTGATTTCTTGGATACGCTTGCTTATTGTTTTTGGATGCCATCCTAGCCGCACTTTGAATAATGATTTTTAAGTTTGTATACCTAGTCACGCCTAGAATAATAAATTTCAGACTCGCTCCGGCATTCGCTTCGCTTCGCCTAACGCGCTCGCTTAGAATTTATTATTCTATGCTGTGTGAATTCTAAAGTTAGGTCTCACACAAGGCCTCTTTTAGATTTGAGATTACCCTTGATTTCCTTTCATTTGGTGCTTATATTCAGTTGCCTTGATGACTAGGAGCTCCCTTCTTTTACCCTTACATGTGTTCTTCGCTTGTTTTTTTGGTTATTTTGTACACTTTTTCTTTGAAACTTTATGCACTTTGCCGTTGTTTTTTATTTGGATTTCATATATAATACTTATTGTCGGGGTGAGTTACAATAGTCACTAAGTAGTATTTCTCGAGTCGCTAAGCAGCATTTCTTAGTCACCAAGCAGTATTTCTTAGCTATTATGATTTTCGTGATATATGTATTCAATATGTGATTATATGTGATATGGGTTTTATATCTGACTATATGTGATATGGAGCACGATGTCTGTCTTTACTGATTGTTATCTTTTCATACTAATAATCACTGCAAAGAGTGTTCTGTTCTCCCTAAATAACCGCTGCAAATAGTATTCAGTTCTCCGATATCTAACATTAAGCAGTTCTGATTATTGTAACCACCTTTGACTTTAGCGTATCCTGGGTATCTAAGTCTTACTTAGCAGGAAAATCTATTTAATATTTTAACTTCTTCTGCTATAATGTCTTTAAGGGCATTATAGCAAACCCAATGAAAGAAAGGACTATATGCCTACAAA
Organism: Catonella massiliensis; assembly: GCF_016651435.1. NCBI lineage: Bacteria > Bacillati > Bacillota > Clostridia > Lachnospirales > Lachnospiraceae > Catonella > Catonella massiliensis. The sequence goes on along the minus strand of NZ_JAEPRJ010000001.1, from coordinate 443,150 downwards.
AAAAGAACGTGATGAGTATTTAAGAGGATTGAACCCAATTGATGACCTTATGTTTCGCAAGATGGCTGAACATAAGGAATTCTGCGAAGAAATCCTAAGAGTTATCTTGGATGATTACAAACTTGTTGTTACTGATAACATGCAGCAGTTTGACATTAAGAATCTGCAGGGGCGCTCTGTTGTACTAGACGCTAAATGCATAACCGGAGACGGACGGTATATTAATATCGAAGTTCAAAAAGCAAATGATGACAATCATCTTAAAAGAGTTCGTTACAATGCTTCGGTGTTGACTGCCAATGTAACAGAGACCGGAAAGCAGTTTGAATTTGTACCTGATATCTGTATTATATTTATTTCAGCCTTTGATTTGTTTAAGGGTAATCTTCCGCTCTACCATGTGGTAAAGACGGTTAAAGAAACTGGGCAGGTAATTGAAGATGGTCTTACTGAGATATATGTAAATGCAGCTGTAGATGACGGCTCAAAGCTTGCAAAGCTAATGAAAGTGTTTACTAAGAATGATATTTATGATGAAGCCGATTTCCCGGTTACCAGCGAAATCAAGGCTAGGTTTAAAAAGGATGAAGGAGGTACCGTAAAGATGGATGCAACTTTACAGAAATGGATGCAAGAAAGTGAAGAGATAGGCGAGAAACGTGGTGAGAGACGCGGCAGAAAGGAGGGCGTAAAGGAAGGTAAAATTAAAGGTGCTAACGAGGAAAAGCTTAGAATCGCCAAAGATATGATAGCCAGTGGTCTTGAATTTGGATTTATTGCAAGATTGACAGGGCTTTCTGAGGAGGCTGTTGCTGCTTTGCAGGGCTAATGTGACACACCCTATCAGCTTCTGGTAATACCTTATATGCGATATTAGGAGTCGCTTATAAGGGGTTGTTACAATTGTGTGTTGTTATTAATCCCATAATACTTATTTTCTTTTTATTCTTCGGCATGGTTCTGTCGAAGTATGGATTAGATTATTTGTTTTATGGGATTTTTTCTATTGTCTGGATACTCTTGCTTATTTTTAAGAATGTCATCTTAGGTTCGTTTTGGGTAATGGGGTTAGGTTGCCACCCTAGTCACGCTTAGAATAATAAATTTCAGACTCGCTCCGGCATCCGCTTCGCTTCGCCTAACGCGCTCGCTTAGAATTTATTATTCTATGCTGTGTGAATTCTAAAGTTAGGTCTCACACAAGGCTTCATTTAGATTTGAGATTACCCTTGATTTCCTTTCATTTGGTGCTTATATTCAGTTGCCTTGATGACTAGGATCTCCCTTCTTTTACCCTTACATGTGTTTTTCGCTTGATTTTTTTGGTTATTTTGTACACTTTTTCTTTGAAACTTTGTGCATTTTGCCGTTGTTTTTTATTTGGATTTCATATATAATACTTCTTGTCGGGATGAGTTACAATAGTCACTAAGTAGTATTTCTCGAGTCGCTAAGCAGCATTTCTTAGTCACCAAGCAGTATTTCTTAGCTATTATGATTTGCGTGATATATGTATTCAATATGTGATATGGGTTTTATATCTGATTATATGTGATATGGAGTTCGATGTCTGTCTTTACTGATTGCTATCTTTTCACACTAATAATCATTGCAAAGAGTGTTCTGTTCTCCCTAAATAACCGCTGCAAATAGTATTCAGTTCTCCGATATCTAACATTGAGCAGTTCTGATTATTGTAACCATCTTTGACTTTAGCGTATCCTGAGTATCTAAGTTTACTTAGCAGGAAAATCTATTTAATATTTTAACTTCATCTGCTATAATGTCCTTAAGGGCATTGTAGCAAACCCAATGAAAGAAAGGACTATATGCCTGCAAAAAAGAATTTTGAAAAGTATGCAAAGCTGCTGAATCCCATTGATGATTTGATGTTTTGCAAGATGGCAGAACATAAGGAGTTCTGCGAAGAGATTTTAAGAGTTATTCTTGAAGATGATGGGCTTACCGTCATAGAGGCGATACCTCAGTGGCAGGGAAAGAATCTAACTGGGCGTTCTGTTGTGCTAGACGCTAAGTGTGTAACAGGTGATGGAAGGCAGATTAATATTGAGGTGCAAAAGGCAGATGATGATAATCATCTAAAGAGAGCTCGTTATAATGCTGCTGTATTGACTACGAATATATCTGAAACAGGTAAAAAGTTTGAGTTCATACCAGATGTGTGTATTGTGTTTATATCGAAGTTTGATATATTTGATGGAGGACTTCCTCTCTACCACATAGACAAGGTGGTTAGGGAAACCGGGCAGGTTATAGAGGATGGTCTTACTGAGATATTTGTAAATACTGTTAATTATGATGGCTCTAAGCCAGCAAGGCTAATGAAGTTATTTACCGAGAATGATGCTTATAGTAATGATGAGTTTCCTATAACTAGTGAACTTAAATCCATATTGAAGTCAAGTGAAGGAGGTAGTAGGGCTATGAATGAAATCCTTGAGAAGCTAATTAGTGATGAAAAGAGGGAAAGTGAGAAACGCGGCGAGAAACGCGGTAGAGAGGAAGGTATTATGCTCGGTAAAGAGGAAGGTGCTAAAATTATTGCAAAGACAATGATTGAAGAAGGACTTCCTACTGAACTTATAATGAGGTATACCGGGCTTTCTGAGGATGTAATTATAGCCTTACAGGAATAAGACCGGGAAGACTTGGTTGGCTTATGTTGTGGTAAACTATTGGTTTTCTTTATTTTCAGTTTTTAAAGAGTGCTGTTACTGCTTTTGTATTTGCTTTTGTATTTGCTTTTGTATTTGCTTTTGTATTTGCTTTTGTATTTGCTTTTGTATTTGCTTTTGTATTTGCTTTTATATCCCATAATGCAGATTTTCTTTTTATTCTTCGGCATGGTTCTGTCGAAGTATGGATTAGATTATTTGTTTTATGGGATTTTTTGATTTCTTGGATACGCTTGCTTATTGTTTTTGGATGCCATCCTAGCCGCACTTTGAATAATGATTTTAAATTTGCCATCCTAGTCACGCTTAGAATAATAAATTTCAGACTCTTCACGCTATCTGCTTCATTACCTCTGATACTTTCACTTTGTACAATAATTTTATGTTTGCTATCCTAGTCACGCCTAGAATAATAAATTTCAGACTCGCTACGGCATCCGCTTCGCTTCGCCTAACGCGCTCGCTTAGAATTTATTATTCTATGCTGTGTGAATTCTAAAGTTAGGTCTCACACAAGGCTTCTTTTAGATTTGAGATTACCCTTGATTTCCTTTCATTTAGTGCTTATATTCAGTTGCCTGGCTGACTAGGAGCTCCCTTCTTTTACCCTTACAAGTGTTCTTCGCTTGATTTTTTTTGGTTATTTTGTACACTTTTTCTTTAAATCTTTGTGCACTTTGCCGTTGTTTTTTGTTTGGATTTCATATATAATACTTATTGTCGGGGTGAGTTACAATAGTCACTAAGTAGTATTTCTCGAGTCGCTGAGCAGCATTTCTTAGTCACCAAGCAGTATTTCTTAGCTATTATGATTTACGTGAAACATGTATTGTATATCTGATTATATGTGATATGGGTTTTATATCTGATTATATGTGATATGGTGTTCGATGTCTGTCTTTACTGATTGTTATCTTTTCATACTAATAATCACTGCAAAGAGTGTTCTGTTCTCCCTAAATAACCGCTGCAAATAGTATTCAGTTCTCCGATATCTAACATTAAGCAGTTCTGATTATTGTAACCACCTTTGACTTTAGCGTATCCTGAGTATCTAAGTCTTACTTAGCAGGAAAATCTATTTAATATTTTAACTTCATCTGCTATAATGTCCTTAAGGGCATTGTAGCAAACCCAATGAAAGAAAGGACTATATGCCTGCAAAAAAGAATTTTGAAAAGTATGCAAAGCTGCTGAATCCCATTGATGATTTGATGTTTTGCAAGATGGCAGAACATAAGGAGTTCTGCGAAGAGATTTTAAGAGTTATTCTTGAAGATGATGGGCTTACCGTCATAGAGGCGATACCTCAGTGGCAGGGAAAGAATCTAACCGGGCGTTCTGTTGTGCTAGACGCTAAATGTGTAACAGGTGATGGAAGGCAGATTAATATTGAGGTTCAAAAGGCAGATGATGATAATCATCTAAAGAGAGCTCGCTACAATGCTGCTGTATTGACTACGAATATATCTGAAACAGGTAAAAAGTTTGAGTTCATACCTGATGTCTGCATTGTGTTTATATCGAAGTTTGATATATTTGATGGAGGACTTCCTCTCTACCACATAGACAAGGTGGTTAGGGAAACCGGTCAGGTTATAGAGGATGGTCTTACTGAGATATTTGTAAATACTATTAATTATGATGGCTCTAAGCCAGCAAGGCTAATGAAGTTATTTACCGAGAATGATGCTTATAGTAATGATGAGTTTCCTATAACTAGTGAACTTAAATCCATATTGAAGTCAAGTGAAGGAGGTAGTAGGGCTATGAATGAAATCCTTGAGAAGCTAATTAGTGATGAAAAGAGGGAAAGTGAGAAACGCGGCGAGAAACGCGGTAGAGAGGAAGGTATTATGCTCGGTAAAAAGGAAGGTGCTAAAATTATTGCAAAGACAATGATTGAAGAAGGACTTCCTACTGAACTTATAATGAGGTATACCGGGCTTTCTGAGGAGGCTGTTGCTGCTTTGCAGGGCTAATGTTCACACCATATCAGTTTCTGGTAATATCTTATATGCGATATTAGTGGTCGCTTATAAGGGGTTGTTACAATTGTGTGTTGTTATTAATTCCATAATGCAGATTTTCTTTTTATTCTTCGGCATGGTTCTGTCGAAGTATGGATTAGATTGTTTGTTTTATGGGATTTTTTCTATTGACTGGATACTCTTGCTTATTTTTAGAAATGTCATCTTAGGTTCGTTTTGCGTAATGGGGTTAGGTTGTCGCCTTAGTCACGTATAGAATAATAAATTTCAGGCTCGCCCCGTTATCTGCTTAATTGCCTCTTATACTTTCACTTTGAATGATGATTTTCAAGTTTCTCATCCCAGTCACGCCTAGAATAATAAATTTCAGACTCGCTCCGGCATCCGCTTCGCTTCGCCTAACGCGCTCGCTTAGAATTTATTATTCTATGCTGATTAATTCCTAATAATGAGTATCGCATAATACTGCATTTAGATTCGAAATTATTCCCGAAACAGTAAGTTTTACACTTCATTTTCGATGCCTGGCTGACTAGGAGCTCCCTTCTTTTACCCTTACATGTGTTCTTTGCTTGATTTTTTGGTTATTTTGTACACTTTTTCTTTGAAACTTTGTGCACTTTGCCGTTGTTTTTTATTTGGATTTCATATATAATACTTCTTGTCGGGGTGAGTTACAATAGTCACTAAGTAGTATTTCTCGAGTCGCTAAGCAGCATTTCTTAGTCACCAAGCAGTATTTCTTAGCTATTATGATTTGCGTGATATATGTATTCAATATGTGATATGGATTTTATATCTGATTATATGTGGTATGGAGTTCGATGTCTGTCTTTACTGATTGCTATATTTTCACACTGATAATCACTGCAAAGAGTGTTCTGTTCTCCCTAAATAACCGCTGCGAATAGTGTTCTGTTCTCCGATATCTAACATTAAGCAGTTCTGATTATTGTAACCACCTTTGACTTTAGCGTATCCTGGGTATCTAAGTCTTACTTAGCAGGAAAATCTATTTAATATTTTAACTTCATCTGCTATAATGTCTTTAAGGGCATTATAGCAAACCCAATGAAAGAAAGGACTATATGCCGACTGATAAGAAATTTGAAAAGTACGCAAAGCTACTGAATCCCATTGATGATTTGATGTTTTGCAAGATGGCCGAACACAAGGAGTTCTGCGAAGAGATTTTAAAAGTTATTCTTGAAGATGAGGGGCTTACTGTCATAGAGGCGATATCTCAGTGGCAGGGGAAGAACCTAAGTGGCCGTTCTGTGGTGCTAGACGCTAAGTGTGTAACAGGTGATGGACGGCAGATTAATATCGAGGTTCAGAAGGCCGATGACGATAATCATCTAAAGAGAGCTCGTTACAATGCTGCTATATTGACAACAAACGTATCTGAAACAGGTAAAAGATTTGATTTCATACCTGATGTGTGTATTGTGTTTATATCGAAGTTTGATATATTTGATGGAGGACTTCCTCTCTACCATATAGACAAGGTGGTTAGGGAGACCGGGCAGGTGATAGAGGATGGTCTTACTGAGATATTTGTAAATACCGTAAATTATGATGGTTCTAAGCCTGCAAGGCTAATGAAGCTATTTACTGAGAATGATGCTTACAACAGTGATGATTTCCCAGTAACTAGTGAACTGAAGTCAATATTAAAGTCTAGCGAAGGAGGTAATAGAACTATGAACGAAATCATTGAGAAGCTTATTAGCGATGAAAAGAGAGAAAGTGAATTACTAGGTGAGAAGCGTGGTAGAGAACAAGGTATAGAAGTAGGTAGGGAAGAAGGCAGGGAAGAAGGTGCAAAAAATATTGCCAAAACGATGATTAAAGAGGGGCTTTCTGCTGAGCTTGTGATGAAATATACTGGGCTATCTGAAGATGTAGTTTTGGCTTTACAGGGCTAATCTTTGATTCATACAGTATGTCTGCATTGTATTTATATCGAAGTTTGATATATTTGATGAAGGACTTCCTCTCTACCATATTAGGTATATAGGGCTTTCTGAAGATGTTGTTGTCGCTTTACAGGACTAAGGCTGGGGTTGCTTATGTTATGGTAGGCTATTAGTTTACTTTTTATCAGTTTTAAAAGAGTGTTATTACAGTTTTTGTGTTCACTTTTATATCCCATAATGCAGGTTTTCTTTTTATGCTTGATACTGTCATAGACACGGTATGGCTTAGATTATTTGTTTTATGGGATTTTTTGATTTCTTGGATACGCTTGCTTATTGTTTTTGGATGCCATCCTAGCCGCACTTTGAATGATGATTTTTAATTTGCTACCCTAGTCACACTTAGAGTAGTAAATTTCAAACTTGTTACACATCTTCATTACCTATGATACTTTCACTTTGAATAATGTTTTTCAAGTTTCTCATCCTAGTCACGCCTAGAATAATAAATTTCAGACTCGCTCCGGCATCCGCTTCGCTTCGCCTAACGCGCTCGCTTAGAATTTATTATTCTATGCTGATTAATTCCTAATAATGAGTATCGCATAATACTGCATTTAGATTCGAAATTATTCCCGAAACAGTAAGTTTTACACTTCATTTTCGATGCCTGCTGACTAGGAGCTCCCTTCTTTTTGCTTTACAAGTGTTTTTCGCTTGATTTTTTGGTTATTTTGTACACTTTTTCTTTAAATCTTTGTGCACTTTGCCGTTGTTTTTTGTTTGGATTTCATATATAATACTTATTGTCGGGGTGAGTTACAATAGTCACTAAGTAGTATTTCTCGAGTCGCTAAGCAGCATTTCTTAGTTACCAAGCTGTATTTCTTAGCTATTATGATTTGCGTGATATATGTATTCAATATGTGATTATATGTGATATGGAGTTCGATGTCTGTCTTTACTGATTGCTATCTTTTCACACTGATAATCATTGCAAAAAGTGTTCAGTTCTTCCTAATAATCACTACAATGAGTACTAAGTTCTCTTTAATAATCACTGCAAAGAGTGTTCTGTTCTCCCTAAATAACCGCTGCGAATAGTGTTCTGTTCTCCGATATCTAACATTAAGCAGTTCTGATTATTGTAACTACCTTTGACTTTAGCGTATCCTGGGTATCTAAGTCTTACTTAGCAGGAAAATCTATTTAATATTTTAACTTCATCTGCTATAATGTCTTTAAGGGCATTATAGCAAACCCAATGAAAGAAAGGACTATATGCCAACAAAGAAAGAACGTGATGAGTATTTAAGGGGCTTAAACCCAATTGATGACCTTATGTTTCGTAAGATGGCTGAACATAAGGAGTTCTGCGAAGAAATCCTGAGAGTTATCTTGGATGATTACAAACTTGTTGTTACTGATAACATGCAGCAGTTTGACATTAAGAATCTGCAGGGGCGCTCTGTAGTATTGGATGCCAAATGTATCACCGGAGATGGACGTTATATCAATATCGAAGTCCAAAAAGCGAATGATGACAACCATCTAAAGAGAGTGCGTTACAATGCTTCGGTGTTGACTGCCAATGTAACAGAGACCGGAAAACAGTTTGAATTTGTACCTGATATCTGTATTATATTTATATCAGCCTTTGATTTATTTAAGGGTAATCTTCCGCTCTACCATGTAAAGAAGGTTGTTGTGGAAACTGATCAGATAATAGATGACGGTCTTACTGAAATATACGTAAATGCAGCTGTGGATGACGGCTCAAAGCTTGCAAAGCTAATGAAAGTGTTTACTAATAATGATGTTTATGATGAAGCCGATTTCCCGGTTACCAGTGAAATCAAGGCTAGGTTTAAAAAGGATGAAGGAGGTACCGTAAAGATGGATGCAACTTTACAGAAATGGATGCAAGAAAGTGAAGAGATAGGGGAGAAACGTGGTGAGAAACGTGGTGAGAAACGTGGCAGAGAGGAAGGTGCTAAAATGATTGCAAAGACAATGATTGAAGAAGGCCTTCCTACCGAACTTATAATGAGGTATACCGGGCTTTCTGAGGATGTAATTATAGCCTTACAGGAATAAGACCGGGAAGACTTGGTTGGCTTATGTTGTGGTAAGCTATTGGTTTTCTTTATTTTCAGTTTTTAAAGAGTGCTGTTACTGCTTTTGTATTTGCTTTTATATCCCATAATACAGGTTTTCTTTCTATGCTTGATACTGTCATAGACACGGTATGGCTTAGATTATTTGTTTTATGGGATTTTTTGATTTCTTGGATACGCTTGCTTATTGTTTTTAGATGCCATCCTAGCCGCACTTTGAATGATGATTTTTAATTTGCCATCCTAGTCACACTTAGAGTAGTAAATTTCAAACTTGTTACACATCTTCATTACCTATGATACTTTCACTTTGTACAATGATTTTCATGTTTGCCAACCTAGTCACGCCTAGAATAATAAATTTCAGACTCGCTCCGGCATCCGCTTCGCTTCGCCTAACGCGCTCGCTTAGAATTTATTATTCTATGCTGTGGGGTTTTGGTATCTTCCTCAAATTCACTTTCTTTTAGCTTCTGGCATTTCTTTGCACCTTCGCCTTTGCCTAATCTTTCCTAGCTCCAAGTGGATTGTATGCTGCAACTGTAAGAAATATGCTCTGCTAGGTGCGCAAAACTCTCTGCTATGGCTTTGTTTTATAATTATAGTTCTAGTCACACTTAGAGTAGTAAATTTCAAACTCGTTACACATCTTCATTACCTATGATACTTTCACTTTTAATAATGATTTTCAAGTTTGCAATCCTATTTTTACCTCTAATACTTTCACTTTGTACAATGATTTTCAAGTTTCCACCCTAGTCACGCCTAGAATAATAAATTTCAGACTCGCTCCGGCATCCGCTTCGCTTCGCCTAACACGCTCGCTTAGAATTTATTATTCTATGCTGTGTGGTTCTGGTATTTGCCTCATATCCGGTTTCTTCCAGCTTCTGGTTTGTCTTTGCACCTTCGCCTTTGCCTAATCTTTCATGGTGCCAAGTAGATTAGGGACTGAAGCTGTTAGAAATGTGCTCTGCCAGGTATACAGAAAATACTATGTTGTGGCTATTTTTCATAATTACAATTTTCTACTATACACAAAAAAGCACCACCGTACCTATGTTGCCATAAATACGGTGGTGCCTATTATTGCTTATTTGAAACTACTAATGTAATCTCTTTACCCTGCAATCTTATGATAAGATAACATCATTATTTAATAACGAAATCATCCTCAAATACATAGCTTGTGCCAGGGAAAGCAACTTTGATTCTAATCTTATCGCCAACAGCGAGCTTTGCAGCTTCTGCTGTATCAATTTTAGCACCGCTTGAACCATTGCTTGTGATTGCTACACCATCTTTAACATTGCTGAATGTTAAGAATGCGGTTGTAGGAGTAGGAGTAACAGTAACACCATACTGGTCTTCCAAATCAAGGGCAGCTAATACTGCAGTTGCATCTATTGCAGCACCATGATTAAGTTCACCATTTGTTCCTTCTTTAATTTCTGCTGATGAAAGAACAGGTGCATCTTTGCTGAACTCATATTCCTGAGTTAAGATTTTACCTGAACCATCTAAGAGCATAATGCTAGCATTTGCCTTACCCTTTGTAGTTCCAACAGGAAGTGTAGCTGGAACTGTGTTATCAATTACCTGATAGTCAGTGTTTGCCTCAAGCTTTACAGCCTTACCATCAATTGTAGCTGTAACCTTAATCTTTGCAGTACTTCCAGCTTTAGCAAGAGGAATCTCAACCTTTATATTTTTAAGGTCTTTTACAGGTGCTGCATTTATTCTGAATGAATACTTGCTTCCTGAAACTTCTACAACTTCTGTTGCACTCTTCTTCTTAAGAAGTGAAAGCTCAACACCAAATGAAGCTGAGATAGCAGGATTTGTTACAGTAGCAGTTACAAGATTAGGGTCTCCAGTTAAAGCTACATTACTACCACTTATAGCACCAAATGATGCTACATAAGTGCCATTTGCATTTGTACCATAATCACTAAATCCATTGTTCTTCTTACCTTCTTCAAGCTTAACTAAGATGTCATAATCAGTACCAAGTGCCTTCTTAACATCGAGATCATCACCATACTGATCCTTTAATGCAATGTCACCAGCCTTGATTGTAAGTGTATTACCAGCACCATCTTTACCAGTAAGTGCTGTAGCAACATCCTTCTTAAGTCCGGCAATCTTTGTAGGAACTCTTGCAGGATTTACTGTAAGTACAGCGTTTCCTACATTGTTAGTCTGAGTTACATAAGATACATACTCTGTAACTGCTCTATCGATGTTTGCATCTGCAACTGGATGGTAAATAAGAACTACCTTGCCATCCTTCTTCTCGAATCTAAGACCCTTCTTACCATTAACTTCTTTACCACCATTAAGTGTTACTCTGCTAAGAATATCAAAGTCTGTAACAGGCTTTCCATCTGCATCTGTAGCTGAGTATGAAAGCTCTGCATCTTCACCAGCTACGATAGTCTTAGGACCATTTCCGATAGAAAGTGTCTTAACCTCTGTAGAAGCTACTACGTTAACCTTAACAGGAGTTGACTGCTTACCACTCTCAAGTGAGAATGCCTGAACAGTAGCCTCACCAGCCATAAGCTTGCCCTGTGTAAATCTATCAAGACCAAATGTCATGTACTCAACGCCGTCAACCTTAATCTGATCAACCTTACCAGTCTTAACCTGAAGACCTGTAGAACCAGCGATGGTTACCTGAAGCTTATCAGCATTGTTCTTTGTACGTCCGTACTGATCTTTTCCTTCGAAAAGAAGTACATAGTCGTTAAGGTCAGCTCTCTCGCTAAGAGTTTTAACGAACTTCTTCTCCTTCTTGTCATATACTCCCTTGAATGAAGCCTCTGAAAGTACAGACTCTCTGCTTACTGTAAGAACAGCATTAGCTGTCTTTCCTGAGTTCTGGTCTACAAGTGTAAGACCAAATGTGCTGCCAAGGATGAATGCGCTGTTATTTGTGAACTCAACTTCACCCTTCTTTGTTACAGGCTTACCGTTTGCATAGATGTTAGCGCCAAGTGGCTGCTCTGTTACATTCTCACCGAAGTTGTCAAGTACCTTGTAGTATGCATAAGCTACCTTATTGTCAGGATCGTTGATACCCTTTAAGATGAGCTTGTCAGCTGGCTCGATAACGATCTTCTCTACTACCTGCTTAACTGCTGTAAACTCAACTGGATCTTCCTTATCGAAAGTAACTGTGTATAATCCAGCAGGAATCTGTCCAACTACTGACTCAAGAGTAGCTACTGTACCAGCCTCGTTAACTTCTACGTTGTCCTTTAAGTTAAGAACGATACCGTTGGTGTTCTTTACTACGTAAGCAGCTGCCTTTGTAGAAAGGTTAGTACCAACTACAGAAATCTTGTTAGCTCTTACCTGCTTAGCATCGAACTTGCCGTTAACCTTAACGTCAAACTTCTCTGTAAGCTTATATTTTACTTTTTTAGCATTTTCAAGTTTATAAACCTGAGCTGAATAAACAGTGATTGATACAGGAGTAGCTGACTTAGCAACACCCTCTACTACAATCTTGTTATTGCCTTCTACATAAGCCTTTGCTACCTTCTCATCTGAAGACTCAACAAAAAGCTTGTAAGTTGTTGCCTTGCCGCCAGCTGCCTTAATCTTCTTTGAGATCTCGTAGTTTACGCCGACTGTTGACTTCTCGCCTTCCTTAACAACTACTGCTGAAGGAGTAAGAGTCATCTTAGATGCTCTTGTTCTAGCGTCGATTGTCATCTTAACGGTAACAGACTTAGTCTTCTTTGTAGCCTTTGTCTTGAAAGAAATGGTAACCCTACCATTCTTACGAGCCTTTACCTTACCGTTCTTGTCAACAGATGCGATCTTAGAGTCGCTTGACTTCCAAGTACCCTTAGAATCCTTAACAACTTTTCCCTTAACTACAGCATCGAAATCTACAACCTGTCCGCCGATGTAGATATTCTTTCTCTTAACAGCACTCTTGCTGTTCTTCTCTACAATCTTATTAGTTGTAGCTGCCTCTGCTCCCTGTGGTGCGTAAAGGGATGTTACCACCATAGCGGTAGCCATTACGAATGAGAGTTTCTTACTGAAATTCTTCATCTTTTTTCTTCCTCCTTAAATTCGGGTTTCCTTATGTCCTGCTTCAAAAGCCTTACTTTCAGTCGCATAGCCGGTACTAAGCGGTGCTTCTTACTGCAAGATTCTTGATTCAGGATATAATCTTTCCAATAACACAACGATTATAACAATAATTTCGCTAAAGGTCAAGCATTCTTATCTTAAGTTTTTATTAAATTATAATCTTATGTTAAAAAGATTACTGACTAAATATTGTTTACAACTCGGATTATAGACCCTGTTTGTGGCAAGTCTATGTCATTTTTATATTTTTTTTGGCTTATTTTAATATTTTTTCTTTTACCAGGGCTTTCATTTCATCTTTGGCGCAGATGTCTTTGTGGATGACTTTCGCATTCTCTATATCACGTGCTGTCTCAGGGAGTTTCTTTCCTGATATTCTTTCAAGTTCTCTTATTTTGTCCCATTCTGATGTAAAGTTCTCTACTTTGTCATTTTCCATGGCTTTTAGTACGCTTCCTGCGAATTTGAACGGGCTTGCTGTGGAGGCTATGAGAAGCTTATTATGTGAAGTATTCTTATTTCTATATTCATTTGCCACAAATGCCGCAACTGCTGTATGGGTATCTATGACATAGCCTGTCTTGTCAAATACTTCTTTAATTGTATGAAGTGTATCTTCTTCTGTGGCAAATCCTGCTTCAAAGTCAGTAAGCTTATCTGCCATGGCTTTGTCTATGGTGTATCTGCCTTCATTTACCAGTTCACTCATAAACTTAGCGTTTTTAGCCGCATCACAGTCGCAGAGTTTGTATATCAGTCTCTCTAGGTTGCTTGATATGAGTATGTCCATACTTGGTGATATGGTGAGGGTGAACTCCCTGTCTCTATCGTAGGTGCCTGTCTTAAAGAAGTCAAAGAGTACCTTGTTGGTGTTAGAGGCGCAGATGAGCTTGCCAAGCGGAAGTCCAAGCTCTTTAGCAAAGCTTGCCGCAAGGATGTTGCCGAAGTTGCCTGTAGGCACGCAGACATCAAGAATTTCACCCGGACTAAGCTTCCCCTCATTAAGCAGCTTCACATAGGCATATACATAGTAGACTATCTGAGGTACAAGTCTTCCTATATTTATGGAGTTGGCTGATGAGAATACATAGCCCTTTTCTTTTAGCTCTGCAGCGAGAGCTTTGTCGGAGAAGATGGCCTTTACTCCGTTTTGCGCATCATCGAAGTTGCCCTCTATGGCTACTACCGAGGTATTCTTTCCTTTTTCGGTAACCATCTGCTGTCTCTGAAAGGGGCTGACACCGTCTTTTGGGTAAAATACTATGATGCCTGTGCCCTCCACATCTGCAAAGCCTGCAAGGGCAGCCTTTCCTGTGTCTCCTGAGGTGGCTGTGAGGATGATGATTTTCTCCTTTAGCTCGTTTTTCTCTGCTGAGGTAACCATAAGATATGGAAGTATGGAGAGTGCCATATCCTTAAAGGCTAAGGTAGGTCCATGGAACAGCTCCAGATATATAAGTCCGTCTGCTTCTTTCATAGGAACTATTTCTTCTGTATCGAATTTGCTGTCATAGGCTGAGTCTATGCAAGCTTTTAGTTCTTCCTCGGTGAAGTCAGTAAGGAAGAGCTTCATCACTTCGTAGGCTATTTCTCTATAGTTAAGTCCTTTAAGTTCCGTAAGGCTCTTATCAAGCTTTGGGAAGGTCTCAGGTACATATAGACCGCCATCAGGTGCTATTCCACGTAGGATAGCCTGTGAGGCTGTGACCTTTTCTTTATCTCCTCTGGTGCTAACGTATTTGATATCCATGTTCTACCTCCTTATTTTGTCTTGTATGATAGCATTTATGAGGGGAATTGGCAAGATAGATATGGAATAATCCTGATATTATTTTGTTATAATGAGATAGGAATATATATGACAAAATCGAACGTATGTGTTATAATATAATCGTTGCCTCTCCCACTAGGCATAGAAGGGAGGTGAACTCGTGGATAATTTAATATCTTTTATAATCTCTGTCATGGCAGGTATAGTTGCAAACTATATCTGCAAATGGCTGGACAGAGAGCATAACAAAGGCAGCCAGCCTAAAAAGGACTAAGCCACCTTTATAAAAAATGGAATAGAAAAACTCGAAGCTGCAGACTTCGAGTTTTTCGTTTTTTTGAACTCATGGAACACTTAATAATCTTTTATGTTCACAATTATAACCTATTAAGGCTAAGAAGTCAAATCATTATCTCATGTGACAAAATCGAACATATGTGTTATAATATAATCGTTGCCTCTCCCACTAGGCATAGAAGGGAGGTGAATTTCATTGGAAATCGTTACATCATTTTTAATCTCTGTCATAGCGAGTATAGTAGCTAACTATATAAGCAAATGGCTGGACAGAGAACAGGAAAAAGGCGACCAGCCTAAAAAGGACTAAGCCACCTTGACGGAATAGAACACCCTAGAGTTGCAGCTCTAGGGTGTTCGCTTTTTGAATTTCATTGGGTTCGTTACAACTCTAATGCACATATATTATAACTCATAACCGTCCTTAAAGTCAAGTATTGCTAATATCAAGGATCAGAACACCCTAGAGTTGCAGCTCTAGGGTGTTCGCATCTTATTGGATACATATTTTCTTTTTGCCTATGTGTATTATATCTCACAGCAATGTAAAAAGTCAAGTGTTGTTATTATAACGGAATAGAACACCCTACTTATAATTTACAATCTGACCAAAGTCAGCCTTAAGGCTTGCACCACCTACGAGTGCTCCATCAATGTTTGGCTTGGTGAAGAGCTCTGCTGCATTGCCTGCATTTACAGAACCGCCGTACTGGATACGTACCTTCTCAGCTGTAGCATCATCATACATCTCTCTTATGCAGTCACGAACAGCCTTACAGATTTCTTCAGCCTGGTCACTTGTAGCTGTCTTTCCTGTACCTATAGCCCAGATAGGCTCATAAGCTATTACAAGCTTAGCTACATCAGTGGCTGCCACATCCTTTAAGTCTGACTTAATCTGAAGTCTGATAAAGTCAACCGCTATGCCCATTTCTCTCTGTTCAAGGGTCTCACCGCAGCAAAGTATAGGGGTGATGCCTGCCTCAATAGCCTTCTTTACCTTTTTGTTAAGGAGGACATCATCTTCCTTAAAGTAGTCTCTTCTCTCGCTGTGACCGATGATTACATATTCTACGCCTGCATCCTTAAGCATGGCTGCTGATATCTCTCCTGTGTAAGCACCGCTCTCTTCGAAGTACATGTTCTCAGCACCAACCTTGACATTGGTGCCCTTCACTGCCTCTACTACAGGAACGATGTCGATAGCAGGTACGCAGTACACTACATCTACCTCGTCATTTTTAACTAAGTCTTTTAACTCATTAACTAATGCAACTGCCTCACTAGGAGTCTTGTTCATCTTCCAGTTGCCTGCTATTATTTTTCTTCTCATTGTGTTAACCTTTCAAAAATTTATTTATTTATCGTTAGCAGCCGCAACGCCCGGAAGCTCCTTGCCCTCAAGGAATTCAAGGGAAGCACCGCCACCTGTAGATATATGGCTCATCTTGTCGCCAAATCCCATCTGGTTAACTGCTGCCGCAGAATCTCCGCCACCGATGATGGTAGTAGCATCTGTCTCTGCAAGTGCCTTTGCTACTGCAAGTGTACCTGCTGCAAGTGTAGGATTCTCAAATACTCCCATAGGTCCGTTCCATACTACCGTCTTGGCGGTCTTTACTTCATTTGCAAAAAGTTCAGCACTCTTAGGGCCGATGTCGCAGCCTTCTCTATCTGCCGGAAGGTGGTCTGAATCATACACTTCTACCTCTACAGGTGCATCTATAGGGTTAGGAAAGTCCTTTATGGTAACTGAGTCAACAGGGAGAAGGAGCTTCTTGCCGAGCTTTTCTGCCTTTGCAAGCATTTCCTTACAATAGTCTATCTTATCATTGTCAACCAGTGAAAGTCCAATCTCCTTGCCCTGAGCCTTGAGGAAGGTGTAAGCCATACCACCGCCGATGATGAGGGTGTCACACTTCTCAAGAAGGTTGTTGATTACGTTGAGCTTATCTGCTACCTTGGCACCGCCAAGTATGGCTACAAATGGGCGCTTTGGATTCTCTACTGCATTGCCGAGGAATTCGATTTCCTTGTTCATAAGATAGCCAACAACGCAGGTATCGATGTACTTGGTTACTCCTACGTTTGAGCAGTGCGCTCTGTGGGCTGTACCAAATGCATCATTTACAAATACATCTGCAAGGGAAGCAAGTTCCTTGGAGAATTCTTCGCCGTTCTTGGTCTCTTCTGCTCTGTATCTGGTGTTCTGAAGGAGAACAACATCCCCATCCTTCATAGCTTCTACTGCCGCCTTAGCGTTAGGACCAACTACTTCGTTGTCAGCAGCGAACTTGACAGGCTGTCCTAAAAGCTCTGAGAGCCTAACTGCTACAGGAGCAAGTGAAAGCTCAGGCTTTGGCTCTCCCTTTGGTTTGCCAAGGTGTGAGCAGAGTATAACCTTGCCTCCGTCAGCTATGAGCTTCTTGATAGTAGGAAGTGCTGCTACAAGACGGTTCTCGTCTGTTATCTTTCCATCTTTAAGTGGTACGTTGAAGTCACAACGAACCAATACTCTTTTGCCCTTTACATTGATATCGTCAACGCTTTTCTTATTTAATCCCGCCATTGTTTTTCTCCTTATGTAGTTATTATAAAAAAAGCCACCGAGAGCCATTGCCCCCGGCGGCTTAACCGCGTGTTTTATTTCACAAATTTCTCGAAGTACTTAATTGTTCTAACCATCTGTGATGTGTATGAATTCTCGTTATCATACCAGGAAACTACCTGTACAAGATAAAGTCCGTCACCAGCCTTTGATACCATAGTCTGAGTAGCGTCAAAGAGTGAGCCGTAGGTCATACCTACGATATCAGAAGAAACTATCTCGTCCTCGTTGTATCCGAAGGTCTCAGGGTCTGATGCCTTTTTCATAGCTGCATTGATGTCTTCCTTTGTAAGTTCCTTGTCGCTCTTTACTACTGCATAAAGAAGAGTTGTTGAACCTGTAGGAACAGGTACTCTCTGCGCAGAACCGATGAGCTTGCCGTTAAGCTCAGGGATAACAAGACCGATAGCCTTAGCTGCACCTGTGCTGTTAGGAACGATGTTAACTGCTGCTGCTCTTGCTCTTCTTAAGTCTCCCTTTGGATGAGGTCCGTCAAGTGTCATCTGGTCACCTGTGTAAGCGTGGATAGTTGACATGATACCGCTCTGGATAGGAAGGAAGTCGTTAAGTGCCTTTGCCATAGGTGCAAGGCAGTTTGTTGTACAAGAAGCTGCTGAAATGATGTCATCATCAGCCTTAAGGCTCTCGTGATTAACATTATATACGATAGTAGGAAGATCGTTGCCTGCAGGAGCTGAAATAACTACTTTCTTAGCACCGGCATTGATGTGTGCCTGTGACTTCTCTTTGCTTGTGTAGAAACCTGTACACTCGAGTACAACATCTACTCCGAGCTCTTTCCAAGGAAGGTTGTTTGCGTCCTTCTCTTTGTATATCTTGATTGTCTTGCCATCTACAGTGATGCTGTCTTCTCCTGCTGTAACCTTATCAGCAAGTGCATACTTACCCTGTGATGAATCGTATTTGAGAAGGTGAGCGAGCATCTTAGGATCTGTAAGATCGTTGATAGCTACGATTTCAGAACCTTCATGTCCGAACATCTGTCTAAATGCAAGACGACCGATACGACCAAAACCATTGATTGCAACTTTAACTGCCATTTTTAAATCCTCCTAATTTATATGTTTATGTTTGTACACTAAACTACTCTCTTATTCTAACTTGAACAGAAAAAAATATCAAGTGTCATTTCGCTATATTTTGGCACTTTTTTGTCAAAGTTTTGTGAAATTTTATAGTAAACAACAAAATATGCGCCTGACAGGATTCGAACCTGCGGCACCCGGCTTCGGAAGCCGGTGCTCTATCCGGCTGAGCTACAAGCGCATACTTAGTTTTATAACACAGTTATTATTCTTTGTAAAGTCATTATGCTATTTACTTTTTTTCTTTTATAAGGTATAATAGCAAGGCAATTTGCTACTGTAGCTCAGTTGGTGGAGCAGCTGATTCGTAATCAGCAGGCCGTCGGTTCGAGTCCGATCAGTAGCCTTTTTTAACAGCCTATAACAATGCCGCCTTCTGACGCATAGAGTGTGGCTATGCCGCCTGTTTCTACTATATCTATTCTGTCAAACTTATGTTTCTCGGTTATCATATCCCTTATCTTCTCTGCTCTTTCCAGGCAACTACAATGGGATATCACAAGAGCCCTGCTTCCTGACTTGTCTGCCTGCTTTACAGTTAGTTCGGCTATCACGCTGCAGGCCTTGTTTATGCCTCTTGCCTGGTCTGCTTTTATGATATTTCCCTCTTTGTCTGCCATCATGACGGGCTTTATATTGAGTGCCTCTGCGATAAATGCCTTTATTCCGGTGAGCCTTCCGTTTTTCCTAAGATTTTCAAGGCTTTCAAGCACAAAGAGAGTATCTTTTGCTGCATTAAATACTTCTATTTCCTTTACTATCTCATCGAAGCCTCGTCCTGCTTCTTTAAGTTCAATTAGTTTATTGGCAAGGAGAGTCTGGGATGCAGACGCGCCTTTTGAGTCTATTAGATATACCTTGCTTTTCCCATTTTCTTCCCTGTACATATCTGTAGCTATCTTTGCTGAGTTGTACGAAGCCGAGAGCTTGGAGGAAAGGGTAATTATGTACACCTCATCCGCCTTGTTAAAATGCTTCAGGTACTCTTCAGGGGAAGGGCAGGCTGACTTTGGAGTGTCAGGGTAGTTTTTCATCTTCTGAAGGAAGTCCATCGCATCAAGGTTATCATCATCTATAAAGTTCTCATCTCCGAGAGTTAAGGTCAAGGGTACTTTGATTACTTCTTCTCTCGCCTTTAATTCAGGGGTTAAATCAGTTCCGCTATCACATAAAATTACGTATGACATTGCTATCTCCTAACATGTAGTTTTCATTACTACATATCATAGCATAGAAAGCCACATATTTAAAGCGGATTTTTGTTGTTCCTTAAAGATTTATGTAGCAGTTGACTGTCAAAGCTTTCTTAGATAGAATTAAATTGTTGTCACACCCCATACCGGCAACGGAAGGGAGGTGTTATCATGTATGTTATTCCTTTTATCATTTCTGTCATGGCAAATGTGACTAGCTATCTCATTTGCAAATGGCTAGACAGAATCAATGATGACAACTAGCCTAAATGCACAAAGCCCCCTGAGAGTTCGCACCTCTCAGGGGGTTATGTTATCATGACATTATTCCTTTATCGAAGTTAATTATACAACAAATCTGCAGTCGTTGCAAGTCTTTATTAACTCCATCAATTGACTATTATTTCTCTTTAAGTTAAAATTATAGTGTTGTCATACTCCAGACCGACAGCGGAAAGGAGGTGTGCATACGGCACTTGTTACTTTAGCTAAGTCAATTGTACAACAAATCTGCAGTCGTTGCAAGCCACAACTTTATACAAATTTGTTAAGTCTTTCATCATACTCGTAGTCTATCTTTCTAAGCGTATCAACTATATAGCCTCTCTCAACCCCTGCTGCCTTGCAGAATTCATCAAGGCTTGGGTAAAAATCTCTAAGCTTGGTGTTTACAAAGCTTAAGAGCATGGCTGCATCTTTGGGTAATTCCATAATCACTCTCCTAATTCTCTAGTTGTTTTACATATATCATCTTATCATTACGACCTGCCACTGTAAATCCACATTTTTCAAGTAAAGACCTGGCAGGCATATTTTCATAATCTGTAACCGCTATAAGTTTAGAGGCTGACAGCTTATTCTTCGCGTAGTTTACTACCATTTCTATAGCTTCCGTGGCAAAACCCTGCCCGAGCCTTTCTTTTCTGATGAAAAACCCCGTTTCATACCGGGCTTCCTCGGCATCGGTCAGGAAATCAAGGCTGATAAGACCTATCAGGCTGCCATCTGCTCTATCAAATATTCCCCAGATACCATAGTCATAGAAGCTGTATATATTATCGATGTAAGCAAGAAGTTTCTCTTTTTGCTCTTCTTCAGGCACTCTGCCATCTTCTACGAACTTTAGTATATGCTCTTCTCTGCTTATTTTAACGACTTCATCGATATCTTGTGCACAAAGCTCTCTGATGACAGTTCTCTTAGTTTCTGCAATTAGACAAGGGATTTTATTTTTATGCTTAAAGAGCCTTATGAGGAAGTCTGTATCAATATCTTCAAAGCTATCCACTATCAGGTCAATGCCATAGGGCAAACCGCTTCCAAGGTTTTTGTCATAAACTATAGTTGTTAGGCCTGAGGCAAGGAGGCTCTCATTAAAGTTGGCTGCAGAGGTTATAATTAAGCCGTCTTGGGGTTTATATTGGGCATTTTTCATTGTAAAATGTATACTGCCAATCTCGGAAGCCATATTTGGCTTATCTACAGAGTCTGTAGATATTTTTTCAAGCTCAGGTGGACTATCCAAATAGCTTTTTTTAATCTCATTATAAGGGTTTATTGGACTTTTTAAAGGATAATTCACATCTAAGGTTTCATCTTTGACAGATTTAACACCCATTTTCCTGAAATCATCCAGTATTTTCCTCACAAAGTCCTTCTCCTTTTCAGGCAAGCCTCTGGTACAGGCGAGTACAAACTTCGGTTTATCTTCCATTTTAGTATCCTGCTAGCATTTTTCTGATAAAATACAACACCGTCAAATGAACCGGATAGAAAAAATAAAATACATACTTAGGTATTTTGTAATCTCCTCTTTTACCGTTATACATCCAGATAAGAATAACTGCCGGAAATCCCATCAGCTCATTAATGCGCCCAATATTGTAATCATAATACGAAAGCCAGAAAAGAACCGTTAAGCCTGCAAATATAAATTTAGCTTTATTTGAATCAAATCTTCCATCAAATCTTTTAAGCAAAACTGGTATTTTTTCAAAATAATAAATCATTACAATTAAATCCAGCCCTGCTACACCATAATCTGATTTTAAATAATTTATCCCTATTGTCATTATAATTATTATAAAAAACTGCAAAATAATGTTTGCTACTTTGAGTGCATATCCAAGATAAGCTCTCTGTTTTTCACTTATGCTCTTCATAAACTTATTCACATTGTCAAGCAAAATAATTGTAAATAAGCCTGTTGCAAGTGTAAAAAATACATTTTGATTATCGTATTCCAGTTTAAAACCTGATTCTGAAAATATAGCATCAAATGGCAATTCAGATATAATCGCAAGTAATAATAAGCTCCCTAGATATCTACTCTTATCACGAGTATAATAATACCCCTCCACTATCATAAAGCAAAATAGAGGAAATGCGGTTCTGCCTATCATTCTGCCAATCTTATACAAATCATACCATTCATTAGGAATAAAGGGATCAAGGACAATCGATGTATGATCAATAAGCATGCATATAATCGCAATTACCTTTAACACAAACGAATTAGCCTGCATTTTACTTACCTCCTGCATTTTACTTACCTCCTGCATTTTACTTACCTCCTGCATTTATCTTCTCATTAAGTTCCGTAAGATAAAGCCACCTTTCTTCTTTATACTCAAGTTCTTCTTCCAGCTTCTCTTTTTCCGCCATCAGCTCACCCAGTTTTCCATACCTTGAAGCATTTTCTGCTATTTCCGCATCAATCTTTTCTATTGCCTCGTTTAACTTTCCAATATCTTCATCTATGGTGTCAAATTCCTTCTGTTCGGCGTAGGTAAACTTAAGCTTGGTACCTTTGTTTGCCTTCCAATCCTTTTTTGCATCGCTTTCTTTTTTCTCTGCCTTTACCTCTTCAATCTGTGGCTCTGCTTTTTCCAGATAGTCACTATATCCTCCCTCATATATCTTAATATGGCCATTTTCAAAGGAAAATATCCTGTTTGCTACCCTGTCAAGGAAGTATCTGTCGTGTGAAACCGTTATAACCACTCCATCAAAGCCGTCCAGATAGTCCTCTAAGATAGAGAGAGTGGTTATATCAAGGTCATTGGTAGGCTCGTCTAGGATAAGTATATTTGGTGCAGAAATAAGGGTATGCAAGAGGGCGAGCCTTCTTCTTTCACCACCTGAGAGCTTCTCGATTTTTGTATACTGCATTGCACCTTCAAAGAGGAATCGTTCAAGCATCTTGCTAGCCGATATGGTGCCATCCTTTGTCTGCACATACTCTGCTATGTCTTTTGCTGACTCTATTACAGTCTGGCTTGGATCAAGCTCTCCCGAATCCTGAGAAAAGTATCCTATCTTAGCTGTCTGACCGATGATAATGTTCCCACTGTCAGGTGCTACTTCTCCTAAAATAGTCTTAAGAAGGGTTGACTTGCCTGAGCCATTTTTCCCAATAATTCCTATTCTGTCAATCCTTCTAAAGAGATATGTGAAATCAGCAAACAATGTCTTGTCTCCGTAAGCCTTTGAGATATTTTCAATCTCAATTATCTGCTTACCGAGGCGGCTTGATACCGAATCAACCACAATTTCTTTATCCACTACAATCTTATCCCTGTTTTTAAGTTCCTCAAAACGCTCTATATGGGCCTTCTGCTTGGTTGAACGAGCTCTTGCACCCCTCATCATCCAAGCGAGGTCTTTCTTAAAAAGTGCGGCATTCTTCCTTTCGGTGGCTATCTCCATTTCCTCACGCTCCGCCTTAAGCTCGAGGTACTTCATATAACCTCCTACGTATGAGTAAAGCTTCCCATGAGTTAGCTCAACTATCCTGTTTGTCACCTGGTCAAGGAAGTATCTGTCGTGGGTTATGATGAGGAGAGCCTGTTTCATCTTCTTAAGATAGTCTTCAAGCCACTCAGACATGGCTGTATCCAGGTGGTTGGTAGGCTCATCAAGAATGAGGATGTCTGCATCATCAAGGAGGGTACGCACAAGGGCAGCCCTCTTTTTCTGACCGCCTGAAAGTGTGCCTACCTTGGCCTCTACATCCTCTATTTCAAATTTGGCAAGCAGGCTCCTTGCCTCTCCCTCTGTGTCCCAGAATTCATTTTTAGCCTTTTTCCCCTTTATTACCTCCGAAATAACGCTCTCACCCTCGTCAAACTCAGGATTCTGCGGGAGATAGGCTATGCGGACGGCATTGCCCTTGGTGAGCTTGCCGCTATCTGCCTCTTCTTCTCCTGCAAGTATCTTAAGAAGGGTAGACTTTCCTGTTCCATTTATGCCTATTAGCCCTATTTTGTCGCCTTCGTTTATGCCCAAAGAAATATTATCAAAGAGAATCTTATCAGTGTTAAAGCTTTTCGATAAATTTTCTGCTGTAAGTAGATTCATATTATCTCCTAAATCTGTATCTAATTATTACGCATCTCCTATGATTTACACTATCCGCCAGACAATCCATAGCAGTCCCATATATTCAAAGTGCGTGAATTTCTGTCCTATAATATCATACATCAAACTTTGTTGTAAATATAGTATTCATATGTTTGCCTTTTAGCCAACTACATCTCCTAAGTGGCCAGATTCAGCCTTATCAAAGCTCAAATACCTATATATTACCGTTTTATCAAAGTCTAAATTCTGTTTTATTACCGTTCTGGCAAAGTCCAAATTACATTTTATTACCGTTCTGGCAAAGTCTAAATATCGTTTTATTACCGTTTTATCAAAGTCTAAATTCTAAGCAGACACAAAAAAGCCATACAGGACTGTATTTCAAGCACCTGTATGGCTATATTCTAAGCCTTAAATCTGTCAAGCAACGGTCTGGAGAATTTTCTGTTAAAGAAGTCTATAAGCGGTCCCATAAAGAAGGCAGTAACCAAGGTTCCAAGCCCCGGAAGCAAGCCACACAAGGCTCCTATGATAACACAAATTAAGTCACAGCCTATACGCATAAACTTAAATGGTTTTCCTGTTCTCTTTGATATGATAATAGGAATGGCATCATAGACCGAAACTCCAAGGTCCGAGGTCATATAAAGTGACGATGCAAAGCAAAGCACGACCACACCTACAATCAGCATAACTGCTCTTACCGCAAGGCTTGGATCCGGGATGGCCTCCGCTATGTATTTATTGGCAAAATCCACTATGTGACCCGAGAAGAACAAGTTCAATATGGTTGCAATTCCAATATAGTGCTTATCTAAAAGCAGGACTACAACAAGCATTATTAAGCTTACAACCATGTAGTATATTCCATAAGCAACCCCTGAAAAGAGCCTCGCGTGAGACCCTTGCGCAAAGCTTTGGAAAGGGTCTATACCAAATAGGGAATTCTTAAAAAATCCAACAGCTATAGCGCATATTATGACACCAAAGACAGTCATTATAAGCCTTGGCAGAAATTTTTCAGGAAGTTTTATGTTCATTATGCCTCCACCTGCTTCTTAGCCTCAGCTGCAACCTCTGTAATGCCGCTTACAAGCCCTGCAAGGCCCTGTATCTCAGAAGGGATGATAATCTTGGTTGCCTTACCGTCTGCTGCCCTGCCGAAAGCCTCAAGTCCTTTGAGCTTGATTACCTCTCCTGAAGGAGCTGATTCATTTAGGAGCTTGATACCGTCAGCATTAGCCCTCTGCACCGCAAGTATAGCCTGTGCCTGACCTTCAGCCTCACGGATAGTAGCTTCCTTTTTAGCTTCTGCACGGAGAATCTGAGCTGCCTTTTCAGCTTCTGCTTCAAGGATGGTAGATTCTTTCTTACCTTCCGCAACAAGGATGGCTGCCTTCTTTTCACCTTCTGCACTGGTAACCGCAGCACGTCTCTCACGCTCTGCCTTAGCCTGCTTCTCCATCGCACCCTGAATATCAGGAGGACACATTATGTTCTTAAGCTCTACTCTGTTTACCTTGATTCCCCAAGGATCTGTAGCTACATCAAGTGTAGAACGCATCTGTGTATTGATAGTCTCACGGGATGTAAGTGTCTCATCCAGTTCAAGATCACCGATGATGTTACGAAGTGTAGTAGCTGTAAGGTTTTCAAGAGCTGAGATAGGATTCTCAACACCGTATGCATAAAGCTTAGGATCTGTTATCTGGTAGAAGATAACTGTATCTATTCTGATTGAAACGTTATCCTTTGTGATAACCGGCTGTGGAGGGAAGTCCGCAACCTGTTCCTTAAGCGTTACCCTCTTTGCTACTCTGTCGATGAAAGGTAACTTCACATGGATACCAACGTGCCAGGTATCCTGATATCCGCCAAGTCTTTCAATGACTAAGGCTGTTGCCTGTGGTACTATCTTGATGCAGGAAGCAAAGATCAAGATGATTACAATAGCAAGGAACGCCATTGCCAAAAATGATCCGCTTATAAGTCCTCCGGTAGCCACCATTGGTTTAGCTAAATACAATAATCCTCCCATAATATACCTCTTTTCTTTTTATTATCTGTAAAGGGTCAATCCCTAATACATTCAGTATCAATCAAAGTTTTCCTGTAAGCCTTCTGCAGGAGACAACCTCTTTGTTTCCTCTGTAATTAACGGTTCAACTATTAGTTTAACGCCCTGTACCTCCATTACCTTGACTATTGTGTCCTCTTCAATGACACCTCCTGTTAAGGTTGATCTGGCAGACCAGTCAATGCCATTTAGCAAGACTCTTCCTGTCTCATTAAGATTGTCAATTTTTTCAACCACCTTAGCTTCTCTGCCTATAAGGTCGTCAACATTGGTCTTTGTCCTTCTTGAATTGACGTATTTAACAGCAAGAGGTCTGTATACAATAAGGACAACCAGGGAAACAACTAAGAACAAGACAATCTGAATCCAAGCACTGGCTCCAAAGAGACTCGCAAAAAATGATACCAGTGCACCGATTGCAAACCATATAGTTGTGAGTCCCATAGTAAGGAATTCCATCACAACCAGTATTATAAATGCCATAAGCCAAAATTGAAAATCCATAATCTGCCTCCTTGTTAATATTATGGTGGTTTAACGGCTATAAATCCATAGATAACCTCTTTTATAATACTATTATAGCTTATTTTTAAAATTAGTGTTTACTTTTTTCAAAACAATTTCTTAAGGAATAATAAATATAGCGTCAAAGAAGTGCATGCAGGGCACGCACTTCTTACATAGTATTTTTATATATCGATGTGGGGGGAAGATAATAATAAGACCGATAATATATCTGATTTACAGACATGCCTTATATATCTCTATTATATCCTCTTTGGTTAAAGGTACATAGGCATTCTTAAGGTCTGCTTCTGCCTCAAGGTGGTCTGCCATTTTGCCAAAGTATTCCTCCGTAATATTAAGCTCAGTAAGGTTTGATGCAATGCCTGACTCCTTAAAGAAGGACTCAAGTGCATATATTCCCTTAAGAGCAAGCACCTCTTCACTTCCTCCTGAAAGCCCCCAGACATTCTTTGCAAAGCGCACAAACCTGCCTGTGGTTGATGCATCTTTTTTAAGTATATGCCTCATCCATCTAGGTGTAAGGATAGCTAGTCCTACACCGTGGGTGATATCATAAAATGCTGAAAGCTCATGCTCTAAGCCATGACATGGCCAGCCTGTGCCTTGCTTTCCGTACTCAGGTATGCCGGAGCAGGCTACTGATGAAGCCATCATAAGATTACCCCTTGCAGTGTAGTTATCAGGCTCTCTAAGAGCTAGAGGGAGATTCTTAATGACAGTCTTTAGCACAGTCTCAGCAATTCCATCTGATATATCGCAGTCATCAGTTCTTGAGAAATACCCCTCCATGATGTGACTCATGATATCTGCTGAACCCGCTGCTGTCTGGTACTTTGATACGCTAAATGTATAGGTAGGGTCACAGATGGATACTGCGGGATAGGTGAACATTGCGCCTATCTTTTCATCTGTTGCCATATTGCTTATAACGCCTGCTCCGTCAAACTCTGAGCCTGTTGCGCTAAGGGTAAGGATATCCACCAGAGGAAGGGCTTTTTTTAGCTTCCACTCAGACTTAACCATCTTCCACAGGTCGTCACCTTCAAAGTACACTCCACAGGCTATGGCCTTAGAGCAGTCTAGCGTACTTCCTCCACCTACAGAAAGTACAACATCTATGTTGTTTTCCTTGCAGAGTTTGACTCCCTTAATAACTGATTCTATTCTTGGATTAGGCTCTATGCCATCACATTCAACTACTGTAAATCCGCCTTCTGAGAGTATCTTCATCACTTCATCATAGAGCCCCATCTTCTTGATGGAGCCGCCTCCATAGGTAAGAAGTACTCTTTTACCAAATCTGTTAAGAGCATCCCCAAGCTTTGATATCTGTCCTTTGCCAAAATAGAGCTCGGTAGGTATTGAGTGTACGAAGTTTTCCATAATTGCCTCCTTTAGCTGTGGCTTATTGGTGAGGAGATAATGCTTTCTCCTGTAATCAAGCCGCTGATAGAATTTTTATTTGCTGATGTGGGTGTCAGGGTATTTGACGCCCATTGATACTTGTACCTGCTTGTTTCATTATACTATATTTTGGTTTGAATGTAACTGGTAATTTGTCTTTATAATCTGTAATTTTCTATACAACATTCACGTTGTTTTAGATTTGGTTAGAACTTTTACTTATATCACACCCATATATATAAATTTAAAATATTATATTTATATCGACAATAGTCATTTTAAAGACTATAATAAGATTAGGAACAAATAATTAGTTTTGACATGAGTACCGGCTTGATATGGGG
Organism: Catonella massiliensis; assembly: GCF_016651435.1. Classification (NCBI taxonomy): domain Bacteria; kingdom Bacillati; phylum Bacillota; class Clostridia; order Lachnospirales; family Lachnospiraceae; genus Catonella; species Catonella massiliensis. Next base: position 414,624 of record NZ_JAEPRJ010000001.1, on the reverse strand, counting down.
GAGGTTTGAGATGAAAATGAATTCTGATAAAAACATGCTTTCTCTGGCTGATGTATGTAGAGAATTATCCATTTCAGAGGCAACTGCAAAGAACTGGGTAAAGCTTGGCAAGCTCATCCCTGCAGAATCAGGTACGACGTATTTCTCTATAGAATATGTTCAAAGTCTTAAATTTGATATCGCAAATGGGGATAATTCTGCTCTTAAAAGCAGAAGAAACAAGTCCTTTGTATCCGGAATCAGCCTATATGACTCGTATATACCGGGGGATTCCAAGAATTTGCTGCCTGTTCAAAGCATCTTAAATGTAGTCAATGATAATAAGATTGAGGTTACCAACGATATATTGTTGTCCCTCCTTGCAGACTGTGCCCTAAAGCTTATGGTCTCGAGGTTTAGTATAAAAGCAGATTCTAATATTCTTAGAGCATTCCTAAAAAAGAAGCTCTCTATTTCACCTTATGCCTTCTTGGTAGACGACCTTATAGGCGGTGTTGAGGGCGTAGATGACATAGCAGATGAGTACCCCGAGCTCTTTGGAACTGACTACGTGTATGAGGATGCTGTTGATGTAATAGGTCTTTTGTACATTTCACTTAAAAGCTCCAGGGACAGGAAGTTTCAGGGCTGCTATTACACCCCTTCAAAGGTAGCAAAAAGGCTTTGTGACAACCTTAAGCTAACTGGCAAAATGGAGCAAAAAAAGATAATGGATCCTTGTTGTGGAACAGGTAACTTTATATTACAGATTCCTGGCTGCTTTGACTACAATAATGTCTACGCCAACGATATAGACAGCGTGAGCGTAAAACTTGCCCGCATAAACTATGCCCTAAGGTACAAGATAAGTGATGCTAAGCTTATTTACAGCCACATTACCGAGGCTGATTATCTGTACTTCCCAAGAAATAAAAAGTTTGACTACATCATAGGCAATCCGCCTTGGGGTTATCGTTATTCACACGAGGAGAAGTTAAAGCTTCGTGACAAGTTTGAATGTGCGACTACTCTATCTATAGAGTCCTACGACATATTTATTGAACAGGCACTAAGGAATCTTAAGACAAACGGCATCCTTTCATTCATCCTTCCACAGGCGATACTAAATGTTAAATCGCATACTCCTATCAGGAAATTAATACTGGAAAGATGCTCGTTTGATTATATTGAATTCTTAAGCAAAACTTTTGACAATGTACACTGTCCGAGCGTGATATTGCAGATGAAATATACTGATTCTCCGTTTTCAGCAATAGGAATGAGGGTTAAGGAAGAAAAAAGAGAGTATACCATCGATATCGATAGGGAATTTAATGCTGACTACTGCACTTTCAATACAACTGACGAGGAATATCTTATAATAGGAAAGATAAAAGATACTCCCGGACATACCACACTAGCCGGGCAGTCCACCTTTGCACTCGGTATAATTACCGGAGATAACAAGAGATTTATAACTGATGAGAAGACAGATAAAAATGAGCAGATACTTAGCGGAAGCAATGTATTTAAGTTCAAGTCCAAAAACTCAGGCAGATATATAGAGTTTAAGCCTGAACTTTATCAACAGGTGGCGCCAACAGAGCACTATAGAGTCAGGGAAAAGCTTATATACAGATTCATCTGCAACCAGATAGTTATGGCTTATGATAATAAAAACACTCTCACACTAAATAGCTGTAATGTGCTTATACCACAGATTCCGGGGCTTTTTATTAAGTACGTGATGGGTATATTAAACTCGAGGATAGCTCAGTTTTACTTTAGGAAGATGTTTGACTCGGTGAAGGTTCTCAGGTCACATATTGAGAGGATTCCTATCCCTGTAGTGGGTGTTTCCGAGCAGGAAAAGATAATTGAAGTTGTAGACAAGATACTTGGACTGGGTGTCAAAGCCGATGCCTTTAGGACGATTAAGCTTTATAATGAATTAGACCATAGGGTAGCAAAGCTTTATGACTTAGATGAAAGGGAATACAGCATAATACTTAAAAGTATGGAAAAAGACAACCTATTTTTACCATAGATACCTACAAATCCTCCTATACCAAGAGCTGTGTGCGAACGCACACAGCTCTTTTATTAAATGATGAGATTGGGGGCATACATTTATTTGGTAAATGCCAATTTTAGTGTAAGAATCCTTCCTTTTTAAGGACAGGCCTAAGTGCAAGATAAAGAACAGTTGCAAATACAACCGAAGCTACAGCATTTACAGAGGTTGTAAGAGCTGAAATCTTGGCAAATGCTTCGGATATTTCCTGTGGAAGCCCAAGTACATACTGTTTGTAGAAATATCCTACAAGAGGATCTGCTATTATGTTGAAAAGCAAACCGCAGGATGCTGAACAAACTGTAGCAAGTACGAGCTTCTTCTTCTCGACTATTTCATTAATCTTAAATCCCTTATGTGCCACCAGCCCTACAATAAGACCGATGAGAAGCTTAAGTATAAAGGTCTTTGGTGCGCTTGTAGCGTAACCACTCGTAAGGTCCGCTATGGTAAGTCCTACAGCTCCTGCTGAGCCTCCCATGGCTCCTCCTATGAAAAGTGCGCCAAGTGCCACAAAGGTATTACCAAGGTGAAATGCAGTCTTCTCTGTACCTACAGGTATATCAAATCTAAATACCTGAAAACCTATATAGGATAAGGCCGCAAAAAGTGCAGCCAAGGCAAGCTTCTTTACCCTGTTATCCGTACCTGTTTTAACCATTTCTTTGCTTACATTATTCATATCAAAACTCCTTTCTTCCCTAAAGCGTAAGTCTCTTTAGTGGTTATATGATAAAGGATTTTTGGCATGTAATAAATATCCAGTTTTTAACTTTTTTATAGTGCCAGTTGTGTGTTTTTCTCATAGAGCTTAAGAACCTCTTCTCTTGATAACTCAAGAAGTTCCGCTCTTGATTCCTTAGATAGCTCGTGAATATAAATTGGTTCTCCGTATTCTATAGTCATCCGGTTACTCTTTATCCAAGGCAGATGGTTCTCAAATACCTTGTCAGAATTGGTTATGGCAACAGGAACTATAGGGCATCCCGCCTTTTCAGCCATCTTAAGGCTGCCCGGCTTAAACGGAAGAAGGCCCTCTGCGCTGTTTCTTGTTCCCTCAGGAGAGATGAACATCGAGGTACCCCTTTGGATATTCTCAATACCTTTAAGTATTGCCTTTATACCCTCTCTCGGATTCTCTCTGTCCAGGAACACACATTTGATATTTCTCATCCATACCCTAAGACCCGGAACCTTGGCAATTTCCTTCTTTGAAACAAAGCTTGCCAGCACAGGCACTGTATAGTAGGCGAGGATTATATCAAAGAAACCTCTGTGGTTAAAGATAAAGAGAACCGACTCATCTTTGGGTATCCTCTCAAGTCCTATGACATTCTTCTTAATTCCCGAGATGAAGAGTATCTTTCCAAAGGCCGATTTTACTATGCTTTGGCTTATCTTTTGCTTTAATTTCTCATTGAATTTGCCTACAAGCCAAAGAAACGGCAGGGCAAATAAGCTAAACACCCCAAATATAACTAAGTACAAAACTACTATTATCGTCCTCATCCTGTCTCCTATTTAAGCTCCGTTGCATGCTTATTGGTCTGAAGAGCATTGTTGTAATCATCTAAAAGCTTTTTCTTTGCATCCCATAGTCTCTGTGTCAAATCTACGTGTACCTCGTGTGGATTGACAAGACGTCTGGTTTCATCCCAAAGTGTGTTTAATTCCTTCTCACAATATTCTCTAATCTCCATTACGCTAGGAGAGGTATATACGCACTGTCCCTTGATAAACACCGGCTTAAGAAGCTCTCTTACCTTGAATTCACCCGGCATCAAACGGGTCTTTTTCCAGGTTTCTATAGGGTCAAACATCATATATTCTTCATCTTCTGATATGTACTCATCTGAAAATGCTATAAGATCTCCCTTAATCTTGCCTTCAAGGTCATATATTCTAAATATGGTCTTGTCACCGGGATTGGTTATCTTCCAGGTATTCTCTGAAAGCTTAATCTTAGGCTCAAAGGTACCATCTTCCTTCTGCATAGCCGCAAGCTTATACACTCCACCAAAGGCAGGACAATCCGCACTTGTTATCAGCTTGGTTCCAACTCCCCAAGAGTCTATGCTTGCCTTTTGCAGCTTAAGTGAAGATATAAGGTTCTCATCAAGATCAGAGGATGCAACTATGCTTGCATCATTAAATCCTGCCTCATCAAGCATCTTTCTTGCCTTCTTTGATATATAGGCAAGGTCTCCACTGTCAAGCCTGATACCGTATTTTCCAAACTTTATTCCTGCTTCCTTCATTTCGGTAAATACCTTAATTGCATTAGGCACTCCCGAGCGAAGAGTATCATAGGTATCCGCTAAAAGGATTGCATTGCCCGGATAAAGCATGGCATATTCCTTGAATGCAGTGTATTCGTCAGGGAAGCTCATTATCCAGCTGTGCGCATGGGTTCCAAGGACAGGAACTCCAAACTTCTTGGCGCAGATTACATTACTTGTGCCTGCACAGCCTCCTATAACAGCAGCCCTTGCTCCAAGTGTACCCGCATCAGGCCCCTGAGCACGTCTTAAGCCAAACTCCATAACAAAGTCCCCCTCGGCAGCGTAGCATACTCTTGCTGCCTTGGTAGCTATAAGACTCTGATGGTTGATAAGGTTAAGTATGACTGTCTCTACAAGCTGAGCCTGCATGATAGGTGCAACCACCTTAACAAGTGGCTCCATAGGGAATACTACAGTTCCTTCAGGTACTGCATATATGTCTCCCGTAAAATGAAAGCCTGAAAGATAATCAAGAAAATCCTCGTCAAACATTCCAAGCGAACGGAGATATTCCACATCTTCATAGTTGAAATTAAGGTTTTTGATAACATCTATAACCTGTTCAAGACCTGCTGCTATAGCAAAGCCATTGTCCGAAGGATTTTGCCTGTAAAACATATCAAAAACCACCACAGGGTCTTTCTTATTCTTAAAATATCCCTGCATCATAGTAAGTTCATAAAAATCTGTAAGTAAAGTAAGATTACCAACCATATTAACCTCTTTCACCTCTGTTATTATTGTTTACTAAGACTTCCCACACCAATACGGTGTGTTGAACCTTGAAAATTCAATATTTCAGCCAATAAAGAATGGCATAAACCTACCCAGTTTGGTATAATGGAATTGACAAGAAACCATTGTACAAAGGAGATTTATGCCATGTCCAGTATAACACAAAATCATTTCGATGAGAATAACTTAATTGACTGTGTTCGAAGATTTTTTTCCAGACATCATGTTGGCAGGCTTATTGCCAGATGTAATGGGATGAAAGAAAAAGGTGTTTCACCTGTTTCTTTGCTTCGTTACAAACTCAGCAACATTTTCGTTGGAAGAAGTATGTATATGCAACAACGTACCGGTTCTTTTAAGGAAGATTTTTCAAAGAACACTTTTTATCGTTTCCTTAATTCGGTAAAAACAAACTGGCTTCGTTTTACTTCTCTTCTTGCTGCTGACATCGTAAATAATGATCTCAAAAACCTAACAGATGATAAAAGGAAAAATGTTTTCATCATTGATGACAGTCTTTTCAATCGCACCAGCTGCAAGAAAACTGAGCTGGGGTCAAAGGTTTTCGATCACACGGATATGCATTTCAAAAAAGGATTTCGTATGCTTACCTTAAGCTGGAGCGATGGAAATACACTTATCCCGGTGAACAGCTGCTTGTTAGCATCTGCAAAAGATACAAATATCATCGGTCCTGTAAAACACTTTGATAACAGAACCCTTGCAGGTAAAAGGCGTAAACTTGCTCAGACAAAAGCTCCTGAAGCAATGATGACACTGTTGGATACTGCTCTCAGTGCAGGGCTGAAAGCTGATTATGTCCTTTTTGATTCCTGGTTTTCAAACCCCGCTCAAATCACAGCTATCCATTCAAAAGGTATGGACGTAATTGCTATGATTAAGAAAAGCAGTCGAATCAAGTATTCACACTGTGGTGAGCAACTGAATATCAAAGAGATCTATTCCCGGAACAAAAAGCGCCGTGGCAAATCAAAGTATCTGCTTTCTGTCTGTGTTATGGTAGGAAAGGAGAATCCAATTCCGGCAAAGATTGTTTGTGTAAGGAACAAAGCTAATCGCAAGGACTGGCTTGCTTTTATCTGCACAGATACTACCCTTTCCGAAGAAGAGATTATCCGTATTTATGGAAAACGCTGGCAAATTGAGGTTTTTTTCAAAACCTGCAAATCTATGCTGAATCTTATTGGAGAATGCCATAGCTTATCTTATGATGCACTAACAGCCCACGTAGCAATTGTGCTTACCAGATATATGTTAATTGCAATGGAGCAACGTCAAAATGAAGATCAGAGAACCCTTGGTGAGTTGTTCTTCTTCCTTGTCGATGAAATGGCAGACATTACTTTCAGCAGATCACTTGGCATCCTGATGGATGCCTTGATGGCAAGCCTTCAGGTAATCTTAAAGCTCAGTGATGAGCAGTTGACTGCTTTTACTGCTGATTTTGAAGCAAGACTACCTGAATATCTGCGTAGTGCGCTCCATCCGGAGGCTGTAGTGGCATAAATCGTTATTTTAGTAGCTGAAGTATTGAATTTTCAAGGTACGGATCCCATTTTAGGTATGGGAAGTCTTAGTTGTTTATTTGTTCAACTTCTTAGCTATATCTTCTTCAGTCTCGGGCATCTTGTCTTCTGCACTGCCTTCAGAAGTTTTGTCCTCTTTATTCTTATTCATCATTTTTGAAAACTTCTCTGAAAGGTCTGGTATCATATCTAAAAGCCTGGTTATTGTATCCTGGTTCTTGATATTAACAAGCCTTACATTGCCATTTTTGATAACAAGGACTGAGCTAGGTGTAATCTTGCCGGACATAGCGCCTACCCCGTTGTCCTTTTTCTTCGACTCACTGGCAAAGGCTCCCGCTCCTGCACCAAAAGACACATCCACAAGCGGAAGAATGGTCGTTCCGTCTTCAAATTTAATTGCATCTCCTACCACTGTCTTGCTGGTTATAAAACCATCCATTCCCTTAAACAATGCAGCCATTGTTTCATCAAAATTATTACTGGCCATCACTTCCTCCTTTAAGCCTTAGCAAAACTCTTTTTACATCTGTTGAAATTCCTTAATAATGCCTTAACCTTCTTACTAAATAAAAGCTTTAATCCTATCAAAAGCATAGCAAACATCCTTATTTTCCCTGAAAATGAAGCATCCACTTCTATCACTTCTTCGTCCCATTCAGGTAAAATGTCAAACTTTCCCGCATACAGAGGATATACAAAGCAAAGGTAAGTAAGATACTGCCCTTCGGTGTATACATCTCCTGTGCCAAATCTAAGCCAGCCCTTTATCTTTTTCGGCAATATCATTTTAACAAGTATTTTAGACTGAGTTAGAAGATAAAAGATTCCATCTGCCGTGCCCTCTGCATTTATAAACTTAAGCACTGCTTCCTTTTTATTGTTAAGGCTAAGAAAGTCTTCCTTAAATGCAGTCCACTTAGCATCAATCTTTTCTTTTATTTCCTCTATTTTAGCAAAGATATTATATTTTTTCTTGGTTTTTTTGCTTTTTTGCTTTTTTTCTTTCTTTCTTTTTGCCTTTTTGCCCACCTTATTTTCTTCGTTTACTTGCCCGCACACCTCTTGTTTACGGTCTATCTGTGTGCCATCTACTATATTACTATCTTCCTGCTTAATAGATTCCGGTTGATTGTTTACCTGTTTACTATCTGCCTCTACCTTAGCTGCTTTCCGCTCTGTTATCCCGGTAGATGTTCTAGCTTCTGTTGTTTTTAGGCTTGTATCCTCTGCCTTGACATCTGCGGCTTTGTTTTCTTTACGCCTCTCTTTGCCATCCTCTTTGTCTTCATCAGCTTTTTTACTTGATATCAGTGTAAAAAAGGCAGCCTTCGCTTCATAGCTAAGCTCCTCTTTATAAATGGCTCTTGCCCTTAACAATCTAAATAAGAAACTAACCTCTCCATCTGCCTCAAGCTGCTTACCTACGTATTTTACTCTTATTTTATACACAAAAGGAACAAATAAAAACAGCAGTATTATAATGAGAAGCAAGCCTAGTATACTCAGTAATATAATGCCTATCACTTTTAGTATGGCAAGTAAAACACCGATAATCCCCATTGTACTCACCTCTTTCGCTTTTCTTTCTTAAGCCAAAGCCTTGCGACAAGCATAATTGCTTCTTTCTTTGAGCCTGTAAGCCCAATCAGCTTATAACAGCCTTTTTGGTATGGACTCTTCCTGAACTCATTGAGAGCAATAATCTCGTATAAGTTAGCAGGGTTCTGTGGTTCAAAGACTCCGAATGCACCAATAGGCGAAAACTTCCCCTTCCTAAGGGAACCTATAACCTGTTCCCTTATCAAGTCAGACTTCATCAGTCCTTCCACAATGAAAGTTTCGCCTATTATTATCATTATATCACCATTTATTCACACATGATTTCAGTAACTGCATTTATAGTTCCAACAAGTTCTTCCCTGCTGTTGCAAGAAACGAGGGATGACCTTATATAATCCATAACCTCAGTTCTATTTTCAAAGTAAACAGGAACACTGCCTATGACCTGTGCCATAATTCCACGTCTTACGCTTCTGTCAACTTCTTCAAATATTCTCTCAAACTCTGCCTTTAGCTTCTCTTTAAGTGCCTCCAAATCGGCAATCTCAACAACTCCAGTCTCCTCAAGATCTGTGAGGTCTGCAAAAAGGCTTCCCTGCTTTAAGATGCTGCATTTATGAAGGTCTTCGTACTTGTTAACTAAGCCAAACTCTGAGGTCTCCTTAGCGAATCTGTTTAGTACATCAAAAAGTGTGCCTTCAAAGCTGTGAAGCTCATCATATATACTTTCAAGTTTACCCTCAAGCTGTGAGAAAATCTCTGCCATCTTCACATCAAATTCATCAAGGCTCATATCTTCACTTGCAAAGCTTTCATTGGTAAACTTTATCATTTCAATTTCAAGTCCTGCGGCTTCCATATCGATATTATCCCAGTTAAGCAGCACTGCATAGAGGTCATTTACAACCTCCATAACCAGGATACCGTCATCTGTAAGGTCTGAACACCTTGCTATAACCGCATTTAACTTAGCACTCTCAGAGAGAAGCTTCTTTACTGTGGCCTTATCAAATTCGTAATTCTTATAATACTCAAACTCATCCGCAATATCAGGGTAGAGCTTCTGCATCTTGTCAAGGTCGTAAATCATACCTGCCTGCCTAACCATATAGGCAAACGCCTTTAGAGCCTTCTTCTGACCACCTGTGTAGCGGTCTACTGAGTTCTCGATGATATCGAAGAACTTGCCCTTAGTGTATCTGATGGGAAGTTCAGATATCACTCTCTGAATCTTGGAATTGATAGCGATATTGTCATCATCTTCAAAGATATAAGCAAGGATTTTTCTTGCTTCGTCATCTGTGTCAAATTCTTTTCCGTCGTATTCTTTGTTTGGAAGCTTTCTTGAAAGCACGTAGTTAAAGTTCTCAAAGGCACTTAAGAAGGCAGTTGCTGCATCTACCCCTTCTTTAACCTCTTCCCTAATTTTTTCGGCTTCCTCTATGCTCTCCTTAGAAAAATCTCCATCCACTATAACAGACTTAATGAGAGCATTTATTTTCTTCTTTGCTCCATCAAAGCTCCTATCGGTTTCCTTTTCCTTTGTATTTACAAAATAGTTTGCATAGTTCATTGAGAGATTAAGAATTGCTGCCTTCCCATAAACTGCGGATAGCTCGCCTGCAAATGCAGGGAGGCTTCTTTCAAGGTTCCTGCCCTTCTTAATATCCAACATAGCGCTTGTTTTCTTACTCATTATAATGTCCTCACTTATATTTTATTAAAGAAAATTCTATTGCTTTTTTATATGCTGATGTGTAAATAAATGCTCGTTGCAGTATTCATAGTTTCCATCACATTTTGAACAGAATCTGAACTCCAGGTTTGGATCGTCAAGCTCCGTCCTACCGCAAATTGCACATTTATGTCTAGCAATCCCCGTTTCTGTGCGGAAGCTTCTCTCGCCGGCCTTATTTCTTGATTCGAACTTCATTCTCCGCATCCTGTTATTAAGCTTCTGCCTGTAATTCTTGGTTGAAAAGTAAAACCATATAAAGTTAAGCATAGCAACAACTATTGCAATCGCAAACATGAAGTTGCCTGCAGCAGCGTTCTGCACTATCTGAAGCACTACAAAGGCACCGTAGAAGATACCGAGGTACTTCATCTTGATAGGAAGAACAAACATGAGGAGTACCTGATAATCAGGATACATCGCACAATACGCAAGAAGAAGGGATTCGTTGATGTAATTAAGTCCGAAGTACATTCCCGATAGTCCGTCTCCTGTCACTGCGTATGTGATAATTGCAGCGATTATATTAAAAATAATTCCCGAAAGATAGTAAACATTGAATCTAAAAGTGCCCCAGGCATATTCCAGGTTCGTTCCCAGTATCCAGTAAAAATAAAGTGTAATACAAAAAAAGATGACTGAAGTTCCACCACTTACGCTTGCCATAGGCTCCAAAATAAAGGTAATAAGCCTCCATACCTGCCCCTGCATAATCTTTTCAATATTTAATGAGAGATAGGAAATATAAAATAGAGGATTGACCACCGATATCAGGGCACCTACTATGTATACTCCTATTATATATAGCATGAGATTCTTAATAGCAAATCTCCCAAACTTCATTTCCATTTTATCCAGAAAATTATTCATCATATTCTCCTATTTTTTTGTATGCCAAAGAATAATAAGCTAAGCAGCACTCAAGTCTATCCCATATTATATATCTTTGACACTTATATCCTTATAGGATATACCATACTATTATAAATTTTATTAAAACCCTTGTCAACAAATTACTAAATATGTATGAAAGATAGAATAATACAGTTTTGTGTTAATTCTGTGTTATAACCTGTTTCGTGAATATTTGAGGGAAAATGTATCTAATTAAACACATTTTTGTAAAATTTTTCTACTGTCCTTTTTTTTTCGTTGTGGTATAATATCGTGGATTCAAACTAATTGTGTCAAATATATTTCAATGAAGCTAAGGCTTATATATGCCTTGTCTTCGTTTAGAATGGAGAATATTTTATGTCAGAAACAAAGTATCGCCTAGGTATAGACATAGGCTCTACTACAGTTAAGGTTGCTCTTATAGACGATAACCTGAAAGTACTCTTTTCGGACTATCAAAGGCACTACGCCAATATCCAGGAGACTCTTGCTTCTCTTTTGCACGACGCAATAAAGACCTGTGGCAATGTGGATGTGTATGCGATGATAACAGGCTCTGGCGGTCTTACCCTCTCAAAGCATCTTGATATACCTTTTGTTCAAGAGGTTATTGCGGTGGCAACAGCCCTTAAGACCTTTGCACCACAGACTGATGTGGCAATAGAGCTTGGTGGCGAGGATGCCAAAATCATCTACTTTACCGGTGGAATCGAGCAGAGAATGAACGGTATCTGTGCAGGTGGTACAGGCTCCTTCATTGACCAGATGGCAAGCCTCTTAAAGACTGATGCAGCTGGCCTTAATGAATATGCAAAGAGCTACCAGTCCATCTATCCGATAGCCGCACGTTGTGGAGTATTTGCAAAGTCGGATATACAGCCTCTTATAAATGATGGAGCTACCAAGCCTGACCTTGCCGCATCCATCTTTCAGGCTGTTGTAAATCAGACCATAAGTGGTCTTGCCTGTGGTAAGCCTATCAGAGGAAATGTAGCCTTCCTTGGAGGGCCTTTACACTTCCTTACTGAGCTACAGGCTGCCTTTGTAAGAACCCTTGAATTAGGACCAGAGAACATAGTTGCTCCTGAGGGTTCACATCTTTTTGCAGCTATGGGTGCTGCTATGAGCTCTAAGTATGAGAAGGCTACGACTCTTTCCCAGCTTCACAATACTCTTCACAACAAGGTTAGTATGGATTTTGAGGTAGCTAGGCTTGAGCCTCTCTTTAACAGCGAGGAAGAATACGAGGCTTTTAAGGCTGAACATAAGAAGGCTGAGGTAAAGAAAGGAAATCTTGCAGATTACCACGGAAAATGCTTCCTTGGTATAGATGCAGGCTCTACCACTACCAAGGTAGCTGTTGTAGCTGAGGATGGCACCCTTCTCTATTCATTCTACAGCAGTAATAACGGAAGTCCTCTTAAGACCTCCATTAAAGCATTTAACGAAATACATGAACTCATGCCAAAGGACTGCAAGATAGCAAGAAGCTGTTCTACAGGCTACGGCGAGGCATTGCTTAAGGCAGCCTTCCTTCTTGATGAGGGTGAGGTTGAGACTGTTGCTCACTATACTGCCGCTTCCTTCTTCAATCCGAAGGTAGACTGTATCCTCGACATCGGTGGTCAGGATATGAAGTGTATAAAGATAAAAGACGGCACAGTTGACGGCATTCAGCTTAACGAAGCCTGTTCATCGGGCTGTGGCTCATTTATAGAAACCTTCGCTAAGTCTCTTAACTACGAGGTTGCTGACTTTGCTAAGGTTGCCCTTCTTGCGAAGAATCCTATTGACCTGGGTTCACGTTGTACGGTGTTTATGAACTCCAAGGTTAAACAGGCGCAAAAAGAGGGTGCAAGTGTAGCAGACATTTCTGCCGGTCTTGCTTATTCGGTTATTAAAAATGCCCTTCTAAAGGTTATTAAGCTCACAGACCCTAAGGATTTGGGCGAAAATATAGTAGTTCAGGGTGGAACCTTCTACAATGACGCTGTGCTAAGGAGCTTTGAGAAGGTATCAGGCACCAAGGCTATAAGGCCTGACATTGCAGGTATAATGGGTGCTTTCGGTGCTGCCCTTATAGCAAGAAAGCACTACAGGCAGGGTGATGAGACCACCACTCTTTCCTACGAGCAGATTAAAAATCTTAGCTATGAGACAAATATGGAGAGATGCCAAAAGTGTAATAACCACTGTATGCTTACTGTCAATACATTTACAGGTGGAAGACACTATATCTCAGGTAACAGATGTGAAAGAGGTCTCGGTCTTGAAAAGAACAAGGACAATATACCTAATCTTTTTGAGTATAAGATGCAGAGAACCTTCGGTTACAAGGCTCTCACTGAGAAAGAAGCCACAAGAGGAACTATTGGTATTCCAAGAGTGCTTAACATGTATGAAAATTATCCTCTTTGGTTTACTTTCTTTACCAAGCTTGGTTTTAGAGTTGTGCTTTCTCCACGTTCAAGCAGGAGTATATACGAGCTTGGTATTGAGTCAATTCCAAGTGAGTCTGAGTGCTATCCTGCTAAGATTGCACACGGCCACGTTATGTGGCTTCTCAAAAAGGGAGTAAAGCATATATTCTACCCTTGTGTAATATACGAGCGCAATGAGACACCTGACTCAAATAACCACTACAATTGCCCTATTGTTACCTCTTATGGTGAGAATATTAAGAACAATATGGAAGAACTTAACGACCCTTCCATTACCTTTGAGAATCCTTTTCTTTCACTTGAGTCTGAGAAGATACTTGCTGACAGGCTTGTAAAGGTGTTTGAGGGAAGGATACCAAAGGCTGAGATAAAGGCTGCTGTGAAGGAAGCCTGGAATGAGCTCCTTCAGACCAAGAAGGATGTAGAAAGAAAGGGTGAGGAAGTAATTGCCTACCTTAAGGAGACAGGCAAGAAGGGCATAGTTCTTGCGGGAAGGCCATACCACATTGACCCTGAGATAAATCACGGTATACCTGAACTTATCACCTCCTTTGGTGTTGCTGTTCTTACCGAGGATTCGGTGGCACATCTCGGACAGGTTGAGCGTCCTCTTGTGGTAATGGATCAGTGGATGTACCATTCAAGACTTTATAAGGCTGCCTGCTATGTAAAGACCAATCCTGCTCTTGATTTGATTCAGCTTAATTCCTTTGGGTGTGGTCTGGATGCGGTAACTACAGATCAGGTGAGTGATATCCTTGAGCGTGCAGGCAAGATATACACTGTACTTAAGATAGATGAGGTAAATAACCTCGGTGCGGCTAGAATCAGAATCCGCTCTCTCCTTTCTGCGGTAAAGGACAGGGAAGCTAATCCGATGCAGAACTTTGATTTCTCCTCTGCCACTGACAGGGCTGTATTTGAAAAGGAAATGAAGGATTATACCATACTTTGTCCTCAGATGTCTCCTATCCACTTTGAAATGCTTAAAACTGCTATCGAATGGGGTGGCTACCATATAGAGCTCCTTGCGGATGAACATTCCGTCATCGATACCGGACTTAAATATGTAAATAATGATGCCTGCTACCCATCTCTCATAGTCGTAGGTCAGATTATGAGTGCAATAAAGTCAGGCAAATATGATGTAAACAAACTTGCAATCTTTATAAGCCAGACTGGAGGAGGCTGCCGTGCATCCAACTACATAGGCTTCATCCGTAGGGCACTTAAGAAGGAAGGACTCGCTCATATCCCTGTTATTTCCCTCTCTGTTCAGGGACTTGAGAAGAATCCGGGCTTTAGTGCTACCCCTCCTATCCTTCTTCGCTGCCTTCAGGCTCTTGTGTACGGTGACCTTTTCATGAGAGTCTTATATGCAACCAGGCCTTATGAGCTTGTAAAAGGCTCTGCTGACGAGCTTCACCGGAAGTGGGAGAAAAAGTGTATAGAAAGTCTTAAAAAGGCTTCGATGATAACCTTTAACAGAAACTGCAAGCAGATTGTAGAGGACTTTGATACTCTGCCTCGTGTAGAAGGACTTACTAAGACCAAGGTAGGTATAGTAGGAGAAATCCTTGTTAAATTCCTTCCAAGTGCCAACAACGGTGTTGTAGATCTCCTTGAAAATGAAGGCGCTGAGGCAGTCGTTCCTGACCTTATAGACTTCCTCCTCTACAGTGCATACAATACTAATTTTAAGGCTGAAACCCTTGGCAAAAGTAAGAGAAATGCCTTTATAAGCAATAGGGCAATTGACCTTATCGAGTTCTTTAGAAAGCCGGCCAGAAAGGCTCTTAGAAAGAGTAAGCATTTTGTGGAGCAAAGCTATATAACTGAGCTTGCTGAGTTTGCTGAGCCGATAGTTTCTCTTGGCAATCAGACCGGAGAAGGTTGGTTCCTTACAGGTGAAATGATTGAGCTTATTAAGTCAGGTGCAACCAACATCATCTGTACCCAGCCTTTTGGCTGCCTTCCTAACCATGTAGTAGGAAAGGGTGTAATAAAGCAGCTAAGGCTTAAGTATCCGGGTACTAATATAGTTGCTGTTGACTATGATCCGGGTGCAAGTGAGGTTAATCAGCTTAACCGTATTAAACTTATGCTTGCAACTGCTGAGAATGAGCTTCTTAGAAGTTAAAACTTAATGTATTTATTAAGATAGTCCCTGCGGGGGCTATCTTTTTTAATTTTGGTTATTTTGTACACTTTTCTTTCAAAACTTTGTGCACTTTACCGTTGTTTTTGATTTGAATTTCGTTTATAATACTACTTGTCGGGTGAGTTGCAATAGTCACTAAGTAGTATTTCTTAAACCACTAAGCAGTATTTCTTAGTTTTTATAATTTGCGTGAAATATGTATTCGATATCTGATTATATGTGATATGTGTTTTATATTTTATTATATGTGATATGTATTCGATATCTGTCTATACTGATTGCTGCTTTTTCTCCCCAATAGTCACTGCAAAAAGCGTTCAGTTCTTAGGTATCTGGCATTAAGCAGTTCTGATTATTGTGGCTGCCTTAAACTTTAGTATATCCTGAGTATCTAAGTCTTACTTAACAGGAAAATCTATTTAACATTTTAACTTCATCTGCTATAATGTCTATAAAGGCATTATAGCAAACCCACGAAAGAAAGGACTATATGCCGGCAAAAAAGAATTTTGAAAAGTATGCAAAGCTTCTTAATCCTATCGATGATTTGATGTTTTGCAAGATGGCAGAACACAAGGAGTTCTGCGAAGAGATTTTAAGAGTTATTCTTGAAGATGAGGGACTTACCGTCATAGAGGCGATACCTCAGTGGCAGGGAAAGAATCTTACAGGGCGTTCTGTTGTGCTAGACGCTAAGTGTGTAACAGGTGATGGGTGTCAGATTAATATTGAGGTTCAGAAGGCAGATGACGATAATCATCTAAAGAGAGCTCGTTACAATGCTGCTGTATTGACTACGAATATATCTGAAACAGGTAAAAGGTTTGAGTTCATACCTGATGTGTGTATTGTGTTTATATCGAAGTTTGATATATTTGATGGAGGACTTCCTCTCTATCATATTGACAAGGTGGTTAGGGAGACCGGGCAGGTGATAGAGGATGGTCTTACTGAGATATTTGTAAATACAGTTAATAATGATGGTTCCAAGCCTGCAAGGCTAATGAAGCTATTTACTGACAATGATGCTTACAGTAGTGATGAGTTCCCTATAACAAGTGAACTAAAGTCTAGATTAAAGTCAAGTGAAGGAGGTAGTAGGACTATGAACGAGATTCTTGAGAAGCTTATTAGTGATGAAAAGAGGGAAAGCGAGTTGCGTGGTGAAGAACGCGGCGAGAAACGTGGCCGAAAAGAAGGCAAAATTGAAGGTGCAAACGAGGAAAAACTTAGGATTGCTAAAGATATGAAAGCCAGTGGGCTTGCGTTTGATTTTATTGCTAGGTTTACAGGTCTTACTGAAGATGCTGTTGCCACTCTACAGAACTAAAATCTGTCTCCACCTATGCTGTGCAGGGCATTAATCCTTATAAATTAAAAACGGTTACAAATTTACAAGGTCAGTTTTTTGTTTATTTTGTACATTTTGTAACCGTTTTTACGTTTTTTTTGCCGTTGCTAAAAGCTTTAAAATATACTATAATGAGCCTAGTAAATATTGTTTGTAATACGCGTTATTCTCACGATTTTTAAATTAATTGTATGATTACACTTATAATATGAAACTTTTTTCAATATAAGTGAGAGGGAAAAATTAAAGAAAAAATTATGAAGGAGGTGCCGGAAGATTGGATAATATTTTACACGGATGTATGCTTAAAAGCGCTGAGATTAAAGAAAAATTATGCTCTTATTATATAGATTGTTTAGTAAGATAGTTACGTATTACAAAAATATTTCATAAAAATATATTTTTGTAAAGGAGTATTTAGTGAAAAGCAGGACCTTAAAAAGAAAATTGGATAAGCTCGGTAGAATCACCCTCCCATCAGATTTTAGAAAAGCCCTAAAGCTGGCTGATTTGGAGGAACTTGAAGTGGTAAGTGACGGAAATAGCATCATTCTTAGGAAGCAGAGCTATCCGGATGTATTTGGAAATATTGCTCACGATGATTTTTACTTTGAATACCGAGGTAACAAGGTATCTAGGAGATCCATTATTGAATTATCAGAAATGGCGGGAATCATCTAACTTTGTTTAGATACTGTCAAAGATTTAGCCGGAGCCTATATTTAAGCTCCGGCTTTATTCATTAAAATCAAAACACCTTCATTGCTCTTTTTAATATACCTGTCATCTCGGCAATTGCCATCCCATAATTTACTATAGGAACACCCTGATTAACAGCCTTACCTATTCTGCTCTTCATAGCAGCTTCGTTAAGCATACAGCCTCCACAGTGGACTATAAGCTTATAAGAGGTTAGGTCATCAGGATAGGTTCCCCCTGAGGTAAATTCAAAATGAGGGGAGGCACCGGAATATTCCCTTATCCATCTTGGAAGCTTTACCGTACCTATATCTTCACACTGCCTGTGATGAGTACAGCCCTCACTGATAAGTACCCTGTCACCATCCTTTAGTTTAGATAGCATAGATGCACCTTCTAACATCTTAGAAAGCCCGCCTCTGTATCTCGCAAAAAGAATTGAAAATGAGGTTAGTCTAATGTTTTCAGGTACTATTTCACTTACTTCCTTAAATACCTGCGAGTCCGTAATTACAAGACTTGGAGGCAGTTTAAGTTTTTCAAGACTTTCCTTAAGCTCACTATCCTGTACACAGAGTATAATACAACCTATTTCAAGCAATTCTCTAATCACCTCCTGTTGAGGCAAGATTATCCTACCTTTAGGTGCAGATTCATCTATAGGCATTACAAGAATTACTGTATCTCCTTTATTTACCAGGTCTTTTAATATATACTTTTCACTCTTGTCTGGAATAAGTCCTGCAAGTTTTTCTTTAAGCTTTAAGATATTAGTCCCTTGTTTTGCACTGACTAAAATCTCATTATCCTTTGCTTTTCTGTGTGGAGCAAGGTCTGCCTTATTAAGCACAATAATGAACGGTAATCTCTTCTTCTTAAAGGTGTAGGCCAGCTCTTTCTCGGGCTCTGTAAGCTCTCTGTGAGCCTCAGTCACAAGCACGGCTATATCTGTGATATCAAGGACTTCCTTGCTTTTTTGAATTCTAAGACTGCCAAGTTCCCCCTCATCATCAATCCCCGCAGTATCTATAATAACTACAGGGCCTAAAGGAAGGAGCTCCATAGCCTTTTTAACCGGATCTGTAGTGGTTCCCTTCACATCTGAGACCACACTTAATTCTTGCCCTGTTACCGCATTTACAAGACTGCTCTTTCCTACATTTCTCAGTCCGAAAAAGGCAATATGTACTCTTTCAGCCGAAACCGTCTGGTTTAATCCCATACTAAGCCCTCCTAGAATCTGAAATCTCTGCGGTTAGAGGCCTTGATGTCATTTATATTGTTTATTGCTATTTCTCTTCTCTTTTCATTAGGTATTTTATTTAACTCTCTTTCAATCATTTCAAAGCCTTTTTTCCTCGTTTCCTCGCTTGCATAGTCCACAAGAAACTCGGTTAGTGTCATAAGGGCGTTTGGATGACAGCAATTAAGTATCTGCCCGGTTTTGCAAAGAGCCATGAACCTGTCTCCGGTTCTGCCTTCTCTGTAGCAAGCTGTACAGAATGAAGGTATATGCCCATTGTCCATAAGCCAGCCAACTACCTCATCAAGAGTTCTGGTATCTGAAACCTCAAACTGCTCACTGTCATGCACTCTTTCTTCCTTTTCATAACCTCCTACAGAAGTTCTTGAGGCTCCACTAATCTGAGAAATACCGAGGTTTAGAAGCCTTCCTCTAACTTTCTCAGATTCTCTTGTAGAAACTATCATTCCCGTATATGGAACTGCAAGCCTTATACAGGCTGTAATCTTCGCAAATATATCGTCTGAAATAGAGTTATCAAAGGCATTTGGATCTATGTCATCTGCCTTTTTGATTCGAGGTACGCTTATAGTATGAGGTCCAACCCCGTGAACTGCCTCAAGATGCTCAGCATGCATAAGCAGGCCTGCGAACTCATACTTATATCCCTCAAGTCCAAAGAGCACCCCAAGTCCTACATCATCAATGCCACCCTCCATAGCCCTGTCCATAGCTTCTGTATGATAGCAGTAGTCATGCTTTGGTCCTGTTGGATGTAGCTCCTCGTAGCTTTTCTTGTTGTAGGTTTCCTGAAACAGTATGTAGGTTCCTATGCCTGCATCTGCAAGCTTTTTGTAGTTTTCTACAGTTGTAGCAGCAATATTTACATTAACCCTTCTTATCGCTCCGTTCTTGTGATTCACACTGTAAATAGTTTTGATACTGTCAAGAATATATTCGATAGGGTTATTAAATGGATCTTCTCCCGCCTCTATCGCAAGTCTCTTATGTCCCATATCCTGAAGCGCAATTACCTGTTCTTTAACTTCTTCCTGAGTCAGCTTCTTTCTTGCTATTGTTTTATTCTTGGCATGATAAGGGCAATATACACAGCCATTTATACAATAGTTTGATAAATATAAAGGTGCAAACATAACTATTCTATTTCCATAGAAAGCAAGTTTGATTTCCTCTGCTATTTTATTGATTTCTTCATTTATTTCAGGGATATCACAGGCAAGAAGTACAGATGCCTCCTTGTGGGAGAGACCATTACAGACATAGCCCTTATCTTTCTTTACGGGCCTTGCCTTCTCTAAGATTGTTTGAATAAGTTCCAGATTGTTTTTGTTTTCCTTTGCATAAGCAAGAGTTTCAAGTATTTCTTCGTTATTGATAAATTCTTCAGCTTTAAGCGATTTTACATCATATTTGTACATATAATTCCCCTTTCTTAAGGTCAGTTAATCTTCCCTTTTAGATGTACTAATGTCGCCTCTCTCGTTTACTATTTCAAAGCCGATAGCAGACATTCTCTTTTTCAACTCTCTAAGTCCCTCTGCTGCCTCACTTCCTGTACATAGCTTCTTGTCATAAAGGGCGTATTTCCCTCTAACTTCTAACGGAGAAAGATTAGGCATAATGACATTTGCCCCGGCAAGTATCCCTTTTTCTCTTCCATAGCTGTCAATAGTTCCTAAAGCTGTGGTCGAAGGCAAGAGAACAGGAGGGTGTATCAGCCTTATGATGGATAGCAGATAACAGGTAAAATCTGCACTTCCGTTTTGCATATCCTTAAAAGGAGTATCCTTTTGCGAGATAAATGGCCCAATTCCACACATTTCAGGTCTTAACTCCTCGATGAACTTTAAGTCTTTTGCGATAGTTTTTGCAGTCTGATACGGTGAGCCTACCATGAAGCCACAGCCCACATAAAAGCCTGCTTCCCTAAGGCTTTTAATGCAGTCCATTCTGTGAGATAAGGTAAGTTCAGGCGGATGAAGCTTTGAATAATGTAAAGAATCTGCAGTTTCGTGACGAAGCAGATATCTGTCAGCCCCGGCAGCCTTTAACTTCATGTAGCTTTCTCTGCTTCTCTCTCCCAAGGATAGTGTGAGAGCGACTTCAGGATATCTTCTCTTAACCTCAGTGATTACCTCTACCAGAAATTCATCAGTAAAGGCAGAATCCTCTCCTCCTTGCATAACAATGGTGCGAAAGCCCAGTCCATAGCCTGTATCCACACATTCAAGGATTTCATCCGCTGTAAGCCTGTATCTGTCAACCTCTCTGTTGCTCCTTCTTATACCGCAGTAGTAACAGTCATTCTTACAAATATTACTTACCTCTATCAAACCTCTTATAAAAATCTTGTTGCCATAATGAGCTCTTCGCTCCTTATCCGCATATTTCCTGAGTATTTCAGCGTTTTCTTCATTAAAATTTTCTACAAGTGTCTCATATTCTGAAACACTTAAACTATGTTTCTCCCCTAACCTCTCTATTAACTTACTAACATCATTCATCATTAGAAATCACGCCTGAGAAAGAAGTCTTAACATTAACCCCCTCAAGCTTTCCTATCTTCCCCGCTAATTCTGATGTAGTATCCTGAGGTGCATCCATAGCAATGCTGATAATATTAATCTCACGCCTCTTGTAAGGAATACCCATCCTTCCGATAATGAACTCCCCATACTCGTGTAAAAGAGCATTAAGCTTCTCAACAGAATCCCTCTCATCCACAATAATACTTAAAAGTGCCACTCTCTTTTCCATACTTAAACTCCTCCTTAAATAAAAAAGAACAAACCTTATAATAATTATACAAAGTTTGTTCTAAGATTTCAACAATATTAGCTAAAACTAACAAAGTTTTCTTACCCTTTCTTAAGCCCTATTTTAGTATCAGTTGCAAGTTTTTTCATTTCTCTCGCAGAATTTATCACATTTTCTGTAACTGCAACTCCACCTAAAATCCTTGCAAGTTCGCTAACCTCTTCAGCCTCATCAAGCCTTCTTATCTCTGTAGCAGTATGGTTTTCATCAGCCTTTTTCTCGATTAGATAATGATTATCCGCCATTGCCGCTATCTGCGCAAGATGGGTAATGGCAATAATCTGCCTCTTGACTGAAAGAAGAGCCATTTTTTCAGCTACCATCTGAGCCGTCCTGCCACTTATGCCTGTATCCACCTCATCAAAAATCATAGTAGGTATTTCATCTGTATCCGCCATTACCGACTTGAGAGCAAGCATTATTCTTGAAAGCTCACCGCCAGAGGCAACTTCAGATATCGACCTCATAGGCTCACCCGGATTGGTGGATATCTTAAATATAATCTCGTCATTTCCCTTGGAAGTAAAATCTTTGGACCCTGCAAATTCCACATCAAACTCCACCTGAAGGAAGTTGACGTCTATAAGGGACTGTTTCACAAGCTTTGAAAGCTTAAGCGCACCCCTCTTTCGCACCTTTGTAAGCTCATCACACTCAGATAGAATAACCTTCTTTAGCTTTTCTACTTCCATAGAAAGTTTTTCTTTATACTCTGAGGCATGCTCAAGCTTTTCTATCTGCGCAAGAGAAGCATCAAGGAAGTCAATTGTAGTCTCATACGAGCCTCCGTGCTTAGCATATATCCCTCTTATCTTGTCAAGTCTTGCCTCAGACTGCATAAAATCTGCTTCGTCAAATACATTGTCATCAGCATAATCAGAGAGTGAGCGCTCAAAGTCATTTAAGAGGCTTTCTATTTCTGATATCTGATTCAACAATTCTACAGAAGTCTCATCCACGTCAGACAGTCTTGACATAGCCCTTACTATACTACCAATACTGTCATCCGCCCCACCATTGTCGGAAAGATTCTTCCTTGCCTCTTCTATAAGGCCTACTATCTTGCTTGAAGAAGAGTACTTACGAACCTTTTTATCAAGCTCCTCTTCCTCGTCTTTTACTAACTTCGCTGACTCTATCTCTTTGCATTCGTATTTAAGAAAATCAAGTTCCCTTGAAATGGAAGCTTCGTCAGCACTATATTCAAGAAGCTCATTTTCCTTATTTCTATACTCAGTTACAAGGTCTTTCAGCCTTTTTTTATAAGGCTTAACCTCCTCTTTACAGTATTTGTCAAGCAATTCCAGATGATTCTTAGATAGCTGTAAGGTCTGATTTTCTGTCTGACCATGGATATCAAGGAGGAGGGCTGCTGCCTCTTTTACTTTTGACAAGGTAACCGTCTCCCCATTGATTTTGCTTACACTTCTCTCCCCCGTAAACTTCCTGGTGATTACCACCAGTCCGTCTTCGGGTATGATGTCAAGCCTCCTTAGCTTATCCCCAACATCATTATTTACGGAAAATACTAACTCTACAAAGCCTGACTCCTTGCCTGCCCTAACCAGATTCTTACCTGCTTTGGCACCCAGTGCCAGGTTGATAGAGCCTATTACTACTGATTTTCCCGCACCCGTCTCTCCTGTAAGGATGTTTAGTCCCCCTCCAAAAGAGACTTCAGCCTCATCTATGATTACCAGATTTTTAACATGAAGTCCCTCCAGCATATATCCCCCTTATTTTATGTTCTTTACTACCAATCTACAACGAAGTACTGCACCGTTCACCCTTGCAAGTATATAGGTTGTTCCTGCTTTTTTGGCGGTAACAACACCGCCTGCTACTGTTGCTATATCAGGATTCTCTGAATCCCAGGATACATTCTTTACATCTCCAAGTACCGATAATGAATAGGTGTCGTACTGTTCAAGGTCAAGTCTGTAGAAATTAAGCCCTACAACAGTTACAGAAACCTGAGCAGTTCTTCCGCTTGTTGTGGAGGCAGTTATTATGGCTGTTCCAGGTGCAACTGCGGTTATTAGTCCCTTTTTATTTACCCTTGCTACAGCCTTATTGTTTGTAGCCCACTTAACCTTGTCATCTGTTCCACTTGGACTGATTGAATAAACGGTACTCTGCTTGTCGCCCACACCCATTGTGAGTGTTGTATTGGACAAAGTAAGCCCTGTAGCAGGCACATACTCTCTTACCTGTACCACTACCACCTGTTTCTTCTTACTGTTATCCTTTGCGGCAACAGTTATCTTCGCCTTTCCTGCGGCAAGGGCTGTCACCCTTCCCTTTGAGTCCACCATGGCAACATCAGTATTGTCAGATATGTACTTAGCTGTCTTGTAAGTGGCATTCTTAGGTGTTATTTTGACCTTTATCGCCTTTCTTCTTCCAACTATCATAGAAAGGAAGGATGGATTGGCGCTTATGGAGCCTACCTCCCTTACTACCCTTATCCTTGCGCTGGCTACCGCACCGCTTCCATCTGTAGCCTTTACTTTAATTGTCGCATAGCCTGGCTTTTTACCGTATATCATACCTGACTTATTGACAGAAACAACGCTGCTCTTACTGCTTGTCCATTTTAACTTTTTATTCGTAGCAGAATTGGTCTTTAGCTTTGCCTTAAGTAAAAAGCTCTTGTGATAGCCCAGATTATAGGCTGTTTTATTAAGTGTAATCTGAGATACAGGCTCTTCAACTGTAACCACACAGTTAGCCTGCATACCGTTCTCATCAGCTGTTACGGTAATGATGGCAACTCCGCCCTTCTTACCTTTAACAACACCGTTTTTATCTACACTTGCTACTGATGACTTGGAGGATTTCCACTTTACCTTCTGATTGGTAACATCCTCAGAGTCAAAGGTCACTTCAAGCTCAAGCTCGTCTCCCACAGCAAGGTCATACTCTGTGTAGTTAAGTTCAATGCTTCCAACAGGCTGATTGACCTTAACCGTACATATTGCAGTGAGTCCGTTGCTGCTCTTTGCTGTAATTATTGTGTCTCCTGCTGATACCGCAGTTACCTTACCCTTGGCATCTACTTTGGCTACAGACTTATCTGCCACAGACCAAAGCACCTTGGTATCTGTAGTTGTCTTTGGGTTAAATGTGGCTTCAAGTGTATAGCTCTCACCCACATCAAGGATAAGTGAAGCCGCTGAGAGCTTCATTCCTGTAGCCTGCTGCGTTACCTTAACAGTCATGGTAACACTTACCTTTCCGTCAGGAGTAGAAACTATTATGTAAGCCACACCTGCCTGCTTCGCAGTAATAAGTCCTGTCTTGCTTACATCCGCAATCTTAGGATCCATTGACTTATACTCAAGGTTCTGGTTAGATGCATCACTTGGGGTAAGCGTTGCTGATATCTTATAGGTTTCACTTACTGCAAGGGAAATCTCGTTCTTTTCAAGCTTGATTCCCTCTACTGATTTGATTATGGTCAAATCACAGGTTGACATAACCTGTGGATTGGTATCTGATGATGCTATAATGCTTACATGTCCTGCTGACTTAAAGGTAACAAGACCTGTAGCGTCTACTGTTGCCACCTTTTCATTACTTGACTTCCAGTTAATCTTCGCACTTGTAGCCTCCTTTGGAGTGACTGTAGCTGAGAGCTGGAAGGTCTTGTCACTGAGCGGCTTTTCTGCCACGCTCTGTGAAAGTATGATACCTGTAACTGCTGTATTTACAGTAACCTTAGCAGAACCAAGCACCACATTGTCCTTATTAAGTGCCATAATGATGGCTATACCCGGAGACACACCTGTTACGGAAGCTACAGCAGAATGATTGCTTTCATCATCTATCTTTACTATCTCAGGGTTAGAGCTTCTCCAGTACAAATAAGTCCCCGCCGAAGTCTTAGGTGTAATGTCAGCCCTGATTGAAGCTATTTTATCTACTTCCAAAACTGTCTCTTCAGGTGTAAGAGTAATCTTGGTCACTGCAGCAGTTACAATTATCTTACAGGAAACCCTCTTTGTAATTCCTCCGACTGTGTGTTCAACCGTAACTGTAGTCTCACCTGCTGCCACACCCTTTACTACTGCGCTGACTCCATCACCTGCCACTGTTGCAATGCTTGTATTGTCAGATGTCCACTGCCAGGAATCGCTTGTGGATACATCTGTTGCCACAGCACTTAGGTCAACAGAGCCTCCTACAGGAATAGTGAGGTTGCTTGCACTAAGCGCTATGGTATCAATTACTATTACCGTTACCACAAAGCTGCTGCTTCCGTTGCTTACCGTAACAGTTCCCGTTCCTGTCTTAAGGGCTGTAATGACAGATGTGGAGCTGTTTACCTTTACCGCACCACTTCCGTCTGCTACAAAGGTAAATTCCTTTATACTTCCGATATTTGAATTGTTGTATATATCATAGGTATCACCCACATTCATATATACAGTTGCATTTGAGGTCATAAGAGGTACAACTACCTTAAATGAAACCTTCGTATAGTTAAGGTTTTTATAGTCATTTTTGACATTTTTAAGCCTTGCAGTTACCTCGTAGGTACCCGCTCTCTTTCCCTCTATCAGGAAGTTAGCAGCAGAGCTATTTGTCTTTGTTCTTGTATTGGTAAATGAGAGGATGTCTTTAACAACTTTCCCGTCTTTCTTTACTTCCCACTCAATGTCATTTGGATCCATTACATTGGTGTAAATGGCCTTCTTACCGCCGTCAAGAGTGATTACATCGTTACTGCCGATTGGATTAAAGCCTGTGTATACTCCTCCTGCTGCATTGGTAAGTGAGAGCTTAAATGGTACTATTACCCTGGTAGAGGTTTCTTTTACCTTACCTGTAGGATCTTCTCCTGCTGCTACAGCCACCTCTGCAACACCTGCGCCAACCGCTTTTACTACACCATTGCTCTGGTCTACTTCAAGCACTGAAGTATCGTTATTCTTTCCATTTACAGATACTGACCAATTGAGTATTGAACCTCTGTAATCAAGATAGCCATCGGCAGTAGAGGTCTTATAGCCTTTTAGCTTAATCTGATAGCTGTCATTAACTACGGGAATTACAAGGGTACTAGGCCCTTTATCCGTAGAGAATACAGTCTCGTATTTTGGCTTATTGACATCTGTTGTGGTATTGGTCTTGTCTATCTCAAGGTCTACCTTAACAAAGAAGCTGAAGTTGTAGTTAGTTCCTGCAATCTGAACACTACCGGATATCTGCTTACTTCCTGCTCCTCTTTTGGTAAACTTGATACCTGTACTGTCTCCGTTGGCTGCAGTAGTTACCTCAGCCTTAACCACATTTTCAGAGGTATCGTTAAGAATTATCTTAGCACCGCTTACAGCCTGTGTTGTCTTTGGCGGGTTCTTTAATACACTTGTGAGCACCAGAGTATTGGTATCCTGAATAAGTGTATAAGGGTCCCTTGAGCCACCGTTTGCAAGATTTACTTCAAAGTTACCTTCTTTAAGCAGGTAATCCCTGTCATCAGCTGCAAGTACGCTGTTTATGCTGTTACCGGCAATTCTCTGAATATTTGACAAAGCCTTAACAAAGCCCGGAATCAAGCCCTCTCCCGCATTTTCAGGCAGGGGTGCGAGGTTAAGCACCATAAGCAGAGCTAAAAACAAGGCTGTCTTACCTTTTGATTTTTTAAATAGTTTCACGCGATTATCCTTCATGGATTTCCTCCTCTAATTAGCACTAAACAATATTTCAATGCTATCCCAATCCTTTGGCAGTTATGTGTCACTTTTAAAAAACCATATCACTTACTTGCGCAAACGATATGGTTGTATACTTATTCATCCCAGTTGTGAAATACATTCTGCACATCATCTTCTACATCTAATAAATCGAAGATTTTGTTGATTTTCTTAATATCTTCTTCATCAGAAAGTGTAACATAATTCTGAGGAATCATCTTTACTTCCGCCTCAGCCATTGGTACACCTAGCTTTTCAAGCTTTTCCCTGACCTCTGAAAATGCTTCAGGTGCAGTTAATATTTCAAAGCTGTCATCATTGTCAATGAAGTCCTCAGCCCCTGCATCTATTACTGTCATCATAAATTCATCAGGGTCAGCATCGTATTCCTCTTTATCTATAAGAATCTGTCCCTTTTCATCAAACATATAAGACACGCAGCCCGGAGTTCCGACATTGCCGCCACCCTTTGTAAATGCATTTCTTACATTGGCTGCTGTACGGTTCTTGTTGTCTGTAAGAGTCTCAACTATAATGGCTGTTCCACTTGGACCATATCCCTCATACACAGCGCGCTCATAGTTAACCGAGTTAGCGTCTCCTGCTGCCTTCTTGATACCTCTGTCAATCGTGTCATTTGGCATGTTGTTAGCCTTGGCTTTGGCAATTACATCACGAAGCCTTGAGTTGTTGGCAGGATCTGCTCCTCCCTCCTTTACAGCTACGGCAATCTCTCTTCCTATAATGGTAAATATCTTACCCTTTGCTGC
The DNA here is from genome assembly GCF_016651435.1 of Catonella massiliensis. NCBI lineage: Bacteria > Bacillati > Bacillota > Clostridia > Lachnospirales > Lachnospiraceae > Catonella > Catonella massiliensis. The sequence continues at coordinate 386,610 of NZ_JAEPRJ010000001.1, read as the reverse complement.
ATCGTTCTTTTCCTTTTTGTGCTTGATATTGGCAAATTTTGAATGTCCTGACATCTTATTATCCTCATTTCATTTATATAATGTGGCTGTCAAACACATTTGACAACCACATCTTTTAATTTTATCACTAAAGAAGCTATCTGTAAAGATTAACCGATATTTAACAAGTCATTTAATGACTCAGCTATAGTTGGGTGGGTATAAATCTGATCTCTCAAGCTCTCATAGCTTATACCCTCATTCATGGCAAGGGTAAAGAGGTTGATTACTTCGTGTGCCTCTACTCCAAAAAGATTTGCACCAAGTATTTTACCTGTTTTTTCATCTATGAGTACCTTGAAAAGTCCTGTCTGATTGCCTAAAATTTTTGCCTTAGGAATAGCCATTACAGGGAGTTTAGCAAGCTTATAGGATGCTCCCGCTGCCTTAGCTTCCATCTCATTCATACCTACCTTGGCAAGGGAAGGTACTACAAATACATTGAAAGGAATGTGTTTTCTCTCTTTAAGGTTATACTTTCCATCGTTAAAAAGTACACTCTTTATAATTCTAAAGTCATCAAGTGATAGGTAGGTAAACTGAAGTCCTCCATGTACATCACCCAGAGCGTAAATGTTTGGCACATTGGTTTCAAGCCTGTCATTTACAGGGATTTCTCCCCTCTCTCCTACCTTTACTCCTGCTTTGTCAAGGGATAATTCTTGGGTATCAGGTCTCCTTCCTGTTGCCACAAGCACAGCAGAAAACTTCTTTACTTCCTCCTTACCCTGGCCATTTTCAAAGTAAACATTTACTCCGTCAGAAGCTTCTTCAAACCTTACTACCTTGGTGCCAAGTAAAAATGCAGCACCCTGAGCCTTAAGCTCATCCATAATAAGGCCTGCGATATCTTCATCATCCCTTGGAAGAAACTTTGGATTGTCACCAAATACTGTAACCTTGCTTCCAAAGAGTGAGTAGGTGCTGGTAAATTCAAGTCCAATATAGCCGCTTCCAATGATTGCAAGGCTTTCCGGGAAGACTTCTAAGTCCATAATGGTTTCACTGGTATGGATGCGTTCAGATAAGTTAAGTCCCTCTATCTTAGGTACTACAGGTACCAGTCCTGTATTTATAAATATTCTCTCAGCCTGAATCTCTAAATTTCCCTCTGCTGATTTTACTTCCACGGTATTAGCACTAACAAAGGATGCGGTTCCGTCAATTACCTTTACATTAGGAACTCCCGCTACCTTGTCATAGTTTGCCTTATTAAGCTTTGCTATAAGATCTTTCTTAGCCTCTACAGCATGCTTGTAGTAGGTCTCGTTATCAAGAGATGACACCTTTCTAAGTGTAGCCTTATTGGATAAGAACTTAGATGGTATGCAGCCTACATTGATGCAGGTACCACCATACATTCTTTTATCCTTCTCTACCAAAATCACGCTTTCTCCCTTGCTCCCAAGGAAGCCTGCAAGTGTCTTTCCCGCCTTGCCGAATCCAATGATTAAATTCTTAACTGTCTCCATAATCAACCTCTTTTCTATGTTGTTTAGTGTTTCAAGAACAATAATGCACAATTACGGGTAATATCAGTCTTCCTTTGTAAGTTTCTTTAACTCATTTATTACGTCTGTGGTTGTGCTGCTTTCAGATACTGCAATAAAGATGGTATCATCCCCTGCTATGCAGCCTACAATCTCATTTATTTCAAGCGCATCTATGGCAGTAGCAACTGCCATTGCCATACCGACTACAGTCCTTAGCACTACGAGATTGCCCGATGACAGCATCGATACAAAGCCATCCCTTAGTACTCTTACATATTTTTCACTTACACCTTCGTCATTTTGAATGACTGCGTATTTCTGCCTGTTCCCCACATTTACCTTGGTTAAGTTCAACTCTCTGATATCCCTGGAGATAGTAGCCTGGGTCACATCAAATCCACTTTTTTTAAGTAAATCCAACAACTCCTCTTGTGTTGCTATCTCTCTGGTTTTGATAAAATCAATTATTGCATTATGCCTTTTTGTTTTCATAACTCCCTCACTCATTTAAGATAATAATACTAAACTTACTTTAGCTTAAGAACTTCTTCCTGTAGCTTTCAAAGAAATTGAAATCATTTATCCTAAGGAATGGCACCGTAAGTTCTGACTTCATTATTTGAACCTTGTCCCCTGGCATAAGCCTTATCCCCTTATTGCCGTCAAAGCTCACTATGGCCTCATCAGGCTCACTCCTCTTATTCCATTCAACATCTATGTCAATCTTTGATGCAGAAGAAGTAATCACCCCTCTGGAGTTTAAGCTGTGGGGGCATATAGGATGGATGCCAAAGACCTCTGCATCAGGCAAAATTATGGTTCCTCCTGCTGAGAGGTTGTAGCCTGTTGAGCCTGTAGGCGTTGTCACTATGATGCCGTCTCCGTGAAGTGAACTCACCTGATTACCATCTATGTATACAGTGGTAGAAATGGCCCGCACGAGATTCCCCCTTGCCACCACTATATCGTTAAGTGCATTGGCATCATAGACTATCTTACCGTCCTTAATCACCCTGCCCTTTAGCATAAATCTTTTTTCAAGCTTATACTTTCCTGCCATTACAGCGTCGATAGCCTTGTAAATATATGCAAGCTCCACCTCAGCGAGGAAACCTACAGTACCAAGGTTTACTCCCAGTATAGGCACCCCTGTTGCCGCAAGCTCTCTGGCTGCCTGAATGATGGTTCCGTCCCCGCCAAGAACCATAACACAGTCTGCATCCTTAGGAAGGTCAGTTATATCAGTAAAGTTCTCCATAAGCTCGGCACTTCCGCTCTTTACCTTCAGCCTATGAAAACTCCCTCCCTTTTCCTCAATATAGGCGCATACCTTATCTATGTCAACCTCGGCTGCCCTTGTTGAATGATTAACTATAATTCCTATCTTTGTCATTATTCCTCCCCCTTATTCAGGGTATTTTCAGCTTCTTTAACTACTTTTTTTACTTCATTCAAAATATCTGATACACAGCCATCTTCTTGTTTCTCTATACTTTTTTCTATGTATAAAAGATATTCAATATTTCCCTCAGGCCCCTTTACAGGTGAAAATGTAAGCCCTTTGATGATGAAATTAAGCTCTGTTGCATATCTAATAACCATCTCGATTACTTCTTCGTGCACACTGAAGTCTCTTACTACGCCTTTCTTACCTACCTTCTCCCTGCCTGCTTCAAATTGTGGCTTTATAAGGCAGACCATTTCTGCCCTTTCTTTTAGGAGGTTAACTGCAGCAGGAAGAACCTTGGTAAGAGAGATGAAAGACACATCTACTGAAGCGAAGTCAGCCTTTTCAGGCAAATCATCCTCTGTGACATAGCGTATGTTAGTCTTTTCCATAGAGACTACCCTGGGGTCTTCTCTTAGTTTCCAGGCAAGCTGGTTGGTGCCGACATCGATTGCATACACCTTTGTGGCACCGTTTTGGAGCATACAGTCAGTAAAGCCTCCTGTAGATGAGCCGATGTCTATACATACCTTGCCTTCAAGGACGGGCTTATACACCTCTATAGCCTTTTCAAGCTTAAGTCCTCCCCTGCTCACGTATTTTAAGGTCTTACCCTTTACTTCTATCTCTACTTCCCTGTCAAACTTACTCCCCGCCTTATCTTCTCTCTGACCGTTAACAAAGACCTCTCCCGCCATAATGACGGCCTTTGCCTTTTCTCTGGATTCAAAGAATCCTCTTTCGGTAAGAAGTATATCCAGTCTTTCTTTCATTATCAACTACCTTCTAAATAGCTCATCATCTAACTTAGTCAGAGCCTCTTCTTTTATTTTTTCTGCAATAACCTCAGCATTAAAGCCGTATCTATCCCATAGCTCATCTACGCTTCCCTGTTCTATGAAGCTGTCCGGAAGGGTTACGGGTACGAAGTGATAACCTAGTCCAAGCCCCGCCGACTCTGCCATAAGCCTCTCAGTATAGCTCCCTGTTCTTACACTTTCCTCAACCACAGCTACAACCCAATGGTCGTCTTTAAGTTCTTTAAGGAGTCTTGCGTCTGCCTTGTCTAGGAAGCGGACATTTACCACAGTAGGAAGAATTTTACTTTCTTTAAGGATTTTGCTTATATCTAGGGCTAGCTTAACTGTCTTTCCTGTAGCAAAGACAGCTACATTCTTACCCTTTTCAAGGACCTCATTTTCATAGGCTTTTATAGGCTTAAATTCTATGTCTGTAAACTCATCCGCCGTTCCTCTCGGGTAACGGACAGCCACCGGCTTATTAAGGCTATAAGCATAGATTAACATCTCCCTAAGCTCTCTTCCATCTTTTGGACTAAGAACCATTAGACCCGGGATTGAAGAGAGATAGCTTGTATCAAAGATGCCCTGATGGGTTTCTCCGTCACTGCCTACAAGCCCTGCCCTATCAACTGCAAATACTACAGGCAGTTCCTGAAGACAGACATCATGTATAATCTGGTCATAGGCTCTTTGCAAAAATGTGGAATATATTGCTACCACAGGCTTTAGTCCTGAAGCTGCCATCCCTGCTGCGAAGGTAACCGCGTGTTCCTCTGCTATGCCTACATCAAAAAACCTATTAGGGTACACCTGCTTAAAGTTATAAAGCCCTGTGCCAAAAGGCATTGCGGCTGTTATCGCAACAAGCTTATCATCCTTTGCCGCAAGCTCTAGGACAGTGTCTGAAAAAATGGAAGTATAACTCCTTCCTGTCTTTACACTGAGGCTCTCTCCTGTCTTTATGTCAAAAGGATCTACTCCGTGGAACTTAGCAGGATGCTCTTCTGCCTTTTTATAGCCTAGGCCCTTCCTGGTGATGACATGGACAATGACTGCACCCTCGACTCTCCCTGCATTTTCAAGGGCAGCCTCAAGCTCCTTCATATTGTGTCCGTTTACAGGCCCAAGGTAGGTAAGTCCCATGTCTTCAAAGAACATCCCCGGCACAAACAGCCGCTTAATTACGTCTTTCGAGACCTTTAGCTTCTCAAAGAGCCTGTTGCCAATGTTTGAACCCGTTAAGGTCTCTTTCACACCGCTTTTTAGCTTGAGGTATTTTCTGTTTGTCCGTATTCCATCAAGGTATTTTGCTACTCCACCCACATTCTTTGATATGGAGCATTCATTGTCATTAAGTATAATTATAAGATTGGACTTAAGTGTGCCTGCATTGTTAAGTGCCTCAAGTGCCATACCGCCTGTCATGGCGCCATCCCCAATAACTGCAACCACCTTTTCATCCCTGCCTAAAAGGTCTCTTGAGGCTGCAAAGCCTAGGGCCGCAGAGATAGAGGTTGAAGCGTGTCCTGCCCCAAAGGCATCGCAGTCGCTCTCATTTCTTTTGGGAAAGCCTGAAAGTCCGTCAAGCTTCCTAAGCCTGTTAAGCCCCTCTTTTCTTCCTGTAAGAAGCTTGTGGACATATGACTGATGCCCCACATCCCAGATTAGCTTGTCTTTTGGAAAATCAAGGTAGCGGTGCAAAGCCATAGTAAGCTCCACTATACCGAGGTTTGAGGCAAGATGCCCTCCATTTGTTGAGACGGTCTTAATAAGGTATCTCCTTATTTCCCTGCCAAGTTCATAAAGTTTATCCTCCGGTATATTCTTTATATCGTTAGGCTCATTTATATTGTCAAGTAAAGGCATAACTCCACCCCCATTTGTCTAACTCTCTCTGCTTTTTAAATACTCCAAAAATTCTAGTATAAAGCCGTCATAACTACAGTTTTTGTGGCAGATATTTTCTAAGTTTTTGTAAATACTTTTATAATTAGCTTCCATTATCTCCAAAGCCTTAGCTTCGCCCAGTAGCTTTAGATATGTGAGCTTGTTGTTTCTTTCGTCGCTGTGAAGAGGCTTACCAAGCTTAGCCTCATCTCCCTTTATATCTAAGAGGTCATCCTGAAGCTGGAATACAAGACCAAGTGAAGTCCCGGTTCTCTCCATGGAAGCTATCTCTTCCCCACTTTCTCCTGCGAGGATAGCTCCTATCACAAAGGCTGCCTTTATAAGTCCCCCTGTTTTTAGGTCATACATGGCTAGAAAGAAGTCCTCATTCTTTTCTTTCTTGCCTTCTTCTGAAAGCATATCAAGAATCTGTCCTCCTATCATGCCATCTGCGCCCGAATAGGAAAACAGGGCAGAGATTGCCATACCCACTCTTTTATATTCATCTATGGTCTCACAATGAACAAAGTCCTTGCTGACTGTTTCTGCGGCAAGATTTAACAGCCCGTCTCCTGCAAGTATGGCTACTGCTTCTCCGTATACCTTATGGTTAGTGGGCTTTCCTCTTCTTAGGTCATCATTATCCATAGCAGGCAGGTCATCATGAATCAAAGAATAAGTATGTATCATCTCAAGAGCTGCTGCAAAAGGGCGCACCAGTTCTTCCTTACTTCCGCCTAAAAACCTATAAGTTTCAAGCATTAAAAGAGGTCTAAGCCTTTTACCTCCCGCAAGGAGGCTGTAATTCATAGCTTCGCAAAGAAGTGTTTCCTCTGTCATAGGCTTTGGAGAATACTCTCTTACCACAGCCTCAACCTCTGCGATTTTTATATTAAGTCTATCTCTAAATCCGCTATTCATTGGCGCTTCCCTGTTCTTCTAAAACCACTATCTCTTTCTCTACATCTGCAAGCTGTTTCTTGCACTTTTCAACCAACTCCACTCCCTCTTTATATAGCTTAAAGGATTCTTCAAGCTTTATAGAGGAGTCACTCATGAGATTATTTATCTCATTTAGCCTAGCCATATTTTCTTCAATAGTTTTACTATTTTCTTTAGTTTTATTCTTTTTCTCAGCCATTTTTCTTATTTATCTCCTCTACCCTCGCCTTTACAGAGCCGTCTGCAAGCACAAGATTAAGCCTCTCTCCCTGCTTTAGTCCCTTAACGCTACGAATATTTTCTCCTGCTTCATTTTCCACGTAAGAGTAACCTCCCATGAGCCTCTTCATAGGAGATTTCCCTTCTATCTCAGCAGTTATTGATATAAACCTCTTGTTAAATGTCTCATAAGATGCCCTCATAAGGCGGTCAAGCTGCTGCTTGCCCTTTGTCACAGCTTTATCGTAATTATCAAGTTTTAGGGTAAGCAGACGGTTATAATTTTGTGAATAATTCTCTATCTGCCTTCTTACTTCCTTTAGCTTCATCTGTGGGCTCTGCCTTCTTATGGCATATTCAAACTTGTCGATAGAAGACTTCATCCTGTCAATTCTTAGCTGTAATTTGTTTGAAATGCTATCCTTGAAGCCGTCCAGTTCATTAAAAGCAAGTGCAAGGCTTGGTACTGCATTCATGGCGGCCGCTGTAGGAGTGGCTACACTTAAATCAGATACCTCATCAACCAGCGTTCTATCCGTCTGGTGTCCCACCGCTGAAATAACAGGTATTCTACAACTATAGACAGTTCTTGCAAGCTTCTCGTCATTGAAACACCACAGGTCTTCGGTAGAGCCGCCTCCCCTGCCTATGATAATGGTGTCCACGCCTTCTTCTTCAAAGCGTTTAATCCCCCTTATAAGTGTGGCTACTGCATCTGCTCCCTGAACTATTGCAGGATAAAGGATTAGCTGTACATAAGGATTTGCTTCCCTTGCTGTTCTTTTTATATCCTCTATGACAGCACCTGTTCTTGAGGTAATTATGCCTATTTTCTTAGGATACCTAGGGATAGACTTCTTATGAGACTCATCAAAGAGTCCCTCAGCTCTTAGCTTAAGCTTTAGTTTCTCAAGCTCCTCGAAGAGCCTTCCTACTCCCTCTTTTTCTATTTTATCGGCATAAAGCCTGTAATCTCCCCATCTTTCATAGACACCTATATTGCCTGTGACTACAATGTGCTGACCCTTTTCAAGCTTAAAATCAAGTCCTGCACTTCTCTTTGACATCCACATGGCACAGCTCATAACTGCAGCGTCGTCTTTGATGGTGAAATATATATGCCCCTTTTTATCTTCTTTACAGTCAGAGACTTCTCCGCTTATCTTTACATTTCTAAGGGCAAAGTCTCCCTCCAGCTTGCTTTTTATATATCTGGTTATTTCAATGACAGAAAATACCTTTCTTTCAGCCATATTATTTCTCTTCTCCGGACTTGTCCTCTGTCATAAATTTAGCAAGCACTCCGTTTATAAACGCAGGAGATTCGTCACCGCCATAGATTTTAGCCAGTTCAACAGCCTCATTTACCGATACCTTATCAGGTATTTCTAAGTCAAACTTTATCTCGTATACGGCCACACGAAGCAGCATAAGGTCAGTCTTTGAAATCCTGTTTATTCTCCACTTTTTGCTGGCTCCATCTATAAAGCTGTCTATCTCAGCTTTTTTCTCCTCTACGGCTAAAACCCTCTTCCACAGGTTCTCTCTGTCTTCTTCTTTTATTTCCGCATAGTCAGCATAAGCCTCAAACTGTTCTTTCCATTCGTCTTCAGGATAAAACTCAAAGACAAAGGTAAGTTTGGCTGTGTGTTCTCTAAATTCTCTTCTTGTCATATAAAACCTTTCATTATTTCAATGCACAAGAATCTCCTTCAAGAAAACACGCTTAAAGGAGATTCTTAATAATCGGCTAGGTAAAGATTTGCCACTTACAAATACAGGTTATACTGCATCCGGTGCAACCACAACCTTTACATTAACTTCTTTACAGGTTAAGCCTATCATATTCGAAAGTGCTGTAATTACCTTTTCCTGTATCTGTCTGGTAACCTTAGGTATGCTATAGCCATACTTTATGTCAACTGACATATCCACATAGACAAAGGCTTCAACCACTTGGACTTTTACCTTCTTATATGCATTTTTGGACTTGAAATTCTCAGATGGTTTGCCTGCAACAGCCTTTACACCCTCTACTTCAAGAGCTGCAAGCCCTGCAATCGCAGAAACCACCTCATCTGCTATGTAAATCTCACCAATATTTTTAATTTCCTTTGTATTCATACTAACCTCCTTAAGTAACGGCTCTACCCCCTGCTTAGCAAGGGTTTCGGACCGCAGCTTTATAGTTTTTTCTCTCCATATTATAACCATTTATGAATATTTTTGCAATGTATTAGGGAAAAAACCCTTAATCGCTAGTCTATTCTGTCACTTTTAAAAGCAAAGAACCTCTGGCCTAAGTAATTAAAGCCTGTAAAGAACACCATTCCCACCAACATCGCAATATTGGTTTGAATTTTTTCCTCCTGGCCTGAGAGAATTAAAACTGTAACAGGCTTAGCTATCCCATAGGCAAGGAGGTAACAAAAGGCTATATTTAAGGCAAATTTCACCACCTGTAAAAATGATTTTTCTTTATTCTTAAAGGTAAAATGTTTGTTTAGGTAATAGCTTAAAATGCTCACCAAAATGTAATTGCTGGCAGTTGATATCCAATAATTTATACCTAATAAATTATACATTCCAAACATTATTGTGGTTCCTATTACAGTGTTAATAACTCCAACAATAATGAACCTTATCATACTCCCATCAAACAAAGATAATATTTTTTTCATAGCTTGATATCCTTTATATTGCTGTCTGAACAAATAAAAATAGGTCTTTTCTTTACTTCTAAATAAACCTTTGAAAGGTAAATTCCGAGGATGCCTATACAAATCAACTGAACTCCTCCTATTAGCAGGATAATGGACATCATAGAAGGCCAACCCGCTACAGGATCCCCAAAAATAGCAGCCCTTATCACAACAAGGACCAATCCGATAAAAGAAAGGAAGGCAAATATAATCCCAAAAAACACCGAAATGCTGAGGGGAAGGGTTGAAAAAGCAACTATTCCTTCTATGCTGTAAAGAAGAAGTTTCCAAAAGCTCCACTTAGTCTCCCCCGCAGCTCTTTCCACATTTTCATAAGCTATCCACTTGGTCTTAAAGCCTACCCAGCCGAAAAGTCCTTTCGAAAATCTGCTATATTCACTCATTCTAAGTAGAGAATCTACAAAGTTTCTACTCATTAACCTATAATCTCTTGCTCCGTCCACAATATCTGTTTTTGATATTTTATTCATTATTTTGTAAAATTTCTTTGCAAAAAATGAACGTATAGGTGGCTCACCTTTTCTCGTAATTCTTCTCGTTGCGACCGAATCATACCCTTCTTCTGTCGCAATCCTTAACATATCTATCAAGGTTTTAGGAGGATCCTGTAAATCTGCATCCATTAGTACAACATAATCACCATTTGAATTTTTAAGTCCTGCGTACATAGCGGATTCTTTACCAAAGTTTCTTGAGAATGATATAAACTTGACTCTATTGTCTTTAGAGGCAAATTCTTTCAAAATACCAAGGGTACCATCCTTTGATCCATCATTTACAAAAATAAGTTCAAAGTCATAGTCTGTTAGTAATTCCGTAACTTTGTTCATTTCTTCATAATAAAGTCTGATTACAGCCTCTTCGTTATAACAAGGCACTACTACTGATACCAACACTCTTCCTTTTCCTCCAATCTAATACAAGCATCACTCCAAGGATAATAAATGATGCTACTGAAAGCATAATTGAGATTGTAAGCCCTGGTGTACGATATTTCAGCTCAATGTTAAAGTCTCCTCTTCCAAGAGAGAGGCAGCTAAACATATAGTTTCCCCTAAGTATTGGCACTTCTTTCCCATTAACATAGGCTTTCCAACCCTTTTCATATGGAATGCTCATAGCCAATATTTTAGGCTTATCCAAGCTAATCTCTCCGGAAATTTTATCTATTCCAAACCTTACATTTTGTAGGTGGTTTTCCTTTAACTTGTTTATTTTAGCTGGAATTCCCTCCATCGAAACTGAGAAAACTCTCACATCAGCAAGTGGATATTTTATTTTTTTCTGAAAATATAATTTCCCCCATTTTTTCTTCTTACCTGCATTCCCTAAGTTAAATAAAAAATTGTTTCTCCCGAAATAAGATGTATGTCTCTTACTTCTTACAATATCCTTTTTATTTAATTTATATGAACGAATGCCAATTTTAGAAGTAGAAAAACGCTCATTCAAAAAGAGCGATTCCAAATAAAGGTAAGTTTCTTTCTTCTTATCATCATCAAACAAAACCTTTAAGTATTTGCCGGATGAATTTAACTTTTTATTCTCTTTCCCATCTTCACTTTTATTATCATAAGAAAAATCTATATATTTATTAGGTTTATACCTAACTCTGTTTCCAACTTCCACCTTATAAGGAATTTCGCTGTAATATTTTTTAGGTACGCCTTGCTCTATATCAGGAATTTTCTCCTCCAGATAAACCATATCAAGCATATTTGCCTCTTTATCCAAAGAAAAAGCATCCTTAATTTCATCATAAGTTGTGTACTTGTCATAGGTATAGCCAAATGGTAGAAAATACTTATTCTCATATATCTTATACTGTCCATTTGGCGCTTTTAAGGTATAACCATAAGGAACCTCTCCTTTGTATTTCCCTTTAGCAAGAAAGTACTTGTTAGAAACCAAATTACCTGCAACAGCTCTGCCATCCATACCCGCAAAAAAGATTTTGTTCCTATGGTCAGCAATCTCTAGTTCATCAAATAATTCTCCTATATGCGGATTGATAATGCTAAAATATAGGTAGCTGTTCGGAAATCCCGCTATCATCCCAAGATTCTGTGTAAAGCTGCTTCCATCTGTTCTAAAATACTCTTCCTTAGAAACATACTCTGAGTTCTTAAAAAATACTTCCTGACTATTTTCATATCTTGAGAAATTATCATACTTTCTATACTTTTCAATAAAACCTGTGTCATAATAAGTCATAATTCCAACAACACAGGCATTTGCAGGTATCAGCAGAACAACAATCATTAAACTTCCCATTTTACTGATGAATGAGAGTTTTTTCTCAATATAATCATTCAAAAAATAAACCAGGAAAAACGCAATATCTACTAGGATTAAACCAATCAATTGATATTTATCGCCACCTATAATATAAAAAACAAAGCATAGAACATTTAAAATGCCAAGAATTTTGATAATAAAAGCCTTATGCTTTCTTTCCATCAATTCTTCCATTGTATCTACAAACAAATATGAAAGAAGCAGCCCTGTACCAAACATCCAGCGGTTTGTAGCATAAGAAAAACCATTCATTATCCTGCCTGCAAATGGCATCCCAAGACAAATTATAGACAAACCCGTCAAAAACAGAAGGGGTTTTCTACTTTTTTGATACTTAAAAAATGCAATAATTAAAGTAAAAAATACCAGTGGTGATATAGTAAAGCCATAATTTTGAGCTTTTGCATAAAAAAGTGACAGCATAAATTTTAAGTATTTTAAATCAAAAAAGCCATAATAATCTTCTATATTTTCCACTCGATTACTGTCTAAAAAGGCCATGATGTGCGGCAATAATACTATAGCTACAAGGGAAATTCCCAATATGTACATTGCAAATACCCTTAAAAAGCTCCATACATACTCTTTTATTTTTTGTTCAGAGCATTTATATAGTTCCATAAACCTTACATTCGCATATAAAAACAGCATTATAGTCATCATATAAAGGAAATAGAAACCACTTAACGCAGATAAAGAAATGCCAAATATAAATATATAAGGTTTCTTTTTACGCAGTATAAGGTCAAGTCCAACCACTAAAACAGGAAGATAAATTATGGGATTTAAGAAAAAAGGGTGCTTAATTCCCCAAAAAAACACATAAGATGTACTAATATATACCAAAGCACCGATTATAGAATATAATCTTCTTTTTCCAAAATAACTGCACATAAAAATAAAGCTAAGCCCTGAAAGATAGACTCTTAAGGCAACTAAAAAGCTATATAAATAATCTGTGTACTTGAAAGGTACAAGTATGGATAGCTGGTTAATGGGATCAAAAAAACCGTAGTAGGTCAAAGTTGTAAAAACATTTCCACCAAATCCCAAATTAAAATCATAGCTTGGAAAGCTACCTGATGTAACAGCTTCAGAATAGTATTTTCTAATGTACATAAGGGCTTTTAAATGTTGGGTATAGCCATCTGACTCCCATACAAAACTACGCCCTTCTAAAATGAAAGTTATAAACATAAAACTAAAAACAAGCAGAAATAAAAATGTATAAATAGTTATATAAAGATGTTTTTTAGTTTCAATGTCATGCGTAAGTCTGTTTATTTTACTCTTTAAATCACTACCACCCATCAAATTCCTCCTATTTAATCACACTTGCTATCTAGATTTTATCATGTTAAACTGTATTTTTCAAATAAATATCCAAAGAAGAGCTATTGCAAATCACATAACAGCTCTTCTTTGATTTATAGTCAAAATCTTTTTTTACCTTTATTAAAACTCACTTTGAGGTATGGTACAGATAAGCTGCTGATTCGCGTCCCCTGTATTTCTTACCACAAACTGAAGGTCGCCTCCAACTATCTTTAAGTCCTCAACCTCGGCAAATGTTACATCCTCATCATCTTCATCAGTGTAGTCATCATCGGTATAATCTTCTTCCTCGTCATTGCTCTCTTCGCTTTCTTTCTCATCACCGCTGCCATCATCCTCTGAATCGGGCGGAAAAGAACTCCATACATAGTCTGCATTTAATCTGGCCGTAGACCTGTGTCTGACCTTTCCATTCTTAATCTCATATTTATAAATGGAAATCCCGTTTAGTTTGTAATATCTTTCATCTCCTGATGACACATATAGATTGTACCTACCATTTGTTTTATTGCTTATGGCAAAGCCCTGAATTGACCTTGATTTAAGCTTGTACTGTTTTGTTGAAAATACAAGAGCCTTTTTAATTCTCTTATTTTTCTTTACATTTACTTCGTTATTTTTCGCCCTGTCAAATTCCTTATTTACTACGGAGAATTTGTATGCGGAATACTCGGATTTACCTTTTTCATTTAGTTTCCATATGACCAGGGTACTTTTATCAGGTGTCAATGCTGCATCAACCCTCATTGTAGTGCCAAAGCGTTTAGACTTTTTATTGGAATAATTCAGATATGTAAGCCTTTTTACCTGACTGTTATTTATAAATGCACCTGGTTTGTATTCAATGCGTCCAATCTGAGTTGACCACCAAAGTGTACGGTTATAGGTCTTTTTACTTCCACAGGAAACTAAAAGGTACTTCTTCCCATTGTAACTATACACCTCTAAGGTCTGTCCATGCCCGGCTCCCCTTATTACCATATGGTCTACAGGTTTATAAGCATCATACTCAGCTGAATACTGACATCTGCTTATGAGCACGAGATTTTCAACTCTTCCGGTCTTGTAATCATCGAATTCATCAAACTCATTTTCACTGTATGCCTGTTGAATGTATATGTCATTGCCATCAACGGCATAGCTTTGAATGGCCTGAGTATAGTAGAGCAAGAATCTATATCCCCCCTCTACTACTACATCCTTACTCTCAGCGGCCTGTGTCTTTATGGTAAGCCCCACATAGGTAAGGACCATAAATATTATCACACTTAATAAACTAACTATCTTCTTTGTTTTCATTTGTTATCTTCTTTTCTTGGTAAAAATATATCCCATAACTTGTCTTTGGCATCAAATATCAGATTGTACTGCACATTTTCATAGCCTCTTTTTAGCTTCTCAGCCTTCTTCTCGTCCACCTTCTTTTGCTTATGCCTTGTGGCCGCTCCAAATTCAGAAGCCTGCGGCTTAGTAAGGTGAGTGGAGAAAAGTCTTTTGCCATTACCGTCCCAGTAGCCAAGAGCTGACATTGCAGGTATGTACTGATGGAGGTTTAGCAGGTATTTATCATAATCAGAAAGCTCAACCCCTGAATACTTTAACAGGATTGATGCCAGATAGTTAACTGAAACAGTGTTATATTCACCTGTAAGTCCTCCGTCATGCATGCCGTCATACTCAGGAATGTCATAATTAGCCCAAATAAAATAAGGAACTACGAACTTTGACAGTCTCTTGTCATTATCACTTTTATAAAGGCTATGATCATTTAACTGCTTTGTAGCATCATCCGAAAATGAAGGCTGGTGGTCCCCGTAAAAAAGTATAATCACAGGCTCATCCACCTTCTTAAAATACCCAATCAAATCTTTAAGTGCAGTATCACTTGTCCTCATAAGCGAAACATAGTTATCAAGTGCCTGAACCGCCTTGAAGTTGGTTATCTTGACAGGCTCATCAAATCGCACCTTGTTATTTGAAAAGCCACCATGGTTTTGCATAGTTACATTAAAGAAAAATTGTGGTTGATCCTTGTTAGCTTTTTTATTTTTTTCGTACATTTCTATGAGGTCTTTGTAGTCATTCTTATCGGTAATTAGCCCCCTAAGCAGCTCCTTATCATTAAATTCCTCGTAAAATACAGCATCTTCAAAGCCTATATACTGATACACACTCTTCCTGTTATATCCTGATGAATAGTAAGGATGGAAAGCAGTTGTCTTGTAAGGCTTTTTCTGATTCTTAAGCACCTCTACCACCGATGGTACATTCTGCTTAAGATACTGGGTATACGGCACTGAGCCTGTCGGCATATATGCCATCGAGCTTCTTGTGAGGAATTCAAATTCAGTATTGGCTGTAGGCCCTCCTGTTACACTCATATTTACATAGCCTTTAATTGTATTCTTCTTGAGGCTCTTTATATAAGGCATAACAGGCTTATCTGTCTTAATGTCCGCAAGAACCGAAAGGTCTGCAAAGGTTTCATTTTGAATGACTAAGATGGTAGGATAGCGTACACCGTCCTTATAATCTTTCATTATATTATCAGGTGAATCAAGCACCTCTTTTACAGCTTCCCTAGCCACCTTAGGACTGTAGCCCTCGACTTTTACACCGCTTGTTGCGTGCATATTGCTGAAAAAATATGCAAGGTAGCCCTCATCATTTACATTTTCATTATAGTTCCATGAAAGGCCGAAGATATAGTTGTAAAGTAGTCCATCCTGAAAAGACCAAATACAAGCTACAGATAAGCAGCCAATTGCTATCAGTGTGGTAATTATCCTTCTAACAGGATTTATTTTATTCTTCCTAAGCCTTGGTATCAGTATCAGTATGATGAGAAAGACCACAAATATGCCCACAGCTACAAAGAATGGAGTATCAGGGTGAAGCTTATACCTGCCTGCTACTTCCATCGCAGTTCCTATAACTGTAAGGTCTCCGAACATAATGTAGTTGCCTCTAAACTGAAGTACTGTGTAGTTCGCAACTCCCACCAGGTATGCAAGGACGATGCAGATAAAGGCAGGTATCTTAATCCCTCTAAATACCGCATATAAAAAGGTATAGAGGATAATCCAGTACATCATGTTAAAGAACATCATTTTTACGATGACATTCGGAGGGGTACCCATCTGCATTTCAACCAGATAAAAGCCCATAAGCCCTGTAAGCCCCGCCATAAAGCATTTGATAAACCAGGGATGCTTGTAGGCGCCTCCTGACCTCAGCCATAATATGAGCTTTTCCCAGATTGCGCCTAAGGTAACCAACAGTATTACACCTATGAATTTAAGATAAGCTATACCATCATTGTTTATTATGAATTTATTTACAAGACCGTAAATATCTTTATGCTCATATCTTAATATTCCGCCTGCTGCTCCAAGAGAAATGAGTATGATTATCTGGGTAAAGATAGAATTCTCTCCTCTTTTAATAAGCTTTTTCTCCTTTGGCGCACCCGCAAAGCGAAAGATAGAGTATATACATAAAAATACAGGGATTAAAATAAGAACCATTCCCCATATTAAATTATCAAAATCATCTGTATAAAACAGCTTCTCAAAGTCCTTGCCGTTTTTGTTAAACTGTGTGAGACTCGCGTCAAAGCAGAAAACACCTACAACAAACAGAGAAAGCATAAGGGCAAGTATAACCTGCCCAATATGCCTTTTTAAGTACCCTAACATGGATTCGTCAGGGTTATATTTTTTGTATATCCTATAAATCTTTTTAATAATTTTCATTTACTTGCATAACTCCACTATTGCATCTGCAAATACTTTCGCACTCTTAACTATCATGTCAACTACCATGAACTCATCAGCACCATGCATATGGTTGTCAATTTCAGGATCTTCACAGCCAAAGGCTACTCCGTTTTCAACATGGTGTACATAGGTACCTCCACCTATGGCTATTGGCTTGGCATTTGTAACTCCAAAGCCCTTCTCATAACATTTAAGCAGGGTTTTTACAAGCTCTGAATCACCGTCTACTACATGAGGCTCAAACATAGGCTTTTCAGGTATGGTAAATCCCTGTTCACGGATTTTTTGCTCCATTACCCTGCCTGTGTTCTCATCGTTAGCTACAATGCTTGCACGACAGTCATAAGCACCCTTAAAATGTGTTTCGGTGATTTCAAGGATGTCAAAGCTGACTGTGGTCTCTCCTGAGACATCATCCTTAAGGTCTACGCCCATCGTTTTACCATTGTAGTCGCCATAAGGGAAGATGTTGTTAAGAGCTTTCACATAGTTGTTTACAGGAGCATCTGCAAGAGGGAACTTAGATAAGAGGGTAACAAGTCCCTGGATGGCGTTCTTACCCATATGTGGTAGGGAAGCGTGTGCATTCACACCTATAGCCTTGATATTAAGGTTATCCCCGTCTTCCTCAAATACAAACTTAAGTCCGGTTTCTTCCTCAAATTTCTTGGTTATCTCCTTAACATCTGCCTCTTTAAGCCCCTTTACTACTGCTGTAGCCTTGCCTGGAACCACATTTATCTTGATACCGCCCTTTAAGGACACAAGACTTGGAGTCTTGTCAGTCTTTTCGTATTCGGCGGTAAACTCATTGCTGATTCCGCCCTTTTCTATATTGATAAGAGGCCAGGACGCATCAGGAGTAATTGTCATAGGTGCAGCCTTTTCTTTGGTGTAGTAGTATTCTACATCACTGCTGCCACATTCCTCGTCTGAACCAAGGATGAGGCGGACATTGTGTTTAAGTGGTATATTTAGCTCTTTGACTGCTCTAATTGCATAGAGGGCTGCAACTGCAGGTCCCTTGTCATCACAGCTTCCCCTGCCGTAGAGGAGCCCGTCTTTAATCACAGGATTGTAAGGCTCTGTAACTGTCCAGTCATCTCCCGCAGGCACTACATCCAGGTGCGCCAAGATATCAAGTCTGGTAGGTAAATCATAAGAGTCAGCAGTAATTACTCTGTTGTCATAGTTATTTACCTTAAAGCCGTAGCCTGTGAGAAGCTTACTTGCAGCCTCAAGAGCCTTGTAAGGGCCCTCTCCATAAGGCATACCAGGCTTTTCTTCGCCTTTTTCACTATTAATCCTTATGAGGTCCATAAGGTCGTTTAACATCTCTTCCTTATGACTCTCAATGTAGTCACTTATTTCTTTTTCGTAAGCCATTTTATACCTCCATATTTACAATTATTCTTCACCCGATAGGAAAATTTCTTACTGAGAATTATACCATTACATTATCATATTTCAAGTAAAAAGTATAATGCTAAGCATTGAATACGCCCATGATAGCAGGTATTAGCTGCTTCTTTCTGGAAACTATACCCTTTAGGGTAGCGGCATCCTTATAGACTTTCACATCAAAGGCCTTTTCTACAATTCTTTCGCTTCCGTCACCAAAACAAAGAAGTTTTGTGGATTCCTCGACTATGTTAGTAAGCATAAAGAATACCATTGACATACCGTTTTTACCACATTCACTCTGCAATATAGGCCTTATCTTCTCTTCAGCATTTGCAAGAGACTTGGAGTCCATAGAGTTAATCTGTCCCACTCCAAAGGATGTTTCGCCTGCCATAAACTTCTTAAAATCCTGATAGAATATCTCCTCAGGAGCCTTTTCTGAGAGGTTGCTGCCCGCCATGAACATATCATTTGCAAAGTCCTCTATGTTAATGCCTGCAATCCCCGCAAGCACGGTAACAGCCTCCTGGTCAAACTTGGTACAGGTAGGTGAGCGGAACATAAGGGTGTCAGAGAGAATAGCCGCAAGGAGGAGCCCCGCTATCTTCTTAGGTATCTCTACTCCTCTTTCATTATACATCTGGTATATAATGGTTGCAGTACAGCCTACAGGCTGATTTCTAAACATGACAGGTCCCATGGTCTCAAGAGAGCCTATTCTATGGTGGTCAATTATCTCAAGGATTTCTGTCTCTTCTATGTTGTCAACGGTCTGAGTACGCTCGTTGTGATCGACAAGAATGAGCTGCTTTTTCCTTACATTGATGAGGTTTCTTCTGGAAATGGTGCCAAGACAGCGTCCATCTGCATCTATTACAGGGAAGTCACGGTAGCGGTACTTACCCATAGTTTCCTTGATTGCATCTGTAAAATCATTCGAATGGAAGGTTACTATGCCCTCACATTTCATAAGATATCTAACAGGTATACTATGGCTTATAAAAGTTGCTATGGTATAGGTATCCATAGGACTCTCTATGATTACGCAGCTCTTCTTCTTCGCCGCAGCTATGACGTCTTCATCTGCTGTGTGTCCGCCACTTATCACTATACAGCTGGCATCTGCCTTGATGGCCGCAAGCTGGGTATCTTTTCTGTTGCCAAGCACAACCAGGTCATCTGCAGCCATATTGGACGCAAGAAGCTTAGGGTCATCAGTGCCAATGATAACCCTTCCCTTTATGAAGTAGCCGTGTTCATTACCAAGCGCAAGCCTTCCATTTAGTGTATCCGCCATTCTCTTGTACTGGGTTCTGGCCTTAGCAAGTATAGTCTCATCAGCATTTCCCATAAAGTACTTCGCAATATCTCCTATAGCTATTATACCTTCAAGCCTTCCCTCACTATCGGTAATAGGAAGGGATGCAGCCCTAGCCTCTTTCATAAGCTCCCAGGCCTCATTAATTGTGAGGCTTGAGTCAGCAAATGGAGTCTTGTGAATCTCCATATCCTTTACCTGTGTACCCGCATCAGGCATATAGCCCGGAGGCTCTATTCCAATCCTCTTTAGGACATATTCCGTCTCTTCATTTATCTGGCCTGCCCTCTTTGGAACATATTTAATTCCTCTTGACGTCAGATTCTTAAGCTCTGCATAAGAGATAGCAGAACAAATTGAATCGGTGTCCGGGTTCTTATGTCCTATTACATAAACTATCTTTTCTTCTTTCATATTCTCCTAACTTAGCTGTGCAAGTGTAGTGAGTCCCATCATTGCAATGCAGGCAGCTATAAAAAATGCCATTCCAAAGTTTCCGTAGACAAGACCTTTCTCTTCCCTTCTAGTAAATGGTGCGCCGTTTACATCAAGACGCATATTCTTTCTTCCGATAATCAGTAAAACAAGTCCCACAAAAAAGATTACGATAACCGCAATCGAATATACCGCAGACATAATTACCCCCGGTGTTAGAGCCTGTGATACTAGTTCAGGATTGCCGCTCTGGAGCTTATTTATCACGTCTTCGGTATAGTTTTTAGAGACGAACACGGCCAAAACAGATCCCATAAAGTTGATAATCATATGGAAGGCTATTGAATACCCTATCTTTCTGCTCTTTATGTAAACATAAGCAAAGATGAGACCTATACCAAAGGCATAAAAGAACTGGAAAAGGTTCATATGGAAAAGTCCAAACATAAGTGCAGAAAGCATCATTGCGTTTCTTTCTCCGAACTTCACAGTCTTGTCGATAAGTATCTTTCTAAATACTATCTCCTCCATGATCGGTCCTAAGATAACAACAAAGATGATTGTACCTGTCATATCAGCATTGGTAATAAGTTCAGCAAGATTGTTGGTTGAAGTCTTGCCAAAAAAGCCTCCGATAACCCCCGAAAGCCCTGTTCCTATGAGATTACCAATATACATAATGGTAATGCACATACAAAAACATTTTAAGAGGGTGAAAAAGCCGATGCCCTCCTTTTGTCTGCCATCATTAGGTAGTTTCCTGATAATAAGTAAGAGCACAGGAAAGGCTACAAGGTACAATGGGAAAAATGACACAATGTAGGTCATAATCGAAGGTATCTGCCCTCCGCCTGAGTGTAACATCCTGACCAATGTTACTCCTATTTCCTGTGCGATTAGCGACACTATAACAAAGGCAAAAAAGCCCCAGCCTAAGATGCCAAAGGTCTTCTTTGCAAGTATTTTATTAAAAAGGCTCTCTTCCTTTTTAGCCTCATTTTCTATACCTTCCATCTTTTCCGCCAGATTCTCAAGCTTAGTAGTCACATCCTCAAGTTTCCTCGCTGTCTCTTCAAGCTGCCCTACTGTCTCCATATTTTCATTCTCGTTGTTCAATTCTTATCCTCTCTTTCATAGTAATATTATGACTATTTTTATACCATATAATTCCCACAAAAATCAACCTAAAGAGGTCATTTAACGCGCCTTGTAAGCAAATCTTAAGAATACTCACTATAAGCCAATCTGTTTTTCTTTCTAAGATAGGTTTGAAATATATTCCTTAAGCGCCTCTTTCCAGGATTTAATCTTAAAATCCGTTTCACTATGAAGCTTTTCATTGGAAAGCACTGAAAAATGTGGCCGTTTAGCCTTTGTAGGATATTCCTCAGTAGTTATAGGCAGGACCTCTACCTCTTCTTTTCCCATAAGCCTCATTATCTCCTTGGTAAGCTCATACCAGCTTGTACTTCCGTCACATACCCCATGCCAGATTCCATATTTATCAGTCTGGATGAGATAGACTATAAATCTTGCAAGCTCCACTGCAGAGGTAGGAGAACCAATCTGGTCAGAAACCACACGAAGAGTCTTATTTTTTTCTGATAGTGAAATCATAGTCTTTACAAAGTTCTTTCCTTCTCCGTAGAGCCAGGCAGTTCTTATAATAAAATATCTATCAAGGGTATCAGTAACTGCTTTTTCACCAAGAGCCTTACTTCTTCCGTAGGCACTTACAGGGTTTGGCTTGTCACCCTCTGTATAAGGCACAGCTCCACTTCCGTCAAACACATAGTCTGTTGAAATGTGTACCAACACTGCGTCTATCTCCTTTGCCACAAGAGCGAGGTTCTTCACTCCTGTTTCATTCACAGCCCTTGCCTCTTCTTCGTGGTCCTCACAGTCATCCACAGCGGTGTATGCAGAGCAGTTGATAATAACATCAGGCAAGAATCCAAAAAGAGCTGCCTTAACCGCATAATAATCTCTTATATCAAGAGTTGTAATCTCCGCTCTTTCATCTAAAAGTCCGTCTTCTTTCATTAGGTTGTACAGGGAATTCCAAGAGGCATCATTTGATACCGTAAGCATAAGCCTAAAGTCAAAGTCCTGTTTTTTCCCTAATAATTCTCTCATAACAGCTATACCCAGCTGTCCTTTTGCACCGGTTACCAGTATTCTCATTTTTACCTGCCAAATTTTTCTTCGCGGTTGTTATACACCTTTTTGTAGTATTTTTCATAGTCCCCACTCATCACATCTTCCATCCACTTCGCATTATCAAGATACCATTTTATGGTATATTCAATACCCTTTTCAAATGGAGTAAGCGGCTTCCAGCCAAGCTCCTTTCCTATCTTCTTTGGGTCTATGGCGTATCTTAGGTCATGCCCAGGTCTGTCTGTTACGTATTTAATGAGGCTCTCAGGCTTGTCCGTAGCCTTAAGGATGGCCTTAACCACCTCTATATTCTTCTTCTCGTTATGGCCGCCTACATTGTAGACTTCTCCGACCTTGCCCTTTTCAAGTATCATATCAATGGCTATACAATGGTCTTCTACATAGAGCCAGTCCCTTACATTGATACCCTCGCCGTATACAGGCAGTTCCTTATCGTGCTTAGCATTGTATATCATAAGAGGAATCAGTTTCTCAGGGAACTGATAAGCGCCGTAGTTGTTGGAGCATCTTGATATGGTCACAGGCAGTCCATAGGTTCTGTGATAAGCTAGAGCTATCAGGTCTGCAGATGCCTTCGAGGATGAATAAGGGCTTGAGGGATTAAGCGGAGTATCCTCAGTAAAGAATAAATCTTCTCTATCAAGTGGCAAGTCACCGTAAACCTCATCTGTCGATACCTGATGAAAACGCTTGATGCCATACTTTCTGCAGGCATCCAGAAGTACTCCCACCCCTGTAATATTGGTTCTTAAGAACTCATCAGGAAAGAGAACTGAGCGGTCTACATGACTTTCTGCGGCGAAGTTTACCACCTGATCAGGCTTTTCTTCTTCAAATAACTTATAAACAAAGTCCCTGTCAGCAATATCTCCCTTTATGAACCTAAGCTTTGGATTCTTAAGTGCTTCTTCAAGGTTTGAAAGATTGCCCGCATAAGTGAGCTTATCCAAACAAATATACTCATTTTCAGGATGTTTTTTAAGTACATAATATAAAAAATTACTTCCAATAAAGCCTGCGCCACCTGTTACTATTACTTTCATTTTATACCCTTCTTTCTACTTCAGTAGAATAATTTTACTATATTTACATCTAAGAAGTCTGTTTTAAACCTCAGACTATCTGTTTAACAAATTTACCTCTTATCGGATATTCATCCATATATAAAATCTTTGGTACTGATTTTCTGATTGAATTGTAAATTTCTTAATCAAAAAAGTAACTCTCATCCAATTCTGCAAGTACCGGCGCTATCTTATCCTTATCAGATATAATAACCTCGTCTATTCCTAGTTTAGTGAACCTCCAGTCCACAGCAACCCTTTCATCATTGTAGATGATTGCTCCCTCAGACTCCTTGTTATAATAATTATCTGCCTTGTAGGCAAATTCCACATTGTCAGTAAGAGTTAAAAATCCATGTGCAAAGCCCCTTGGAATAAAAAACTCTTTTTTATTCTCTTCACTTAGTTCTATACCATACCATTTGAGGAAGGTCTCCGAATCCTTCCTAAGATCCACAGCCACATCATAAACTCTGCCTCTTAGTACCCTTACAAGCTTAGCCTGAGCATATTCTCCCTTTTGGAAATGCAGTCCTCTAAGAGTGCCCTTTTTCTCTGAAAATGAATGATTGTCCTGTACAAACTCGCAGTCAATCCCGATTTCCTCAAATTTCCTCTTTGACCAGCTCTCCATGAACCAGCCCCTATGGTCTCCAAAAACCTCTGGCTCCACCACAAAAAGCCCATCAATTCCGGTTTCTATCCTTTTCATCAAATAAGTTCTCCTGTTAAATTGTTATTTAGCCCACATACTTCTTGATTTCTTCAATGTAGAGCTCCCCTATCTCACTCATATTCATATGAGCCCTCTTGATATACCCAATATCCATAGTCACCTCCTTAGCAAGCTTAACCGCAATATAATCACTGCCATTTAGCTCCTCGCAGATGATACCCGAACATAGAGTAAAGGCATTTAGCCCCACCATAAGGTTCAAATTGGTAGCCCTGTCATTTGACTTAATAGTCTTCTTAAAATCGTAGGTACTAAGTATTTCCTCCGCAAAATAAAACGAATTGTTATCTCCCTGCTCAAACGAAAGGCAAGGATAGTCCTGAAGTTCCTCAAGGGCTATGACCTTCTTTCCCGCAAGTGGATGATTCTTCCAAAGATAGGCGTAACCCTCACAGGTGAAAAGATGAACGAACTCAAGCTGATTATCCTTAAATATCTTGTTTAACACCTTTTCATTAAAATCATTGGTATAAAGGATTCCTATCTCACTCTTTCCTGTAACCACATCGTGGATGACATCGTGTGTTCTTGCCTCTCTTATGGCAAATTCGTACTTGTCCATATCAAAGCCCTTTACCATCTCCACAAAAGCTTTTACGGCAAATGAGTAATGCTGTGCAGATACACCGAACTTCTTCTTTATCTGTCCTGCCTCTATGTATTTGTCCTCTAAGAGTTCCACCTGATTGATAATCTGCCTGGCATAGCCTAGGAATTCCTCACCTTCAGCGGTGATTACCACTCCCTTGGTAGTTCTTTCAAATATAGATATATGCACATCATTTTCAAGCTCCCTAATAGCCATTGACAGACTCGGCTGGCTCACAAAGAGCTGTTTTGCAGCTACATTCATAGAGCCTGTCTTGGCTACTTCTATTACATATCTTAACTGTTGTAAAGTCATAGGTTACTCCCTCTCGTGTATATTCCATTTATTTAAGTTCATCATCTTTTATCAAGTTTATAATCATCTTGCCCGTTATATCTTTTAATTATAACATAGTTCACCAAGTTTTAAAACCATAAATCACGAGAAATATACATAACAAAAAGGCACAGCCCTGCGCCACTTTCCAAACATCAGATACTAAGTCCAACTTTGGCCACGCAAAAGGCTATGCCTTATTTACATATCAATTTATTTTCCCAAACATTTCTCACAGGTTCCTACAAGCATGGTCTTTGATACATCAAGCTCCACCTTTAGGTCTTTACGAAGCTTATCCATAAAGTCATCCACAAAGCCATGTTCAAGATGAAAAATCTTCCCACAGGAATCGCACTGCAAATGAAGATGGGCATTGCATTCCTTGTGCTCTCCCGAATACTGGTAAAATGCGGACTCATTATCCTTTCCCTTAAAAGCCAGTATATCGCCACTTTCCACTAGCTTATCAAGGTTCCTGTATATGGTTGAGCGGTTGATACTGATACCCTCTTCCTTTAGTCCATCAAGAATCTCTACAACTGTGAGCCTATGCTCATTATGAGCCTTCAGATACATTATAACTTCATTTTTACCCTTGGAATTATATTCCTTTGCCATAATCCCTCCAAAATCTACGTCATATACAGAAGTTTACTGTCATTAACAGATTTTGTCAAGGCAGGCAAGGGCTTTGTGTATCTCGTTTATACTGTAGAAATCACCGGTATCCATTTTCCTGATATCAGCGATACAGCCGCCATACGCTTCTCGCTCTATATCTATGTTATGTTTTTACGACTCATATTTCCAATCTGTAAGCACATTCTGTAAGTTTCTCACATAAGCATCAATATCGGCACCCATTACAAGTTCACCGATGATGTTTCCGTTCTTGTCTACGAAGATTGTGGATGGAACTGCATAGAATCTCTTCGCAAAGCTGCTAAGTGAATCACTGAGTGTAAGGTTGGTATACTTTACACCGGTCTGCTTTTCGATATAGTTTGCATTGTCAACTCCATCCTTCATTCCTTCAGGAACATCTGCTACAATACCAATCAGATTGGCATTTTTAGGAAGGCTTTCATATATCTTCTGAAGCTCAGGCATTTCATTGATACAAGGCCCGCAGAAGGTTCCCCATACATTTACCATGGTTATGTCTTTGTCAGCAAAGATTTTCTCTGTTATCTTATTTCCCTTGGTGTCAGTTGTTTCAAATGAAGGGAATTTCTCCTTGCCTGCCTCTGTGCCTGCTGAAGCAGTGCTTCCTTCTTTTGCAGAAGAAGCGGATGATTGGCTGCTAGCTGATGATGTCTTGCTGTCAGTTGCTGATGTCTGGCTGCCGGCTGATGATGTCTTACTCTCAGTCACTGCAGCACTTCCTGATGTGGAAGCTTGGCCGCTCTTTGCAGAAGAAGAGTTGCCGGAGTTACCCTGACAAGCTGATACTACTAAAGTTGAAGCTAATATTAGTCCTAATAATTTTCTTTTCATTTTTCCTCCGTAATGATGATGGTCAGTTATATTTATTTTGATACTTTTGACACTTGCATCATACTTATAAATGACCAAATATTTTATGAGATTATATTGTACACAATTTTACCTAGTTTGTCTATAGGTAAAATTAGCTATTTTTTGAATCAATATGAACCACCCTTTGAGGATAACTGAACTCAATCCCATTTTCCTTAAAGGATTCTCTTACATTCTCCATCAAATCAAAATAAACATCCAAGTAAACAGGGGTTTCACACCAGACCCTTACTGCATACGTAATATCGCTTGCATTGAATCTTAACAGCCTTATTGTAGGTGTATATACTCCGTCTTTAGCTATACGCTCGTCTTTATCAACTACACTTTTTATTGCGGAAATAACATCCTTTGTAGCTGCCTTATAATCAGCAGATATCTCTATATCCACTCTCCTTTTAGCCTCTCCCGAGTAGTTTGATATCCTCTGTGAAGCAACATCAGAATTGGGTATGAGTTCTACCTTATTGTCTGGAGTACATATTCTGGTACGCATAAGAGTGATGCTTGTGACTGTCCCCATCACTCCTGATACCTCTATAAAGTCACCTATAGCAAATGGCTTTGTGATAAGGAGCATTATTCCTGAAAATACATTGGTAAGGATATTTTGCAAGGAAAGTGAAAAAGCAAGGGAGACAACACCTAGAAGAGTTACAATGGATGATGTATTTATTCCGACAGACTGCGCCGCCATAATAATACCTATTATGTAGAGCACGACTCTTGCAATCTGCTTAAAAAAGCCCTGCATACCTTTATCTAACTTGGAGGTAATAAAAATTCGGTCTAATATCCTAAGCACTATGGTTACTACTATCTTACATAATATTAGTATAATAACAGGCTTTGCTACATAGAGCATAGCCTGTTCAAAGCTCATATTAAAGATTTTCTCGAACTTTTCCATTATTCACCTTTGTTTTCTTTATTTACTTTATTATCTTTGTTTTCTTTATTCTCTTTATTTTCGTTATTTTCGCCGGCTTCGTTAGCTTCTTTCATTTCTTTAGCTTCATTTCTCTTCTCCTTTAAGCTAATAAGCCTCTCAAACCATACCTTCGCCAGTGCTCCTGATGGTACTGCAACTATCATTCCTACAAGACCGCCTATACTTGCACCTACCGTAAGAGAGATGATGACTATCATAGGATGAATATTGACACTTGAGCTTAAAAGCTTAGGGTAGATGAGGTTTCCATCTATTGCCTGTATAATAAGCAGGGCAATCGCCGCTATTATCATGCTTTTATAATCACCTGTAGCTATTCCTACAATTGCTATTGAGGTGTAGCCAACTATCGGTCCCATATAAGGGATAAGATTGCCAAGGCCAATAAGAAGTCCTATTACAATGGCATACTGTATTCCGATTATTGAAAATACTATACTTACAACGACTCCTATCATAAAAGCATCAAAGGCCTGACCTCTTATGTAGCCCGAAAATACCCTGTCTGCATCGCTAATCATGGTGTCCATTGTAGACTTTACTCTCTTTGGCAGAATGATGGTAAGCACCCTGCCCCAGTATGTTTTAAGCTTAGGCATATCGAGCAGAAAGTATATGCTAAATATAAGAGCGAAGAACGCTGTAGCAACACCATCTTTCAAGTTACCTGCTATATTGCCCACCTGGCTTGACAGATTAAGCAGGTAAGTACCTATGTTGTTCATAAATGTATCTACACTGGATTTTATCTCAGCTGAGTTAATATTTAGCTTGTCAAGTCTGTCCATAAGCTCCCAGTACAGCGAATTTATAGAGTTTGCATAGGTCTTAATACCTTCAATTATGTCCTCTGAATTAGCCGCCCTTGCCTGTTTGGTAATAATTGAAACAAGCAGTGAAACCAACAAAAACAAGCCAATCAGAATAACGACTCCCTGGAGAGCTACCGCAAGACCTCTAACGCTTTTCTTCTTTTTAAGAGGTTTTATCTTTTGAAGCAGGCTTTCTATTTTTTCAAGCATTGGAAACAGGAGATAAGCAATAACAAAGCCTATGATTACCGGCTTAAGTATCGCCCCCACCCAAGACACAACCTGCCCCGCAGTCTTTGCAAGGGTAGGAAGCTGGTCCGTAACCCTGCTTAATAGAAAGATAACTATGCAGGTAAAAATCACATACATTGAGATTTCTAAATACTTTTTATTAACCTTATCCTTGTAAAAATTCATATATCAACCTTTCTATAGCTAAACACAAATTCATCACTGTTTCCAGCGTGTCACTAAATATTTTTCTACAGTGTTTAATACTACCTCAGCCTTTTCTAACTGTTCTATTGCTGTGTCTTTCGAAACTATAAAAAAATCATCATAATCCGCCTTTTCTCTAAGTCTAAATGACGTATCCAATATCTTAGATAACGACTTATCAAAAATACCGTTCTTTACATACTCTCTATTTATATATGCAATTATTCCAGAATGCTTACTTGAATCAAAACCGTCAAGCGCTGTAATTGCTCTTAATGCATGAAAAATTGCATAATATGAGCGATTTACAGATGATGAAAAGCTCTTATCACTAATCAATAATTTTGCGTCTCCTATTATCTCTTTGGAGCGCTGAAAGCGATACTTTGAAAGCTCAATTAAGCTGCTGTCCATAACACAATTCCCTCTCTGTTTACATTTTTATAAAACGGCAAAGTGTCAGCCCATTTTATAAATTCATGTACATTTACATCAATGACAGAAAACACTTTATCATATTTCAAATTCATGTCAACGATAAAATCCGATAATTTATCTTCAGTAAATTTATCCAGCTCATTTTTTACTATAACCATTATATCTACATCAGAATCCTTATCATTTGTCCCTCTTGCAAATGAACCATATAGTATTACTTTTTCAATATTACTATTTATTATTTCAACTATACCATTTGATAATTCCTCTAAAATTTCACCATTCATAACAGCCTCTCCTTTAGCTTTAATACAGATTCCTCACCTTATAATCTCTCTCTGCTTCTCTTCTCTGGTCTTTTTTCTGTATATCCTGACGCTTATCATAGTTTTTCTTACCTCTTGCAAGGCCTATTTCAACCTTGACAAGACTGCCTTTAAGGTAAACCTTAATAGGCACCAGGGTGTAGCCCGCTGTCTTTACCTTGCCCACAAGCTTATTTATCTCAGCCCTGTGCATAAGGAGCTTTCTGGTTCTAAGGGGATCTTTGTTGAAAATATTCCCCTTCTCATAAGGGCTGATGTGCATACCTATAATGATAACCTCGCCGTTTTTATCTATCTGTACGTATGACTCCTTAATACTGACCTTGCCCATTCTAACTGACTTAACTTCAGTACCTGCAAGGGTAATACCTGTTTCGTATCTCTCTTCTATGAAATAATCAAAACTAGCTTTCTTATTCTGCGCCACTACTTTATAATTGTCCTTAGACATCCTTCTCTCCTTCTACTATCCTAAAATCTATGGTTCTCATCTGCTTACTTGCCTCTACTACTTTTACTCTAACCTGCTGTCCCAGACTAAATTTCTTCTTGGTATGTTCCCCTACAATTTCCATTCTTTCAGCATTAAATTCATAGTAATCCCCTCTTATACTGCTGATTTTAACCATGCCCTCAACAGTGTTTGGAAGTTCTACATATATACCCCAGCTTGTTACACCCGAGATTACACCGTCAAATTCTTCGCCGATTTTATGGGACATAAACTCAGCAGCCTTCATCTTATCCGCTTCTCTCTCTGCCTCATCAGCCCTTCGCTCCATCATACTTGAGCGAAGCGCTATATCGTAAAGAACCGCCTTATAATGCGTTGCCCTCTTGTCTGTAAGCCTGCCGTTTAAGTTCTCCTTTATTATCCTGTGTATCTGCAAATCAGGATATCTCCTTATAGGTGAGGTAAAATGGCAATAGTACTTAGCGGCAAGTCCAAAATGTCCATCGCAGGAGGTCGTGTACTTAGCCCTCTTTAAACTTCTTAGTGTCATCCTGTTAATAAGCATCTCTTCAGGAGTCCCCTCTATCTTGCTTAAAAGCTTCTGAATATCCTTTGGATGAATTTCCGTCTTTGTCTTTTTCTTTCCGCCTTTACCTATATTATACCCAAAATTATTAATAAATATACTTAATTCCCTAATTTTTTCTTCGTCAGGGTTTTCATGAGTTCTATATATAAAAGGAAGTTCCTGCCAGAAGCTGTCTTCCGCCACTGTTTCATTGGCAATCAGCATAAAATCCTCAATCAGCCTGGTAGCCTCATTCCTATCGTATGCTTTAATATCAGTAACTCTTCCTTTGTCATCAACTATAATCTTAGCCTCAGGGAAATCAAAGTCAATCGAGCCTCTCTCATGCCTGCATTTTCTAAGGATTAGCGCAAGCTCTTCTGCATTTATAAGCATTTCGTACACATCTTCATACTTTTCTTTTAATTCATTAAATCTCTCGCTCTCACCTGTAATAAGCACATTTACATCAGAATAATTCATCCTATGTGCAGTCCTAATAACTGTTTCTGCTATTTCGTGGGAGATTACTTCTCCCTTCTCATTTATATCCATAAGACAGGAAAGGGTGAGTCTGTCCACATTTTCATTTAGAGAACAGATGCCGTTTGAAAGCTCCTTAGGAAGCATAGGTATTACCTTATTTACAAGGTATGCACTTGTACCACGCTTAATGGCTTCCTTATCAAGGGCTGAGCCCTCCTTCACATAATTGGTAACATCAGCAATGTGCACTCCCAAATGGTAGATAACCTCTCCATCAGCCTTAACTTCCTTAGTCACAGACACAGCATCATCAAGGTCTTTTGCATCCTCGCCGTCTATTGTAACTATCTTCATTTCTCTAAGGTCAAGTCTGTTCTTAATCGAAGTCTTAATGACCTTCGCAGGTACCTTTTTCACTTCTTTACACACTTCCTTCGGGAATTCATCCTCTATGCCGTAAGCCTTGGCGATAGAGAGAATATCAACACCCTTATCATTTTCAAAGCCAAGAATCTCTATTATCTTACCCTCAGGACTAAACTTAGCATCTCCATAGCTTGTAAGTTCTACAACCACCTTAACTCCCTTAGGCACATCTTTGCAGGCATTCTTAGGTATGTAAATATCACAAGTAATCTTAGTGTTGTCTGGTACTACAAAGCCAAAGTTCCTGCTTTTTTCAAATGTGCCTACAACAGTAGTAAATGCTCGCTCAATTACCTTAACTACCTTACCTTCTCTGCTCTTTCCCCTGCTTTTGGCTGAAAGCTTGACGGTAACAGTATCCCCATCAAAGGCATTGCTAACTTCTGAGGCAGGAATGAACACATCTTCCTCATCCTCCGCAGTTCTAAGAAAGGCAAAGCCCTTCGCAGTAGACATAAATATTCCTGTGACGAGGTCTGCATCAGGCTTTGAATACCTTCCATCCCCCATTTCAATGAGCTTTCCATCTTTTATAATATCATTTAAAATAATCTGCAAATCCCCTCTTTCAGCCTTAGGCACTTGAAACAGGGACGCAATATCCCTAAACTTCATAGGGACATAGTCCTTCCTTTCAAAGAATTCCAAAAGTGCCTCTTTTCTTTCTCTCATCTTCTTTGTATATTCTTTAGCCACCTCTATCACCCCTTGTCTATCTAATATAATTATAGCGAAAAAAAGAAAAACTGCTACAAAGTGTGTAGGCAGGATAAGACCTGAAACAACATACTATGCAACAGTTAAAATTTTCTTGTTCTACTTAATTACCACTTCATATTAAGTACAAAAGAAAGCACTATAAAGCCGAGGGCAACAACTGTGGTAGCCTTGTTAAGATTACCTTCCATTGAACGGCTCTTATTCTTGCCCCAGTAGGTATCAGCCATACCGCCGATGCTTCCAAGCCCCTGCTGCTTACCTTCCTGTAAAAGTACTATAGCCGCAAGTGCAATGCATATAATGCAATAAATAACTGTAACAACAATTCTTAATGTAGACATAACCATCTCTTCCTTTCAAAACATATCTTTCAGCATTCTACCACAATTTCAGATAGAATTCAAGACTAAGTGAAATTTAAAATTTCTGCTGACAATTATTACTTAGGTCAAAACAGAATTAAAAGCATTTTAATTTTATGTCCAAGAAATTTCTAAATGGCGCTTTTTAGCAACACAATCTCTTAGATATAGATTTATCAATGTTTGATACGGAATACCCTCACTTTCGGATTCTTTTTTAAAATATGATATAGTATCTTCATCGATATTAATTGTCACTTGCTTTTTTAACAACTTAGCGTAAGGATTTTTTCTCGGATTTAGTTTTTCAATTTCGTATTCTTCCCTCATATCTATGCCTCCAGTCCTTCATCCCATTCGAATTCCAGCAAATATTCACCTTCCTTTTGTACATGTATTATAATTATAATATATGTATAAGTCAAGAATCAACACATTCTAGCGCCCTTCATCAATTATTTCCCCATCTTGAGCAAATAACTAATCTTATGATAAATAAGCACAGTTATTACAGATACAATGCTAAATTTAATGATATTAAATGGAGCTACTATGATGAGACAAAAGACAAATACACTGTTAACCGCAGGGTTTACCGCTGTTCCGGCTGCTATAATCTTATCTATTCCGCCAAAGGCCGCTCCATAGAAAGGAAGAAGCACAAAGGCATTTACAAGACAGCCTATTACAGTTGTAGTAATGACCCCTGCTACAAGCCCCATTATAGCCCTTTTCTTGGTTTTTTTTGCAAAATACAGGATAGATGCAGGTATAACAAAGGCAGCACCTACCACGAAATTGCCGAATTCTCCCACAAAGGCAGATGATGTGCCGTTTATAAATAAATTAAGCAATATCTTCACAAATTCTATAACAATACCTGCCACAGGCCCCAAAGCAAAAGCACCGATAATCACAGGTACCTCGCTGAGGTCAATCTTGTAAAATCCCGGTGCAATGAAGGGAATAGGAAACTCAAACAACATAAGCACTGCTGAGATAGCTGAGAACATTGCTACCATTGCAAGTTTCCTTACCTTAAACGACCCGCCAGCCTCATCTTTCTTTAAGACCCTTTCTGCAACAAATGCCAGTGCAAGAAGCAAAGCCACCACTGCCAGGGTGATGACAACCATGCCCCAGTTTTTAACTGCTGCGTCTTTCAAACCACCTAATAAAATCATTTTTTCCTCTTTTCCGCATTCTTTAAGGAAAAAAGCCCTGACCGATTGGCCAGGGCTGATTACGCTGCTAAAACATAGGATAAGTTAATATCCTATTATTTCTTCTTTCATCCAGACTTTACTGTCGGTATCGGAATTGCCGAGGCTCACCGATTCTGCAAATGCTCGCGGACTTTACCGCCGGTCAGGAATTACACCCTGCCCTGAAGAATGCTATATAATTTTTATATGCCTATGTTAGTCCAAACTTATTCCATTGTCAAGAAGATTTTTGAGCTTTTTAATTTTTTCAAACTTTCTATGTTTCTTAGGCTTATCACCTCAAATTTTTTACAAAATTTTCGCTGAGCATTTTATGTATTCTCTAGTACATAAATTTGGGTTAGTGTATAATTATAATTGGCAATAGCAAAAAAAGAAGGGGTTGCCCCCTTCCCAATCATACAGTTTTATTTTATTATTGATTTGAGAAAAAAATAACATAAAGGAAAAAAACTGTATGACTAATGCTATTGTAAAAGAAAAAAAGATTTCATTCAAGACCTTAGAGAAGAAAATTTTTGAAGAGGCCTGCAAGCTTGCCAGGGAACACACTAAAATCATACTTGAAAACTATGATGATATTCTTTCAAAAGAGAGGGATACTTCTAAATATAGGAATAAAGGAAAGAGAAAGACTTCGATAAGAACCGTATATGGAGATGTCGAGTATGAAAGAAGGGTGTACCAGACAAGGCTTAGAGATGGAACGAAAGCCCATGTTTATCTTCTTGATGAACAAATGGGTATGGAGAAGATAGGCTTAATATCTACTAATCTTGCAGAGAAGATCGCCAATTCAGTTACGGAACTCCCGTACAGGGCATCTGCTGAGATGTTAAGCTCTTCTACAGGACAGACCATAAGTGCGGGAGGCGTGTGGAATATAGCCCAGAAGCTTGGCCAGAGGATAACATCAGAGGAAGACCTTGATGTGAAGAAGATGAAGGCAGGCAGACCTGATGGGAAAAGGGAAATCGGAGTTCTTTTTGAGGAAATGGATGGAGTATGGCTTTCGATGCAGGGCAGAGGGCATAAACGCATGGGTAAAAAGGAGATGAAGGTCTTTACCATGTATGAAGGCTGGGATGCGGAGAAGGAAAAGGAAGGGCGCAGCACTCTAGTGGAGAAAGTGGTGTTTGCAGGCATGGATGGAAGCAGTGGATTCCACAATAAAAGAGAGGCCGTGATACAGAAGAAATATAACCCTGACGAAATAGGCAGGCGTATCTTAAATGGAGATGGTGGAAGCTGGATAAAAGAGCCTTATGATGACGAGGCGGTGTTTCAGCTTGACAGATACCACATTTATCAGGAAATTTTAAGGAAAATAAGCAGTAAAGCTGTACAAAAGGATATACGAAGGCTCTTTGATTCAGAGAAGATTGAAGAAATGTTTGATTATATACGGGAGTATATAAGAGTAAGTAAAAGCGAAGATGAAAGCGATAAAACCAGTAAAAAAGCCGAGGAGCTGTACGCCTACCTTCACAATAACAGAGAAGGGCTGCTACCGTACTACAAGCGGGGAATAAAACTCCCAGAACCTGTAGAAGGCATCATTTATAAAAACATGGGTATACAGGAAACACAAAACTGTACACTGATAACGCTGAGAATGAAGCACAGGCGCATGAGATGGTCAGAATCAGGAGCTGATAACCTTGCGAAGCTTCTGTGCAGGAAAGAAAACAAAGACCTGATAGAGACAGTCGAACGTTACTCTGGGGAATTGATATTTGATGAGAGCCAGAGCGAGATAAAAGAGCCTCTCAGCGCTTCAAAATCACCGTTACGAGACGGTAAAGGGCTTCCATATATGGAAGTAGGCAGAGGAAGTCTTCCACTAACCGGTACACCATTAACAGCAGGTAGAAAGGCATTAAGAAATTTTATACTTGGCAACTAAAGAAAAAATATCTGTTCAGTGCATAATCTGGGCTTGTTTGTGATACAAAAAAATAAAAAAACAATGATAAAAGAAAAAGGTAAGGAAATTTGCCAACGAGTACTTGACACAAACTAAATTTGGGCTTCCTATTGACACTAAGTCCCTTTGATGTTATGATTATTCTACATAGTTGCGTGATTCATCATGCAAATATCAGACCAAATTTGTTTTTGCCTTACGGACAGGCGGTCACTTGCCGTAGTGGTTATTCCACATTATTGATAGGGTTTGAAGCCCGGATTTTATAAGTTGATTACTCTACAATCATTATCATCTTGTGAAACGTCAATAAGAGCAGCAACCTGATATTTGCTGGACTACTCTGAATGAAGTTAACGCACTTATTCTGTTCTTAGGAAAACTACGTGCAGCTCAAGATGATTGAGCTGCTTTTTTATTGCATAAAATTAGGAAGAGCTGCTTTATCAATCCTATATGCAGGATATATAATATAGATATGAGGAAAATGAGATGGACATTAGCAGACAGCAGAGAGCTCCGATTTGCGAGGCTCTTGAAACATTTAAGAAAAAAAGAGTTGTGCCTTTTGACGTACCGGGACATAAAAGAGGACGCGGAAACCCTGAGCTTGTAAGACTTCTTGGTGCACAATGTGTTTCCCTTGATGTAAACAGTATGAAGCCCCTTGACAACCTCTCCAACCCTGTTTCCGTCATTTCAGAGGCTGAAGACCTTATGGCTGAGGCTTTTGGTGCCGCTCATGCCTTTCTTATGGTAGGCGGAACCACTGCTTCAGTACAGGCTATGGTACTTTCTGTCTGCAAGGCAGGCGACAAGATTATTCTCCCAAGAAATGTGCATAAGAGTGTAATCAATGCACTCATTCTCTGTGGTGCCATCCCTGTCTATGTAAAGCCTGAGATTCATCCCGTGATAGGTGTGGCTCTCGGTATGGAGATAGATGCGGTCAAAGAGACCATAGACAGTAATCCTGATGCGGTAGCTGTACTTGTAAATAATCCAACCTACTACGGTATCTGTTCCGACCTTAAGAGCATTACTGACTACGCCCACGAAAAAGGGCTCAAAGTCCTTGTAGATGAGGCACACGGAACCCAGCTTTATTTCGGTTCTAATCTTCCTATGGCGGGAATGCGTGCAGGTGCTGACATGGCAGCTATTTCTATGCACAAGTCAGGTGGCAGTCTTACTCAGAGCTCCATCCTACTAACAGGTAAAAATATGAATGTAGGTCATGTGAGACAGATAATAGGACTTACCCAGACTACCTCTGCTAACTATCTCCTGCTTTCAAGTCTTGACCTTTCAAGAAGAAACCTTGCACTTAGAGGCATGGAGAGCTTTGCAAAGGTTATAACTATGGCAGAGTACGCCAGAAACGAGATAAACAGCATAGGCGGTTACTATGCCTATGGGAAAGAGCTCATAGACGGAAAGAATGTCTATGACTTTGATGTAACCAAGCTTTGTGTGTACACCAAAGACATTGGGCTTACAGGAATTGAGATTTACGATTTACTTCGTGATGAATACGATATACAAATAGAATTCGGCGATATCGGCAATATTATGGCTTATATCTCAATAGGCGACAGGCTTCAGGATATAGAAAGGCTTGTTGGTGCTCTTGAGGATATCAAGAGGCTGTATGCCAGAGAGAAAAGCGGTCTTGCCTTTGTGGATGCGGTTATTCCAAAGGTAGTTTCAAGTCCACAGTATTCATTTTACGCCGAAAAGGAGTCTGTGCCTATAAAGGAAGCATATGGCAGGGTCGCTGGCGAATCAGTTATGGCTTATCCACCGGGCATTCCTATACTTGCTCCGGGAGAGCTCATTACAAAGGATATTGTTGACCACATCCTGTATGCAAAAGAAAAGGGCTGTAGCTTGCAGGGTACAGCCGATCCTGAGGTTAAAAGCTTAGAGGTGCTGATAAAGTAACTTGAAATATTTTTTACCATTGACACTTGCCACTGAAAGAAAGGAGGAAAGATGTCCGATTATACAAACATCCACGTTTTTGAAGAATTTACCGACAACGTGAGTATGGACATAGGTGTCGAAAGGCAGCTATACAGTGCCGAAAGCGAATTCCAGAAAATAGAGGTATTTCAGTCACGCGAATTCGGCAGGTTCCTGATGCTTGACGGAGATATAATCTTCTCAGAAGCAGACGAATTTGTATACAAC
This sequence comes from Catonella massiliensis, assembly GCF_016651435.1. Lineage (NCBI taxonomy): Bacteria > Bacillati > Bacillota > Clostridia > Lachnospirales > Lachnospiraceae > Catonella > Catonella massiliensis. Next base: position 348,712 of record NZ_JAEPRJ010000001.1, on the reverse strand, counting down.
GAAATGGTTGCCCACGTACCTATGTCGGTACACCCAAATGTAAAGAGTGTGCTTATAATAGGCGGAGGTGACGGAGGTGTAGCCAGAGAGCTGACTGCATATCCCGAGATCGAGCGAATAGAAGTTGTAGAGCCTGACGAGCAAATGGTTGAGGTTTGTAGGGAGTTTTTCCCCGATGCCGTAAAGGGGTTTGATGATGAGAGGGTTCATATAACCCATCAGGACGGACTTCGCTTCCTTAGAGGCAGAAGAGCTGAATACGACCTCATTATAAATGACTCTACAGATCCCTTTGGCCATACTGAAGGACTGTTTACCAAAGAATTCTACGGCAGCTGCTACAAGGCTCTTAAAGACGATGGAATTATGGTTTACCAGCATGGAAGCCCCTTCTTTGACGAAGATGAAGAAGCCTTTAGGGCAATGCATAGAAAGGTGTATACCAGCTTTCCTATAAGCCGTGTATATCAGGCACATATCCCTACCTGTCCTTCTGGCTACTGGATGTTTGGCTTTGCCAGCAAGAAATACCACCCTATCACAGACTTCAAGCCTGACGAGTGGAAAAAGAGAAATATCAAAACCTGGTATTATACAAGCAACCTCCATGTAGGCGCATTTATGTTACCTAAATATGTTGAAGATATATTGGAAGAAGAAGAAAATAAAGGAGAAAAATAATGTCAAGATTACTTATTATCGGTTGCGGCGGAGTTGCACAGGTTGCAATCCACAAATGCTGTCAGAACAGCGAAGTTTTCACAGAGATTTGTATAGCAAGTAAAACAAAGTCAAAATGCGATGCTATTAAGGCTGAGCTTGAGGGCAAGACAAAGACCGTTATTACTACTGCAGAGATAGATGCTATGGATGTAGCTAAGACAGTAGAGCTTATTAAGAGCTACAAGCCTGATGCAGTGCTTAATGTTGCACTTCCTTATCAGGATCTTGCTATTATGGATGCCTGCCTTCTTGCAAATGTACATTACATCGATACAGCTAACTATGAGCCTGAGGATACAGAAGAGCCTGAATGGAAGGCTGCTTACGAGAAGCGTTGCAAAGAAAAAGGATTTTCAGCACTTTTTGACTACTCTTATCAGTGGGCTTATGCTGAGAAATACGAAAAAGCAGGACTTACAGCACTTCTTGGAACAGGCTTTGATCCGGGTGTAACCAGCGTATTTGCTGCTTATGCGAAGAAGCATTATTTTGACAGGATAGATACCATAGATATCCTTGACTGCAACGGTGGAGACCATGGCTATCCATTTGCTACCAACTTCAACCCTGAGATTAACCTTCGTGAAGTATCTGCACCTGGCAGCTACCTTGAAAATGGTAAGTGGGTTGAAATCCCTGCAATGAGCATAAAGCGTGAGTATAACTTTAAAGAAGTTGGACAGAAAGACATGTACCTTCTTCACCACGAGGAGCTTGAGGCTCTTGGCAGAAATATGCCTGAGGTTAAGCGTATCCGCTTCTTTATGACATTTGGGCAGAGCTATCTCACACATATGAACTGCCTTGAGAATGTAGGTATGCTCTCTACAACCCCTATCAACTATGAAGGCAAGGAGATAGTGCCTATCCAGTTCCTTAAGGCTCTCCTTCCTGATCCTGCTTCACTTGGTCCTCGTACAAAGGGAAAGACCAACATCGGCTGCATCTTCACAGGTGTTAAGGACGGCAAGGAAAAGAGCATCTACATCTACAACATCTGTGACCACGAAGCCTGCTACAAAGAGGTAGGAAGTCAGGCTGTAAGCTATACTACAGGTGTTCCTGCTATGATAGGCTCCATGCTTGTATTAAACGGACTTTGGAGAAAACCTGGTGTATATACCACAGATGAATTTGATCCTGATCCATATATGGAAGCTCTTAATAAATGGGGACTCCCTTGGCAGGTTGAGGAGAATCCTGTACTCGTACCATAAGAGGGTTACATCAGACACAGAGAATTAAACCTCTCTGTGTCTTTGAATATAAAGGAGTTTAACTTGATTTCAAATAACTATCAAGAGTTAAAAAGGGCATTTGAAGGGCTTAAAACTCCCTGCTATGTCATCGATGAGGCCAAGATAGAGGAGAACTGCAAGATTCTTAAGTCTGTAATGGATGAGACGAAAGCAAAGATTCTACTTGCACAAAAGGCATTTTCTGGCTTTTATTTCTATCCCCTCATAGGCGAATATCTTACAGGCGCTACAGCCAGCGGACTTTTTGAGGCTAGGCTTGGTGCCGAGGAAATGAAAAAGGAGAATCATATCTTCTCTCCTGCTTATAAGGACGAGGACATGGAGGAAATTACAAGAATCTGCGACCACATTATATTTAACTCTGTAAATCAGCTTAAGAAATATAAGAGTTACTGCTTAGACAAGGGTGTCAGCATTGGTATTAGAATAAATCCTGAATTTTCCACGCAAGAAGACCATGAGATCTACGATCCCTGTGCCAGTGGAAGCAGGCTTGGCATCACTCTAAGTACCCTTGAAAATGCTCTTAAAGAAGATGCTTCACTACTTAGTGGTGTTGACGGACTTCATTTTCACACCCTTTGTGAACAGGGGGCAGAGCCTTTAAGGAATACATTGGAGGTTGTGTATAAGAATTTTGGAAAATATCTTAAAAATATGAAATGGCTGAACTTTGGCGGCGGTCACCATATAACAAGGGATGACTACAACAGAGAACTCCTTATTAAGTGTATAAATGAGGCTAAGTCCCTGTTTGATGTGGAAGTCTATCTTGAGCCGGGTGAGGCAGTCGCTCTAAATGCAGGCTATTCAGTAACAACTATCCTTGATAAGACCACCTCAGGCGACACCACCAATCTAATCCTTGATATCAGTGCTGCCTGCCATATGCCTGATGTGATTGAGATGCCTTACAGACCACCTCTTTTTACCTCAGGAGAAGCGGGCGAAAAGAAATATACCTATAGGCTTGGTAGCTGTACCTGTCTGGCAGGTGATATAATCGGCGACTTCTCCTTTGATGAGGAAAAAAACATTGGAGATATGCTCATATTTGGAGATATGGCCATTTATTCATTTGTCAAAAACAATACCTTTAATGGCATGCCTCTTCCAGACCTTGCCGTACTTAAAAAGGATGGTAATGTGGAGAATATCAAAAGCTTCGGATATCAGGACTTTAAGAAAAGACTGTCATAAATCAGTCAGATATACGCTCTCAGGAAGCTTACAGGATAACAACAAATAATCTTAAACGGTAACAGGGCTTTTAACGAGCCGATTTTAAAAAAGGAGTTTAGCACCATTTTTAGTGCTAAACTCCCTTTAATAATATAATGATACAGTGTCAAAAGTATAAAAATTCGAGAGGGGCTTGCTTGTAAGAGAATTTATTATCTTTTGACACGCAAAAAATATGAGTAAGCAGCCATTTTTTGCAAAAAATGAGCAAATTACGAATATTTTTGCAAGGATTGCTAAAGCTACGCTGTAGCAATCCTGTATCATTGGGTGCCAAATACTTTTGACATCCACATCATATAATAAGTATCTATCTGAAGTACTCTACTCCGCTTTCAAATATGCCCTGATCTTTTTCTCCGACTATGTTGATAGCAACATTTTTACCAATTCTCTCAGAGTGGCACATCTTGCCAAGCACCCTGCCGTCAGGGCTGATGATACCTTCAACTGCATTGTAAGAGCCGTTTGGATTGAAAGCACAATCCATGGTCACATTGCCTTCTACATCCGCATACTGGAAAGCAATCTGTCCATTTGCGTATAGTCTCTTAAGCCACTCCTCATTTGCCACAAATCTTCCCTCCCCATGTGAGGCAGGAATGGAGTATACCTCCCCAAGCCTTACATTCATAAGCCAAGGAGACTTGTTGGTAACTGCCTTAGTGTATACTGACTGAGATATATGTCTGCCTATCTTGTTGGTTGTAAGAGTTGGAGAATCCTCCTTTATCTCGGTGATTTCTCCGTATGGTACAAGACCCAGCTTGATAAGGGCCTGGAAACCGTTACAGATACCGAGGATTAGTCCGTCTCTCTCTTTAAGGAGTTTATTTGTCTCCTCTGCTATCTGAGGATTTCTAAATACTGAAGCTATGAACTTAGCTGAACCGTCAGGCTCATCTCCGGCTGAGAAACCGCCAGGGAACATTATTATCTGAGAGTTCTTTATAGCCTTTACATATTCTTCCACAGAGTCCTTGATATTTTCCGCATTAAGGTTCTTAAATACAACTGTCTCGACCTCTGCACCTGCCTTTGTGAATGCCTTAGTAAGGTCATACTCACAGTTTGTACCAGGGAATACAGGGATGAAGACCTTAGGCCTTGCCACCTTATTCTTTGCTACATAAAGCTTGTTCTCAGATGCAGGAGCAAAACCAGCCTCTTTTCTTATATCATAGATATTCTCATCAGGCTTTGCAGCCTTTTCTTCTGTCTTTGTAGGATATACCTTTTCCAGTCTTTCCTGCCAGCTATTAAGCATTTCCTCTATGTCTATACTTGTATTTGCAAACTGGAATTTGCCACTGTCAGTAACTTCACCAAGAATTGTTACATTAAGTCCTGACTTCATTACCTCATCAAGGCTTCCTGCACTTACTTCAGCTACTATAGAGCTAAAGTCAGGCTTAAAGCAGTCCCTCTCGGTAATACTTTCATCAAACTTTACTCCGAGCTTGTTACCAAAAGCCATCTTGCTCACAGCCTCAGAGACTCCGTATCTGCCAAGGGCATAGGCTGAAACTATGCACTTTTTATGTATGAGGTTTGTTATCTTGTTATAGTCCTCAATCAACTTTTTAAATACAGGCAGTCTATACTCATTTTCTTCTATTTCGAATTTAACAAGGATGTTACCTGCCTTCTTAAGCTCAGGACTGATAATATCGTTAGCATTTCCTGTATCTACAGCAAAGCTTACAAGAGTTGGTGGTACATCTATGTCATTGAAGCTTCCTGACATACTGTCCTTGCCACCTATTGAAGCAAGTCCAAGCTTCATCTGTGCCTCGTACGCACCAAGCAGGGCTGCAAGCGGCTCTCCCCAGCGCTCTGCCTTATCACCAAGCCTCTTAAAATACTCCTGAAAGGTGAAGTGAATCTTACCCATGTCACCACCTGCCGCAACTATCTTTGCTACAGAGTTGATAACAGCATAGACAGCTCCATGGTAAGGGCTCTCCTTTGATATATAAGGATCAAAGCCATAGCTCATAAGTGTTACCACATCACTTTCTCCCAAATCATTTGGAAGCTTAGCTGTCATAGTCTGAATAGGGCTTAACTGGTACTTTCCACCAAACGGCATGGTAACTGTAGCGGCTCCGATAGAGCTGTCAAATCTCTCAACAAGTCCCTTCTTGCCGCAGGCATTTAAGTCGTTAAGCACTGAAAGCCAAGCCTCTTTAAGACTCTTTCCTTCAAATTCCCTATCGTGGTTCTCATAGAATCTGTCAGGGGCAGGCGCCTTAACCCTAGCCTTTGCCTCACTTCTTGCTCCGTTTGTATCAATGAATTCCCTACTGATATTCACTATTTCCTTGCCACGCCACTCCATAACAAGACGAGGCTCCTTGGTTACTTCTGCAACAACTACAGCTTCAAGGTTCTCTTCGTCTGCAAACTTAAGCATGGCAGCTACATCTTTACTGTCAACCACTATTGCCATTCTCTCCTGTGACTCTGATATGGCTATCTCAGTGCCGTCAAGTCCTGCGTACTTCTTTGGTACCTTATCAAGGTTAATATGTAGACCCGCCGCAAGCTCTCCTATAGCTACAGATACGCCGCCTGCTCCAAAGTCATTACACTTCTTTATGAGCCTTGTTATCTCAGGTCTTCTGAAAAATCTCTGAATCTTGCGCTCTGTAGGCGCATTTCCCTTTTGAACTTCTGCTCCACAGGTATCTATGGACTTGGTTGTATGTGACTTTGACGAGCCTGTAGCACCACCTATACCATCTCGCCCTGTGCGCCCGCCAAGTAGTATAATCTGGTCTCCCGGATCTGAATTCTCTCTTATTACATTTTTCCTTCTTGCAGCTCCCATAACTGCGCCAATCTCAAGACGCTTTGCCACATAGTCAGGATGATATATCTCATCTACAAGACCGGTAGCAAGTCCTATCTGATTGCCATAAGAACTGTAGCCTGCCGCCGCTCCTGTCACTATCTTTCTCTGTGGAAGCTTGCCACTAAGTGTCTCAGACAAAGGAAGGGTAGGATCTGCTGCTCCTGTCACACGCATGGCCTGATATACATATCCTCTTCCTGAAAGCGGATCTCTGATTGCACCACCAAGGCAGGTAGCAGCACCTCCAAAAGGCTCTATTTCCGTAGGATGGTTATGTGTTTCATTCTTAAAGAAAATGAGCCATTCTTCTGTATGTTTAGTGCCATCTGCAAGAATTTCTTCTACAGGAACTACAATTGAGCAGGCATTTATCTCATCAGAAACTTCCATATCTGTAAGCTTGCCCATTTCCCTTAGCTTCTTCATTCCCATGAGGGCAATGTCCATAAGGCAGATGTATTTGTCATCTCTATCCTTGTAAAGTGAGGCAAAGTTCTCTTTATAGTCATTGAAGCTGTTCACCAAAGGTGTGGTATACTTGCCTTCTTCAAAACTCACCTCTGTAAGCTCAGTAAGGAAGGTGGTGTGGCGGCAGTGGTCTGACCAGTAGGTATCAAGCATCCTTATTTCTGTCACGCTTGGATTACGTTTTTCTTCTTCTGAAAAATATTTTCTTATAAATAAGAAGTCCTTAAATGTCATTGCAAGATTAAGCGATGAATAAAGATCATTAAGCTCATCTTCAGGCATGGTTATAAAGCCTTCAAAGATTTTTACATCCTCCGGCTCAGGAAAGGTCTGAACTATGGTCTCTGGCTTACTCTTGGCTGCTTCCCTTGAATCCACAGGGTTAATAAGATAAGCCTTGATTTCTTCAAATTCTTTGTCTGTGAGCTGACCCTTTACTACATATGTAGTAGCAGACTGGATAACAGGCTCAGCCTCTTTATTTAAGAGCTTAACGCACTGAATGGCACTATCAGCCCTCTGGTCAAACTGACCGGGAAGATATTCTACTGAAAACTCCCTTTCATCAGAAAGAAGAGGGAAGTTCTCCTCATAAAGCAAGTCCACAGGTGGCTCGGAAAATACTATGCCAAGTGACTTCTTGTAGGTAGCCTCGTCCAGATTCTCTATATCATATCTGATGAGTACCCTTACATTTTCAATCGTTTTAAGTGAAAGATAGTCGGCAAATTCTTCTTTTAGCTCCTTTGCCCTAACAGCATAGTCTTTCTTTTTTTCAACATATACCCTTCTAATATTTCCCATAGTCCCACTCCTTGCTTATAAGTTTAGGTTTAGTTTCCTTCATTATAGCACGAGGTTATTTATTAGTAAAATGAATATATATGATTTTATTTATACTTTATTCTAATAATATGGCGGTATTTTATATAAAAAATCAGCGTAAGCCCCTCAAATTCGGGGCTTACGCCGTAACTGTCAAAGACAGATTTATCTGAGTATTTCGAGATTATTCCTCTACATTCCAGGTAGTTCTTCTCTTGAATGTCTCAAGTCTGAACTTAGCTTCTTTCTCAGAACGCTTGAATAACTCTTCTGCCTTCTCAGGATTGCTTCTAAGAAGTCTGTTGTAACGAACCTCTGTCTCAATGAACTCTCTATAGCTTAATGTAGGCTCTTTTGAATCCATTGTGAATGGGTTCTTTCCTTCTTCTGCAAGAAGTGGGTTGTAACGGAAGAGGCTCCAGTAACCTGACTGAACGGCTCTCTTCTCCTGAGTCATAGAAACTCTCATACCGCCCTTGATACCGTGGCTTATACAAGGAGCATAACCAATGATAAGTGATGGACCAGGATATGCCTCAGCCTCTGCAATAGCCTTTACACACTGGTTGTAATCAGCACCCATGGCTACCATGGCTACATAGATGTAACCATAACCCATAGCTATCTCAGCAAGGTTCTTCTTTCTTACTTCCTTACCACCTGCTGCAAACTGTGCAACAGCACCTGTAGGAGTAGCCTTAGAAGCCTGTCCACCTGTATTTGAGTAAACCTCAGTATCGAATACGAATACGTTCACATCTCTGTTTGATGCGAGTACGTGGTCAAGACCGCCGTAACCGATATCGTAAGCCCAGCCGTCTCCACCGAAGATCCACTGGCTCTTCTTGCCTGCATAATCAGCATTGTCTAAGATATAATCCTTCTCTTCTGCTTCTACGTTACAAGCTGTAAGAGCCTGAATCATTCTTCTTGCTGCTACGCTGTTCTCACCTGAATTATCTCTTGTATCAAGATACTTCTGAATTAATTCCTTTGTATCTCCATCTACCTTGTCCATAAGCTTCTCAGCATTGTCGATAACTCTCATTCTAAGAGCCTCTGAACCGAGTGCCATACCGTAACCATACTCAGCATTATCCTCGAAGAGTGAGTTAGCCCAAGCAGGACCTCTGCCTCTCTTATCAACTGTATATGGGTTAGCAGGTGAAGAACCGCCCCAGATTGAAGAACAACCTGTTGCATTGGCGATTAACATTCTGTCACCGAACATCTGTGTAACGAGTTTAGCGTAAGGAGTCTCGCCGCAGCCTGCACAAGCACCTGAGAACTCAAGGTAAGGCTGTCTGAACTGGCTTCCCTTTGGTGTAACTGCATTGAATTTCTCAAGTACATCTTCATGGAGCTCAAGAGTCCTGCCATAGTCAAAGCTCTTCTGCTCTACAAGCTGTGTATCAAGAGCTGAAAGTGAAAGTGTCTTATGTCCCTTAACCTCTGGGCAGACATTTACACAAGAACCGCAGCCTGTACAGTCAAGTACAGAAACTGTAACTGCAAACTTCTTGCCAGGCATACCCTTCATGTCTACCATCTTCATAGATTCAGGGGCCTTTGCCGCTTCTTCCTCGTCCATTACTGCAGGACGTATTGCTGCGTGAGGACATACATAAGAACAGAGGTTACACTGTAAACAGGAATCCTTATTCCATACAGGAACTTCTACTGCTATACCTCTCTTCTCGTAAGCAGCTGAGCCTAAAGGTGTAGTACCATCAGCATACTCTACAAAAGCAGATACAGGAAGTGTGTTACCTGCCTGTGCATTTACCTTATTCTGAATTGTATTTACATAGTGAACAACGTTCTCAAGACCTGCATCAGCCTTCTCTGAGATATCCTCGGCTACCGCATTCTTCCAGTCCTCAGGAACCTTAACCTCAACTACGCCTGCAACACCGGCATCAATAGCATTGTAGTTCATCTGCACTACATCGTCACCCTTCTTCTGGTAAGAAGCCTTTGCTGCTGCCTTCATATACTCAACAGCATCCTCGATAGGAATGATGTTAGCAAGCTTAAAGAAAGCTGCCTGAAGTACTGTATTGATACGTCCACCAAGACCGATTTCCTTACCAATCTTGATACCGTCAATTGTATAAAGCTTAATATTGTGATCAGCGATGTATTTCTTAGCCTGTCCCGGAAGACGCTCTGAAAGCTCATTTACATCCCATGGGCAGTTAAGAAGGAAGGTTCCGCCATCCTTAATATCCTGAACCATATCGTACTTACGCACGTATGAAGGATTATGACAGGCAACGAAGTCTGCCTTGTTGATAAGGTAGGTAGAGTTAATCTTCTTATCACCGAAACGAAGGTGAGAAATGGTTACACCACCTGACTTCTTTGAATCATAATCAAAGTAAGCCTGAGCATATTTATCCGTGTGGTCACCGATAATCTTAACTGAGTTCTTATTAGCACCAACAGTACCGTCTGCACCAAGTCCCCAGAACTTACAAGAGGTTGTTCCTTCAGGAGCAGTAGATGGATTCTCGGTGATCTCAAGTGAGAGATTGGTTACATCATCCTTGATACCTATGGTAAATCTTGGCTTTTCAGTATTCTTGTAAGCTGCGATAATCTGAGCAGGAGTAGTATCCTTTGAACCAAGACCGTAACGGCCTGTGGTAACAAGACAAGACTCAAACTTAGTTCCACGAAGAGATGCCACAACATCAAGGTAAAGTGGCTCACCAAGAGAACCAGGCTCCTTTGTACGGTCAAGAACGATGATGTGCTTAACTGTCTCAGGGATAGCAGCGATAAGGTGCTTAGCTGAGAAAGGTCTGTAAAGGCGTACCTTAACAACACCAACCTTATGTCCGTTAGCGTTCATATAATCGATAGTCTCGTCTATAGTCTCACAAACAGAACCCATAGCGATGATTACTCTGTCTGCATCTTCTGCACCATAGTAGTTGAAAAGCTTGTAGTTAGTACCAATCTTAGCGTTAACCTTGTCCATGTAGTTCTGAACAACTTCAGGTACTACATCATAGAAACGGTTAGAAGCCTCTCTTGCCTGGAAGAAGATGTCAGGGTTCTGAGCTGTACCTCTCTGCTGAGGACGGTTAGGATTGAGTGACTTATTTCTAAATGCAGCAACTGCATCCATATTACACATATCCTTAAGGTCATCATAATCCCAGGTTTCAATCTTTTGAATCTCGTGTGATGTTCTAAAACCATCGAAGAAGTGAAGGAATGGAACACGGCTCTCGATAGTACTAAGATGTGCTACCGCACCAAGGTCCATAACTTCCTGTACACTGTTTGAGCAAAGCATTGCAAAGCCTGACTGACGACAGGCGTAAACATCCGAATGATCTCCAAATATAGAAAGTGCGTGGCTTGCAAGCGCACGGGCTGATACATGGAATACTGCAGGAAGTAACTCACCTGCAATCTTGTACATATTAGGGAGCATAAGTAAAAGTCCCTGAGAAGCTGTATAGGTTGTGGTTAACGCACCTGCCTGCAAAGAACCATGCACAGCACCGGCAGCACCACCTTCAGACTGCATCTCAGACATGATTACTTCGTGTCCGAAGATATTCTTTCTTCCCTGGGTAGCCCACTGGTCTGTGTAGTCTGCCATAGGTGAAGAAGGGGTGATAGGATAGATAGCTGCCACATCGGTAAACGCATAGGATACGTGAGCGGCTGCGGTATTTCCATCCATAGTTTTCATTGATCTAGCCATAGTAGCCTCCTTAAATAATAAATATTATTGATGACAACAAAAACAATCCGTAATAACGAAGTATTTGTTTCAAGCTTTATTACATATCTTTAATTCTACTATTTAAGTTTAATTATGTAAAGCCAAATCATGTATTTTTATTGTGCAATTTGTGTTAATTGATGTAATTTCTCAATAATTATTGAATAATTTTGATAATAGCTATCATTATCGACATCTTCAACCTTATTTTCCCTTTTTAAAGAGGAAATTATTATAAAGATAATGACTTCTCCGGCAGGCAAATCTGCTCTTACTTTTTATTCTTTTGACACTAATATGATTAGATGTTATAATCTAAAAACATTATAAAAAAAGAAAGCGAGCGGCCATGCTTATTAAATATTTACAGGTATTTTTTATATCAATGCTTCCTATAATCGAGCTAAGAGGAGCGATTCCCTTTGCAACCGCAATAGGCGTTCCTCCTCTAACAGCCTATGTCATTTCCATAATCGGAAACATGGTTCCTGTTCCCTTAATCTTCCTCTTTGCAAGCAAGTTCTTACATTGGGGAAAGGATAAGGCATACATAGGGAAAATGTGTCATTTTTTCCTTGAAAAAGGCTATAGAGCAGGGGAGAAGCTTGAAAACAAAGCAGGCTTTGGACTTTTTATTGCCCTCACGCTCTTTGTGGGCATCCCGATACCGGGCACAGGTGCGTGGACAGGCAGTCTTGCAGCGAGCCTCTTAGGTATAAACATTAAAAAGGGGACTATAGCCGTACTTGCCGGAGTACTTCTTGCAGGCATAATCATGATGGTGGTAAGCCTTGGTGCACTGTCTTTCCTCACGCGATAATTAAGCCTTAAATCTATGTAAAAACAGCAATAATTGTGTTAGATTTCTAAAAGGTGTTTTCATGTAAAACTGCCCCTGGAATACCAAAAAGGTCTTCTAAGGGCAGTTTTTGAATTTGTTTGCTGTTTTATTTTTTATTTGCTTCATTTCTAAACTGGGCAGGTGTCTTTCCATACTCCCTCTTAAACAGCCTTATAAAATGCTCCACATTAGGGTATCCGATTGCCTCTGAAATTGTTTCAATCTTCATATTGCCTCCCAGTAAGAATGCCTTTGCTTTCTTAAGCCTGGTAAGTCGTACAATATCTCCAAAAGGCATACCTGCCTTTGTCCTTATATATTTTGAGAGATAAGGTTTTGAAAGGAAGGTCTTCTTTGCTATATAGTCAAGTGTAACCTCCTTATAATTTTCTTGAATAATGTTGAGGATATCCGTTAATCTCTCTTCCCTCTCTTCCACATATTTTAGCTGTTCAGACTGGTTAAGTGCGGATACAAGTGCGTCTATTGAAGCTTTAATAATATCTTCGTCTATACCGACTCCCCAATACTTTTTATCACCACAGACTATGCCTACAAAGGTCACGGCCTTAGATGCGGAACTACCTGTAAGCGCGTGTTCTTCATAATCTGTAAGCTCATACTCTATGCCAAAATACTGTCTTAAGGCATTGGCCACTGCATCGAGTCGGCCATTGCCGTTCGCCTTTACCACATGCTCCCTTCCACCATGGCTTATATTAATGGTTGCAAGGAATCCGCCTCCCTGAACAAACTCGGCATCAGTTACACTAAATACTTCGTGGTTATTTACATATTTGTTATAGAAAATACTATAAATTCTATCAGCAGAAAGCTCGGCATGTTCGTGGTCAGATACCGACTTAACTGTATAACCAAGCTCTTCCTGCATATTCTTAGGTACTTCTATACCATAATTTGTCTTTAATATATAGCTTACTCCACCCTTGCCCGACTGGCTGTTGATGCGGATAACGTCTGCATCATAGCTCCTATTTATATCCTTAGGATCAATAGGAAGATATGGCACTGTCCACTTATCTTTTTTGTGTTTTTCTCTATAAGCGAAGCCTTTAGATATAGCATCCTGATGTGAACCTGAAAATGCTGTAAATACAAGCTCTCCCGCATAAGGGTGCCTTGGAGAAACCTGCATTCTTGTAAGTTTCTCATATTCCTCTTTAATAAAGTTTAACTTTGAAAAATCAAGACCCGGGTCTACTCCGTGTGAATATATATTCATCGCGAGAGTGATGATATCCACATTGCCGGTACGCTCACCATTGCCAAATAGTGTACCTTCTATTCTATCTGCACCGGCAAGTATGCCAAGCTCTGCTATGGCAACTCCCGTTCCTCTGTCATTATGTGGATGAAGGCTCAATATCACCCCTTCTCTGCAGTTTAGATGCTTGTGAATATATTCTACCTGTGTTGCAAATACATGTGGAAGAGAAAGTTCAACCGTAGCAGGAATGTTAATGATGACCTTGTTATTCACGTCAGGCTCCCACACATCTATAACTGCATTTACCACCTCAAGGGCATACTCTACCTCAGTACCTGTAAAGCTTTCAGGAGAATATTCAAATGAAAAATCTCCCTCTGTTTCTGCTGCAAGCTTTTTAAGTAACTTAGCCCCCTTAATAGCTATCTGCTTAACCTCTTCCTTATCCTTTGCAAATACCTGCTCTCTCTGTGCTACAGATGTAGAATTGTACACATGGATGACTGCGTGAGGAGCACCCTTTACCGCCTCAAATGTTCTTTTGATAATATGCTCCCTCGCCTGTGTAAGCACCTGAACCGTCACATCTTCCGGAATAAGGTTTCTTTCTATAAGGGCTCGCATAAAATTATACTCTGTCTCAGATGCGGCAGGAAAGCCAACCTCTATCTCCTTAAACCCGATATCCACCAAGAGTTTGAAAAATTCCAGCTTTTCTTCAAGATCCATAGGCTCAATGAGAGCCTGATTACCATCTCTTAGGTCAACCGAGCACCAAATTGGCGGCTTTTCTATATACTCTTTCTTCACCCAGTCATAGGTAGGATGTTTAGGCATAAAATAGTTTCTCTGATACTTATTGTAGTTTTTCATATTCTCTCCATGTGTGCAATTTATTTATTAGATAGTCTGTAACTTCACTTATACTCATAAAAAGGCGGCTTCAATCACAAACTATTCAGCTCAATCTTATTGATATATTTTAATATAACATATTTTCGCCTTAATCGGCAAGGTAATATTTTAACTATTTTATTGATATATTTTAATCAGATTAAGAATTATCTCTTCAAGTATCTATGTAGAAAATTTAAATACTTATAGCACTTGTATCTCTTTGTTTTAGTGCTACAATGTATGATGTGGGTGTCAAAAGTATTAGACACTCTTGAAAGAGGATGAATATGATACAGGATTACTTAAATAATAGCTATGACAACAGTTACAGGGCAGAGGCTAAACCTTCTGACGATAGTTTTATACTGCATTTTCATAATAATGAACTTCTTTGCCACGCCGAAGGAAACGTTGCAAGTCTTGAAAGTGCTATCCCCGGCAAGGCAGGAAGTGAAGAGGTGGTATGGAAGCTTCTTACCTTTAAGGAAATCAGAAAGACTCTTAGCGTCGCAGAGAATAAGCTAATATATCTTTTTAAGATGGATATTGATGGCGAAAACCGTGAGTTTTTCCTTCTTGTCGATGCTTCATTACTTAAAGGAACAGGTCTGGCTTATTCAAGTATCAAAGATAGGGAGAATTCCGGTAATAGTGAGTCAGATGATTATAGTACAGATGGACTTTACTATATACCTGCCTCTAAGTTTCGCTCCCTTATACCTCTTTCTACCTCCTTTGCTGTCATAACAGCCTGGCAGCTATATAGCTGGTACAGAGATAACAGACATTGTGGCAGGTGTGGCGCACTTACTATACACGATAGCAAGGAGAGAATGCTTAAGTGCCCTGATTGTGGCAATATGATATACCCTAAAATCTGCCCCGGAGTAATAGTAGGCATTATTCATAAGGGCAGGATTTTACTTACAAAGTATGCTAACAAGGGTTATGACCGCTACGCTCTGGTAGCCGGTTTTACAGAAATAGGGGAAACCCTTGAAGAAAGTGCTGCAAGGGAAGCATACGAAGAGGTTGGTCTTAGACTTAAGAATATAACCTTTTACAAAAGCCAGCCCTGGTCGGCTTCTTCTTCACTACTTGCAGGATTTTTCGCAGAGGTTGATGGAAGTGACGAGGTTATACTTGAGACTGAAGAGCTTAAAGAAGGCACCTGGTTTTATCCTGAGGATATAGTGCAGATGCATGAAGGCGTAAGTCTTACAGAAGAAATGATAAATCATTTTGCAGATAGGAAGCTGGATGAAAGATGGTATAAAAATTAACATAAAGGGGCTGCTACAAAGGATTGAACCGATTACAAACATAATTTGCAGTATGGTTTCATCCCTATTGTGACAGCCCCTTCTAAATTCCTCTTTGCTTATTTAATTTTCAGAATTCATTCTCTGAAATTCCTCTTCTGCCTTGTCAAGGCTTTCTCTGTCTGCAAAGTGAACTATGTCTTCGCTCTCTTCAATAGACATGCCTTTTTTACGGCAGTTAATGTAGACCTTTAGCAGAGTCTCGTTGACACCTTGTTCCATACCTTCTTCTCTGCCTTCTTCTCTACCTTCTCTTACACCCTTATGGTACAACTGGCTAAGTGGTCCTCCCGTCATAGTTTTCACCTCACTTCCATTTTTTGTTGTAATTTTTTCTATAATATCCTCAAGCGAGTCCTCTTTAATCACATTTACTCCATCAAAAAGTAAGGTATTTACAATATCTGCAAATACATCATTGTAGTCCTCTAGCAGTTTTTCTGCTTTGTCTTTGTTGTTCATATGTTGATTCTTAGCGAACCTTGGAATAGTCATTTATAGTATATCATGCTTTTAGGATTTATAAAAGGTCTAAAAAAACCCCAACCGTCAACTCCGGTTGGGGCAAATTATTATAATTTAGTTTTTTGATTGGGAATCAAATTAGTTCTTCTTAGCGAAGGTAATCTTGAATCCGCTGTTAGCGCCTTCATATGTAAGACCATACTCAGCATCTGCACTTATCTCAGCGCCTGTAAATGCCTTATTAGATACGTTTACAGTGATTGTGAACTTACCTGTAGCTCCGTCAACCTTACCTACTTTGTAAGTAACGCCCTTTGGTAAAGCCTTAACAACCTTAACCTTAGGTGAACCACCCTTAGGATTTACAACCTTATCAACCTTAGCATTGATAGTGAAGGTTGCAGCAGTTCCTGTAGCAATCTGAATAGCTGCTGTTGTAGCAGAAGCGTTGATTGTAGACTTAACTGTATCACTTGAGCTTCCGCTCTCAAATGTAACATTCTGTGCGATGTTAGCAATCTTTATGATAGCACCTGCAGAAACACCAGATCTGGTTGCAACACCATTCTTATCCTGCTTAACGCCTGAAAGTCTTAAGAAGAGCTTAGTCTTTCCTTCTGTCCAGGTATTAGCCTTCTCATCCTTTGAATACTTAAGGTTAGCCTTGGTAGGTTTCTTTACAGGATCCTTAGAAGCCTTAAGTACGCTCCACTTAAACTTAGATGTGTCACCTGTTGAAGGAACTAAAGCATACTCAATGTCCTTGTTGCTTACGTTCTGAAGTAAAAGACCCTTTGTAATGTCATAAGCAAGAGTTGAGCTAACGATAACACCAGTCTTCCCACCAACATTGATAGCAGCACCCGTTCCTGTTATCTCGTTACTTGTACCAACAGTTAAAGCACTCTCAGGTTTCTTAAGAGTCACTCTGCCAACCTTAGAAGCAATCTTCTTAGCAGTAGCGCCAGTTCTTACAAGTAAATCCTGATCCTTAGTTGCATCTAATTTAAGTTCATCTAAGGTAAGTCCCTTCTTGCTTGTAGATAACTTCCACTTAGTTGCATCAGCAGCTGCACCTGCCTCAACTACCTGCCATTCTACACCGTTTTTAATGCTTGTAGTCTCTTTGGTTACATCTACCTTTGCAGCAGGAGCATTGCCCTGTGTAGCAATTTTTAACTTAGACTCTTTACTAGCCCAAGCAGTATTTGTTCCCATTATTCTGAAAGAAAGTGAAGAACCACTCTGACCAAGAGCCCTAAGCTTTGTATTTACAGTGTCCGCAGATGGCTCTCCTCCAATAAATGCCTTAAATGTCTGCCAGTTACCATCATTCAACTTAACTTCAACTTTTTCAGCATCAGTCTTTAAGTTAACTTCTTCCTCAGCACCTTTCTTACCCTTAGTAGCAAAAAGATATCCAAATTCACCACCTAATGCATTTGCTGGTTTTGTACCCTTTACAGCACTTGTACTAGCTACAAACTGCACCTTGAAAGTGTTATCAGCTGCATCAAGTGAAAGTACATTCCAGTTGCTGTCAGGAGTAGGTGTATCACCAGCTGCTATAATACCAGCCTTACCCTTAAGGGCAGCATATACATCTATCATACCAGCGATATCCTGTACATTTGTTATCTTATATTTCTTGCCACCGATTTCTACGCTGTCCTTGCCGCCTTTCTTATCTTCCTTAGCAATACCCCAGAACTTCGCACCATTAACAGTTGCGGTTCCTTCAGTACCTTTGAAAGTAAAAGTAGCAGCAGCCTTAGCTGTCTGTAAGTTAGCTACAGGCACCATACCTAATGCCATTGCTACAACGAGTGACTTTGCGATTGTTTTCTTGAAATTCATAATTCTAATAACCTCCTTATTATTGTCGGGACCTCATCCTATGTACGCTAAGACAGTCTCCCTAGTCGCCATCCCTGGCTGGTTAACATCATATCCTATGTACGCTAAGATAATCCGTATAACGTAGTTTATAGTTTTTTTGACTTACACATACTATATCGGAACGGGAGATAAAAAACTTAACACCTTTTTGAAACTTTTTTTATTTTTCTAAATAACCCCTCTCGGGCGCTTCTTAATAAAGAGTGCTAAAGTCTTGTGTGCATTTAAATTTGTTGGTTTCAAATTGAATGACTTAATTGATGTCCCTATGTATTTTGTAACCACAACTATACTATACACCCATCATCACTTAAATGCAAGTCTTTTTTTCGTCTTTTATGTGTTCTATTCTAATCTACGCTTTCTGTGTTATATTTTTCCATATAATAATATTCTTGACAAAACATCACCAAATAAACATACTGTTAATTTATGGGTTATTATGATATAATTTGAGCACTTAATGAATACGAGACGTCAGGTGAAGTGTTAGTTTAGTGCGAGTGATATCTAAGCACTTAGCGAAGTCGAGCCATCAATATATGTAAACTTAGTTTATGGAGGATAACATGAATTATTCAGGTCTAATTCTCGGTGTAGCTACTTTTTTGCTCATTGGAGTTTTTCACGTCATTGTAGTAAAGGGGGAGTATTATTTTTCAAAGAAAATCTGGCCTCTGTTCTTAGCTACAGGAATTGCTTCTCTCTTCATCTCATTATTTATAAGTAGTCCTGTCATCAGTTCCCTGATTGCAGTCTTTGGTATTTCCTGTCTATGGAGTATAAGAGAACTCTTTGAGCAGGAGGATAGGGTTAAAAAAGGTTGGTTTCCAAAAAATCCTAAAAGAAGATACTAATATATATTTATTTACATTATAAATCCGCCTATTTATTGTGTTTGTTTATAGTAACAGACTTAATTCAAATATTATGATACAATATTACAAACTCATCTTTAAGGAGGGAATATGGAGTTAACCAAAGAAATGATAGCTAATTCCTTTATTAACGGAGTTGACTGTTCCCAGATTATTATGGGAGAGTGGGCAGACAGACTTGGTATGTCAAAGGAAGATGCCATAAAAGTCTCTTCAGCCTTTGGCGGAGGACTTGGTGTGGGCGAAACCTGTGGTGCAATTATAGGTGGAATGCTGGTACTTGGTATGAAGTACGGCAATACCGGTGAGAACCAACAGGAACAAAAGGATATACTTAACGCTAAGAGGGCTGAGTTCTTAGAGAAGTTCAAAAAGGCTCATAGCCATTGCTCTTGCAGAGAATTGCTAGGCTTAGACTTCTCAAAGCCAGAGGATGTTCCTAAGATATTTGAAAGCGGAATTCTCTTTGAAGCCTGTCCCCGCTTTGTTAGGACTGCCCTAGACATCTTAGACGAGATGGAAAACTAAAATCTATCATTCACAATAGTATATAGACCTCTTATTTGCCATATTTAAGAGGGCTTGATATTTAGTAAATGATGCGATCAAATTATTATGAGGAGGTTATTATGGAAACTTATTACAATCCGGAAGATTTAGCAAAGTTTGGTTCGGTAGCAGGTGAAACACCTACAACTCACGCAGGAGAGAAGTTCTTCGAGTACTACAATGCTGTATTTGCAGAAGGTGCTCTTACCGCAAGAGAAAAGTCTCTTATCGCACTTGCAGTAGCACATACAGTTCAGTGTCCATACTGCATAGACGCTTACACCAATGACTGCCTCAATAAAGGTGTGAATAAAGAGCAGATTATGGAAGCTATCCATGTAGCAGCTGCTATAAGAGGCGGCGCTTCCCTTGTACATGGTGTACAGGCTAAGAATATCGTTGAGAAGCTCGAGTTCTAATTATGTATTATGCTCCGAGCTTAAGCAAAGGTTTTCTTAGAAGATTTGCAAATCACAGACATTTTTGTTATTATGTTAAATGCGTTTGCTCTCTTATGACGTTTTAGCTTTAATATGTAATCATAGTTCTGTCATAATAAGCCAAGGGCCTGTTATGACAGTTCTTTTTATATAGCATCAATTAAAGGAGATACCAATGGACGATATTATCCGTAGTTTTGCAGATATTACTTCTGTACCTGATTTCAAAGAAACCGTAGACAGATCCTGTCTCCATACAGCTGATTCGCTGGATGTACTTCAGATGAATATAGGAAGAAGGTGCAATCTTGCCTGTAAGCATTGCCACGTTCTAAGCAGTCCTGCAAGGACAGAGGAAATGTCAAAGGAGGTTATGGATGCTGCCCTTACCTATGCTAAAGAACAGAATATATCTACTATAGATATTACCGGTGGTGCTCCTGAAATGAATCCTAATCTTCGCTATCTTGTAGAAGAGGCTGCGAAATTTGCTAAAAAAGTAATAGTCCGCACTAATCTTGTGATACTTTTGGAGGAGGGATATACTGACCTGCCTGAATTTTTTGCCAAAAACTGTGTTGAAATAGTCTGTTCCCTCCCTTATTACCGCGCTGCAGAGATGAATAGGGTAAGGGGAGATATGGCATTTGAAAGGGCTATAACTGTTCTCAGGCGTCTCAATGAACTTGGTTACGGAAGGGATGAAAGACTTGTGCTTAATCTTGTCTACAATCCTGCAGGAGCCTTCTTCCCACCTGACCAGACAGCCATGGAAAAGGAGTATAAGGAGAGGCTTGATGCTGACTTTGGTATTAGTTTCAATTCCCTGTATACTCTCTACAACAATCCTTTAGGACGCTTTGGTGCCTTTCTCGCAAGGACACACAATCTTGAGAGCTACCTTAAGAAGCTGTATGAAGCCTTTAACCCTGAAGCCGCTAAGTCTATAATGTGCCGTTTTCAGCTATCTGTAGACTATGATGGAAAGGTATACGACTGTGACTTTAATCTTGCTGCTGGTCTTCCCTGCTTACAGCCTGAAAAGACAATATTTGATTTGCTTGGAAAGCCTTATAAAAAGAGAACCATCCTGGTAGATAAGCACTGCTATGCCTGTACTGCAGGAGCAGGCTCCAGCTGAGGTGGTTCACTCTAAAGTGGCGGTGCCACTTATATATAGAGCTCGGTTAGAGCTCTTTTTTCATTTTTTCTAGATAAAACAGCAATTAATTTGCAATTTTTCTAGAACTTTTATAAGTTAGGCATTAATCCTTGAAATGCACTCATTTATTAATTATACTCCCATCTTTGACACTTGTAACAATCAAAAAGGCTCTAATCCATTTTATAATCTAGGTTTTAGAGCCTTTATATATGCAAGAAAATGTGGCTATTTTTCTTCTTTTTTCATCTTTGTAAAAATTTTTTTCATATTTCTGTTTGACACAATCTCTAAGTCAGTTCTGAAACCTGAAATTTCATGTAATGCATCTGTAAGGTCTGTTCTTTCATAAACGGGAATATATCCATCACCCAGAGATACCAGCATGTTCATATTTCTAAGTGTTTGTATGATCTCATGACATGAAAAGCTTACTTCAGGGGACTGCGCTGTAAGCCTCTTCTCCAGAATCCGATATAGTACAAGGGAAGCATAACAAGTTAGGAAATGAGCCTTAATTCTGTCTTCTCTTGAGAGGTAAACAGGCCTTGCCTTAAATTCGGTTTTCATAATACGAAAGCACTCTTCGATTTCCCAGCGCTTGTGGTTGATTCTAACGATAGATTCTGCATTGTCTTCAAGGTTTGTACATACAGCATAAAAGCCATCATACAGTTCTTCCTCAGCGATCTTCTTCATATCTAACTTTATGAGGGATTTTTCTGCCATCTCCCCATGCCTTGTGATATGCTCTTGTGATAATAGGCGTTTATAATCGTTTGCGGACCTTTTTGTAAGGGTTGAAGGGTGGTCAAGACAACTGCTCGCTTTTTCAATCTGTCTTCCTCGTATTTTTCTCTGGTAAGCCTGGTATTTTAGAGAAAATGTAATAATAAGATGCTGTTCAAGGCCGTCTTCATTAATCCACCTGTCTTTATAGAAGGTAGTATGGTAGTCTTCTACAGGATCAAGCTCACTTATTCTGTAAGTTTTTTTACTTCCTGTCTTTCTCCACCCCTCATCTGAAAGGCAGAACTCTTTTAAGAAGTCTTTTAACTTTTTAATTGACTGCGTAGTGATAAACTTTCGCTTTTTTGTATCATTGAATCTCCTGTTTGGTGCAGACGAGAGACCAGAGTCAGTACATACAACAAGTTTATCGATACCGAAATCTGATATGATCTTCTTCTCTAAAGGTGCAAGAGACGGCTGTTCGTTCTGGTTGCCTGGAAACATGGAGAAGGCAAGTGGAATGCCGTCAGCATCCATAAACAAGCCCATCTGAACAATAGGGTTTGGTCTGTGTTCTTTGGAGATGCCATATTTCCGAAAGCCATCTTCTTCCTCTGTTTCAAAATAGAAGTTAGTACAGTCGTAGTAAAGGATATGTTTATTTCTCTCTATAACAGACATGGAGTTTTCATAAAGTTTTTTTTGTATCAGGTCATTTTCCTTTGCAAGAACTTCAAGAGCACGATAAACCTGATGAAGGTCAAAGTTCCTCTTCTCCAGGAAATTTTCTGCATAGTGGAACGAAGCTTCCTTTGAAGACGGTGAAAGAATTCTTGTATAAAGGAGGGAAGAAAAAATGTCATCTAAGTCATATGTTATCTTATATTTCTCAGATATTTCCTCTACTACTTTAGGAAGCCTTAGTTCGTTGTAAATCTTCTTTAGGAAAAGATAGCCCACATTAACAGATTTCCTGATATTTTTATCAATCTGCCTGCTTCCGGAGTACTTAACGGTGATATCTTTCCTAGATTCTTTTTCAGAAAGGGTAAGTTTTTTAACATACTCCTTTGCCCATTCAATAGGATCCTTATCACCCGCTCGAGCCTTTAGCTCTTCAATAGAGCCAAGGCGTTCTACTGTCTTTGTGGATGTTTTATCACCTATCCTATATGACTTTTGAACATAGTATGTAGTTGAATTTTTTGAAGAAGACTTTGTAAGTTTCATAGTATCATACCTCCACCTCCCATTATATCATATATAGACACATATAGCCACATAAAATTTGAAAAAATTTGACAAAAAAATAAGCCTTAGTTGGCTTAAATAAAGGATTATTTAAATTTGGTGTTATGAGTAAGTGTCAAACTCCCGTAAAGTGGCGGTGCCACTTATATATAGAGCTCGGTTAGAGCTCTTTTTTCATTTTTTCTAGATAAAACAGCAATTAATTTGCAATTTTTCTAGAACTTTTATAAGTTAGGCATTAATCCTTGAAATGCACTCATTTATTAATTATACTCATGATAAGGAGCAATCCTAAACAAAAGATTTCGTTAAATCTATCAACCAAAAAACCGCACCCTTCAACCAGGTGCGGTTTTTATTTTCATTGAATCTTTACGGGTTGCCAGGTCTTATTAGAATACAGAATTTCTACATATTCGATATATCTACTATCTTTCCGCCTATTCTTGCTCTCTTTGCCCAGCGTCCTATCTTGTATATGACTGCTGTAATGATGGCTCCCATCACCCATGAAATCACAAGAGAATAATATATGCTTCTTGGTTCTCCCGTTGGAAGTGCCTCACTTCTTGTAAGATATGCCATTCCATAGGCAATTGGAAGTCTTATAACAGTTGTTGTAGCAAGTGCTACCCACATAGGAGTCATCGTATCTCCCGCTCCCCTGATGGTTCCTGAAAGTATCTGATTGATTGCGACTCCTATATAGCCTATTCCAAGTATACACATCATTTCATAACTCACTTCGATAACTTCTTCTGTATTGGTAAAGAGCCCCATCAGGAACTTTCCAAATATAAGTATCAGCCCTACTAAAACGACAGAGGTAGTCACTCCGATTTTAAGTCCATCCCTGGTGCCTTTTCTAACTCTGTCTATCTTCATTGCTCCTACATTCTGTCCTACAAAGGTTGTCATTGCAGTACCAAAGGTGAAGTTTGGAAGCATTGCAAAACCGTCTACCCTCATTACCACTGTAGATGCAGCTATAAATACCGTTCCGAAGGTATTGGTTAAATTCTGGACAAAGATTGCGGCTATTGCAAAAAGTGCCTGAGTAATACCAACAGGAAGTCCAAGCTTTATAAGATGTCTTGACAGTGTCCCATCTAGCTTAAAGGCCTGTCTGTCAAGGGTAAGCACATCCTTCATCTTAAGCATTCTGAGGTAGCAGAGAATGGCAGATATAATCTGTGAAATGATGGTGGCATAGGCTGCTCCTGCAACTCCCATCCCTAGCGGTCCTACAAAGATGATATCGAGAATGATGTTTACTACGGTGCATACTATGAGGTAGATAAGTGGCATGACTGAGTCGCCCATTCCCCTTAGAAGACCTGATAAAATGTTATAGTAGCTTGTACCCATGATGCCTAGACAGCTAATCATTGTATAGCTTACTGCCATATCAAGTATTTGGTGAGGCGTCCCTAAAAGCTCTAGAAAAGGCCTTATATAGAGACTTCCTGCAATCATTATGAGGATGCTGATGATGGCATTTAAGATGATTGCATTTCCAATGGTCTTTGAGAGCATTTCTTTATCCTTAGCCCCATAGTACTGAGATACAAGGATACCGGCTCCCATAGAAATGCCTATGAATAACACCATAAGAAGAAACACAAGAGCTCCGCTGGCACCTATTGCAGCCAATGCCCCATCACCCACGTATTTTCCAACTATAACAGAATCAACTGTACTGTATAGCTGTTGGGCAAAATTCCCGATTAGGAGAGGGATGGAAAACTCTATAAGTCTCTTTGATGGGCTGCCTTCGGTCATGTCTTTTGCGCCACCAAGTTTCTTAAATAAACTCTCTTTAATTCCCATGTCTGCCTCCGTTTCTACTTATATCTTTATTAAATCGATTCTACTTCTCTCCTGCATCTTTAGATAGTAATAATCTGTTTAGCCAGACAAAATTCGGCTTATATGTCCTGCTTTTGTTAGAGGGGAAGTCATAAGGACTTCCCCTCTAACAAAAGCAGCCTGTATACAAACAGGCTGCCATATATGCGCGATGTAAAGGATAAGGGCTTCTTACTGCCTAAATGTCAACTTTTTACTAATTAGCCTACCAATTTAGACGTATTTATCTTGATACCAGGGCCCATTGTAGAAGCGATGGTTACACTTCTTAAATACTGGCCCTTGGCTGAAGCCGGCTTTGCCTTTATTATAGCGCTCATAAGTGCTGTGAAATTGTCTGCGAGCTGCTCTTTAGTAAAAGATGCCTTTCCAACCGGTACATGTACAATATTGGCCTTATCAAGACGGTATTCAATCTTACCTGCCTTAATATCGTTAACGGCCTGAGTAACATCCATAGTTACTGTTCCTGCTTTAGGGTTTGGCATAAGTCCCTTAGGTCCGAGTACACGGCCAAGACGACCAACAACACCCATCATGTCAGGAGTAGCTACAACTACATCAAAATCGAACCAACCTTCGTTCTGAATCTTTGGAATGAGTTCTTCGCCACCAACAAAATCTGCTCCTGCTGCCTGAGCCTCATCAAGCTTTGTACCCTTTGCGAATACAAGCACACGAACAGTCTTACCTGTTCCGTGAGGAAGCACTACAGCACCACGGATCTGCTGATCAGCGTGACGACCGTCTACACCGAGTCTGATATGTGCTTCGATGGTTTCATCGAATTTAGCCACAGCTGTCTTCTTTGCAAGTTCTACTGCTTCTTCTGTATCGTAAGCCTTAGTCTTTTCAACAAGCTTCGCTGCGTCCTGATATTTCTTTCCTCTTTTCATTATTAAAAACCTCCTGTGGTTATCTAACTGTTCGACTGCCATTTGCAGTCTCCCACTCACACTAAAATCAAATAATCACGACTAATAATTAGTCTTCTATAACAATACCCATACTTCTAGCTGTGCCGGCTATCATGCTCATAGCTGCCTCAATGCTTGATGCATTAAGGTCAGGCATCTTAAGCTCTGCAATCTTTCTTACCTCAGAAGAAGGAATCTTAGCTACCTTATTCTTGTTAGGTACACCTGAAGCAGTCTCAATCTTTGCCGCTTTCTTTAAAAGAACCGGCGCTGGAGGAGTCTTTGTAACAAAACTAAAACTTCTGTCAGCATATACAGTAATAACTACAGGGATAATCATACCCTCATCCTTAGCTGTACGTGCATTGAACTCCTTTGTAAACTGGACAATATTAACACCATGCTGTCCAAGTGCAGGTCCTACAGGAGGGGCTGGTGTAGCCTTCGCTGCAGGGATCTGTAATTTTATATAACCTTCGACCTTCTTAGCCATATCATAACCTCCGTTAAATCTTCTTGATATCTGTGAAACTAATCTCTACCGGCATATCTCTTCCCATGGAGTTAATGTTTATGGTCACAAGTCTCTCATCAAGATCAACCTCGATAACCTCGCCTTCCTGATCCTTGAATGAACCTGTAACTATTCTAACCCAGTCTCCAACCTCAACATCTGCTTCAACTGAAGTACGGATTCCATTTAACATCTTATCCATTTCTTCAGCAGAAAGAGGAACAGGTTTAGAGCCCGGACCAACAAAGCCCGTAACACCCCTTGTATTCCTGATAACATACCAGGTTTCATCATTCATTTCCATGTTGATGAATACATATCCGGGATAAAGCTTTCTTGGTGTAGGCTTGCCCTTCTTACTGTCCTTACCACTTCTAATGATGGTAACTTCTTCAGTTGGCACGAGAACTTCTTTTATCTCGTCCTGTAATTCTCTGCTTTTGATAGTTGCTTCAATGTCGTCCTTGACTGCATTCTCATATCCTGAGTAAGTATGTACCACGTACCAATTAGTTTCTGCCATATAATCACCTTTTTTTAATATTAAAGAACACTATTAATTAAATACTGGATGCCTAAGTCCAAAAGGGCTACCACGCCTCCAAGTACAATAGTAGTTACTATTACAGCAACTGACTCTTTTGTAAGGGACTCTTTGCTTGGCCAGATTATCTTCTTAAACTCCGACTTGACCTCCTGAGTAAAACCGGCCTTAACCGCGCTCTCAGTTGTCGTATTCGCCTTGTCTCCCATTCTACATTCCTTTCAACCTGACACAATTACTTTGTTTCTTTGTGTAAAGTATGTCTCTTGCAGAATCTGCAATACTTCTTTGTTTCCATTCTTTCAGGATGAAGTTTCTTTTCCTTCATCGTGTTGTAGTTACGCTGTTTACACTCTGTACATGCCAGTGTGATTTTAACTCGCATTAATTTCACCTCCGCTTTAAAATTACCTTGTTTTTAGGCATAAAAAAAAGACCTCTTTCATCTCGCTATACCAATATAGCACAGAAAAGGCGAGTAGTCAATATTTTTTTACTCGCCCCTCTCTTTACCCCAGAAAAACAATGCAACAGTGCCGGGTCCCGTATGGCTGCCAATTGTAGTTCCTATGTTGTTAATGAGAATTTTATCCTTGATTTTCTTAAATTTGTCTTCAATAAGAAGTGCCACCTGCTGTGCATCATCAATGCAGGCAGACATTGACAGATAGCACTTGTCAGAGTAGTCTGTCCCATCATCTGCAAGCTTTTCCATCATTTCAACCATCCTGCGATAGACTCTCTTTTTTGTTCTTACCTTCTCATAGGGCCTAAGTTTACCCTCTCTGTTCACATATAGCAGAGGACAGATGCTTAGCATATTGCCAATAAACCCTTCTGCCTTTGATATTCTTCCTCCTCTTACATAGTAGGTGAGATCTGTAGAGAAGAACCAATGGTTTAGCCTAAGCCTGTTCTCTATGGCAAAGTCCCTTACTTCCTCAATAGTCCTGCCCTCATCTCTTATGTCTGCAAGTTTGTCCATAAGCAGTCCATAGCCTGAACTTGCTGCGAGGCTGTCCACTATAAATATCTTTCTATCCGGATATTTTTCACTTAGCTCATCCTTTGCAAGCATCGCAGAATTATAAGTACCTGAGATGCCAGAAGATAGGGTGAGGTGCAAAATGTCCTTGCCATCTTTTAGGAATTCCTCAAAATAATTCTCATATTCTTCAACATTTACCTGAGAGGTAGATGTCATCTTTCCTGCCGCCATTTCTCTATAAAACTTATCTATAGGCATGCTTCCATCATCCAGATACTCTATGCCATCAAGGCTAAAATGAAAAGGAATCGTTTTAATATTTCTCTTCTCATAGTGAGATGCAGATAAATCAGCAGTCGAACAGCAGCTTAATATAAAATCGTTCACTATCATCTCCTAACCAGGCATCACTTCTTAAGCGCCCTAATTTCCTTAACCTTGATTCCCTTGTTCTTAAACAGCTTCTTATAGGAGGAAAGTGATTTTTTAGGTACTTCTATAATCATCTTTTTGCTTGTATTCTTAAATATATTCTTTCCTGCTTTTTTAAGCTTAGTTGTTCTTATTACAAACCTGTCAAACTTAACCGCACCCTTAAAGGCATCATTGCCTATCTTAACAATGTCTGCATATATAACAACCTTCCTAAGCCTTTCCATATAGGAAAATCCATCCTCCTCTATGGAAGTAACTGTCATTTCATTACCTTTGTATTTTATCTTCTTAGGTATGAAAACTGTTGTTGCCCTGTCATTTACAACTCCTGAGACTCCTACATAGACTTTCCCGCTTTTTATCTCTGTAACTGTGTAAAATACACCTCCAACAGAGAATTCATCATCTACTTCTACTCCTGTAGTATTCTCATCGTCTCCCTCGTTTATCCCTCCTGGTGTAGTGACTGCTGGAGGGGTTGTCGTTACCGCCGGTGAAGTTGTCGTAATCGCTGGTGAGGTTGTGGTTATGGCCGGCGAGGAAGCATTTACAGCCTCAGGGCTCACAGCCTCTAGTGCACCATCACTTGCTGTAGCTTCTGCTACTATTACAGCCTTTATGTTATTAGTTTTTATTGTCTCTGCCTTTGCTCCCTGTATGGCAGTAAAGGATACGATCACTGAAAATGCGGCAAAGGCCGCCATTTTAATCATTTTATTCTTCATTATCTACCTCTTAAATCTAATATGCTAAGGTTTAGCATCATATATCAACCTGATTTTATAGTATGCTGCAAACATCACTTGCAAAAGAACTTAATAATTTGTCAGCTATATCATAAAGTCCATAACAAGCTCCATTCAATTAACTACGATGCCAACACTTCGTACCCATCTTCCGTTACGGCGACTGTTACTTCCCACTGCGCAGAGTATGAGCCGTCTTCAGTATATACAGTCCATTCGTTTGACTCATCTATAAATATATCAGCCCTGCCCTCATTTATCATCGGTTCTATGGTAAATACCATGCCCGGTGCAAGCACATAGCCTGTATTCTTCTTGCTTACATAGCTTACCCAAGGGTCTTCATGGAACTCCAGTCCTACACCGTGGCCGCCTATCTCACGCACTACAGAATAGCCATGCTTCTTAGCAAAGTCATTGATTGCCTGTCCCACATCGCCCAGGCAGTTCCAAGGCTTTACCACAGACAGGCCTACATCTATAGCCTCTCTTGCTACCTTTACCAGCTCTTTATCCTCAGGGAGGACATCTCCTATAAGGAACATCCTTGAAGCATCCGCGTAATAACCCTTATATATGGTAGTTACATCTACATTTACTATGTCTCCGTCTTCCAATATGTCCTCTGCGGAAGGGATACCGTGGCAAACCTGGTCATTTATAGAGGTACATACACTCTTTGGGAAGCCCTCATAGTTAAGAGGAGCCGCTATTCCACCTAGCCTTGCAGTTGCTTCTACAACTATAGAATTGATTTCTTCAGTACTCATTCCCATTTTGATTTTTGATGCAACCTCATCAAGTATGGCATTGTTTACCTTGCCCGCCTCTCTGATTCCTTCTATCTGAGCCGTATTTTTAATCATCTTATGTGTAGGTATCTTGCGTCCGGCAGCCTTCAATTCAGCCAACTTTTCATCAAATGACTGATGACAGTGCTTATATTTATTGCCACTCCCACACCAGCAATCATCATTCCTGCCTATTTTATCAAAAAACATTTCTCTACCTTCGTTCTATTATTAGCCATTTCTAACCGACCTTTTAAGAATATACTCTTTTCAGTATTAAAGTCAAGTCATTAAGACATAAATTCATCAGAAAGTCTGTATTTATTGTTGTATGCCTCGTATCTTGCTGTAAATGCTTCACTTTTGCTGCTCTTTAGCTCATTTAAGTAGCCGTGAGTCTCAAAAGAAGAGGTCTTACTTTGAATAATACAAACCGCAATATTGGAGCAGTGGTCTGAAACCCTCTCGCAGTTAGAGATTATATCAGTAAGATATATACCAAGTTCAGCGCTGCATTTGCCTGCCTGAAGTCTCTTGATATGTCTGTCTTTCATTTCTCTGGTAATTCCGTCAATGACCTGTTCAAGAGGTTCTATCTCGCCCGCCTTATTCTCATCATCCTTTGCAAAACATTCCACTGTCATATCAAGGATTTCCGAAAGTGCCCCATGAAGCACCTTAAAGTCATCAAGAGCATAGTCTGAGAAGTTCAGTTCTTTTTCTTTAAGTTCCTTCGCTATCTTATTAAGGTTTATGGCATGGTCGCCTATTCTCTCAAAGTCATTGATGCAGTGGAGCATTTCAAATATAGTATTACCTTCCACATCATTGACTTCCTTAGAAGAAAGCTTGATAAGGAAAGAACCAATCTCGTCTTCAAGATAATCAAGAGTAGACTCTGCCTTTTTGATTTCTTCGCTCTTCTTGTTGCTAAAATTCTCAAAGTTTTCAAGTGTTCTATTTATATTCGCACTTGCAAGGCGGCTCATTTCCTTTACCTTGCTTCTTGCCTGTGAGATAGCAAGTCCGGGAGAAAGTAAAAGTCTTTCATCGAAAAGCACTTCTTTCTCTGCTTCCTTCTCTGCGCCCTCATCCTTAACCACAGCATAGGCAATTTTTAGGAGCACCTTATTAAACGGCAAGAGTATACAGGTTGTAAATATATTAAAACTTGTATGGAAGATAGCTATTGCAATTATGCTAATCGGCTTGTCAAAAATCGTAAGTTGAACAAAGTATCTAAGCATGAAGTATATCACAAGACACACTACCGTTCCGATTATATTAAAGCTTATATGGACTATGGCAACTCTTTTTGCATCTCTTTTTACTCCGATGGATGAAAGAAGTGAAGTCACACAGGTACCGATATTTTCACCCATGATAATAGGAATAGCCATACCAAAAGTAATGGAGCCTGTAAGTGAAAGTGCCTGAAGCACGCCGACTGAGGCCGCTGATGACTGGATGATACCCGTAAACACAGCACCGATTAACACTCCTATGATAGGGTTGTTAAATGCTGTAAGCACACTTGTAAATTCCGGCATTTTCGCAAGAGGAGACATGGAATCACTCATCATGCCCATTCCATGCATAAGGAGGGCAAAGCCGATAAGAACCGTGCCCAAGTTTTTCTTTTTCTGCGACTTGCAAGCCATCATCATAAATGCGCCAACAAACGCCATTATCGGCGAGAAGTTAGCAGGCTTTAATAATGATATGAAAAAGTTATCCGTCTGTATGCTGTTTAGTGAAAGCAGCCAGGATGTAGCAGTCTTGCCGACATTCGCACCAAATATAACGAAGATGGTCTGTGAAAGTGTTATGATTCCGGAGTTTACAAGTCCGACCAGCATAACGGTAAGTGCTGATGATGACTGTAGTGCAACTGTAATTGCAACTCCTAAGAATAAACTCATGTACACGTTTGAGGTCAGCTTCCTAAGGCTTGTCTCAAGCTTTCCTCCCGCCACCTTTTCAAGGCTTCCCGAGAGCACGTTCATACCAAAAAGGAAGAACGCAAGCCCGCCTAACAGCGAAAATACGGAATAAATAGTCATTTGTTTCTCCTCTAGCAACTATATAAATGTTTACCATATATTAGAATAACAAATTTTCATGAATAAATACAGGGGTATTTAAAATTTTACAAAGATGTGTATATTTTTTTCGTTGCGTTATTCATCCACAAACTATTATCTCCTTCTTCCGCCTCTGGTAAGCATTATAAGCCTTAATAACTGTAAAATGGATGAAAGCAGTGCTGCAACGTAAGTCAGGGCGGCCGCTCTTAAGACCTTTCCTGCAGCACTTAACTCACTGCCCGCTAATATATTCTGTTCTTCAAGAGCAATCATTGCCCTTCTTGATGCGTCAAACTCAACAGGGAGGGTGATGAGCTGGAACAAAACTACAAAGGTAAACAGTATAACACCTATCTGTGCAAGCCCCATATAGCCCATTGCAAGACCTATTAAAATGAGTGGCCAGGAGAGCATAGAGCCTATATTTGCTACAGGTACTGATACTGACCTAAGTTTAAGGGGTGCATATCCCTCTTTGTCTTGAATAGCATGGCCACATTCGTGAGCTGCAACGCCAAGGGCAGCTACTGAGGTCGAGCCATAGACAGTCTCTGAAAGTCTAAGAACCTTCTCCGTAGGGGAATAGTGGTCTGTAAGGCTTCCCGGAATATATTGAACACTTACATCATTTATCCCCGCATTACGTAGAATCATCATAGCACAATCTGCCCCTGTCATCCCCCTACTGTTTGAAACCTGACTGTATTTCCTATATGTGCTCTTTAAGTAAAAAGAGGCAAGCATAGTCAGAATTATGCCTATGAATAGTGGAATGTCTGTATAAAACCAATACATAAAATTTCTCCTTTTGCTGGTTTTGATTTTAACCTATATTAGCTATCGTCTGCTACTTTTCTTTGACAAGAGTAAGACAACTCAAAGTTTTGTACCATTATAACGGATTATAGCTTTAATCGCAATGGTGTCATTTTATTTCAAGACCGTTAAGATATCTTCAATATTTTTTTCTGTATCTTCAAATTTATCAAATATGGGTATAATATAATCTCTAATAAGCGTACTAATCTCTCCTACTGTGTATTTATAGCTTGCCCCTGCTAACTGCCACCATTTACAAGGAGTTCTGCCTAAGAGTCTTCCAAGCTCACCACCATATACAAAACCATTATTGATATTAGCTTTTTTCATTTCTTTTGAATATATGGCGATGTGTGGCATGAATTCCACACTGCACTTATCGTTATTTCTATTGGCTTGAAAATAGATTTCATAGGTCAAATCCTTGTTTTTAGATGTTTTCTTTAATCTCTGCCCTTTGCTTATTATTTTAAAATCAGGGAAATTCCCTGCTATTTCCTGCCAAGCCTTTTCACATAATTCTCTAGGTTTCATGTTTGCATATACTCCTTAAGCTAATTTCAGTTTTTTATCAAGAGTAAATCGAAAAATTTTTGCGGATTCCGCAATTATATTTTAATTCAAGCATTTTAGGGGGCCATTAGTCCTTCTTGGTCATCAATACTGCCGTCTCCACGTGCATTAAAATTCTAATTTGTAGGGCTAATGTGTTTGTTTGTTGACTAAGTTACGCCTCCACTAATAAATGTCCAGACTCGCTCCGGTTTTTCTGTAAGATGCTGCTTAAGAATAGTTCCGTTGACGAAAAACCTAATGCGCTCGCTTAGGCATTATTAGTTCCGGCTGTTTAATTGATGAATGATAACAAACAAATGCATCAGCCACATAGGGGCAGGTGGGGGGGCTGTCTTTAATTTGGCATTCGAGTTATTATTTGTATAGATTTACGGTGCCAGCTACGAATGATAAATTCTAAGCGAGCGCATTAGGCGGAGCGAAGCGGATGCCGGAGCGAGTCTGAAATGTTATCATTCGGAGCGTCACTTAGGTTAGTCTATATAACAACTCTACAAATTAGAATTTGTAACTCATGCCAACAAAAACCTCCCACCTAAAAGATGGAAGGTTTGATTACATAACAGCACATCAGGTTTTATATCCCGTCATACCCTTATACATTGTCTAAAAGCCTTTTTAGCTTTTTATCAAAAGTCAAAACATCATAATTTTTTAGGCTTTTATATGCATATAAAATACAATCTACGAAATCTAAATTATTTTCAGCATATGTTTCCAATCCAAGTTTCAAAACATCTTTCTCAACTACCTGTATATCGGAAATGAAGTCAAGAATTGTATCTGTAATTAGCTGTTTATCAACTCCATACACTCCTTTTAGTACATAAATGACTTCAGCAATAATCTCAATCGTAACTATACTGTAACCCTTTTTAACAACCTCTGTCACTTCTAAAGCCATTTTCTCATTATCATTTAGAACGTATCTTAACACGGCATTAGCATCAAGCATTACCATATCGCTCACCTACATCTTTCTCCCAAGCCTTTTCTTCCTTTTCCCATAAGCTGGGATTAGCATATTGAGCTAATGAACCTCTCGCAGACTCTGTACTTCTTTTTTTCATTGGTACTTCTTCAATAAATTCATCTAAAACAGTAATGATAACCTTCTGATTTTTCTTCGCAGGTATCTTTTCTGCTGTCTGTACTGTACTGCCATCATAGTACCCGTTTAAGGTAAGCATAAGCAAGACCTCCATCTTAAAATATAAAAATCACCAGTGGCTAGTTCAATTTTCATTAAACCATCCTAGCTTATTTCTCTTAAATTATACTGCTGAGTATAACATAGACAAGTAGTGTTGTCTATATATCGTATATAAACATCAGCCATATATGAATATATTTTGCTCAGCTGACAAAGTTATGTATTCATCGATAAGTCTCCAGACTCGCTATGGTTTTTCTGTAAGGTAAAGTTCTAATTTGTCGAGTTTTATAATCTAAACTAAGTGACGCTCCGAATGATAACATTTCAGACTCGCTCGGCATCCGCTTCGCTACGCCTAATGCGCTCGCTTAGAATTTATCATTCGGAGCTGGCACCTTAAATTTATACAAATAATAACTAGAATACCAAATGAAAGACAGCTAACCCACCAGCCCCCATGTGGCTAATGTGTTTGTTTGTACCGACTTATTAATCAAACAGCCGGAGCTGATAATACTGCATATTTCATCAATTGTTTACAGCTCTTATATAAATAGGACTATTCACTTAGATTTCAGTTCAACAGCCGGAACTAATAATGCCTAAGCGAGCGCATTAGGTTTTTCGTCAACAGAACTATTCTAAAACAGCTTCGTTCAGAAAAACCGGAGCGAGTCTGGACATTTATTAGTGAAGGCGTCACTTTATTGGCTAATCGAAATATTATGCACTTATATTTTTAGCAATTGCTTAGCTGGTATTCTATCCGCGAAGGCGTGACTAAGCATGTCAAACAAACCCATTAGCCCAACAAATTAGAATTTGTATCGCAACATTCATAAATACCTCCCACCTAAAAGATGGGAGGTTTGCTTACAAAAATATATTTACCTTTACAGTACAGGTTTTTGAATCAGTACTACATTTTACACTTAGTCTTAAATTGTTCTCAGTGTTTTTTCTTTTTACGTATCACACTGACAACTGTTATAACTATAATCACCGCAGCCACTACCCCGATTACAGGCAGCCAGGTATCAACAATACTCTGAAATACACCATTCATATTAACATTTTCAAACATCTTTATACCTCCGTTTCTTTTACTCTGTCACCATACGTTTAGCTGACAGATAGGTTGCAAGGAAATATCCTCCGTAAATAATAAGGAACATAATCACAGTTAATCCTATATTGGTTGAAATATGGATATTCAAAAATTTTTCTACAACAGCCATCGCCTTTTCCGTAAGAAAAACAGAGTAGATGCCTGCAACCATCAAAGGAAGGGCAAAAAATACCGCTGTTTGTACAAAAATGGCTCTACTTACATCTCCCTTTGCCGCTCCTAACTTTTGCAACAGCCCATAACGGCTGACATTGTCGGTCGTCTCTGTAAGCTGTTTTAATGCAAGTAGAGCTGCGCAGATTAAAAGGAAGATTATACCAAGATAGCAGCATAAGAAGCTCATCAACGCATTTGTTCCGTAATACATTTCATACATTATGTTCTTTTCTGCATATCTATATCCGTGTGTTTTATCCAGTCCAATTGGTATCATTTTTTTCAGTACTTCATTGGAGTTTACATTAGTCTTATACCGTACCAAAAGTGCATTCATGTCTTTCTTAAGGCCATTAGCAATCTTATCAGGAACGATTAATGTCCCCCTGTCATTGTTACCAATACTAGTCATGATAAATGTATTCTGCATCACTTCATCAGAAGCCCTATGTAAGACCTGTCCATTTATCGTGACCTCCGGATGCATCTTTAGTGCGGTGTCTATATAAGCATAAGTTCCTTTGTAATTGCAGTTTATCAGATATTGATTTTCATTTAACATGAGCGGCTTCTTCCCCTGCATTTTAAGAGCTCTGTTGACATCCGATAAGGCAAAAGCATCAATCTTTTGTTCGGGAAGCTCTTCATCAATTTGCCAAAGCTCAACTCTCTGGCCTTCAAAAAACTTTCCATAGGTAAGGTCAGTCTCATACGAGCTAATCTGCTCCATCTTCTCGGCGTATTTATCCAGTCCTGCTCCTTTTTTTACAAGATATGCTGCAATGTCCCCATCTCCGTCTACAGAAATATTTGAAACCACGTTTAGGTCATAAGGAGCCGCTTCCTTGGCTAACTGGTTCATTGTAAGCGCTGTACTTGCACCGATTGACACTGTGCAAATGGTAACGGTGAGAAGTCCGCAGACAATCGTAACAATCAGATAATTCGTGCGGATTTTGCTTGCAATCTGCTGCACAAGAAATGTATTTAAGCCTCTCAGATAAAATACCCTATTAGCTTTTGAGAGCCTTATCAAAACTGTGGACAAGGTGAAAAACAAAAGGAAGGTTCCCACAGTTAAACTTGTGACCGCTATTTGAAAAGAGAAATTCCCCTTCGTCGGCAATATCCCATTCTTATTAAACAAAATGGCAGAAGCTCCAATATCTATTATGGAAAGTATAAACAAACAGGCTGTAAGTACCGGCTTTCCTGACTTCATCATTTCATTTTTTCTGTCTGCTCTTATCAGGTCAATCAACTCTACATTTGTAACCGACCAGACATTAAAAAGCAGTACAATCAGGAAGATAATTGCAAAGCATAAGGCAGTCATAAAAAGTGCCTTTGCAGAAAATACAACCTGAAATTTGTTCAATTCTACCGCAAAGAGCCTTAGCGCTGCCAGTGAAACTCCCTGTGAGATGGCAAATCCCAAAACCAATCCCACTGCCAGTGCAATACTTCCAATGCATAGAGTTTCGCCTGCAAACAGTCTTGAAATCTGCCCCTTCTTCATCCCGAGCAACATGTAAATACCTAATTCCTTTTTACGCCGTTTTAATAGGAATTGGTTTGCATAAATAATTAAAAACGCCAGCACCACAGCAATCACAATCGAAAGTGCCGATATCAGTATAACCAGCTGTTCATATAATACCTTTCTGGTGGTGCCAAGATTAGAAAGTGCAGGCTGAGCCGATATAGAGTTAAAGGCGTAAAACAGGCTTACCGAGAACATCAGCGTTAAAAAATAAATAAAATATTCTCTCATGTTCTTGTGAACATTTCGAAAAATCAGCTTTAGTGAAATCATTTTTCACCTCCCAGTACCGACACCACTTCCAATATCTTTGCAAAAAACTCTTTGCGGGTATCCCCACCACGATGCAGTTCATTAAAAACCTTACCGTCCTTGATAAAAAGTATGCGCTTACAATAGCTCGCTGAAAAGGCGTCATGAGTTACCATTAGAATGGTCGCATCCAGTTGTTCGTTAAGCTCTGTTAACATAG
Organism: Catonella massiliensis; assembly: GCF_016651435.1. Lineage (NCBI taxonomy): Bacteria > Bacillati > Bacillota > Clostridia > Lachnospirales > Lachnospiraceae > Catonella > Catonella massiliensis. The sequence goes on along the minus strand of NZ_JAEPRJ010000001.1, from coordinate 311,187 downwards.
TCAACAACATCCTTGAGGAGTTCGTATCCAGTGCCCCTGTCGGCTCATCTGCCAGTACTATAGCGGGATTTGTCACTATTGCCCTCGCCGCTGCTACACGCTGCTGCTGGCCTCCTGACATCTGATAAGGATACTTTTCTAACACTTCTTGAATATTCAGTGCCTTTGCAACCTGTAATACTCTCTCGTTAATGTCCCCTGGCTTCATACCCGCTATAGACAGCGCAAGTGAAATGTTTTCATAAGCAGTCAGCGTATCCAAAAGATTAAAATCCTGAAATATAAATCCCAGCTTTTTCCCTCGAAAATCCGAAAGCGAGGCTCCATGAAGTTCTGTAATATCCTTTCCCTCTATGTAAATATGTCCGCTTGTGACCGTGTCTATCGTAGAGATACAGTTTAGCAATGTAGTTTTACCTGAGCCTGAGGCTCCCATAATCCCAAGGAATTCTCCCTTTTCCACGGATAATGAAATGTGGTCAATAGCCTTAGTCAGATTTCCCTTGTTGCCATAAAATTTTTGGATATCATCTACCTGTAATATTGTATTTTCCATTTGTCTTACTCCTTTCTCAAAGGCCCTTTATTTTTGTACCTTTATTCTACTTTAATACATCTGACTATGCCATTAAGTTAGATTACATTTACCTTACAAAAATGTAATCTAAAGATATAATAATAAAAGAAGCAGGAATCTACACCCCCGCCTCTTTCAAGTAGCTTTCAGTAGGAAAATCCATCGTTATGGTAGTCCCTCCCCCAGACGTACTGGAAGCAGAAAGCCCGATATTCATTTTCTCACACATTTTTTTACAAAGATATAAGCCAATGCCGGTGGACTTGGAATAGCGGCGTCCATTTTCACCTGTAAAGCCCTTATCAAATATCCTAGGTAGATCAGCTTCCGATATCCCAATTCCATTGTCCGAGACCAAAAGCAACACCCTGTTTTTTTCAGCTCTACCTGTAAATGTGATTTGCAGTCCATCTTTTCGATACTTAATTGCATTGGAAATCAGCTGCCCGATGATAAAAGTACAACTCTTGATATCTGCTGTAACAGGAATATCAAGCCCTTCCATAACCGGCTTTCCTCCCGCCTGTATCAGTGGTTTGGAGTATAACTTCAGCGCTGCTACAGTTATTGCCTGTAAGGAAGTTTTCTCTACCTTAAAGTCTTTTTCCACATCAGTACTACGAGCGTAATACAAAGCCTGTTCCACGTAGTTTTCAATCTTACCTATTTCATCATTGATGCGCAGTGTCGTGGGATTCTTATCATTTTCAATCATAAGACGTACGGACGTAATCGGTGTCTTAATCTCATGTACCCAGGACTCAATGTACTCTCTATATTCTCTGGTATCCTGTCTGGCAGCGGCTATCCTGTCATTTTGATATTTATTGCAGCGGCGCAACACCTCTATCAAAAGCTGTCCCTCTAAAAATCCCGGATGTGAGAGGAGTTCTCCTAGAAGCGTCTTTTCTTCCATCTGCTCTAACATTTTCAAAAGCAGCTTATAGTATCCACGCTTGCGGATAAAATCATAGGTAAGTGATGTCACATACGCTGTAGCAAAAACCACTTCTGCAAACAGGACAAAGACTGTAGCTGTTCCAATTAGCCAAAGAAGGGCAAAGAGCAGAACCATAGATACAAACATACACATCAAAGAGAAAATACGGTCCTTTAGATATTCTGACATCCTCATATGCAATACCCCAGTCCGCGCTTTGTTTTCAGATAATCAGGCAGGCCTATCTCTGCAAGTGTTTTTCTCAAGCGCACAATATTTACATTCAGGGTATTTTCGTCAATAAACTCCTCACTCTGCCATAGCTCATCAATGATGGCATCACGTGGAATGATATTCCCCTTATTCATCATAAGCATCCGTAAAATCCCCATTTCATTTTTGGTAAGTGCTTTACTCTGCCCTTTGTAGCTTATTTCAGCTTTAAGTACGTTTAAGGTCAGTCCCTTGTAGGTAATTGTAACATTGTCCTGCACATCATATGTTCTCTCCAGAAGTTTTTGTATTCTTGCCAGAAGAACCTGTGCATTATATGGCTTTGATATATAATCGTCAGCTCCTGTGTTTAGACTCATCAGTTCGTCAAAGTCATTGTTCCTGCTAGTTAGAACAATAACGGGAACCGTTGATTTCTGTCTTATTTCCCTGCATACCTGAAAGCCGTCCTGATAGGGCAGATTGATATCAAGGAGGATTAAGTCTGCCCCTGAGGAAAGCGCAGCTTCTGAGATATGGCGAAAATCGTCACTGCTGCTACACTCATATCCATATTTTTGAAGAAGCTCGATTAGTTCCTCCCTGATTGTCATCTCATCTTCTATAATAAATATTTTCACTCTTTTTACTTCCTTTTTTGTACTCAATATTTATACTTGCTTTATCTGCTATTTCACTTTTAAGAACTGGCTAAAGTATTGAAGCCGGATCACCACCTATACAGCCATAACTCCCGGCAACTGAGGTTTGCGCTCCTTCATCTTTTAGCTCTTCATAAGCTGTGCTGCTATCAAGTAATAATAAGGCAATTTTAGCCCTATCTCCAAATGCCTTTCCTTCACTTAATAATTTGTACTTATTAAAATCTTTCATACAGCCTCCTTTAATTTATATAATAAACTACTTCCTTCCAGGCTTTTTCACATAATTCTCCAGCCTTCATTTTAAAATGCTCCTTAAGTATTTCATATATGTTATATATTGACTCAAAGTATTAAGCTTATTATATATTTACTATATATTTACTATCCATTTACCGGATTTATTAGAACCTTCTCTTGCAATAGCTTGTTTTTTTGTCAGTGAAGATATAACCCTCTGAACTGTCTTTTCAGATTTTCCAATTCTTGTAGCCATTTCAGCCTTCGAAATTCCATCATTATTCTGGATTAAGTTAAAAATTACTTGCTCTACCTCGGTAAGTTCCGAATTTATCCGGACATTTATATGGACATTTGTCCTGATAAATTCAAAAAAGTTTCACATACTCGAAAAAATTCCGAATTGATAAAAACTCTCTTTATTCATATTCTCCGTTCAAGTATGCCACAACATATTTTTCCATATTCATATAAAACTCTTCCCAAGGGGCAAGGGGAGTAAAAGTCTCATGTTCCTCGTCAATAGCACAAATCATTTGCTTATGAGGATGCCAAACTATATCGACAACACTGTAATTATCAACTTCTGCCACCAATGACAGTACTTTTTTTCTCTTCCATTTCATCTCTACAGTGTACTGATAAGGATAAAAACGAATAAATTTGCAATACTTGTCATTTGTAATTTCTATCTTTAGTTTGTCTCCTTTAAGAAATTCGACCAAACTATTCGGCAATTTATACTTTTTTAGCACAGTATCCTTGCTTTCAATACTGTGTAAATCTCTTGTTTCGTATTTTGCTAAAAGCTGTATCATTTCTCTGTTATCATTTTTAGCAGCGATGGAATACGGTCTTTCTCCTCGCTTATTTTCAAGGCTTATGTCAGCTCCATGCTGTGCAAGCAAACGGACAATTTCAAGATTATTGCACAGCACGGCTTTTATGATAGGTGTGCTTGTATCGGAGAAAACCGAGTCCGCTTTGTGATAATTTACATCGGCTCCCTTTTCTAAAAAAAGCCTCACCGTTTCAATATCATTATTAAAAGCTGAATATCTTAACATAAGCCCGCCGTATTTAGAGATGGTGATGCCAAGACTCTCCAAAGCATCTATATTTTCTGCCTTATTATCTCCCCAAAAAATCGTTTTCAATAGTTCGGCTTTTTTCTCTTCGTCCATACTTTCCAAATCATTTTTAAACATAAGAACTGTTTCGGCATCGCAACACCTTAGAGCAATTTCAATCGGCTTAGGGTGGAATTTACCTTTGTACGAAGCATTGTTTTCATATAAGTATTTGATTATATCCTTTTTGTTTAAGTACAGTGCCATTTCTAACGGAGTAAATGATTCGGTATATTTTCCCTTTATTTTAATAATCTTGTTGATTTTTTTACCAAGCAGTTTTTTCAATGCTTCTAAATCGTTGTTATAGATTGCTATAATTTCCGAGTCCAGTTCAGATGCATCGAAAGTTCCAAAATGTGCTATTTTATATGTTTCCATAAAATCCTCCGATTGCGATTAAGCATAAGGCATATATCGTCTGCCACCATGACCACTTAAACTTGAGGTCACAATTTGTGACCAGTTCATCTTTCTCATCATCACTTATTTGAAACCTAAAGCTTTCAGGAAATCTACTAATATTTCTTTTTACTGCTTGATTTAATGCTTTAGTTTCAACATTATAAAGATATGCTAAATCTCTATCTATCATTACCTGCCTACCCCTAAAGGTGTAAATCATACTCTGTATTTTCCTATCATCAACCATAACAAGAGCTTTATCCCCTACCATAAATACCTCCACTTTCCCCTTAAATCATTTGAAATCTAATGCAAGTTGGTCTTACCTATTTTGATGTCGCCTTATGTGTGCAGTTCATTTATTTTGAATTTCCACCTACAGCCTTCAAGTAAATCTTTTAATTATGATTTTTTTCTGCCATTAGTTATATGCTATGAAGTTATTATACATATTATAACATTTTTATCATTGAATAGGTACAAAAAAACACATTACAAAAAGATTCTATTATCTTAAAGTTATGTGTTTTTATAATGTTTGATGGTTTAGACAAACTGACCTCAGTGATGCTCCGAATGATAACATTTCAGACTTGCTCCGGCATCCGCTTTGCTACGCCTAACGCGCTCGCTTAGAATTTATCATTCGGAGCTGGCACCATAGATTTATGAAAATAATAATTCGAATATCAAATTAAAGGCAGCCACTACTACCTGCCCCTATGTGGCTGATGCGTTTGTTTTCAATTATTCATCAATTAAACAGCCGGAGCTGATAATACCGCATGGTTCACTGTTTCCACTCTGACTTCGTGCAAGCACTCGTCAATCGTGGACGGCTATTATATAGGCAGGACTAGCACACTTAGCTTTATTGCTTTGCAATTCGCTAAGCGTGAGTCACTGCCAAAAAGCGAGCGCATTAGGTTTTTCGTCAACAGCACCAAATTATAACAACATCTTACAGAAAAACCGGAGCAAGTCTATACATTTATCAGCGAAGGCGTGACTAAGTAATAAAACAAACACATCAGCCCTACAACTTCAAATCTACCACACAATATTTCTACAAAAGCCTCCCACCAAAATGATGGAAGGCTTAAACAACTTAAAATGTTTATTTACAGAAATATTACTCCAGTTCGGGTATGGATAGCTTGAACTGATTGTTTTTCTATGATTTTTAATGAATTTATTATCCATATTTTTCAAAAATCGCTCTCGTTTTTATGCCACTACCAAATTTTCAGAGCCAAAATGGAGCCAAAGATACTCTGTAATATTGCTCTCACATATCAAAAACACTAAGCTGTGCTTGTTTTAATGATTCAACTTTTCTAATCGATATTTTGTCATCTTCTTGAACTTGACTACATAGAATTGGTGACAACGGATCATATTTGGCAGCATTTGTTTCTACGCTTTTTGAACTATAATTAGCATAACAATATGCACATCCATTTTTACATGTATTATAAGCACCTATTTCAACACTTTCAACACATCCGCATTCTATCCGCTGATTTTTATCTTTGGAAACATTGATTTTACATCCAATAATTTTTTCAATCAATTCTCTATCTATGCAACAATTATGAACTATACCACAATCGTCCAAATTTATTTTTTCTGCACAACTTCCAATTTTAATATTATTATCCGCTGCCATTTTGCTTAATTCCTTGGCAAATTCTCTCAGTTCATTATCATTTAATTCATAACTTGACAATCCTTCCATATTTTTTTTATTTTTAGTATATATATCAACAAAACTAATCACGCACTTTTCTGTATATCCATTTAAAGCCTCTGCAATACTTTTAAATGCCTTCAAATGATATTCTTTCGTATATCTATCAGAAAAAAATATAGGATCGTATCTCCAAATCACTTTTTGTTTACCAATTTTCTCAGATAACTCTTGAAATACCGGTATCATTTTTGTTTTTTTACTTGGCAAATTAGCCTCAACATCATTTCCGTATCCAGTTAATGTAAATTGAAAATAATAATTATAATCTTTTATCTCGTCTATTCTCTTTATCATTGGCAACGGATTCTTTGTCCAAAACACTATGCAATCTACAACATCTGGAGTGATTTTTATTTCACTTATCTGATGAGCATTCATAGGATTACGAACATATAAAAATCCTTCTTTTATTCTATTATAGAACCATTCCGAATAATAATTAGGAATATCCGTTCTTCTACTTACGCTTAATATCATCTAATCTACCCTTTCAAACATAATTACCTGATATCTAATATGCCCTACTTTTAAAATGGGCCATCTCCTTAAATATTTCTGACAATCAGATTGGCAATTCATTTTTTGAATCTTATAATTCGCACATTCTATATTTAGATTTTTCACAAATTCCAATGCATCTGGTGGATACTTAAACTCATTATCTAATGTGACAATGCCATTATCACAAACAAAATATGTATATTGAGTATAAGGCTATTTTGTTTTAAACCCATTCTTACCTATCGCTTCGATTAAGCATTTTGTTTTTTGTATATCTCTATCCATACTTCCCTGATCTTCCCTAAGTGATATACAAACAAAAAATCTATCTTTCTGTATCTTCTTTGATAATAAGCTATTTGCCATAACATTCAGTTCACTATCAGAGAACTCACTAATTGACTTCGGGAAAAAATACACATCGGAAATAAATCGACTATTATTTGTGAAAAAATCAGCCGCATTTCTAATTAAATAATGTAATTCATCATTTTGTCTTTGACGAATTTTGTAGTTCCAGTCAATTTTATCTATTCCAACATATCTTATGCTACAATCTATTTTACGCTTCATTTCTAATGCATGTACCAATGGCCGATAATCTATCATCGAACCACATCCTACTGATGTTACCGAAATATTATTAACATCATCCATCTGAGCTAATACATCCAGATACATTCTGCTATATTCAAACGCATAAGCAAACGCATATCTTAATAAATACATCCTGTCTCCCAAGTACTATGCAACTCCAATCCATCCATATCCCTGAACTGCCATATCCACAAAATGGTTCATAAGCAGAGATACCTTAGAATCAAACGCTGCTTTATCATAGCTTTCAGGCAGATCATCATTCAGAGATAGCTCCACCTCATGTTTCAACTTAGCACATGGCTGTTCATCTTTGTACCAATCTACTACTAGAAGGCTACTGCGATTATCCACCAATTTCCTATACAGATTCTTAGCAGATAGCTTTACATTTTGCTCCTCAGCTTGTGTCAACTTCTTTCCTGCAATCAACAAATCATAGATTTCCAGCTCTTCTTCTGTAAGACCTTCTGTATTTGCACGATTATCTTCCTTACGAAGTTCTTCAAGAAGTTTTACCAATTGCTCGTAATAATCCTCGTTTTCAGTTCCACCTGCATTATAGGAATCAATAATATGCTTGAACCTTTCTGAAAATTTTGTTCTTGTACAGTTTTTATTAAGCATCTGTTCGAGTGCTTGCTCAATAAACTCCTTCAAATCGTTGATTTCAATAGCCTTATACTTGGCAAGTTTGATTTCTTTTCGTAGCTGTTCCACATCTACCTTAGAAAGATCAATTGCCTTTGTACCTTTAATCATATACTGTGGTTCTTCACGAACATAGCTGACAAATTCCCGATTTGCGGTCACACTGCCATCCAGTACCTGATTCATTCTCTGTCTTGCACGAGCGATTTTTTCATCATCAATAGCGTGATAAAAAAGACCATGCAGATACACAAGCGGTGCAAACTTATCGCTGCTCCAATTTTTCTCAAAGATTTCCGGCTTTGATGCTTCATAGAGATTCGTCAAAGTATTGAGAATGACTTTGAACTTCTCTTTATTATCATCTTTGGCAACGATAGTGTCATAAGCACTTCTTAATGCATCCAGTTTATCCAGTATATTAGAATCAGCAACTATCTTTTCTAGGTCGATGCTCATTGACCTTAGGAAGGAATCCGCCTCTTCAATAGTAGCGTCAATATAGCCTATTAGCTGGTCAATATCCTTTGCCGGGAATTCTGTTCCATCATCACCGGTGGCATATTCTGTTAATGCCTTCTTCATGTATTTAAACACGTTGACATAATCAACAATGATACCGGCAGTTTTACCCGGATACACTCTGTTGGCATGAGCAATCGCCTGCATTAGGGTATGACCTTTCATCGGCTTGTCCAAGTAGAGTGTAGAAAGATTCTTTACATCAAATCCTGTCAGCCACATCGCACACACGAATACGAGCTGCAACGAATCATTAGGATCTTTGAATCTATCCTCAATATCTCTGCCATCTGGTGTGATTTCTTTCATCTTTGCACGATGCTCAGATATCCGTAAGCCCTGCTTTGCAAACTTGGCTTCTTCATCATTTTCCTCTGAAATGATAACAGCCATTTCAACCTTATTCATATAAGCAAGAATACAAGTGAGCCGATCACGTTCTTCCTTAGTAGAAGCTATATTTCGCTCTTTCATGATGTTCTGCTTTTCTATAGCCCAGTAATGCTGAACCTTATCATACATTTTGACAGCAGTATATTTATCGACAGATATAACCATAGCTTTTCCAAGGAATCCACGTCTTGGGAAGTGATAGGCAATATCCTGTGCAACCTTATCCAGTCTGTCATCACGCTTGATGACCTCTAAAATACGAGAAGATGCGTTTTCTAACAGACGTGTTTCATCCTCGTTTAAATTTTCTTCTTCGATAATGTCCACAATGTCATCATCAAGGAAATCATTCTCAAGCCCAACTTCCGGAACTCGTCTGGAATAGAATAAAGGTACTGTAGAACCGTCTTCAACAGACTGTGCAAAATTATACTCTGATACATAATCTCCAAACCACTGATTTGTAAGACGTTTTGTACCAAGGAGTGGCGTTCCGGTAAATGCAACAAAATTAGCATTCGGAAGTGCGGTTCTCATATTCTCTGCCAAATCCTTATACTGCGTTCTATGTGCTTCATCAACAAGGACAATAATATCGTCACGAGTAGAAAGAACGGGATATTTCTTTGTCTTATCGTATCTGAACTTATGAATCAAAGTAAAGATAAAAGCCTTATTAGTAGTTAGAAATTCTCTTAACTGCTTACTATCCTTAGGCTGGCATTCTTCTTTAGAACCAATAACCTCAGTACGTACGAAGTTCTTATGAATCTGAGTATCCAAATCCTCACGGTCTGTAATAACGAGAAACGAGAAATTACCTTGAATCTTACGCTTCACTTTACGGGCAAACATAACCATAGAATAGGATTTACCTGAACCCTGTGTATGCCAGAAGACACCAAGCTTACCATTAAGCTCTTTTCTGTTTTCCACTGATTCGATTAGGTTATTTACACCTAAGTACTGATGGTTCTTAGCGATAATCTTTATTCTCTGATTTTCAAAGAGAATAAAGTTTTCAATATAGTCAATCAATCTATCTTTGTTAAGAAGACCATCGACAAAATATCTGACTGAGCTGTTCTTTACACTATCTGCCGAGAGAATAGCTTCTCTATCCGGTTTTTCCTTTTCACTGTCAATCTTGAGCCATTCAAAGAAATAGTCATAGCTTGCATTAAATGCACCAAGCTTCGTCTCCAAACCATTTGAAAGTACACAAATCTGATTAAATGCAAAGAGATTCGGAATGTCTCGCATGTAATCTTTCAGATTCTTGTTGTAGGCTTCTTCAACCTTAACAATGCTGTTTTTTAGTTCGATAAACACAAGAGGCATACCATTGATGAAGATAAGGATATCCGGTCTTCTGTAGTAGACCTTCCCCTGAATCCACATCTGCGATACCGCTGTGAAAGTATTATTCTCCGGATGTTCAAAGTCTATCAATTTTACAAAATCAAAGTCCTCTTTTCCGTTTCTGCGAATACTGATTTTTATATTATTACGAATTTGCCTGTATAATTTGTAGTTAGTATCTACAACGTCCGTTCCTGAATAATCTTGCCTTAATGTCTTTACTATCTCTTTAATTTTATCTTCTTCGATAGTTGGATTAATACGCTTAAGAGAAGACAGCATAACATCAGGAAGAACACATTCTTTCTTAAAATCCCTTCCTGTGCCATCATTCAAATCATCACGCTTGCTTGGATCAGCATCACAAATGAGGATATCATATTGAAATGGTTCAGCTTTTAATTTTGAAAGTATAGCCTGTTCTATATCGTCTTCAGATATAAAATTACGCATATGGACCCCTCCTTAAACTTCAAGCTTTCCACTCATTAGGCGTGGTAAGAGCATGTCTCGTTGCTTCTTAAGATTACTATTAATCAATGAGATATTTCGCATCACACTTTCTATCCCAGATGCAATAGAATCAAATTTTTGTATAAGATCCTCATTTGGCATGAACATTTTAAATCCAAATAACTCTTTTTTTGTGACTGATGCAAAAATCGATCCATTACCAATAATATCTTCCTGCTGAAACCGGTTCTTCAACATCCACAACAAATATGCATTATATCCTTTTACAGAATTAATGCCAGCCACACCTCTGCCTAAAATTATTTTATTTAATGTTATGTTGATTCTTCCAACAGGTGCTCGAACACTAAAAATAATACTATTAGCCTCAGCAATGCGATTTCCTTTCGTACTATAGACACCATCAATTAGATAGAAATCGCCATAACTTCCTACGCCTTGATGAAAAGGCAATCCTATGCAATTAGTATTATAGTTTTCAGATTCAGGACTTTGTCCCATAATAATATTGGCAATATCTGAGAGGCTTTCAATTTTCCATCCCTTAGGAATTCCATTTTCAAACTCCACATCCTCATATCCCGGAAATCGAAATCTTACAAACCATTCTTTATATAAATTCTCTGCCATTTGCTCCAACAACTTGATACGCTTGTTGTTGTTTTCGATAAGGTTGTCGTAGGCAGACAGAATATCTGCAATCCTTTTTTGTTCAGCAAAATTATGTGCTTTGAACTTAAATCTAAAAATAGTAGCTAAGGTAATACTTGCTTGATTAGCTGCGCCTTGTCCACGTAAAACACAGTATGTTGAGAATTGATTTGCCTTAAGTGCATAAAATAAATATGTATTATTAAAATCATTATTAGGTATAATTCGAACAATATTTTGGTTGAGATATGCACTATCACACTGGTTCGGTACTCTTACAACTTTTCCAACAATTGAATTGGGATTATTTTCCCACGATCCTACCGTTTGAATTAAAATATCATTAGTTTTCAGAATAAATTTATCATACCTATCGTCTGGTGCTAAATATACTGCATCAACATCACTAATAGAGTCTAATGTAAAATCCGTTACTCGAACAACCATTACACCTTCGTCAGTATATTCACTGCTTTTGAACGCATATCCTTTGTTATACTTAACAATATCGCCTAATTTTACTTCTCTTGTCTCCATATCACTCACCCAGTAACCCTTTCAGATTATTTGCGATGAGTTCTTCAAGTTCTCTTGCCTCAGCAATTAATGAAGTGAACTCGGCGTTCAAGGATAACATTTCTTCCTTAAACTCTTCCTCGGTTAATCCATCATCTTCAATGACTACTCCGACATAACGTCCTGCATTAAGAGAATAGTCCTGATCAATGATACCGTCTTCACCATGCAGCGGTGCCACCTTACAAAGACCGATAACATCAGCATATACACCATCTGGGAATCTTTCTGTCAACCAGTCAATCTGTGATTGCCAATATGTTTTTGTAAGAACTTCTTTGTCATCAGAAGTTTCCGGTGCATCAGCAAGTTCTATTTTGTATTCATCAATCAAATCTACAAGTGCCTGTGTATCTCCGTGATAAAGCTTTGTGATAACGCCAAGATTTTTAATCTGCTCCTCAGAGAACTTTCTGTGAGCACGATCCACCTGTGTAAATACATTTCTTGCATCTATAAATAAGATTTGATTTTTCTTCTCAGTATTTGGCTTCTGCTTATCAAAGAACCAAAGAGTTGCAGGAAGGGTAACTGATGAGAACATATTAGAAGGAAGGGTCACCATCTGAGAGATGATTCCTTCTTCAATCATTTTCTTTCTAATATCATATTCTGAACCGGATGCATCAGATGCAGAATTAGCCATAACAAGTGCTGCCTTACCGTTCTCATTTAAGGCAGTGGCAAAGTAGCCAATCCACAAATAGTTTGCGTTAGGCACAGTTTCTTTCTTGTCAGATTTTTTCTTTGTTGAATTACTCTTATTTCGTGGTACCCCGTATGTGTTGAAACGTGCATCATCAGAAACCTTATCAACAACAACTTCATCTACGTTGAATGGAGGATTTGCCATTACATAATCGAATTGTCCGAATGCATTATATGGATCAGAATAAAATGAGTTGGCTTCTGTGATATCGCCACGTACATTGTTGAGAAGCAAATTCATCTTAGCAAGTTTAACAGTGTCAGGCTCTTTCTCAACACCATAGCAACGGAACTTCATTTGCTCGCTTTCGCTGGCGTTGTGATCATGCATGTATCTTGCAGCCTGAACGAACATACCCCCGGAACCGCAGGCCGGGTCTAAGAATTTCTTTTCGCCCGGCTGTGGATTCAATACTTCAACCATATATCTAACAACTGTCGCAGGAGTATAGAATGTTCCTCCATCCTTACCTTCTGCAAGTGCGAAGTTCCCTAAGAAATATTCATAGATTTCACCGAAGATATCGATTGTACTATTTTCCGGAATATCTTTGAAAATACGTACGATATTAGATAGAAGCTCCGGCTCTTCTTCCGGTACTAACTGTGCGTAAACTTCTTTTGGAAGTACACCATCCATTTTAGGATTCTCATCCTCAATGGCTTCCATAGCTTTCTTTACAAGAGTAGCCTTGTTTGCATCGTCCGGTGCATTGTTTATAAAGTCGTAGTAAGCACACTCAGGGAGATAGAAGCCACATTTCTCGATGGAAATCTCTTTCATAGATTTTTCCATACGTCCACCTTTAAGACGGTTGTATTCTGCTTCAATTTCTTCTTTATGTTGTTTATATAAGATGTCGGCATATCTCAGAAAGATAAGTCCTAGAATAGGCTGACCATATTTATTTGCTGCTAAATGTGCACTTGCACGAAGAACATCGGCAGAGTGCCATAGAGTGTCTTTTAATTCTTTTAGTTCCTTGTCAGTCATTGCATTAAAACTCCTTTACTTTTTATCAGGAATAATTTCTGCTATATAATCAAAAGTACAGCCAAGCGCTGTACATATTTTTACTAAAGACTCCACACGGATATCTTCATTTTTTCCCATATGTGCCATTACATTTGTTGTGATTTTTGATTTCTGAATCAACTCTGTTTTACTCATATCCAAGTCAATGAGCATCTTCCAAAGTTTTTTATAGCTTACATACATTTCAGTCCTCCAAATTGCCATTATCTTAGCAACAATATCAAAAAATAGTATACTACTAATTAGTCTATCTTTCAATGTTGAATTGAAGTTCTCAATCCAGCAAGAGCGAGGATTTTCAATATAATAAAAAAATCACCCAAAGAATTGTTCTACAGGTGACCCATTTCTAAACTTTACAAGCATTTTGCAAGCACAAATATCACAAAACGGCTGTTTCAAAGCTATTCATAATCTTAATACTCATATCTACTGCAACTGCACTATTAAGAACTGCTGAAAGCATAGCTATACCCTGCTCCGTAAAAACATACGGAAGTTTTCGCCTGCCACCTCTACCTTTGTTTGATATCGCATTTTGCGATATCAAAAATTGATATTCCTCAGCAGTTAATTGGAACATAAACTGTACTGGAAATCTATCAATGTTTCTTTTTACTTGCTTATTTAGGCGTCCTGTATTAACCTGATACAACCTGGTAAGGTCACTATCTATCATTACCTGCCTACCCCTAAATGTGTAAATCATACTCTGTATTTCCCTATTATCAACCATAACAAGTGCTTTATCCCCTACCATAATACCTCCATTTTCCCCTTAATTCATTTACATTATGACACTAATTATGTCTTATCTATTTTGAATTTTCAACCTACAGCCTTCAAGCATGTCTTTTAATTCTGATTTTTATCTTACTAAGTGACGCTCCTACCTTTTTGCATTGCTCATAGGCTTAGCTGCTTCGCAATGCGCCTCTGAGCAACGCAAAAACGGAGCTGATGCCCGATATTATCGCACCTTACCTAAAAGACTGTCTATCAAGTCCTGCTCTTCTAACTTCGTAATTCCAAAGCTCTTCTTCCCAGCATCTTTGATAGATGCTCCTACATGGTAAACCTCTGTTCTATCTATGATAATAAATCTGTCATGAAAATCTTCATTTATTTTCACTGTAAGCTTAGGGTACTGTGAATTGAACTTAGTAACATCCTTCTTCGTAAGATTTCCTTTCCCTGATGTGACAATCATTACATCAACTTGCTTTCTTTTTTTGCTAAGGATATTTAGAGTATTCACATCCACATAGTTGTCTATCAGTATGAGCTCTTTTTCAGCCTTTTCTACAATTTCCACCATAAGGCTGAACGCATCATATATCTGACCGTTAAAAAAGATTTTCTGTTTCACCTCTTTTGTTGTGGCTATATAGTCAAAGACTTCTTCCAACTTCTTATCTGTTTCCAATTGCTTTAACTCAACTCTATCAAGACGAGCAAACATTTCATTATTTGATATAAGAAACTTACGCATTTCTACAAAAGCTCTCATTATATTTATACTTGCTTTAGCTGCTACTTCACTTTTAAGAACTGACGAAAGCATTGCAATTCCCTGTTCTGTAAAAACATAAGGAAGATATCTTCTACCACCTGAACCATTTTCATTTTTTGAGGTGACATTTTGGCACCTCAAAATCTCATATTCTTCTTTTGACAACTGAAAACAGAAATCTTCTGGAAATCTTTCAGCATTCCTATTTCTCTGCCTATTTAAATATTTAGTTTCTACCTGATAAAGCATAGCAAGGTCACTGTCAAGCATTACCTGACTACCCCTAAAGGTATAAATCATACTCTGTATTTCTTTATTATGAACTATGACAAGATTTTTATCCTCTGCCATAAATACCTCCATGTTTTTACTTGAAGTCACAAAATGATACCTCAAGTCTGATAAAATAACTTAACCATCATCCAGACTGTTCTTATCCACTTCTGTCTGAATCCCTTCTACCCCATCCTTCTCTACCGAAGCAATAAGCTGTTCAGTACGGGCAAGCCTCTCACTGGCACTATCTCTTTCTGGAGCTTTTTTGTCAAATAAATATGCACTGTCGTCTAAAATATCTACTATTATAGAGCATAAAATGGCATACCGCAATGACATTTCAGCAAAAGATACAAATATCAAAGAGAGCTATTCCCGGAACAAAAAGCGCCGTGGCAAATCAAAGTATCTGCTTACTATCGGTGCTATGGTAGGAAAGGAGAATCCAATTCCTGCAAAAATTGTTTGTGTAAGGAACATAGCTTATCCTATGATGCACTAACAGCCCACATAGCTATTTTGCTTACCTGATATATGTTAATTGCAATGGCGCAACGTCAAAATGAAGATCAGAGAACCCTTGGCGAGCTGTTCTTCTTCCTTGTCGATGAAATAGCAGACATTACTTTCAGCAGATCACTTGGCATCCTGATGGATACCTTGATGGCAAGCCTTCAGGTAATCTTGAAGCTCAGTGATGAGCAATTGACTGCTTTTACTGCTGATTTTGAAGCAAGACTACCTGAATATCTGCGTAATGCGCTCCATCCAGAGGCGCCAGTGGCATAAAGAAATCAATGTAAAGTTTTATAGAAAAGGTATATCCGCTAAGATTCCACCAGATATAAAATAAGCACAGGAAAAGCACATAGCTGAAAGATTTTTGGTCTTAAAGTTATGTGCTTTCACTATATAATTTACTGAATTAGCCCGACAGACAGGGATTTACCTCTACAAACGATATATCATCAGTCCATCGATAATACCACACTTTTGAAATCCATATTTTTCAGCTATCCGAATACTACTTTTTTGTTCAGGTACACATTCAATCACTACCTGTTTACCTGAGTTTCTAGCTTTTTCTATCATACCTGATGTCAAGCAAGATGCAATCCCTAGCCCCCAAAAGGAAGGTTCTAAAACCCATCCAATCTCGACACTCTCTGAATCGTAATCATGATAAATCACATATCCGATGAAGTCGTTATCTTTTTCAACTGCGTATATCAATGGTGTCTCAGAAAGACCGGATCGAAAGAGGAATTGCTCGGTCTGCTCTTTTGTGTAGGGTGCTTCGAGATATTGCATTACTTTCGAATTCGACAAAAGTTTGTAAAGCGGTTCCAAATCACTGACTGTCATTTTTCTAATTCTTATATTCATTCATACTCCACAACTTCTAATCTACCATTCTCTATTTTCCACAAAAGCCTCCCACCATAAAAGACGGAAGGCTTTTAACCTTTGTACCTATCTTATTACCCTTCGGTCAATAAGTATCGCTCGCAAAGCTCGCTCAATTCAACAACTCCCTTTTGAACCTATCTTTTCAGCTTTTCAGTATCAAAACAGTATCATTTAGAGAATTTTACTACTTCAAAAGCGCCAAATCCGTGTATTTCCAAGCGTTTTATAACAGTAACATATTTGCTTCTCCTACTCGAGCTCTTCTGAACATCGGTCATTTTCCATACATTACATCCCTTTCTGCACTACATTAAAACCTTTTTTCATTCTGGTACTGTCTGGTACACACTGTTTTTGCTCTTTTATCCCAGAAATAACCCGTGCCTCGTTTATATCCCGTCACAGGCTTTTAGCTATTTTATACACATTAGCTGATATATTTTTCATAAATTTAATCAATATCCAAATCTTCTTCAAAATATTGGAGAGTTGAATACTGTACAAGTCTCTGATTTACAGGCTTACTCAAATCCTGCTTTGCTTCTTTATATTTTTTAATGTACTTTTGCATTTTACACTTAATCTTGTAGTCTTTTCCTCGCAAAGCATCAAACTCTTTCTGTCTTAAATGTGGTTCTATATTCATATCAATATAGCTTTCCTTTTTAATTACAACCGCCTTTGAAAAATCAACTCCGCAATGATTAGCTTTATCAGTCCACAAAACATGGGGATGGTTTATACCAGACCTCAAAGGTATCGCAAATTGAACACCATCTATCTCAACACAAACCTGAATATATGGTCTGTTATGCTTTTGCTCCATTTCTGGATATTCGGTTGCAGTATATATACTATAAAATTCATTTGATAAAAATACAAACCTCTTCTTAGCCATCTTTTCTCCTATGATAAAAACAACCCCTGTAAACAGGAGTTGTCTTCTCAGTGAGCTTTTCTTTTATTTTACTTGGTCACGCTCTATGACCAAATCTTCTATTGAGCTTTCTTTATACTCACGCTCTATGAGTTTTATCTAGTAACAGAATAGCATATAAATTATATTATGTCAAGCTTATCCTATGCTGCACTAACAGCCCACATAGCTATTGTGCTTACCAGATATATGTTAATTGCAATGGAACGACGTCAAAATGAAAATCAGAGAACCCTTGGCGAGTTGTTCTTCTTCCTTGTCGATGAAATAGCAGACATTACTTTCAGCAGATCACTTGGCATTCTGATGGATACCTTGATGGCAATCCTTCAGGTAATCTTGAAGCAAAACGATGAGCAATTGACTGCTTTTACTGCTGATTTTGAATCAAGACTACCTGAATATCTGCGTAATGCGCTCCATCCAGAGGCTGCAGTGGCATAAAGAAAGCACTGTAAAGTTTTATAGAAAAGGTATATCCGCTAAGATTCCACCAGATATAAAATAAGCACAGAAAAAGCACATAGCTGAAAGATTTTTGGTCTTAAAGTCATGTGCTTTGTTTTCACACTATTCGATAATTTAAACAAGCTTGGATTTAACTAACTAAAAATTCAAACACACGCTTGTTAAAATCATTCGCTTCTTCATATGCAGCATGTCCGAATTTTTTATACATATAAAGTTCACTGCCCTTAATCTGCTCATGCATTTCATAAGAGGCCATTGGACCGACAACTTGATCAGCCTCTCCTCCAATAATTAGCGTCGGACAAATAATTTTTTTAAGATCATTAAAGCAATCGAAATTCAATATCGCATTAGCATTAATCAAAAATCTATCATAGTTCTTCGGCTTTCCAATCCATCCAATTACAGGATATATTTTCCGATACTTTTTTAGATACGCTTCGGAATAGCTCTTTTCCGCTGTATTAATCATCAGTTGCTTATGGTTCTGTAGCTTTGCCAAGCCTATCCATGATTCAACAACAGAATGGACTATATCATTAGCATTTGGTGCAGAGACTGCAATTACGAGCCTATCTATCAAATCAGCGTGATTGATTGCGAGATATTGTGCTATCATTCCACCTTCAGATACACCTAAGACAGATGCTTTTTCAATACTCAGTTTTCTCATTGCCTCAGCCTGATCATCCGCCATTTCCTTAATTGAATAGTTGTCTGGCAGATTATTTTTTCTGCTGAACATAAACAAAGTATAGTCTTTGAAGAACAACTTATATGGTATAGCCAGCAGAAGAGCTTTTCCGTCCACAGTAGCTAATCCGTCGGATAAACCCGGTAGAAGAATCAATACTTTTTTTCCTAAACCAAATGAAACATAACTCATTTTCGTGTTACCAATAGGAATTGTACCGTTCTTCGCATTCCAAATCATTCAACAGTCCTCCATTAAATTTTAATTTGTAGGGCTAAAATAAGTTACAAAGTAGACGCAAAAACTGATAAATGTCCAGACTCGCTCCGGCATCCGCTTCGCTACGCCTAACGCGCTCGCTTAGGCATTATCAGTTTTTGCTGTTATCTTACCACACAGTGACGCTCCGAATGATAACATTTCAGACTCGCTCCGGCCTCCGCTTCGCTCCGCCTAATACGCTCGCTTAGAATTTATCATTCGGAGCTGATACCTTAAATTTATATAAATAACAACCGATTACCAAATTAAAGGTAGCCACTACCACCTGCCCCCCCCCATGTGGCTGATGTGTTTGTTTGTGACGACTTATCAATCAAATAGCCGGAACTAATAATGCCTAAGCGAGCGCATCAGGTTTTTCGTCAACAAAGCCATATTACAACTGCATCTTACAGAAAAACCGGAGCGAGTCTGGACATTTATTAGTGGAGGCGTAACTTAGCGTGGAAAACAAATCCATCAGCTCGACAAATTTGAATTTGTGACTCTATATCCACAAAATCCTCCCACCAAAATGATGGGAGGTTGCTAACATAAATATATTTAATTTTATCTACTCGAGCTCTATCGTTCCAGGAGGTTTACTTGTGATATCATACAGTACCCTG
Organism: Catonella massiliensis; assembly: GCF_016651435.1. Classification (NCBI taxonomy): domain Bacteria; kingdom Bacillati; phylum Bacillota; class Clostridia; order Lachnospirales; family Lachnospiraceae; genus Catonella; species Catonella massiliensis. The sequence continues at coordinate 291,605 of NZ_JAEPRJ010000001.1, read as the reverse complement.
TTAACTCCCCTGACCTCGTTGATTATCCTGCTTACTACCTTCTGAAGTACTGCCCAAGGTATCTCGCTGGCTTCGGCTGTCATGAAGTCGGTGGTATCTACTGCTCTTAGAGCAATGGCATAGTCGTAGGTTCTTTCATCACCCATTACGCCTACTGAACGCATATTGGTGAGGGCTGCAAAGTACTGTCCTATAGACTTGTCAAGGCCTGCATTGGCTATCTCTTCTCTGTAGATTGCATCTGCATCCTGAACTATCTTAACCTTCTCTGCTGTCACCTCTCCTATTATTCTTATACCAAGACCTGGGCCTGGGAATGGCTGGCGGAATACAAGACGCTCAGGTATGCCAAGTTCAAGCCCTACCTTTCTTACCTCATCCTTGAAAAGATTGCGAAGTGGCTCGATAATTTCCTTAAAGTCCACATAGTCAGGAAGTCCGCCTACATTGTGGTGTGACTTGATGACTACAGACTCACCGCCTACACCGCTCTCTACTACGTCAGGATAGATGGTTCCCTGTACCAGGTAGTCAACTGTTCCTATTTTCTTAGCCTCTTCTTCAAATACTCGGATGAATTCCTCACCTATTATCTTACGCTTAGCCTCAGGCTCAGTAACTCCTGCAAGCTTGTCGTAGAATCTCTGCTGTGCATTTACTCTTATAAAGTTCAGCTCATAGCTGCCATTTGGCCCAAATACAGCCTCTACCTCGTCTCCTTCATTTTTACGAAGTAAGCCATGGTCTACAAATACGCAGGTAAGCTGCTTACCTACTGCCTTTGAAAGAAGGACTGCAGCCACAGAGGAGTCAACTCCACCTGAGAGTGCACAAAGCACCTTCCCGTCTCCAACTCTTTCTTTGATTTCCTTTACGCTGTTTTCCACAAATGCAGACATCTTCCAGTCGCCTACGCAGCCACAGATATTATGAACGAAGTTAGAAAGCATTTCTTTGCCGTACTCTGTATGGAGAACTTCAGGGTGGAACTGGATGCCATAAAGCCCTTCTTCTACATTTTCAATGGCTGCATTGGCTGTAGATGCAGTGTGGGCAATAGACTTAAATCCATCTCCAAGCTTTGAAATATAGTCAAAATGGCTCATCCACACTACCGACTTCTCAGGTATTCCTGCAAAAAGCTTTGAAGAAGTATCAAAGACTGTCTCTGTCTTTCCATACTCTCTATGTTCTGCCTTTTCAACCTTGCCACCAAGTACATGGCTCATAAGCTGAGCACCGTAGCAAAGTCCAAGCACAGGGATGCCAAGCTTAAATAACTCCTCTCCACAGGTAGCCGCATTTTCCTCGTATACACTGCTAGGACCTCCTGTAAGTATGATACCCTTAGGGTTCATTTCCTTTATCTTAGATAATTCTGTCTTGTAAGAATATATTTCACAATAAACATTGGCTTCACGCACTCTTCTTGCAACCAGCTGGTTGTACTGTCCGCCAAAATCAATTACTACAACTAATTCTTTTTTCACTTATGGCTCCTTTCGAGGTAGTTATTAAAATCTATAAAAAATATAACATAAAACCCTACATTATTCAATGTAATAAAGCAAATACCTATGATGATTAATTAACTTGTCTTATCATCTTAATTACATAGCAAATCCACAAGCAACATATTCGGCGCCTTACATATAAGCACTAATATATTAGCTTGTGGATTATTTTTTATTTCTCCGCCCTATTATTTTACCGATTGCATACCTGTTCTTCTATACAATTAAGTCTAATTTAAGTGTAACTTTTACACTCATTATTTCTTGTAATAAGCATTAATGAAAATTCCCAATTCAAATCACAGTTATACCGCAAATTATGCATCCTTTAAGAATGCCTTGTAACCAAGGTAAGCCTCGTAAATATCAGCCTTGCAGCTTATCTCCCAAGGTGCATGCATATTCATAACCGCAACACCCGAGTCAATGACCTCCATATTGTAAGCAGCTGCTATGTAGGCGATGGTTCCGCCACCGCCCTGGTCTACCTTGCCAAGCTCCGCGGTCTGGAAGGTAACATTGTTGTCCTTCATTATCTTTCTTATAGCTGCCATGTATTCTGCAGAAGCCTCATTGCTTCCACTCTTACCACGAGAGCCTGTATATTTATTAAATACAATACCTTTACCAAAATAAGCGGTATTCTTCTTCTCATTTACCCCAGGGTAGTTTGGATCAAAGGCTGCACTTACATCTGATGAAAGCATACGGGAATTGGCAAGAGCTCTTCTAAGAGCAAGCTCATTGTACTCTCCCACAAGGTTCATAACCTCAGCCACTACATTTTCAAAGAATCTTGATTCCATACCTGTGGCACCTACGCTGCCTATTTCTTCCTTGTCCACAAGGAGACAGCAGGCTGTCTTAGAAGGTGCAGGTGCATCAAGAATAGCTTTAAGAGAAGTATAAGCACATACCCTGTCATCCTGTCCATAGCCCATAATCATACTGCTGTCAAGACCATAGTGCTTAGCCTTTCCTGCAGGAACTATTTCAAGGTCTGCGGAAATAAAATCCTCTTCTTCTATTCCGTACTTGTCCTTTAATATCTTAAGAATATTAGCCTTTACAGCCTCTTTTTCTTCTCCCTTAAGAGGCATGCTTCCAAGCATTACATTGAGGTCTTCTCCCTCGACCACCTTGGCCGCTGTCTTTTGCATCTGGTCAGCCGAAAGATGGATGAGTAGGTCTGTAATACCGATTACAGGACCTTCTTCTTCCTCACCGATACAGATATTTACGGCTTTTCCATCTTCCTTTACAACTACGCCGTGAATTGCAAGAGGAAGTGTTACCCACTGGTACTTCTTGATTCCGCCGTAATAATGTGTATCAAGCATTGCAATTTCAGTATCCTCATAAAGAGGCACCTGCTTGGCATCTATTCTAGGTGAGTCTATATGGGCACAGAGGATATTAAGGCCCTCCACCATAGGCTTCTTGCCGATAACAAAGAGTGCAATTGCCCTGCCCATATTTGACATATAGACCTTGTCGCCTGCTTTTAACTTTTTCTTCTTTCCAATGAAGTCAGCAAGATTCTTATATCCTGCTTTCTCTGCCTGTCTGATTGACTCATCCACACATTCTCTCTCTGTTTTGCAGTCAGAAATGAACTGTCTGTATGTCTCACTAAGTGCAAAGCAGGCGTCAAGTGCCTTCTTATCGTACTTTTCCCAAGCGCTCTGCCTTATCTCCTTAGTCTTCTTCTCTGCCTTCTTATCCGTCTTCTTTTCTGCCTTCTTTACTGCCATTTTGTCTCCTTTCAATCCTCTTATATTAATCCAAAGAGCTGGATTTTACACCTTTTCTTTCAATTTTGCTCCCATAGCCTTTTAGGGCTATGCCATTAATCCACCTTGCAATTATCCCTAAAATATGCTATATTATTGGAGAAGAGAGTACCTGTGAACAGGTTTACTCCCTAAGAGTTGGTGCTGATGTCCCTAAGGACACACCTATCTTGTATGTCGGACAAGATAAAATCTTACTTTTTCTTAAGGTAAGTAAGAATGTTTATAAGCAGAACTCCGAAGGACATCAGCAGTGCTAATATCCCCAGAAAAATCATAACGATTTCATAATCTGTCATACACATCCCTCCCTTCGTATAGTTATACTTAGGGAGTTTTTATTTTGCCACAGATACTCTCCAAGGAATATTCTACCACTCTGTTTTCATTCTTTCAACACGGTTTTATTCAAATATAATATTAACTTGAATTTCTATAAATAAAAAAGGACTGTGCTTTCACACAGACTATCAGACATGCTGTACAACAAGAAAATCTTCCGCACACATAAAAAGACCGCTATTTCTAGCGGTCCTGATTATTATGCATAACTTAGTATTATCTAAGCAATGAAAGAACACCCTGAGTAGACTGGTTAGCCTGTGCAAGCATTGACTGTCCTGCCTGAGCAAGAATGTTGTTCTTGCTGAAGTTAACCATTTCTGTAGGAACATCTGTATCACGGATACGTGACTCAGCTGCCTGTGTATTCTCAGATACGTTGTCAAGGTTGAGTACTGTATGCTCAAGACGGTTCTGAAGAGCACCAAGGTCTGATCTCTGATCAGAAACAACTTTAATTGCTCCCTGGAATGCCTCGATTGCAGACTCTGCGCCATCCTGAGTTGTAAGGTCCTGACCACCTGCACCAATTGTGTCTGCATCCATAGCACCGATGCTGATTTCAATTGTCTGATCCTTAAGAGCACCTACGTGGATCTTCTTGTCAGTAAAGTCACCATCGAGAAGGTTCTGTGTATTGAACGCTGTTGTATCTTTGATACGGTCAATTTCAGATGTAAGAGCTGTTACTTCCTTCTGGATTGCACCTCTGTCGTCCTCAGTATTGGTATCGTTCGCTGCCTGAACTGCGAGTTCGTTCATTCTCTGAAGGATAGAGTGTGTCTCGTTAAGAGCACCTTCTGCTACCTGGATAAGTGATATACCATCCTGTGCGTTAGCTGAAGATCTGTTAAGACCTCTAACCTGGCTTCTCATCTTCTCAGATATTGAAAGACCTGCTGCATCGTCTGCTGCTCTGTTGATCTTGTAACCTGATGAAAGTTTCTCAGATGATTTTGCCTGTAATGAGCTTGTGATACCAAGCTGTCTGTTTGAGTTCATTGCTGTAAGATTGTGCTGTACTACCATAATAATTTTCCTCCTTGAATTAACTATCGGCTTCCTTGCCGCTATTTTTGTTATTTTGTAAGTGAGGCTTCAACTAGGCCCCGGCCGTAAGCTCTGTATTCTCTTCCTCACATAATATATATCGGCGGTGGAATCCAAAAACTTAATAGATAATTTAATATTTTAAAAAAATATTTGTAAAATCCTTTTACTGCAATAAATCATCTATTATTCTATACTTTTAATGGGGTGTTTCAGCATTTGTGAATACCCTTCTTTTATAATTCTAACATGCAGTTACAATTCTTGCAATATGCAATTTAAAAATTTCAAAAATTTCGTATTTTGTAACCAAGATGTAACATAAAAAAGTGTGTGCTCGCACACACTTCGCGCGCGAGCGGTGCCGTAAGGCAAATTCCCCTGCCGCGAGCTGTGCATCCCTCGGAGAGTTTTTTGTTTGACAGGTAATTTCGGAGAAATTTCCTGTCAAATAAAAAAAGACCGCTATCTCTAGCGGCCTTTCTCATTATGCGTACCTTAAGATTATCTAAGCAATGAAAGAACACCCTGAGTAGACTGGTTAGCCTGTGCAAGCATTGACTGTCCTGCCTGAGCAAGAATGTTGTTCTTGCTGAAGTTAACCATTTCTGTAGGAACATCTGTATCACGGATACGTGACTCAGCTGCCTGTGTATTCTCAGATACGTTGTCAAGGTTGAGTACTGTATGCTCAAGACGGTTCTGAAGAGCACCAAGGTCTGATCTCTGATCAGAAACAACTTTAATTGCTCCCTGGAATGCCTCGATTGCAGACTCTGCTCCATCCTGAGTTGTAAGGTCCTGACCACCTGCACCAATTGTGTCTGCATCCATAGCACCGATGCTGATTTCAATTGTCTGATCCTTAAGAGCACCTACGTGGATCTTCTTGTCAGTAAAGTCACCATCGAGAAGGTTCTGTGTATTGAACGCTGTTGTATCTTTGATACGGTCAATTTCAGATGTAAGAGCTGTTACTTCCTTCTGGATTGCGCCTCTGTCGTCCTCAGTATTGGTATCGTTCGCTGCCTGAACTGCGAGCTCGTTCATTCTCTGAAGGATAGAGTGTGTCTCGTTAAGAGCACCTTCTGCTACCTGGATAAGTGATATACCATCCTGTGCGTTAGCTGAAGATCTGTTAAGACCTCTAACCTGGCTTCTCATCTTCTCAGATATTGAAAGACCTGCTGCATCGTCTGCTGCTCTGTTGATCTTGTAACCTGATGAAAGTTTCTCAGATGATTTTGCCTGTAATCCGCTTGTGATACCAAGCTGTCTGTTTGAGTTCATTGCTGTAAGATTGTGCTGTACTACCATAATAATTTTCCTCCTTGAATTTGTATTCAGCTTCCTTGCTGAATAGTTAATATAATATAGTTATAAAACTTTTGGCCTCTCTTTAAGGCCGTACACTCCTTTTGATTAGCCTTAAGTTTTACCTTCACAATATATATCGACATCGTTTTCAAAAACTTTAGTATTTTATAATTATTTTTTTTTGTCCACGAAATATGTTGTGCCATCCACACTACCATTCATATTGCTGTAGTATTTTGTGACTGCATTGCTGTTTAGGTTATAGCTTCGAATCTTGTCCTTACCTTTAGAAACCTTAAGATCGAACTTAATCTGGTTTCTTCTTTCGCAGGCTTCTATCTCCACTCCCTTATCTACAAGTGTTCTGATTGAATTCTGAAGCTTCTCTATCTTGTCTTTATAGGACTCAGGATTCTCCTTAATCATTTCCCTTACTCTGTTATAAGTAAGCTCAAAGCCTTCATCAAGCTTATTTATCTCTTCAATCAACGCACTTTTTTTGTTTATGAGATTGTCAAAATTCTCTTCATCAAATTCCTCTTTGCTAAGCAGGGTTTCTTGTGCCTTTGTAAGTTCAAGCACCTCTTCAAGTTTCTTTCCCTTCTTAACCAGAGAATCAGCCATAAGTTCTAAGTAATTTCCCACTTCTGTATTCATTATGAATTCTTTGCCGCCTTCATTACTTCTACCCATACGTCCCTCATTCCTCTTATATCCTCAAGGGCTTCATTAAGCTTATCTGCATCCTTTCTGATGTTAGCCATAAGCAGGTTTCTTAATATGCGCTGGTAAATGATATCAAAATCCTTGGCTACCTTATATTTGAAGTCCAGGGTTCCCTGAAGCTCCCATATAATGTTCTGCGCTTTAATCAGGTTATTGTTTGCCTTCTCTACGTTCTTCTCCTCAATGCCGGCCATTGCCTGGTTACAAAACTTGATAGCTCCATTGTAGAGCATAAGTGTAAGCTCAGCAGGCGTAGCTGTATTTATTGATGCTCCCTGATAAAGACTAGCTGCGTTTGTCATCGTACTCCCTCCAAATGTATGTCTGTTACTAATTACAAAGTATATATCGGATAAAGCAAACTTTACTTTAGATGCTTTAAAAATTTAATTTGTGAAATAATATTTTTCCATTTGTGATTTTATATATTAAAATCACGAATACGAACAAAACTATTTACCTTACAGTGGCTTCGCCCTCTTTGCATTCAAAAAGAGATACCATAATCATGATATCTCTTCGTAATCTTTTTATTATCTTCCAAGCATACTCTGAAGCTTGGCACTCTGGGAATTCATGGTAGACATAGTTTTTTCCATAGCAGCGAACTGCTTGTAGTACTTGTCTTCCATCTTATTTAGCTTGTCTTCAAGTGTGGTATATTCTTTCTTGTATGTAGTAGAAAGCTGTACCATCTCTTTATCGTTATAGAATGTCATAGCAGATGAAAGGCTGGTACCCTTCATTGCATCCGTCATCTTATCATAAAGATTTTTCATTATTCCCTGAAGAGCCTCTGCTGTTTCAGCTGGATTCTCTGTAAGAGCCTTCTTTAGCTTGTCTTCCTTTGCAGAATATACTCCGTCCTCAGAATCTCCAAATATATGAAGCAGTCCCTTTTCTTTATAATCAGAAGAGGTCATAACTCCAAAGCTTGCGAGGCTGTACTTGGTTCCGCCTTCGCCGTTTGAATCAGCTCCAACTTTTACTGAGGTCTGCATAGCTTCCCTCATACCATTAAGTACATTGCCAAGCTTCTCATCTCTTCTAAGAAGGGAATCCTTTATCTTCTTTTCCCAGTTCTCAACATCCTTTTCAGACATGTCCTTCTTCTGGTCAGCTGTAAGAGGAGAATATCCTCTTGAAGAACCTGCATAGTAGAGCTCATTCATCTCTTTTAAGAGAGAATTATACTCTTTAATAAAGCCCTTGAAGTTGTTATATACTGAGTCTACGTCAGTAGTAGCACTTACTGAAACACTCTTTCCGGCATCACCTAAGTTATAGTCAGCAGTAGTTCCTGACACGGTTATATTAAGACCGTTAATGGTGTTGGTGTTTGTAGCTGTCTCGTACTCAGTACCGTCTACCCTAAAGATAGCATTCTTTGCATCAAGCTTGGTAACTCCTGAACCTGAAAGACCTAGTTTTTCAAGTCCACTTGTCATGCTCACATCGTTTTTAGACTCCTTAATCTCAAAAGCATTGGCTAAGCCGCTCTCTTTTGAAGATAAGTAAATTCTCTGCTGCTTGGTATCAAGACTTGCATTAATACCAGCCTTCTTAGCTGCATTAAGGAAGTCTCCAACTGTGGTGTCACCGTTTACCTCTAAGGTATGCTCCTTATCGCCTACCTTGAATGTAATCTCCTCACCAAGCTCGAATCCATTGTCTGTAAGCACTGAATCCTTACTGAAATCTTCAATATCTGTTACCTTTGCACCGGTCACACTCTGGGATGTAGCCACCTGCTTAACCTGTATCTTATGTGCTCCGTCAGAAGCAGATGGTTCACCGGTAACCTTAACTACACCTTCATTTGTGCTTGAAGTCTTCTTAGTTGTATAAGCACTTGAGAATCTAAGCGCAGATATCTTATTGGTATAAAGAGAATAAAGCTTGGTATTAAGCTCTTTCCACTTTTCCTGTTTCCATTCAAGCTTGGTCTTCTTTCCCTCAACCTTGTTTAACCTGGTTCTCTGCGCATCCATAATCTTCTTGATCATGGCATCAGTATCCGTGCCAGAGTTAATTCCTGAAAGTCTTATTGGCATATCAATTCCTCCTTACCTTTTTTCGTCAACAACTATACCTGCCAAATCATGTATTCTCTCAAGTATACTTTTGTTTTTATCAGGCGGAATCTCTTTGATTAGTTCTCTGGTTATCTCATCATATACCTTTATGGAAATCTTCCCGGTTTCCTTGTTATACGAAAAAGCTAACCTTCTGTAACCGTTTGACTGCTTAATCCTCTCATTCGCCTGGTCAATTGCGCTCTTTATGCGGTTCTCATCTTCTGAGTCCGCAATCCCGTTTTCGTTTCCCTGGTTGTCAGTCTGTCCAACATAACCGTTCTTGGCACGACCGGTAATAGCTACGTCGATGTCAAATTTAGTCTCTCTCCCACTTTTTGCGGGGTAGCTAATATTGCCGTTTAGTTCGATGCCAGACTGACTTACAGCATTAGGCATCACTTTAAGACTCATTTGTTCACCTCCATGTAAACTTAAATCATACAATCCTTTGCATGTTGAAATAGTTTTAAAACATAGAATACGCTTTCTATAAGTCTTATCGGCAGTATCAGGAGTAAACTTAACCCCTCCTGTATTTTATTCGAAAATTTTGTTTATATCCTTCATACCCTTCTCTGAAGCATGGGAAGCCTCTCTATTAGACTCCTGTATCTGCTCGAACAGTTCTTTTCTATATATCGCAACGCTCTTAGGAGCCTTGATTCCGACTTTTACCTGTTCTCCCTTTACTTCAAGGATGGTAAGCTCAATGTCATTTCCGATAATGACACTTTCACCGGGTTTCCTTGATAAAGCTAACATTCCTATTCCTCCTCTTACTTATTTTTCTCTGCCTTCATTTTCTGAACTGATTCGTAGATGCTAAACTTAATAGGATAGTCCTCGTTATTTACTATAACCTGTATTCCCTTGCGGTTTACAGGATTGATAAGTATAGGAGCCCTGAAGTTAGCAGTTGTCTTGCTAGGGTCCTCACTTGGAATAGTAATAGTTAAAAATGTAACAAGCTCTTCATCCTTAAATTCTCCGAGTGGCTTAAGAAGCTCATCTTCAACAACAGGCTCATATACTGCAGTAACTGTATATGGGTTGATTACAGGAAGAGCAAGCTCTGCCATATCAAGTGACTGGAACCAGGAAATAGGGCCCTCGGAACCCTTTTCAATGTCATAAATAAGTGTCCAGCGTTTCATATCCTCGAAGCCCATAATCCCATTGTCAAATGTAAGGATTTTCTCATCTTCGATATCAACTTCTCCAAAAAATCTTGTCTTTACAAGCATGTTTTCCACCTCTTTCATTTAGGTTATATTGTTAATGTTTATCTTAAAAAGTCCAATAATGAATTCTGCACTACCTTTGCACCTGCCTGAAGAGATGCATTGTATATGACATTCTGTGCATTAAAGTTAATAATAGTCTCGGCAAGATCCGCATTCTCATTATTTGACATAAGGTCGGTAAAATCATCAGTTTGACCGGAAAGTCTCTCTTCCGTAAGGTCAAGTCTTGCATCGCGGCTACCAAGGTCTGCGATAGCCTTATTTACTACGTCCTGATAGTCCCTTATGCTGTTAATGGACTTGGAGAATCTCTCCTGCATAACCTTTTTCTTAAGGGTAAGCTCTGTGTTCATCGCCTCCTTAAGCTGCTTAAGGCTTGCGAGGTCATTCTCGTCTGTAGTATTGCCTATTACCTTGTCTACCTCTTTGATTTTACTTTCTACCAGATTCACATCCTCAATGCTTGTAAGAATTCCGTCAAGCTCTCTGCCAAGGTCCTGAGTAAGCGCATCCTTTGCCTGAGTATTTATCTGAAGCCTCTGGTTGAAGCTTACCTCATACTCTATATCCTGGTCTTCCTTTTTGTAGTTGATTATCTTACTTTCATCTTCTGTAAGATTACCGTCCGCATCAAAAGGAGTTGCTGTGCAGTCAAAATAGTGTTCAGGACGAACATCGCCAGTTTGGAATTCAGTCTTATTATACACTACATTGAAGCTTTTTGCACTCTTAAGATTTTCATAAGCTTCATCAGAAAGAATGAGCTCTCCTGTGTCAGCTATGAACTTTGCTCCTGTCTCAGGCTTTTCATAAGCTTTTGAGTCTTTAGAGGTGAGTACCTCTCCATTTTCATTTGTAGACGTTATATCAATGGTATCTTCATTGCCATCGGCATCCTTCACTGTAAGCTTTGGAAAATCATCTGAGGCGGTATCAAGGTTCTTGTATGAAAGCCTTATATAATTTACTGCCATATTCTCTGCGTGCTCGGTAAAATCATTGGTGCCGCCAGGTTCATAGTCCTTAAGGGAGAATCCGCCGTAAGTCCTAAGGCTGTTTTTGATGGATGTCTTATCAAACTCTTCAGTAATTGTATACTGCTTGCTCTTATCATTTTCAAGGTATGTAAGGCTTGTATCTGTCTTATAGCCCGTAAACACATATCTTCCGGCGTAGTTCGCATCACCCTCCTGGTATATCTGCTGTCTGTACTGTGCCATTGTCTTCATTATGCTTGCACGGTTCTCAGCAGTAAGACTGTCCTGGGAGCCCTGAGTGGCAAGGCCATGAAGTGTTTTGCAGATGTCTGTCACCTGAGTAAGTGCACTTTCAGTTACCTCCAGCCAGCTCTTTGCATCCGGAACATTCTTCTTATAATACTGCCTTATCTCAGTAAGATTGTTACGAAGCTTTAGTGCCCTGACTGCCACAACCGGATCATCAGAAGGACGCTGTATCTTCTTTCCTGTCTGATACTGTTCCTCTATACCCATAAGATTGAGCTTGTTAGTATTTATGTTAGCCAGAGTATTGTTGGTCATTATCTGGTTGGTAACTCTCATCATAGCCTTAAGTCCTTTCTATATCACTATCACTTTGAAATTAAACTGCCATTTCATTAATCAGCTTATTATATATTTCGTTCATTACTGTAATTACTTTAGCAGAAAGATTATAACAATTTCTAAATTTAACCAAATCCATTGCTTCTTCATCACTGTCAACGCCGGAAATAGAGAGCCTTTGGTTATTAATTGCCTTAACCATCATATCCTGATTTTTTGCAAATGTTTCTGCTGTCTTTGCGCCTACACCTATATCAGATGTAAGTGACTGGTAGAATTCCTCAGGCTTACCATGGTCAAACATGGTTCTATCCCTCTGAAGACTCTCAAGCTTCTTCATTACATCTGTATTCTCTATACCCTCAGATATCGTGCTTGCTGCGGCAATAAGGCTTGGATTTTCCTTAAATGTCCTTGTTACGGAATAATTATGCGCAACAAGCCTGTAGTATGTCTCGTCATCTGAAGAGAACTCTGTTATTTCGTTGCCGCTTTCATCCTCAGTTCCAGGCACCTTGAACTTGTAGTTCTCACCTGTGGTCTTGTCAATACCATTAAAGAAGTCTTCTCCCTGATTGCCGTCAAGGTCCACGCCTGTCTTATGCACCTCATTAAATTCTTTGGAGAACTTTCTTACAAAGGTATTTAACTGGTCCAGGTAATAAGGAATTCCCTTAAAATTAACCTGCTCGCCTATCTTTGCCACCACCTTTGAATCCTCGCTTATGTCCTTAGTGATAGGCTTATCTTCCTTTAGCTTAAAAATATATTTATATTTATCTTTTCCTGTATCTTCGTCTTTCTCAATCTTTACGTCAAAGCCTGTATATTCATACTCTTCGCTGCCTAACTGTATACGTCCTCTAGGAGGGAAGTTCATTTCCTCAATGCTGTTGATGTTGGTGTCTTCAAGAGTAATCTCTGTATCGCCCTCTGAAGCCTCTTTTACGTGACATCTAAGAGACGCCATATTGTTGCCGTCACGCATCTCAAAGAGGGCACCAAGCTTACCGCCCAGGTGGCTGTTATGTGCGCTAAATCCCTGACCGTCTGACCAGGTCACGTCATATAGTCCCTCTACGTCGTTTATATTGCTTATATAATCTCTTGGCACCACATCAAGCTTATTGGCTCTGTAGTTATTTACAAGATAACCGCCATTTATCTTAACTGTATAATGAGTAACTCCCGCAAGCTTCCCATCAAGAGCCTCGCCGATTTTCTCCTCCTTAACACTTACACTTGTAAGCTCGGAAAGCTTGTCCACAAGGAGATTTCTCTGGTCACGAAGGTCGTTTGCAAAGCCTCCGCTTACCTCTACCATGTTTATCTGCTTGGTAAGGGTTGCAATCTGGTCTCCGTATGAATTAATGGTATCTACGGTATTTTTAATAGCAAAGTTAACTTCATTCTGAGTATTTTTTAAGTTCTCAGATACATTGTTAAAATACTCGGTAAGTGCATAGGCTTGGTTTACCATCTGTGCCCTTGCAGACTTACTTGTAGGATTTTTTTCAACCTCTGACATACCATTAAAAAGGTTCTTGAAGTTGGTATTGAAGCCACCGTCCTTTATTTCATTTAAGAAATTTTGGATGTTGTTTAAGTAATAAGACCTTGTTTCATATTCTCCGTTAACCGTATTGGCAGAGCGGTATTTTAAGTCATAATACTCATCTCTTACCTGTGAAATCTTATTAGCAGTAACACCTGTTCCTACCATACCATAGCGCTGTGCGATGGCAATAGGATCCTTTGCCTGACGGTTAACCTGCTGGCGGCTGTATCCTTCTGTCCTTGTGTTAGTTATATTGTGCGCAGTTGTATTGAGCGCAGCCTGATAGGTATGAAGTCCTGACGTACCTATATCCAATCCAAAAAATGTTGATGGCATATATCTCTCCTATTTGTTCACGAATAGGCCTTAACCAAGTCTGGTTACAACGTGCTCAAGCATCTCATCTATAACAGTAATATACCTGGATGCTGCATTAAAGGCCTGTTGAAATTTAATCATATGTGTAAGCTCTTCATCTGAAGAGGTCCCAAGCACCTGCTGCCTCTGGTTGTCCACACTCTGGGTTGTGGTTTCCTGGCTCTTAGCCATAGCTTTAAGGGTGTGGCCTGTATTGGCTACCTCAGAAGTAAAAGCTGTATAATACTCCATAAAAGTATTCTTAGTAAGTGTATTTGGATTTAATACAGCAAATTTTTCATCCCATACTTTGTTTAGCTTTGCCGCTATATCCATACTGTAATCGCCTGTGTTGGTGTTATAGCTTAAAGGTATGAGAGAAACATTTTCCCTTATCTGCTTATTTACCTCAATTTCTCCCATAGAGAACATCGAGTACTTAGAGCCCTCATAGTTTGGATCATAGTCCTCACTGTTGTAGAGCATTACCTTCTTGCCGTCCATCTCCACATCAAGCTCTTTATAACGAGGCGTGCTCTTTCTATCAAAGAGTGCATTACCCGGTGTTTTAGTTTTATCTGCACTCACCGGTGCATTCTTAACATCGAGGATGGATACCTTGTACCTTCCTGTAGGATTGCCTAGGGCATCTTTCTCCTCTATCTTATAGTCTTCGAGATCTGAAATATCTATATTAGGAATCTCATCTCCCTCAAGCACCTTGCCTTCTGAATTCTTCCACACCGGAACTCCTCCGTCTGTCCAGGTTGCAGTAAGGTTAGGTGCAAGTATGTCATTTATCATAGTAGTAAGACCGTGGATTAACTGGTCAAACTGAGCCTCTGTATTGGTTAAAAGAGAAGGCGCTACTGTATTGTTGTAGTTAACCTTTGCCTGCTCAAAGGCTCTCATAGCACTTATATAATGCTCGTCATCTTCGCCCTCTTCATAGTCCTCAGGCTTTGGCTGTACAGGAATGTCTGTATATCTTCCCTGCCTGCCCCTTGCAAGAAGGAGGCCCTTAAGTGAACCTATATCTGTATCTGCTGCTGATGTTGGAGGGAAGTCAAAGTTAAATACTTCTCTTGGTTCCTTATCATCATTTATATCAAAGTTCCACACAGGAGTGTGTAATTTAAGTTCATCATCAGTGGTCTTAAGGCCTATCTCATTTACTCCGAATTCGGTTACAAACTGCGTTCCCTCTACTGTTACAAGTACAGAGCCGTCTTTGACTTCTTTGTAGCTAACCTTCACATAGCTTCCAAGCTCATCAAGAAGCTTGTTTCTCTCGTCTCTGTAGTCGTTTGCTGACTGACCGATGACCTCTTCCTTGCGGACTTCATCATTTATTTGATCAAGCCTTACTCCAATCTCATTGATACGCTTCACGTTGTTTTCTATCTTAAGATTGATATCCTGTCTTAAGCTTTTAAGCTGAGTAGTAATGGTATGACAACGCTCTATAAAAGTTCCCGCTGTCTCAACCAAAGAAGTTCTTGCGACCACGCTCTCAGGCTCCTTCTGAAGCTCCTGAACGGATTTCCAGAGATCTTGCATCGAGCTCTGGAAGGTTGTACCCTGAAGCTCGCCAAAAAGATTTTCTACTTCTGTCACTATTTCTGCCTGTGCATTGTAGAATCCCTGTCTTCCGCTCTCCCTTCTAAAGGAATCATCTAAGAACCTGTCTCTTAGCTGTCTGATTTTATCTACGATAGAGCCGTGGCCGGTCTGGTCCATATATCTAAGTGTCGCCGTTCTCTCGTATTCCTTATCAACAGTAAGCACCTGCTGGCGCACATAGCCCTTGGTATCAACGTTGGTTAAGTTGTGTGCAGTCGCGTTAAGCGAATTCTGGGCCGTGTTAAGGCCAGAAACTCCCACGCCAAAGCTTGTCATTAAACTCATATTATATCTCCCTGCTGTAATTAACTCTTAGCATCAAACATCCCGCTATTTTCACCCTGAAGTTCTACTTCTGAGGATGTATTATACTGTCCTACTCCCGGAGAGGTCCTCAGGCTCTGAAGCAGATTCATATCAAAATCAATCATTTCGAGCGACTGCTTTATAAGCATCTGATTTCTCTCATTAAGCATAGCTAGAAGGCTAATAGTGCTTTTAAGCTTATCGTGTATCACCCTAAGCTCCTGCTGCTCTCTTTCCTGCCCTCTTATCAGATTGATGATGGAAAGGAAGTTTAGTTCACTTTCCTTCTTATTCATAACTACGCCTATATTACGAATGACCTCCTGTCTTTTCTTTTCCAGTTTGCTGATTCTGCTCACTAAAGCCTGCTCTTCCTCAGTAATGCTGGTTAAAGACTGGAGGTCATTTTTTACAATTATTCGGGTTTTTTTCTCAGCGAGAGGAATGATTTCACTGTAAATCCTTTCCTCTTCGCCTAGGACCATGATTAGTTCTTCAATTAAGCTCGCCATAGTTCCTCCGATTATTTATTTGCCATCTTCTATTCTAAAAACGTCCCTCTAGAAGTTTATCAGCTATATCTCTTGCAGAAACAGAGTAAGTACCGTTCTCAATTGCAGACTTAAGCTGTGCAACCTTGTCAGTACGGACATCAGAAGCAGAATTCACCGCTGTCCTTGCTACCTGAAATGTCTTAGCTGCATCAGAGATTTCAACTGTGTCACTGCCTCTCTCAGTCTTAGCCACGGCTTCAGGCTTTCTTGCCTTGCTAACATTGTAAGCGTTTGAAATCTGTCCAAAATTATCTACTCTCATAACATCACCTTCCATTAATCTGTTTTGGTTTGGATATAAATTAACCGATAAATAAATCTCCTAACCAAGTTCAATTAGTATCTCTGATTTATTTATCGGCAAAAATTATCATTACTTTAGTCTTTTTCTTTTAAAAATCTCAAAAAACGAAAAATTTTTTTACTTTGTTTTGCTAAGCCCCGGATAGTCCAAGGTAGCAAAATAATCAGCAGGTGTTTCAGCCCTTCTTATAAGTTTAACTCCCCCCGCCTCTGTCCTTAAAAGCTCTGCCGATCTGAGCCTTCCATTGTAGTTGTAGCCCATTGCAAATCCGTGGGCCCCTGTATCGTGGATGACCAGATAGTCTCCCATATCAATATGAGGAAGCATCCTGTCTACCGCAAACTTGTCATTGTTCTCACAGAGTGAGCCGGTCACATCATACTTAAACTCTTCCTTCTCATCTTCCTTACCAAGCACCGTTATATGATGATAAGCTCCGTACATAGCAGGCCTCATAAGGTTTGCCGCACAGGCATCCACACCTATATACTCTTTGTAGATATGCTTCTCGTGTATAGCCTTAGTTACAAGATGTCCGTATGGAGCAAGCATAAATCTTCCAAGCTCTGTAAATATACTTACATCCCCCATACCATTTGGCAAAAGGATTTCTTCGAAGGCTTTTCTTACTCCTTCACCTATGACAAAGATATCATTTGGCTCCTGTTCAGGTCTGTAAGGAACTCCCACACCTCCCGAAAGATTAATAAAGCCAATATGAACATCACATTTTTCCTTAAGCTCTACAGCCAGCTTAAAAAGTTCCGTTGCAAGCATAGGGTAATAGTCATTGGTTACTGTGTTGCTTACAAGGAATGAATGTATGCCAAATTCCTTTACGCCAAGCTCTTTAAGACGGGTAAATGCCTCAAACATCTGTGCTTTGGTCATACCATACTTTGCATCATTTGGATTATCCATAATGTCATTGCTTACCTTGAATACTCCGCCCGGATTGTAACGGCAGCTTATTTTCTCAGGTATGCCTGCACAGTCTTTTAGAAAGTCTATATGGGTTATATCGTCAAGATTGATGATAGCCCCAAGCTCTCTTGCCTTTACATATTCTTCAGCAGGAGTAACATTTGACGAAAACATGATATTTTCTCCTGTTATTCCACAGGCCTCACTCATCATAAGTTCTGCAAGAGATGAACAATCTGTTCCACAGCCCTCTTCTTTTAGAATATCTAAAATATATGGATTAGGTGTAGCCTTTACTGCAAAGTACTCCTTAAAGCCCTTATTCCAGCCAAAAGCTTTTTTTAGCTTTCTAGCATTTTCCCTAATCCCCTTTTCATCATATATGTGGAAAGGAGTAGGGTAGGTCTTTACTATTTCCTTTACCTCATCTAATGTTACAAACGGTATTTTTTTCATAAAACCTCCACATCGGTATACTTGTATACAATATCAATATGATATTATAACAGATAGACTTTGTCAATCTTTCTATATAGCCTCCTTCTTTTCCTTAGTAGTCGATATGAAGACTAATACACAGCCTACAACTGAAATTATGGAGCCTACCACAAGCATCCCATTTGTACCAAGAATATCTATAAGTGCTCCACCAAGAAGAGAAGCAAAAACTATTCCAAGTGTATTAGACATAGTCATATAAGCCTGTCCCTTAACTCTATCACATTCCTCTACAGCGTGGTTTGCATAATAAACTGTAGCCACTACAAAGGTTGCAAAGCCAAACAACTGACAGACCTGTACAAAGTAAAGGCTCATCACATTAGGTACAATAAGAGTGAGGATTATCTTAAACATAATGCCTACACTACCAACCCTTACCCAGGTGCTGCTGTCTCTCTTTGTGACAAGGAAGGCAAAACCAAACATAACAGGTATTTCAAATACTGCTGCCAAAGCAAGGCATACACCCATATTGGTGTGAGTTCCGCCCTTAAGCATAACAATCTGGTATAAAAATGTATTAATAAGATTATGTCCTACGTAGGCACAAACAGCTCCCACTAAGAATATAGCAAGTTTAGGGTACTTCACTAAGAAAGGCTTAGTCTCATAAGTCCTCTCCTCCACAGCTTCCCGGTGTCTTTTGGCCTTCTTAAAAGGAAAGAAAACAGTGCCCGCAAGCAGAATGGAGGCTGATATCATAGTTGCAATAGGAACTATGCTTAGGTCATCATCTTTTACAAAAGCTCCCATCGAGTTCACAAGTACCGCATAAAGCAAGGAGGCTGTCCCTCTGGCAACTCCGTAATTAATCTCCTTCCCCTGGTTCATCATTTCCATAGCAAGAGAGTTAGTAAGAGGCACCATTAGCTGCATGATAGCGATAAGTGCACCAAATACTATGCCGGCTACTAAGAAGAGATGGTTGCCAAGTGCCAAAAGCACACCCGCTAGAACAAGCTGGAAACTCGCAATCATGGTGAGAAGGGTTTTAACTGACTTGGCATTCTCCTTATCCGCATAAGCAGATATCAAAGCCTGTAATACTGCGGATATCACGCAGCCCAGTCCTGAAATTATACCAACTTCTGTATTGGTAAATTTCTTTGCAAGTAAGAAAACTGAAGTATACCCCATAAGGGGAGCGTACATCGCCCACATGCCAATCTGAACAAATATATAATTCAGTGTAAGATTCTTCTTTTCTTTCATTTTGTACCTGAATCCTTATTATTTATTTTCCCCAACAATCCGAGCATTCCCTAAAAGCATTCACAATCTTCTCATTACAATGTTAAATGTTAACAACCATCATTCTATGATGCGCCATCGCATAATAACTCCTATGACTCTGCAAAACACATGATAAAACAAAAAAGCACGATTATCAATTCTTTATTTTAAATTTTTTCTGCGTTTTTTAGAGAAATTTCTTCTTTTACATACTTCTTAAAGGTCTCTCCTCTTTCTTCAAAGTTCTTAAATATGCCGTAGCTTGCGGCAGCAGGACTCATGATGCAGGATTTCCCCTTCTTAGTTATCTTCTTTGCAAGCTTAACTGCATCATAAAGATTGTCCACAAGATGAAGCCTGTCTGAATTGTTTAACTCCATATAGCCCATCTTTATCTCCTCCCTAATCCTTGCCCCTGTAGTCTCCATAAGAATAATATTAGGAACCTTAGACTTTTCAAGGTATTTTATAAGAGGCTCGTAGTCTATTCCTCTGTCCATTCCTCCTATGATTATAGTATCAGTATCACTTATGGTATTCATCGCTTCTATCGCTGTAGCAGGAATTGTGGAAATGGAATCGTCGTAGAATTTTATCCCGTCTACATTCCCCACGAATTCAAGGCGGTGCGGGAGAGGTTTATATGTCCTTAGAGCAGCCTCAAAGCCTTCTATACTTACACCAAGGTCCGTGCAGACAGCGAAAGCTATAGCTATATCAAAGAAATTGTGAAAGCCTCTTAAGGCTGTTTCATGCTCTTTTATACTAAAGGTAAATGTTTTGTGGGATATGAAATCTCCTTCTACAAATGTAGTGACATGCTCGTCATTTTCAAACTTCTTATCATCTCTATTAAAGTCATAAACCACAGTTACCTTGGACTTAGCCTCACCCTGCTTTGGTATAACCCCGGTTCCGCAGTAGAGCCTATCTCCCTCTTTTTGATTTCTGTATATGTTTTCCTTTGAAGCCCTGTACTTTTCAAAGCTGCCATAGTGGTCAAGGTGTTCAGGGAAGACATTTAGATATACACCGATATGAGGAGAATACTTACCGTATTCAAGCTGATGGCAGGAAAGTTCAAATACTACCTTTGTATCATCCTTTATCGCGTCTATGAGTCCAAAGGCAGGTATACCTATATTTCCAACCAAAACTGTATCAAAGCCGTTTTCCTTTAGTTCGTGGTAGATGAGGGTTGTGGTAGTGCTCTTTCCCTTTGTACCTGTCACTCCTATAGTCTGTCCTCCATATACCTTCAGGAAATACTGAGCCTGAGAAGTTACAAGTGCCTTGTACTCTGAAAAAGGCTTAGGAAGAACTACACCGGGGCTTTTAAGTACTATGTCAAACTCATCAATATGTGAAAGATAGCCATCTCCCGTTATTGTACTTATATCGATGTCCTTACTTCCTGCTTTAGTGACTATATCCCTTGCTTCCTGAGTATTGATATCATTCTGATCCGCAATGGCAATTTCACTAACTCCTCCTGCCCTTGCCACTACCTCAAGATTTAGCTTTCCTTCTCTTCCAAAGCCCAGAATGAGTACCTTTTTCTCTGATATTTCTTCTCTTAATTCTTTAATAAGTTTATTTTCCATTTTTTGCCTCTTTACCTACTCATTAAATATTTCTAATACTGCTCGATATTAGTAATTTACAATTCTAAGTTGTCGAATTACATAAACCAGCCTAAGTGACGCTCCGAATGATAACATTTCAGACTCGCTCCGGCATCCGCTTCGCTACGCCTAATGCGCTCGCTTAGAATTTATCATTCGGAGCTGATACCTTAAATTAACACACATAATAACTCAAATGCCAAATGAAAGACAGCTACTCCCCCACCTGCCCCATTTGGCTGATGTGTTTGTTTTTGCCGACTTATCAGTTAAACAGCCGGAACTAATAATGCCGCATAGTTCGCCGTTTCCACTCTGACATCGTGCTACGCACTCGTCACTCGTGGACGGCTATTATATAGGCAGGACTTACACACTTAGCTTCATTGCTTCGCAATTTGCTAAGTGTGAGTCACTGCCAAAAAGCGAGCGCATTAGGTTTTTCGTCATCATTCAAAAACTTAACCCGGCATCTTCCAGAAAAACCGGAGCGAGTCTGGACATTTATTAGTGGAGGCGTGACTTAGCCATCAGACAACACATCAGCCCTACAACAAATCAGTGTCAGGCAAAATTTAAGGCACCTGCCTTAATTTTATTAAAACAGATGCCTTATATAACAACCACCTATCAACATCTATAGGCTTATGTTAGCACCGGAGCCGTCATTTTTCAAGCTTAAACCGGTATAAAAATCAAATTAAAGCAAGCCGCCTATAGCTACAAAAAGAGGCGCAAATACAACTGCAACTATAGTCATAAGCTTAATAAGAATATTGATTGAAGGACCTGAGGTATCTTTGAAAGGATCTCCCACTGTATCACCTACTACTGCTGCCTTGTGTGGCTCACTTCCCTTTCCTCCAAAATGTCCCTCTTCTATGTATTTCTTAGCATTGTCCCAAGCACCACCTGCATTACTCATCATGATTGCAAGAAGTACACCTGATGAGAGAGCTCCTGCAAGCATACCACCAAGAGCCTCAGTTCCCATAACTATACCCACAGCAAGAGGAGCCGCTATAGCCATAAGTCCCGGAAGTATCATCTCTTTAAGTGCCGCCTTGGTTGATATATCTACGCATTTTGCATAATCAGGCTTAGACTTGCCCTCCATTATGCCCTTGTCCTCTCTAAACTGCCTTCTAACTTCCTCTATCATATCATTTGCAGCCCTGCCCACAGAGTTCATGGTCATAGCTGAGAAGAGGAAAGGAAGCATAGCCCCTATAAAGAGACCTGCTATTACAAGAGGATCAAGAAGGCTTATTGAATCAAGCTTTGCCACCTGTGAATAGGAAGCAAAGAGAGCAAGCGCTGTAAGTGCCGCTGAACCAATGGCAAAGCCTTTACCTATAGCAGCTGTGGTATTGCCTACAGCATCGAGCTTGTCTGTTATCTCTCTTACCTCGTGAGGAAGCTCACACATTTCAGCTATACCGCCCGCATTATCAGAAACAGGACCGTAAGCGTCTACCGCAACTGTCATGGCTGTGGTTGAAAGCATACCTACGGCTGCAAGCGCAATACCGTAAAGTCCTGCAAAAGCATTGGCAACAAGGATACCTGCTGCAACGCAGATAATAGGCCAAAGTGTAGACATCATACCTACGCCAAGTCCTGATATAATTGTAGTAGCTGAGCCTGTCTGTGACTGCTCTGCTATCTTTTTAACATGCTTATAATCTCCTGAGGTATATATCTCTGTTAGCTTTCCTATGGCTATACCAACTATAAGTCCCGCTATTATAGCAATGGCAGGATTGTAGGTATTAAGGAGCATCTTGCTCATTACAAATGAAGCAACGATAACTATGATACCGCTCACATAGGTTCCTGCATTAAGTGCTGACGCAGGGTTGCCCCCTTCTTTACCTCTTACGAACATAATGCCAAGGATTGAGGCGATTATGCCTATAGCTGAAAGAAGTAATGGGAAGAGTGAGCCCATATAAGGGTCAAGAGCAAACTCTGCTCCTATCTGAGGTGTAATCTTTGGAATAACTACAGCTAAGGTAATAGCTGAAATGATTGAGCCTACATAGGATTCAAAAAGGTCTGAGCCCATTCCTGCCACGTCACCTACATTGTCGCCTACGTTGTCCGCAATAACTGCAGGGTTTCTAGGATCATCCTCAGGGATGCCTGCCTCTACCTTACCTACAAGGTCTGCTCCTACGTCTGCTGCCTTGGTATAGATACCACCGCCTACACGTCCAAAAAGTGCCATAGATGATGCACCAAGACCGAAGCCTGTGATTACATCTGCTGCATCTACTCCCATTGCCACAAAGATAACTCCAAGTCCACAGAGTCCAAGACCTGTTACACAAAGTCCCATAACAGCACCTGAACGGAAGGCTACCTTAAGAGCCTTAACCATACCGCCGTCTTTTGCTGCGTTGGCAGTCCTTACATTTCCTTTTGTTGCTACTGTCATACCAAAGTAGCCTGCAAGCACTGAAAGCAGTGCACCTATCACATAAAGTACGGCTGTAACCCAGCTGTTAAGCAGCACACCGATTAGCACAAAAAGTACAACTACAACGACCACCATAGTTTTGTACTCTCGTTTAAGAAAGGCCATAGCTCCCTCGTGGATGTAGCCGGATATTTCCTTCATCCTATCCGTTCCACTGTCCAGGCCTCCTATCCATTTTGCCAGACCAAAGGCAAAAACAAGTGCAATCGCCGCGCAAATTGGTACTGAAATTGCTAAAGTTCCCATTCACATACCCTCCTCATTATTAGTTAAGATGCTAATTATCTCCGTTTAGCTTTTAAATTTTAGTATGTTTTTAGATAAAAAGCAAGCTTTTTTAGTTATTTATACCAAAAAATTATAAATAACGCCGAATAAAAATGTTAATCTTTTAACAATTCATAGGAATTGCAAATTAAATCCAAATGTTTATCAATTTTTTCTATCTATTTTTTCGCAACACTGTTTTATAGGTCACTCTTTTTGATATGTTACACGCATTTACTGCTACATTTTAGGTTTAGTTTTTCAGTAAATTATTCATATGAGGATGTTTTATATGCGATTTGGAATTTCGGAGTAATTTCATATTGAGCAAAAGTAAAGCAGAGTAAAATAATTTACCCTGCTCTACAACACTTTAATGTTTTCAGCCTATTTATGCAAGCCTTGCACTTATATCCGTCTTAAAGAACTGCTTCATGGCAGCCTCAAGATAGTAGGTATCCTTTACGCCGCCGCTCTCATAAGGAGAATGCATAGCCCACTGTGCCATGCCTATGTCTACCGCATTGAGCGATACCTGGGTATTGGATATATTACCAAGGGTAGAGCCTCCTGCGGCATCTGAACGGTTGACAAAGGTCTGAACAGGCACCTTTGCCTCGGCGCAGATTTCTCTAAATACAGCTCCCGACACTGCATCTGTGGTATATTTCTGGTTAGCATTGTACTTGATAACCACTCCCTTGTTAACAACAGGCCTGTTGCAAGGGTCAGCCTTTTCTGTATAGTTTGGATGTACAGAATGGGCATTGTCAGCTGATACCATAAAGCTCCTTGCCACAGCCTGATGATAACTTTCCTCATCCCCGCCAAGAGCCTTGTTTACACGTATGAGCACATCCTTAAGGAAGGTAGAAGCCGCCCCCTGCTTGGTTCCTGAGCCTACCTCTTCATTGTCAAATACCGAGTGAACTACTATATTATTCTTGTTTTTGGCTTCTACTATGCTTTCAGCTCCTGCAAATGCGCACTGAAGGTCATCGAGCCTGCCTGCAGCTATAAACTCATTATCAGCTCCCCAAAGAGTACCTTTAACCCTGTTTGATAAGAAAAGGTCTGTATCTAGTATGTCTTCCTTAGCAATGCCAAGTTCTTTTGCCACAATATCATAAAGGGTGACATTTGAACCAATCTCTGCAAATATAGGCTGGGTGTCAATTTGAGCATTATACTTATATCCCTCATTTGCCTCACGGTTCATATGAATAGCAAGGTTTGGCATCATGACAATATCTCTATCTATATGAAGAAGTCTCTCCTCAATCTTCTTGCCATTCTTTACCATTACCCTGCCTGCTATTCCAAGAGGTCTGTCAAACCAAGGTGCCATAAGCATCCCACCGTATTTTTCGACATTTAATTTTACAAAGTTCTTTTCTACATTTATCTCTGCATTAGCCTTTATCTTAAATGTAGGAGAATCACTGTGTGCAGAGGTTATATTAAAGCCCTTAAAGTCTGCCTTTGGTACTCTAAAGGCTATGATGGCAGAGTTATTTCTGGTTACATAGTAATCACCGCCTTTAACCACATCAAATTTGTCTTTCTCGCAAAGTCTCTTAAACCCTGCCTTCTCATACATTTTAGACAAAGCATTTACTACATGAAACGGACTTGGGTTACTGTCCAAAAAATCAATCAGCCTTCTAGAGGCTTCTACGTATTTATCCATAATCATTTCCTTTCCTTTGATACGACTTTATATAGTATTTTATCAGAACCTTTTTTGACCTTCAATACTTTAAATCTTGAAAAAAGCATTCTACATTGTTATACTTAACTATAGGTTTAAATAATGATAGATAGTGTGGTAGATTATATGAAAAAGAAAACTTTGTTATGTCTGTCTCTCATTTTTTGTGTCCTCCTTTCCACTACGTCTTGTTCACGTAATGTAGCAAGGCCTATAGTAGATGAGGCTGAGATAGAATTGTGGACTTATCCTGTCGGTGATTGGGGTAATGAAGAGACTGTAACCAAGCTTATTAATGATTTTACTGCATCTCACCCTGAAATCAAGGTAAAAGTAAAGTACTTATTCTACAATACAGGTGACAGAGAGATAGAAGAGGCTATAAGATACGGAAGAACCCCGGATATTGTACTTGAGGGGCCCGAAAGGCTTGTAGCCAACTGGGGTGCGAGAGGTCTTATGGTCGACCTCAGTGATATGTATACTGACGCCTCAAAAGACATCTATGATAACGTCACTTACGCCTGTCGTTCTAATGATGGAAAGTACTACGAATACCCTCTCTGCGTTGTGACACACTGTATGGCAATAAACAAACGTATTTTTGCAGAGGCAAATGCACTCCAATATGTCAATCTTACTAATCACAGTTGGACAACGGAGAACTTTTTTAAGGCTGTAAATGCTATATATAATTCAGGCCACGATGATGTCCTAAGCATTTACTGCGCAAGCCAGAGCGGAGACCAGGGTACACGTGCATTTGTTACCAATCTTTATGATGGTTCCTTTACAGATAAAACGCACAGGCAGTATACCATCAACTCTGCAAATAACATTAAGGCTCTTACAGAGCTTACTTCCTGTAATGGCATTAATATCGACCCTCAGCTGGATAGCCTTGGTGAAAATGCAAGATTCCGTCAGAGTGAACTTGCCATGAGCATTTGCTGGAATCCATCTATGCAGCTTGATTCCAGCGTGTCAACAGATAGTAAGGTTAATACAGATGATGAAATTATCCCAATGAAGTTCCCTTCTCCAAATGGTATATCCAAGCTTTCAAGTGGAATATGGGGATTTGGTATCTTCAATAACAAAGATGAAAACAAGATAAGGGCAGCTAAAATCTTTATTGACTATATGGCAAATGATCCAAGCGGTGTAAGAAAGGCTGTAAAGGCAAGCCGTGCGTTTCCAGTTCACAAAGAGCTTAAGGGACTTTATGATAATACTGATATTGGTGAGAAAATGCATATGTTTTTAACTGATTTTATGCCTTCTATGGGAGATTATTATCAGGTCACTCCCGGTTGGACAAAGGTACGCTCCCTTTGGAGCAGTGCTCTTCAAGCTATTGCAAGAGGAAATGATATAAAAAAGGTTCTTACCAAATGCAATACCGATGCCAATGCGGTAGCTAAAGATGTTAATTTGCAAATTGATGACCTTCATTGATTTATTAAAAAACATCCGGTCTTTATCAGCTGATTAGACCGGATGTTTTATTCATTTAATTATCATTTCCGCATATTATAGTTCCTGCTCTTCCCTTGATTCCAAGGAGAACTTTGTCCATTGATGTGATTATAGCTCTTTTGCCTTTTCCTGTAGCAACGAATTCGACTGCCGCCTCTATCTTAGCAAGGTCCAGTCCCGGCTCGAAGTTGCCCTCTTCCATATACTTTCTTGCCTCACTGATAGTAATCTCAGATAGCGGCATCTCATCAGGGCTTCCCTTATGGACAATCAGATTATCCTTGTTGGTAAGGAAGATGATTTCATCAGCGCCAAGCATTTCTCCAAGCCTGGCCGCAGTAAAATCCTTTTCTATAATAGCACTTGCACCCTTTAGGGCAGTTCCCTGCTGCATAACCGGAATACCGCCGCCACCACAGGCTATAACCACCTGGTCAGCCTCAGAAAGAGTCCTGATAGCATCTATTTCATAGATGTCGATAGGGCGTGGAGAAGGAATAACTCTTCTAAATCCCTTTTCCTCTTCTACCACAAAGTTACCCTTGTTTATCTCTGCATCAGCCTCCTCACGGTTCATATACCTGCCTATAACCTTGGTAGGATTGGTAAATGCCTTATCAAAAGGGTCAACTCTTACCTGAGTTATAATAGTGCATACAGTCTTGTATATACCTCTGTTAAGCAGCTCTTCTCTGATACTATTTTGTAAGTCATAACCAATATAGCCCTGGCTTAGAGCGCCGCAGACCGACATAGGAGCAACCGAAAACTCCGGCTCAAGCCTTGAATACTCAGTCATTGCCGTATGAAGCATACCTATCTGCTCCCCGTTACTATGTGTAACTACAACCCTGTAGCCGGCTTCCACAATCTCAGCTATCCTCTCCGCAGCAAGCCTTACATTCTCTTTCTGCTTAGGGATTGTTTTCCCAAACGCATTTCTTCCAAGTGCCACAACAACTAATTTCTTCTCGTTATCCATAGTCCCTCCAACTGATGACTAATCTATATTATAAGGCTTCGTGTGCCAAATCATTTGACAACGCTTTAAATATCCGGCATATACTAAGCCTGGTGAAGGCTGTTACTTTTAAGTCTTGGTAATACCTTCATAAGGGCTGTAAGTACAACAAACAAAATGATACTGTCAAGAGGTATCATGATGACGTTCTTTACAAGCCTTACAGGGAGTAACTCCATAAGAGCCTTTCCTCTTTCAAATGCCATAAGGTAGGTACCCATTCCCACATTGATAAATATCTTAACCAAGCTCTGTGCAAATACTATTCTCATAAAGCTGACAGGCTTTTTATAAAGCACTGCACCGAATATTATCCCTGCAAATACAGCCATTGCAGTATAAGCCAGGTTAAATGTACCACTTGGCTTGATTATAAACTTTACCACATCCATAACTCCGCCGTAGATGGCGCCAACCACAGGCCCAAAGGCAAAGTCTACTATGCGGTTTGGTATCCAGGCATAAGTCACCTTAAATGGGCCAAAATCAATGGAAGCAAGCATACCAAGGATGATGCTTAAGGCCCCCAAAAGGCCGCAAAGAATAACGGTATGCAGACTTTTAAACTCTCTCGCTGATTCTCCAAAAGTCTTTGGCAGGGCAAGGGTTTCCTTCACCAGATTGGCAGGAAAATTCACAATTCCCTGAAGCTCTGATACAATGCGGCAAGGTTTGCAGTTTTCTTTTTCGTTCATTTTAACCTCCTTTGCAGTTTATCCTTACTACAAAAGAGTCCGGTACTTCTCTAATGTAACAGCGGGATGCGGAAATTTCACCGCGGGACTTCCCCTTCGTTCCGTCAGCAACTCCCCGTCTGATGGACACTTTACGCTAAATTTCCTACTCTGCTTTGTGAATTTACTTGTAACTACTAAAGTATAGAATAGAACCTATTGCCTGTCAAGATGGGACTGTAAGTGAGAGAAAGATTTATTTTAAAAACAAAAAAGCCCCTACCCGACAGCTTTCTGTCAAACAAGGACCTCTTTAGTGCGTCTTCAGGGGCTCGAACCCTGGACACCCTGATTAAGAGTCAGGTGCTCTACCAGCTGAGCTAAAGACGCGCACGCTTTTGTTGAACGCAAGGAACATTATATACTAAATCACAGGAAAATGCAAGAAAAAATAAACTAAAATATTGCACTATTTTATTGTCTTAAATAATTGTTTTATTGTGCATTATGCATGAGGTTATACTTGTAAACCATCATCTCGTACGTGGCTTGCAGTTAAGAGTTATTACAAGAGAATTTATCTGCAGCAGTCCGACATATCTATTGTAATTTTCCTTACTTTGGATTTAAAAGAACTGCCAGCAGTAATCTATACCTACGGCTGACAGTTGATTTTAGTAACGCTCTTTTATTTACTTTTTAATTTTTTCTCTTTTAACTGCTTGTCCATTTCTTCATTTTTTCTTGCTTCTCTAAATATCATATCATGGTAGATGAAGTCAACTATAGCAGCAAAAGGTATGGAAAGCAGTATGCCTGCAACTCCAAAAACCCTTCCGCCAATTACAATAGATACAAGTATCCATACCCCCGGCACTCCAAGGCTTCCACCAAAGAGCTTTGGCTTAAGGACGTAGCCGTCTATAGTCTGAAGTATAATGGTAAATATGATGAACCACAGTGCTTGAAGAGGGTTAACAAGCACAAGAATGAAGCCTCCAAGTATACCTCCAACTATAGGGCCAAATGTCGGTGCCAGGTTGGTTACTCCCACAAGAACG
The DNA here is from genome assembly GCF_016651435.1 of Catonella massiliensis. Classification (NCBI taxonomy): domain Bacteria; kingdom Bacillati; phylum Bacillota; class Clostridia; order Lachnospirales; family Lachnospiraceae; genus Catonella; species Catonella massiliensis. The sequence goes on along the minus strand of NZ_JAEPRJ010000001.1, from coordinate 262,296 downwards.
GAAATCAGCACAGAATAAGGTATGCCTGCTACCGACATAAATATAAAGTTTGCTACTCCTACTATCACACCATCAATTATATCAAAGGCAATGTATCTTATAAGTATGCCGTTGCACCTTGCCCAGAATCCTGCGAAAGCCTTGTATCTATCTGCTTTCATAAGACGCTTTAACAGCCTGTCAAAGCTGCCCTTAAGTCTTTCTTTATCAGCCAGAAAATATATGGCAAGAAACATTGCTATAAATAAATCAAAAATTGCCTTGCTTATACTTAGGGATGTAGTTACTATTCCGTTAAAGTTCTCAGGTATCTTCTTCCCCACTACATTTAATATATCATCACTGAATCTGGTTATCCCGCTTATGTCTATTCCTCTTGTTGCAGCTTCCACACTTGCAGCCTGTAAGAATCCCTGAAGTGACCTTATGTACTCATCCATGTTGCTAAACAGTGTTTTAATACTAACGACAATCTGCGGGATAAGCGCAAACATAAGGAGAATTATAAGCAGGGCTATGCCAACTAAGGCTACAGTTACCGAAAGCTTCTTCCTCGTGTGTTCATTTTTTACATTTGCAAATACAGTCCTCTGTAAAAAAGTAACGAAGGGATCAATGACATAGGCTATGATAAGTCCTGTAATCAGGGGGCTTAGCACCTTATATACAACCCTTAGTCCATTAAAGATATCGGAAACATTTGAAAGCAGAAAATATAAAATCACTGCAGAGCAGGTAGCTAAAGTATAGGCAACCCACCTTTTTTCCAGTAAATCCTTGTTAAATTTCATAAAGCCTCCCGGGATATTTATAAAATGATGTGTATGTTAAAAGTATTTGGCACACTATTTACCATGATATCATAATTAATAACTAAAAACCATAGTGAAAGTTTTAATTTTTTCCTACTTTAACTTTACAGTTTTCTTTATATCGTCTACAATGGAGAGATACCACAAAGAGGAGGATATGAAAATGAAATTGAATAAAATCATTAAGCCACTTGCAGCCACTCTCCCACTCACTTTTTCGCTCACAGCCTGCAATGCTTCTTCGGTGGGCACTCCTATTAAGCTCATAGATGATAATTACCGCGTTACCTATCAAATCTTCGTCTCATCCTTCTATGACAGCAATGGAGATGGAATAGGAGACCTTGAAGGTATAAGAAAGAAGCTTGACTACATCAATGACGGAAAGGCTGAGAAAGGCACTTCCCTCCTTGCAAATGAAATCTGGCTCACCCCTGTTTCCCCTTCTCTGTCCTATCATAAGTATGATGTTATGGACTATAAAAATATAGATAAGGATTTTGGTACTCTTGAGGACTTCAAGGCTCTTCTTGATGATTGTCACAAGAGAAATATAAAGGTGATTTTTGATTTGGTTATGAACCATTCCTCTTCGGAGCATCCTTGGTTTGTAGAAGCCGTAAACTATATAAAAGGCCTTAAAAAAGGCGAAGAACCTGACTTTAATACCTGTCCTTATGCTAATTATTATAACTTTACCAAAAAGAAGCAGGAGGGCTATGCTCCTATAGAGGGAACAGATTGGTACTATGAGGCTAGATTCAGTCCTAAAATGCCTGACTTCAACCTTGAAAATGAAGCAGTTAGAAATGAGTTTAAGGACATTTTCAAATTCTGGCTTGGTCTAGGTGTAGACGGCTTTAGGTTGGATGCAGTTACCTACTATGTGACAGGAAGTGTAACAAAAAATACGGAAATTCTTACCTGGCTCAATAAAACAGTTAAGGAAATTAAGCCTGATGCCTATATAGTTGGTGAAGCCTGGTCCACAGAGAGTGAGTACGGAGCTTATTACAAGAGTGGCGTTGACAGCTTCTTTGACTTTGAATTCTCAGGAAGTGATGGAGTCATAGCCAAGATACTTAAGGGCGTGGCACCTGCAAGCAGCTTTGCAGAGAGGATGATTAGAGAGGATGAGCTTTTTTCAGGAAATAATCCACATTATGTAAATGCACCATTTTATACAAACCACGATATACCTCGTTCTGCGGGCTACTACTCAGGAGAGAGAAGAGTTGATATGATTAAGCTCGCAGGGGCAATGAACCTGCTTATGAGCGGCAATGCCTTCATATATTACGGAGAGGAGCTTGGAATGAAGGGCTCTGGAAAAGATGAAAACAAGAGAGCTCCTATGCAGTGGTCAAAGGATGCAAATGCTGAAGGCATGTGTAAAGGGCCTAAGGACATGGATGAGTTTGAAATGATGTACGGCACCTTAGAAGACCAAAGCGATGATGAGACTTCCATTTACAATTATTTTAAGAGAGCAATTAAGCTAAGGCATAGTTACCCTGTAATCGCAAGAGGAAAGACTGCTCTATATGATGGCTTTGACAATGCAAATCCTGATACGGTTTCTGTATTTACAAGAAATATGGCTGATAACAGCTATGAGCCTCTTCTCATTGTAATCAACACCTCAGAAAATGATGTAAGCCAGAAACTTGGAGAGGACTACACAAAGCTTGAGTCCTTTCTTGTAACCGGCGATAAAGAGGTAACAATAAAGGATGGAATGATTAACATCCCATCCTTTGGTATAGCCATACTTACGCGTTAATTTTATTAAGAGTCTGTCTAACGGCATTGCCAAGTATTACAGCTATAACAATCTTTCCTATATCAAAAGGTATGAACGGATATACGCAATAGCCAAGTGCCTGCGTGAAGTTTATACCTTTTGTATTTACTACCGTAAACCAGATTGTTCCAAAAAGATAGCAAACTAAAAGTCCCAAAACAAGGCCTATTATCTGCATATATATCTTCTTAATCCCCGCTTTTTCTATGAAGAGTCCGCCTATAAATGCCATAAATATGAATCCGATTATATAGCCTCCTGTCGGTCCGAATAAGGCAGTTCCCCCACTTTTTGCCCCTGCAAATACGGGAAGCCCAACAAGACCAAGGAGCACATATATTAGCACGGCTAAAGCACCCTTCTTTGCTCCAAGCACATAGGAACAGAGGCAGACTGCTATAATCTGTAAAGAAATCGGAACCGGTCCTATCGGTATCTGCCAGGGGCCAAGCACACAGCAAATAGCTGCCATTATACCTATGAGGGTAAGACTTTTTACATCCATTCCCTGTTTAACTGCTGCATTTCCATTTGATGACATAATTTTTCTCCTTAAAATAAGTATCCGAATTAACGCTAACTCAGCAATTAATTCGGATACTATTATACATCTTTTTTGCGAATTGTAAACCTTTTTATATGTATAAGGTTGACAATCTTATCTAGAGCTTCATAAACAATTCAGACTTCTCGTGCAGCTTACTCTTGTCCTTCACCTTTTCAAGGCTTTCCACAAAGTCAACCACAAGAGGTCTGCTGTAATTGCCTGACCAGTGGCCTCTTATAGGTGGTTCTCCTCCCACCTTACCCTCAGGAAAATGCTCCTCAAACTTTTTCACCTTGCTCCAAGGACCTAAGAAATAGCTGCCTCCGTTTGCCGAAAGCATAAGAAGACCATATTTTTCAGTCTCAACAAGACGGTCAAATACGGCAGCAGGCTTTGCATCATGCATATCTACCACAGTCACACTTCCTATAAGGTAGGATTTCATTACCGCCCTCTCTGCCTGAAGCTCCTGCTCTTGCGTAATTCCCTGAGCAGCCCTGTCTTTTCTCCTTATTTCCCTTATTACAAGACCTATGCCCGCTCTATAGGTTTCAGGAATACGCTCCATTCCTGCTTCTCCTGAGTCATATACCTTCTGCTTATAATCCTCTAAATCATAATCAGTAATTCCTGCATCTTTTAATATGCTCTTGTACTTACTTCTTGCGCCAAAGCCCTTAAGCATGGCAGCGGCCTCTTCACGCATTGCATATATGAAATCTCTGCTGTTTGCTCCAATCAGCCTGTAGTAAGGGGAAATATCCTTCTTAATAGCAAGGGAGAGCTGTTCAATAGGCGAATATGGCTTATCTTCATCAGGTCCGGCATGCCAGGCTGATGCAATCGAAAAAATAGCCTCAGGCATATTGCCCCCTATACAAAGGCTCATTACCTTTCTTCCACTAAGGATGATGTTATTAACCTTCTCCTTAATCTCTTCAGGGATTTCTTCCCAATACGGAGATTCATTGCTTAGCTTCACACTTTCAAATTCTATCTTTTCTTTCTTTAAAAAACGGCAGATTTCCTCACCCTCTATATCACTAACTCCTACAAGTATGAAAGGATTCTGCTTTAATACATTTCTTATTTCAACTAAATAATCGTCTTTCTTCATTGCCTTATTTCCTTTCGCATAAACTCTTTCAAAAGAAATACTATAATTCTCCCTCGAGCAAACCCAATCGAATTTGTATTTTTGTCACTTCTATTCTAAGATTTTGGGGGAAGTATTTGACACCCATCGATACAGGATTGCTACAGCTGTGCTTAGCTAGGTCCTTGCTAAAATATTATCATATTTTAGGTTAGATTTAAACCCACTATTCTACTCTTATTAAGTCCTTAACTACCTCCCCGGCTATAATAAGCCCCAGGGCAGGCGGCACAAAGGAAATGCTTCCCGGTACAACTTCCTCACCCTCTTCAAACTGTGGTTTTATGGGCTCCTCCTTAGAATATACCACCTTTAGCTTATCTACCCCTCTTTTCTTAAGTTCTCTTCTCATAACTCTTGCAAGTGGGCAGACACTCGTTTTATATATATCCGAAACCTGAAAGGCTGCAGGGTCGAGCTTGTTTCCTGCTCCCATAGCAGAAATAATAGGAACTCCCGCCTCTTTTGCCTTGAGAATAAGCTCTATCTTGCCTGTAACTGTGTCTATTGCATCTACCACATAGTCATATTCTCTAAAATCAAAAGTCTCAGACGTCTCAGGCAGAAAAAAACATTTATATTTTTTAATAATTAAGTTTTTATTTATATCCTTAAGCCTCTCTTCAAGCACATCTACCTTGTTCTTTCCAACAGTACTGTGAAGGGCTATCAATTGGCGGTTAATATTACTTATGGCAACAATATCTTTATCAACTATGTCTATGGCACCAATCCCTGCCCTAACAAGTCCCTCACAGACAAAGCCGCCTACTCCACCTACTCCAAACACCGCAACTCGTTTACGAGCTAATCTCTCTACCGAGGCCTTGCCAAGAAGCAGGGCTGTTCGATCAAACTGGTTCTCCTCCATACTCTACCTTTCTGACTTCTTTTATCTCCCTGTTACCTTGTCCCAAAGAGTCGCTTTTATCTGGCTGTCCGCATTTACTCCAAGTGCCTCGGCTATGGCAAAGGCAAATTCCATACTTGTTGCGGGTCCTCTGGAAGTGATAATATTGCCATCCATTACCACAAGCTCTTCCTTAAAGTTTCCTCCTTCTATCTTTTCGCCAACTCCCGGATAAGCTGTAAATCCTCTGTCTTCAAGGACTCCTGCCCTCTCAAGGACTATAGGGGCTGCACAAATGGCTGCAACAATCTTGCCTGCCTTATTCATTTCTTTTACAAGACTAATTACCTTGCTGTCATCCCTAAGGTTGGTTGCTCCAGGCAGACCTCCCGGAAGAATGATAGCACTGTAATCCTCAGATTTTATTTCCTCCAACAGCTTATCAGCCTTTATTACTATGCCATGAGAACCTGTAATATCGGCACTCTTTCCAACTATATCGCACTCAATACCAAGTCTTCTTAGCATATCAACTACTGTAAGTCCCTCTACCTCTTCAAATCCATTCATACATATAACTGCTGTTTTCATGCCTTCCCGTCCTTTCTTTATATTTTATGATGTGGGTGTCAAAAGTATTTGACAACCACTTAGGTTAAAACAAAATCTCTATATACATCTTACAGTCCGCTACAAATTCACCGTCTATATAAAGCCCGTATTCAAGATTTACAAATATATTTTTTTTACCTATCCTTACATCCAGTTTCTTTGTATCTGTTTCAATTAAAAATGTACCATAAGGGGTTTTATAATAGCCTTCAGTATTTTCTCCCTCAGTAAAAGTCAGGGTGCTCCTTACCTCACCTGATTTGGTCATTTCAAGGAAATTATTATCAAACTTTAGCAACACCTTGTTTATGGCATCATCATCAGTTTTTTCTTCATATTTTATAAAATGCCTGTCATTTATCAGACTGTAGGTGCCAGGGGCAGAAACTCTGAATTCTTCCACCCCGGACTCTGTATCCTGATATGATGACAGGCTGACCTTCACCTTTTTATTCATCTATTTTTCATATCTCCTAAGTGCCAAACTGATAAGCTCTTCAACGAGGGCTTTCTTGTCAATTCCCTGCTCATTCCAGAGCATAGGATACATGCTGATTGCAGTAAATCCCGGAAGAGTATTTATCTCATTAAACACAACTTCATTGGTATCCTTTTCAAGGAAGAAATCTACCCTTGAAAGGCCGTATCCGTCAAGAGCCTTAAATATTTTAACAGCTGCACTTCTTATCTCCTCCGTCTTTCCCTCAGGAAGAGTTGGAGAAATCACTGTCTTTGACTCGGCATTGTTGTACTTTGCATCAAAGTCATAGAACTCAGCGGCCGGCAGTATCTCACCTATCCCGCTTGCCTTTGCATCATATCCTCCAAGGACTGCACATTCGAGCTCTCTTCCCACTATAGTCTCTTCAACAAGGATTTTTCTGTCATGTTCTGCCGCCAAGGTCAGAGCCTTCTTGAGACCCTCCCTGTCAGAGGCCTTGCTAACTCCCTTTGAAGAGCCTGCATTTGAAGGCTTTACAAAGTAAGGATATGGATATGCCTTCTCTATTTTTTCTACTACCTTATCCATATCGGAGAGCTCATTCCTGTACACAGGCACAAAGCGAGCCTGTCTTATTCCTGTAGTATGTACTACTTCTTTAGTATACCATTTATCCATGCCTACAGCAGATGCTATTACACCACAGCCTACATAAGGTATGCCTGCCATTTCAAAAAGTCCCTGTATCGTGCCATCCTCTCCATAAAGTCCATGAAGAACAGGAAAAACCACATCCAGAGTAAGTTTCTCCACCTTACCATCTTCATTAAATACAAGTAAAGCCTTGTCCTTTGTATCGGGAGAGATAACCGCCTTTACCTTACTTTCTTTCCAGGCGCCACTTTTAACTGTCTCTACATCCGGCACAAGAAGCCACTCACCCTCTTTACTTATTACAATAATCTTAACATCATATTTATCTGTATCAATAGCTTCTATTACGCTTGCTCCACTTACAAGAGAAACCTCATGCTCACTTGAACGTCCACCTATTATTACTGCCAGCCTCTTTTTCATATCTACTTCTTTTCCTTTCCTGCCTTTATTTCAAGGCTTACCTTTTCAACCTGATTGGTGATATGTCTTCTAATTGCTCCTCTGGCCTCAGACGGAGCATTCCCCTCTATATAGCGGATAATATCGCTGTGTTCTTTGATTAACCCCTCATATACACCCTTATTCTTAAGGTATTCTATCCTGTATCTGTACATTCTCTCTGAGAGATTGCCCACAAGCTGAATCAGGCGCTTATTGCCTGTAGCTGAAAATATACAGTTGTGAAATGCTACATCTTTTTCAGCCATTTCAGAAATACTTCCCGTCTTTGTAGCGTCCACAAAGGCCCTTGCCGCCTTCTTTATATTGAAAATATCCTCTTCACTTCTTCTTGCGCAGGCAAGCTCGACCGCAAGCTCCTCAAGGGCACATCTCACATCAAGTACATCCTGCAGGTCCTCTTCGGTTATATCACTTACCGAAGCACCCCTTCTTGGCACTACCTTGGCAAGTCCTTCTATTTCAAGCATGTGAATTGCTTCTCTTACCGGAGTTCTGCTTACTCCAAGCTTCTTTGTCAGTTTAACCTCCATCAGCCTTTCACCCGGCTTTAACTCACCCATAAGAATCTGCCTTCTAAGGGTACGAAAAACAACATCTCTTAAAGGAAGTTCAGACTCATTTAATACATATTTATCCATAAATCTCCTTTACTCTAAGCCCTGACATCTTGTAACCTCTACAAGTTCAAAGCCACCTATCTCACTTAGCCTTTTCCCCGCCATTACCGCCTTCTCTTCATTTTCAAATATTCCAAATACTGTAGGGCCGCTTCCTGTCATCATGGAGAATACAGCCCCACTTTCAACTAATAATTTCTTTATTTCATCAATTATTCCATGTCTTTTAATAGTTACATCCTCAAGCACATTTCCTAAAAGCTTAACTATATACCTTAAATCCTCTTTACCAAGGGAGTCAGTTAGTTTCTTTATATTAGGATGAACCACTTCCGTCAAGCTGTCAAAGGCTTCATACACTTCCTTAGTAGACACCGAAACATTGGGCTTTACTATAACGAGGCTGCATTCAGGGAAAGCAGGTAGTGCCGTTAACTTCTCACCAATCCCCTCCGCAAGTGCGATTCCTCCCTTTATAAGAAAGGGAACATCAGCCCCAAGCCTTACTCCAAGCTCTTCAAGCCTTTCACTCTTAAGTCCCAGTTCAAAAAGTCTGTTCATCCCTCTTAGAGCAGCAGCCGCATCTGCACTTCCACCTCCCATGCCTGCTGCTATGGGAAGGTGCTTTTCTATGTGGGCACTTACTCCTGTATCAATCCCGTATTCCTCTTTAATTAACTTTATTGCCTTGTATACAATGTTGCCTTCCCCAGTAGGGAGACCTTCTACATCTGTAGTAAGGACTATCTCATCCTTCCCCTCAAGCTTACTTAGAGTAATCACATCATAAATGTATACAGTCTGCATTACCATACTTACATCGTGGTAACCGTCTTTCCTCCGCCCAAGTACATCGAGGCTTAGGTTTATCTTGCCATAGGCCTTTTCATAAACTCTATCCATAATCCTCTTTCTTAAAAATACTCTACACTCAGGTAGACCCTACCAAAGGCAAACTTCCTTGTGTAAGTTCACACCCCTAGTAATAATTTCATATTGCATAAAAGAAGGCACTCTAAACTGAGTGCCCTTTCATCAGGTGCACATTGTTTATTTCTTAAATATGCCCTTTACCTTATCTATGAATTTTTTCTTCTCAGGAGCCTTGTCAAGACCTGTTCTAAGGCCTTTAACTCCTGTTATGTATATGCCTGATACCATTGCCTTAACTTCCTTCTTCACAGGAATTGTATTAAATACCTTAGGGTCACACATAAGGCTCATTACCTTAGGTCCAACCTTTGCCTTAACTACAGGTACCTTTGAGAGTCTGGAGAGCTTTGGCGCCTGATCCACAACTATTTGAGGAAATCCGGCTTCGGTTATCTTCATCATCTTTTTATCTATAATCAGCATGGAAACAGCCTGCTCCATCTCTCTCATCTGTTCGCTTGCCGCAGCCTGCTTATCCTGAAGCTTCTTCGCGTACCTCGATATAAAGTACAAACCTACCAATAGTGCAATGATTATAACCGCTGTTATAATGTATGGAATATACGCTGACATCTAAAACCTCCCAAACCTTCTGTTGCTTTTATAAATCTTGAAAATCTGTAATATTATACCATATAAAAATTGCAAATACAAACATTTTGTGAGAGGATATTTTACTTTTTAAGTAAAAGTAGTTTTTCAACTTAAATGCAACATGGTGTTGCACTTACCTTGAAAATCCAGCACTAAACTATGGTTCCGGTTGTTATTTTCCTTCAATCTCCCCCGATATTGGACAATGTCCGATACTTTAGTCTTGTCTAATTTCAGGCATTACTATATCTTAATTCCATTAGAATTTATATACAATTATTATTCTATGACTACCCAGAGGTATTCGTTCGAGGTTTAAGCTATGATAAGTTATGAAAAGTTTTGGGAGACATTAAAAGCTAAAAATATTTCTCAATATAAACTTTCTGTCTACTACGGTGTAAGCAACTCACAAATAAGCCGAATAAAAAAAGGTGATTACATATCAACCGCTACTTTAGAGAATTTGTGTAGGATTCTGAATTGCAGGGTTGAGGACATAATTACCTATGTTCCAGACAAAACTGCCGCCGCTTCTTCATTAGATGCAGTTGCAGAACAGGAAGAAACCTCTTATGAAAATGATAAATAATATCTGCTTTAATGTAAAATGACTGCAGCTATAAAAAATGCCGCAGTCATTTCGTTGTAATATTATCAATATTAAATTCTACCTTGGTTATTAAATCTAACCTCTACCTTAAACAAATCACCATCTATCACAATCTCAAGTTTCCCACCCATCAGATTTGCAAGGCTTTTGGCTATGGAAAGCCCCAGTCCGCTTCCCTCAGTATTTCTAGACCTGTCGTCCCTTACAAAGCGTTCCATAAGCTCCTCTCCTGTTATATTCAGCTTTTCCTTTGAAATATTCTTAAATGATATTGTTATTGTTTCGTCATTTTGGGTAAGATCTATATACACCCTTGTGCCAGGCTGTGCGTATTTTACTACATTGCCAAGGATATTATCAAAAACTCTGAAAAGATGATTTGCATCTGCCTTTATAAAAACTGTTTCAGAAGGCTTGGTAACTATCCCTGTAAGGCCTGCTTTTTCAAATTTGTTCTGATACTCTCCGTATACCTGTTCAAGCATTAGTCCTGCATCTACTTCTGCAATATCCAGCTTTATATTACCTGAAGAGGCCTTGGAGGCTTCAAGGAGGTCAGTTATCAGCTTTTTAAGCCTTTCCGACTGTCTGTCAAGTACCTCGATATAGCCCTTAACAGGCTCCGTTTCTATATTCTCTTTCTTTAACAGATCTGTATAGTTTATGATTGAAGTAAGCGGAGTCTTTATATCATGTGAAACATTAGTAATCAATTCAGTCTTAAATCTCTCACTCTTCATCCTTCCATTTACTGCATTTTCAAGTCCATTTATTGCAAGAACTTTATCATCAGACTTTTCAGGCTGTCCGCCAAACCTTACATATCTCCTGATTTGCGACTTAGCTCAATAGGATTGAAGGGCTTTGTTACATAATCATCAGCCCCTATACCGAGCCCTAACACCTTATCCACATCTTCACTTTTTGCAGTGAGCATAATTACCGGAATTATGCTGTCTTCCCTAAGTTTTCTAACCGCCTCTATCCCGTCCATCACAGGCATCATCACATCCATAATTATTAAATGGATTTCTTCCTTTGCAGCAATGTCCAGTGCTTCCCTGCCATTTTCTGCCGTGAATACCTTATATCCTTCTGTTTCCAGATAGATTTTAATGGCTGCTGCTATGTCTTTTTCATCATCACAAACCAATATACTGTACATACTTCCCCTGCCCTTCAGTTAAGTGTAATTCGAAGAATTAACTTTTATATTTTAACAATTGTTTAATTAGATTATAGCGGATAAGGTTTTAAGAATAAATGGGGTAAAACTTTAAGAATTGTTTAACCTCTTTCTGTACATCACTATAGTTATAACCTGCTGCCTTAAACCTGTTTTTTCTATCCTCACCACTTCCCCATTTGCCTGCTATAACCTCAAGCGCAATGGCTTTTATATCTTTCTTTGATTTTTCTGCTTTAGCTTTATCAGGTTTATGGGCTGGCTTATCCTCTGATTCTGCCTCGATTACAATAACTGTATGCCCTTTTGACCTTGTCACCAAAATATCACCCTCCTGAAGCTTTGTTGAAGGGATAACTGCTACAGCCTTGTTGAAGGCTCCTGTCTTTTCAAGCATCACTGCTCTGTTTTTCTTTCTCTAGTGCAGGCTTCTCATCTTCTTTAATCATCATATTTATTTTATTTAAAAACATCTATAACCCCCTTAGCCACTTTCGAGACTTTCTTCATCATGCTGTTTTCTTCTAAATACTCAAGCCCTTTTAATGTAATTTCAGGTCTTGTAAGTTCTACTTTAGGATACAAGCAGTCTAATGAATTCCACACACTTACACCGCTTATATACCCATTATTAACAAGCATTGCCATCAGTCTGCACCATTTAGGATAGTTCACCTTAATGGCTTCACTTGAAATAAGTTCCTTTTCAAATTCTTCCACATCCATTGCTTTTTTGAGAATTTGAAGAATGCGGTATATTGGGGTAAATTCTTCCATTATACTTCCTTTCTGCATGAAAAAAGCACCCTTTGCAGGTGCTTTTTTTAATATTATTTTTGCATTATGCAAGCAGTTTTTCCTCCAAGCTGACATCAAGCCCGAACTCTTTCAAGTCCTGTTCCCTTATGTCTAATTCTGTCTTGATTATGTCAAGCATTTCATAATAAGCCAGTGCCTTGCCATCATAGAAAAGGTTGCTCTTATCCTTTTCCCACTCTCCAACAGTTTCCTGTGCATTTTTCAAAAGCCGACCAATTATATATTCAATTCCTTCTTTTGTGAGTTTCTCATTAGCCATCATAATCACCTCTCTTTTTAAGTTCTTCTATCCTATTATTGATAGATTCATTAAAGTTTCTTATCTCTTTTTCCCAATGTTTCTTTAGCCCTTCCTGCCTTAACGCAGAATAATCATCCCACTCCGGAACATGAACATATGGATTCTCTATGTATTCTTCATGCTCCTTAATCCTTTTAGTTAAATTTCTGATAGCACGCTTTAATGAAGCTGAACTTTGCTTTGGTACATCATTTTCTGCAAAAAATTGTAAATTCATCTCTAACCCCTTGTTATTTTGCATTATACCACTATGTTTAGTTCCCTTCAAGTCTTTTACAAAACTAAGGCTTAAAATAATAAGCGAAAGTGATGTAAATTTGACTCCTAAACTATTAAAACACTAAATGGGAGTAAAGTAAATACCTTTCAAAGTAAACGCAACACTAAAAGCCGTTGCATTTAACCTGAAAGATGTGGTTTCAGGTCTGTTTGCTATACCTTTTTTCGCCAAAATTAATAAAATCAAACCAAATTTGATTAAATTCAGTCTGATTTTATTGATATAATTTTATCTGGCAATAGTGTTGCATTTACTATTTTTATAAAGTGTTGCACTTACCTTGAAAATCTAGCCTTTTTAAGTAAATAAAAAAGATATTGGGTGTACACATTTTATACCACCAATATCCATAACAGTATTTTCATAAAATAAAAATCTCAAACAAGACTAAACAATACAGTCATTCGGCAGGCGTCCGTTTCTCCTGCATCTCTCGGTTTCCCTGTCTTGCCATCGGCGTGTGGTCCGGACGAAGTCTACCACCTCAAATAACTGTATTGATAAAGCCTAATTCTAATATATCATCTTTGTGTTACACAATATTTCCCTCGATTCTATTTTATAAAGGAGTTTTATCAGTATAAAATCATTTTTGCAAGTATTTATACACTAGCCATACATACTATTTAGAAGAAATCAACCTCTCCTTCTCCTCCCTACTTAACCTGTGCTTTATCTCCCATTCTCTCTTCATAGCACTGCTTCTATCTTCAAAGCTTTCTGTGTACACAAGGGTGCAGGGGGTGCGGCCTCTGGTGTATTTGGCTCCCTTGCCTGAATTATGCTCTGCAAGCCTTTTTTCTACATCTGTAGCAAAGCCTGTGTAGTAGGTATTATCAGCACACCTTAAAATATATATGTGATATTTCATTCTCCGTCCTTCTTCCAAATCAATACTTTATAAAAGTAGAATACTATTAAACGATAACAGTGTCAAAATATGTACTCATGCGCAAATTAGGACACCCGAATAAGGGTGTCCTAAAACTAATAAAACCTATTCCCAACCTAAGAAGCCAAAAATTCCTGTGGACTGCAAGAACAATATTCCCATCATAAGAGGCGCTACGTATCTTACCATAATTTCATACATTCTCTTTTTGTGGAAAGCGGCGCCGTTCTCAAGCATTTCGCCTTCTATCCAGCCAGGCTTAACTACCCAGCCTATGAAGATGCAGGTTAAAAATGAAATGAGAGGCATAAGGAAGCTGTTACTGATATAATCCGCCATGTCAAGAAGCTGCCCTGTAGAGCCATTTGGAAGAGGAACCTCAAAGTAGAGGACGTTATATCCAAGGCAGATGATAACAGCTGTAACTACTGCAAATATTCCTACTCCCATACATACCTTTTTCCTGCCTGCGTGGAAGATTTCCATACAGTTAGCAACCAAGGTTTCCATAATGGATATACAGGAGGTAAGTGCCGCAAATACAACCATCACAAAGAAAAGTATACCTACAAATTTACCTGTGCCTCCCATAGCCGCAAAGACTTTAGGAAGTGAGATGAACATAAGGCTTGGACCTGAGCCCATTCCTTCCATTCCAAAGAACACGAAAACCGCAGGGATTATCATCATTCCTGCAATTAGGGCAACACCTGTGTCAAATATTTCAATCTGAGTGATTGACTTTTCAAGATGAGTTTCCTTCTTTACATAGGAGCCATAGGTTATCATAATTCCCATAGACACACTGAGAGAGAAGAAAAGCTGGCTCATTGCATCAAGCAGGATATTTAAGAACTTTGAAAGAGTAAGCCCTTTAAAATCAGGCTTTAGGTAAACTATAAGACCGTCTATACCTGTTCTTGTAACTCCTGTAGTATCAGTATGCTTAAGTGTAAGTGAGAAGATTGCAATTCCGATGATGAGCAAAAGAAGCCCCGGCATTACAAACTTTGAAAACTGCTCAATTCCCTTCTCAACACCTCTGTACACTATCCAAATGGTTACCAGCAGGAATATCAGCATAAAGACAATAGGCAGGGTTTCGGAGGTAATAAAGCCCACAAAATATCCGTCTTCTGCAGCCTCAACTCCGTCTGTAACTATATAGTCATAAAGGTATTTGGTTATCCAGCCTCCAATCACCGAATAATAAGTCATAATAAGAGCCGGTACTAAAAATGTAAGCTTGCCAAGGAAGCCCCACTTAGGAGAAATGCTGCCAAAGGCCTGCAAGGCATTTTTCCTTGTTTTTCTTCCGATTGCGATATCCGTAGTAAGAAGGGTAAAGCCAAAGGTTAGTACTAACACCAAATAAATCAGAATAAATAGTCCGCCTCCGTCTTTTGCTGCCAAATAAGGAAATCTCCATATATTACCAACTCCCACAGCACTTCCGGCCGCTGCCAAAATAAAGCCCAAGCTCCCTGTAAAACTACCTTTTTTCTTATCCATATATCTCCCTCTCAAAGTATGATATAAGCGTCAAAAAATATAAGTAAACATCCATTTTAAAATGTGATGATTATGAATATTTTTATAAGCCCCTTTACTATACAGGTTTTTGATTAATATTTCCAGTAGCTTGCTATAATAAAATGATATATCTGTAATATAAATAAGATGTTTCCTTCTCCAAAGAATTTACTGCTTGTTGCAGGTCATATAAGCGACATCTGCATATTCGCCATAGCGCATTCCCTCGGAGAGATTTTTATGTATAGATAATTTCGTAAAATTTTCCGAATACACAAAAGATGGATGCAGCACCGATTATCCGGCACTACATCCATCTTTTGTCATAGTAGATTCTAATTAAAGCTTTACATCTACATTACTTCCAAGGTTTGGGGTAACAGAGTTCTCCATCATCTTAACCATACCTGCTCCCATAGCCTCATTGGTGTCCATATTCTGTTTCATTACAGCAGTACTAACTGCTGACATGGTCTTTGACATAGCCATATCTGTAGAAAGAGATGCTATGCTCATTGCTAATCCGTCCATATTAACCTCCTTGTTAATCTAAGTCTTAAGTACAAAGTGAATCCATTTACTCTGTAAGGGCATAGTAAAGACTCTTAACCATAACTCCTGTTGCACCTTCCTTAACATAGCCATAAGCCTTTTCAACACTCGCTGTGCCGGCTATATCAACATGAATCCAAGGAATTTCCTTTGCGAGGAATGATCCTACAAAGAGTCCTGCAGTCATCATTCCGCCCATTCTTCCCCCACTGTTTTTAAGGTCAGCAGTCTTAGAATCATTCATCTTCTTGTAATAATCTGTGGCAGGCATCTTCCAAACCATTTCTCCGGCTCTCTCATTGCCTTTAACAAGCTCATTATAGAAGTCGTCATTATTGGTTACAACGCCACTCACCTGCTCACCAAGAGCCATTACACAAGCTCCTGTTAAGGTCGCAAGGTCAATGAGCTTTGTTGCACCAAGGTTGTTTGTTGCATAGTAAACTGCATCGGCAAGTGTAAGCCTGCCCTCAGCATCTGTATTTACTATTTCAATAGTCTTTCCACTCATTGAACCTATGATATCGCCATTTCTGTAACCATCACCAGATATCATATTTTCGCAGGCTGCCACTACAGCAAATACATTTACCTTAGCCTTAAGAGCTGCGAGTGCATTAATTGCACCTATTACCGTACCTGCACCGCCCATATCAGTATGCATGTCTACCATTCCTGTTGCTGGCTTAATGGCATAACCGCCGCTATCGTAGGTAAGTCCCTTTCCCACAAGGGCTATTCTCTCATCTGATTCAGGGTTGTTGTAGTATTCCATAACTATGAGTTTTGGCTCTTTAGCACTCGCTCTGGCAACAGTTAAGAAGGCTTCCATTCCTATCTCTTCTATTTCCTTTTTGCCGTAAACGGTAACTTTTACACCCTTTGCCTCAAGTCTCTCTTTAGTTATATCGGCTAAAGTTTCAGGATAAATAACATTTGCAGGCTGATTAACCAGGTCACGGGTTAAGAAAATGGACTCAATCAGCTTCTTAGCCTCATCTATACCCTTCTCAGCCCTATGCTCCTTACCCGGAATAGGATTGTAGTTTACTATGAGTTCAGGCGTTTCCTTTTTCTCTGATTTGAACTTGTCAAACTTGTAAGTAGCGTGAAGCAGGCCCTCTGCTATAGCTTCCGCAAGCTTGTAGTTGCAAAGGTTGTTTAACTTAGGTATGTTTAATTCTACCTCTGCTACCTTGTTCTTTAGCAAGACTTCAGCTGCCTTGAAAAAAGTCTTTCTAAGCATATCAAACTCGATATTTTCTTCCTTGCCAAGACCAATGAGAAGATTGCACTCAAATTTCTCATTCATTGAGAAATAAACCTCTTCTACCTTACCTGAAAATACTTCCTTTTCAGCTAATGCCTTTACAAATTCTGTATCCAGTCTGTCTTCAAATACGAGTTCTGCCTTAACTCCGCCTGTTTTTGCAATATTAAATTTCATATATCCTCCTAAAATTTGATTAAAAATCCGTAAACCTATTCTAACTCATAATCAAATAAAAAACAAACTATTCATAAAATTTTCTTAAATAGATTAGGCTAAGTTTTAAGGTAAACTTCCATGCCGAGATATACATATCGCACAGAGAAATTTTCTATTATAATTAGGGTACATTAATCCTATTAAACAAAAACAGCCGGAAGCATTAAGCCCCCGACTTTACTTATCTTTCAAGCTGTCCCTTATAGTCCATTATCCCGCCTATATTTACCACCTTTTTAAATCCAAGCTTAGTAAGCCCTGCTGCCATACGCTTGCTTCTTGCACCGCTGTGGCAGTATACATAGATAGGCACGCTCTTATCCTCAAACATTGTCTCAGCTTCCATAAATCTGCTAAGCGGAAGATTGATGCTTCCCCCAATATGGCCGTCAGCATACTCGTCCGCCTCTCTGGCATCAAGAAGTATTGCCTTTTCCTCTGTCTGATAGTCCTTAAGCCCATCATTGATATCAGGACCGTTTAATAAATCAAATATTCCCATTTTTTCATCCTTTCACTCTATTCCAATATTTTCAAATACATATCAAGTCTGGAGTTCACATAATCCGCAAACAGTTTCTCCATTGCTGAAAGATTATTTTTTTCATGATACTCGTCAAAAGCCTTGTAATATTCCATCCTATCCGTAAATTTTATATCTATTGGAGGATACCCTGCCTTCATAAGTTCCAGATTAACCAAAAGCCGTCCTGTTCTTCCGTTTCCATCTATAAAAGGGTGTATTCCTTCAAACTCTATATGAAAACGAGCCAGCTTAGTTATTATATGCTCCTTACCTTCCATAAGCTTCTTCAGCAGTTCTTCCATTTTCGGCTCAATCATATAAGGCTGTACAGGCTCATGCTTAGCCCCCATTATACGAACCGGCACTTTTCTATATACTCCTCTGTCATCCTTGTTACCTACAAGCACAAGAAAATGAATCTGCTTGATAATACGCTCACTCAGTGGCTCATTTTGCTTTACCAATTCACTTACAAACTCAAAGGCTTCCTTGTGTCCAACCGCTTCCATATGGTCTTTTAATGGTTTTCTATCTATTGTCAGACCTCTAAGTACTAAATCTGTTTCCCTTAAAGTAAGAGTATTCCCCTCTATAGCATTTGAGTTATAGGTATACTCTACGGTAAATTCTTCATTAAGTCTCTTTATTTCACCCTCTGTAAGCGGCCTTCTATTATCCAATTCTTTTTTCTTTTTATCTATAAGTGTAAGTAAGCTTTCGTTTGATTTGTATCTCCCATCGATAGGTTTAACTGTATCAACAGGAAATTTCCAGGTTTTGCCCTCTTTAATTGCTCCAGATATTTTCCCTTCTGCACACAAAACTCTGATTCTTCTGTCCGAAATTCCCCACTTAGCTGATGCTTCTTTTACTGTCATAAACATAAAATTATTCCTCCTATCTTGGTAATGATAGCACTTTATCGGAATAATGTCAAGTTTATCGGAATAATATTAGTTTTTTCATCCTGCAATTTTCAGAACTTTCAGCTTGTAACTTATGAAATAAAAATCCCCAAGACCACTGTAATACCTAACAAAAGTCTTGGGGGATTTCATTTCTTAATCATCAAACTCACTTACGATAGCAGATACTGTCTGCTTTGCATCACCGTAAATCATAACTGTATTTTCGTTTGTAAAGAGTGGATTCTCTATACCTGAGAAGCCTGTTCCCTTACCACGCTTAAGCACGAAGACTGTTCTTGCCTGATGCGCATTGATGATAGGCATACCATAGATTGGGCTTCCCGGATCGTCAAGGGCTGCAGGGTTAACTACGTCATTGGCACCTATAACTATGGCTACATCTGTCATAGGCATCTGTGGATTCATTTCATCCGCTGTCTTAAGCTTCTCATAAGGGATGTCAGCCTCTGCAAGAAGAACATTCATGTGTCCAGGCATTCTTCCTGCAACAGGGTGGATGGCGAAGTTTACTTCCGCACCGTTATTCTCAAGCTTTTCTGTAAGTTCCTTAACTGCATGCTGAGCCTGCGCAACCGCCATACCGTAACCAGGGATAAAAACTACATTCTTAGCTGCTTCAAGTATCATATAAGCATCTTCTGTAGAAATAGCCTTTGCTTCTCTACCGTCTCCACTTGCACCTTTACTTGCTCCACCGCCAAAGCTTCCAAAGAGAAGACTGTAGAAGCTTCTATTCATTGCCTTACACATGATAAGAGTAAGGATGAGTCCTGACGTACCTACAAGACAGCCGGATACTACAAGTACCGTATTGTTGATTGCAAAACCTGCAAATGCTGCTGCAAGTCCTGACAGGGCATTCAGGAAAGAGATAATAACAGGCATATCTCCACCACCGATGCACACTACAAGGGTTATACCTGCTATAAGATAGGCTGCAGTTACTAAAACTATGCCATAAAAGCCAAGTTCCACACCACAGAAAGCATACATAATTATGCCTGCTATACCAGCAATTACCAAGGCTCCGTTTAATAAATTCTTACCCGGAATAACTACCTGCTTCTTAAATAACTTACCTGAAAGCTTGCCCCAGGCAACAACTGAACCTGTAAATGCAACCGCACCGATTGCTATTGTAAGTCCGAGAGTAATGTCAGTAAATGCATCAGTCTTAGTGGCATCTGTAGACATATACTGAGCTATAGCTACAAGAAGAGATGAAAGACCACCAAAGCCGTTAAAAAGAGCTACAAGCTCAGGCATGCCTGTCATTTCAACTTTCTTTGACCATACCGCTCCAATCACTCCACCTACAAGTATTGCTAAAATAATATAAAAATATCCGTTCTTTAGAATGTCGTTATTCCAAGAACCAAGTACATCTTTTTCACACATTACGGTAATGGTTGCAATAAGCATACCAACCGCTGATAAAAAGTTTCCTTTTCTCGCTGTTTCTGCCTTACCTAGAAGCTTGATACCTCTGATAAAGAAGATGCAGGCTATCATATATGAAACCATTATTATGCTGTTCATTTAATCCTCCTTATTCTGCCTCATTATTTCTTTTTCTTAAACATACCAAGCATTCTGTCTGTTACCATGTAACCGCCAATAACATTGATTGTAGCAAATACAATGGCAAGAAAACCAAGTGCAGTACCTACAGGACCTTCTATATTGAGGGCTGTAACTGTAATAGCACCAACTATTGTGATACCTGAAATTGCGTTAGTTCCTGACATAAGCGGTGTATGGAGCTGTGATGGCACCTTTGCAATAAGCTCAACACCAAGGAAACCTGCAATTACAAATACGAATATAAGCATTATCATAATCTATATTTCCTTTCTTTATACAAATCTCTCGTGAATTATTTTGCCGTTCTGAGTAAGGAGGCAGCCCTTCATTATCTCATCTTCAAGATTAACAACGAGTTCATTCTTCTCCTTGTCGTGGAAATGAGTTAAAAATGCACTGATGTTACCTGAAAGCATAAGGGAAGCATCAAAGGCTACCTGTCTTTCAAGCAAGTCACCCGACATAATGGTAACTCCGTTTTCAGTAACTACATTCTCAAAAAGCTTAGAGCCTTCCACATTACCACCTGTTGAAACAGCCATGTCTACTACGATGGAACCGGGCTGCATACGGTCAAGCACATCCTTCTTTATAAGTACAGGAGCTTTCCTTCCAAATACCTTAGCTGTAGTAATAACTACATTCGCCTTCTCACACACCTTTGCCTGTGCTTCCTGCTGCTTTGCTATCTGCTCAGGTGTAAGCTCTTTTGCATATCCTTGCTCAGTCTGTCCCATTTCACCGAGGTCAATCTTTACAAAGTTAGCACCGAGACTCCTTACCTGCTCCTCAACCACAGGCCTTGTATCAAAGGCATCTACCCTTGCACCAAGACGCTTAGCCGTAGCTATGGCCTGAAGTCCTGCAACTCCAACACCTATGATAAATACTTTAGCAGGAGAAATAGTTCCCGCAGGTGTCATCATCATAGGGAAGATCTTAGGAAGCCTTGCTGCGGCATTAAGTACCGCCACATAGCCTGCAAGAGAAGCCTGAGAGGACTGTACATCCATCTTCTGTGCAAGTGTGGTTCTTGGTATCATTTCAAGCGAAACCGCCTGTATACCCTCACTTGCAAATTTATTTAACAGCTCTTTTTCATTAAACGGATCTAAGTAGCTAAGATGCAGGGTATCCTTCTTTAAGCCTTCAGTACTTTCAGGTTTTAAGATACGCACAACAATCTCGCTGTCAGCATATCCCGCTTCATTGCTTGATACAATCTCTGCTCCCGCTTCCTTGTACGCTTCGTCTGAAAAACCTGATTTAATTCCTGCTCCGCTTACAACCTTGAATGAAAATCCCATCCCTATAAGCTTTTTTATATCAGCAGGTACCATAGCCACTCTGGTTTCCAGAGCATCAGATTCTTTACAAATCAATACCTTCTTCATGTATATTGTCCTTTCTTAAAAGTTTTAGTTTTCCTGTTGTCAGTATACAGTAATACATTGTGCATTTCAACCAAAATTCTTTATTTTTATTGCAAGAAAAAAATTATATATCATTATTTTATTTTAAACCGCTAGCATATTGTATGTAAATAGCAGATTATTTGTAAATATTTCACATATAGTATTGTCATTTTTCTTAACCTACTATTATTATTGATAAAATCGGGATTAGCACGCTCTAACTTTTTTCATATTAAGACTTTTCTACTGCAAAATTTTATATCTGTAACAATCCTAAGCTCATAAGTTTAGCATTTATGCTAGATTGTGAAGAATTTGGCAATATAATTAATCTTTTATTTTATAGTCTTTTGTTGTATAATTAAGCTAATGATATGTGAGCAAACATCCATTTTAAGAAATATGTGGATTGCGAACAATTTCCTAGAAATAATATAAACCATCAGGGGGATAAACACATGTTTATAAAATTTAACTGTTTTGCAGAAGGAAATACCGAATCAACCGAAATCTGCCTCTTTCAGGGAATAAGATTTAACAAGATAGGCTTTGCTGTCCTCTCAACAGAGCATATAAGGCATGATTATCTCTTGCCTATGGATAGGTCTACCTACGATAACTTCCTTAAAATGCTTGAAAAATCAATAGCGGCATCTACCAACATTGTTGAAGTTACAGGGGGAAATGTATACAGAGTTGTTAAGGGAAGTTTCTTGAATGTAAAAGAGGCTAAGACAGCAAGCTTTGGCATCAAGATATTGGATGAAAAATAATTATGAGATTTGAACTGGAAAGCAGAGGTCTCATCCTAAGGGCACTTAGCGAAGATTATGCTCCTAATGTATGTGATTTTTATAAGAGGAATTACGATTATCTATCCAAATGGGAACCAAATCTAAACGATAAATTCCTTTCCTTAGAGGCAATGGAAATGTTTATGAAGGCTGATATGAAGAATATGCTCCTCGGAAACAGTGTAAGATACTGGTTTTCTTTTAAGAACTCGCCTGAGAGGATAATTGGCGGCGTTAATTTTCAGGATATAAAAAGAGGTGCTTTCAAATCCTGCCAGATAGGCTATAAGATAGATGAGAATTTTTCAGGGCTTGGGCTAACCAAAGAAGCTGCACACTGCGCTATCTCCTCTATGTTCACAGATGAAAAGCTGCACAGGGTAGAGGCTCTTATTGCAGTAGACAACCTCCCCTCCGTAAGGCTTGTAGAAAAGCTTGGCTTTACAAAGGAGGGAGTTAGCAGGGAATTTGCCCTGATAAACGGAGACTGGAAGGACTGTTTTCAGTATTCCTTATTAGAGGGAGAATTAAAGGGACTGTCACAGCAGATGTAAAGCTTAAGATAAGTAGTTTTCATAACCAAACACTTATCGAAGCAGTTTTTCTGTTATGGCAGTCCCTTTTGGGAAGATTTGTCAAGGACATAAACAAAATTTCTTTGACAAATTTATGTCTTTTCTGTTTCTCTCTTGATTAACTTCAGTATTTTATCCTTGTATGTTTCTCCTGTACCTTGTTTGAAATGTAGGTTTACAGTATATTTTGTCTTTCCAATATCCATTATTAACTGTTTATTGGGTGGTGCTTGTATTTCTCTTTTTTCTTCTTTCATAAGTCCTTGTATGATTAGCTCATAGGCTAAATCATACTCTCCTTTCCATTTTTACTGTCTGTGTCATAATACATTTAGATACTGTGGACTTTTTATTTGTCTCTCCTTTCCGATTTTAGACAAAGAAAAAACAGTAAACCTTTTATGATTTACTGTTTCGTAAGTTGCTATATTATTGTTTCTATTTAATTATTTCATTTCGATAAACTGGGAGTTATCATCCATGTATATGAGCCAATTTATGTTCCTGACTATTTATATAGTCTTCATGTTTGTGACCATGCCCCTCTTCATTTCCAAAATGATTATGCTCATGTTCATGTGTAATCATATGAGTATGTGTCACACCGTTATGTGTATGAACAATCGTATGCGTATGACCATGAAGATGATGATTTATCATAGTGTCATATACTACAAATACTGTTCCTACCAACATCAGAGCCAAACCTATAAAATATTCTACAGCCAGTTTCTCCCCATTTACTACAAAAGCTAAAAACGAACCAATGAATGGTGCTACAGCGTAATAAGCACTTGTCTTAGCTGCACCTAAGTTTCTTTGTGCTCTTATATAAAGAAAAATACTTAATCCGTACGCTACAAATCCCAATAGCATAACTATGGCAATGTATATCATTTCCGGAATCTTTTCACCAAGTACCATTGCAATAGTAAATGAACCTCCGCCTGAAAAAATGCCTTTTAACAAAACAATCTCATACGTACTTTTATCTGATATCTTTCTTGTACAGTTATTCTCAAGTCCCCAACAACAGGTTGCCAGTATAACAAAAAGAGACCCTGTAGAAAACTGGAAACTACCACTTCCCTCAAATGACAAAACAATGCTAGATAGCGTAATAAATCCAATTGCAATCCACAGCTTGCCTGATACCTGCTCCTTAAAAATAAGCAACGCCATTAACGTAGTCACCACAATTTCAAAATTACCGAGGAGTGACGCATTAGATGCTGTTCCCATTTTTATACCTATCATTAAAAATATAGGGGCAGCTATATCCAACACAATCATTCCGATTGTATAAGGTAAATCCTGCTTTGTAAGTCTCTCTGCTTTTTCCTCTTTTTTTATGTGAAATAAATACATGATTCCAACGCCAACACCAGCTCCAAGATAAAGAAAAGCCGCCATAAAAGTTGGTGTGACATTATTCAATAGAAATTTTGAAACCGGCGTATTAATTGCATAAAATACAGCTGCTAAAAACGCTAATATAACCGCACCAATCTTTATTTTATGATTCACAATTTATCATCCCCTTTGCTCTGTAAATTTTAATTTGTTTTACTCAATATTTATAATATTATACAATATTTAAGCCAAGTTTTAAAGTTCTAACTCGTTTCTCTTTCCCTGTGATAGTCGCTTTTCGTGTTCCTTTAACTGTTCTATACAGGTCTTAACTTTTTCAGCTTGCCCTACTTCTTCTCGTATTTCTAATATTTGATTATATAGACTCTTTTTTTCTTTCTTCATATTACCAACTTCCGTTTTCCATTTTCTGATAGCTAAGATCTTGCTTTCTCCTAAATGTTCTTTCAGATATTTTTTCGCACTCTCAAATAAAATAATCTCTGCCGTATGCTCATTATAAAAATCTTCCTGTTTGCTTTTCTTTAACTTGGTATAAGCTTTGTATGTGTCTTTATGTTTCAAATATTTCTCTGCTTGGTCTATAAGCTGTACTCTGTCATTGATTTTCTTTTCGGTATCTTTTATGGCTCTTGTAGTCTTGTATTTCTTATCTCTTAATGCTGATATACTTTCTTTCAATTCGGATATTGATGTAATATTTTTTTCTTTAAGGAATTGATAGCTTTCAATATATTTTTCTAAGTCTGCATTGTGGTTATCTGAGTTTTCTTCTATGAGATGAGAGAGCATATCTGTTAAATCATTTTGTTTTGATTGAGTATCGGATTGTATAGCTATATTGTCCTGTTTGTCTTTTGACGCATCATTATTTTTATCTTTCGTTAAACTCCTTATCCATCTCATTAAGGCTTTTATTCGTCGTGTAATTTCTCTTAATATCTTGTTTTGATGTTTGATTTCTCGATTGATATTTCCTCTGTCGGTGGCTATGCCTTTCTTTTCCATTTGACTTGCCGATACTCCTAAATGAATGGTCGGTATTTGTTCTATGCCTTGCCTTTGATAAGAACGGTGGTCTACTTTTTCTTGTATGCTGTTTTCTTCAAGATATTTGTTTGTAATGTCTGCCCACGACTTTCGCCACTCTTCTGCTTTGTCTTGCTCATTCCAATCTGTTGTATTGATTTTCCTTGTTTTGTAATTGCAATTTTTGAGTTTTACTTTTTCTCCGTTTTCATCAAGGATATATTCCTTTTTTGATTTTGCTCCCCATGTTGTATCTTCATTTAATGGTCGCATAGTAAGTAGGATATGTGCGTGTGGGTTTCCGTCATTTTTATCGTGTAATGCAATATCGGCACACATACCGACTTTCACAAAATTTTCTTTTACATATTCTCGTACAAGATTTATCTGTTTTTCTCGATTTAGTTCTTTTGGTAAGGAGATTTCGATTTCTCTTGCAAGCTGTGAATTTTTACTTTTTTCTATTTTCTCGACACTGTTCCATAAGACAGAACGGTTTGAAAATTCTTTAGGTGCATTTTGCGGTAATAGAATTTCGGTATGGGCTATTCCACCTTTTCTTGTAAAGTCATGGACTACTCCGTCATACTCATTTTTTATCTTTTCGCCACTTCGATAGGCAGAAGCTGCTACTGCACTTTTGCCTTTGCCTCTTGAAATAATCTTTATACTAAGATGATATATCCCCATAAATAAAACCTCCTCTCTTTTTCTGATATGGATATGGTGGCGATGGATAAGACTTCCTAAAAAAATCGGATTGCTTTTTATCCGATTTCTTTTGGGAAGTACACAAGGGGTAGGAAATTTATTTCCGTAGGGGAGTGTAGCTCCCCTGTATCAGCGAACGCTGATATGCTCTCTGCAAGAGCCTTCAGAGAACGCACACACCCTTTAGGGTGTATAAGTGCGCCCTTGTAAACAAGGGACTATTCCTCTGTGTTCATTTCTTCCTCTTGTGTTTCTATAATTTTGTTTTCGATTTGTTCTCGCTTTTCTATGATTTTTAGAATTTTTTGATTAACTGCTTCTTTGATATTTTGGAATGTGATTAGCTGATAAAATTCGTCTTTGCTAAAATCCTTGCTTTCTGTAAAGATACTTTCAAAGACTGCTCCTTTTTCATAAAGCCTTTTATCTCTCTTTTTTCTTTCTTCCTGTTTCTGCTGACTGATGAGTTTTTTTCTCTTGTTTTGTAACTGCTTAATTTCTTCTTCTGCCATTAAAATTTTTTCATCTATGTTTTTCATTTTCTTTGTCCTTTCTTCTAAAATCTGAGCAACAAAAAAACAGTAAACCATTTTTGATTTACTGTTTCTGTGTTAGTCTTTTTCTAAACTTTGATTGTTTATTTCATTTATAATTGTATGATTTTATTGGCTATATCTTCTACAAATCGCTTATCGTGTTCCACAAATATGAGTGTAGGCTTTGCTTCTTTTATAATTTCCTCAATCTGTATTCTTGATATTACATCTGTATAATTCAGTGGTTCGTCCCAAACAAATATATGAGCTGGCTTTGATAAACTTACAGCAATTAAAACTTTCTTTTTTTGTCCATCGCTATAGTTCTTCATATCCATTTCAAATAATTCTCTTACAAAATCTAATTTCCTAAGAATTGTTTTGCACAATGTTTCATCAACACCTTGCTTATGAATATACTCATTTAGGCTACCTGTTAAATTAGATGTATCTTGAGGAATATACGATATTTTTAAATTACTTGCCGATTTTATTTCACCAATATACTCATGATGTAACCCTAATAAAATTTTAATCAAGGTTGATTTTCCACTACCATTTTGACCATATATAGCCACTATATCGCCTTGTTTTATCTCGAAACTTACATTGCTTAATATCTGTCTCTCTCCATAGCATGATGATAAATTGCTAACCGATATTAGAGGATTTTTATGATGATGTAATGGATGCAATAATAAACTTTCCTTTGTTTCAATATCTTTTAGTAAACTCTGTTTTTCTTCTATTGCCTTGTTTTGTCTATTCTCCAAATTCTTAGATTTTTTCATCATCTTGGCTGATTGATGACCTATATGTCCTTTGTCTGGTTTTACACCTGATACTTTCACACCATTTTTAGTATTTTCAATTTTATCAGACCAAATTTGACTTTGTCTTGCAGCCTCTTTTAATCGTTTAATATCTTTTCTTAATCTCTCATTTTGACTAATTTCAAATTGGTCTTTCATCACTTTGTTTTCATACCATGATGTAAAATTTCCCGATTGGACATCAATAGAATTCCTGTTAATAGAAATAACATGATTGATACAACCATCTAAAAAATCTCTATCATGAGATATAAGCAAAAATCCTTTTTTACTTTTCAGATATTCACTTACAATTTTTCTTCCGTCCATATCTAAATGGTTTGTTGGTTCATCAATAAGTAAAAAGCCATCTTCTCTTGTAAACAAAATAGCTAAAAGGATTTTTGTTTGTTCTCCTTTAGAAAGCGTTTCAAACTCTCTGTAAACAAGGTTCTCATCTACATTTAGCAAATTAAGTTCTCTAAATAATTTCCATTCTTCCTCATCTGATATTAGTTCTTTATACAACTCAATTCCTAATTTTGAAGTATCGCTTATATTTGGTGGAAATTTAATAAATTCAACATCCTTGCTTATTTTACCTTGATAAGTTTCTTGATTTAAAAGTAACTTAAATAGAGTTGATTTACCAATTCCATTTCTTCCTATCAATCCTATTTTCCAGTTTGTATCAAAGGAAAACGATACATTTTCAAATATAGGTTTTACATATCCATAATATGAGAAAGTGAGATTTTCAATTTTAATTGCCGACATAAAAACACCCCCTTCACAATCCTATTTTGTTTAATATTATACCATTTTTAAGCCATTTTTTCTATATCAGCTTTCTGTGGTACTTGACAGTTGCCTCTTAGTTGTCAAGACATATGTTACACTTTGAGAAATACTCGGATACTATTTCATTAGGGCTTTTGAAATTGAGACTGATCTTAGCTGTGCTATTATATCTTTGCATATGCTTTTTTACAGCCGTTTTCAGCTCTTTTTCACTTCTAAATATTTTTCTGCCATAGAGTATTTTCCCATCTTCTCTATGACTTCGTTCTACTTTCCCATTTTGCCATGGTGAATATGGTCTTGTTCTTTTTATCTTCATTCCCAAATGCTCAGCAACGAATTGAAATCTTGTTTTTCTATTGGTCTTTTCTGCGTCATTTACGAATTCATATCCATTATCTACTTGTATTGTGTTTATTTTAAATCCCATATTCTTTTCTAATTCAAGTAAATATTTGCTGGTTTCATATGTGCTTTTTTCTTTGACTATTTTAAGCACCCTTTTTCTGCTATATTCATCTATTGCAGTTATTTGATAATATCTATCTCCATAGCTAGGAAATCTTACGCATTCTTCCGGCACATATTTAATATCTACCTGTACTTTATCGCCGGGGTATCTACCATCCATTCTTTCATACTTTGTGTAGCTTTTACGATGTATTTTCGGCTTTATATAACCCCTTTTTCGTATTTGTTTACACATACTTCCAAAACTTCTTGTGTATCCTTTTCTCTTGCATCTGACATATACTTCCGCAAGCCCATATAACCCATTACGCTTGAGCATACGCCGAATTAAGTCAAGTTCTTCCTCATTATGGGCATTTGGGTTGTTGTGCGGTTTTCTTGATTTTAACGCAAGACTTCGTACATCTCCATCATATTTTTTTAATTGACGATATACAAACTGCCTATTGGTATGATACCGTCTTGCTGCTTGTGTTACTCCATTCTTAATAGCATATTCACATAAACGCTGGCGAAAACGCATTTCTTCGGTTATACTTTTCATGAGAGATACTCCTTTTGATACTTTGTTTTTTGGTTGAAACTTATTGTATCAAAGTATCTCTCTTTTTTATTTATTTCTGTAACAGTTGTCTTATCACATTACATCAAGTAGCTGCTTTTGATTGGTTATGGAATTGCTTTCTCCTTGCATTTCGTCATCACGACTTAAGCGCTCATAAAGGGCTGTTTGTCCTGTTCTTTTCGTATTTGACATGAGAATTACCTCCTTTCCAAGTTTTTATTATTTTCTCTGTCCTTAAAAGGTTAATCCTTTTGGAATTGTATCGTTTGAATTACAGCTTAAACTGTACTTCTATCTCTTCTTTTAGCTTCTTCTGACCTCTTGATGCAACCTTTTTTGTAATATGAAGTGAATACACCTCATCCTTTGCATAAGGCTCAAGAGGCTCTATCTGAACTTCATTTTTGGATGAATCATAGCTTATATTTACCTTGAGCATACCTGAAGCAGAGGTCACATACATATTGTTGCTGTTTACTGTCCTTGGGTCAAGAGGTGTGTTGAATCTCACTCTCCACACAAAGTTACCTGTCTTAAACTTAAGTGACTGTCTCACCGCCTGGTCAAGCCCTGATGTAGACTCAATATCAAGATAATTTGCCATAAACCCTATCCTCCAATTCATAAAGTTTGACCGCATTCTTAAATGTTGCTTCTACGACTTCATCCATTGAAACTCCCAATATATCAGCTATTTCAGCTACTACATATTTTATGTTTCCTGAATTATTCCTTTCTCCTCTAAAAGGTACGGGAGAGAGGTAAGGAGAGTCCGTTTCAAGCACTATGCTTGCCAAACCGATTTTTTTAACTGTTTCCTTAGTTTTCTTGGCATTCTTAAATGTAACTACACCGCCTATTCCTATGTAAAACCCAAGCTTTACAAACCTCTCAGCCATCTCAGCCGAATAAGAATAACAGTGGATAACTCCTTTATTATAGCCGAAATCCTTTAGCAGATTGTAAGTGTCACGAGCCGCATCCCTGCTATGAATCACAACAGGCTTGTTCAACTCTTTTGCAAGTTCAAGCTGCTTCATAAACCAGTGTTTCTGCCTCTTTCGTACTTCTTCGTTTTTCTGCCCTGCTTCTCTTTCAAAGTAGTCAAGACCGATTTCACCTATTGCTACCACCTTTTTACTTGCAGCAAGCTCCCTAAGCCTATTAAGAGCCTCTTCATCAGACAGGTCTTTTAGGCTGTCTACATCATCAGGATGTACTCCAACTGCTGCAAAAACTCTCTCAAATTCCTCAGCCAGCTTAACTGAGTTTTCACTGGTCGCAAAATCAGCTCCAATATTGGTTATGTATGAAATGTCAGACGAGAGCAGGCTTTCTATCAGCTCTTTTCTATCCTCATCATACCAGTCATCATCATAGTGAGCGTGAGTTTCAAATATTTTATATTCCAATTCGGTCTCCAATTTCTATTATCAGTCGTAGTTTTTACATGGACACTCGCCCAAAGCAGGCTTAAATCCGCTGCCCATAGCATTTACATAATCTTCATAGCCAAATTTGACATAGTTTAAGTTGGTGTAACCTTTATCTCTAAGAAGATTAAATGCCTGACCGGATCTGTTGCCATGATAACACATAAGAAATACCCTACTATCTTTATCGGCTCTTTTAGTCAAATAATCAAGCATTTTTATACCATTATCTGTAAAGGGCATATTTATGGCATTTTCTATATGACCTGCCTCATAGTCTGCCTCATCTCTAAGGTCAATTAATATGGCTTTCTCATCTTT
This sequence comes from Catonella massiliensis, assembly GCF_016651435.1. Taxonomy (NCBI): domain Bacteria; kingdom Bacillati; phylum Bacillota; class Clostridia; order Lachnospirales; family Lachnospiraceae; genus Catonella; species Catonella massiliensis. The sequence continues at coordinate 231,269 of NZ_JAEPRJ010000001.1, read as the reverse complement.
AATCCCTGTATTAAGCTCATCCGCACCTAGCACAATATTGTAAAAGGGCTTAGCCTCAGATAGAAGCTTCATAGAAAAAAGTAAAGACGACATCAGTAGAATGGTAAGTATAACTATAATTATAACAGGCTTCTTGGTCTTACTCATTAGAGTCTCTCTTTCAATCCGTTTTTTAATTCTAAATTCTTTTGTAGGCTTTAGCGTAGTCTGAAATAATCACGTCCGGTTACTTCACACTCTGTAGTATCATGATAGGATATCACTAAGGCAGGCAAATTCCTTAAGTGTAAGAGTCTCACCCCTTATAAGAGGATTCTGCTTCATACCTAGAGTTTCCTGCATCTTAAGTATAGCCTCTGTAACCTCATCCTTTGTAAAGTCAAGCTCGGCCGAATTGGTAAGCCCATTTTGCAGAGTTTTCCTTCTCTGTGCAAAGGAGGCTTTAATTAACTTAAACATCAGCTCATCATCATTCACCTCTACAGGCGGTTTTTCGTGGCATTTAAGATTGACTACCGCACTACCTACATTGGGGCGGGGCATGAAGCAGTTTGGCGGTACGAAGGCTGCTATATAAGGCACAGAATAATACTGAACTGCAAGAGAAAGTGCACCATAATCCTTATTCCCGGGTACTGCCTGCATCCTTCTTGCCACCTCTTCCTGCATCATAAGAGTCATATCTGTAACAGGAACCCTCTTTTCAAGCAAGGTCATAATTATAGGGGTAGTTATGTAGTAAGGAAGATTTGATACCACCTTGATAGGCTTGCCGCTGTTCTTCTCCTCTACCAGGGCAGCTATATCCACCTTTAAGATATCCTCGTTTATCACCTCTACATTGTCATATGCTGAGAGAGTATCTTTTAGAATTTTAATTAGCTGCCTGTCTATCTCTACTGCTATTACCTGCCTTGCGGCCTCACATAGATACTGGGTTACAGTACCTATGCCGGGACCAATCTCAAGCACCAGGTCATCCTTTCCTATGTCTGCCGCATCCACTATCTTTTCAAGTACATGGGTGTCTATAAGAAAGTTCTGACCGAATTTTTTCTGAAAGGTAAAATCATACTTTTTAAGTATGGCTATTGTATTTTGTGGCTGTCCCAAATCTGCCATTCAATCTCCTCTTTAGCGAATCTCTGCTCCACTTGGCATAGTATTTTCAGGTGTCATAAGTGAAAGATTGCCCTCTGCATCCTCAGCACAAAGAAGCATTCCCTGTGACAGTACTCCTGCAAGTTTAGCAGGCTTAAGATTGGTAAGCACCATCACTTTCTTGCCAACCATGTCCTTAGCCTCATAGTTCTTTCTGATTCCTGAAACTATCTGTAAGGTCTTACTTCCTACCTTTACCTGTGAACAAAGCAGTTTCTTTGACTTTGGTACTTCTTCACATTTAACAATCTCTCCTACCTGAAACTGGCACTTCATAAAGTCATCAAACTCTATCTCAGGCTTAGCTTCAAGTTCGATAGCCTCAGCACTTTCAGCCTTAGCCTCCCTGCCATAGAGCTTATCAAGAGATTCCTTTGCCTCTGCCTCATTTATCTTTCCTGCCTTAAGCAGGTTGTTAATTGCGGTCTCACTGCTCTTTATAAATTCTTCCCTCTGAGCCTTCACAATCTTTTCTGTCTCAGCAAGAACCTCTTTTACATCCTTTCTTGCAAATAGCATCGAAGGGTTTTCTTCTACCTTTGTTCCATTTTTAATCAGCCCGAACTTATCAAGCTCACTAAACTCACGAAGCTCTGAGTTAAATGCCTTAGCTATTTTCTCTGAAGTCTCAGGCATGAATGAATATAAAAGTGAAGCACCTATCATTATGCTCTCTGAAAGGTTGTAAAGCACCTCTTTCAGGCGAGGCAGCTTATCCTCCTCTTTAGCGAGTATCCAAGGCTCAGTCTCATCTATATACTTATTGCAGCGCTTAAATAAGGTAAATATCTCAGAAATTGCATCAGCAGCACGAAGCTCCTTCATCTTGTCAACTACCTTGTGGAGGCAGTTTACGGCAATTTCCTTAAGCTCAGCATCCACAGGTTCTTCTACTCCTGTAGACTCAAGCTCTCCGTTAAAGTACTTATTGCTCATTGCTATTGTTCTGCTTACAAGGTTGCCAAGTGTATTAGCAAGGTCAGAGTTGTAGCGCTCAGCCATGAGCTCCCAAGTGATTACTCCGTCATTTTCATAAGGCATTTCGTGAAGTACGAAGTAGCGTACGGCATCTACTCCAAAGAGGTGGGCCATATCGTCCGCATAGATAACATTTCCCTTAGACTTACTCATCTTCTCTCCACCCTGTAAAAGCCAAGGATGACCGAACACCTGCTTAGGAAGAGGTTCATCAAGAGCCATAAGGAAGATAGGCCAGTATATGGTATGGAAACGGATAATGTCCTTACCTATAAGATGTAAGTCCGCAGGCCAGTATTTCTTATAAAGGTCTCCATGGTTTCCATCTGCATCATAGCCAAGACCTGTGGTATAGTTTGAAAGGGCATCAAGCCATACATAGACTACATGCTTAGGGTCAAAATCCACAGGTATACCCCAAGTAAATGAGGTTCTTGATACGCAAAGGTCCTGAAGTCCCGGAATGAGGAAGTTGTTCATCATCTCATTTTTTCTTGAGACAGGCCTGATAAAGTCAGGGTTATTGTTGATATGTTCAATAAGCCTGTCAGCATACTTACTCATCTTAAAGAAGTAAGCCTCTTCCTCTGCAGGATGCACATCTCCGTGGCACTCAGGACATTTTCCGTCCACAAGCTGTGCATTGGTATAAAAGGCTTCACACTCAGTGCAGTACATCCCCTTATAAGAACCCTTGTAGATATCACCCTTATCATAAAGCTTCTTAAATATCTTCTGTACCTGCTTCTCGTGGTCAGGATCTGTAGTACGGATGAAGCGGTCGTAAGAGGTGTTGCAAAGGTCCCAAAGGCGTTTAACCTCTGCTGCCACGCTGTCTACAAATTCCTTAGGTGTCTGTCCTGCTTCTATTGCTCTCGTCTCTATCTTCTGTCCGTGTTCATCTGTTCCTGTCTGAAACCTTACATCATAGCCTTCTTTACGCTTAAATCTGGCTATTGCATCTGCAAGAATAATCTCGTAGGTATTGCCAATATGTGGCTTTCCTGAAGTATAAGCTATCGCTGTTGTAATATAATATGGTTTTTTCTCTGACATTTTTTTCTCCTGTCTTTTTATAGGTTTGCCTTTTAAGTCTACTTTCCTAACTGCATTTTGTCAACTGTATCAATTTTTCCTTTTTTTGGCTATCCAACCGCTAAAAGTAATGATATAAGCAAGTAATATAACTCCAAACGTACCTCCTACCAAAGCCGTGGCCTTCTTGCTCCTTTTATGCTCGGTTTCCCTGGTTATTACTGCTCTGACATTACTTTTATTTCCAGCCGCATCAATAGCCTGAAGCTTAATATCATTTTCACCCACAGCGAGCCTTTGAGTGAAGCTAAAACTTCCTTTCTTTACATCTTTTCTCTGTCCATTCATAATGAGGGTGGCATCTTCGGAACACTCACCCGTAACCTCTATCTTGCTGTCAGAGGTTACCGCACCGTCTATGACCTTATCAAGCACCACCTTTGGTTTAACGGTGTCGATTATCATCTCTTTGGCATAGTTCTTTATGTTGCCATTCTCATCGGTTACACTTACAACTATCTCCACATCTCCGTCAGATACCGGCACGGTATAGGTTCCGCTCGCCTCTGAATCACTTGCTTCGGACTTTCCATTCACACTTATATCTACCTTACAGTTACCGGTAAATAATACGTCTATCGGTATTTCATCTTCATTAGATATCTCTTGCACCGAGAATCTCACCATGGCATTTGGCTTTTTCCTATCAGGCAGGTCATAAAGCTTAAAGTCTCCGTTGTTGCCGTTAATATTGATATTTGCCACATAGTAAGATACATTTTCTATACCTTCAGGTATCTCAGCAACAAAGGGATTTTCTTTGGTATAATTCTTTGAAATCTCCTCTAAGGTATCGCTGTTATAAAAGCCAACCAGATAGTTTTTATCGTCTTCTCCATCCCAACTTATCTCAGCCTTATCATCCACATATCTGCCAGTTATTCCTTCTACTAAGGGCTGCTTACCACTGTCTTTCATAAACTCTATGCCGGCTAAATACCTGTCTCCCGACACATAGGCAGGTAACTCCATTAGTTTTTCAGTGGATTTTTTACCTTTCTTGGATACAAACTTAAAATAATAATATCCTGAGTTAGGTACTCTCACATTTATCTTTTCTTCTCCACTTGCACCTGTACTCTTTAACTTAACCTCAATCCAGTCAGTATCTGTTTTTTTAGTAGAATAATATACTGTATTGGCAAGCTTGTCTTTTTTGTCCACCCCAGTAACAGAGAAGCTAACAGTCACTATTGCACCGCTTGTCACACCTTCCTGTTCACTATCCTGCTCCACAAAAAAAGAGTTCACTTTAAAAGCCTTCCCCATCTTCTGGGAAGCCTCTAAGTGAACTCCTTTATAAGGTAAAAGTGTAAATGTAAAACACAAAGTAAAGAAAATAAATAATATAATCTTTCTTTTATTCATAGTTTTTATCAAACCACAAATCAGGCGCGAAAACCTCTGCTTTCCATAGCAGAAGCTACCAAAGTTTCATCCAGGTCAAGTCCTCTTCCATAGGTAATGCCTGCATATACTCTTTGGGTATTCTCCATAACAGGCTTAGACTCATCTGTCTTTGCCACTTCTCTGAAGCTGTCACCAAGTTTTCTTAGGACCTTTTCTGCGGCTTCTATCTCCTCTTTCTTTCCACTCACCAGTGCAAAGTTAAGGCATCTGCTTACATAAATATATAGGCTTGCAAGATTCTTACTGACCTCATAATTCATGTCAAGGCTTACAAGCAATTCCTTCACAAAGGAAATTGCCTGTTTAATCTCATTTCTATATGTTTCCCTGTCACCTTCTGCAAGTGCCTTTTTTGCCAAAGCGAGATTTTCTTCTATTATATCATATATTATAACAATAATCTCGCTTTTATTTGCAGAAGTTATTCTTCTTGTAAATATTTTTACAGACTCAGCTTTCAACTAAGCTACCTCCAATTAACTCTGTAACAATGTAAGTATGGTGTTAGGGCGCTCATTAGCCTGAGCAAGCACGCTGGTTCCCGCCTGTGAAAGCACCTTCTGCTGTGTAAATTCGGTCATTTCCTCAGCCATGTCGGTATCCACTATTCTTGAGAACGCACTAGTCATATCTTCTGTAGTTTCATCAAGACTTAGTATGGTATGTTCAAGTCTGTTCTGGTATGCACCTAGCTTTGCACGCTCAGCTGATACCATTGTGATAGCCTTGTCAACCATCTCTATAGCATTTTCAGCCTCCTTGCTTGATCTTAAATTGATTTTGCTAAGTCCCAAAGTCTCCGTATCTATCCTGTCAATGCTTACATCAAAGCTCTCGCCTGTGTTAGCTCCTACCTGAAGAGTCATGTAGCCCGCATCAAATACTGTGAGCTCAACCTCTCCACCCTTGTCATTCTCTGTCGTATAGTCGTTTACCTTAAGCTCAAGCTCAAAGCCGTCTCTGTCCTTGATTACAACCTTGTCTCCGTCCACATTTACAGTAGCTGTTTTCTCAAAGCCTTCATCAAGTGTAACCTTAGCATCCTTACCTCTTGGTGCAGGATCTACCTTCCTTGGCAGTCCAAGTGCAGCAGCAAGCTTATCTGCATTATCCTCTGCTGATACTGTATTGCCGTCTTCATCCTTTGTGGCAGTTCCCTCTATTTTGATATCTATCTTAGCCTTGCTTCCATACTCTTTTGTTACAAAAAGCAATTCTATCCCTTCATCAAGTGCTTCTGCGGTGTAGCCTCCGTAAACTTCTTCACCGTTTGCATCAGGTCCTCCGCCATTGCCTGCAAGGCTGATGCCTGCTCTTTCAGCTCCTGTCCTTAGCTTATTTAATACTGTTTCAGCCGAATCGCCCGGTTTGATGTCTACTACTTCACCGTTAATGATGACTCTTCCCTGTACCTTTGAGTTCTCGCCAAAGTCCGCACCATTTACTGAGCCGCCTGTATACACTGCCTTTTTAGGATCTTCCTCAACTGTCAGCTTATATTTCCCATCAGGTACTATCTCAGTAGAACGAATTACCTCTACTCCTGTATTCTTTGTTACAGAGCGTCTTCCAACCTCTCCGTTAAGGAGGGTATTCTGGTTAAAATCCGTATCTGTGGATATCCTGTTTACCTCAGCAAGTAACTGATCCACTTCCTTCTGGATAGCATCTCTGTCATCACCTGAGAAGGTATCGTTGGCAGACTGAACTGTCAGTTCTTTAACACGAACGAGTATGGCACTTACTTCATTAAGTGCTCCCTCTGCTGTCTGAATAACCGAGATACCATCTGCTGCGTTCTGGGAAGCTCTCTCCAATGAATGAATCTGGGTACGCATTCTCTTTGATATAGAAAAGCCTGCCGCATCGTCTGCCGCGTGGTTTATCTTTTGGCCTGATGAAAGCTTCTGGGTGCTTTTATCAAGTCTTCTGTCAACCCTGCTAAGATTGGTATTTGCTCTAAGTGCTGAAATATTATTGTTTATTCTCATTTTAAAACCTCATTCTCTAGCCTCTGATACCAAGAACCTTAAGTAAATGTGTTGCTACCACCTTTGCAGTTCTGTAAATATCAGCTGTTTTAACATTATCACTATATATATCGTCAGAATTTGTAATTTGTGAAGAGGATGCACCCAGATGATAAGAAATTTCTCCAATTTCCATATCAAGGTCTGCAAGTGCGCTCTTAAGCACGTCTTCATTGGTCTTTAGGTTGTCAAGGCTCTCCCTTGATTCAGTCTTAAAATAACCCATTACCCTTTCACTTACTATCCTAAACTCTGAAGTCACTGTCTCATTGTCGGTGGTTAAGATAATTCCTACCTTGCCCTTATCCACCTCAGCCTTACCCTTTCTTACTGTAAGAGAGAGATCCGCAAGTTTGTCCTCATCATAGATGAAAGGAATGTCATAGGTCTTAGTCTCTTCTCTTTTTACTGATAGAGTAATGGTCTTCTTAACCGCCATCAGTCCTTTAAGGCTGTCGTACCTCATTTCAGACGATTCCATCATCTTGGCAACCTTTTTGCTGAGTGCATCAGTAATAGCCTTTTCATTTTCTGCGGCAAAACGGTCTCCATCAAACTCGTCTATGAACTTCTCGGCAAGGTCATTTACCTCCCTTTTCTCTCCTCGGGTCATTTCACGGACTACGCCAAGGAGGCTCTTTCTTCCCTTTGCTATATCTGACTGGGCAAGCACATTTGAAAATGTAAGCTCAGCTCCCTCATCTATTAGCTTTTCTACATCAGTAGACTGTATTTCTCTAGCTATTTCTGCTTCCTTCTCTTTGTAATACTCTTCACCTACTTCACTAAGGCTCTCCTTAAGCTCTCCTGCAAGAAGCTTTGCATAAGCCCTATCTATCTGATTGTCTATCTTGTCAGCTCCGCCAAGTACGTTGGTAAGCTCACCGAAATTATCATCTACCTTCTCATTAAAGCCTCCAAGCTTCCTTGTTCTTACGGCTGATAGCATATTTCTAAGTGTAAGGCTCTGATTGGTTAGACTCACACTTCCTACCGCCGCATCATCACCCTTTTCAATCTGGTTAAGGAGGCGGTATATGCCTATATAAGCCTCCCTTTCAGTCTCGCTTACTTCACCGCTTCTTTCGAGATTATATAAGTATCTGCTATACTTTTCATCACTCGGAATAACCTGTTCATTTATCTCCTTTGCAGCCTTAAGAAGCTCTTCCATATCCATATCAAGCGGATTGGTGCCCGATTTTATGAGGCTTGCAACAGTAGCAGGCTTTAATTCCTTTAGCGCTGTCTCTGTAAGAACCGCGGCAGACTTCATCTTAGTAACAGACTCAACAGTCACCTCTGCCTTATTATAAGCTAAAAGCCTTACAGCCTTTCTGTTAGCGTCTGAAAGTTCCAAACCGTTATCCTTTAAAACCTCATCAATATTACCAAATGCCTTGCGAATATTGTCTCCAAGGTCTGACCTAATCTCTGTTGCGCCCTTCTCATAAGCGATACCAGCCTCGTGATATGAAGCAAGTGTAATCTTTGTCTCCTGCCTGAAGGTTTCGGATACTGCACCTATCTTATAGTCTTGGCTGTATTCTTTCGTAATTGCATAAGAGCGTATAGACACCACGCTTCTTAAAAGCTCTATCTGATTTGTGCTGTTTTCTATCTTACCTGCTCTTTCAGTAGTATTACCGAGAGGCTTAGCGCCGTCAAGTAAGCCCTTAAAATAGCTTTCCTCTTCTTTTCTAAGATTGTCAACAAGTCCCTTTAGGTCGGTCACATCTATTTTAATGCCTTTATTTAGCATATTTACTGCTGATTCCTCAGTAAGCTTAAGCCTTATTTCTTCAAGGCTTCTTCTCTTTGTAACCTCAGTAATTGTTATCTCTGTGGTACGTCTGAAATAATTAACCACATAGCCTGCCTGCCTGTTGTTTGCATTACCAACTATGACATCAGGAGTTGCCTTCCCCTCAGAAAGGCCATTTGCAATCTTAGAAGCAAGGTTATTAAATCCCTTTTCACTTCTGGCTTCTTTTTTAAGCTCACTAAGACTTAGGTACTTAGCTACACTGGCGGGAGTGATTTCCATTCCCTTGGTAAATAGCCATTTCGCTGCCTCAAGGCTTTCACCATCTGCAGTTACACCCTTATTTTCAAGTAAGCTTACCGCCTGGTCAGATACCTTTTCCCAAGTTTCTTCAATCTCCGCATTTACACTAACCTCGCTGTATGACTCCATATGCTCCATTTTGTAGATGTTTGCAATGGTCTCAGGCAAGTCCGCCTCCACCATACGGCTTATGGTAGGCTCATTTATATTGGATACCACCTCTTTTGCAAAGTTCACCGCAGAAGAGAGTTTGTCCATATTCTCCCTTGTTACTGCCATCCCAGAGTTTTCAAGTTGCTTTGCTAAGGTAGAATCGCCAATTGCAGAATAGGATATTTCCTTTATATCGTCCGCAGCTTCACTAAGCTTTTCTGCCTGCTTAGCGAGGTTTTCCCTGCGTATTTCTCTGTTTTGAACTATATTTTCAATACTCTTCTTTACCAAATCCGCATCGGAGTCCTTAGCGGATACTCCCTCGTCCTCAAGCTCCTTAATCACATCAGGAGAAAGACTTTTGGTATTGTATTCAAGGGTTTCTACAGCTTTATCAGCCTTTTCCTTGAACTTATTAAGCTCTCTGTCTTCTTCTTTTAGCTTATTGACTGTATCACCATATGTTAGAGTCTTTGTTCTTATGTTCTTATTGGATGCCTCTCCAAGGCTTATCTTTTCGTAAATAGGTTCCTGTACTTGAACATCTTTATCGATATCTTTAAGTCCCGTCTCAAGTACCTTTGTACTATCTTTTACACTGTTTATCTGCATAGACACCTCGTCATAATGTTAACCTATATTAACCGCAACACCTGTGATATGCTGCTTTGACGGCAGCTCCCGCCACTGCATATCTTAGTTGTTCCACAATACTTATAACATTTATGTCGGCAAATCTATGTATTTTATTAAGCCTGATAATAAAGGTGAATATAAAATTACCTCCTAAAAAAGAAAAAAGATAGCAACACAAGGCATCTACATACGTAATATGCGTGTATCGTTATCTTTTTTCTATCGAGTACCCCAGAATGACATCCCCAAATGTCCAATTCCATTCCGCTACGAAGCCAGTTCGTCTTCCTACTCTCTCCTGTCGACAGTATTATTCTAGCACCATTTGTGCATAATGTCAATAAAATATATTTAATTGACATAATAAATTTATATTTTGCACAATTTATAATTAGACTAATATTATGATACAAGTGTCAAAAGTATAAAAATTCGATTGGGGCTTGCTTGTAAGAAAATTCATCATCTTTTGACACCTACATCGTATTATTCAGCATATATAAGCACAAGTTTCTTTAATAGTTCCACTATCTTAAACATAGCATCAACAGAAACATACTCATACTTGCCATGGTAATTCATTCCACCTGTACAGATATTAGGGCAAGGAAGTCCCATGTATGAAAGCGAGGCTCCATCAGTACCTCCTCTGATTGGTTCTACTCTTGGCTCAATTCCAAGCTCTATCATAGCCTTCTTAGCATTTTCTACAAGATGCATATTAGGCTCAACCATTTCTTTCATATTGTGGTAAGAATCTGTGATTGTAACATCTGCTGTACCCTCACCGTATTTTGCATTGATGAATTCTCCCACCTTTGCAAATAACGCTTTTTTAGCCTCAAATTTATCCGCATCATGGTCACGGATAATATAGTTTAACTTAGTTTTCTCAGTATTTCCTTCAATTTCAGTAATATGGAAAAATCCCTCATAGCCCTCTGTACAGTAAGGGTCTTCATACACAGGCAGCATAGCCTGAAATTCCATAGCTATTCTGATGGCATCCTTCATCTTCCACTTTGCAGAGCCCGGATGGATGGATACTCCGTTTATAACCACCCTTCCGCTTGCTGCGTTGAAGTTCTCGTATTCAAGCTCTCCAAGCCTTCCTCCGTCTACCGTATAGGCATAGTCAGCGCCGAATTTATCTACATCAAAGTACTTGGTTCCATTTCCTACCTCTTCATCAGGGGTGAAGCCTATTCTGATTTTACCATGCTCTATTTCAGGATGTTCCTTAAAATAAGCCACCATACTGATAATCTCGGCTATACCTGCCTTATCATCAGCACCTAAAAGTGTAGTCCCGTCTGTAACTATGAGGGTTTCACCCTTAAATTCAGGAAGAGTAGGGAAGTCGCTTACCTTCATCACCACATTTAGTGCTTCATTTAACACTATGTCCCCGCCGTCATAGTTTTCTATTTCACGAGGCCTTATATTGGCGCCTGAGATAGCATCACTTGTATCCATATGTGCAATAAAACCAAGCACAGGCAGATCTCTATCTGTAGTAGCTGGAAGTGTCGCAAATACATAGCCATGGTCTAAAAGCTCCACCTCGCTAAGTCCAAGCTCAGTAAGCTCCTCGACTAAGAACTTTGCCAGTTCAAGCTGTTTCGCTGTACTTGGAACCTCGTCAACCCCATCCTGTGACTGAGTATCAAATGATACATATTTTAAGAACCTGTCTTTAACTGTTTTCATGGTCTTCTCCTTTTCCTTTATATAGTTACGTATATGGTCACGCTTAGAATTATAAATGTCTTATTTAATTTTATCTCCCTTGGCTGCCCTCTTCTTTAGTTTAAATTTGCTCGTCTTATAGCTGTCTCCATCAAATTCTACTTCTGTAACCGCACTGACTTCTACAGCCACAGCCTTAACCTCATCATCAGCAGCAAGGCTTATTCCCTTAACTCCCCTGCCGCTCTTCTTCATTTCAACCACTTCATCAAGAAGATAGGAAAGGCCTATTTTCTTCTTCGTAAGCATATAGACTCTAAGGTCGTGTGAGAGTATTTCCGCTGCACTTAGCACTCTTACGCTAAGTAGCTCATCATCCTCTTCTAGCTTGGTAGCAAGCATCACGGATCGGTTTGTGTCAAATTCAACTCCTGAAACCAGCTTTACAAATCCCTTCTTAGTAGCAAAGAAAACCATTGATTCATAAAGCACTGCAAATGAGGTGTAGAGAATAATCTCTTCCTTACCCACCTTCGAGATATTATGTACCAGAGTCCCCTTATCCCTAAGCCTTACCTTTGGTATATCCTTTACTTTCACCTGATGCATATTGCCACTTGCAGTAAATATGCATAGCCTGTCTGTGTTTCTCATAAGTATCTGTGTCGGATACTCATTAAGAGCCTCTTCATTAGCCTTTGAAATGCCTGACACATCCACACTCTTAGCATATCCAAAGCGGTCTATAAGCACATATACATCTTCTTCTTTTACTTCTTCAACATAGACCTGCTTTTCTTCATTCAAAAGCTCCGTCCTTCTAGGTCTGTCAAAGTTCTTAACATTTGCCTTCAAATCGGTCTTTATCACCTTATGAAGTTCGCTTTTATCTGATAATATCTTGTTATACTCATCTATATTGTTTTTCAGGTTTTCTGCCTCGGAAGTAAGCTTTAAGACCTCAAGTCCAATGAGCCTGCTAAGAGGCATAGCAAGGATGGCATCAGCCTGTGCCTCAGTAAAGTCAAAGCCCTTTGCCTCCTTCTTAGATGCCTCGGACTTGAATTTAATCTCAGCTATATTGCCGTTTACAAGGCAGTCCTTTGCCTGCTTTATAGACTCAGAACCCCTTAGCACCTCTATAATAAGGTCGATTACATCTACTGCCTTGATGAGTCCGTCTACGACCTCTGCTCTAGCCCTTGCCTTTTCCAGTAAATGAGTATATTCCTTGGTATATAGCTCCTCTTCAAAGCTAAGGAACTCCTCTAATATCCCCTTAAGAGAGAATATCTTAGGCTGCTTATCCCTTACTGCAAGCATATTTACGGAATATGTATCTTCCAAAGGAGTCTTCTTGAAAATGCCGTTTAAGAGGTTTTCTACATTTCTTCCCTTCTTTACCTCAACTACTATACGGACATCTGCTGAGGACTCATCCCTCACATCCGCAATTTCGTCAAACACCTTATCCTTCATAAGGTTTACAAGGCTTTCCACAAGCCTTGACTTATTGCCGGTGGAAGTAAACGGAATCTCTGTGAATACTATATTTTTCTTTCCATTATCTCCGTCTTCAATTACATACTTTCCTCTTACACGGAGCCTGCCTTCACCGTTTTCATATATTCCTGCTATTTCATCTGCATTTGAAATTATTCCACCTGTTGGGAAATCAGGTCCAGGTATGTATTTCATTAACTTTTCAGTGCTAAGCTCAGGATTGTCAAGGAGGGCTATAGCCCCCTTTATTATCTCTCCCGGATTGTGAGGGGGTATATTGGTAGCCATACCTACAGCTATACCTGTAGTTCCGTTGATTAGAAGAAACGGGAGCTTGGCAGGAAGTATGACAGGCTCTTTTTCTCTCTCGTCAAAGTTTGGTACAAAGTCAACAAGGTTTCTGTCAAGTCCTGTAAGCAGGTTCATAGCTCCTTTTGAAAGCCTTGCCTCAGTATAACGCATAGCCGCCGCAGAGTCTCCGTCTATGGAGCCAAAGTTTCCGTGTCCGTCAACCAAAGGCACTGACATAGACCATTCTTCAGCCATATGCACAAGGGCATCGTAGATGGAAGAGTCACCATGTGGGTGGTACTTACCCATGGTATCACCGACTATACGGGCAGACTTTCTATGCTGCTTGTCAGGAGCAAGTCCCAGTTCATTCATTGCATAAAGGATTCTACGCTGAACAGGCTTAAGTCCGTCTCTTACATCAGGCAGAGCTCTTGATATAATTACGCTTACAGAATAATCTCTGTAGGAATTCTTCATTTCCTCAGAAAAGTCCTGAATAATAATATTTTCCTCTGTTACCATACCTCTCACTTCCTATAAATCAATCAAAAATTTGTCCACAACCCTAATTGTCAAACTTTCTGTTCCTTTGACTATAATCCGCCAATACCGAAAGTTTGCGCTTATATGCTCAAATATAACCAGATATCTATGATAATACTTCAAAAAATCTAACCCTTATCTACACATCCACCTTCGCATATTTAGCTTCATTCATTATAAATTCCCGTCTTGGCGGTACTACGCTACTCATAAGTAAGCTTGTAACCTCGTCAGCCTCAACAGTATCGCTTATATCTATTCTTGCAAGCGACCTGGTCTTTGGATTAAGGGTTGTCTCCCAAAGCTGACTCGCATCCATCTCACCAAGTCCTTTGTAGCGCTGTATCTCAAGGATTTTGCGGTTTTTATTCTTCCTGAATTTCTCAAGCTCATAGTCATTGAAGATATACTCTGACTTCTTCCTCTTCTTTCCTGACTTAGCCCTCCCCTGCTTAACTTCAGGCTTTTCTCCGACTCCAAGCTGAAAGATATCAAGCTGCCCTTCCTCAAGCTTCTTCTCAGGCACACTGGTAACCTCAGCACCGTTCTCCTCATAGTCAACCTTGTATAAAGGTGGAAGTCCTCTGTATATCTTGCCTTCTTTTATAAGATCAGGCATAAATCTATAGAAAAATGTAAGCAGTAGGGTACTTATATGAGCCCCGTCCACATCCGCATCAGTTAGTATTATAATCTTGTCATAACGAAGCTTTGATATGTCAAAATCATCTCCGATGCCACAGCCAAAGGTTGCTATCATCGACTTTATCTCATTATTTACAAGTATTTTCTCAAGTGCAGCCTTCTCCACATTGAGTATCTTGCCTCGAAGCGGAAGCACCGCCTGAGTTTTACGGTTTCTTGCAGTCTTTACCGTACCTCCTGCAGAGTCTCCCTCCACGAGATAAATCTCACATTCAGCCGCATTCTTTGATGAACAGGAAGCAAGCTTGCTCTTTACATCAAAGTCATTAAGGCTCTTAAGCACTGCATTTCTCGCCTTATCGCTTGCCGTTCTTGCACTGTAGGACTTCTGTGCAAGGTCAAGAATAGACTTAAGCACCTCTATGTTTTTATCAAAATATCTGACTATTTCCTTTGAAACCACCTCTTCAACCGCAGTCTTGGCATCGGTATTGCCAAGCTTTGTCTTGGTCTGTCCTTCAAACTGAGGGTCGGGATGCTTGATTGAAATAATCGCCACTATACCGTTACGAATGTCCTTTCCGTCAAAGTTATCATCCTTTCCCTTGAGGTAGCCAAGTTCTCTTGCATACTGATTCATAACCCTTGTAAGTGCAGTCTTAAAGCCCGTTACGAGGGTTCCTCCGTCTATTACATTGATACGGTTACAGTAGGCATTTATCTGTTCAGAGAAGCCATTGGTATACTGGAAGGCAGCCTCAACCTCTATATCTCCGGACTCTCCCTCCACATAGACAACTTCATCATTGATAACCTCTGCCTCACGGTTGATGTATTTGACATAGCTTTTGATACCGTCTTTTTCTTCGTATGACTTCTCCTCGCCTGTATTTTCATCAACAAAGTTGATTTTAAGTCCCTTATTTAAAAAAGCTGTTTCTTTTAGCTTTTTCTTTATGATGTCAGCCTTAAATTCGACAGTTTCAAATATAGTATCATCAGGGTAAAAGGTTACGCTTGTACCTGTATCTGACTTCTTGCAGGTTCCTACCACCGGAAGCTCACCCTTAACTAACTTTGTTACAGGATGTCCTCCATTTTCGTACTCATCTATATAAACATTGCCATCTCTTCTAATCTCAACTATCATCTTGGTCGAAAGAGCATTTACCACAGAGGCACCTACTCCGTGCAGTCCTCCCGATACCTTGTACGCTCCTCCAGAGAACTTGCCTCCTGCGTGAAGAATGGTATATACCACACGCTCTGTGGGTATTTTCTTGGTTGGGTGAATGTCTACAGGCACACCTCTTCCATAGTCCCTTATGGTTATGCCGCCATCACTTCTTAGTGTAACATCAATCCGGGAGCAAAAGCCCGCAAGATGCTCATCTATACCATTGTCAAGAATCTCCCATATAAGGTGGTGGAGGCCTCTTGTACCTGTGCTTCCTATATACATACCCGGGCGTTTTCTAACAGCCTCAAGCCCTTCAAGTACTACTATCTGACTTCCATCATAATTTCCATTCATAACTCTCATCCTATCTTAAGTCCAATATATACTCCCGCTATACTGCAGGCTACAGATAAAACTATATAACTTCCTGCAAGCAGCAGGTTTCCCTTTTCAATCAGGTTAAAGGTTTCAAGCGAAAATGTTGAAAATGTGGTGAGCCCTCCACAAAACCCTGTCTTTAGAAGCATTAGCTTCAAAGGAGACATTCCTGTCCTATCCGCATAGGATACAACTGCGCCTATGATTATGGCTCCGATTATATTGGTAAAAAGCGTATTTACCGGGTAATTTATTTGCTTTATAGGAATTACGGACAGTAGATACCTAAGTACCGAGCCAAGAAATCCCCCTATTCCAACTGACAGACATTTTATAAACATTCTTCATACCTCCCTTGTTAAGCACAACATTCGTTGGAAATCAAGTATAGCAGATTATAAGCCCATTTGCAAGAAGTTTCGAACAGAAGTTCTTATGTTATGTTCCTCCCCTTCTCCAATTCTTCCTCATAAGCCCCCACTTTTCTATTGATGTATTTAGTCCTAAACTTAGAATAAATGATATTCTGCTCTGAGTATAGTCCAAAATAGCCTGACATTATGTAGCTGATGGCAATGGCAAGCAGGAAGTAGATATTGCCCTCCTTGAAGCCGAAAAGCTCAGAAATGATAAGCAGTGAGGCGATAGGGCAGTTAGTCACTCCCACAAAAAGCCCTGCCATTCCGCAGGCTACAGCAAGTGAAGTAGGTAAGCCAGCAACAAGTGCAAAGAAGTTGCCAAAGGTTGCTCCTATATAAAGAGATGGCAGTACCTCGCCACCCTTAAAGCCTGAGCCTATACAAAGTGCAGTAAGAAACATTTTCATAAAAAATGAATACCAAAGCACCTCTCCATCTACAGCCCGCTCTATGACAGGCATACCTGCTCCAAGAAAGTCCCTTGTTCCAATCAAAAGATTGATAACAACAAAGATAATACCTCCCAAAAAGACCTGCACATAGCGGCTTTTGTGAAGCTTTGCAAAGCCACTGCCAAATCCCTTTAACATAAGGCAGAAAGCTATACTTAAAAGACCACAGAATATAGCTAAAACTGCTACCTTCCAAGTAATCTCTATATCAAGTCCGACATCGATAACACTCCCAAGCTGCGCCTTGCTAAACCCACATAGATGAGCCAGCCAGCTTGCAGTGACAGAAGACACGTAGCAGGGAAACATAGCAGAATACTGGATGATACCTATACTCGCCACTTCCATCGGGAAAAATACTGCCGCTATAGGTGTACCAAATATAGCTGAAAAAGCCGCACTCATACCACACATGATAATCATGCGCTTTTCCTCTTCACTTAATTTCAGCCATTTAATCTTGTTAAGCCCTGCCGCTGCTGCACTTCCAAGCTGAAGAGCAGCACCTTCCCTGCCCACCGAGCCACCGAAGGCATGTGTAATAAGGGTAGATACAAAGATAAGGGGAGCCATAACTACAGGAAGCTCCGTCTTTGCCTGAATAGTGCTGATAACCAGGTTTGTGCCTTTCGCCTTATATACCCCTGCAAAACGGTATAAAAACACTATAATAAGGCCTGCAAATGGCAGTCCGTAGAGCATTTCAGGATGAGTCTTTAATAAATTGTTTGCCCTTATGTCAAGCGCTGAAAATGCCACACTGATGCCTCCTACAAAGAGGCCTACCAATGTGGCAAATATGCACCAACGAAGCAGATTAAAGATGTTCACCCTGATTTCTGTTACTATCCTCTTAAACTCCGTTATAAAATTCTCCATGAAAACTCCGGTACCTTATATTTTTATGTGGGTGTGGGTTGCATCCTACACCCTAGGATACAGAACTGCGTGAGCACTGCTTAACCTTGCAAGCGTAGCATGATACAGGACTGCGCGAGCACCGCTTGCCCTTGCATCATAATACATTACTGAGCCTTAACTACAAGAGCCCAGGTTTTTGAAGCAGGCGTCCCCTTAAGTACGGTAATTGTTTCAGCACTAACAGACGCTCCCTTAAGAGCTGTGGCAAATGGCATATAGTAAAGCTCTGCCATTCCTGTCTGCGCATTCTTACTGAAATAGAAGTATGAGCCATTGTCTGAACTAAGGATATTTGAACCAGGCATGATATATACCTTTCCTGCTCCGTTGTCGTTAAGCCCCAGAGTTGAAAGCACTTCCTCATATCTGGTTACTACTGTATTTGAAGCATTTTTAAGAGTGAAGTTAATGAGGTTCTCCTTGCCCACAACTCCTCCACCGCTTATTTCCAATGAGCCTACACTTGCACCCTCACTAACCTTAGAATCCATGGCATTGTTAGCCATACCTCCTACAGCTACCGCTCTTATATTTACTGTACCTGTAGTAAGAACTGCTGCCTTAAGAGGATAGGTAAGGAAGGTCTCTCCATCTACTGTTACAGGCGAAATGGTCTGAAGCTTTCCATCCGCTGTATCAAGCATAAGACCTGTGTTGCCTGTGATAACAAGTGATATCTTACTCTGTGGAATGCCTGCATTGTAAATGCTGTTACCCGCACTGTCCCTTGCCCTTACAAGCACGTAGTAAGACTCAGGAATGGTATTGAGTGAACTTGTTCCTCCAAAGGAATTAATCACAGTTCCAGCAGTTAAAAATGTATTGTTATCCATTACCTTCACATAACCTGTAAGGGTACGCTTGTATATACCCATAATCTGAAGTTCTTTAATATAGCTTGGATTGCCTATCTTAATCTGAACTTCCTTGGTTATAGGAGTAGCACCTCCATAGGTTATATTCAATCTTCCTACATAACCAACTGTCTGGTTAGGCTCCAAATCTATAAGGAATTTGCCGTCTGCTACAAGGTTTACAGGCTTGTTGCCCTCCCATACCGCGCTAGTCTTGCCTGCAAATCTAACATCTCTTGTAACATCATTACCATACTGGTCAAGAAGCTTGTATCTCACCTCGGCCTTCATACCACTGTCACTAAGGGTGGCAAGAGGTGCCTCCATGTTTTCAACAACAATTTCCTTAACTGCTGCCTGTGTGGTGGCTGGTGTCCTATCCTTTATGTCAACTCCTATTACATTGCTCTTCACACTTGGAGCGGCATTCCTGCTGCTCTTTACAGAAGCCCTCACATATACCTTGGTAGCTGCATGACCTGCAACTAAAAAGCCTGATGAAGTTATGGTAGCAATGTCTGAAGATGCAGGTATGGTGCAGGCTTCATCTGCAAATAAGTCATAGAAAATGCCATAGGTCTGCTTTCTTCCGGGACTTAGCTTTAACTCGTTACTACCTGCCTTTGAGACAGACTTAAACTGGATGATTGAGTCTGTAAGCATGGTGCCGTCAAACCTGCCTGTTCCTGCTATAGAAAGACTGTCAACACCGCTGTTTACATTCACCTTACATTTAATTGTAATCTGCTTCTTATTCACTGTGTAGGTAAAGCTGATAACCGTAAGTCCGGGCTTCTTTGCGGTAACTACACCGTCTTTTGATACAGTTGCTGCATTTTTATTGGAAGACTTCCAGCTTCCCTTAACTCCTGAGGTTCTTCCTCCTATGCTGTAGTCAATATCAAGCTTTTTCTGCCCTATATATACTTCCTTTGCCTTCCTAAGAGTCAGCATAGAGTTCGGACTACTCTTGTCGTATAAAAATGCAATTGCCGCCTTAGCCTCTTCTCTCGGTGAAAGCACTGAGAAGCTGCCAAAAGCCACTGTTCCTGCAAGAAACATAGCTAAAAATTTATTTTTCATGTAAATCTCCCTTCGCACAACTTTAACTTACCCAGGTTAGGGCATTCTCACTTTAACATCAATATATGTCTGAACTGTGTTAGATTTATTACCTATTTTCCACATTTTAATAAATTTCCTATTTCTTCTGTGGAAAACTCGTATTTTTTGCCACAGAACTGACAACATACCTCCACAGGCTTATCCTCTTCATAAAGCGAGGTCAATTCTTTCTCCCCTATGCTTATAAGCACCTGTTCCACTCTTTCTTTGTTGCAGTCGCAGTAAAAGGAGGTCTCTGTCTTGTCTGTGATTTCAACATTTAAATCTTCAAGAATGAAAGTTAGAATCTCCTCAGGAGTCATATCCTCATCCAGCATACCTGTAACTGAAGTCACCATAGGAAGCTTCTTCTCAATGGCATCTATGGTCTCATCGCTTGCCCCCGGCATTAGCTGGATAATGAAGCCTCCTGCTCTCTTTACGCTGTAATCTCTATCTACAAGGACTCCGAGCGCCACCACGCTTGGCACCTGCTCGCTGGACGCAAAGTAATAAGTCAAATCCTCTGCTATCTCACCTGTGACGAGGTTGGTTCTTCCCACATAAGGCTCCTTAAGACCCATATCCCTGATGACAGTCAGCACTCCACTTCCTACTGCAGCCCCTACATCAAGCTTTCCTTCCGACTTAAGCGGAAGCTCTACATCAGGGTTATAGACATAGCCCTTCACCCTTGCCTTAGAATCTGCTGTAACTATAAGCCCTCCTATAGGTCCATCTCCCTTTATCTGAAGTGTGAGCCTGTCATTTTCTCCCTTCATCATAAGCCCCATCATAGAGCCTGCTGAAAGAAGCCTTCCAAGTGCTGCTGTTGCCACAGGCATACTATCGTGGTGAAGCCTTGCTTCTTCTACGAGATTTTTGGTTGTACAGGCAAAGGCTCTTACCTCTCCTCCTGCCGCAACTGCTCTTACTACATAATCTTTCATATACTTACCTGTATGTTTTCCCTTCCTGATATTTTTCCTTAGCTATAAAGTAAAGACGCTCGCTCTCCTCCTTAGGTGCTTCCCTTGTAAATGCATCATAAACTGCCACAAATTCAAGCCCTCCCTCGGCAAGAGCCTCCTTTATCTCCTCTATAGTATAACCCTTTTGGTAGTGAATTTCATCAAATCTTAAAAATCTTCCCTTTTCGTCCCCGCTATCTTCCAGATAAATGGTAAGGTCGTACTCATTTATCCTTTCCTCACTATCATAATAATTATCCCAGATAAAGCTCATATTTTCCCTGTTTTCAGCTATTACACTATCTCCTAAGAGGGTTTCGTATTTATATATTGTATTTAAGTCAAAGATAAATACTCCGTCCTTATCAAGATAAGTATTAACCAGCTTAAATACCTTCACAAGGTCTGACTTTTCTAAGATATAATTAAGCCCGTCACAGATACAGACCACTGCACCCACCGTACCGTAAAGTTCAAATTCTCTCATGTCCTGGCAGAGATAGAGGATATCTCCCTCCCCTTTAGTCTCCTTCTCTGCGGCTATCTGCAACATGGATACAGAATTGTCTATACCTATCATATCATATCCTGCTGCCTTTAGTCTAGTTGTGACATTGCCGGTGCCACAGCCAAGTTCAGCCACCAGACCTCCCTTTACACCGTTTTCTTTAAGCAGGCCTATGAGGTACTTCGTCCACTCATCATAGGGTACATTGTCCATAAATTTATCATATACTTCCGCAAATCCCAAATAAGCCTCCACAATTTCTCCTTCCTGCATCTAACTTAAGACACCTTAAAGCAGGCTGATTAAGCCTCTAAGTTTATTTCTTTTCCAAGTGAAAATGAATAGATAATCCTCTCCTTAGGCTCTTTTCCCGTGATTCTCTTTAAGGCGAGGGCGTAGTTATCAAGCTGAACCTTATATCTCTTTATAAGCTCATCAGAACCTTTATCTCCATATACCCTGTCAGTCTTATAGTCCATTAAGATTACATCATCGCCCTCCATAAACCACGCATCTATAATACCCTGTACGAGAACCATTTCCTTCACTTCGCCGTTACCTGCATCCATACCCATAACAAAAGGAGATTCCCTGTATAGCTTATCTTTAAGAAATGCCTTACTCATCCTCTCATACAGCCTGCTCTTAAAAAACTTCATAAAGTGCTTTATGACAATGCTCTCCCTTTCCTCTTCTGTTATTTTTTTGTCAATAACAAGACTCTCCAGATAATCCTTAAACAAAGCCTCATCATAAGACTTTCCAAAGTCAAGTCTGCTAAGGATGCTGTGGTAGAGAGTTCCCCTTGCGGCTCCTTCCACCTTTTCAGCCTCTCCCCTCATAAATTCAGGGATGTAAGCCTCAAAATCAGTCTTTATCTCACCTTCAAAAGGAGTTTCTCCTCCTTCTTCCTCCTCCAGATGCAGTCTTTTAAGCTCAGATACCGTCATCTTACTCTTTAGCACTATAGCCTCATTATAAGGATAGATATATTCTCTTTCCCTGGTGATTAACCTGCTTAATTCCTCGTAGTTCTCAGTCTCAGGGAGATTTTCGATGAGATTTGAAATGTCATTTTTAACCACTTCTTTTTCTGCCATTTCATCAAGGCTTTTATCTATCAGCTCCCCCGCTCCCTTAATAGTAAGCTTGAGCCTTCCCTCTTCTTTCTCCTTTATTAGCGCAGGCATGGCAAAGTCTAAGAGAGAATTAGTCTTTGAAAGAGAGAGGAAGTTCTGCTCATCATTTTCCCAGATACCAAGCCTCTCCTCCACCTTGTCACAGCCTGCAGTAAGTATCAGCTTATCCTCTGCCCTAGTCATAGCTACATAGAGAAGCCTTATCTCTTCTGCAACATTTTCAAGCCTCAACCTTCTGGCCACCATCTTCTTTATTATAGTGGACTTCTTCTCCCTTGTCTCTATATTAAAATCATCTATACCTATTCCAAGCTCCGGGTGAATAACCACAGCCGCCCTTGAATCCTGATTGTTCATGCTCTTTGACATCCCGCTTACAAAGACAACGGGATACTGAAGCCCCTTGCTCTTGTGGATGGAGAGTATCCTCACTGCATCCACACCGCCTACCCCTGCTTCACCAAAGTCAACCTCGTATTTTCTAAGCCTGTCTATATATCTTACAAAATGCCCGGTTCCGTGTAAAGAGGTAGCTTCAAATGCCTTAGCCTTAGAGACAAGCATATCTAGGTTTGCCGCCCTTGTTTCTCCCGATGGCATGGCACTTACGAAGCTGTAGAAATTGCTTTCTGTAAATAGTTCCTTTATTAACTCATGAACAGGGGTAAACACCAGTTTAGACCTGTTTTCATTCAGCCAGTCTATGAACTTTTTACACTTATCATCTTCCGAAAGATTAATCACCTCCCAGAGGTCAGCCTCATCTTTTTCAAGTTCATTGGCATTTATACGGAGTTTTGCAAGTTCTTCTTCGCTAAAGCCTCCTATAGGAGAAAGGAGAACTGTTCCAAGTGGGATATCCTGATGCGGATTGTCAAGTATCTTAAGAAGAGCCAGCATTACCTGTACCTCCCAAGCCGAGAAGTAGCCAGTACTTGACTCACAGACAGCAGGAACTCCCTCTGAGATAAGCACCCTTCTAAAACTCTCGGCCCACTCCACATTGGTTCTAAGAAGTATGGCTATATCGCTGAATTTAAGAGGCTTGCCCTCATCCTTTTTCTCAGTAATAAGAGCCTTTATCCGCCTCGCTACAAGGTGAGCCTCAAGCTCTATGTCACTTAGCTTTAGGAGTTCTTTTGGTATTTCACTGTCCTTGTCGTAAATCAGGACTTCTGTGATGTTTAGAGCATCCTCCTCCTTGTCCACTCTTCCCTTAACAAGCCTTGCAGCCTCATCATAGACTATGCCGCCAAGCTCCTCTATCATCGTCTTTTCAAATACAGCATTTACAGAGCCTATGACCTCCCCACCACTTCTAAAGTTATTGTGAAGGTCTATTCTTCTTTCATTTTTCCCCTCGGAGTATCTGTTATACTTCTCTATAAAAAGCTCCGGTTTAGCCTGTCGGAATTTGTATATACTCTGCTTCACATCTCCAACCATGAAAATATTTGACTTTCCGCCATCTTCCCTTGCTATGGAGGTTAAGATGCTTTCCTGAAGGAGGTTGGAATCCTGGTATTCATCTATCATTATCTCTGCAAATTGCTCACTATATACCTTTGCAGCCTCGGTAGGCTTACCTTCATAATCAGTAAGTACCTTGAGGGCAAAATGAGCCCAGTCGGAGATATCCACCACATTTCTTTTTTTCTTTTCAGAAGCATAGGCCTCATCAAACGCCCTTGTGAGCCTGATTAGTTCCCTTATAACCCTTGCTGTAACAAGCCTTGATTTTTCAATGTCTTCCACACTCTCAGAAAGGAAGTCCTCTCTTAGCTTGTTGAAGCTTTCTTTGTAAGCATCTCTGATGTTCTTTGCCATTTCCTTCTTGCCCTCATCCACATCAGCGGCCTTTTTTGAAGAAAGCCTTCCAAAGCCTGCCTCTCCCGCAAGCTGTATGAGCTTACCAAAGCTATCTGCCTTTAATAGAGAGTTAAACAGGGCAACATCCGCACTTCCTGCCTCCTCGTACTGAGACGGTCCGTAGGGAGAGAGGGAGAGGCTTACAAATTTCTCTGCCTCTCTTCTTAACTCTATAAGCATTTCCATACAGAATTCAAGTAAAATATTCTCAAAATCAGAACCTACAAAGGCCCCTTCTTTATTTGTTAATTCTTTGTCAAACCAGCTATCCTTGTCTGGCAGACTTTCCGAGAATCTATACAACTGAAGAATCAGCTCTTCAATCACCTTATCAGACTTCCCTCTGGCAAAGTATTCCACAAAGTTGATGAAGTCCTCGTCCTTTCTCTCATACTCCTCTTCAAGCAGGTCTTCAATCACCTTTTTTCTTATAATCACACCCTCAGTATCATCCATTGTTCTAACTGCGGGGTCTATCTCAGCCTCCTTAAAATTCTCCATAACAACCTTCTTACAAAAGCTGTCAATTGTGCTCATATTAGCCTCAGAAAGCAGGGCTGACTGCTTCATAAGCCTTCTTGTAAGCTGTGAGTCCGGATTGTTATTTACCTCTTCTTCAAGTTTCTCCGCTATGGCAGAGCCTATCCTCTCCTTCATTTCCCTTGCGGCATCCCTTGTAAATGTAACCACCAAAAGCTCGTCTATATTGATGGGAGAGGTCTCATCAAGGATTCTTCCCATTATTCTCTCTATGAGTACTGCAGTCTTACCTGAGCCTGCCGCCGCGGAAACCAAGAGATTCCCTCCTCTATGCCCTATGACTGCGAGCTGTTCATCAGTCCATTTTCTTTCCATTCTCACCCTCCAGCTTAGCCCTAAGCTCCTCAAAAAAGCACTTCTTATCTATCTTTTTCAGCCTGTTATAGTTATATCCCGGCATTTTTAAGTCAAAACCACAGAGCCCTCTATATTCACAGTAGTCACAGCCTTTTTCACTTCCAAGACTATAAGGCTTTGGATATATTTCGCCCCTTAGTATCCTCTTCTTTGACTTTTCTATCTCAAGCTCTGAGTTGTCTATGAGTTCATTCATTTCACCACTTACATAGAGTCTCGTAGTGCTGCTTGGCTCCCCATCTTTTTTAGTCTTTAGCTTAATTACATCCGAATCAGCCTGCGGGGTAAGAGTGTTATTGTACACCATAGCCTCGTCTATCAGCCTTATATTGTGGTTACCTGTGAGGGTTATGCCGTCAAATCTAAGTTCTTTTAGAATGGCGTCTTCTCCTCCCCCAAAGTCAACGACAGGATCATTTATGTGAAAATAATATGCTCCTGACGGAATGATGAGATTGTCTTTTCTTTTCTTTCCGAACTCTTTTCTTATGTAGTTAAGGTAGGTAAAGAGCTGTAAATCAAGCCCATAATAGGCTCTATCAAGGTCAAGGCTTTTACTGCCTGACTTATAATCAATTACCCTTACATACTCACATTTCTTAAATCCTTTAATTTCCTTATTCTCTGCAAGCAGGCTGCCGTCAGGAAGGTAGTCTGAGAGTACGGCATCTATCCTGTCTATCCTGCCCTTAAAGCCTCCTGTCACAAATTCCTCCTCAAAGGCTACAGGCGTAAATGAGCCTTTTTTAATCTGGGTAAGCACAGTCCTTACAGCTCTGTCAGCTATCCTTCTTAACCTTTCAAGCTGGTAGCTGTTTCGAGCGGAAGACTTAAAGATATCATCGCCATAGTCAAAGGTCTCAGCAAGGCTTTCTGCCTGAATAGCTGTCCTTTTCTCCTCTGAAAGAAGTGCAAAGCTCTCTCCGCTTTCAACCACCTTCTTTGCAAATCTTTCAAGCACCTCGTGGAGGATATTTCCTATATCCATTGGCTGGATTTCATATTCAGCCCTCTCCCTAAGCCTTAGGCCATGCTTTATAAAATGAGCATAGGCACAGGAAGAAAAGAGCTCAAGCCTTGTAACGCTGCCCTTTAGCTTCCCATAAAGATTCGTTGCAATATACTCCTCAAGGCTGTTTCCATGTGCCTTTGAAGCTGTACCGCTTATTATTTTGTTGTATCTGTCATCATTATGAGTCTGATAATATTTTATCAGATTTATAATGGTTTCATCCTTTAAGTCCCTTTGTTTAACAGCCGAAAGTATCAGCCCCAGTCCGCCGTCTTTCCTGATTTCATCAAGTAAAGATGAAGCTTTAGCCTCTTCCTTAAAGCTATCCTTACCAAATTCAGCCTTAAGCCTCGTTACAAAGACTGATGGCTTAAGGGGCTTCCCCTCCATGTCCGAAACACTGTAGGATACATATAACCTCTCTGTAGGCTTGGTAAAAAGCATGTAGATATAAAACTGCTCCCTAAAAGCTCTTTCTTTGGCAGTTGGAGCAAGTTCAACATCAAGCCCCATAAGCTTTTCCTTTTCTGCATCAGTTATTATACCTCTTGTACTTCCTGACTTTGGCACCTTTCCCTCATTAAAGCCAAGGCAGAAAAGCACCTTGATGTCCTTAAGTCTGGTACGCTCCACGTCTCCAATTACTATCTGGTCAAGCCCTGGCGGGATAAAGCCTGCTTTTCCCTCTGCAAAGCCTGATTCAAGTATAGTCCTGAACTCTTCTATGCTAAGTTTTTCATCTCCGAGAAGTTCATAAAGCTTCTCAAAAACCGACATTACTATCTTGTAGCAGGCTGCATATTCTTTAGCAGCTATCATCCTTCCTTCACTTTCAAAGTCTGCGCTTAGCTTCATAAGCCTCTCTTCACAGCCGGCCTTCACCACAAAGTTATAAAGGGCTGTGATATAGTCTGACGTTAAAGATGTCTTAGCTTTTAAAACCTCATATAAAGGGGTAAACTTCTTTACAAGATTATCCCTTATACTCTCAGCACTATTTTCTTCATCTGTAGGCTCTACACTTAAAAAGCTTTTCTGATACCTCTTAAGCCCCTTTATTCCCCTTCTTAGTATATAGTTTTCAAATATGTCTACCTCCTTAATATCCACATCTGCAAATCCGCTTCTTAGGTACCTCATTACTGCATCGTATGTAAAATTTTCCTCTATAACCAGTATCGATGCCTTTATATATTCCACAAAGGGATTGTCTGATATAGTTTTCTTGCTATCGAGAAAGTACGGAATATCCTTAGCTGAAAGTGTGTCTGCAACCACTTCCCCGTATTCTTCCATATCACCTGTAGCAATTGCAATCTCCCTGTACCTAAGCCCCTCATCTCTTACAAGAGATAAAATAAGCGGTATAAGGCTCTCTGCCTCTTCCTTTGGATTATTATAGACAGAAACAGATACCGCCCCTTTTTCCTGCTTAATCTCCTTTATAGGATATCTAAATATCTGTTTTTCAAGGAGGCTTAACTCCCCTGTCTTGCCTTCATAATCAGCAATTATAGGCTTAGCTATATTTACTTTTCTGTCTTTTGCAAGTTTATTTACCCTATTTATAGTATCCTTACTTAGGTGAAATAGGCTGAATTTCTCATCATTTTCACTGTAATATTCTTTCTCTGAGATAGTAAGGGTAATGAGTATATGCTCTGCCTTTAAGAGGAGCAAATCTATGACTTTAAGCTGTACAGGGGTAAATCCCGTAAACCCATCAAAACAGATAACTGCACCATCAAGGAGCTTTGACTTTTCTACCTCAGAGGCAAGCACATCTAGAATCTGCTCAGCTGATACATATTTTTCTTTTTTATAGTTGTTAAATGCACTATAGATTAGATTAGTGTCGTGAAGCTTGGCAGCAAGTACAGGGGAGGTAGTTTTCTCTTCGATATCTGCGAGGGTCCCAGGTGTGATTCCGTACTGCATAAGCTCACTGATAAGGGACTTGATATCTTCGGTAAATCCCTGTCTGCCTACCATGTTTTTGTAGAACTTAAGCTCCTTCTTTAAGCCTCCAAGCAGCTTTCTAATTATCATATTTTTGCCGGTATCTTCAAGTACAAGCCTTTCCTTTATATTTAGCTCCTCGAACACTCTGTAGGCAAGGCGCATAAAGGAAAGCACGTCTATGTTCATAATAGCACCATTGCTGCTTAGACGCACCAAGTCCCTCTGTGTCTGCAAGGTAAACTGCTCAGGCACTATTACAAAGTAATTTTTATCCGGATTCTTTTCTGCCTCTTTTACTATCTTCTTAAAGCAAAGTTCAGACTTCCCACAGCCGGTTCCACCAATAACATATTGAACTGCCATACACCCTCCACCTTAGTTAAAAAAATGCCTGCTATAAGCAGGCATAACTTTCCTATATTTGCAAAAATTTCAATTAGATATTGATTAGCTCCAAAAGCCTGCGAGACAGGCAATGGCATCATCCTCATCCGCTCCGTCAATCTCAATGACCAGCTCTTTACTCTTTATAGCTACGAGAGACATAACACCCATTATGCTCTTAAGATTGATTCTCTTTTCATCTGCAATAGCATAGCTACTGCTTTCAAACTTACAGGCTGTCTGAACTAGCTCTGCAACTGCATCAGGCAACATAGAAAAATCTTTTGAAATAGTCAGTTCTTTTGTACGCATTTTACTCTCCTCACAAATCCTTATACACTATACCATCAAATCCAAAAATCATTTAAACTGAAATAATTTTTATCAACTTGATTTTAACATGAATTATCTGAAATTACAAACAAAAATATATTAAAGTTACAATAATGCCTAAACAAAATCCCACAAGCATCTGAATATGTGTATGTCCTACGAAATCTTTCAGTTTTTCCTCAGGATTTATGTTGTTTTCACCTAAATCTTTATATATTTTAATCAATTCATTTATTACTTTTGTCTTCTCGTCTGTTTCAAGCGTTAGCCTGCTCGCATCAAACATTACTCTGTCAACCTGTCAGTGTTTTTCTCTTTCAATGTTAACAAATTTTGTAAGCTCGCTCTTCCATCCAAGCTTAACGGTTCCAATAGGACCATTTCTCTGCTTACCGATGATAATCTCGGTTACTCCCGGTGTCTCCGTATCCTTATTGTAGTATTCATCCCTATATATGAACATAACCACATCGGCATCCTGCTCTATCGCCCCGGACTCACGAAGGTCAGAAAGCATAGGCCTTTTGTCATCCCTGCTCTCAACCTTTCTTGAAAGCTGGGAAAGTGCTATAATAGGAGCATTTATCTCCCTTGCAAGAGCCTTTAAGGAACGGGATATTTCTGATATCTCCTGCTGTCTGGACTCAGAATGTTTGCTTCCCGCAGTCATAAGCTGAATGTAGTCTATCATCACAAGCCCTAGGTTCTTCTCAAGCTTTAGCTTCCTGCATTTACTTCTAAGCTCAGTTACAGAAATACCAGGAGTATCGTCAATAACAAGATTTGTCCCTCCTATGATTCTTGCACTGTCTACGATGTCTCCCCACTCCTGATCCGAAAGGTCTCCGGTTCTAAGCTTTTGTGAATCCACCCTTGAATTCATGGCAAGAATACGCTTGGCAAGCTGCTCCTTTGACATTTCGAGAGAAAATATGGCTGTAGTCACATTTTTCTTAACAGTCACATATTCAGCTATATTGAGGGCAAAGGCTGTCTTACCCATAGACGGTCTTGCCGCTATCAGAATCAGGTCTGAGTTCTGAAGTCCCGCCATCTTGTAGTCCAGGTCGTGGAATCCTGTAGGTATGCCTGTAACTGTGCCTCCACTTTTTGAGGCAGCGGCTATACTCTCAACAACTGAGATAATTACCTGCTTTATGTCGGTAGAATCAGATACATGGCGCTTTTGAAGCAGGTCAAACACCTTCTTCTCTGTAAGCTGTAAAACATCCTCCAAGGTAGACTCTCCTGCATAACAGTTAAGGGAAATCTCCTCAGTCACCTTGATAAGCTTTCTAAGCAACGAATTCTTGTATACTATTTCTGCATAATGAGCCACATTTACAGAGGTAGGAACAGCCAGCAATAGCTCTCTTAAGACATCTATCTCTATAGCCCCAAGCGGATGTTCCATTTCTCTTATTTTATTCTCTATTGTGACTATATCTATAGGCTTTCCTTCTTTTTCCAGGGAGATAATTGCAGAAAATATAAGGCCGTATCTTTTATCAAAAAAATCGTCCGCTTCAAGCATTTCTGATACAGTAATCACAGTCTCCGGGTCCAAAAGCATGGAGCCTATTACAGATTGCTCTGCTGATTTGCTGTGAGGCGGGGTTTTCTTAATCAGCTCCTCTTCTGCCATCTTATACCTCTTCTTTTACCTCTACACTAAGCTCTCCAACTACCTTAGGGTGGAGCTTTACCTGTATTTTATAATTGCCTGCTGCTTTTATTGCATCACTTATTATCTTCTTCTTGTCTATCTCGATGCCAAGCTGCTTCTTGGTCTCATCCGCAATTTCCTTAGTGGATATCTGGCCAAATACCTTTCCTTCCTTACCTACTCTTATGGAAAGATTAACCACCTTGCCCTTAAGTGCAGCTGCCATGCTCTCAGCCTCCGCAAGGATTTCAGCCTGTTTCTTCTCCTCGTTTAACTTCTGCTGTCTGAGGTCATTTAAGTTCTTCGGACTTGCCTCTACTCCAAGCTTCTTTGGGATGATAAAGTTTCTGGCATAACCGTCATTTGCCTCTACAAGGTCTCCCTTCTTACCGAGGTTTTTCACGTCCTGTAACAAAATAATCTTCATAACATCCTCCTTTTATCTAAACCGATATTTCTCCTGATTCTATGCAGCTATCAAGCAGTTCTTTTACCATAGTTTCTGCCTCTTCTATGGTAACTCCCTTAGGCTGAGCGCCTGCAACAGATAAATGGCCTCCTCCGCCTATCTTTTCCATAAGTAGCTGCACATTCACTTCATCTATCGAACGGGCAGAAATGTATACCTCGTTGTCACAGGAGGTAAATACAAAGGAAGCCTTTACATTAGATATATTCATAAGTTCGTTGGCTACCTTAGCTCCAAGTATAACTCTATTCTTGTCCTTGTTATCGCCCTCTGTATAGGTTGCAAAGGCAAATGCACCGCGGTATATCTCAGCCATACTTGCTATCTTTGCCTTTAATTTGAATTCATCCATCTCTGTCCTGAATTCTTTTCTTATCCTTGTAACCTCAGCTCCATTTCGCCTAAGGAAGGCCGCAGCTTCAAAGGTTCTTGCACCCGTTTTTACAAGGAAGTTATTGGTATCAATCATTATACCTGAGTACATTGCAGCCGCCTCTGTAGATGTCATCTTCACATCCAGATCTATATACTGAAGTATCTCTGCGACCAACTCACAGGAAGAGGAAGCATACTCCTCTATGTAAGAAAGTACAGTATTCTTGATTGTTGTAGGCCCCTGTCTGTGGTGGTCAAGGAGGACTATAGTGCTTACCTTATTAAGCAGCTCCTCACACTCCACAAATTCACTGTTGTTTACATCTACTACCACAAGCATGGTATCCTTATCTACCATAGTAAGAGCCTTCTCACCTGTCACAAAAAGCTCTGATCCGTTTTCAGAGGTAGCCTTCATCCTCTCTATTGTAGGGGCAATAGAAGAAGAAATATCATTAATAACAATATGTGCTGTCTTATTAAATGTTCTACAGATACGGTAAACTCCGATTGCAGCTCCAATGGCGTCAGTATCGCTGTTTTTATGTCCCATAATGAGCACGTTATCCTTAGCCTCTATAAGTTCGCTAAGTGCATGTGCCTTAACACGAGCCTTTACTCTGGTATTGGTTCCTGTACGCTGGCTTTTGCCTCCAAAGTAGCTTATATTGTTCTTTTCCTTAAGTACTACCTGATCTCCTCCTCGTCCAAGTGCCATATCTATGGCCGCCCTTGCAAAGTCATAGGACTGAGTATAGGACTCCATAGATATACCTATACCAAAGGAGATAGTTACAGCCATGTCATTTCCTATATTTACTCCTTTTACCTCATCTAAAATCGAAAATCTATCCTGTTTTAGCTGATCCAGATATTTATTCTTAAATATAACAATGTACTTATCCTTTTCAAGCTTTCTTGTAACCGCATCTATGCTCTGCATAAACTTGGTTATCTTTCTTTCTACAAGGGCAGAAAGGAGGGAACGCTTAACCTCATCAATGCTCTCAAGTGCTTCTTCATAATTATCTATGTAGAGAAGCCCCATTATCATCCTGTTGTCATAGTTTTCCCTTAAAAGTGCATTTATCTCTGTGATATCATAGAAGAAGGCTGATATGCTTCCATCTTGAAAGCTCCCCTGCTTTGCCTTAATAGCTTCGTCTGCACACCTTCTAAATACGACTCTGTACTCCTTGTCATCCTTCTTTACTACTTCTTCTGCATCCTCGTCTTCCATAGAGCTTAGCGTGTTCTCAAGTTCCGGAAAGATAGCAAGGAGCGACTTCTTATCCACATTTTCTGAGTTTGAAATGTCATAAAAGGCATCATTGAACCAATAAATATTCCCTTTTTCATCCACAATCGCATAAGGCACCTCAAGCTCATTAAGCATAGCCGCCTCTGTATCAGCTACTTCTAAGGCATAGCGGGTAAGCTCTGCCTTAAAGCCAACCTTGCCAAATATGTATATGGCTATAGCTAACAGTGCATATACGAAGATAAAAAGAGTTACAAGTATTGCCACATCTGCATCTATGATGTAGATTGCTGCATTCATCGCTATGAGAATGGTACATAGCACTAAAGGCCAGGCAAAGTAAAGCTTTAATCTTCCTGAAATGCCTGTCTTCCCTTGTTTATCATTTTTCACAACATTATCCTTTCTAACGGCAAAATCCTAGAAGGTCACGGACTTAGCCAAAAAACTATACCTTGAACATCTTTCTTATCCAAGTATAAAACCTCTCAATCATTCCCAGCTGTAATCACGACACTAGGTACTTAGTTTAACACAGAATCTCAAATTTTTCTACTGCCTTGCCAAACCTTTTACATATTGCTTTACTCTGCAAAGAGAGAGAACCCCCTCCCACAGGGAGGGGGCTGAATGCATTGCTGCTATTCATTTGTGTTATTGGTTATCTTCTTCTCCTTATAACAAGGCCGAGTCCGATAAGTCCCAAACCGATAATAGGAAGGAAGTTTCCTGCTTCTCCACCTGTCTTAGGAAGGTTGGCAGATCCCTTTGGAGCCTTATTATCAGTAATTTCAACTGTGTCTTTGTTAGCTTTATTATCTTTCTTTACTTCCTTGCCATCACCCTGTGGTACATCATCTTCGTCGATTTCTGTTACCCCATTGTCTTCATCACCATCATTAACCGGTGTAGCAGGTCCCTGAGGTGAAGGAACATTAGGGATATCTACTACAGGTGAATCAGGATTTGGCGCAGGTGTTGGTGTAGGCGTTGGTATTGGTGTAACTACAGGTACTAACGGTATATTACCACTAGGTATTACAGGTGTTCCTGTAAATGAGTTGCTTATTATAACTACTTTGTCGCCAACTGTACCGTTATCGCTAACTGTAACTGCATATACTCCACCATTTATACCTAAAGAATAGTTCATGGTTTCTACAGGTGTAAGATTAAATGTGATAGGAGTTTCACCAATCTTTGTTTCGTAAACATAATATACAATCTGTTTACCATCATTATCAAGTCTTGGAAGTTCTGCAAATGTTGCAACTGTGTTTTCATCCGTCCCATTTAATGTAACGGTTTTGCCTGTTGGTACAAGGTTTTCACCCTGTTTGGTATATAATGTAAACTCAACAGTCTGTCTAGGTGTAGCTCCAACCCAGTTCTTAACTGCGGTAACATCAATTAGTGTATAATCATTTGAGATTACAACATTGTCTGTTCCGTTACAATCAATGTACGCATTGTATCTTCCAATCGTGTACCCATTCTCACCGCTTATTTGATCCAGACTGGTGATTTCTTTTGTATAATCACCAACTCCAACCTCAGCTACATAGTACTCAATCTGGTCACCGTCATTATTAAACTTGTCAAGGTCTGCAAATTTTCCGTTCCAATTGTTGTTAGCATCTAATGTCAGGTCTGTAGCATCGCTTACAGGAACCAGATATTCTCCTGCTTTTATAAAGAGTCTCACCCTAACAGGTTTTACATATTCCGAGTTATCAGGTATGAGCCATTTCTTCGTAACATTGATGTTTACCTTTTCTTCCGGCTTAACTTCTTTATTATCGGCTGTATTAAGGATATAGAAACCATATTCTTCACCTTCTGCATCCCCTATTAACTCAGCAATACTAACCTCATATTCACCTATCTGGTAGCCCTCATTGTACATATTAGGGCTTAGCTTACTCTCGTCAATCTTTACATCCCCAACTGATGTTTCAAAAGCGTAGTAGATGATTTCATTTCCATCTTTATCGTTCTTTGGAACTGTAAACTCTGTCTGCCAGAAATTCTCCTCTCTAAGTTCAGTCTCTCCATCTTCTACAGGAACAATCTCGCCCTTGGCAGCATCAAGTTTATAAAGTTTTACTGTTACAGGCTTTCTTTCAGCACCCTCGCTCCAGCCTTTTACAACGTTGATTGTGCGATTATCAGGATTATCATTGTTTGCATTTACAATGCTATTCTTGATAGTGATGGTCTGAGACTTAGTTATATTTTCGGCATCTTCCGCAGTAATCTCAAATGCAGAATGATAATACTTCTTGGCACTTGGACCAGGCTCAACCTCGTCTCCGTTTATTTCAGTCTCAACTACTGTATAGTTAATCTCATTACCCTCAGCATTGTAAAGAGGTAAATTCTTAAAACTCTTTGTCCAGCCATTAGCGTCGTTTAGCAAAAAGCTCCTACCATTCATATCAGAACGAGAATCATCTGTGATTCTGATTTTCACTGAATGTTTTGCAATATCAGGAACATTTTTACCCCATTCCTTATTTACAGTTAAGTCAATAAGTTCTGTGTTGGTAATATTGCCTTTGTCATCATAGGAAACTTTGTAATTAGTATCACCTAATTTCACATTGGTGCCACCCTTAAGAGCATTTGCTTCTCCGTCAACTTCCTTGATCACATAATTTATTTTGTTTCCATTTTCATCAACAGAAGCAACATTCTTAAAGGTTACCTTCCACTTTGAACTATTACTATCCTCAACCTCATAATTTTCTTTGCCGACCTGTACGAGTCCCTCTGCAGTTACCTTAAAAAGTCCGAAGTGTACAAGCCCACTCTCAGGAACTTTTCCAAACCATGTCTTGGTTACTGAAATATCAGTCTTTGTTATATCTGTATTTGTGAAGTTGTAGGTATTAGGAGTATCCTGAGCAGGAGTACCAACTACTTTAAATGTACGTCCTTCTAATTTAACTTCATCTGACGCAGAATTTCCTGACGAATCAAGCTCTTTAACTTCATACTGTATTTTTTCAGCCTTATCGCCTACAAGCTTATATTCAGGATATTCGCCCTTAAATGTTCCTTCCCATACAGCTTGTGTCTGAGCGGGAGCCTTTACGTCTTTAGCTGAAAGCTCAAGTGTGCCTACTTTATTGGTACCGTCAAACAATCCAAAGCTAACCTTTGAAGTAGGCTCGCCTACCCATGTCTTATGTACTGTAAAGTTCTTATCCTTTCCAATCATCTTGGTATTGGTGAAGGTAACTATCTGGTTGGCAGTATCTCCAGCAGGAGTAACAAAGGTTAATGTCTTAACCGCATTGTCAGCTTTATAACCCTGGATTTCCTTTTCTGTAATTGTATACTGAATTGGATTTCCTTCTACATCATACACAGGAAGAAGCTTATCATATTTCCACCCGTTTTCATTCCTAAGTAGAATGTCAAAATTAATCTCACCCGCTGCAACAATAACTGTAACAGGAGCTTTTTCTTCGCTTATCCATTCTTTCTTAAGAGTAAGCTTTTTCTCAACCCTAACGTTAGTGAATGTAGCTGTATCACCAGCTTTAACCTCTATGGAATTATCACCTTTTAATGTATAGGCTTTGTTAGTAACTTCTTCTACAATGTAGTCAATGAGATTAGCGTCATCATCATATTTGCGAAGTCCCTTTACTTCATAAGTCCAAGTTACATGTCCATTAGGATCAACTATCTCCTTTAGGCCTTCAGTAGCGGCACTAAGTACAACAGTCTGAGCATCTTTAGTTTTTTTGTTGATGAACTTAAATGTAGCGTTGTTGCCTACGCCGCCAATCCATACCTTCTTAAGTGTTACGCTTATAGTATCTTCTTTAAGTTTTTTATAAGTATTTGTAACTACTATGTTTCCTTCGTTATCCTTGGTTACATTTGCTTCAAACCCTGTTTCAACACTATTTTCGTTTACAGAATAGTCTATCTTATTACCCTCTGTATCTGTTTCAGGAAGATTGGTATATACTACCTTATGTTCTGTATCATTTTTAATTTTCTTTATAGCGTCTTTTCTGTTTGAAACCTTACCGTTTTCAGTAAGAACTACTACTACATCCTTCTTTAAGCTCTCAGGTGTATCCTTCCACTGCTTTGTAACGGCAATGTTCTTTGTATTTCTAGTATTTGTGAACTCAACCGCTTCACTGTTTGCTGTTATTCCAGTAAACTTATTGACATCTGTAGTATAACCTTTTACATTCTTTTCTGATACGGTATAAGCTGCAAGTGTGTTGTCATCGTTGTATTTTGGTAATTCAATTGAATCATACCATCTATCCTGACTTGCCTGTCCAGCCGCAGTCATGGTAAGAGTATACTCTTTACCATCTTTCTCATTCTTAAATACAAAGTTTAATTCCTGTGTACTGCTTCCGCCAACCCAGTTCTTTATAACATCGATAGCAAATTTTACTGTACTTGCATTGGTTGATGTATTAGTTATTGTCGCACCGTTTTCAGTGTATGCATACCATACTTTGTAGTTATACTCACCAAATGTAATCTGTCCGTTTTCTTCTTCTTTTCCGTTGTCAAGAGCTTCTTTGACTGTGTACTTAATTTCATTACCTGCTTCATCATACTTAGGTAAGTTATTAAATGTAGCCTCATTGTTATTAAAAAAGCTTATTTCTTTTGATTTACCATTAGCATAAAGCTTAACTGCAACATCAATCTTTAGTTCATCAGGAGTATTAGCCCAGTCCTTTTTAACTGTAAAATTAATTGTTTCAGTGTTTCTGTTGGTTGCTGTGAAGGTAAGATTACCATCTTTATCAGATGTAGATACAATATCTCCAACCTTAGCATAGTCTTTACCTGCAACCTCTTCTACTGTATATTTGATTTCACTTCCTGCTTTGTACTTAGGTAAATCGTTAATAACCTTTGTCCAGCTATCATCTTTTTTAACTTCAATCTGCTTGTCTAATACGGTATCATCTGCCTTAATATTGAACTTGACAGCATTCACACTGGCAGGAACTTTATCTCCAACCCATTGTTTTTTAATTGTCACCAAAGTCTTAGCTGCATCTGCCTTAACTTCAGGAACATTAAACTTAATTGAAGTTCCTTTTGACGAAGGCACTAATGTGGTTTCACCGTTTGATGGATGAAACTCACCATCTTTCCAATTATCTTTAAGCTTTACTTTATAAGTAACCTCAAGTTTCTCACCTTTATCCAAATTTATATTGGATACCTTGAGTGTATTATTGTTACCTTCACTCGGAACTTCGATATCTGTATTTTCCCTTGAAGTCACTTTAGCTGAGCCCGCAACATATTCAACATATTTGCTCATAGGGTCTGTAATTGTTCCGTTAACCACAATATTATGGTGAATGTCTACAGCAAGGCTTTCTAATATTTTATTTAGCCCTTCAGCCTGAGCTCCAGCATCTAAATAGCTGCCACTGTCAGCAATACCTTTAAGCACATCTCTACCGAGTTTTTTGCCATTTTTAGTTTCAGCGCCGTCCTCTACATTGTCTTCTAATCCGATTCCCACTGAATAAATCTTAACCTTGTCATTCTTTATTACATTAGCAGCCGATATAGTTGCTTTTCTAAAGTACTCGCCCATTAAATTATAAGGCCAGCTTTTAGCTCCCTGCCCATGATGTGATTCGGTGCCGTCACCAAACTTTCCGGTTACTAATTTTACAATATAATTACCATACTTAGAACCGTTATAATACCCCTTTCCTATCCATTTGCCATCTCTCCCACTTGTCTCTCCATGCCAAATTTCATATCCTTTAACTGGTATATTACTATATATACGGCTGTATCC
Source organism: Catonella massiliensis (assembly GCF_016651435.1). Classification (NCBI taxonomy): domain Bacteria; kingdom Bacillati; phylum Bacillota; class Clostridia; order Lachnospirales; family Lachnospiraceae; genus Catonella; species Catonella massiliensis. The sequence goes on along the minus strand of NZ_JAEPRJ010000001.1, from coordinate 193,095 downwards.
GTTATTGCCTCTTTCCCCAAAATTAGGATGAGTTCCATCAGCAAAAGTAGGCTTACCATCGCTTATCAAAACGATGATTTTTTCTTCTGCATCTCCACCTCTAAGTATTTCATTAGCTAAATTGAGACCGGCCTGTGTATATGTACCACCATTAGCTGTAAGCGTCTGTATTGCCCTGTTAAGGGAATCTTTATTATTGGTCAGATTGCTTTTCTTTTCAGCACCAGAAGCAAAACTTACCAGTCCTATCTTTATATCGCCTTTTCCTGATTCCTTAATCATAGCATTAACAAAGCTTGTTGCTGCTTCTTTTGCATTGCTAATCCTTTTGTCTGTATAATAGTTTCCTGCCTTGGGTTCTCTCATGCTTCCCGAAGTATCAACAACTAAAACAATATCTGTTTTTTTATTTTTCTTCGTTATCTTTTCTGCACCCGTAACTGTAAGCTTAACGTCAAATGTTCCATCTCCATTTTCAGCTAACACTTCTTTATTAATACTAATCCCCTCGTTATCAGCGGTTCCTTGTACAGAACCATAGTTTTTGTAGTTCTTTGCAGGACTTTCATCTGCCTTTACTACACCAGGATTAACCCCGCTTAGCAGATTTATGATCATAAATAAGACCATAAATCTGGCTAGAAATGTTCGTCTTCTCTTCCTCTCACTTCTCATAACGCTACCTCTTTCTTAATAAAAACATTACCTTGAAAAATACATTCTTTAACTGTTTGTATTTGTTAAATAGAATATACTTTTCATGCTAAATGCATTTTAGCACCTTATAGTTACACTTTAGTTACATTTCATATTTTGCTTGAAAAATTCTATAATTATTTATCAGAGTTTTGGTTTTGCACAATTTATTTCTTTGAACTTCACGTATTTTGAAGTATTTCTTTGAATTCTATTGTATGGACGTCATCCATATAATTGCGAAAATTGATTTAAAATAATAATCCCCTTTTGGCTGTGGAATCACCAAAAGGGGATTAACATTCTCAGAATAAATACGATATTGCCAATACTTAATTTTTTCTTAATGAAACTACTGTATCCCATACTGCTTATAAAGCCCATGTCTTAGATTTTCATTTTCCAACACATCTTTTAATACATCATTCTTACCCTCTGTCAATAATCTACTTATTAACCTCGCCAGGCAGCTTTCACCTTCTGCCTTTCCTTCTGCCTTTCCTTCTGCCTTTCCTTCTGCCTTTCCTTCTGCTCTGGCTTCTGCGCTTTTCCTTTCAAATAATGGTTCAAAATATTTTTCCATACTTTTTACCATTCCTTTCGCTTCGCTCAAGGCACAAACAAGTTATGAAAAAATGTTGTGCCTTTCCTCGCTTTGTCTTATAATATCTATATAGGATAGCAATATACTACAGAGCACGGGAGGAGGAGTGGCGAATTTATTTTCGACCCCGTATATTTATATGTGCCGTCATCCTTACAAGCACAAACAAGTGGGACATTGAGCCCGGACTCTTATCATTGGTAATAAACCATGTTTATTCAGTCGCAGGATGACAGTCAATGTTGCTATCCTTTTTTTATAAAGGTGGTGATACTTATGATGAAGTTAAAATACTCCATCTGCTGTGGGCTTGATGTCCACAAAAATGTTATCGTTGCAACCATCGTAATCACAAATGCTGATGGAATCTCTGAGTACAAGCAAAAATCATTTTCTACTTTCAACTCAGATATTAGAAAATTTCACAGCTGGCTAATCGAGAATAATTGTTATCATGTATGTATGGAATCCACTGGGAAATATTGGATTCCTATTTTTAATTATCTCGAGAATGACATAGAAGTCTGCCTTACCCATCCTAAATATGTCAAAGCCATCAAGGGAAAGAAAACTGATAAAAAAGACTCCAAATGGATTGCTGACCTCTACAAATTCGACCTTGTCAGATGCTCGTTCATTCCCCCTAAAGACTTCAGACAGCTGCGTGAAATCGCAAGATACCGTTTCAAACTGGTATGTATGAAATCTTCTGAGAAAAACCGCATACAAAACTGCATGACTGTTTCCAATGTCGGCATTGCCAGTGTACTGTCTGATCCTTTTGGCAAAACAGCCACAGAAATCATGTCGTATCTTCTTACACATACTTCTGATTCCATTGATGAAAAAGCTGTCCGCAGACTCATTAAAAAAGGGGCAAAAGCTAAATCCGATGAAATCATTGAGGCAATCAGGGGGTATAACATAGAATCTGATCAGGCTAAAAAGCTTGAACTTGCCCGCAGCCATCTGGAGTATCTTGATGGCATGATTACTCAATCTGAAGTTGAGCTTTATGTAAGGATGAAGCCTTACTACAAGTTCGTTGAACTTGTTTCTACAATGCCTGGGATGACCGAACTAAGTTCAACAATCGTTCTTGCCGAAACAGGCGTAGATATGAGCATCTTTGATGACGCAAAGCATCTGTGCTCATGGTGTGGGCTTTCACCTACTAACAATGAGTCAGCCGGTAAAAAGAAGTCTGTGCGGATTTCAAAAGCAGGAGATTACTTAAAGCCTATGATGGTACAATGTGCGCTTGCAGCAATCAAGAGCAAAAAGCAGACCTATTTTGCAATCAAATATGGTCGAGTTAAAAAACGCCGTGGTCATAAGAAAGCAATCATTGCCATAGCACGAATGATGATAGTATGCATTTATCACATGGTTTCAGAAGAAAAACCGTTTAATCCTATTGATTATGAAGAACTTATGTCTCCGAAAAATCAAATAGAGCGTGTGATTCTAAATGAAAACAATGTCTTTGCTTATCTTGAAAGCCTTGGTTATGATAGCTCAAAGTTAGTAAAACGCAACGATAACTAACATTTATTTATATAGTTACCAATTTTAGGGATCTTGCGACCCCTTATATAAGTGCGCCCAAAAATATAAGTTATTTTTCACTCTTTTCCTCCATTTCCAATATCATTTGATCTGGGAAGTTCTTCTCCTGTAAGCCTTAGAATGAGTTCACTTACTTCCTCAGGATGGTTTATTTCCACATCGCTAGTCGTCTGTTTACTTCCATTTGCAATATAATCTGCTATAACTTTGAAGTCCTTCTTAAACTTATTTATATCATCTTCACTTAATTTTTTCAAGTCAATGAGGTTGATATGATAATCACCTATATATTTTTTAATCTCATCTTCCATTTTAAGCCTTTTACGAAGAGTGGTTTCATGCTTCCATTCCTCTTCTCCGTAGTATATTACAAAGGTTATTACAGGATAAATCTCTTCTGTATCAGTTTCTACATTGTCCACTTGTTCTCTGCTTCCTTCATGTTGTTTTCCTCTTGACTTACGTTTTCTGCCATCCTTTTCTGCAAGCTGAGTTCTGTAAGAAGCTCCATCATACGAAAGAACCCTAAAGACCATGTCTTTATCAGGAATGTCTTGGTTCTCAATACCAATCAACGATACAATTACTCCTTTGCGTTTCCAAAGTTTTACTACATCCCTATCCTGATATCTGTGTCTATTGTCATCTCCTTTATACTGACTCCAACTTTGCACATCAAATAATTCATCCTCTTTCACCACGTTCTTGCCGTCAAACATTACACCATTCAGAAACTCTGCAAATACATCATTAAACGCTAGAAGTTTCTTTTCAAGAATATCTTTCTCCCCCAAATTTTTCTCCCTTCTTAATAAAAAATTAAATTTAATCTTTGGATTTTCTGTTGAAATAATTATTTTGAGATACCTATTCACATTCTAGAAGTGAACCAAAGAATTTTACACTGACATTATAATGCATTTTATACTTTTTGTAATCGGCAGTTTAAACAAATTTTCACAATTTTACTATACAAATTGCATAAGAACCCCCATTTTATCAATTTCTAAAAGGTATATATATCCCACTCATATAAAGCTTTTTATTTAATGTGTGAATTTATAGATATTTTCTATTAAGAAAAAAATAGACTATACTTTCTTTTTATCTTATTGTATAATCAACCTCATACTATTTGTGATATACATTCATCAAATCGTAATGAGACGCAGATAGTCGGAACTATATTCATTTTTTTGAGGAGGAACTAATATGGACGAGAACAACAACCAGAACGTTGGTGGTGCAGAGCAGCAGAATGCTGGTAACACAAATCAGCAGAACACCACCGGGACAAATCAGCAAAATGCTGGCAATGGTGCAAATCAGCACTTAAACGAGGCTTATAACAAAGTTGCTGACGCAGCTAAGGACGGAGGAAAGTCATTCTTTACAAACATCCTTAACTTCGATGTAATGATATCAACAAAGTTGATTAAGCTGCTCTATTATATTTTACTCATAGTTGTAATAATAGGGGCTTTTATTACCATGTTTACACGCAATCCTTTTACAGGACAGAGCAACTTCTTAAGCGGACTTCTTATGCTAATCCTTGGACCTATCGGTGTAAGAGTTTGGGCAGAAGTTATGATAGTTTTATTCAACATCAATGACAATCTTGCTAAGGTTAAGGATCATTTTTGCGGTCAGAAATAATGCTAACTGTGAAAAAGCCGCTTACAAGTTTAACTTAGTAAGCGGCTTTTTTATCTTTATATATATGTGCCAAAAGTATTCGACACATATTGATACGGAATTACTTCAGCTGCACTTTTTGCAATTCTTGTAAAAGTATTCTTATGACCTGTATCCGTCAGGATTCATAGACTGCCATCTCCAGGAGTCTGCACACATTCTCTCTATACCGTATTCCGCCTTAAATCCAAGCTCCTTTAGAGCCTTCGAACTGTCAGCATAGCATACAGGCACATCTCCGTCACGTCTTGGTTTCATTTCATAGGCAAGCTCTTTACCACAAGCCTTTTCAAAAGCGTGGAAAACTTCCAGAACTGAAATCCCGTTACCTGTGCCGAGATTGTATATCCTTACTGCTGGCTCTTCGTTAAACTTATTAAGAGCGAGTACATGTCCTCTTGCAAGGTCTACAACATGGATGTAGTCTCTAAGACAGGTGCCGTCTGCTGTATCATAGTCATCACCGAATATGCCAAGCTTTGGCAGCTTACCTACTGCTACCTGTGCTATATAAGGCACGAGATTATTAGGTATGCCCTTAGGATCTTCTCCTATAAGTCCACTTTCGTGGGCTCCAATTGGGTTAAAGTATCTTAACAAAATCACGCTAAAGTCATTGTCTGCAACATGGAAGTCCTTAAACATCTCCTCCTGCATCATCTTGGTAGCTCCATAAGGAGATGATGCCTTGCCATGAGGCATATCTTCTGTAAGAGGAAGCTTTTCAGGCTCTCCATATACAGTAGCTGAAGATGAGAAAATGATATTCTTTACTCCATGCTTTTTCATCGCTTCTACAAGAATGAGGGTACCTGTAATATTGTTATAATAATACTCAAGAGGCTTGTGTACACTCTCTCCAACCGCCTTGTAGCCTGCAAAATGTATAACTGCATCTATTTTATTTTCACCAAATATCTTGTCAAGCGCTGCACTGTCAAGCATGTCTGCCTCATAGAACTTAACGCTCTTACCTGTAATCTTCTCTACCCTCTTGATAGACTCCATACTGGAGTTGTAGAAATTGTCAAAGGCAACTACCTCGTGACCAGCATTAAGCAGCTCAACGCAGGTATGACTTCCGATATAGCCTGCACCACCTGTTACCAAAACTCTCATAATATCCTCCTATACTGGATTACAGCATTTCCACCGCAATCTGATAATATTTAAGAAATTTGAGTAAATCCTCATCCCACAAATTTCCAATTTGCTTACTCATAAGGAAGTCCGTAACGGACACTCCTGTAACTATATTTATCTCACCCTTTTCAAACTTGAGTGTAAAAAACAATCCATAGTCCTTCTCTACTGCATCCTTTATGCCAAGCTTAGCAGCTGTTTTATCTGTATTTTCTTCTGAAAGCCTGAATACTCCCTTTATACCTAGAGGAACCCTATCTCCTTTTAAGAGAGACGAAATCTTATCCCTTACTTCCTTCCAGGCTACATATCTCCCTGAGGCTTCATCTTCGTACCAAGCCTCATTCTTCACTCCGTCTATGGTAATCTTCGCATAGTTTGTTATTTCAAAGGATACAAGAAGGAAATTATCAAATACCTCTCCAATCAGAAGTTTATTCATAAAGTCCTTAACATCCACAATCTTAAAAGCAATCATTCATAACCTCCGGCTTAAGCAGGTCAGCCGTTTTCTTGTCATATTTAACACATTCTCATACTGCTATAGTACCTCATATTTAGCCCATAAAAATATTTTATCATCACATATTCTTTATGTAAAGCACAATGTAATGATATAAGGCCAGGACTCCAAGGCTTTTTCTTAGTTAATATCAGCTAAGTTGTATAAAGGAAGCCATGTAGAGCATCCTTAAGTCCTCTACATGACTTCCCACATCCCCAAAGCGGGACTAATACTTATTTTTCAAGAAATTTCTTTGCATTTTTTAAGGAGGTGGTTACAAGTTTGATACTAGCTATCTCTTCCTGTACCTTCTTAATTCTTGCTTCATTTTTTGCATTCTTCTTAGAAGCCTTTAATTTTTTAAGTTCTTTATTAAGCTTTGTAAGTCTCTTTAACAGACTCTTAGATGTAGTAATCTTGTTCTTCTCTAAGTAAGAGATTGCAGAATTTACATCCTTCTTTGAAGAAAGTAACTTCTTGTCATTCTTAGCTGCCTTTCTATAGTTCTTAAGATTAGCTAAAATGTTAATCTTCTTAGACCTTACAAGTGCCTTAATAGCCTTTGTCTCGGTCTTAACCTCTTTAAGTGCCTTTAAGATACGCTTATCCTTTTTAAGTAAGGCAGCTTTTTTACCGTTACCCACGCTTCCTTTTGCTGTGTCATCTTCATTCACATCCACTGTCTGTGAAGGATTGGCAGCTTCATTAGGTATTATTACCTGAACAGGAATTACAGGTATTGCATTTGGATTTACAGCAGGCTTTTGTACAGGTTTTTCTTCTGCTTTCTTATAAACTCCGGCCTTTAAGTCATTAACCACCTTCTTAAGATTAGCCTGTGCAAGTAAAATATCAAAGTATGTAGCATCTTCCTTATCTAAAACAGCCTTAGCTTCTTTGATCTTTTCTTCAAGAACAGCTACATTGTTGCTTGCTTCATTTTTAGCCTTTAATTCTTCTGCCTTTGTAACAAGACTTTCAAGCTCGCTCTTATCAGGCTTAGCATCTTCTTCCTTAGCTTCTTTTACTACTCTTACCTCTGCAAGGGCTGCGTAGTAGTTTTCAGGACTTCCAAGTGTCTGTAATGCCTGAATCTTAACATTTGTAACATCCTTCTCGGCATCAAAGGTGACCAGGTTCCAACCTGAACTCTTAAGATTGACTGTCTTCACTGTCTTATACTCTGTCTCGCCCTTCTTAAGTACTTTAATCTCAGCCTTTGCTATTCTACCGTTTATGCCGCCACCGCCTCTTTGTAAGAGTCTTACTCCTGCAACGGTTGTAGCTTCTTTAAGCCTTATATCAAGCCACATCTTAGCGAGAGTTGTACCTGACCAGTTTGTATGCCATATTGTGTTTTCGTTTCCGTCAATAGCAAGTTCCGCCGGTCCTTCTCCTTGATATCCTGCCTGTATGCTACCCGCCTCTGCAACCATACCGTCAAGAGGAAGGTCGTTTGTATCATCTTCAGGGTCTGCTTCCTTGCTGCTTCCCTCTAGAGCCTTCATAAGCTCTTTAAGAGAGTTGTAAGCAATATTAATACCCTTTTGGCTCTTGCCGTCTTCCTTTAAGGCAACCTCTGCTTTAGCAATAGCTTCCTGAGCCTTCTTATAGTTAGTATTTGAAAGGTTCTCTTTGGTAAGTTCTGCTTTTGCCTTCTCTATAAGTGTCTTTAATTCATCCTCAGTAACTACTTCATCAACACGCTCAATCACAAGATTGTCGAGCACGAAATCCTGATAACCACCAAAGTTAGCTGCTGCACCGGAATTACCCTGTGTATTAGCTGCCTTTCCTGTAGAATATATACCAAACCAGGTCTGGCCTGACTCATCACCGACTATGTCAGTTTCGTATGTAGCATCTGCATCCTCGCCCATTGCAAGTGATAAAGGTTCAGGATTAGAAGTTATCTTCTCTCCACTACCCTTAACAACAGCATATATACCATCTGTTCCTGACTGATACTTAAAGCTTACGTGGTACTTCACACCAGGCTCAAATCTAAAGTTCTGAGGTATGGTCTGGAAGGCTATTGCATTTCTTCTTGTAAGTCCGTTTATCTTTACTGACCAGTTGCCATCAAGTACATCATCCATCTTCTTAACATCCCAGCCTGCCTGTGTATATGGGGCATGAAGCTCTGAAAGGTGGATTCTGTTATCTTCTACACCTTCAATTCCACCGATAACGAAAGGATACAATCCCTGAACACTTTTTTCAAAGTCCTGTGTAAATCTTGATATCTCTCCATTCTTGTCAAAGGTGATGTTCTTAGCGTCACTCTCTACAACTCTTACATCATCAAAGTAGCTTGCACCCTCTCCTTCAAGCTTGGAAAGTGTCAGTGTAGCCTCTCCTGATGCAGGAGCAGTAAAGAATACATACATATGCTGGAAATAACTGGTGCCATCAACGGTAGCACTATGTGTATTATGTGTATATGCCTTTACATAGTTCTTTGCAATTGAACGAAGAGTATAATTCTCTGCAAGCTTTTTTTCTCCATCAGTTATACTAATAACTGCCTTAGAATCACTTCTGTTGTCCACACCTACAAGTACAGCATACTGCACACCAGGAGTAAGGTCTGTAAGCTTCTGGCTCATACCTATTTCACCTGTAAGCTTCATCATAGGGTTGCTGTACTGGCTCTTTGCTATCTCAGCCTCTCCTGTACCTGTCTTAGTCCAGCTGTCGAAGTTACCGCTGTTAAAGCCTGCATCAACAAGGTGCATGCCCTCGCTCCACTTAACAGCCATATTATCTCTACTACCCTTGTAGACTACATAAGGCTGTTTAGCCTCTGCAGCTATTGTAATCTTGCCATCTACTACAGGTATAGTCTTCTCTTCTTTCTTTCCAAGGTCAGTAAGCTTATATATCTTTACCTCTGAGAGGGTCTTCCAGGACTCAGGAAGCTCCCAGGTTGTTTCACCTGCCTGATTGTTAAAATGATAAAGCTTTTCATCATTTGCAGAAACTCTCTTTCCTGTAGCCGCATCCCATACCCATGGAAGGAGATAGCTTTCGCTTCCGTTTCCTGTATATCTCTCAGGTTCAGCTCCAGTTGCAATTACTTTGCCATTAAGAGTAATTGTTCTCTTGTAATAATCATCAGAATCGCTGTCATCAGATACTCTTTCAAGCACAAGTACATCACCCTCATCATTCTTTAAGGTAATCTTCTTGTCAGGAGTGTAGTTTTCTCCTCCTGTAAGGAATGGTGTTCCCTGTTCCCACTTAACCACCTTGAAGTGCTGGATGAATTTAGTGGTAAGATTATGCTCATATAGATTCTGAATGTAGGCATCGTAGTCATTTCTTCCCTGCCAGCCTTCAAAATCCTTCATGTTGTAGCCACCAAGCAGAGGTGCAAGTGCAGCACCGCCATATCTGTGATAGTTTGCTACCCAGGAATCCTTCTGGTGGTTACGAAGGAATCTCATAATTACGGAGTTCTCTCCCTTAGCCTTATATCCACCGTAAGTGAGGTCTGCTGCCCAGTGCTGGAAGGTAGAGTCATACTCATTGGTAGGGCCCCACTCAGTTGTCATCCTCCAACCGCGGTCGTTAATCTCTTTTGAAAGCTTTCTTGTCTCCCAGGTATCATCGCTTCCACCTGTCATATTGCCCCAGATATCTACATAGATATAGTCAAGGTTGTCCTTAACCAGGGCTTTTAGCTTGTCAAAACGCTCTGCTCTGTTACCTGTAGCAAGGTCATACACACTGTCAAGACCTACACCCTGGTCTATCCAGTTCCAGCCATAACGAAGATTGCCGTATTTATCTCTTCTTACAGAATCATCGTTAAATGCCTTTGCCTCAGGATACATCTCACCGCAGTTAATATGAATACCAAATCTAGCTCCAAGAGCTTTTCCCTTCTCCATAAGGGTATTCATATCCTTTGCACCACCGATACGCTTACCTATATCATAGTAATCAGGATGTCCTGAGTCATGTCCTTCATTGGCATAGCCCTTTAAGATAACTGACTGTCCAAGACCGTCTGTATGCATTGCTACCCTCTTCACATTGTCAAGAGTGGTAAGGAATGGATTCTGTGCCTGTCCGCCAAAGTTCATTGCTATTCTGTGGGCAACAAGCTCAGGTACTTCCTCTGACTTGTAAGGATTGTTCATTATGCTTCTAAATGCAATAGCACCATCCTGCCAGTCCACTACATTATCTTCATTCTCATCGCCTGTTATCACAATCTTAGCCTTAGGCATCTCAGTCTCACTAACCACATACACTCTGTCATGTGAGTCTGTAACCTTTCTGTGATAGTACCACTTTGTACTTGAAAGCGAAAGTGTCTTCTTGTCATCATAAATACCTGAGAGAGCCATAATACGGGTATTACTAGCTCCACCTGCCCATATATTAGATGCCTTATTACTTCCGTCATTTTCAGAGTTACTCCAAAGTCCTGCACTCATTCCGTCTGCCGAAATAAATGCATACATAAAATCTCTTCTGTAACCTTCAGGAAACTCTGTAAGTGACTCGTCACCGTCAATAGTAGTATTGGATGACATAAGAGCGCCTCTGAAGCTAAAATTCTCCTGACTATCCCTTACTGAGATAAGACCTTGCTTAGGTATCTCTATAGTCTGTACAGGGTTGGCTTCATCATCAAGATTGTTGGTTATCTCGGTGATTTCAAAAGCAAGGGTATTTTTCTCTACCTTAAGAAATGCCTTGATAGTAGCATCTACCTCTTCACCCTTTTTCACCTTTAAGGTGTAGTTAACGGTATTTCCTTTGATCTCTGAAGTTACATCAGCCTTCTTAACCTTTATCTCTTTACCGTTAATTTTAATGCTTCTAATAAGCTCAGGCTGGCCGTAGAATACCTTATCCTTAAGGCTTCCCTTCTTCATCTGATACTGCACTACCCTTGGGAAGGTCTTATCTACGGTTACATCCATGTCTTCTGATGAAATGATATCCGTCTTAGACTCACCAAGGCTTTCAAGCTTTACCAAAAGCTCCGATACAGCACTCTTATTAACTTCAACCTCTTTTTCTACGGTATCATAGCCTGCCTTTGTGAACTTCAATACATAGCTTCCATCCTCAAACTTAAGAGAAAATTCGCCATTTTCACCCGTAGCCTTACCTTCTTTAACACCGTCAACATAGATTTCTGCACCTTTTAAAGGAGCACCGTCCTCATCGGTAACCTTTCCGCTAACTTCGTATTTTTGCAATATTGTTGGCTCCTGATCTGTGTATTTTATCTCTCTTATAGTTACATCTGTAACATCTTGTCCATAAGTTCCTGCCTTAAATGCTATCTTATTGCCATCCCATGAGGCTTCACTGCAGTCCAGATCCTTAAACACTTCTTCACCGTTAACAGTGACAGTAAGCTTCTTATCTCCTGTCCAGCTTATGTCTACAGCAGTTTCTACTCCTTTTTTTGGCGAGGGATTTCTATCCCCCCGTAAATAATCATCATTTCTTCCATTATACTTCTGCCAGAACCAGCCAAAGGAATCGTAACCAACGAACATTCCCCTTCCAGGATTCGTGTATCCAAGATAGATACCGAACCTGGTAGTAGCTTTTTCAGAGTTACCCCTGACCTTAAACGAAAAATGTCCTGCCTTACTAAAGTCAAACTCGTGAGGGTTTAATGCTACTGCAGGATAAGAACCTGCTGTTGTGCCATTGCCATTCCTCGGTCCGGATGCAAAATTAAGTTCTCCCTTTGTCTTCTCCAGTGTTTCTCCACCCACAGTACACTGTTCGTCCAGTTTCCACTCATCATACACACCGTCATATACCCTATCACCTGTTTCTACAGATGATGAAGCCGCGGCATAAACCGGATATGTCTCCAAATTAATCGGTGTAGTTAAAAATACACCAGTTGCCAGCGCAAAGCACAGCGCTCTTTTAAACTTTTTAGATCTCATAGTACTTGTCTTCCCCTTTCTACAAATAACAATGTCGTCTATATCTACTTTGCATATCCCTATTCGCCTGTGACCTCCTTTCGTGGCGAACTAAACCTTCTTTATTTACAGTTTCTATAATTACAGTTCCATTACTACCTTCTTCATTTCATCCCATTTTGCTTCCATATCAGCTACTAGCTTAAACTGAGTCCTGGCTCTGTCTAAGTTATGTCCTTCTCTATGAATGGCAAAATAGTTGTCCCCATCTATATAGTCAGTTAAGAAACGCAGACCACATTCAAATGTCATAGTCTTTGCCCCCAGTGGAAGATATTCCTTCTCTTCCTTTGTAAGATTAGGAAGTGCACTTATATAGCCCTTGGTATATATCTTAAATAAATCAAGGCTCATACTAACCTTTGATAAGTCCTTCTCGTCCTCCAGTGCAGTTGAAGCCCCAAATCTAATGGAATCGCCATAGTCATAGAGGCAGAGTCCCGGCATAACAGTGTCAAGATCTATGACACAAAGAGGTTTTCTGGTCTCTTTGTCAAGGAGAACATTGTTTAGCTTGGTATCATTATGAGTAACCCTATCAGGAAGCACCTTTTCATTTCTAAGGCGCTGAAGAGTTCCCATTTCCTCTTCCCTCTCCAGACAAAACTTAATCTCCTCCTGTACAAGAGCTGCCCTGCCGAGAGGGTCCTTCTTTAGTACCTCATGAAACTTCTTAAATCTGTCCGGTGTATTGTGGAAATTAGGTATTACCTCAATCAGCCTTTCTACCGGGAAGTCCGACAGAGCCTGTGCGAAGCTTCCAAAGGCTACAGCGCTTTCATAAAAATCATCATTATTCTCAGGTAGCTGCAAGCAGATTGAATCCTCCACAAAATCATAAGCACGCCAGTATTCCCCGTCTACCACTGCAAACGGCTTATCATCAACTGTCTTTACAATGCTAAGCACCTTTCTGCTATCATCTGTTTTCTTCTTCAAATGCTCAGTGACAAGCATTATGTTGTTCATAAGTCCCTCTACGTTAGGGAAGATTTTATTATTTATTTTCTGGAGAATATACTTTTTATTCTTGTCTGTAACTACCAAGAATGTGGAATTGATATGTCCACTGCCGTAAGGCTCCTTCGTTACAGGCTCTCCGTCGAACTTAAAAGTTTTTAACACTTCACTCATATATTTCCTTTCCTTGACTTAGTCAATCTTTATATTTCGTACCAAATTATCTGGTTTGCCGCGAGCTTAAGCTCAAAAGATGCGCCATCTCCCTTGTAAATGGTGGTTGACTGTGGCTCATAGGTATTATTAACCACACAGTATTTGCCACTGTTAAGGTATGCGTGAACCTCTACATTAAAGTTAGAGGAGAACCATTTTTTAAGCTCTGCCTCTGCACCCGCACTCCACATAATAGCCCTGTATAGAAGTCTGCTGTTTTCAAAGCTGTATCTTAGACCGCTTATATATACGCTTCTTCCCTTGCCAAAGCTGTTTACCGCAAGCTGTACCTCTTTATCCCTCTGTACAAGGATATCAGTACCTTCGAAGGCAAATATATTCTTCTTGCCCTCTCCAAAGTCAACTTCCTTAGTCGTGTCTTCAAGGATGAAATGCTTCTTCTCTTCCCAGTTATACTTATCATATCCTAAGGTAAAGCCTCTCTCCTCCTCCACGCCAAGGATGTTTGCAAGCTGGAAGAAGCGTCCGTTTGCCTGATGAGCACTAGGCTCACCTACGCCGATGAAGCCTCCACCACCATATACAAACTCTGTAACAGCGGTGATTATCTGAGGATTAGTCCAGTATTCCCCACCTCCATGAGCTGTATCCGTATCTCCTACATTTATAATTACATCTATATCTGAAAGAAGATTCTTGTCCTTAAGTATGTCTTCAAAGCTAATGAACCTTACATCAAAAGGAGCACCGGATAAGGCTTCAACAATGCCGTAGTATGAATAATTCTGCTTCTGATAGAGTGCGTGGTGAACCATATGATTGCCCCAGGCCCTCATCTTGCCCCAGCAGTTAAGCACAGCTACCGTTTTGATTGAGTGTGCCTTGCAGCCCTTTATGTTGTCATACAGCACTCTGAATTCATCGCATACACTCTCTACATATTCTACAAAGTCAGGAAACTGCATGGCAAGCTTTAAGTAGCCTCCATAACCGATTCTGTCGATTGGTTTTCTAAGAATTGCTCTTCTAGCTGTTACCCAGTTCTCCTTCGCCTCCTTCACAGGATTGCCGCCTTCGTAGAAGGTATCTGGGAAGAAGTAAGGTAAGAATCGTCCCTCGGTGTATTTAACTCCCTCTATATCACTGATAAGTCTCAAGGTGCAGCCATTTCCAACACTTCCAACCACCGCATCAAGCCCTATTGTCTTAAACTCCTCCATAAAAGGCTCTGTTCCTATCCAGTGGTCTCCAAGGAACATCATAGCTTCTTTTCCACATTCATGGCAGATATCCACCATCTCCTTGGCTATCTTAGCTACTTCTCTTCTCTGGAATGCCTGATAATCGCTGAATTCTTTGCTAGGTATCCTATACTGATTGTTATAATAACCCTGGTCAATGATGAATTCAGGTCTGAAGGTATATCCCACTTCTTTCTCAAACTGTTCAAGTATATAAGGGCTTACTGAAGCAGAATATCCGTACCAGTCTACGTATTTTTCCCTTGCCATCTCGTCAAAAATCAAGGTGAACTGGTGGAAAAATGTAGTAAATCTAAGTACATTTACATAAGGATGATCCTCTATGAATTTGCGCAGCCTCATCATTGTAAATGCGTGGGTTTTTGGCTGGCGTACATCGAAGGTAATCTGATGTTCTACACCTTGCCAGTCATTTACCACTGCATTGTACATATGCACAGGATCCCACATTATATATGCTAAGAAGCTAACTGTATATTCATGAAATCTATGAGTTTTTATTTCTACAGTTGTAGTAGCTTCATCGTAGCTCCAATCAGCAACAGGCACAACATCCCCCGTTGTCCTGTCTATAACTTCCCACCATCTCTTTATATCATCTCTGCAGTTAGGGGTGAGCATATCTGGATAGAGGCCTTTCATAAGATTAACCTTAAGAACCTCCTCAGTAGCTGTATATCTTGGAGTCATTATATACATCTGCTGGATTTCATCCGGATTTGCCTTAGCCCAGGCATTGTCTTTTCTAGTGGTGTAGTAGGTCGAATATACATTAAGCCCTTCATCCTTAAGTTCTACCGGAAAGTCTGTCCCGTCGCAGTCTCTGATAGCATCAGCTCCCCATCTCCTTGCTAACTCTTTAGTCCCTTCAATTACATCAATGTCTGTGGGAATAGTTACTCTACCTTTACCGTTCATTTCTTTCTCCTTATTGTTATCTGATTGCGGGCATTCCCGGCATCAGTCATTCATTACCTATATTTTCTGTTATACACAAAAAGCACTACAAGCAGGCCTACAAGGCCTATTATCTCGTATGTAAAACCTGTCATCGATATATTTTTCTGTCCGGATATAATGAGACCTACGGACAGAATAAAACAAAGTAATAAAACCAAACCAATAATTTTTTCTTTCATCCTGTCCTCCTTATCCCTTAAGTCCGCCTAAAGTCATACCCTCGGTAAGTCTCCTCTGAACAAGGATGTAGAGTATGAGAGTAGGAAGCATAACTATAACAAGGCCCGCATACATAATTCCGTAGTTAGTTGCTGTCTTTTCAACAGCCATCAGATTCTTAAGTCCCATAGCCAGAGTCTCATGCTCATCCATCAGGGTATAGGCAATGATGTACTCATTCCAAAATGACAGGAAATTAAATAAAACAACCGTAATTATGCTTGGCTTTGCCATTGGTATCATTATCTTAAGCATGGTCTTAAAATGACTGCAGCCGTCTATATAGGCTGCTTCCTCAAATCCCTTTGGCAAGGTCTTGAAGTACGAGCTTAGGAGATAAATGGTAAAAGGCAGAGCACTTGTAGCATAGATTAGTGCAAGTATAAATCTATTGTCTAGGAAAAATGTTACCTTGAGTGCTTTATTTGCATCACTTAACATAAGGAAAATAGGTACCACTATGTAGTTGATATTTACAAATAAGCCTGCCATAAAGCCTATTTCAAGGATTTTCTTGCCTTTGAAGAAAAATCTTGCAAGTACATAGGCAGCAGGAAGTGCAAGCACTAAAAGAAGCACAAGTCCTATAGCTGTAACAATTACCGAGTTTGCAAAGAACTGCCCCATCCCCGCATCATTAAATGCAGTAACGAAGTTATCAAAGTTAAGTGATTTAGGTAAATCCCAAGGGCTGATATCTCCACCTAAGAACTCGGAATTTTTCTTAAAGCTCGCCATAAATACCCAGCCAACCGGAATGATGATTGAGATAGCCAGACTTATGAGAGCCACATATACAAATATCTTGTATAAGGTTTTTGTTCCAATTCGCTTCAATGTATGCCCTCCTTCCTAAAATTGATATACTTTTCTCTCTGTAATCTTGTTGACTGTTCCCGCAAGTACAAATGAGAAGATAAATACTGTAACCCCTATTGCCATACCATAGCCGTAAGCACCATTTCCATATGCCTGCTTGTACATATAGTTGAGGAATACCTCTGTCTTGCCGTTAGGTCCTCCGTCAGACATAATCTGTACGAAGAGAAAGCTTAGGTTGATGGTACTGATGATGTAGAAGGTAAGTGTAGTTCTGATGCTTGTCCAAATAAGAGGCAGGGTAATCTGAAAAAACATACGAACCTCAGATGCACCGTCAAGAGAAGCTGCCTCATAAAAGTCAGGTGGAATCGCCGCCATACTCGCCATATACATGACCATGTAATAACCTATAGCCTGCCAAACCAGAGCAAATATAACCGAATATATAACTATATCAGGCTCTGCCATCCACTGTTTCGCAAGCGAGTCAAGGTGAATAGCCCTAAGAAATGTATTGAGAAGACCACTTGAAGGATCGTAGATAGCACCGAAGATACCTGCTATAACTACGATACTTAAAATATTTGGAATATAGAATATTACCCTGAAGAAATTCTGACCGATAAATTTGCCTCTCTGAAGCAGGGTTGCAAAAAGCACCGCCAAAAATACTGTACATAGAGTAACTATTACTATTATCAATATAGAGTTCTGCATAGCCTGCAAGAAGCTCTTATCTCCAAATAAATCCTTAAAATTATCAAAGCCTACAAAGGTCTGCTTGTTTGTTATTCCGCCCATTCTGTATAAGGACATTCTAAATACATTGAAGGTAGGAATAAATATAAATAAAACAACCAGGATTACTGCAGGGGCAAGGCAGGCAAAGATGAACCGCCTTTCCGATTTTTTTCTATTCATTAATCTCTCCCTATAGAAACGGCGAGCCTTTTCAGCCCGCCGTAAAATTTTGATTGGTTATCTGTCAAGATTTTCAAGTAATTTAGTCCAAGCCTCTTCAAGCTGTTTCTGATACTGTGCTGCTGTAAGTTCTCCTGTATTAAGTGAATCAATAGCTCCGTATACTGTAGCCTTCATGTCAAAACCATTGATTGGCTTTGTTGTAGCCCATACACCTGCAACAGCCTCTGTGCCGCTTGCACTTGTAAGTGTGTAAGAATCCTTAACAGGTCCTGCCTCAAGCTTATCAGAAGCACCCTTTACAGGGGAAATGATAGGTGCAGGAGTCTCTTCCTTGGTCTCTTTATTTACACTCTTGTTTGCAAGCATAAGCTCAACAACTTTGTCAGAGTACATAAACTTAATGAACTGCTTAGCAAGGTCGATATTTGCTGCGTCCTTAGGAATCCAAATCTGCTCTGTATAGGTATATACATAAGTCTTCTGGTCTGCAGAGAACTTTGGCTGAGCCATCATAGCCCAGTGGAAATCCTTAGGTGTAGAAGCTGCCATCTCTCCGATTACCCAGTTACCGTTTGGCATAAATAATGCTTTTCCGTCTATAACAGCCTGCTGATTCTTCTTAAATCCACCGTCAGCATTTGCGTTTGCTACTGTATCTGACCAGGTATAGTCCTTAGAAGCAAGTTTTGCTATGGTATCTACTACCTCTTTACCCTCTTTAGAGGTCCAGGTTGAAGGGTCGTAGTTTACAGCCTTGTTGTAGAACTCCATTCCTCCAGCCTGAGCTAACATCTGATACATAGAAGTATCAAAATATCCTGCTGTCGGATATGTGAAAAGTGCTATACCATCTTTCCTTGCCTTATCACCGAGTGCGAAGAACTCTTCCCAGGTTGTAGGGAGGCTGTATTTCTTTCCTTCACCAACAAGATCTGCATTGTACCAGAATCCTGTAGGAACGTAGGTCCAAGGTGCAAGATATATCTTGCCGTCTGCATAAGGCTGAGCTGTAGCATTGTCTGTGATTCCGCCTACGAGTCTGTTCTTAAGCTCGTCATCAAATACATCTGTGATATCAGCTATTGCATTTTCCTTAAGCATAGTCTCTGTAAAACCGCTCTTTGTTCCCATATTGTAGTAGACTACATCAGGGATATCACCATTCTGGAAAGACTTTGTAAGGTCTTTGTCAAGCTCTGATGAGAGATGAAGGTCGACTGTTGCCCCTGTCTCTGCCTCAAAAGCTGCCTTAATCTGATTCCAAATCTCTGCTCCGTTACCGCCTTCAAAAGCAGCAATCTTAAGTGTACCGCCTGCCTTTGTCTCAGAAGCTGTCGAAGCGGACTTCGCAGATGATGTGGTTGAAGCTGTAGAAGCCTTCATAGATGAAGCTTTGCTTGCTGCTGACTTCTGGCTGTCGCCCTTTGAGCCACAAGCTGTAAGTGAAGCTGCAACCATTGACAAACTGAGTGCCATCGCTAACATTTTCTTTATTCTCATAATACCTCTCCTTTGTGAAATTTATTCAACTTCTGTTGTCATTATATCCATTTATTTGTTTCTTTTCCACATTTATATTGCTATTTTTTTTAGATATATTGCTTTATATCTCTAAATTTATTAAAATATATCATGATATAGTATTACTAAAACTTCACTCTTCTCTCGTCTTGTCTAATATTGGTAATCAGCTCATTTTATAAAGATGCAAGCTTATTCATATTGACGCGCGGAAAGTGAATACGGAAAGGATTATTATGGGATTTTCAAATTATCAGATAGCAGGAAAGCCTGCAGGTACATCAAAAAGTAACCTAATATATATAACGTACACGAAGTACGAGAATGACTGGCCAAGCTTCATGCACACCCACCCTTTTACTGAGCTTTTCCTTGTGACAGGAGGGGTGGGAGAGTTTTATGTGGAAAATGATGTATATCCACTTAAAAAGGGAGACTTCATCCTTGTGAATCCAAACACCTCACACACCGAGAAGTCGGGAGAAGAGAATCCTCTTGAATACATAGCCGTTGCTGTTGATAACTACAGCCTAAATCTTGATAATGAGGCAAACCACTTTATGTTTAACTGCATACTTAAGAATCCTGACATCATCAAATACATGGATTCCATGCTCAATGAGCAGGAAAATAATAAGCCTTACTCCGACCATATCTGCCAGAATATACTGGAGATTATACTTATAGAAATTCTTAGAACTACTAAAACAAATGTAGATACAGAGCCTACCGTAAACTCTAGCAAGGAGTGCTTTAAGCTAAAAAAATACCTCGACTCCAACTATGCCTCTAAAATTACCATAGATGACCTTGCAAGGCTCTCAAACCTGAACAAATATTATCTAATCCACTCTTTTAACAGGTATTTTGGCTCTTCTCCCATCAACTACCTCTGTAAGATTCGTATAAGGGTTGCAAAGGAGTTACTTAAAAACAGCGATTACAGCATAGATCAGATATCACAGTCAGCGGGCTTTTCTTCTCAAAGCTACTTTACCCAGTGCTTTAAGAAGGACTGCGGGATGTCGCCAAGTGCGTATAGACAAAAAGAAAGGATCGGCTAATGAACCGGTCCTTTTATCATTTATACGACAATTTCTTTTTAATTCCAAAGCTTTTCAGAATATACTCCGTCCTTTGTAAGCTTCTCTATGGCCGCTTTTACAGTAGGCTTATCTTCCTGATAGGTTACACCAAACCATTTTGCATCTGTGTTAAACACCTTCATGTCTGCCTTACCTGCACGAATCATGTCGCTGATTACCTTGATATGGAAGAATTCGGCCTTTAGCGGATTGGAAGAGATACCGCCAAGGAAGTCTACAAAGCCTTTCTCAAGAGCTTCAAATACCTTAGGAGTAAGCCCCATCATATTCATAGAAGTTACATCCTCAAGGCTTAACTCGTGCTTTTCACCGCTTGCCGTAAAACCTACAGCTCCCTCTCCTTTCTTCTCTACATCAAGATGCTCCTCAATAGATACCAGATATCCGCTATTATCCACGCTGCAGATACCTCTGGATACTGAGCCGTTGTCGCTTAAAGTATTCTTAAGCAGGTAGCCTGCCATGCCAAAGTGAGCCTTCCCATCACTTTCATCCACATTTGCAAGGAAATCATGCATTATCTTGTAAGGCTCTCTTCCGTAAAAATCATCTGCATTTATGGCAAGGAATGGCTCGTGTACATATTCCTTTGCGGCTAAGAGCGCCTGACCTGTACCCCAAGGCTTTGTGCGTCCCTCAGGCACCTTAAAGCCCTCCGGAAGATTGTCCATTTCCTGATATACATAGTGAACAGGAACTCCTGCCTTTTCTTCAAGTCTGTTGCCGATGATTTCCATAAAATCATCCTTAATGTCTTTTCTTATGATGATGACAACCTTGTTAAAGCCTGCCTTTATAGCATCGAACACGCTATAGTCCATAATCACTTCGCCTTCAGGACCAAAGGAGTCAAGCTGCTTGATACCGCCGTATCTGCTGCCCATTCCTGCTGCCATCACCACCAATGTTACATCTTTCATAACTACCCCCTAAGTATATTTATTTGTCTATAATTACCTTTCCGGATTCCAGGTAAAAATTAACTATCTCTTCTTTTACTGCGCTTTCTTTAGTGATAACGCCTGCTGTAGCCTCGGTTATCTCCTTAAAGAATTTCCCTAAGACATCCTCTGTAATCAGAAGAGATATATTTACCTTTTCAAGGTACTCGGTTTCATATATGATAATACCAAGCTCCATGCATAGATGCTGAAGCTTTGGTAAGAGTCCATAGTCTATAACGAACTCATATAGCTTGGCAGTTGTTACCTCGACTATTTCAGCATTTTTAATGACCTCCGCTGTTGCTCCTGAATAGGCTCTAACAAGCCCTCCCGTACCAAGCTCGGTTCCTCCGAAATATCTTGTAACAATAACTATTACATCTAAAAGTCCTGCTCCCAAAATCACATCCAGTATGGGTTTACCTGCTGTTCCCGAAGGCTCACCGTCATCACTGGAATGTCTAATCCCCCTATCCGAGTTAAGCACATAAGCAGAGCAGCTGTGTGTGGCATCATAGTATTTCTTCTTTGTCTGCTTGATGAGGGCTTCAGCCTCTTCTTCTGACTTTACCTCTGCTATATGCGCAAGAAATTTGGACTTTTTTATTTCCGTTTCTGCAAAAGCATCCTTTTTCACTGTCTTATATGACACTTTTCACCTCTTTTACATTAGCCGTCATTGCCGTCATTTGAAGCGCCATCATCTTCGCCGTCCGCACCAATAGCCGAATCTGTCGGAACCACCGGTGTAAGATGTGTGCTGCAAGGTGTCTGTACCTGTTTAGTTAAAACGTAAGGTGTATCGGCTGTATTATAGTGCCTCTTAACTGCCTTTCCATAGGCATCTGTCTGTGTGATTTCCTCATTTTTGATAAGAAATACCTTGCTTATTACTTCAGGGCAATAAGGCCCTGCCGCCTGTCCTGACTCCTTACATATATTTAGTTTAACATGTACATCGCAGCTTTCCTTTGGTACCGTACCAACAGCAAAGTATTCTGTCTTTACAGTAGACCCTCCTGCTGCATGGTCACAAAGCCCGGGCACGGCAAGCTTTCCGGACTTTGTACATATAGTCGCTGTTGTAACAGAATCCGGCTTCTTAAACTGCTTTGTCTTTAATTTCTTCTTTACATTTATGCCGTCCATTATAGCCTTCCAGATAGGATGATGCCTAAGCTCATAGCCTATCTGCGATGTCTGTTCATCATATCCAAGCCAAACAGTACAGGTATAATATGGTGTGAAACCTGATATCCAAAGGTCATTGTCCCAGCTTGAACTACCTGTCTTTGCAGCCTGTCCCATACCTGCATTGGCAAGTTTTGCCCTGTAAGCAGTTGCATCCGTACGTGTAAGAGTATCGTGCATGGCATCAGTAAGTAAAAACGCTGTAGAATCCTTCATTACCTGCCTTGCAACCTTTTTATGCTCCAGGATGACATTGCCATCATGGTCAAGCACCTTGCTATAGAAGCTTGGCTTTATATATATACCGTTATTGGCTATGGCAGCATAAGCACCGGTTATCTCAAGATTTGTGGCACCCTTTGACAGTCCACCAAGTGCCACTGCAAAGCCATTATCATCCTCAGAAAGTGTTGATATTCCAAGCGCCTTAAGATAAGCCAAGGCTGTCGTAAGTCCAATTGCTTCAAGAGCCTTTACCGTAACTACATTCATAGAGCGGTAGATACCACGCCTATAGGTGCTAAGGCCCTCGTGGCTGTCTCCCCACCAGTTACGCACCTCTTTGTTGGAATTAGGGTAGAAATACTCTCCATCATCCTGTACGCTTGCAAGGGTATAACCCGCAGTATCAAGGGCAGGAAGATAGGTGGATAGCACCTTAAAAAGCGAACCAGGCTGTCTGGTTGAATCCGTAGCCCTGTTGAGGGTAAGGTTTCCTGTCTTTGCACCCCTTCCACCAACAATAGCTGATACCGCACCACTCTTTTGATTCATCACGGTAGCTGATATCTGTGGCTCAATGGTGTACTCACTTCTCTCACCTATTACCTCTCCACCACCTTTTAACTTGGCCTTCTTAAACTGCTTAATGTACTGGTCTGCACCGCCTTTTTTGTTGAACATCATACTATCGAGCTTAAACATCTGCTGTATATGTCCCTCAGAATAATTGTAGGTCTTACCATTTTTACCCTGTACAGAGAGTGCATAGGAAAGCTTCCATTTGCCAGGCATTCCCGCAAAATACTTCTCATTTGCAGTCTCTGTGTTGCAGATTTTTTGAATATCCGGATCCTGATAGGTATATATCTTAAGGCCTCCTGAATAAAGGAGGTTATAAGCCTGTGTAACCGTATATCCCTTCTCGTTAACAAGGTCTTCCACCACCTGACCTATGGTAGCGTCCACATAGTAGGAGTTTACAGTTGTGTCTACCTTTATCTCTTTATTTACAGCCTTAATCCTTGCATATACATCATCACTTTCAGCTTCTTTAAGCTGTTTTTCAGTGATAAAGCCAAGCCTTTTCATATTGTTAAGGACAGACTTACGCCTTGCGGCATTCTCTTCAGGGTGTGTAATGGGGTTATTCCCCGTAGGATTTTTGGTAATAGCCGCAATTACGCTTGCTTCCGAAAGTGTCAGCTTGCTTACGCTCTTATTGAAGTATCTAAGTGCGGCAGTCTGCACTCCGAGGGTATTTTGTCCCAGGTTTATTGTATTAAGATAATACTCAAGAATCTGATCCTTGCTGTAGACGTGTTCAAGCTGAATCGCAAGATACTGCTCCTGTATCTTTCTTTCAATTGCAGCCATAATAGTCTCTTCTTCACCGCCTGCAAAGACCTGATTTTTAAGGAGCTGCTGTGTAAGAGTACTTGCTCCCTGCTTTTTAGAGCCTCCTGACAAAAGCGCTACAAATCCCGCTCTAAATGCACCTCTTACATCTATACCCCCATGTTCATAAAAACGCTCATCCTCTATGGCAATGAAGGCCTCCTGAACAGTCTTTGGTATGTCTTTTAATTTCTTATAAATACGGTTCGCTCCCGCGCCTACAATAGTCCTTATCTTCTTTCCTTTTACGTTGTAAAAATAAGTCTGAAATCCTGTAGGCATAACATTTACGGAGTTAATCTCAGGTGCTTTGTCAATTATCCCCTTCACACTTCCGTACATAAGATAGCCGCCTGTCACAGCAAGTGCTACTACGGCTACCATAAATATTCTCACTATCCAAATGAGAACCTTAGAACCCAGTTTTCTTGAAACAGAACCATATTTTCGTTGTTTTTCTTCTATCTCAAATCTGCTATAGCTCATACATCTCCTTTTTTAATCTATTCGCTCTTTAAAATATTTAAAAACTGAAATACCGGTTCGGCAGTTTGTCCCATGTCATTGTAGCAAGCAGCTATGCCTCTTTCAGGCAAGGCCTCCTTCATCTTTACCACAAAGAGTTCCTCTTCTTTTTCTTCATCTATGCAGTAATCAGGCACACAGGCTATACCAAGCCCTATCCTCGCAAGGTCAATGAGAAGGTCGTTGCTTGCAAGCTCAATCTCAGGTATAAGCTCCAAATGATGTTTCAAAAACAGCTTGTGAAGGAATTCACTGGTGGTAGAAGCCTTATCAAGCATCATCATAGGATACTTTTGTATATCCGAAAGCTCACATACTTTGTTGATGAGCTTAGGAAATGACTTCTTATTTGCCACAAATATATCCCTAAATTCCTTAACAGGCAGGGCCTTACCAATCTGACCCAGCGCACTGTTAGGTGTATTTACTACAATGATATCCACCTGCCCGTTTTTTAGGTATTCCACACATTTTAAAGAAGTTCCATTGACAACCTTGATGTGTACGTTCGGATATCTACCGTGAAATTCTTTAAGCATAGGCTTAAGGAAGTATCTACAGATAGTATCGCTTGCACCTATACTTAACTGCCCTCCGTTTAGCGATTTTGACTCGAGTATCCTTGTCTCACCAAGGCTTATCAGGTTGATAGCAGGCTCTACGTGGTTGAAGAGAATCTCTCCTTCCTTGGTAAGCCTTACCCTCTTGGTGCTTCTAACAAAGAGTTTCTGCCCCAGTCTCTTCTCAAGCACCTTTATAGACTGACTCACCGCTGACTGCGATATGAAAAGCTCCTTGGATGCTTCCGAGAAGCTAAGTGTCTTTGCTACGTGGTAAAATACCTTATACAACTCGTGGTTAATATCCATCTTATTCCCCTTTAACTATACTAAAAGTAGTCCCTATTAAACAAGCCATATCCATCCTGTGTACAGAAAGGTTTTATTATTATTTCCGAAAATCTAATTTCTATAAAAAGCAAGCACTCACATAGGGCACAGCTCTTATTATCTCATTATTTGGCTCACAAATCAACTATGTTCACAATATTTTTATATATTGAAAATGTCTATCATTTATCAAGGCAATTTCCTCGACTTTATTAGTACGCAATGTTATAATTGTGTAGGTTGTTGCGACCTTATTTATGTGTTCTTAAAAATGTAAAGTAAACTTATACTAAATCTGTTTTTTATTAAGGAAAGGAGAATATTATGTCCTGCACTACAATTTTAGTTGGCAAAAAAGCCAGTTATGACGGTTCTACTTTGGTAGCAAGAAATGATGATTCAGGCTCAGGAAGCTTTATGCCTAAAAAGTTCACTGTTGTCTCCCCTGACAAACAACCAAAGGTTTACCGTTCTGTGATTTCACATGTTGAAATCGAACTCCCTGCCCACCCTCTTCGTTATACCTCACTTCCAAATGCGGTTGATGGCGAAGGTATCTGGGCTGCCTGTGGGGTAAATGAACTAAATGTATCAATGACTGCAACTGAGACAATAGCCTCTAATGAAAGGGTGCTCGGAGCAGACCCCCTTGTTGTCTACTCCCCTGCTAAAGGCAGAAAAGGCAGCTCAAATTATTCCCCGGAGAAAATCGGTGGCATAGGTGAAGAAGATATAGTAACCATAGTTCTTCCATACATCAAAAGTGCCAGAGAAGGTGTAATAAGGCTTGGCGGTCTCCTTGAAAAATATGGAACCTACGAGATGAATGCCATAGCTTTTCAGGATGAAGATGAAATCTGGTGGCTTGAAAGTATAGGAGGCCATCACTGGATGGCAAGGCGTGTCCCTGATGACTGCTATGTAGTGGCTCCTAATCAGCTTGGTCTTGACAGCTTTGACTTTGAAGATGCTTTCGGCAATAAGAAGGACCATCTCTGCTCAGCGGATCTGAGAGAATTTATTGCTGATAACCACTTAGACCTCGCCCTTTGTAAGGCCTTTAACCCAAGGGATACCTTTGGTACTCACTCTGATCTTGACCACATATACAATACCCCTCGTGCCTGGGTGGCGCAGAAATACTTCAATACTACCACAAGTAAGTGGACAGGTGATAATGCTGACTACACACCACTTTCAGACAACCTTCCTTGGTGCAGGGTACCTGAGAAGAAGATAACAGTTGAGGACATCAAATGGGTTCTCTCCAATCATTATCAGCATACTCCTTACGACCCTTATGCAAACGGCGCTAAGGAGTTATACCGTCCAATAGGCATCAGCCGTACAGATGTGCTTGCACTTGTGCAGATTCGCCCTTACATGCCTGACGCACTTAAAGCCATCAAATGGATAGCTTTTGGAAGTAATGTATTCAACTCCTTTGTGGGACTATACGCCAATATCACTAAGACTCCTAAGTACCTTGCAAATACAACAGGAAATGTTGACAGTCACAACTTCTACTGGGCAAGCAGACTCCTTGGTGTAATTGCAGATGCCCATTTTAACCGCTGTCTGCCAAATATAGACCACTATCAGACAGCAGTTGTGTCTCGGAATCATGAGATTATCTGTAAGTCTGATAAGGAATTTGCCTCATACATAAAGGGAGTTAAAAAGGATAAGAAAGCGGCTGAAATTTCATTCTGTGAGAAGGCAAATGAAGAAATAGTTAAGATGCTTGAAGAAGAGACCACAAAGGCACTTAACAAGGTGGTCTTCAGTGCCAGCTGCCAGATGAAGAACAGCTTTTCAAGGTCAGATGCGTAAATTGGAGTGTGATAAATATGGAACAAGATCATTCTAAGGTGGATGTTTCTGAGGATGCATTCTACACTGATGAACATATAGCTAAGCTCGAAAGGCGAATAGCTGATATTAAAGCAGGAAAGAATATTTCAGAGCATGAACTTATTGAAGACAATTGATGTTTTATACTAGATAATAAAAAGCCTGTAAAGCCCCACTCTCCGAGTGCCTTCGGTAAAGGGCTTGACAGGCTTTTTCTTGCTTCTTTAGTTACACAATACACTCTTACATTGTTCGTTTTTCATACCCCAGTTATACCCCAATTAGTATGGTTCAAACTGGTCTTTTTCGGTCTAAAACGACCTGTTTCACATTTTCTAAATTTCCCGAAACCCGCATAAACACTATGTTTTCAAGGTTCCTTAGTAATGGAGCTGAGGGGAGTCGAACCCCTGTCCGAAAACCCATTCATTGTACTTCTACAAGCTTAGCTGATTGTTTGACATTCCCTCCACCTGACTTGAATCAGCACAATTCAGGCTTTAGTAGACTCTAATACGCCCATAGCACCGAGCCCCTTGCTATGTCGTTTCCTGCTGATTCGATGCCTTAGCCCATTATGCAGGTATAACAGGTAAGACAGCTGCCATTAGGCAGCGTATGCTAAATTATCTTCAGCGTTTGTATTTAATTTTGGATTTAACGCATTCCTGCGGCTTGCTTCTCCAACTTCAAAATTCCCGTCGAAACCGGTACAACCCCGGATTTTTATAAAAAGAAGCCGTAGTCACCTAAGACTACGGCCCAGAACCAGCTATAAATTACTCAGCTATAGAAACATTTACTGCTCTAAGCTTGCTTGAATTCTTAGGATCGGTCTCTGTCTCAAATGTAACTCTCTGTCCTTCGTTAAGAGTCTTGAAACCCTCTACGTTGATAGCTGAAAAATGTACGAATACATCATCTCCGCCGTTGTCATTAGTAATAAATCCGTAGCCCTTCTCAGAGTTGAACCACTTAACTACACCTGTGTTCATTTAGGTATCCTCCCGTAAATAAAAAAATATTAGTTGCGTAATCTTCCAGTTAAAGAGCTTTGAAGCAGATACCTTTCTAGTAGTGCTGCGAGCTAACGAACAAGTTTAGAGAACTGAGTTCGACTTTCTTTAAACTTCAAGAATACGATATAATGTTAACATAAAAATCACAAAAAGTCAAATATAATAATACTAAACTAAGGTTAAAATCACATTAATAATTAATGATTATGATTAACACCTCTTATATAACCTGTATTAATACCTGCCTAAGTCGGCTTAAGGCACAAATACAGCAAGTATCAATACAGGTGAAACAGTATTAAATGATGCAAGCATCAAATGATAATAATTTCTTTTTCAAGCAAACCCCAAACGAGTTTTATAATTTTTAGACTTATATCATCAAATTCCCTTAAACCAGAAGCTAAACTCTAACTTCTGATCGTTTTGAATGTGATACTCCTTGTGAGGTCTTGCCCCCCAACTGTCATCTCCCCCTATACCCATTTGCATAAGGTCTGTCCTAATTACAGTGAACTGTGGCTTAGGAAGTTCATTTGGATGCGCAGCCTCTTCAAGCTGGTTAGGCGTATAAGGTAGTGCAGAGAAGCCCATATATCTGTCTGTAACTACTGAATTCTCAGCAGCCCTACTCTCTCCCTTGGTAGGATCCATCTGTTTCTCACTAACAAACAAAAGTCCTCTGCCCTTTCTGTCTGTTACCTTAGCATATCTTACATTTACCTTGTGACCACATTCCTGAGGCACAAGATAAGGTGCCATATTGTCTTCAACCTTATTGTTAAATAATCCAAGCTTTGCACCGCTTCTTCTATCCTCATAAGTCTCTGAAAAACCTGCCCCATACCAGGTAAGGTTGTCAAAGTCTGCGTTGGTCTTAAACATCATACCAAACTCAGGCATGTCAAAGTTCTCTCCCTTAGTCTCATAGCTTAGAGTAGTCTTTATGAAGCCATCTTCAAATACCTTGTAGCTTACAACTGCCTCTCCAAGTCCATCCATACCGAGGGCATAGGTGTAAACCACTTCCACATATCTATCAGAGCCGGATTTAGCACTGTTGTCATTTACCTTTACATCTACGCACTTAGCGTAATCTCCCGCAAGCTTCCATTTACCCTTTTCTGCAGGCATCTGCGCACCTCTGTCATTGTCCACAGGAGCCCTCCAGAAGTTAGGGCGAGGCTGGCTCTTTAGCAGCTCAACTCCTCTTAGCTTGTAGCTAGTTAGCCCTCCGTACATTTTTGAGAATAATACTGCAAAATGCTCTCCCTTAACTCCTACATTGTAGTCGCCAAATACATACTGGAGTCTGCCTGATGCAGGTTTAACTTCCGCATTTTCCATTGAGGAAGCATACATATAATCATATTTCTCATTCCCCTGAGAAATATCCATAAAGTGCCTGGTATCTGCTTTTTTAACTACAGCCTGTCCAAAGGCAACCTCGTGGCCGCACTTCGCATAGTTGGTGCAATGTTTAAGTCTTACGGATACTTCAGCAACGAATTCACCCTCTACATTAGGGATTTCGATAGGAAGTTTATATTCTTTTTCGGATAATGGTTCTACATCTGTAGTCATCATCTCCTTAGCATACTCTTTTCCGTCTTTGTAAAGAATCTCATATACATTAAATTCGGAGGTATTGGTAAAAAGATACTTATTTCTTATCTTAACCTTATCCCCACTTACAAAGAACTTGATGCCCTGATAGTTAAACTTAACCTCCTGCATCTTAGGAGATTCTGCTCTGTCAGATCCTATGGCTATACCATTGCCGCTAAAATTACCGTCATTTGGCCTGTCGCCAAAGTCTCCGCCGTAGGCCTGGAATTCTGTACCGTATCTGTCTTTTTTATATATAGACTGGTCTATATAGTCCCAAATGAAGCCACCCTGTGCCCTTGGCTCTTCCTCTGTGTATTCAATGTATTTGTGCATGGCACCGTTTGAATTACCCATAGCATGGGTGTATTCGCAGAGGATGAAAGGCTTGGTAGGAAATTCTTTCAAAAATTCTCTGATTTCTGTAACAGGCGGATACATACGGCTCTCTATATCTGTGCTTCCATCATAGCTTCTATCGTGGAATACTCCTTCATAGTGCACAAGCCTTGTATCATCAAGCTTTCTGAAAAGCTCAGACATATTGTAGATGACCTTACCGCCAAAGGATTCATTGCCCAGCGACCATATTATGACACTTGCTCTGTTCTTATCTCTGTGATATGTAGAAGCTACCCTGTCAAGCATCATAGGCTCCCACTCCATATGATCCTTAGGAAGTGAGTAATCCTCCCCATGTGCTCCCCTTACATCCCAGGTTCCATGTGTCTCAAGGTTGTTCTCTGCAATTACATAAAGACCGTATTCATCGCAAAGCTCATAGAGATAATCAGTATTAGGATAGTGACTGGTTCTAACTGCATTTATGTTATTACGCTTCATGGTAATAACATCCTTTTCTATCTCTTCTTTGGTAATAGCCCTTCCATAAACAGAGCTGAAGTCGTGTCTGTTGGTGCCGTTAAACACAATTCTCTTGCCATTTATAAGTATAATCTTATCTTTTATTTCTATTCTTCTAAAGCCTACTCTCTCGTTAATTACTTCTGCGAGTTTGCCGCCATCATCATACACCTTAAATGTAATGTCATAAAGTTCAGGCTTCTCAGCACTCCAAAGCTTTGGCTCATTTACAGTAAAAGAAAGCTTCAAGCTCTCGCTTATTTCTCTCTCATCAGTTAATATGGTTTCGCCCTTATATGATAGCCTTGTAGCCAACTTTCCTTTGCCAAGGAGCAGTCCTTCCACCTTAAGTTCCGCTTTCTTAAGGCTGTCATCAGGCACAGCCTTTACAGTGTAATCGACAATCCTTGTTCTTGGCAGTACATCTATATATACACTTCTGTATATACCCGAGAATCTAAAGAAGTCCTGGTCTTCACACCAACTGCTAATACTCCACTTGAATACCATTACTGCAATTTTATTTATTCCTGCACTTACAAACTTAGTCAAATCAAAGCTTGTGGCAGTAAAGCTGTCTGCGGCATAGCCCACATATTCTCCGTTTACCCAGAGGGCAAAGGCACTTTCCACTCCTTCAAAGGTTATGATAATATCCTTATCTTTAGCATTTTCGGAAATGTTTAAGGTTTTTACATACATCCCCACAGGGTTGAAGTCGCTAGGAACCCCGTCATGTGCCACATCCTGTACACCATCCCAAGGATACTGCACATTGGCATACTGAGGGATATCATAGCCCTCCATCTGCATATTGGAAGGTACGCTTATGCTGTCCCAACTCTTTACACAATAGTCTTTTTTGTAAAAGTCTTTGACTGCAAGGCTTAGATTCTTAGCGTAGGCAAACTTCCAAAGCCCGTCTAGCGACACTCTAAGACTTGACTTTCTCTCCTTTATCTCCTCTTCATTTCCGTATGGAATGAAGGCCGCCTTAGCAGGGAGAGCATTCTCCTTGAAAAAGGATACATCTTTAATTTTGTTGAAATCAAACACCTTTATACCTCATTTCTATATTTGATAATTACTTTATAGCTCCTGTAATACCTTCCGCAAACTGTTTCTGTAGTATAAAGAAGACTACAGCTGTAGGAATGGTTGCAATAAGTACACCTAGCATAAGCATACCATAGTCAACTGTATATCCTCCGAGGAGGTTTGCCACAAGCATAGGCATGGTTGTGGCTTCATTTTTCTGAAAGATTACCTTTGGCCATAAGTAGCTGTTCCAGGTATTCATAAAAGTTACGGTTATGGCAGCGCCGTAGGTAGAACGCATTGTAGGGACGAACATTGTAAAGAATATGCCTACTTCAGATAAGCCATCCATTCTTGCTGCTTCAATGATTTCTTTTGGAAAGCTTCTTGCTGCCTGCCTAAACATCATTATAAGAAACGGTGTAGCGAGTCCCGGAAGCACGAAGGCAGGCCATGTGTTTACCAGCCCAACTTTTGAGAACATGGTAAAGAGCGGAATCATAGTTGCTACAAAAGGAAGCATCATTGCTGTAAGAAGCACAGTGAAAAGAACGTCCTTTGACTTCTGATGGTATACTTCGAATCCATAACCGGCAATCGAGCAGATAACCATAGACAACAGTGTTAGTATAACAGAGTTTCTTACTGAGTTAAAGAAGGCTCTGCCTAGGTTCTGATTGTGTATTAAAGACTTGAAATTTTCAATCAGGTATCCTCCGGGGATGAGTTTTCCTCTCATTATCTCAACACTTGTATTGGTAGCTGCGCAAGCCATCCAATAAATTGGAAAGATTGAAATGAGTGAAACTATTGTAAGAAATGTATAAACGAAAATTTTCTGTGTTTTAGTCACGCTTATCACCTACCTTCATCTGAATCACCGAAAGTGTTCCTACCATTACAAGAATAACAACCGAAAGTGCAGCTGCATAAGGGAAATTAGGGCTCGTTACAAATGAGGTGTTGTAGATATAGTGTGACATTGTTATTGTCGCTATACCAGGGCCACCTTTTGTGAGGTTTACTGACTCATCAAATAACTGAAGAGTTCCGTTAATTGACATAATTGCAGTAAGAAGAATAGTCGGTCTAAGTAGAGGCACTGTTATCTTTCTAAAAGACTGGAAAGGAGAAGCACCGTCAATCTTAGCGGCCTCATATACCGAGTATTCTATATTCTGCAAGCCTGCAAGATAGAATACCATGTTATATCCTGTCCACCTCCAAATAAGCGCAATTATGATTACTGCCCTTGCCATCCAGTCATTCTGAAACCAGCCTATTCTGTTAAAGCCGAAGTTAACAAGCACGTTGTTTATGAAACCGTCATTTGCAAACATAGACCTAAATATCATTGAATATGATACAAGGGAAGTTGCACAAGGCAGGAATATCATGGTTCTAAACAGTCCCTTAAATCTAAGGTGCTTGTTATTGAGAATAGATGCGAGTGCCAGTGCTATACCAAGCATTATAGGCACCTGAATCACAAGATAAAATAATGTATTAAATATTGCCTGTATAAACCGCTTATCCTTTAATATTCTCGTATAGTTTCCTATTCCGTTCCAGATCATATGAGTTCCAACGCCTTTTTTTAGCGATAGTAATATAGCCTGAAACATAGGCAAAAAGCTAAAGATAACGATAAGCAGAGTAGCAGGAATAACAAAGCCCCAGCCTATCATAAGATGTCTTTTGGCAAGGCTAATTCCTTTCTTACCCTCCATAATGGTCTCCTTTCTTACAAAAAGGGCTGCCGCATTAAAGATAAGCACTTATTCTCTCTTTATTGTGACAGCCCCGTTCTGACTTATGCTAAAAAGCTAAGCTTTTATCAGCCACCCATATTAAATTCTACTGTTTCCTGAGCTGACTTTAATTCTTCTTCAATGTTTGCGCCCTTTTGAAGCACGTTGCTAATAGCCACACCTACGGCATTTCTTGCATCGTAATAATAAGCACCTGTTTTGTTGCTTGGAATCTTACTTGCAAATTCGGTGATAAGTGAGTAAATTGGCTCTCCACCGAAGAACTTCTGTGGCTTGCTGTATACTTCACTCTTTCCTGCAGGAAGATATGTTGCAAGTGCTCCTGATGAAGGAAGGATAGTCTCGTAGAACTCTACACTTCCTGCAAAGGTTGCCTTTAAGAAATCAACGGCAAGCTTCTGGTTCTCCGACTTGGTTGTAACTGCCCAAGATGATCCACCGTTATTGGAATAGTTGGTTGCACCTTCTACATCGTCAAGCTTTGGCATATCTGTTATTGCCCACTTTCCTGAAAAATCCTTAGCTGCGGTAATAGATCCTATAATCCAGCAGCCGTTGATAACAGCAGCTGAGCTTCCGCTCTGAATTGCTGCTATATACTGATCCCAGTCTGTAACCTCAACAAGGATTCCTTCCTTGTAAAGCTCCTGATATATCTCAAGTGCCTTTCTAAGTACCCCATTGTCAACTATGTTAAGTGAACCATCATCATTAAATAGTGATGCTCCTGCGGACTGAAGTATCATCATTGCAAGATCATTTGAACCTGCGGTAGCACAAAGTAGAGGTGTGTTGGTCTTCTGTTTAACCTGCTTTCCAAGTTCTATAAACTTACTCCAGGTAATGTCCTTAAAATCATCTATTTTAAGTCCTGCCTTCTCAAGGATATCTGTTCTATAAGCAGCAATTACTGCTCCATTATCAAACGGTACTCCGTAGTGTACTCCGTCAAGCGTGGAATACGCCTGCTTTGCCTCACCAAAGTCCTTGTAGTTAATGCCTGAATCATTGAGTCCTAAGAATACATCGTTAAAGTTTGTAGTGTATTTCTGGAATGAGTTGTCCTGCATAAGGAAGATATCCGGTAAGGTGCTGAGGTCTCCTGAAGTCGCAGCGGTTGTTATCTTAGTTTCTACATCATCTGAAAGCACTTCCTGAATATTTAACTTAAACTGTGGGTCTATCTTCTGATATATCTTCTCCGCTTCCTTCATAGCGTAGATGTTAAAAGCAGGATCCCAGCACCATACTGTAAGCTCGTGGCTTCCGTTGTCAGTATAGTTTCCGGCAGTTGGAGCCGTTCCCGATGTTTCTGATGCCGTACTTGAAGCCGCTTTAGATGCTGCGGATGATTTTGCTGCACCCGAGCTGCTTCCTCCTGAGCCTCCACAACCTGACAATAGGCTAACTCCCATTGCCATTACAAGTGCAAGTGACATAATTTTTCTCATTTTCATACCAATTCCTCCTCTTAAAGATAAGTATTCGGGAAATAAATTATAGTTTTACCCGAGATATATTAGTTAATTTTTAGACAATTTCTATATGTAGGTATATATCCTTGGTAATTCTGTCTAAAAAATCAACTGCTTTTATGAGGATATTATAACTAACAATCAAAGCGTAATGTTGCTAATAATTTACAAAAAAAGTGCAATTTCGACCAAATTGCACTTTGCATTTTACCAGCCTTTTTTAGTTGATACACTTGCTTTTAATAGTTTGCTTTCAAAATTGGCAGGATTTCTCTTCCACCTATAAGGAGATTCTCCTATTATTTTCTTAAAGTTCCTGTTGAAAGTAGACATCTGAGAATACCCCACCTTCATTGCAATATCTTCCATGGAGTACAGAGTTGATTTTATCAGCTCACAGGCTTTATTTATTCTAATCAGATTGAAATATTCTAAGGGGGTACGCCCCATATATGCAGAAAACAGCCTTCTAAAGTTAGTCTCACTCATATTGCAGCTATCTGCCACATCCTTTATCCTTATCGGTTTTGCATAATTCTTGCCTATGTATGATATTGCAGCAGATATAACGCTCATATCCCTGTACTCAGTTTCAGCTGAAGTATCACTTGTATTCTTTCTTGCCACCTCAAAAAACAAAGAATTACAAAGCATGATTGTTTTTTCACAGTAATACGCTTTTTTATTTCTCATCTCCTCAAAGATAGACTTTATCACACTGTATAGTTCCGGCTCCTTTTCACTATGACAAAAATATACCTTACTATTCAGCCTTTTTAAGGTGCTTTCAACAAACGGTCTGTTGTTTGGAAATGCCCTGTTTAAGATGTCTTCCGGATCACAAAATATATATTCCCAGTAGCTTTTAGTTCCTTTTTTACTTACGGTATTATGAGGAAAGTTAATTGGAATAATGGTAAAATTACCTGCCTTATATTTTTTGCTTTCTCCATCAAGTATCATCTCTCCCTCACCTGATATACAGCAGCCTATCTCCATGAGGTTATGAAAATGCAGGTTGTTAATCATTTCACCATTTGTATCTTTCCCGTATTCCCTTATCCAGCTCTCCCCAAGCATGGCAAGCACAGGCTCTTTAATCGGTTTTTCATAGTATCTAAGCTCTATGACAGTATTTTTCTTTTTTGACATAAACCACCTACCCTTATAGTAAAACACCGAAAGTTCCCTCTAATCACAGGTAACTTTCGGCATTCAAGAGTCGTTCAAAATATACTATAAATCTTTCTTACTCTTTTTCTTTATGTAAAATAAACCAACTGCTCCCCTGCCTCAGCCCTCTTAAGAGGTTCTTTGGCATAGAGCACTATTCCCTTGCCCTTGTAGTCTTTGCAGTATTCAAACCTTGCCTCTGCCTCTATATAAGCCCAGTCTTTCTGTGCAAACTCTGACGCATTGGGTGCGTGGCAGACAAAGCCTATGAACTGTACGTCTGCTGCACAACAGGTCATTGCAAATCTTCCGGGAACCAGCTTATCTTCAGGGAAATTCTTATCCCTGTAGATAAGCGCCCTAAACTTCATAGTCTTTCCCTTATACTTTTCAGGATGATCCATGGCATCCATGTACCAGAGTCCAAAGTCATCATCCTCAAGCTCAATTACAGGTTTGTCTGTATCAAATGGCAGGCTCTCCACATAGGCATCATCGAGGTTTCCTTTTTCATCCTCATAGAGGATCTGAGCCTTTCTGTTTAGTGCCTTTATACGCCTCCTATAGCCTCCCCTTACCTCATTGTCAGTAACCCTGTTAAATACAACTAGGTCGGCAGGCTTAACCTGCTCCATAACAAAGCTTCCCATATTCTGTAGGTAGCTCTCAAAGGTAGAGCCGTCTATAAGATTGATACACTGTACAAGCATCCAATTCTCAGGGAATTCATCTATAATCTCCTGCGGAATCCACATACCATTGTTCTCGATTACCACCCTATCAGGGTTATATTCCTTTTCAAGGTTTTTTAAGAATTCCTCAGTTATATCTTCCTTGTCTTCTACTACAACTGTAGACATTTTATTCCGCTTTAAGAGTTTCTCTGACAGCTCGATTTCGCCCTCTTCACACAGTATGAAAAGGGATTTGTTGCCATCTTCAAACTCACCGCCCTCTAAGGTATCCCTTAAAAATGCGGTCTTTCCACTCTCAAGCATACCTGTAAACATATATACAGGTATATCTTTTTCCTGATTCATATATTCTCCTTATCAGCCTTAGTATATCCACATAATGCCACAATACCTTATGTCTGTCATACTTTAGGCTTAGATAATACTCTCTGATTATATAGCTGTCAAAAGCATTGATACAGACACTATAGCTCTTACACTTCAAAAAGAGCCTTAATATCATCTTTTTTAAGTCTTGAGCCTATTACACAGAGCTTACCTGTTACGTCAGGTGCACCATTTCTTACTTCAAATTCTCCAGGCGTAAGGTCAAACTCAAGCCATCCTTCACCCTCTGACTGAACTATACCCTTTGCACGTAGTATGATGCCAAGGCCGTTGCCCCAAGCGAGCTTGTCAAGTATCTTCTCAAGAGCCTCTTTCGTAAAACGCTTAGGAGTTGTGATGCCCCAGCTGTCAAATACCTCATCAGCGTGGTGATGGTGGTGGTGATGTCCGCAGCCGCACTCATGACCGTCTTCATGGGTCTGCTCGTGATGGTGTCCACAACCACACTCATGGCCGTCTTCGTGCTCATGATCGTGATGATGTCCGTGGCAGCACTCGTGGTCGTCTTCATGCTCATGATCGTGGTGGTGTCCGTGGCAGCACTCGTGGTCGTCTTCGTGCTCATGCTCGTGATGGTGCCCGTGGCAGCATTCGTGGCCGTCTTCATGGGTCTGCTCGTGATGATGTCCGTGACAGCACTCATGGCCGTCTTCGTGGTGGTGATGTTCACAGCTTTCAAGCTCTTCCTTTGTAAATAGTAAATCCTTTATCTCTCCTGCTGCCTTCTCCATTGTATCAAGAATCTGCTTTCCTGTAAGACTATCCCAGTCTGTTGTTATGATAACCGCCTTGTCATTGTGCTCCTTTATGGCAGCTACAGCCTTTTCAAGCTTACTCTCAGGAGTCTTTGATGTACGGCTAAGTACAATAGTGTTGGCATTTTCAATCTGGTCATTGAAAAACTCACCAAAGTTCTTCATATACATAGTAGTCTTGCCTGCATCGGCTACCGTAATAAAGCTGTTAAGCTCTACATCCTCAAAGTCCTTCTTCACATCAGCAACAGCCTTAATTACATCCGAGAGCTTGCCTACTCCCGAAGGCTCAATGATGATTCTGTCAGGAGAATACTTTGTAATAACATCTCTTAGTGCGGCTCCAAAGTCTCCTACAAGAGTACAGCAGATACAGCCGGAATTCATCTCTGTGATTTCAATTCCTGCCTCTTTTAAGAAGCCTCCATCTATACCTATCTCGCCAAATTCATTTTCTATAAGCACTACTTTTTCACCGCCAAGTGCCTCTTTTATAAGCTTTTTGATGAGGGTTGTCTTACCTGCGCCAAGAAATCCTGAGATTATATCTATTTTTGTCATTTTACTACTTCCTTTCACACTATTTATAGTTAGTTAAATGTAACCCTTTCGGAATAGTCACTATAGTACCACAACAAATCTTCAAATTCAACTTTTAAAATTCCTCAAAATCTAAAAGGCAAATTCTCCCTCTCAAAGCTATTTTATAAGCTCCAGTTTTTTAAGTACTTCTTCCATCTTGTCCGTATCAAGCGGCTTATTCGCATAGCCGTCGCATCCCAGTTCAAAGGCTCCGTCTACATAGTTCATATCGCTAAGTGCTGAAACCATGATTATCTTAGGACATTTATCCTCCGGAATCTTAAGCCTTTTCTCACTCTCCCTTATCCTATATAGCGCCTCTATCCCGTCTGTCCCAGGCATCATTATATCAAGGCAGATAAGGTCGTAGTACTCTCCATCCTCCGCTGCAAATTCAAAAGCAGCCACTGCTTCTTCTCCATCTACAGTCGCATCCACTTCTCCATATTTGCTTAGAAAGCTTATTCCAAACTTTCTGCTGGCATAGTCATCTTCGGCCAGTAAAATTCTCATGTCATCCTCCTCATTATTCTGCAATATGGTCGTAAGGAAGCTCTATATCAACTTCGGTTCCTTTACCTTCTTTGCTTTTTAGCACTACTCTGCCATTAATCTCTTCAATCAGATGGGCTACCTGGTCTAGCCCCACTCCTCTTCCCGAATAATCTCCTATGGTCTTCCTTGTTGTAAAGCCTGTCATAAACGGTATCTTCAATATATCTTCTAAAGTATAGCTTTCCTTCGGATTGAGGAGTATTCCCCTCATCTCTGCCGCCTTAAGTATCTTGTCAGGATTAATTCCCACTCCGTCATCAGAAAAATGAAGCTCTATTCCCTTGAATTTATCTGATTTTACTATCTCAAGCCTTATATGTCCTTCTTCTTTCTTACCCGCCTTAACTCTTGCAGTCGGTGCTTCTATTCCGTGGTCAACAGCATTTCTTATAAGGTGGGTGAGCGCCTTTGAGAGATTGGCTGTCTTGTACTTTTCTATATGAATAACATGCGTCTCATCCTCCAAAAGCTTAACCTCAAATTCAGCCTTCTTTCCTGTATGCTTAAGCAGGTCTTTGGCTGCAATCTTAGCCTTAGACACAAGCATAGACAAATCAGTCATCCTTGCATCCATTACCCAGCTTTTCACCCCTTTAGCAAGGCTGTGGGCCTCCGATACTACATCTGTCTTCTTTCCGGCTTTTAACTCATCCGCCAGCTTCTCTAGTCCAATACTTAGCTTCCTTATCTCTTCCATCTTGTCATCAGTGATGGTAAAACTTATGAGCCTGCTCTTTAGCGAACTTAAGATCTCATTGGGTGTCTTTGGCTTTATGAGACCATCTTCATATTTTTTATTCTCATCCAGTAGAAGACCGTCAAAAACTCCCTTTTTAGGCGATACTACAGCTGTATCATTTGCAGACTTACTGGGAATATAATACTGCTTACGCCTTGTAGGTGTTGAGGTAGGAAGCTTATTAAAGCCTACTACTCCTGTATCCATGTGGTCG
Source organism: Catonella massiliensis (assembly GCF_016651435.1). Classification (NCBI taxonomy): domain Bacteria; kingdom Bacillati; phylum Bacillota; class Clostridia; order Lachnospirales; family Lachnospiraceae; genus Catonella; species Catonella massiliensis. The sequence goes on along the minus strand of NZ_JAEPRJ010000001.1, from coordinate 153,060 downwards.
ATAAGCTCTATTATCTCACTATTATCTCCGTCAACCTTTTCATTGTGAGTGAGTTTATAAAGCTCGCTGTGAATGAAGACCGAATAAGCGTTTAACACTTCCCTGAAGCTCTCAAAATCAGGACTTTCAGCCCTCACATCCCTGTAGCAGTCCATTAGCTTTTCAAGCTTGCCACTTACCTGGGCTATCCCGTCAAAAAGCAGCATACTTGAGTCCATTCTGATGATGCGCACAAGTTTAGCAAGCTCCACTATTAGCTCTCTTTCAAATTTGCCCGCATTCTCACCTTCAAGCATGTATTTATCAAATGCTTTTATCGAGTCTCCGGCTTCACTTGCAAATATTTCAATTATAGGTTCTTTTTTTGCAACTCCCAAATCTAGTTCCTCCTAATCCCGCTTAGTATCTTCATAAATATGTCTACAATGCCCGGATCAAAGCTCTTCCCCGACTCTTCTTTAATTATCTCAATCGCTTCATCATGAGTGTATGCATCCCTGTAGCATTTATCCCTTGTAAGCGTGTCATACACATCCACCAGAGAAAATATCCTCGCTGACATCGGTATTCCCTTCCCTTTTAGTCCCTTTGGATAACCAGAGCCGTCCCATTTCTCGTGGTGATAATATGCAATATCTATAGCCATGCCAAGATATCTGCTAAACTCATTGTGGCGGTAAACCTCTGTAAGTGTCCTTGCGCCTATCTCAGCATGAGTTCTCATAACTGTCATCTCGTCAGGAGTCAACTTGCCCCTTTTTAGCAGTATCCTGTCACTTATAGTAAGACTTCCTATGTCGTGAAGAGGGGCAGCAAGGCCTATGTCGTCTATGAAGTTATTGCTGATGTACTTTTCATATTCAGGAGACAGCTGCAAACTCTGCGCCAAAAATGCAGAATTTGCAGATACATTTATCATATGGGTACCTGTAGGGTCTTCCCTTGATTCTGCAAGCCTTACAAGGCCATATATCAGGTACCTTTGGTCGTCCGTTATCTTGGCTATCTGGGTATTCATCATCCTATGCAGTCTTTTATTATACTCTTCAAGTTCACGCTGCATAACAAGGTTTTTTATCTGAGTATTTATTCTAAGCCTTACCTCATCAAAGTCAAAGGGCTTAACTATAAAGTCCACCGCTCCCACGTTATAGCCTTTTTTCCTCGAATTCACGTCGTTTAAGGCTGATACAAAAATCAGAGGAATATCCGCTGTCTTTGGATTGGACTTAACCATCTCGCAAAATTCATACCCGTCGATATCAGGCATGGACACATCCGACAGGATAAGGTCGGGCAAAAGGGCGTCTATTGCCTCCATAGCCTGCTTAACATTCTGTACGGGTCTTGCTATGTAGCCCTCACTTTTTACTATGTCAGACATAAGTGCAAGGCTTGTAAGTACATCATCAACAATGAGAATATTCGTCTTCATTTACCTCTACCCCTTTTAGAACCCGAGTTCGGCAAGCTTCTCCTTAAATATGTTGTACTGCTCTATAGCCTTGTCGTGGTTACCCCTTCGAATAATCAGTTCAAGCCTAAAGGCCTCCTTTTTAAGCTGCTGCTCGGATTCGTTGTCAGAAATCAGATTTTTAACGACACTGGCAAAATTCTCTGCTTTTTCCCAGTTGCCTAGTTCAATGCATATAAAAAGTTTCTCGAGGGCTGAATTTATTTCCTTGATATTCTCACTGGTTCCAAACTGGTATATCTTGTCCGAATTGGCAGTAAGCCTCCAGTCTGAGCTTCCTTCACCCGAATAGCTCGACTCCTCCTCTGATTCGGTATACTGTCCGCTGCCTTCATAGACGAAGTTTCCGTTAGGAAGTTCTACTCCTGTAGTCTCTTCTGCCGCGTCTGCTTTGCCAAGAATTACATTGAAGGAAAATGAGCTTCCCTTGCCCGGTTCGCTCTCTACCTTGATGTTTCCTCCCATAAGCTCAACTAACTTCTTGCTTATGGACAGCCCAAGACCTGTTCCACCAAATTTCCTTGTAGTAGAAGCATCCACCTGCGAAAATTTCTTAAACAGCTTATCCATGTTTTGTTTGGAGATACCTATACCCGTATCAACTACCATGAAGAAAAGCTCTACATAGTCGTCCTCTTCACGTATGAGTGATGCTTCCACCGCAATGTGGCCTATGGTTGTAAACTTAACCGCATTGCTTAGAAGGTTGTTAAATATCTGCATAAGCCTTAGCTCGTCTCCCACCAGATACTTAGGGATATCATCTCCCACATGTACAAGAAGCTTCAAGCCCTTTTCATTTACAAGGGTTACGTTAAATGCCATTACGTTGTTAAGAAATTCTCTAAAAGAAAAAGCCTTTTTCTCAAGCACCAGCTTATCGGATTCCATTTTTGAGAAATCCAAAAGGTCATTGATAATCTTGGACATATTCACGCAGCAGCCCTCGATTATCCCCACAGTTTCAAGCTGGTAGGAATTGAGCTCTGTATTAAGAAGATTCTTAGCCATTCCCTGGATGCCGTTTACAGGCGTTCTTAGCTCATGAGTAATATTGGATACAAATTCAGTCTTGTACTTAAGTTCATACTTAAGTTCCTCTTTACAGCTTTTTAGTTCTCTCGCAACATTTCTTTTTTCAGTTTGATCTATTGCAAATATAATAAATTTATCGTCTTCATAGCTTACAATCTTAAGGTCTGCAGGAAAACATGTTTCATTTTTCCTGTACACGTCAGTCTCAATATGTTCATGAAGGGCAGTTTCTTCCAGAGAAATATTGGGAAAGCTTATCTCAAATTTCCCTACTTCCTCTTCAGGTAAATAACCAAGGCTTTCCCTTGCTTTGTCTGAACAGGTAATACACTTACCTGTTTTGTCATAGATAAAAACAAGTTCAAGACATTCCTCTTTAAGAATATTATACAGCTTCATATCGACACTCATAATCCACCCCACTATACACAATTTGTGTATTTTTTTGCAATAACGTTTGACATTTTACGTTCAAAATTATATATTTATAGTATACTATATATTTGTAGTATGTTGTTTTGTTATACAATCTCTTTATTTCAAATATATCATTACAGGAGGTAACATATGAACTTTCATTTGAGACTTAAACAGCTCCGCCAGAAAAAAGGACTTACTCAGGGCGAACTTGCCGGCATACTGGGACTTAAGCCTACAGCTATCTCAAACTACGAATCAAACAGAAACGAGCCTTCCTTTGAAAAGCTGATTGCTTTGTCTAAAGAATTTGACGTAACCTGCGATTACCTGCTAGGTGTATCCGACTCTGCACTTCCTATTGGCGGAGAAATACTTGACAAGGAAATAGTTGATTTCTTCCTTGTATACCAGCAGCTCATGCCTGAAAGTGCAGCATCTATAAGAGATTATGCAGAATATCTTCTTGACAGACAGGAAAACAAAAGGAACCGTAAGCAGTCCTAGTTAGTGCCGCTGGTTCCAAAACCGCCTCTGTCCTCATTTTCAAGAGAGTCAACTTCAAGGAAGTTTATCTGCGGCTGATGTTTCATTATACGGAATTGGCAAAGCCTGTCGCCTACATGAACCTCTGTGTCACGCATAGCCAGGGCAGGCCATTTCCATTCATCAGCATCTCCCTTGTAGCTCTCGTCAATCACTCCCATGTGGTTGGTCTGGATGAGCCCAAAATTTTTATAGGTTGAGCTTCTTGGCACTACGTGTGCCTCATATCCCCGGGGCAGCTCCATAGCCACCCCAAGTCTTATGAGTCTGAATTCACCCTTTTTCATCACCACATCTTCTGCTACTCTAAGGTCTATCCAATCTGAATTGCCGGCTATATAGCAGAGTTTATCAATCTTATCCGTAAAATATTTTATCTTTATCGTTTCCATTTATTCTCCTAACAATGTGAGCATCCTCTTGGCCTCTACCGCTCTTTGGGTATCTCCATGCTTTTCTACAATCTTATTGTACCATTCAATGGCTTTAGTCTTGTCTCCGGACCTGTCGTAGCTTCTGGCAGTAAAGTACATAGAGTCGACATTTTCAGGATTCATCTTTAGGGAAGTTTCAAATGCTTTAAGTGCTTCCTTATACTTTCCCCTGCTATACTGGGTATAGCCTTCCTGATACAGCCTTGCAGACTGCTCAGCAAATACCTTCACAGAAAGCTGGTTGTAGAGGTTTAGCATGTTCTTATCCTTAAGGGTGGACTTATCTACCTTTACCAAGGTATCAGCCGACTTTGCCTTATCATCCATAGTATAATATGCCGCAGCCTCAACAAGAGCACCAAAGCCGTTATTTTCATTCTTCTTGGTGGTTTCTGAAAGCTGTTTATTCTTAGTCTCAAGAGTCTCTACCTTTTTCTTAAGCTCTGCATTTTCGCTCTTGATGCTGTCAAACTCCGCATTGGTCTTAGCCATGGTCTCATTGAGGCTAACTATCTCGGTATTCTTATTGGAGACAGACTTAGCCCTTATACCAGGCACGATTGCAATCATAAAAAATGCCATGCCAAGCACTATTCCTGCCAAAAGACTAATCCAAGGCAGGATTCCGTGTTTGTTATCTCTGTAAGCATTCATAGGAGCAAAGGATTCTCTTGCATTTAGGACAAGTTTATTGGCATCATTGTCCTCTGTCACATCCTCTCCCTGGCTCTTCCCCTTGACCTCAGCCATATAAAGCATGGCAAGAGGGTTCATTTTATCTACCTTTAGTGCCATCTTAAGGTATTTCTTAGCCTGTGAGATATTGCCAGCCTTGATATTTAAGAGGCCAAGAAGCTGTAAGCCTTTGACATGCTTAGGGTTAAGGGAAATCAGCTTTTTAAGCTGAATGATGGCAAGGTCATAGTTGCCGGACTTAACAAGCTTTAGTGAGGCATTGTACTTTTTGATAACCTGCCCCGCTGCATCAAGCCTGGTCGGATTGTTTTGAAAAAACGACAGGTATTCGGACGCGAGGTTATTATCAGGCTCAAAATGACTGCTTATTATCCACTCACTGAGGGCATCCACTGTCTCGCCCATTTCGCTGTATATAAGTCCTAAGAGGTTTCTAGCCTCGGTATTCTTTTTATTTATCTTTAAGCTGTTTTGAAGGCTTATCACCGCACCGGACAAATCCCTTGCCTTAGCCTTTTCGAGTCCTTCATTGTAGCATCTGTTTGATATACTGTATAGTTTCTTAAATAGCTTTACGTCACTGCCGCATTTTTCACAAGTGTCCCCGGCTGTGAGTGTTGCCTTACAATATGGGCACTGCATATATTTACCTCGTTTCTCTGGTTTCTTTAAGTACTTCCTTAATCAGGTCGGCAACATCTGACACATCGTTATGTCTGACAACATCAGCCACCTCTTCGATTTCAAGGCTTGGCTTAAACTTCTCAAGTTCTTTTTCAAAATCCAACATAATAACTCCCTTCATATCGTAGCTATATCAAAAATGTGGTATATTTATAGTTTTTCCACCCTAAAATGATACCACATTTTGTAGTCTTATTCAATTAGAAACAAGAATTAATCATAGGCTTACTTCTTAAATTAATGTGGATAGATACAGCGCTATTTAATCTGCCAAATAAAACCTGTCTGCCGCTAAACAAACGGGTAATACCTGCCGATATATGTTTATGGAAGTAAAGTACCTTAAATAATATATTTTTCACGAATGGAGGGAACCATGGGAAAAAATAAGGAAAGAAAGACTACCGAAAAGAAGAGCATTTTCAATAGTTTTGCAGTAAGAGTAGGTCTTATTGTATCGCTTGTTTTGCTTGTAGTTTTAGGAGCAAAGGCGGTATTTGATAACAACTACGAAAAAGAAACTGCTATTCAAAACGTTGAAACCGCAAAGCTTGAAGAAGCAAAGAAGATAGCTTACAAGATTGAAAGTCAGTTTGCCGGTGCATATCAGATTGGCTATGATGTAAAGTCCATAGCAGAGGCCATGCTTAATGATGTTCCTCTTGAAAACAGAAGCAGGAGTATGATTGTAGGCAGCGCAAAGCAGATATTTGACAACAACGACTTTATATCAGGTGTTGGCATTTACTTTACTGAGAATGGATTTGATGGTAAGGATGCTAAAGATGGCCGTTTTTCAGAGTATATCGAACGTGAGGATGGCAAAGTCATCTCCACTTATGAGGATGGAATTGATGATAAAGAATGGTATAGTGCTACATTATCAGGAAATAAGCCTATTCTTTTAGACCCTTATATTGATACAGATAACCAGTTGAAGACTTCATACTGTATTCCTATATCATACAAGGATAAGGCAGTGGGAGCTGTTGTTGTAGACATACTTTTAAGTGATTTACAGCAGGATTTTAAGGATGATTCAACAGATGGTGAAGAATTTAAGGGACTCCTTACAGACACCGGTTTCTTTATAGCAAATGCTATGGATGACAGTGAGGTTGCAAAGAACCTATTTGAGCAGGTTCCTGAGGCAAAGGCAAATGTGGCTGAAGCCATTGCGAATGGTTTCAAGCAGTCCGAAGAAACAATAGCAGGTACGGACTTACCTGGAAAAATCACCTATGTTGTAGTTAATTTCCCTGGGGTAGATAAAAAATGGTGCCTTGAAAATATCATTTCATACAGAAGGGTGGTTGAACACGCTACACAGTTTGTTCTTAGCAACATCATATATCACGCAGCAATCATTTCGATAATAGCAGGAATAGTTATCTTCCTTATGATTACCCGTGTGGCAAGGCCTATGGCACTCATAGAGAAGGCTATGCATAAGATGGCTAATTACGACCTTGATATATCTGATGAAACAGCCAATGCCACAAAGTACATGAAGGGCAAGGATGAGATTGCAAATGTAATGAGGTCAATAAAAACTATGACAGAGAACCTCTCTTCTATAGTTAATAACATCTCTTCACACGCGCAGAATACAGCAGCTACAGCTGAGGAGCTTACAGCAACTGCACAGTCTGCTTCCTCTTCATCAAATGATGTATCTAATGCTGTAAACAATATATCCGAGGGCGCTATGAGCCAGGCAGAGGATACTCAGAGTGCTGCAGGCTCAGTTGAGAAATCAGGCGAGCTTCTTGACGGCATGGTAGAGATACAGGAAAAGCTTTCACATTCAATGGAGCATATTAACAGCCTGAAGGATGAAAGTAATGTGATTATGAATGAGCTTGTACAGATAACCGGAGAGAACAAGGAAATATCTGAAAAGGTATCAGACGTAATTCAGGAGACAAATGATGCTACAGAAGCAATTGCAAGCGCAAGTGAGATGATACAGTCTATCTCAGACCAGACTAATCTCCTCTCATTAAATGCTGCCATCGAGGCTGCAAGAGCCGGAGAGGCCGGAAGAGGCTTTGCTGTCGTTGCTGATGAGGTTAGAAAGCTTGCAGAGGATTCCGCTAAGTTCACAGGCGAGATTAGAGAAGTTATTGACGAGCTTAAGAAGAAGGCTAAGGAAGCTGTAGATATGATTAAGCTGTCTAATGAAATCATTGACAGACAGGGAAGCAAGGTCAAGGAAACAAATGACAAGCTTGCTGAAATATCTGCTGAACTCGAAGGAAGCAAGAGAATTGTAGAGAGCATCAATGAGTCCTCTACTCAGATAAAGACCGAGAATGAAAACGTAGTTAAGGTAGTTGAGAATCTTTCTGCAATAGCAGAGGAGAATGCAGCAACAACTGAAGAGGTTGCGGCATCTGTAGATACTCAGGTACAGGCTATCCAGAACATTTCTCAGGCATCTGAGAGCCTTGCTGATATTGCATCACAGTTGCAGTCAGAGGTTTCTAAGTTTAATCTGTAATAGCTTTGCTGCCACCTTAATAAAATTTGTTAAGGCGGCAGTTTTTTCTTGCTTTTTTTTATTTTTGCTGTTAATATAATATCAAATCACGATTTACTAAATCACGATTTGATATTATGGAGGTCAACATGTTTATTGGAAGAGAGCAAGAATTGCAGTTCCTTAATGATAGATATAACGAGAATAAAGGACAGTTAATTGTTCTTTACGGCAGGAGGCGTGTGGGTAAAACTGAGACGCTCCGCGAGTTTTGTAAGGATAAACCCCATGTATTTTTTTCCTGTACTCAAAGCACCGATAAGGCACAGCTGAGTAGATTTTCCTCTATCCTCCTCAAAGAAAATATTCCTGCTAGAGATTATATAAGCGAATTTTCTGATTGGGAAAAGGCTTTTCGCTCGGTCCTTGACCTTCCATACAGAGACAGTAAAAAACTAATTATAATTGACGAATTCCCGTATATGTGTAAGGGAAACCCCAGCATACCTTCTATCTTACAAAACCTCTGGGATATAGAATTTAAGGATAAAAATGTAATGATAATTCTCTGCGGTAGCTCTATGAGCTTTATCGAAAAGGAAATTCTGTCAGAGAAAAATCCTCTATACGGCAGAGCTACCGGTGTATATAAAATGAAGGAGATGGGCTTCTATGACGCGATACAGTTTTTCCCTAATTATTCTGAAAGGGATAAGGTATATGCATACTCCATCCTTGGAGGTATCCCACATTACTTAAAACAGTTTAATCCTGAACTTCCACTTAGAGAAAATATAAAACGTGGTATACTTACCAAAGGTTCGGTGTTATACAGTGAGGTAGAGTTTTTGCTGCATCAGGAACTTAGGGAAACTTCCGTTTACAACTCAGTTATAGAGGCCGTTGCCCTAGGCAGCACCAAGCTAAATGATATCAGTCAAAAATCAATGGTTGAAGATACTTCAAAAACGAGTGTATACTTAAAAAATCTAATTGAACTTGGACTTATAAGCCGCGAATTTTCCATTGAATCATCTACAAAGGAAATGGCAAATACGAAAAGAGGTTTATACAGGTTAAATGACAACTTCTTTAGATTTTGGTACGCTTTCGGATACGCAAATATCTCACAGCTTGAAGACGGCGATGTAGAAGGCGTGCATAAATACATAGTAGAGCCTTCTCTTCATGAATTTGCCTCTTTAGCATTTGAAGACGTATGCAGACAGTTTATCATGGAACTTCAAAAGAAAGACCAGCTCCCATTTCGTATCATTAAGCTTGGACGATGGTTTGGAAAGACTACCATGCATGATAGCAAAGCCTCAAGCGGACTAAGGATAGCCGAAACAGAGATAGACCTTCTAGGTATAGGAAGGAATAATAAGGAATATCTAGTCGGTGAATGTAAGTTTAAGAATGTCCCTTTTGATTACTCAGAGTATATTAGCACCGTAGCAAAGCTTACTCACGAAAAGGAAAAAGCCAAGTTCTACTATGCTCTTTTTTCAGAATCAGGCTTCGATAAGAAAATACTTACGGAGGCAAAGGCTTCTAAAAATATTTATCTTTATGACTTGAATACGATTGTGAATCTATAGGAATTATGAGAGTTGCACTGTTGATAAACTTCATTTGTCTGGCTCTCATTATTCGATAGCCTTTAATGCTAGTCAAAAACCGGCACAGATGGCGGAATATCCGTTACCTGTACCGGTTTTAATTAGCTGTAAGAATCTGTCATAACATCTTTATTACCTGGCATCTTTAATTCCAAGTACTTATATACCTTGAGTTTTATGCCCCTTTGGACTTAATTCTAAATCCTTAGTTTTTCTTAAGTCTTCCCAGCTGTTCTTCTACCTGCTTAAGCATCTCGGTATATTTAGCGAGCTTCTCCTTCTCCTCATTTATCTTAGCCTCAGGAGCCTTGGATACGAACTTCTCGTTGCTTAGCATACCGTTTGAGCGGGCAATCTCTCCTTCAAGCCTCTTATGCTCTTTTTCAAGTCTCTCCACTTCCTTATCTATGTCTACAAGGTCGCTAAAAGGCATGTAGATTACTGCCTGAGATATAACCGCAGATACTGCATTGTCATCAATTCCAGACTTATCTGCCTGTACCTCTACCTCACTTGCATAAGAAAGACTTGCAAAGAAGCTCTCACCCTCTGTAAATACCTTTCTTACCTCCTCCTTGTCAGAAACGACTATAACCTTTGCCTTCCTTGAAGGTGGTACATTCTTATCTGTACGCACCGCTCTGATACTCTTTACGGCCTCTTTGATAAGGGCAACTTCTGCCTCTTCCTTCGCAAAATCCCACTCTGCCTTAAATGTAGGCCAATTAGATATCATAATGCTCTCTTCCATAGCAGACTTAACTGCCTCATTAGGCTCATTTTCACGAAGTGCCTGATAGATTTCCTCTGTAACAAAAGGCATGAAAGGATGGAGGAGTTTCAGCATATTGATAAGTACCGTCTTAAGTGTAAATAAGGCAGCTGCCTTGGTCTTATCAGTATCGCTGTAAAGGCGAGGCTTCACCATTTCGATATACCAGTCACAGAACTCCTCCCAAATGAAGTCATATACCTTCTGAACTGCTATACCAAGCTCAAAAGCATCCATGTTCTCAGTCATTTCTGCTGAGAGCTTGTTTGCCCTGCTAAGTATCCATTTATCGGCAGGAGTAAGTTCAGAGAGGTCAATGTTAGCAGGAACTTCTGCGGCGTCCAGGTTCATCATGATAAATCTTGATGCATTCCATACCTTGTTGGCAAAATTTCTGCTTGCTTCCACTCTTTCGTTGTAGAAACGCATGTCATTACCGGGTGCATTACCTGTGATTAGTGTAAACCTAAGTGCATCAGCACCGTATTTGTCTATGATTTCAAGCGGATCTATACCGTTGCCAAGCGATTTACTCATCTTACGTCCCTGTGAATCCCTTACAAGGCCGTGGAACATAACAGTATGAAAAGGTGCCTTTCCTGTCTGTTCGTAAGCGGAAAATATCATCCTTATAACCCAGAAGAAGATGATGTCATAGCCTGTTACAAGCACATCTGTAGGGTAGAAATACTTGTATTCAGGAGTCTCATTAGGCCAGCCAAGTGTTGAAAATGGCCAAAGTGCTGATGAAAACCAGGTATCAAGGGTATCCTCATCCTGCTTAAGATGTGACTTACCGCACTTAGGGCACACCTTTGGCTCTTCCTTGGCAACTATAATCTCTCCACAATCACCGCAGTACCAGGCAGGTATTCTATGTCCCCACCAGAGCTGTCTGGATATACACCAGTCTCTGATATTGTCTGTCCAGTTAAAATAGGTTTTGTCCATTCTCTCAGGGATGAGCTTAATCTCACCTGTCTTTACAGCCTCGCTTGCAGGCTTAATCATTTCATCCATTTTTACAAACCACTGCTCTTTGATAAGAGGCTCAACTACGCTGTGACAGCGGTAACAGGTACCTACATTGTGGCTGTGGTCTTCTATCCTGCCAAGGAGTCCAAGGCTGTCAAGCTCCTCAACGATCTTCTTTCTAGCCTCATATCTGTCAAGACCTTCGTACTTGCCACCATTTTCATTGATGGTAGCATCATCATTCATGATGTTGATTTCAGGGAGGCCATGGCGTTTACCTACTTCGAAGTCGTTAGGGTCGTGAGCAGGAGTAATCTTAACTACACCTGTACCAAATTCCATATCTACATAGCTATCTTCAATCACAGGGATTTCACGCTCTGCTATAGGAAGCCATACTGTCTTCCCCTTAAGGTAGGTATATCTTTCATCCTCAGGATTTACCGCTACAGCTGTATCTCCAAGCATGGTCTCAGGACGTGTGGTGGCAAATTCAAGGAAGTTGGTTGTGCTAGGCTTCCCGTCTTCCATAATAGGGTATTTGATATGCCAGAAATGCCCTGCCTTTTCCTCGTGCTCAACCTCAGCATCTGAAATGGAGGTATTACATACAGGGCACCAGTTTACAAGCCTTGAGCCCTTGTAAATGAGCTTCTTGTCATAAAGCTTTACAAATACCTCTTTAACCGCCTCAGAGCAGCCCTCGTCCATAGTAAAGCGTTCTCTCTCCCAGTCGCAGGATGAGCCAAGCTTTTTAAGCTGTGAAATGATTCTTCCGCCGTACTCATCCTTCCATTCCCATGCACGCTTAAGAAAGCCTTCTCTACCAAGTTCTTCCTTAGAAGTACCCTCTTCTTTAAGCTTTTCTACTATCTTAGCCTCAGTAGCTATGGAAGCGTGGTCAGTTCCTGCCTGCCACAGTGCCTCATAGCCCTGCATCCTCTTAAAACGGATGAGGATGTCCTGCATGGTATTGTCTAATGCATGTCCCATGTGAAGCTGTCCTGTGATATTTGGTGGCGGCATAACTATGGTAAATGGCTTCTTGTTAGGATTTACTTCCGCATGGAAATATCCCTTCTCAGTCCAGTTATGATAGATTTTGTCCTCAATCTGCTTCGGATCGTAGGTCTTCTCAAGTTCTTTTTTCATGTAATCCTCCTTTAAAATAAGAATCCTGCAAAGCAGGATTTTTCGCCTGCTGCGGGTCGCACTAGCGACATCTACTCATCCGCCGCAGTGCAATCCCTCGGAGAGATTTTTATTTGACAGGAAATTTTGGAGAAATTTCCTGTCAAATAAAAAAACTCCCACCCCTAGCCTTAGCTAAGGGCGAGAGCATATCCCGCTGTACCACCTTAATTTATGATAAATTTCAAACATTAAGTTCAATTCATTCACACCTCAGGTCACAGACCTCTTTTTTAGATAAGTGAATAATTTGAGTTACGTTAAACTCATCACCTTTATCTCCGTAACGGGGAATCCGTCATCTCCTAATCTGCTTATCGCACTTTCTCAGAGATGCTGTTTGAAAGCTACCTTCACTCCTTCTTCCTAAGACCTCTCACCCACCGGCCTCTCTCTGATAAGAATACGGAACTACTCCTCTTTCGCATTACATTTACAAACATAATAGCGAAATGAATCAGTTTTGTCAACTACTTGGTTTCATTTGCTATATTTTCCGTATACCTGCAATTTGGATAGGAACTGCAGCCAAAAAAGCTGCCAAATTTGCCATTTCTAAGCTTAAGAGTTCCTCCACACCTTGGGCATACCTTAAGGGGCTTTTCGCCATTTTTTAGTTCCTCTCCCAACCTTTCAAATACCTGCTGGTTCATCCTACAGTCATTCAAGGCTCTGTGTGCTCCTTCGGCTGGTATCTTATAGTATGTAGCAAGGTCTGTAAGCTTATGGTGTCCTAAGATAGGCAGACATTTCCTTGCCAGAGGCAGGGTATCTATGTAGTCATTGCCAAGGAAGAGCCTAAAAAATGCCTCACAGTCCCTGTGGATAAACTTCATATCAAATTCATGGATATTGTGCCCAACAAGGATATCATCTCCTATAAAATCGATAAAATCCTTTAAGACCTCCTCAAAGACCGGCATATCAGCCACCATCTCATCGGTAATTCCGTTTACCCTAGATGCTCCGTAAGGAATCCTCCTCTTAGGATTTACCAAGGTCGAGAACTCATCTACAATCTGCCCGTCCCTCACCTTGACTGCAGATATCTCTATAATTGCATCTGTAAGTGGCGATACCCCTGTTGTTTCAAGGTCAAACACCACATAATCCTTCACATATTTTTCCAGTTTTTCACCGGTTCTAAGACCTAACATTTTAACCTCCAATGTAATGCTAATAGTTTTTTAGTTAATTTAAGCTTATATTATAGGATTGCTCGCTATATCTCTGATTGACAATCACACCAAATAAGAGTAAACTCTAAAGCAAGAAATGAGTTTTTCAACCGTACAATTTTTACTAAAGCGGCCTGCTCGTTTCTTTTTTTATCCTAACTTATATCAACTATTTTACTCTCATAGTCTATAATAATATATATACACTGAGTTAGCAACTCTATAGTATTTTTAACATCGTTTGAAAAGCCATTATTTGCTTTTAGTGTTCGTAGTGAAGCCAATAGAAATTTTCCTTGTAGTATTTGAAAATGAAAGGCTTGGAAGTTAATGTTATGATGAAAGAATGTGGAATAACACATCATTGATTTAAGAGGTATGAACATTGATAGAAATAAGAGAAATTACAGAAAACAAGAAACAGTATTTATCACTTTTATTGCTGGCAGATGAGCAAGAAGATATGGTCGACAGGTATATAGCGGATGGCACAATGTACATTTTAGATGACAATGGAGTTAAGGGCGAATGTGTAGTTCTACCTATAGGCGGCAATACTCTTGAGATTAAAAATATTGCCATTCATCCGGATTATCATAGAAAAGGATATGGAAAAGCTTTGATTGATTTTATCATAGAAAAATACAAAGGGAAATATTCTGTATTACAAGTGGGAACGGGAGAAAGTCAGGCTACTATTCCTTTTTATGAAAAATGTGGTTTCATTCGTTCTCATACCATCAAGAATTTTTTTATAGATAATTATGACCATCCGATTTACGAAGAAGGTATCCTGTTAGTGGATATGGTTTATCTTAAAATGGATTTGTAAGTCTTGCTTTATTAGCATGAAAAATTATAAGTGCATGAAGAGATGATTTAGTTTTAAAGTCTTTGGCTGGCAAAAAAAGCTCATGGTAGAATATCCATTTCGCCTTACGAGTTTTCGGATATTTACCATGAGCTATTAATTGAAATAAGACACTTCTTTGCTAATTAAACAAAGCTTATACTTGGGAGAGTAATATTTACCTCTTATAATAAGCCTTAACACAGGCATTTACCGGGTAAGCTGGACCACTTTCAGTTGCATACTGATTCAAGTCCATGAATCCCATTTCCTTATCGTAAACGTAAGTTTCTTCTTCTCCTACCTTTGCATTTTTACCTTGTCCCATAATATTCTTTTCTTCAATAACCATATCATACTTATGTTTAGGATCCTCTTTGTCTGAGTTTTTTGTCCAGATTCCGACTGCAAAGTCTTTACCCTTTTTTATCTTAGCATCTACTTCAGCCGGGATATCAAGAGTATGATAGCCTGCATTATCAGCTATTCCTGACAATACCTTATATTGCTGAACCATCTTGTAAAACTCTTCTGCTTCATCTTCACCCAAATCTTTAGCATCTGTAGCAAAGCTATTAAAGTCAGGTATTAAATACACTTCATACTCTGCATTCTTCTTTGTAGTGTAGAAGCCTATCTTCTCTATCTTTGAGTCACTTACAGCCTTATATCTGTTAAACAAAACATCTTTTTCATCAGTCGCAAAGTTGATTCCTTCCCTAAACCCTGTGAATGCAAGCTCATCGTGCTGATAAATACTATACTGTGGCTCGATTACCTCTGTAAACACATAAGGATTCTCGCCCATTGAAACAGACTGAAATGACACGTAGAAATATCCCTTATCGCCGAAGTCTTCACTCTGTGCATCCCTTACTATCCAAGCTCCGTCTATCTCAGGCTTGGTGGTAAAATTATCCTTTGAGAAATCATCATCCCACCCAACTATAGTTATAGCGTGATTTGCTCCGTATTTTACTCCGTCTGCCTCTACGGTTTTGTACTTCGATGTCCTGTCACTGTCTTTCCCATCAAAATAATAAGCCTTGGTCTCAGGATTGTAGTACTTTACATCTGTGTATGGGAAGGTCTTATTGCCGTCGTGAGCCATGTACATATCTGCTACTACTCCACCATTCTTAGCAATAGCTTCTTTAATCTGCAAAAGTTCATCATCCTCGGCGGAGATAACCTTTGTTGTATCAACAGTCTTAAGGAAGTCAAAGCCCATAATCTGCTTAACTCCGTCTTTAATAACAGGATTCTTAGCTGCTGCATTTACCTGCTCCTGTGTAAGGTAATTTCCTTCCCCACCTTCACCCTTCATAGGAATGTACGGATCATCTTCTTCTAATATAGGTCCATAGTTTACAAGATAAGGTATATCAGAATTTCTGTTTCTTCCCTGCCTTACATTATTAGTGCCAAAGTAAAAGCCTTGGCGGTTCTCAAAGTTGTTCTCTGAAAGGTCAAGCTCTGCCCCTGTTTTAAGCTTGATGTGAGACTCCAGCGCACCAAGCGCAGCAAATGACCTACAGCCACCATCTCTGAACTGATTCTTTATCTTACTTACTGCATTCACTTCTCTAAGGTCATACTTTCTATAAACCTTACTATTTGCTTCAAGCTTAGGTTCAGGCTTCTCATCTACAGGAGAGTTATTCTCGCCTTTTTTCTCATTGGTTTCAGGCTGTCCTACCACATTTCCAACTGTATTTTGAAGAATATTATTGATGTTAGTTCCATCCCCAAGAGGAGTAGTCTCATCATTTAGGCTTACTGTATTGTCTAACGAGTTTTCATAGCCTCCCTTATCAGCTAAAACTCCATTCTTAAGTTCTTTGTAAGCACCACTCATCAGCACTGTCTCATCACCTGAAGCATTCTCTACAAATACTTCTTCCTTTGTTTCATTCTTAACTACTACATTTACCTTCTGGTCAGTAGCCTTTACAGATGAACCCTCCGCCCCCTTCTTGAATATGGCTTCAGTATTCTTATTTGCTATAAGCTCTACCTGTACACTGCTTGTGACCTTGGTTCCCTCAGCGTTTACAGTTACAGGCACAAGATCTGTCTTTCCACTTAGACTAAGCTCAGCCTTCTTTTCAACTACTAGGCTTGTAACCTCGCCCTTTATGCTTACATCAGCCTTAGCACCTGATTTTAGGAATCTGATGAAGGCTACCTTTGCATTCTTACTTACTTCAATGCTGCTCTCTTTGCTTTTTACCACGAGACCATTTCCATTAGCCTTCTCAACCCACTTCTTGCTGCCTATTTCAATTATCTTAAATCTTCCCTTATTAGTAACCTCTGCCTTAGGGGCATCTATTACGAGCTTAACCTTCTTATGGTTTCCCTTGAGACTAAGTTTTACCTTCTTATTTGTATTCAGGCTAATCTCTGTATTGGCACTGTTCTTAAGTGCCTTGTTAAGCTCTGAAACAGTTTTTACTACTACTGTAGTCTTATTTTTAGAAGTAGTCTTATTCTTTGTAGCATCCTTCTTTTTTGTAGTAGTCACCTTTGCATTCTTAACACCTGCGCTCGCATAGTTTGCAGGCACTGAGCTTATTACAAGTGCAGCAGCAAGTACTCCTGATGCTATCATCATATTTTTTCTTTTCATCTTTATTTCCTTCCTAGGTCTTTTATATTGTATCTATCTACTAAGCCCGGTTTACAGGGAAGAATCCTGCAAAGTAGGATTCACACAGCTTTTATCCCCGGTATCGAGGCTAAGAGTTCCTTCGTATAGTCATCCTTAGGATTTTCAAATATCTCTCTTGTCGAATTTTCTTCAACAATCCTCCCCTTGTACATGACCATAACTCTGTCGCTGATATTCTTCACAACTCCCAAATCGTGAGAAATAAATATATAAGTTAAACCCTTCTCCTTCTTGAACTTTTCGAGCAGAGCCAAGATTTCAGCCTGTATAGATACATCCAGCGCTGATACAGGTTCATCACAGATTACAAGCTCCGGCTCACCTATAAGCGCCCTTGCTATTACTATTCTCTGCTTCTGCCCCCCTGAAAGCTCGTGCGGATATCTTTCGGCAAAGCCTTCGTTTAATCCTATTTCATACAAGGCTCTCTTCACCCTTTCTTCAGCCTCTTCTCCCCTAATCCCTAAGTTATTAAGAGGAGCGAAGAGGCTTTCTCTTACCGTCATCCTTGGATTTAGCGAGCTGTATGAGTTCTGAAATATGAGCTGTACCCTCTTCCTAAAACACTTCATATCCTGCTTTGAAAAGCTTTCTATCTCTTCACCGTCAAATACTATCCTGCCTGAGGTTTTCTTTATAAGTTTTAGTATAGTCCTGCTAAGCGTAGACTTGCCACAGCCCGACTCCCCTACAAGCCCTAAGGTTTCACCCTTATAGACATCAAAGGATACCCCGTCTACTGCCGGTATATATTCAGTCCTGCCAAAGAGTCCCTTTCTGCCTGCAAATGATACCTTTAGATTCTCCACGGTTAATAGCACTACTCCCTTAGTCTGCCCCACTTCTCTAAACCCACTCATATCAGGTATGGAGGATATTAAGAGCTTTGCATAGTCAGACTTTGGCTTGTTAAATATCTCCTTTGACTCCGCTTCCTCTACTATCCTACCGTCTTTCATAACCAGAACCCTATCAGATACCTCGGCAATTATCCTTAAATCGTGTGAAATAATGATGGCTGCTGTATTAAGCTCCTCACAGAGTTCTTTGATTAAGATGAGAATCTGCTTTTGAGTAGTCACATCGAGAGCTGTAGTAGGTTCATCAGCTATAAGAAGCTTCGGTTTACAGGCAAGAGCCATAGCTATCATAACCCTTTGGAGCATACCGCCCGATAGTTCGTGAGGATACTGCTTCATACGTAGCCTCGACTCATTTATACCTACCTTATTAAGCATATCTATGGATTTTTCATCGGCCTCTCGTTTCTTTAGTCCTTCGTGCAGGCTGAATACCTCGGAGAGCTGTTTCCCTATTGTATCCGTGGGACTTAAAGAGGCGGCGGGATCCTGAAAAATCATAGATATATCCCGCCCACGAAGCTTTACCATATCCTTTTCGGAAATATCTACAAGATTTTTTCCGTCAAAGTTTACTTCATCTGCACTAAAGAGCGCATTCCTTGGCAAAAGTCCGATAAGAGCTGATACTAGCATAGATTTTCCACTTCCGGACTCTCCCACAATCCCAAGGCTGACTCCGGAATATAGTTCAAAGCTTACCCCATTTACTGCGGTAAGCCTTGACTTTTTATTCGGAAACTCTACTGATAAATTTTTAACAGAGAGTAATTTTCCCATATATTTTATTCACTAACCTTCCAAGTATGAATTTCCCAGTTAAATGTACTGAAGTTCTCAGGTTTAACCCCGCTAAGACGCTTATTATAAGCAACTAAGCTGTTTGTGGTAAAGAGATATCCATAAGGGCTTATCTTCTTCATTTCAACCTGAAACTCGTCAAATACAGGCTTTCTTTCCTCCATTGTCAGAAGTGAATCACCCTTCTTCAATAGCTTAATAAGCTTATTATTCTCTTCGATTTTGCAAAGATTAAACGCTCCCGTAAGCATCTCAGAACTCTCACTAGGATTCAATGAACCTCCTGAACCTACTATTCCTAAGTCCTCATCGCCCTTTTTAGCTGCTTCCATAAATGCAGGGAAGTCCACCTGTACTATCTCAGTCTTAACTCCAACAGCTTTAAGGTTCTCGGCTATGATTGCTGCAGCCTTCTCACGCATAGAGTTACCAGTAGGTACGTAGAACTTTAAGGTCTTGTCAAACGGGAACTTAGCTTCTTCAAGCTGCTTTTTAGCCTGATTTACGTCATACCACACTTTAACATCCGGGTTATAGTAAGGGTTGATAGATGAGATAGGTGTAATGATAGGCTCTCCTTCACCCTGTAAAAGCTGCTCTACAAGGCTCTTACGGTCAATAGCCATGCTAAGCGCCTGCCTAACCTTCTCACTCATATACTTCTTAGAGCAGTTGAAAATGAGGAGCTGATAGCCCTGACTCTTAACTGACTCAGTTACAAGATTTTCCTGCTCCTTAGCAAGCTTAAAGTCATCAAGAGGCACACCGCCATAAAGTACTGTATCAATCTCACCATTCATAAGACCTGCAAGTAAGTTAGCTGAATCAACCACACGGATAACGAGTTTATCAAAATCAGGAGCTCCGTTATAATACTCTTTATTTGCCTTAAACTCTACTCTTTCACCATCTACCATGCTATCGTAGATAAATGCACCGGTTCCGTTTGGATTAGCCCAAGTCTCTGCCTTGCCAAGTTCCTCTGCAGACTTATCCTTAAGCTTGGTACCCTCTACTATGTACACATGGCTTAAATCATCAAGGACTGTATCAACAAAGGTAGGTTTCTTAAACTTAAATACTACTTCGTTGTCACTTTTAGCAGTTACCCCTATAGAACCCTTCTTAGTCTCAACTCCGCTCTCATCACAGCCATCAAGATATCTGAGATAGTATCTGCTGGTGGTTTTGATATCAGGGTTTGAATATATCTTGAAGCTTTCAACGATGTCATTTGCGCTAAATTCATCACCATTATGCCACTTGATTCCTGATTTTAACTTAAAAGTAAGCTCTGTAGATTCTTTGTTTACTTCCCAAGACTCCGCTAATTCTCCCTGATAGCTTCCGTCACCATTTAACTTAACGAGAGAATCATAGACCTGATCAAAGATAATATTGTCATAATGCGAATCCTCACCCATAGGATAAAGGTCTGACCACTTGCCAGGCATAGCCGCTACTACAGTCTTTTCACCCGACTGTTCTGTTGTGGATGCACTGCTTGTCTTACCCACTGAGCTTGTTGCCTCTGCACTACTTGTTTTTGTAGCAGAGCTTGCTGTAGAAGAGCTCTTTGTCTCAGATGTCTTGGTGTCAGCAGGCTTTGAGCAGCCTACCATAGAAATTGTCATGGCTGCCATCAAAAATGCAGCTAAAACCTTTTTCTTCATTTTCCGTTCTCCTTTTTTATTTGGTTTACTTTGATACAGGATTGAATAAGCCTAGCTCCTTCAATCCTAAAATATATATGTAACCTGATTATTCCGTTTTAGCTCATAATATAATCTTTCTTTATCTAAGATAGAAGTATCATAACTTAAACCGATAATCCGGTGGTTACCTGCTTAGTATGCCTTTGGATCAAGCGCATCCCTGAGCCCGTCTCCAAGAAAATTAATACTCATTACCGTAACTATGATGGCTATTCCTGCCGGCACCCACTGCCAGGGCTTACCTATAAGTATGGCTATGGATTGGGCTTCAAATATGATATTTCCCCAGCTTGCCTGTGGTGGCTGAACACCCATACCAAGGAAACTAAGAGCAGATTCTGTTAGTATAGCAGAGGACATATTAAAGGCTGAAGATACGAGTATAGGTGCCAGGCTGTTAGGAAGTACATATTTCCATATAATCTCATTATTTCCCGTACCAATCACTTTTGCTGATTCTATATATCCAAGGTGGCTTACAGTAAGTACCCTGCTGTAAGTAAGCCTTGTAAAACCTGTAAACCCCATAATTCCAATAATTATGGAGACAGACCATACAGAAGGACCTACAAGGGCTACTGCAACCAACACTAAGATTACTCCCGGAAATGCCATAAATATATCCGTAATGCGCATAATTACGCTTTCTGCGATTCCTCTGTAATATCCTGCATATAGACCTAAAGGTACCCCTATAGCAAGGCTTACTAAGGTAGAGAAAAATCCTACAAAAATTGAAACCCTGCCCCCATACACAAGCCTTGCAAGTACATCCCTGCCTATGCTGTCTGTTCCCAAGATATGTCCACCCACTCCGGGAGCAGTTCCAAAGTTAATACTGTCTACCGAATATGGATCTAACTTCATTATCATAGGGATGAAGGCAGCTATAAATATCTCAGCCAAAAGAATGATAAGCCCTATAATAATCAGTTTTTCATTTCTAATTTTGTTAAAAGCCCTTTTCATGCCTCTCCTTTAACCTTTGATTCTTGGATCTAAAATGCCGTATAAAATGTCTGAAATCAGATTGACTATAAGTACAACCACAGCCGTAAGCACTGTTACTCCCATAATCACAGGATAGTCCCTTGCCTTTATAGCAGCTATAATAAGCATTCCTATGCCCTGCCAGCCAAAGAGCTGCTCCGTAACCACAGCCCCTCCTATAAGCCCCGGTATGGTACCTGTAATGACTGTAAGTACCGGGATGAAAGCATTCTTAACTCCATATCTGATTATAGCCTGTGTTTTTGACAGCCCCTTAGCCCTTACCGCCCTCATGTATTCTTCCTGTAAGACTTCTAAAAGAGAGCCCCTCATCTGCTTAAACCAGCTTCCAATATTTTGTATAGATAGCACTATACAGGGAAGCACCATATGCTTTGCAAGCATGAGCACCGTCTTTTCACCCGATGCATCATACATTCCGCTTGAGGGAAGGAGTTTAAGCTTAACTGAGACCGTATATATAAGTATGAGCCCAATAAAAAAATTGGGAACTGACATAAGGAAAAATGAAATTGCACTAAGTACATAATCCTCTCCCTTACGCCACCTTGCCCCAGCCCACAAACCAAGTGGAATGGCAATGACAAATGAAACTATGAGAGACGCTGTCCCAAGCATAAGAGTTGCCGGAAGTCTGTCTGTGATAAGCCCAAGCACCGGTCTGTTTCCTGAGTATGAGTAACCAAAATTCCCCCTCAATATATTTACTAACCAATGGTAATACTGTATAAAGACAGGCTTATCAAGTCCAAGTGACTCTTTTATCCTTAGAAGTTCTGCTTCCGTAATACCCGGAACTGAGAGAAAGGCATCCATCGGGCTTCCCGGTGCTAAGGACATAAGCAGATAAACAACAACTGTTACACCAAAAAAGGTGGGTATCATAAGCAACAGTCTTTTAAGAATGTATTTTTTCATATTAGTCCACATAATTAAGCCCAAATTATCCTTAAAGTGACTCGAATAATTTGGGCCAACTTCTAAAATCAATAAGTTTCAAAAATAATTTTTATAAGCAGTGACAATTGTAGTCTTTTTTCTGATTATTTTCAATAATTATAAAAAAACACAATAATTATATATATCTATCGCGATTACCTATTAACGCAATAAAAGTAACTCCCCTCAAGAAGAGTTACTTTTAATTATTCTCTATTGTCTTTATTATTTACTTTAACACGATTCCTTTAACAGTTATGCTATTATTAGGCTCTCCGTCAGGAAAAGATAAATAGCTGAAGTCCTTTTCATTTCTAAAGCTAAGGGTAAGGTCTATCTTCTTTTCTCCCTTTGCCTTAAGTTCAGCACCAGCTGTCTCATTTAATGTGAACTTTATCTTGCCTTCTTCAAGAGCAACCTGAATATTGCTGTCACTCGAGGCAGCCTTAATATTGGCAGCACCAATTGAAGCCAGTCCCTTAACAGGTGAGTCCATTTCTGCTGTTAAATCTGATACTTTAGCTGCTTCACCCTTGTAATCTACATTCTGTCCATCTATAACAGCCTCATAAAGCGATGTTAATCCTGAGAGAGGAGTAAAGTCATAAACCTTATTTCCATTTAGCTCAATACTTCCAAGCTCTGAAAATGCTGATATAACAGCAATGTCTTCTACATTGTTCTTTGAGAATCTAAGCTCTGTAAGTCCTGTATTCCCTGCAAGAGGTGTTATATCTGAAACTTCATTACCACTAAATCTAAGCGCTGTAAGCTTTGTCTTACCTCTTAGTACATCGAGGCTTGTAAGCTTATTGTTATCCAAATAAAGGTTGTTAAGCTCGGTACAGTTTGCTAAGAAGTCAACGCTTGTTAATCTGTTATTGCTTAGATCTATCTCGACAACCCCATTAAGCCCTGCAAAAATATCTCCCGTAACATCAGCATCATCTATTCCACAGTTATTTAAGTTAAGCTCTTTAAGCTTGGTAAGGTTCTTAATAACCTTGATACCGCCAAGATTTTTATTATCTTCAAGATTAAGAGTTTCAAGCTTTACCAAATCTTTAATGCAGTCAATATCTTTTACATCATTTTGCTTCACATTGAGTATGAGAAGACCTGTTATGTCTTTGAGTGCAGAAATGTCTGTAATCTTGTTTCTTATAGCATTGAACATGGTCATTTTGTTATAATTCTTTGCTACACTCACATCTGCAATATAATTTATTGAGATATCAAAGTCCACAAGATTTGTAAGTTTTCCTAAAGAGCTTACATCTGCAATTCTATTGTGCGAAATGTAAAGATGCTTTAAGTTTGTAAGCTCTTTAAGAGGTGTAACATCCTCAATATTATTATGTGATAACCTCAAAAACTCTAACTTCTTCAAATCCTTAAGAGGATTTAAGTCGCTTATAGAGCTGGCTGAATATCTGATGTCACCAGCTTCCGGGATATCGCTTGATGAGAAGGTAAGCATCTTAAGGTTAACTGCCTTTTCAAGGCCCTTTATACTCTTAACAGTTATCTCATTCTCATAATCCTTATCCCAGCCGGTAAAGGTGAGTGCCTCAATCTTTGCCATCTCACTTTCATATATCTCAGTATCCTTAGGATTCTTTCTAAATGATGTATCTGTGAGTTTGATTACATACTCGCCCTTCATATCATCACGCTCTTCATCACCCTTATAGCCCTTAAGCAAGGCAAGAAGATATTCTTTGAGGTTGTTGTCTTCAAACTGAACAGTTTTACCCTTTGTAAAGTTAAGCTTAACATTCTGCACTGAAAATCCCATCCCGGCAATGTCACTGATAACAAGGGGAACTGTTATTTCCTCCGTTCCAAGCAATTTTAATGTATCAACTAATTTGTTACTTACCTCAAGCTTGATTTTATTTGTTGCTTTATCATACACAGCCTTTATGTCATCTCCGTACTTTTTAGCCTCAACCCCCATAAAGAACTGAACATCATCTTCAGCTATTTTGCTAAGACTTGCATCAAGCTCATCTATGCCTAAAAACGGATTGTCAAATTCAGCCTTACCATTTGATACAAATACTTTTTCATTAAAATCTGTTGTCTGACCTGAGAAATTAAGGCTCCAGCCAGGCTCTTCATTTGCAACCTTTATATATCTCTCAGCTAAATACTCACCAAGCCCTCTATAATCAGTAATATTGTTTCCTGATAAATCTAAATCTTTGATATGAGTAAGGTTCTCAAGTCCCTTTACATTGGTTATTCTATTTGCGGAAAGGTCTAAAAACTCAAGCTCTTTCATATCCTTTATGGCTTCTGATACTTCGGTGATGCCCTTAGACTTAACCTCTTTACCTTCTTCCTTTGTAACTGTTACATTATAATGTAAGTCCAATCCCTTTAACTTAGTAAGACCTGCCAGAGGTGTAACATCCTCAATGAGGTTGTTGTAGAGCTTTAAGTATCTAAGTTCTGTAAGCCCTGCGAGTGGACTTACATCGACTATCCTATTTCTCTGAAGCTCGATATATTTTAACTTTTTGAGATTTCTAAGCGGGCTTATATCTGCTATTTCATTTTCATTTAACTTAATCTGCTCAAGATTTACAGCATATTCAAGACCTTTTATGCTCTTAATTCCTCTAGATACCATAAACTTAAAGTCAGGAGTATCTTTTAAGCTTCTTGGATTGCCTAAGATAGATTCACTAGGTCTGTCGTCATCTTCACCACCCAAGAATTCACCCTGGGACACCTTTGGCTTACCATCTTCTCCGAGAAAAATCGATATAACTTTAAGGCTTGCCATTTCTTCCTTAGTCACTCTCTGATCATCAGCCCTGTCTTTATCAATGTTTTTGTTTATGACCTTTAACAAAAGTTTATCTTCAATAGGAGCATATTTATCCTCATCAGAAGCCAAGCCCATAACATTGCCTGCGTTTATAAGAGTACTTCCTGTAGAAATACCTGTATTTACATCGCCAAGAGGAGTAGTATCATCATTTAAGCTTACAGTATTATCTAATGAATTTCCTGATTTGCCCTTATCAGCAACTATTCCGTTCTTTAACTCCTTATAAGCACCGCTCTCAAGTACAGTCTCATCTCCTGCTGCATTCTCTACAAATACTTCTTCCTTGGTTTCATTTTTAACAACAACTTTTACCTTATTATCAGATGCCTTTACGGATGAACCCTCAGCCCCCTTCTTAAGTACGGCCTCAGTATTCTTAGTTGCTGTAATTTCAATCTGAACACCGCTTGTAATCTTGGTTCCACCTGCATTTACCACTATAGACACAAGTTCAGTCTTACCTGTAAGTTTAAGCTCTGCCTTCTTATCTACAATGAGGCTTTTCACTTCGCCATTTACGCTAACATGAGCCTTAGCACCTGACTTTAGGAACCTTATATATGCTGCCTTAGCGTTCTTGCTAACTTCTATACCGGTCTTTGCACTTTTTACTACAAGGCCGTTTCCTTTAGCCTTTTCCACCCATTTCTTGCCATTTATTTCTATTATCTTAAATCTGCCTTTGTTTGTAATCTCTGCTTTAGGAGCACTTATTATAAGCTTAACCCCTTTATGATTTCCTTTAAGATTAAGTGTGATTTTCTTGTCAGTTTTTAATCTAATCTCTTTATTAGCACTGTTCTTAAGTGCGTTGTTAAGCTCAGAGGCTGTCTTTACAACCACCCTAGTCTTCTTCTTTGAGACTGTTTTCTTTTTCTTTGCAGCCACGGCTCCGGTAATATCCCTTACTTCTGCACCTGCATAATTAGTTGAAAATGAACCAATCACAAGGGCCGCAGCCAATGTTCCCGCCAGTAACTTAACTTTCTTTGATTTCATACCTTCTCCTTCTGATTCACTATTTGATGTATCATTTGATAAAATGGCTATTTACACGTATTTTGACATATCAAAACTGTAGAACTCCCCTATGGATGACCCCAATCAGATTATTACAAATTTTTCAGAGATATTACCTTATAATTTTGATAAGTTCTACGAATAAATATTAACTGTGTGCTATTGTATTCTCTTTTCTGACAAATTACAATAATTATAGCCATTTACAATATATGCTCATATTTATTACATTATCAAATATTTAGATCAATTATTTTTTTGTGTACTTAAGTATTATATACATGATACCGATATATAAATATGTCTACATATTATATAACAAGGAGTAAATTATCAATAAACGCCATTGACAAGTTACTTGTTATACTGTATTATACTAATACATATTTGTATGCGTGAACTAAACACATTATGTGAATATCGAATAAATAAGGAGATTTTATGAGAGGAAAACTAATTAGGCATAAAGCCTGCGGACTTGCTATTGCACTTGTTACAACCAGCTCACTTTCACTATTAACACCATCCTACTCTTCAGAGGGTTCATCACTTGCAGGACTTGTTGCTAAAAATACCGGTCTCAGTGTGGTTGTTAAAGCAGAAACAGCACCAACCTTAGCTTTAACTGCTTCTGATTTAACTGTAAGTGGCGACACCATTACAGGATTTTCTGCATCCGGTCTTGCAAAGGTAAATGCGGTTACTGTAACAGGAACTTCTATTAAGTTCCCTACAGGTTTAGCTGCTACCAAGATTGGCAAGTCAGCTTTTAGCAAAAAGTTCAAGAATAAGAAGGTTAAGATTGAACTTCCTGATAGCATTACAGAAATAGGCGACTCAGCTTTTGCTTCAAATTCAGCTATTACAGCTGTTAAGTTCGGTTCTACACCTACAAGCAGCAAGTTAAAGACAATCGGAGCAAAAGCTTTCTATGAGGCAGGTCTTGCTGAAAATATAAAGTTCCCGGATGGTTTAGAGACCTTAAAGGATGATTGTTTTGCAAAGAATGAGTTAACCTCTGTTACTCTCCCTGATAATCTTTTAATAATTGAGGGACGAGTATTTGCAGATAATAAAATAACAAAAGCTGATTTGGGTAAGTACGATAAAGTTAAAACCAAGATGAGAGAATATAAAGTTGGAAGCAATAATGTTATTGCTGACGCAGATACTCTTAATGTTATTCCTTACGGTATATTTTGGAATAATCAAATTAGTAGCTTAAAAGATGTAAAATTTCCAACAAGCATTTGGGGAATAGGTGAGTCTGCATTTGCAAATAATAAATTTACTTCACTTGAACTTCCTGCACATATACATGATATATTTTTCTACGGATTTAAGGATAACAAATTACTTAAAAAAGTTAGTTTCCTTACAAAAGACGAAGGCACAAATTTTGAAAGAAAATATCTTCAAATTGACAGAGGTTCTTTCCAAAACTGCGCTATCGAAGGGCATCTTGAGTTCCCTACCAAGACCAATCAGATGGGAGGCTTTTCATTTGCAGGAAATAAGATTACCAGCGTAGACTTTGGACCTGATGCACCTCTTATAGGATATCAATCTTTTGAAGGTAATCCTATAACAGAAATATATAATCTTAATAGCTGGGGACTCGAATGGAAGCCATTTTTCAACACAGATGCTCTAAAGAACATAAATTTTGAGTATAAAAACCCTAAGTCAGGAGAGCGCGGAACTTTTGGTCAAAGTTTTGACAATACTATTAGCCTTAGGGCCTTTAATAAAGGTTTACTAAAAAGCATTAAATTTCCTGCTTACGTAGATAAAATGATTTTTGATATAAATGGCAAAAAATACATTTCAAATGCATTTTTAGAAAATCCTGGTTGGACAGAGGGCACAAATAAAGTTGCCTTATATAGAGTTGCTTCTGACGGGGCTACCTATGTAACTGACAATGCTCTTGATGATAGTAAAGCAAAAGATTATATTATAAACCCTGTCTTAGTGAAGTTTGTTGCTAAAGACCAGTATGGAAATGCAGTTACCTTAAGCAGCATTGAGGTTGAAAGAACCAGAACAATAAAGGGAGCTTCTGAGGCAAAAACTGTTACTTCTACAGCTGTTAACCAGGCTGACTTTAAGTTAGGTGATAAGATTAAGTTTGCTATTCCTGCTGCCCCAGAGGGTTATGAAATTGCAGAAAGCCCTGTTTCAAACAGTGCTATAACCAAAACAGCAGATGGTAATTACGAGGTAACCCTAGATCCTACAAATGTAGAAGTTGTTAAAGAAGTAGCTTATGGTGATGGTTACAAGGTTGGATATAAGGAGACTGTGATTGAGATAGGATACAAGAATCTTTCTCCTGAGCCTCCAAAGCCTGAGGTAAAACCTGAGAACCCTGGCACTCCTGCTACTCCTGGAGCAATACAGCCTGAGAAGCCTAGCACTCCTGGAGCTATAACTCCTGAGAGCCCTAGCGCTCCTGCTACCCCTGAAGCTATAAAGCCTTCTGAGCCAGCTAAGCCTAGTGAGCCTGTAACTCCTAGCACACCAGGTAACCCAACAACACCAAACACCCCTGTAGTACCTACTAATCCTACAGAACCAACAACACCGGTTAATCCTGCAACACCTACTACTACAATCCCTACGGAAAACCCACCTACCAATGTACCATTTACACCTGAAAGAATAGTTAATCCAAACCTCATTCCTGAAGGTAACCCAGTGTTCAACATTGTCGATG
The DNA here is from genome assembly GCF_016651435.1 of Catonella massiliensis. Lineage (NCBI taxonomy): Bacteria > Bacillati > Bacillota > Clostridia > Lachnospirales > Lachnospiraceae > Catonella > Catonella massiliensis. Next base: position 124,123 of record NZ_JAEPRJ010000001.1, on the reverse strand, counting down.
AAGATGGTACTTCACTTGGTAATGCTGAGGTAAACAAAGATGACGGAACTTATACTTTCGTAAAAGACAAGAGAACTCCTAAGGGAGTAGCTAAGATCCGCAAGGATAATACCCTTGAAGTAGTTAAGGTATTTGATGGAAAAACTCCTCAGGGCAAACTCCCAAGAACCGGAGGAAGCTCTGAAGAAGGACTTGTTCTTCTTGGTGCAGCAATGCTTGGACTTGGAGCATTTTTCAGAAGAAAAATTAAATAAGATTCACTCATCCCCGACAGAGTTAGACTTCCTGTCGGGGATTTTATTATTAGTTTGTACAATTATAAATATACACAATAGCCAGCTTCAAGCGGATTTTTATACTATTGATATCCATTATCATATCTTAATATTTTCTAAACATTTCCTTAAATTTATGCTTATTCTCCATTTTTAATTGACTTTGAATTTTTTATGGTATAAAATCCCCCTAGACAAAAGCTACATTTTATTCATCTATATGGATAAAATGTTATATTTTTTTGGTGCTTTTATGGTTGCTTTTATTTGGCCAAAGCACCTCATTTCTTTGTCAAACGTTATTAAAATACTTTACAAAGGAGAATGACAATGAAGAAAAAGTTTAATAGCAGACATACAGCAGGGATACTCGCTCTTGCTCTCGTTGCAACCAATTCGCTTTCACTGCTTGCCCCACCTATTAGCTCTGGCAGCTTGGGTATAGGTGCTTTAGCCGCAAAAAGCTTAAATTACTCTGTTGTTGCAAAGGCAGATGTAAGAGAGGATGATACCATCACCCTTGATAGCTCTTGTCTTAATATAAACGGATCTAATATTATATATCGAAATCGCGATGCGATTGAGCGTAAATTAAGGAATACATCCGGAAATATTATCAAAGTGAAGTTTGACCCTAATCTTAATATAAAGGGGATTTCTAGAGCAGCCTTCAGGGGAGCATTTAACGGCAAGCAGTTCATACTTGAATTGCCTGATTCGCTTGAAACTATTGGTGATTACGCATTTGCAGGCTGCGATTTTATCTCAATCAGGTTTAATAATAAATTAAAATCAATTGGCGATGGTGCTTTTAGTGGCAATCCTATCCTATCCTCCGTTAACTTAAACAACGGTGTTGAGACCTTAGGAAATAGCGCTTTTTATAATTGCGCTTTATCATCTATCACCCTTCCAAATACTCTTAAAAGTATCGGTGATAATTGCTTTAGAAGCAATAAGATAACCTATGTTTCCATCCCATCAAGCCTTACAACCGTAGGTATCAATGCCTTTAGAAACAACCAGATATCCGGAATAAACTTTGGATATGGAAACTATAACGTAAAAGGAAGTCTTAAGGCAGGTAACGGTGAAGACTTTGGTCCTGCCAGCAACGGAGGCGATAATCCGGGTGACGCTCTTATGGGCGAAGTTAACAATCAGTTTATTATACCAAACGGAATGTTTGCATATAACAAGCTGACAAGCTTAACTCTCCCTACCAATATCAAGGCTATAGGCAATCAGGCATTTATTGGTAATGATATAACAGACATTAATATCCCTGCCAGTGTAGAAGTTATATATAATGAGGCTTTTCTCAGAAGCTATGAAAATTTTAATAGTAACTTCACAGCAAGGCTTAACTTTGCATACGGCAGTAAACTTAGGAAAATAGGATATGCGGCATTTATGGGCGCCAGCATAGGAGGAAGGCTTACCTTCCCAAGCACAGTTGACTTCATTGGTGCTCATTCCTTTGAATACAATAAGATAACAGGGCTTTCACTTAATGGACTTAATGCTCACATCCGCACCCGTGCCTTTGGTAATACAACCTTAAAATCCGTAGAAGGATTAGATTTTAAGCCAAGCGGTGATATAAAGGTTTTGTCAAAGGAGATGTTTGCTGAGATTGGACCTGATTATGGCTCATTGCATTCGCTTAAAAACGTTAGCTTTGACTATGCTAACCCAGACCCTGGCTTTACAGGTTTAGGGTATAATGCTTTTTATGACCAGCCTATTAGAAGCATGAAAATTCCTGCTCAAATTGTTAACTTTGACAAGGATGTATTTGGCTCCTTAAATGCTTACCTTGAAAACGGCTGGTACCAGTCTACCGAAGACCCTAACGCACGTGATTTCAGAGTTGCCTTATACAGGGTAGATAAAAACCTCAACTATGTGACTACTAACAATGTACCTGATGGAGATACCTATGTCTTTAACCCTGTGCTTTTTGAGCTTAAGCTTAAAGACAATTCCGGGAATAATTATGCTGATTATGTGACCAATATACAGATTGAGGGTACTAACAGGAAATCCACAATTGCAAAAATCGACAGGGAAGATGCTCGCAACGATGTTGATTATAAGCATTTCAAGTTAGGAGATAAAGTTACCTTTAGCCTTAAACAGAGTCTTCCTTCAGGCTACAGGCTTGAAAGCCCATGGCTAAAGTCACTTGGAAATAACAGATATGAGATTGCGCTTGACCTACGTAGTGGAGCTGTAAAGGAAGCTAGATATAATGATTCTGAATACAATGTTGGATATATGAAGACAACCATAAGCTTGGTTGATCCTACTAAGCCTGTACAGCCAACACCTCAGCCTACACCACAACCTACTCCACAGCCTACTCCTCAACCAACGCCACAACCTACACCTCAGCCTACCCCTCAGCCTACCCCTCAGCCGGCTCCACAGCCTATGCCTCAGCCGGCTCCTCAGCCTACACCTCAGCCGGCTCCACAGCCAAGCAATCCGGTTCAGCCTTCTCAGCCGGTTACTCCTAGTCAGCCAAGTACAGGTGGTGGCGGACAGGTTGTCTATCCGTTAATTCCAAGTATTAACGATAACGGTTCATCAAACACAACTGTTAGTGATGACACCACCCCTCTTAGCCCTGTGAAGCTATCAGCTTTTGACAAGCTTATCGCAAAGCTTAAGAAGACTGCTGATAAGAACAAGCTGAAGGCTATCCGCAAGAAGATAAATGCCAAGAAGGGACTTACAATTGAACAGTTTGCAAAGGAGCTTGTAAAAAAGAAAATAATCAAAAAGGCAAACAAGAAGGATACAAAGAAGTATCTAAAGGGTGTTAAAACTTCAAAGTGGGCAAGAGCCTATGTAGCCGGCCTTATAAAGACAGGTGCTCTTACCAAAAAGGATATTAAGAATGTAAAGAAGAAGGTTACTGAGAATAACGCAGCTAAAATACTTACAAAGATTTTTATCAAAAGTAAGAAGATAAAGAAGTAATCTAAATTTGCAAAGAAAATTTGTCATAAGAATAGGGTGTCAGACATTTTGACATCCTATTTTTTGTTAATTTGACATAATAACAAACCAATTTCTCCAACAAGAAAAAATCCTACAGGTTTTAGTTCCCTGTAGGACTTTGTATGTTTACTTAGCATCCCTTATATAGTAAAAGTTATCCTTCGGCAGCTCTCCTATAGCCTTTTTGTCTACCTTTTTAAGAGAGTCAAGGTAGGTCTTAGCTGCCTTTTTCATGGTTTCTCCCCTTAGGCAGGCTACCTTACCTGAAGCAATTACCTTAGCAGCCTTATCAGAATCAGCAGCATCATATTCTTTGATTAGCTTATCTGCCTCTGCCCCATTATCCTTCTCAGTCATCCACATAGCAGAATAACTATAGTCTCCTAAAAGAGCGTCTACAGCATGCTTATTTTCCCTTACAAACTTAGCAGTTGTAAATATACCTGACATAGAATGTTTTTTCCTGTTAGACTTATCCCACTTTTTAGTAACATCAATCACAGTAGTTGCAACCATCCTGATATTACCATCTGTTTCACCATAAAGCTTTACAGCCGCTTCAATAGGAAGTACTGCCATGTCAAGCTCTCCCTTTACAAGCTTATCGCCAAGTTCCTCAGATGAAGATAACTGACTAAAATCATAGCCATTTACTGTCTTATCCTGCTTTGCATTGTCAATAAGCTTAACCAGGCCTACTATATCATTTCCTTTGATTCCTGCGATTTTTACCATAACTCCACTGTCCTCTATGAAGCCACAGCAGTTATATACTTCCTTTGATGACTTACCTGACGTATCCCCCTCTGCGGCACCGTTTGTTGCCACTTTAGTATCTTCTTCAGTCTTATTCGCGTTAACCACAGATACTCCCTCAGAAACATTTGCCACCACTGCGGCATTTTCACTTGAGGCTGGCTTATTTTCAGGCTCAACATTAATATTTTTTGTCGCTGTAGCAGTTCCACAGGCCGTAAGTGATAAGCCTAACACAAATGCCAGTGCAGTATTAATTATTCTCTTTCTCATAAATCTCCTTAATCAATTTTTGTAAAAAATAACAAATATTATTTTAGCCAAGCGAATACCCGAATCGATATTATTTTGACGCTTATCAGAACATGTAACGCATAAACTTAGCCTATAAACAGGCTTTCATTATAACGGAATACTAAATATATAACAACTGATAATTATTATCAATAATTTCTATAAATCTTCTGGTTTATTTGTTTATTTTTTAACTATCCTTGATTTTCCTTTAGCCATTTTGTACAATGAAGTTATCGATATTAAAACTATATTTGTGAGATATTTTTGAAAATTAATCCATGGTTTTTTGCATATTTTTACAAATGAGTAGTTATCGGTTCGAAAATTATGATGGTAAATCAAAGGAGGTAGTTAAATGAGCCGTTTGGAAATTTTTACGCCGGACAGAGCCACTCTTGTAATTGAAGACTTGTACAGAACTCTGGACAAAAGAATAGAGGCAAGCCCTCCCGGACTCTGTCCTGTAGACATCACAAGAGCATTTATTGAAATGTGCCACGCACAGACCTGTGGAAAATGTGTTCCCTGTCGTGTAGGACTGCTCCATCTAAAGCACATGATGACAACTGTTCTTAATGGTACAGCCACTATGGACATTATCGACCTTATAGAGGAGACTGCCAAATCAATCTCAGAAACTGCAGACTGCGCTATTGGTTACGAAGCTGCACATATGGTATATAAGACAGTTACTACTTGTCGTGATGACTTTGAAGAGCATATCAGAAATGGCCGCTGTAACTGTATGACAAAGCAGCCTGTTCCTTGTGTTGCTCTCTGCCCTGCACACGTGGATGTGCCGGGATATCTCGCCCTTGTTAGGGAAGAGCGCTATGCTGATGCAATCAGGCTCATAAGAAAGGATAATCCATTCCCAACTACCTGTGGATTTATCTGTGAGCATCCTTGCGAAGAAAAATGTAGAAGAAATATGGTGGATGATGCCGTAAATATCAGAGGTATCAAGCGTGTTGCAGCAGATATGGCAGGAAAGGTTCCACCTCCTCCTTGTGCACCTTCTACAGGCAAGAAGATTGCCGTTATCGGTGGCGGCCCTTCAGGACTTTCAGCAGCTTACTACTTACAGCTTATGGGCCATCAGACAACGGTATATGAAATGCTCCCTAAGCTTGGCGGTATGCTTAGATACGGTATTCCTAACTATCGTCTGCCAAAGGATAGACTTGAAGAGGATACAGATGCTATCCTTGCTACAGGTGTAGAAGTAAAATACGGTCTTAAACTTGGTGTTGACCTCCTCTTACCTGACTTAAAGAAAGAATACGATGCAGTTCTTATTACTATAGGTGCGTCTACCGATAAGAAGCTTGGGCTTGAAGGTGAAGATGCTGAAGGTGTTATGTCTGCAGTTAAATTCCTTAGGAATGTAGGTGTTGAGCAGTATGACGACCTTACAGGTCAGAATGTAGCCATCGTCGGCGGTGGTAACGTGGCTATGGATGCGGTAAGAACAGCAGTTAGACTTGGTGCAAAGAAGGTTAGCTGTGTCTACAGACGTAGAATCGCTGATATGACCGCCCTTCCAGCCGAAATAGAAGGCGCTCTTGCTGAGGGTGTTGAGATGGTTACACTTAAAGCTCCTTCAAGACTTGAGATTGAAAATGGACATATTAAGGGAATCTGGGTAACACCTCAGATGATATCTAAAATAAGTGACGGAAGAGCCTCTGTAATCGCTACAGGTGAGCCTGACGAGTTCATTCCTTGTGAGACTCTCATAGTAGCAATCGGTCAGAATATCGAGACCAAGTACTATGAAGATGAGGGAATCCCTGTACAAAAGGGTAAGATGTTCACCATGCCTAACGGCGGATTTACAGGACTTCCGGGAATATTTGCAGGTGGAGACTGTGCTTCAGGACCTGCTACCGTAATCAAGGCTATTGCCGCTGCAAAGGTTATGGCTGCAAATATTGACGAATTCTTAGGCTATAAGCACGATATTACCTGTGATGTCGATATCCCTATTCCAAGTAAGGTAGAGCACTCAGCCTGTGGTAGAGTTGAACTTACGGAGCGTGAAGCTTCTGACAGGGTACATGACTTTAATGGTGTAGAGAATTGTATGAACAAAAAGGAAGCCTGCCAGGAATCAGGTCGCTGTCTCAGATGTGACCACTTTGGCTTTGGAATATTCAAAGGAGGTCGTGAGAATATATGGTAAATTTAACAATAGATGGAAGAAGCGTAAATGTGCCTGAGGGAACTTCCATAATGGATGCGGCTTATAGTGCCGGAGTTCCTGTTCCTCACCTTTGTTTCTTAAAGGAAATCAATGAAATAGCTGCCTGTCGTGTCTGCATAGTTGAAATAGAAGGCAAAGATAAGTTTGTTACCGCCTGCAACAACAAGGTTGAAGAAGGCATGGTAGTATATACCAACAGCCCTAAGGTAAGACTTGCAAGACGTAGAACAGTACAGATGATACTTTCACAGCATGACTGCAAGTGTGCAACCTGCGTAAGAAGCCGCAACTGTTCACTTCAGACTCTTGCAAATGACCTCAACATCACAGATACTCTATATGAGGAGCGTCTTGAGGTTCAGGAATGGGATAAGACCTTCCCACTTATAAGAGATTCTAAAAAATGTATCAAATGTATGCGCTGCGTTCAGGTCTGTGATAAGATTGCAGGACTCGGCGTTTGGACTCTTGAGGGCACAGGTGCAAGATCAACCATAAATGTATCCGGTTCAAGAACAATAGCAGAGGCAGACTGTTCTCTTTGCGGTCAGTGTATAACCCACTGTCCTGTAGGTGCTCTTAAAGAAAGAGATGATACCGAGGAGTTCTTAAGAGCCATAGCAGATCCAAAGAAGGTAGTTGTAGTTCAGGTAGCTCCTGCTGTAAGAGCTGCTTGGGGCGAAGGTCTTGGACTTGACCTTAGCGAAGCCACTGTTGGAAGAATCTTTGATTCTCTTAGAAGAATAGGTGCTGACTACGTATTTGATACCGCTTTCTCAGCTGACCTTACCATAATGGAGGAAGCAAGCGAGTTTATAGCCAGATTCTCAAATGGAGAGCTTAAGGATAAGCCAATGTTTACCTCCTGCTGTCCTGGTTGGGTGCGTTTCCTTAAGAGTAACTACCCACACCTTACAGGCCAGCTGTCATCAGCTAAATCACCAATGCAGATGTTTGGTTCAGTTATGAAGACCCACTTTGCTCAGGAAATAGGTGTAGATCCTGAAAATATTTACTCAGTCGCAATCATGCCTTGCGTAGCTAAAAAGGGCGAGCGCAATATGGAATTCTTCAATGAGGAGTATGCAGGACACGATACAGACTGTGTGCTTACCTCAAGAGAGCTTGTTAGAATGATTAAGGCATTCCATATCCTTCCTGAGACGCTTGAAGATTCTGAGCCTGACCACCTCTTCCACGATGTAACAGGTGCAGGTATTATCTTCGGAGCTACCGGCGGTGTTATGGAGGCTGCTCTTAGAACAGCTTACCATTCACTAATGGGCGAAAACTGCCCTCCTGATGCTTTCAAGGTAATAAGAGCTGAGTCACAGAAAACAGGACTTACAGAGGCTACCTTCAATCTCAAAGACATCGACCTTAGAATAGCTGTAGTAAACGGCCTTGCAAATACAAGAAGGCTTATAGATGAAATAGATGCAGGAACTAAGAAGTACGACTTCGTAGAGGTTATGGCTTGTCCGGGGGGCTGCGTAGGTGGCGGCGGTCAGCCTATACATGACGGTGAGGAACTTGCTTTTGCCAGAGGAAAGAATCTCTACTTCCTTGACAAGAACTCCAAAATCCGCTATTCTCACGATAACCCTGATATCAAGTCTCTCTATGAGAACTACTTTGGCACTCCTAACTCACATAAGGCACATCATGTGCTTCATACAGACCATTTTGCTTGGGAAATGCCAAAGCGTCCTACAAGAGATAGAGACGGCTATATCATAAGGGAAAGACATTTGATGTAATAATGCTATTTTCACAAATATGGATTAGTACTGCACTTTGAAAAATACTGGACTACAAATATTTGCAATAGATTTAAATGCACTAAACTGTCCCACCTGCACTATTTACTTAGCGGCAGGTGGGACTTTTATATTTGTGAATTGCTGCTTATGCAGTTGCGCGTATAAAATTCTTAAAGTGATTTCCGAGAAAATATAAAAAATCCTTAATAACAAGTGTATTCTTCTGAATTAATCTCTGTTATTAAGGATTTATTTTATTGTGTACAAAGTTGAAGCTGTACATCCTTTGTAAGGATATCGGTATAGGTGTAAGAAACAGTCTTACCTGCATCTTCCTCACTGTCATTTATTTGAATCATAAACACGTGAGGATAAACCTCTTTAATCACGCCTTCGTTCACATCGAATCTATGTCTGCCACGATTGGCTTTGACTACGACTCTGCTTCCAATGGCGCGGTATACTGCATTACGGACTGCCTTTACATCAACTTTTCCCATGATTAAGCCTCCCAACTATTAAGTTATCAACCTAACCCTGATATAATCAGGATATGCAACATACATTTGTATACAAGCACGCTTGTACAACTGCCCCCTAATCATACCATGTTTATAGGTAAAAGTCAAATTAAGCTATTTACTGCTTCTCCCTTATCATATCAGGAAAACTAAACACCGCGTCTTCTCCATCATCTTCGATGTTTATGGTGTAGGTCTGAGTCTCGTAACCGTCCATCTTAAGGGTAATCTCGTGTTCACCCGTCACCTTTGTCATCTCGCAAGGTGCATCTCCTATTACCCTGCCGTCAAAGGAAATGGTTGCCCCTACAGGCTTCCTAAAGAAAATGTTCTTTGTACTGTCAGTTCTTACCTTTATTTCCTTATCCTCATCGTCCTCTGTAGGCGTTTCAGAAATACCGGTCTCCTCAGAGTCATCATCAGTTTTTTCTACATCTGTAGACGGCTCTGCCATTCCGTCATCCTTCTTCTCTTCCTCTGCCTTTTCCTTCTTCATGGCAAGAGCAATACTCATCACAGTTTTAGGCTTTGATATGGTCACTACGCTTTCCCAGCCCACATAGCCATCCGCCTTGACCTTAACCAAATATTCGCCGTAGTTTAGCTCAATCGTCTTACTTACATCCACTTCCTTACCGTCAATGCTTATAGACGCACTGCTCGGCGAGAGGCTAAAAGTCACCTTCGAGGTCTTAGTCATTTCAGCTGTATAGCCCGAGAGCCTCAGTACCTCTGTCCTATCTCTTTTTATATCTACAACCTTATTTACCGTAAGATTGTCTTTCTTTAGAATGACCTTATACTGCCCTTCTTTAAGGACGTACTTCATATTTTCTGCGATATCATCAAATACATCGTAGCCTATTTCAATGCTTCCACCAAGAAAATCGTCATAGTCAGCAAACTCAAGTACTCCATGTCCCCTTGTCACACTTAAAGAGAAGATTTTTTCTCCAAGTCCTCTGACTTCCAGTACATCCTTCGCAGGCTCTATATTCCTAAGACTGACATTATCATTCCCACTTATTACTGTAAGCCCTGCATCATACATAAAGTTGGTTTCTCCAATTGTCATCTTGGAGAGCACCTCATCTATCTGGAGGTTCTTTACTCCCTGATAGTCCCAAGCCTCTTTGTTGACCGCTACCTTACTAAGCATACCTGTGTCTTCATTTACTTCGATATTAATAATACTTCCAAGCGGAAGCTCAGGCATCACAAGCTCCCTGTCATTCTTGCTTTTTACTGAGGTCGCCAAATCATAAGAATAACTGGTCTCTCTCATTTCACCCGCAAGATAGACGCCTATCTTGTTATTTACCCTGTCTATCCCCCTTAGCACAGCTACAGTCCCGCTCTGTGTCTCTTCTTTGACAGCCGCAGGAGATACCTCTACTATCTCATTTGGCTTAGGGCTTATAGGTGGCCTTTTATTCTTGGCATTTATAATGGTGTTTACACCTACAAATATTCCGAGTCCGGTTAAGCATAACATAATGATTATGGGCAATAATCGGCTACTCTTCATTCCTCCTCACCTCCAAAAGCAGACTTTCCCTTGTGTTTAGCTCTGGCTTCTCTATAACAAGCTCCAAAAGTCTCTCAAGCGTACTCCCTATAAGAGCTCCCTTTGGTATGCCTGCATCCATAAGGTCTTTACCGTTGATATTTAGCTCGCTGATACTGGTACAATAGCCGTTGTCAATGACGGTCTGATACAGGTCTTTATTGTCTTTAAGCCCTTTTGCTCTTCTCATTTCCAAAAGGAGAGGCATCATCTTATGCCCTGCCTCCTTAACTGTTCTCCTCATATCGGTTTCGTTATTCTCTACCTCTCTAAGCGAGAGCCCTAGGAGCTTTTTCACTGTATTTATGGTGTCATTGTCTAGCTTTAAGCGTTTAAGAAGGTTTGCAGCCTTATCAGCCCCCAAGCCCTCTAAGAAGATGGCTAGTCTTATCTGATATAACTCTTTCTTTTCAGGAAATGAAGCCTTGCTAAGTGCCTTAATCGAAGCGGATATCTCACCATTTTCAAAAAGCATTGCTACTTCAGGAGCAATGACTGAGAAGATACCCGTCTCATACACAAGAGCTATGTACTCAGGATTACCCGATAGGAGCAGCTTCTCAAGTTCTTTTGCTATCCTTTCTACACTTACCTTGGCAATGTTTGGGGAAAACTCTTTTATAGCGTCAAATGTCTCATCAGCTATCTTAAAGTTTAGCTGACCTGCAAATCTTATGGCACGAAGCATCCTGAGTGCATCCTCAGAGAATCTCTCACAAGCATCACCCACAGCCCTTATGATACCGTCCTCAAGGTCTCTTTCACCGTCAAACTCATCTATAAGTCCTCTTTTTTCACTGTATGCCATAGCATTTATAGTGAAATCCCGCCTCCTTAAGTCTTCCGTCAAAGAAGAGGTAAAGGCAACCCTGTCGGGATGCCTTCCATCTGTATAATCTCCGTCAAGCCTAAAGGTAGTGACCTCAAAGCCCTCTTTTTCTATGACTACAGTCACCGTTCCATGCTGTAAGCCTGTGTCTATGGTAGCACTAAAGAGCCTCTTAACCTCCTCCGGCTTTGCGGAAGTGGTTATATCCCAGTCCTCAGGACTTCTCCCAAGAATAGAGTCCCTCACACAGCCACCGACTGCATAGGCTTCAAAGTCTGCTTTTTCAAGTTTTGATATTATTTGTTTTACCTTTGTAGGTAATGTAATATGCATTAATATGCCTTTCCCCAATAAACGAGCTTCTTAGCAGGCTTACCGCAGCAGATACATTTTCCTTCTGAATTGCCGTCCTCAAAAGGTATACATCTTGCTGTAGCTGAAGTATCTTCCTTAATCTTGTCTTCACATTCTCTGTTCTCACACCAATGTGCCTTTATAAAGCCCGGTTTATTAGCAATAGTCTCCTTAAATTCATCATAGGTATCAGCACTGTAGATATGGCTGTCTCTATGTGCTCTTGCCTTTTCAAGCATGTTCTTCTGAATATCCTCAAGGATAACACTAAGTTTTGCCTCAAGTTCATCAAGAGAAACTTCAAGCTTCTCGTGATTGTCTCTTCTTACCACCACGCATTTATTTGCCTCTATATCCTTAGGCCCAATCTCCACTCTCACAGGGATACCGCGCATTTCCTGGTCAGCGAACTTAAAGCCCGGTGTCTTGTCGCTGTCGTCAAGCTTAACTCTAAAGTCTGCGGACAGCCTTCCCTTAAGCTCATTCGCCTTCTCAAGCACACCTTCCTTGTTCTGCATAATAGGAACTATCATCACCTGTGTAGGCGCAATCCTTGGAGGAAGCACGAGACCGTTGTCATCGCCGTGAACCATGATAAGGGCACCTATCATTCTGGTACTTACTCCCCAGGAGGTCTGGTGGCAGTATTTTATAGTGTTGTCCTTATCTGTAAATGTAACATCATAAGCCCTTGCAAATCCATCACCGAAGTTGTGGCTTGTACCTGACTGAAGAGCCTTACCATCGTGCATCATAGCCTCGATAGTATAGGTAGATACTGCACCGGCAAACTTCTCCTTCTCGGTCTTTTGTCCCTTGATCACAGGGATAGCAAGCTCTTTCTCAAAGAAGTCCACATAGACATTTAGCATCTGGATGGTTCTCTCCTGAGCCTCTTCCTCTGTAGCATGTGCAGTATGTCCTTCCTGCCAGAGGAATTCTCTGGTACGAAGAAATGGCCTGGTCTCCTTTTCCCATCTTACGACTGAGCACCACTGGTTATAAACCTTAGGTAAGTCTCTGTATGAGCGGATATCCTTTGAATAAAAATCACAGAATAAGGTCTCTGAGGTAGGACGCACACAAAGTCGTTCCTGAAGCTCTTCAGAGCCGCCATGTGTTACCCAGGCTGCCTCCGGAGCAAAGCCCTCAACATGGTCTTTTTCTTTATTTATAAGACTTTCGGGAATCAAAAGTGGCATACATACATTTTCTACACCTGTCTCCTTGAACATCTTATCAAGGGTTTTCTGTATATTCTCCCAAATACCAAAGCCATAAGGCTTGAGAACTACAAAGCCCTTCACGCTTGAATAATCTGCAAGCTCAGCCTTTTTAACAACATCGGTGTACCACTGCGCGAAATCTTCGTTCATAGAAGTAATTTCTTCTACCATTTTCTTATCTTTTGCCATTTTCTTCCCTCTTTCTATACATTTTATTTCTCAAATATCTGACTTTTCAGGGTAAATATATCAAAGCCAAATTATTTGCTCCATTTTACAACCCTCTACTCTGCAAATTCACCAGGATAATTTGAAGCAAATTTTACCTGCCTTCTTTGCCTGAAAAGCAAATATTTACAGTTGTTTTCTAACTTTATAATTTTAATACAGCGCCCTCATTTTGTCAAACTCTACCCGAAATATTGACACTTATCTACTTACTCGTTATAATTGAGTGATACATGTGATAATTATATCTTCACATACTCTAATTAAAATTATTATACCTTAAAAGACCTAGTAAAGGGGTTAAGATGAATGAATATGTAATCAGAGGCGGTAGGCCTCTCGTTGGCGAAGTTTCTATAAGTGGAGCTAAAAATGCTGCGCTTGGTATTTTAGCCGCTGCCATTATGTGTAACGAGCCGGTTAAGATAGAGAATCTTCCTTATGTTAGTGATATACAGGTGCTTCTTAGTGCCATTGAAGAAATAGGAGCCATTGTTGAAAGAATAGATAATCATACAGTTAGGATAAATGGTGGAACCATTACTAACTTCTGTGTAGATAATGAGTTTATCAGAAAGATAAGAGCTTCCTACTATCTTCTCGGCGCTCTTCTTGGCAAGAACAAAGATGCCAAGGTGGCATTCCCCGGTGGCTGTAATATTGGCAGCCGTCCTATAGACCAGCATATCAAGGGCTTTGAGGCACTCGGCGCAGAGATTGATATCAAGCACAGCCTTATTGCTGTAAGAGCTGATGAGCTGATTGGAAACCACATTTACTTTGATGTATCAAGCGTAGGTGCTACTATTAATATCATGCTTGCGGCTACCCTTGCGAGGGGCAAGACCATAATGGAAAATGTGGCTAAGGAGCCTCATGTTGTAGATGTAGCCAACTTCCTTAACAGTATGGGTGCCGACATAAAGGGTGCAGGTACTGATGTAATCAGAATAGTTGGAGTTGAGAAGCTTCACGGAAGTGAATATTCTATTATACCTGATATGATAGAGGCAGGAACTTACATGGTGGCCGCTGCTGCAACAAAGGGTGATGTCCTTGTAAAGAATCTGATTCCAAAACACATGGAAGCAATTACTGCAAAACTGCTTGAAATGGGTGCTGAAATACATGAATTTGATGATTCTATCAGAGTCTGTGCCAAAGAGAGACTGACCCATACTCATGTAAAGACTCTGCCTTATCCGGGCTTTCCTACCGATATGCAGCCTCAGATGACTACCCTCCTTTCTATGGCAAGTGGTACCAGTGTTGTCACTGAGAGTATATTTGAGAACCGTTTCAAGTTCACTGATGAGCTTACTAAGATGGGTGCTACCATCAAAGTAGAGGGAAATAATGCCATTATAGACGGTGTTGAGAAGCTCTCAGGCGCAAAGCTTAGTTCTCCTGACCTAAGAGCCGGAGCAGCCCTTGTGATAGCAGGCCTTTGTTCTGAGGAAGTAAGCGAGGTTGACCAGATAGAGTATATCGAGAGAGGATACGAGCATTTTGAAGAAAAGCTAAAAGAACTCGGCGCCGACATTGCTAAAATCCCTGTGGATGATGAAAAAGCCCTGATGAAATTCAAATTAAGGGTTGGATAAAGTATAAAAGTGATGGAAATCTGTAATTGATATTTCCATCACTTTTCTAATTTATCAGTCTATAAATACCTGCTTATTTTCCTTTGAATGATTTTATTCCGATTGCTCCTTGTTTACCACTAAACTCTTTAATATATCCATTATTTCATTCTCGTGTCTGCTTATTATGGATTTGTCATCAAAATAGACATTTGCACCATAGTATCCACCCAACTCATCCACATCGTATAATACCATCCATGAAAAAATATCATTACTTTTATATACTTTTCCCTTTATACCACCCTTAGTAATAAATGTTTCTTTACTATAGCTTTTATCTTCCATGCCATCTTCAGATACTTGACTTACACTTCTAAATATATATATTCTTTGATTCTCATCACTACATTCTTTAGGGTAAATATATAAACCATCACTCACCCAGCTTTCCCCACTTGGGGCATATTCCTCCCTATCTTCTCCATCTGCTTTCCATCCATCCGGAATTGTGACTTTAAAATAAGCATTACCGACTTCTCTCTCTTTTTCAGATCTTATAATATTGAATATAAAAATGCCCATTAGTATTGCCATTATGGTAAAAGCAATAATTATCGCTATGACTATAGCTATTATAGGTTTAATTCTCTTCTTCATAATGCCTCCTCATATATCCCAGGGTACACTTCATTTTTAGGAAAATTCTAAAGCTGGCTTTATATTATCCTAAAATATAGAAAGGTGTCAATTCGATACTACCCTCTAATCGCTATAAATCCAAAGCTAAGAATTAACAAATACATCCTTAGCATATACATTATATCGTGAGAATATTCTTTCATTACTAAAATCAATATTACATGTGGAATGAACAATATTATCATTATTATCCATTCTAGAGTCTGCTTCTTTATGAAAAATCCATATATTATTAACCATACCGACAATCCAAGTGCTCCTACCAACAGCCTTTCTCTTATGCTAAACTCATAATTTCCCATTGCCGTGGATAAGATTCCTGAGTCTACCACTTTTCCTGGCGGGAATAATGCTATCAGTAGCATTATCAAAGAAACTGCAAGCAAAATATAGAATACTGTTCTTTTTGTTATTTTTATGCTTTTCATAATACCCTCACCTCTTTCTCTGTGTAGTTTTTCGCAAAAGAATTCTACAAAATAACTATAGTCACTTTAAATATAACACTTTCAATTATATCGGTCAAGTTATTGTCAGTTTTTTCTATTGCACATATAATATTGTCAGTATATTTATGCTCCTCTTTTCTCCTAATGCTTACATTAATACACAGCTGGTATTTGATTATAAGCGACAAAATGACAGGCTTATTATCCCACTTGACATAAAGTCTTATTTTCACTATACTATTACTACCATGCAGCCGGGGAGATAGCGGTGCCCTGTACCTACAATCCGCTCTAGTAGGGGTGATATTTTGTCTGAGGGACAGTCTTTGCAGAGCCGCCCTAGGCGGAGGATGTTGAAGTCTTGGTCTTACGCAATGAGAGCTTGTGAACCGTGTCAGGTTGGGAACAAAGCAGCACTAAGCAAAATCTTTCATGTGCCGTAAGGGAGCCTGGGCTGAGTTCTTCACTTAGGTACCGTCTGTGAAGCTGTTTCGAAGCAAAATGCATGGCTTTTTTTTCGCCCTAAGCCCTCTAAAGAACTCACTCATCATTTCTGCACACTCATCTTCAAGTATTCCCCTTGTTACCTCTGCCTTATGGTTGAACCTGTCCTCCTCAAGGAGATTATATATAGAGCCTGCGCAGCCTGCCTTCTTATTCATAGCCCCTATGACAACCCTTTTCACTCTAGACTGCACTATGGCTCCTGCACACATCTGGCAGGGCTCAAGAGTTACGTAGAGAGTACATTCCTCAAGCCTCCAGTCACCTATTTTTTTGCAGGCTTTTTTTATTGCCATCATTTCTGCGTGTGCAAGCGAGGTATGGTCAGTATTTCTCCTGTTATATCCCCTTGCAATAATCTTATCATTAAGAACAATAACGCAGCCAATAGGCACCTCTTCCAGTTTTTCCGCCTTTTTAGCCTGCTTTATAGCCTGTCTCATCCATTTCTCATCAGTAGTCATATTTACCTCTTCTATCTTCTGCTTTGTCGCATCCCCATAGCAAACTGGCGGGAATATGATGATATTCATTAAACCACAATTATATCCACTTCGGCATATTGCCAAAAATCACATTATTTCGATTTATATATTGACTATTGTCTAAATATCGGCTAATGTTTAAACATATCATTTTTTGAATGGATTGCGGGAAGTAAGGCTATGCAATCCTGTATCATTTACCATTATAATAAGGATAGGGGATTTTAATGAAAATTGCAATAATATCAGATAGTAATGCAGGAATTTCTATGGAAGAAGCAAAGGAAATGGGTGTATTCATCCAGCCATCTCCTTTTTTTATAAATGACAAAATAGAGTTTGCCGGTGTTACTATGACGCATGAGCAGTTTTATGCTGCCCTTCAGGATGATGCTGTAGATGTAAAGACTTCGATGCCATCACCCGGAGATATGACAGATACTTGGGATGAACTCCTTAAAACTCACGATGAGGTTCTATTTATACCTATATCAAGCGGACTTTCAGGCACAGTTTCAACTGCTGCCATGCTCGCAGAGGACTTTGACGGCAGGGTTCAGGTAGTAGATAACAGAAGAGTGTCTGTCACCCAGTACCGCTCCATGGTTGATGCTCTTGAGCTTGCGAAGATGGGTAAGAATGCAAAAGAAATCAAGGAATACCTTGAAAGAACGGCAGACCGCTCAGCTATCTATGTATCTCTTGATACCCTCAAATACCTCAAAAAAGGCGGGCGAATCACACCTGCTGCCGCAGCTATAGGAACTCTGCTTAACTTAAAGCCCGTGCTTCAGATTCAGGGAGATAAGTTAGATGCTTACGCAAAATGCAGAGGTAAGGCACAGGCTAAGAAAACCATGATAGATGCTATTAGAAAGGATATGGAAGGCCGCTTTAAGGATGCAGCCGCAAAGAAAAATCTTCATCTTTTAATTGCCTACGGGGCTTATCTTGATGATGCTTTAGAATGGAAAAAAGAAGTCGAGGAAGCCTTCCCGGACTATGAGATTGAAATGCAGCCACTTTCACTTTCAGTTGCCTGCCACATAGGTCCCGGAGTGCTTGCCATTGCCTTAGCAGAGGGACTTGATACTTCATTACTATAACAATTTGTAAAATGCCCTTACGAGCCAAAGGTTATACAAGAAAGAATCCTGCTGATATGATGTTTTTAAAGGCTAGTCTTATGCGAAACGAAACTTATAAAAGTCTATAAAGGGGCTGTCACATTTAGAATAAACACATATCCATAGATGTTTTCCACTAAGAATACACTATGTTTTTAAGCGTTTATCAATGTGACAGCCCCGTTTTTATACAGCCATCTCATATATCTTCTTTATATCATCTTCAGTCAGTGTTTTAAGAAGTCCTATATTTCTGCTGTGATTAAAGGTACAAGTCCAAACACCCTTGCTCCATAGTAAACAAATCTCGCTACATCAGTTTCCAATACATATCTCGCCCAGCTTCCCCTACCGTTTTTCTATAGAATATAAAATAATGGTAAGGATGGCCACTTTTTTTCTCTTATAGCTTGATTTTCATCTGAAAATAGCTTAACATTATAAGTTGCAGACATGTACCTTACGGAAAGGAAGTAAAATATATGAAATTTAGTGAAATGCCTTATAAAAGGGCTGATATCGAAGAAGCTAAGGCTGATTTTGCGAGATTGATGGAAGACTTTGATGGCGCCAAGTCAGGAGAAGAACAGTTTGAAGTACATAAACAGTATTATAAAACTGTGAACCGCATATTCACACAGATGACACTTGCCCAGATCCGCCACTCAATAGATGTGACAGATGAGTTCTATAGCAAGGAAAATGATTACTATGACGAGAACGGTCCTGTGCTTCAGTCATTGCTTGTTGAATATGGCAAGAAGCTTTACAACTCAGAGTATAGAAGCTTCTTAGAGAGCAAGATAGGAAAAGTTGCCTTTAAGAACCTGGAGTTAGCTATGAAGTCTGTCGACGACAGGATAGTGCCTCTTATGCAGGAGGAGAATGCCTTAAAGAGCCGCTATGACAAGCTCCTTGCTACTGCCAAGATAGACTGGAACGGTGAGACACTCAATCTTTCACTTATGGCTCCATATCTCAACAACTGTGATAGGAAGATTCGAGTAGAGGCATGGAAAAAATATACCGACTTCTTTACCAACCATAAAGAAGAGCTTGACGACATCTATGACCAGCTTGTGAAGAACAGAACAGCACAGGCTGAAAAGCTTGGCTATGACAACTTCATTCAGCTTGGCTACTATAGGATGAACCGTAACTGCTATGGCAGAGAAGATGTTAAGCGCTTTAGAGAGCAGGTTAAGCGTGACTTCGTACCATTTGCGGAAAAATTACACGACAGACGTAGAATGAGACTCCGCCTTGATAAGCTTCATTTTGAGGATGAGGGCGTGTACTTTAACAACGGAAACCCTGCACCTATCGGCACTCCTGATGATATCCTTGCTGCAGGAAGAAAGATGTATAATGAGCTTTCACCTGAAACAGCTAAGTTCATTAACTTTATGTGTGATAATGAGCTTTTTGATGTGCTTGGAAGAAAGACCAAGCAGACAGGCGGATATATGACCTATCTTCCTGATTATAAGTCTCCTTTTATATTTGCCAACTTTAACGGAACCGCTGATGATGCAGATGTAATGACTCACGAGTGTGGACATGCCTTCCAGGGCTTCTGTATGGTGGATGATCCTATCATTGAGCATAGCGAAATCACCATGGAGACAGCTGAGACACATTCGATGTCTATGGAATTCTTTACCGAGCCTTGGATGGAGCTTTTCTTCGGCAAGAGAAAGCAGGACTATATAGATATGCATCTTGAGTCAGCCGCAGCCTTCATTCCTTATGGAACCATGGTTGATGAATTCCAGGATATTGCTTACACCAATCCGGGACTTTCTCCAAAGCAGCGTAATGAGATGTGGAGAGAGCTTGAGATGCAGTACAAGCCTCATCTTGACTACTCAGGAAACGAGTACTACAGTGCAGGTGGTTTCTGGCAGAAACAGCGCCACATCTATGACAGCCCATTCTACTACATCGACTACGTACTGGCACAGACCAACGCCTTCCAGTACAAGGTAATGATGGATAATGACTATAAGGCTGCCTGGAAGAGCTATCTTAAGCTTTGCAACCTTGGTGCGAAGGACTTCTTTACAGGACTCTTAGCCGAGGTCGGACTTAAGAGCCCATTTGAAGATGGTACTCTTAAAGAGGTAGTGGGCAAATTGCAGAGTGCACTTAAACTATAATGAAACATAAGTACAATTATACTGAGAGGGAGGTGAGCTAATGCATAGCTTCTTAAGAACCGTAGGGTTTTCCAATATCACTTCAAGAAAGGAACTTGACAAGGTGCTTGGGCTGGTCATGACTCACCCAACCCTTGATAAACATGCATTTTCATCAGATGACAGCCACCACAAGATTATAGAAAGAAGTCTTGATTTCTCTGAAAGAATGGGAATTACAATTCGTGGCGAGTATGATGATAAAGGATTCTTCCACCTGGAACATTATTTTCCATACCTCATTGGGAAGAAGTCAGGTGGTTATCAGGAGGTATCCATATTTAAGAGGGTGGATACTGATGCTTATACAGGTATGTGTGATGATTTGCGTTTTGGCTCTTCTATCATATTTTACCTGCAAAACTCAGTAGATTATCTCTCGTCAAAGGAAGAATCGGGTAAGGAAATGCCTCTTACTCTCTCCGGTCTCTCTACGTCAGGAAAGATTCTCCTGCCTATACTAAGGACAGCTGAACATGTGAGAGCACAGGCCGCAGATTCCGAACAGCACGTAAGCCTTTTGCAGGCAGCCAGAGAGGGTGATGAGAATGCAATCAATGCTCTTACGTTACTTGACTTTGACACCTATTCTATGATTACAAGACGAATACAGAATGAGGATGTCTACAGTATAGTTGAGACCAGCTTCATACCTTTTGGTTCTGAGTCCGATAACTATACCATACTTGGAATAATAAAAGAAGTAATTCCACATACCAATACCCTGACAGGGGAGAAGTCAACTGAAATGCTACTGGACTGTAATGGACTTGACTTCTATGTAGCTATCAATGACGAGGATCTGCTTGGCGAACCTCTGGTTGGCAGAAGATTTAGAGGGCAGGTATGGCTGCAAGGAAAAGTGGAATTTGGAAAAAATAAAGTATAGAATTGAGAGGATGTATTACAAATGAATAACGAAAACAATCAGGAAAATAGCCTCGACCCGTTTGGCAGGGATAACGAGAGAAGCTCCTTTTCGGGGAAGCTTGGCTATGTGCTTGCTGTAGCAGGCTCTGCCGTAGGCCTGGGTAATATCTGGCGTTTCCCTTATCTTGCAGCTAAGTACGGTGGAGGCATCTTCCTCCTTGTGTATCTTATCCTTATGCTTACATTTGGATATGTGCTTATTGTATCTGAGACAACCCTTGGAAGGCTTACCAGAAAGAGCCCTGTAGGTGCCTTTAGCGCCTTTGGCAAGTCCCTTCCTTTTAAGATAGGCGGTTGGATAAATGCCGTCATTCCTATGCTCATCATCCCTTACTACAGCGTAATAGGCGGCTGGGTATTTAAGTATTTATTTGAGTATCTTCGTGGAAGCACAGATGCTCTAGCAGAAGACAGCTATTTTACAGGCTTTATTACAGCAGGTGCCAGTGTGGAAGTTTGGTTTCTTATCTTCACGCTTGTAGTACTTCTTATAATTGTTGCAGGTGTTGAACATGGTATAGAGAAAGTTTCAAAAATGATGATGCCTGTCCTTGTTATCCTTGCAGTCGTAGTTTCAATCTACTCAGTAACAAGGCCGGGAGCCCTTGAGGGTGTGAAGTACTTCCTCATACCTAACTTTGACAACTTCTCCTGGATGACCATAGTTGCCGCAATGGGGCAGATGTTCTACTCCCTTTCCATAGCTATGGGTATTCTCTACACCTACGGCTCATACATGAAGAAAGATGTAGACATAGAGCAGTCTACCTCTCAGATAGAGGTTTTTGATACAGCTATAGCCTTCTTGGCAGGTCTTATGATAATACCTGCGGTATTCTCCTTCTTTAACGGAGACCCTGAGAAACTAAAAGCAGGCCCTTCGCTTATGTTTATTACCCTTCCTAAGGTATTTGCAAGCATGGGAATGGGAAGAATCATCGGTGTAGTATTCTTCCTCCTCGTACTTCTTGCAGCCCTTACAAGTGCTATTTCACTTGCTGAGTCCTGTGTATCTACCTTAGAGGATCAGCTTGGCTGGAAGCGTAATATAGCGTGCGTGGTCATAGGAATCATCATAGTGGTACTTGGTTCATTCTCAGCTCTAGGCTTTGGTATGCTTGACTTTGTACAGATACTTGGAATGTCAATCCTTGACTTCTTCGATTTCCTTACAAATTCCCTCATGATGCCTATAGCCGCCCTCTCCACCTGTATTCTCATAGTATATGTAGTTGGAGTGGATAAGATAGTCGAAGAGGTAGAAACATCATCTAAGTTTAAGCGTAAAGGTATTTACAAGTTCTTTATCAAATACCTCGCACTTATCTGTATACTTATCATTCTTGTAAGCTCGATTGCAAGCGTATTTGGACTGATTAAGTTCTAGCTTAACGATGTTACTTCATAGGCATAAGAAACATATGTTAAATGTGTAAAATTAGCAGATTACAAATAAGATTAACTTCCCCGTAGCTTTGGGGATCAAGAAAAAATCCTGCTTCGCAGGATTCACCGCCTGCGGCGGGTCGCGTGAGCGACATCTACATATCCGCCGCAGTGCGATCCCTCGGAGAGTTTTTAATTTGATAGGGAATTTTGGAGAAATTTCCTATCAAATTAAAAAGGCTGTTACCCTAAGAATAAACCGTTCTTATGGTGGCAGCCTCTTTTTATATACTTTTTATAAATTTTTTATATGCTCTACCTATACTCTTCCTACAAGCTATTGTACGTCATAAGTCACTTATCTCTTCATTTTTCTTAATCTTTTCTCCTGATATATCTTATCCCCTTGCTATAGTGTATTTCTTATTCATAAAGAACTTCCATAATACAAGGTTGGCTAGTATCATAACCGCTATCCCGATTAGCTGCAGCCCTAGGGTTTTAAGCCAAAATATATGTACCCAGCCAAATGCAGCAAATACAAAGAGGCTGATAAAAAACATCAATAAATTATTTCCTGCACTCGCAGCATCTGATTCATAAGAAAATGGCAACATCCAGGCACTTATGCGTATTATAAAACCGGTTACGAAGATAAATGACAGATAGGCAAGTATCACATCAGGTATAGCTACAAAGCCATAAACTCCTAATAGAAGGGCTGACAGAGCCACAAATATAGGTGTCAAATAGCGAAACAGCACCACCTTGACTCCGGCTCTTATACATTTGCTTAGATTCTCAATTGGAAGTATTTGGTAAAACATTATGCTTTCTGCATTTTCAGTCTGTCCTATGATCATATAGATAGACGCAGACGTTAACCCTGTAAAATAAAGCAGAGCCAGTCCCCATCTTCCTTCTCTTAAGTTTTCTATAAAGCCTGCAAGCCCCTTTTCCCCTGTAATCTGTGGCAGAACCATTATTATAGGCAGAATAAATACATTGGCGAGCTGTGGGTAGAGCTTAAGCTTCATATCCCTGTTTCTTGATACCTGTATCAGCACCAGCTTCATAAAGGCATTTTCCTGCTCATCCTTTGAAAGGAGCTTACACATAAGCTTTGAAAATGGTGAAAGCGTCTTATTTTCCTTGGCGGTTTCCGTAAGCTTGTCAAGCTCTCCTTCAAACTCAGGCATTACCTTTTTCTTATAAAGCACCTCAAGCAAGATAACTGCAGGCACTGTGATCCCTGCTAGTACATATATGTACCATAGTCCACCTGCACCAAATAAGCTCTCCAGTACAGCGGAGAACCAAGCTGATGGCAGCAAAAAGTAAAATGGCGAGTATGTAATCTGTCCCTTTGAGAAGCCTGCTATACTTATGACTCTTGGCACAATCTGATATGAGAGTACTATCGCTATTGTCATAAATATCTGAAAGCCGCTTAGTATATCCTTTAGCTTCTCTCCTGAAAATATCTTAAGAAGGAGATAGTAAATAACTCCTGCCAGGTGAAGGCAAACGACAACAATCACAATCGAAACTAAGGTAAAAGCCAAGCCATACAGGATTCCCTTAGAAATAAAGCCTACAATCATAGATGGCAGCATCATAGCTGCTGCTATAGTTCCTATATAGTAAGCTATATGTATGTTTTTTGCCGTACTTATCTCATTTTTCCCAATTGGCAGTGCCCCGTAAAATGACTTTTCTGTAGTATCTAGGAGTACCGCTGAATACTCACTGATATAGACAGAAAACAGCATGAATATAAGCATGGCAAAGCTGATTGTATTAGCTCCAAACATATTTGGCATCACCTGCATAGAAGCAATAAAAATTCCTAAACCCATATAAACCAGGCAGGTTAGAAGCATAGATTTTTTAGGCTCTTTCCCTATCTTCTTCCCATTATTTTGCAGAACCAGAGAAACCCTTCTGCTATCCATAATTAGCTTTAGCCTTAGCATTTCCCTAATATGGCTATAGTTTAAGTCCTTGCTTAAAAACGGCTTTACACATTTATCCACCAGCTTTAGCACAAAGGGTTCACTATTTTTCATCTTCAATAGTCTCACCTCCGGTCAGTGTGTCTACAAACTTGGCTGCAAGGTCGTGTCCCTTTGTAAAGCCTGTGAGGTCATTGAAAATATCCTCCATACTGCTGCCCTTACTGTTGTTTTTCAGCTCTTCAACTGTTGAATCTGCGATTACAGCCCCGTCCTTAAGAAGGATAACCCTGCTGCTCATCTGCTCCACCACTTCCATAATATGGGAGGAATAAAATATAGTCTTACCC
The DNA here is from genome assembly GCF_016651435.1 of Catonella massiliensis. Lineage (NCBI taxonomy): Bacteria > Bacillati > Bacillota > Clostridia > Lachnospirales > Lachnospiraceae > Catonella > Catonella massiliensis. The sequence continues at coordinate 99,423 of NZ_JAEPRJ010000001.1, read as the reverse complement.
TGCTTGGTAAGTGTCTTAAGCACCTCCTTAAACACAGCCACGCTATTAGTATCCATACCATTTAGAGGCTCATCTAGGAAGAGGATGTCAGGGTTGTGTATAAGGCTTCCTATTATGGCTATTTTTTGCTTCATACCCTTTGAATAACCTGAGATACGGGTGGTGAGTGCATCATTTATCTGAAATATCTCCGCAAGCTCTTCCATCCTGCCTCTCCAGTTGCTAAGCTCGTAAACAGAGGATAAAAAAGAGATATATTCTTCCCCTGTAAGGCTCTCATAGAGGGATAGAATCTCAGGAACATAGCCTATCTTCCTCTTGTAGCTTACCAGGTCTTCTTCGATATTTTTGCCAAATACCTCAATTGTACCTGTGTAGCCACCAAGAATCCCAAGCATCAGCTTGACAGTTGTGGACTTGCCGCTTCCGTTTGGCCCTATGTAGCCAATAAGCTCTCCCCTTCCTGCTGCAAAGCTCACATCATGGAGAACATGATGCTCTCCAAAGCTCTTATTCACATTCGTAAGTCTAAGTACCTCTTCCATGTAATTACCTCCTATAGCTGTTCTAGTTTGATGATACCATATAATTGTTAATTATTATACAAGAATTTCTAATGTTTTCTTTACATTTTGCTCTTCTTTCTTCTGGTTTGACAAATATTTTAAATTGCTGTATAATCACTGTAGCTAGTTATTTGGAGAATAAGACAAGCTAATTTGAACGACCCCCTAAGTGTCACTACACATCTTAGGGGGTCTTCTCTTTATAGTTGAGTAAACTTAAATATGCTAATTGTCGCCCTTACCTCCGTCTAGCCATTTGCAAATAAGGTAGCTAACCAAATCCGCTGTAACGGAGACAATTATTTGGAGAATAATATCAGACAAGCTATCACCTCCCTTCTGCTGTCAGATTGGGAGTGCGACAACATAAAAATTATATCAGATTACTGTTCCTCTGACAATTATTCTTGCCATCTATTTACTTAATTCCATCTACAATTCTTCTCATACAGCCTTCTACAGAAGTAGTATCAGCGTCAATAACCACATCCGCATATTTTTCGTATAGTGGACAGCGTTCTTCATAGAGGTCTTTAAGTGTCTGACCTTCCTTTAGGGCTACTCCTCTATCCTTCAGATTGCCAAGCCTTTTTTCCACCTTTTCGTAAGGGAGTTTGAGGTAGACTACTGTAGAGATTTCCTTTAAGTGAGCCATTGCATTTTTGCAGTAGACCGCACTTCCACCTGTGGATATAACGGATTTCTCACAGGTTAGGCCTGCATTTATCTCATCTTCCACCTGAAGAAAGCCTTCTGTGCCCTTTTCAGCTATAATCTCAGAAAGCAGCTTCCCTGTTTTTTCCTGTATAACCAGGTCGCTGTCTACAAACCTATATCCCATCACCTTGGCAAGCACAACTCCTACCGTACTCTTACCTGCTCCAGGCATACCTATGAGGGTTATATTGTTTTTCATAATTTCTTCACACCTCCGCTTTCCGTCTACCTTTCACTTTTTTACCTACTGTAGTTTTACTTTTATCTTCTTTCTTTTTAGTATCTCTCCCTCTTCCTTCTGAAGCAGCCTTTGTTCTTAGACCACCCTTTTCTTCAGTGTACGCTTTTTTAGTCTTAGATTTTGTTTTTTTAATTGAGTATCCAAATGAGCCAAGTTCTTTCCCAAGCTCATAGTATCTTCCATGGGAATAGGCAATAAGGTCTGCTGCCTTTAGGTTGAACCTTCCCATCTCGTCCATATATTTCCCATCCACTCTTACATTTACCACATCTGCTATAAAGAGGCTGTGGCTTCCAAGCTCCATTACCTGCCTTAACTTACACTCAATATTCACAGGGCTTTCAGCTATGGCTACAGCCTTTACCTTTTCAGACTCAAGTTTGGTTAGCTTCATTTCCTTGAACTTATCCACATTTCTACCAGATGTTACTCCACAATAGTCTGTTGCTCTTGTAAGTGCTTTGGTTGTGAGATTGACTACAAACTCTCCCGTCTCCTTTATGATGTCATAAGAATATCTCTCAGGCCTTATGGAAACCGATAGCATAGGTGGATTGGTACATATAGTTCCTGCCCAGGCTAAGGTGATGATATTGCTTCTTCCCTCTTTGTCAGTGAGGCTTACCATAACTGCAGGCAGAGGATAGAGCATATTTCCTGCTTTCCAGGATATCTTCTCATTCTCTTCGTTTTTTGCCACCTTATCCGACTTTTTTGTATTTTTATTATAATTTCCTTTTTTTATCATATACTTCCTCTTTATGATGATGCTGTACTTTTTTTCACACAGCTACCGGCTTCTTTATAGCCCCAACATCCATTTGATTGCAGGTTCAAGGTGCTCTGCAAAATAAGTAACTTGTAAATATGCCATTTTATACCTCCATATTGTATATGCTTTAAGCTTTATTTATTAAAAACAGCCTTAAATGATAAGTCCGTTTTCAATGTCTGGTTTTATCATCTAAGGCATTGCTAAATAATATAGATATTAGAACTATGCATCTTATCTCTGCAAATCATTCTTAATCTGAGTTGTAGATATCTCAGGTGTTCTAGGCAGGTAGACTACTTCGCAGTACTCCTTTAGGAAATCAAACTTTCCCTTCCAGTCGTCTCCCATCACAAAGGTGTCCACCTTGTAGAGCTTCACATCCTCTAGCTTCTGCTCCCAGCTCTCCTCAGGAATCACTAGGTCAACATAGCGGATAGACTCAACCAGCTGCTTCCTCTGCTCATAAGAGAAGTAGCATTTTTTCTGCTTTTCATTCCAGTTGAACTCATCTGTAGATATGGCAACTATGAGGTAATCCCCATACTCCTTTGCCCTCCTTAACAGGTTTACGTGGCCGTAGTGCAACAAATCAAAAGTCCCATAAGTAATTACTCTTTTCACTCTTTTACCTCCGTAAGCTTTCTAACTGCTTCATACAGCCTCTTGCCTGAATTTCTGTCGTTTTGAACAAAGAAGCTCTCATATCTGTTTTTGTATTCTTCTTTGATTTTGCAGTCATTTTCAATATATTCACAAAGCACTCCAGCAAGCTCATCTGCCGAGGTGCAGATGTCTCCAAAACCTATCTTTTCATAGTCAAAATTGGTTATTCTCCAGTAAGGAAGCACAGGGTCGTGGTAATATACCACAGGCTTTCTCATATAGGCAAAGTCATACTGAACACTGCTATAATCCGTTACCATAAGGTTGCTTTGCTTCATTATGGTAACATAGTCCATATCTTCTGTAGGGCTAAGCACTTCTACTACATCTGTAGTCTCAAAGTCAACTGTCTGAGCATCAAACTTTGGATGGAAGAAGAGTTTAATCTTGTATCCCCTTCTCCTTGCAGTCTCAAGCAATTTTTCGTCGGTGAGGACTTTGTTGTAGAGCATATAGAAGCTGCTGTCCTTAAACTTAGGGTTATACTCTGTCTTACCATTTGGTGAGGTCTTGCCTACAAGGGCAGGCCTCCAGGTAGGTGCTATCAGTATCTGATTTCTACTGTCGTCTATTAGATCATCATACCTTGGATTACCGGAAGCTATGATTTGATCCTCCCTAAAACAGTTATCTTCATTGGTATATAGCTCTCTCTCGTAGTTAGAAGCTACCAATACCGCAGTAGAATTGCTTCCCATCTGAGCGTAAGATGAACTTCTGGTAATCGGATAACCATGGTACATCCTTATTATCTTAGGCTTTAACAAATCCCTGAAATATACCAGATTTTCCTTTTTGAAGCCAAGCTTGTGGAAAGGAGGTATATGAGTCATAAATATAACCTCAGCAAACAGTGCATAGAGGACACCCTCTTCACTTCCCGGCTCTATTACTTTGTAGCCTTCCTTTATAAGCCTTTCTCCGTCTTTGGATGATTTCTCAATGTAGAATACTTTTTCGATTCCGTCATCTACTGTACTCGCATATCTAAGAGCATATTCTCCGTTGTCCCCCGCCTTATAGCTCTTGTCATAGTATATCCAGATTCGCTTTTTAGAAAACTCATTGTATCTATCAAAATACGCCTTCCTCCACCTAAGGATACCGGTTAACATCTCCCTATCGTCTGATTCAGGCTTCGTTTCCTCAAGCTTATTCTCGATATAGCTTATATATCTCTTCTCTGCTTCTTCCTTAGCCTTTTCATCGGCCTTAGTGACTGTTAGGCTCTTTTTTTCCTTCCTTGCTATATACCCATTAAAATACCAGTATTTAGCCGCATTTCCATTCTCAAGCTTACTCTGCCATACGTCTTCAAAGTGGAGGTTAAGCTCATACTCATCACCTGATATAAGTAAATGAAGGGATATCTCCTGCTTATTAGAATCAATAATTGGCACAAAAGCTTCATAGGCATCCCTTCTAAATATTTCCTTATCAAAGAAGGTAGTAATGGCCGCAAGCTCAGTAGTTCTCTTTACATCCACCTTTACTCTGCCTTCTTCACTGCTTCGTATAAAATAGAAGTCACAATCCTTTGAAGGCATATAGTCAGGGAGGCTGAATTTGATAAACAGCCCTTCTTTGCCCTCTTTATGTCTGTATTCCAAGGTATTAATCAGTGGACGTAACCCGCTTATCTCATTTACTATACCGCCTTCTGAGTCTTTAAGCCTTATTACTCCCTTGTTGTCAAGCTTTTTATACTCAAGCCTGACCTCTTTTTCAGGATATCTAAGCATTGCAAAGTATCTTCTTAGGTTTCTGTCAAGTTTAAGTGCATTTGCCCTCATAAAGAGTATGTCATCACTTACAAGCCTCATTCCGGCACCCACTTCTGCAAGATATTCCTCTCTCTCCTCGTCGCTGTCAAATACAAGCTTAACATACTCGTTTTTATTTGAAAGAAATCTGGTGCAGCTTAGGTATAAAAATCCAAACTGGGCTATTTTAGACAGCTTACCATCCTTTATAAGGTTGTTTAAGTAGCCCTTAGTAGTGGCAAAATACCAGCTTTTGTTGTGGCTTTGCCCCATCTTAGCCGAGCTTTCATCAAGTCCCCTGCCTGTAGTGTAGCTAAGCTTACTTACTATCAGCCCCTTAGATGACTTTTCCATATATTTTGTGGCAAATAGCTCCGCCTTGCAATAAGCCATATCTTCATTGAATCTAATGTTATTATTTTTAATTACATAAGTTCTGCAAAGAGTTCCGATAAGAAGAGGTCCTCCCATCACTTCCTTCTTTACATCATACCTGTATATCTCCTTACTAATACTTCCAAAGTGATTAACAGGCTCGCCGTTTCTAGCAATTAACCTACCTGTGGCATATCCTGTGTCTGGATTCTTCTTCAGTTCATCCCGTAATTCCTTAAAATAATCCTCAGCAAACACAGCATCTGTATCATAAAATGCCACAAACTCTTCCCTTGCCTTACTAAGCTTTCTATTTATCTCATCAGGCTTTAGGTTTAGGTCTATCATTAGAATTTTAGAGTTCTCAAGTAATTTCTTTGTTATTTCCTTCTTCTTTTTTCTATAAATGCTTTTTGAATAGGGTATAAGACCACCTTTTTTAATGGCATCCAGTACTCCATCTATTTTCACTATAGAATCTCCTCCCATCTGCACTCACAAAGCCTCGGGTCATAGCGCTTGCCGCTTTCCGACCTTATAAGTGCAATTATCTCATCATTTGACAGTATTCCTACTATTTCTTTATGAGTTTTTAAGTAGTATATATCATAAATCATCCTAAATACCCTAACCTCAAGAGGAATCTCATCTCCTAACGTATTATACTTCTCCCCGCTTCCGTCCCAGTTTTCATTAAGTAGAAATAGCTCTTCCGTGGTTACAATGTTATTTATAGAGTTGCTGATAATGTTTAAGATAACCGCTGTATTTTCAAGTAACTTCCTAGAGAATCTAAGTGTAGATATATTCTCTCCCTTCATCTCCCACTCAATCCGCGGTGTTATAAGCTTACCAACATTTACATACGTTATCAGATTGTTTATCTTCTTTTCTACAACAGGTTCAAAGCTATACATCTTCCCTATCTTTTCAGCCATGATGCGAAGTTCCTTGTACCTTACTACTTCGTCAGGGCTGATCTCATATAGCTTGTCAAGCATATTATCAAGGAAAATCTTCCTTGTTTGCTCCCTGGACGCAGACTTATTTATATACATCATGGCATCTGCGCTTTTTACTATGCTGTCAAATCCCACACCGTCATCAATACTTTTCTTAACAGCATATCCCATAGACACAGAAGGCTTAACCGAGTCATAATCCTGCCTGTCAAGCTTTTTATTTATTCTGTCAACCAGAGAGGCTGCCATCCCTGCATCAGTATTGGTAAACAATATAGCAAACTCATCCCCGCCTATTCTCGCAACTATATCACTATTTCTACAGCAGCTGCTAAGAACAGAGGCTATCTTTACTATGAGTTCATCTCCCTTAGCGTGTCCAAAGACGTCATTGGTTAGCTTGAGGCCATTGATATCAGCCATAAGATAACAGATAGGATAGCTTTCAGGTATTTGAATCATCTTACTCGTAACTTCATTAAAATACTTCCTGTTTGCTACATTGGTCAGCTCATCATATCTTGACTTCTGAAGTATTTCATTTTCACGTACCTTTCTTATGCTGATATCTCTTGCAGACATATATATAAACTCGTTATTAGGAGTCTTAAGGTCTATCATAAAAGCTTCTATATGTACATTGGTTAGATTCTTCGTCTCAATGCGCATTTCCTTCTTGATAGTTTCTCCCTCGGCAACTCTGGCAAATACCTCATCTATATCATCTTCTGTTCTATCATCCCCGCTGCGCTTTAGTTCCATAACAAAGTCAGAAAACTCCCTGCCTATCACCTCTTCACTGTTATTATATCCAAGCATCTTCAATCCGGACTTGTTGATATCAGCTATTTTGTTGTCTTTAATCAGAAAAATAGCTTCCCCTGAATAATAGAACATGGTCTTAAAATGTGCTTCATTTTCTTTTAGTTCATCTAATCTCTTTTGAAGTTCAGCATTCATGGTCTTAAACTTCTCGTCACTTTTATATAGCTCAAAAACAAGGTTGTTACTTTTTTTGATAGCCTCTATAATCTTGTACACAGATATAGAAAATAAAGGGTATATAAACATAAGCATAAATGCCGAGGTTGCTGCGGTCTTTATATCTTCCCTGATAGTAATGTAAATCCCAATATTACTTATAAGTCCCGTAACAACAGCCATAACAGTAAAATCTACAACACGAAGCTTCTTCCCCTTCTTCTTTAGATAATATAAATAACTTATTTCCATTATGTATGCACACATAATACAGACAACCGGCACCATAGAATTATAAGGATTCCTCATAATTCTTGCAATTATACTTGCAATTGCTGTAATTGTAACTGTTATAGGTCCATAGATAACAGAAAGATTGAGGATGACCTCCCTTGCATCATAAATGATATCCGGCTCTGATAGGCCCTTGAACGATATTGTGCTGTCAATATATATAAGAAACGCAAACAAAGCACCCTGTATAATCTGAGTCAATATCATTACTGAGGTCTTTTTGTACGAAGCTTCATTTCCGTAACCACCGTGAGTTCCCATTCCAAGGGCTGATTTTATATCTTTATTAAAGCTTATATACTCCTCCACGACTACTGAAACAAGTATTAGTACAAGTATTACACAGACCTTCGATATAAGTACAATCATCTGTTCCATAAGGCATCTCCATATTAAAGTATCTTTATAATGACGAGGGTGCCAAAATATTTGGCACCCGCATCATCATGTATTACTGTCTAGTCTGTGTTAAATATTTTCAACTTTTATAAGATTAGTACTTCCTGATACACCATTTGCAATTCCACCTGTGATTACAAGTTTATCGCCCTTGCATAATTGGAGAGTTTCCTCTGCTACCTTCTTTGCAGAATAGAAGAGAACGTCAGTTGACTCAAATCTCTCGCACATCTTAGGTATTACACCCCAGGAAAGAGCAAGCTTACGCCAAGTCTTCTCATCTGTGGTAAGGCCGATTATATCTACAGGTCCTCTAAACCTTGAAACCAGTCTTGCAGTCATACCTGAGATGGTGCAGGCAACGATGGCCTTTGCCTCAATGTCTATAGCCATACCGCAGGTAGCGTGTGAGATTGCATCAGGCTCATTTTTGATGATGAAGTCGCCACTGTAAAATCTCTTTTTGTAGTTGATATTCTGCTCTGTATTCTCAGCAATCTTAGACATAGCTTCAACAGCCTGAATAGGATAATGTCCCGCTGCTGTCTCACCGGATAGCATGATTGCAGAAGTTCCGTCATATACCGCATTGGCCACGTCTGAAGCCTCTGCCCTTGTAGGACGAGGATTATTAATCATAGACTCAAGCATCTCTGTTGCTGTAATAACCCTTCTTCCAAGAAGTCTGCACTTGGTTATAAGGTCTTTCTGGATAGCAGGAAGTCTTTCATAAGGAATCTCTACACCCATATCTCCTCTTGCAACCATGATACCGCTGCAAAGCTCACATATATCCTCAATGTTGTCATAGCCTGACTGATTCTCAATCTTTGCAATAAGGCTGATACCGTTTCCACCGTTTGCATCAAGGAACTCATGAACTGCCTCAAGGTCCTTTTTAACTGAAACAAAGGAGCAGGCAATAAAGTCAAGGTCGTTATCTATGGCAAATAAAAGGTCTTCTTTATCCTTTTCAGATAAGTACTCCTGTTTGATGTGCTTACCGGGGAATGCCATACTTTTTTTATCTGAAAGGATACCTCCTGTAACTACATCACACTCAATTTCTACTGCTGTTGTCTTAACTACTCTAAGCTCAATCAGTCCGTTATTTACAAGGACTGTGTCACCTTTTCTAAGCTCTTTTGCAAGATTTTTATAACTTACGGAAACCTTAGTCTTGTCTCCGATTATGTCATCTGTGGTAAATGTAAACTTGTCACCCTCATGAAGCTCCACCTGATGATCTTCAAATACACCGATTCTGTACTCAGGTCCTTTGGTATCAAGCATAATAGCAATAGGAATGTCTAGCTCTGCCCTTATCTTCTTTATTCTTTCCACTCTTGCCTTGTGCTCTTCGTGACTTCCGTGTGAGAAATTAAGTCTCGCAACGTTCATACCTGCCTTACAAAGTCCTCTTATCATCTCTTCGCTTTCGCTAGCAGGTCCGATAGTGCAAATAATCTTAGTCTTACGCATAAATCTCCTCACTTTCTTATCAAACGTTTATATGAAGTACTGACACTGCAATTGTAAAATATACCGTCAGCGACACTGCATCCACTATGGTTGTAATCAAAGGGCTTGCCATAACTGCAGGGTCAAAGCCGACTTTTTCAGCAACCAGAGGGAGTACACAGCCGATAAATTTTGCAAATATAACAACTACAATAAGGGTTGCACATATTACAAATGCTACCGGAAGGGCTAATTTATCTATAACAAGCAGCTTAATGAAGTTAGCTCCTGCAAGCGTCACCCCACACAGTACTGCAACTCTTATCTCTTTCCAAATGACCTTAAATATTTCACTGAATTCTATCTCTCCTAGTGAAAGACCACGGATAACCGAAACGCTTGCCTGTGAGCCCGCGTTTCCACCCGTATCCATAAGCATAGGGATGTAGGCAGTAAGTATAACATACGAGGCTAGTGCATCTTCATAGCCCGTTATAATAGCTCCGGTAAAGGTAGCAGATATCATAAGGAAGAGCAGCCAAGGCATCCTCTTCTTATAGGTCTCCCAGGTCGTCATCTTGTAATATGGTTTATCTGATGGCAAAATAGCTGCCATCTTCTCAATATCCTCTGTTGCCTCTTCCTGAAGGATGTCTACTACGTCATCCACGGTGATTATACCAACCATTCGGTTTTCATTGTCTACCACAGGCATCGCGGTAAATCCGTACTTCTGTATGGTAAGCGCGGCCTCTTCCTGGTCAGTGTGAGTATTGATACTGATGACCTTGGTATTCATAATGTCGCCAATAAGTTCATCAGGTTCTCTTATGAGAAGGTATCTAAGCGCTACTGTTCCCTTTAGTACACGCTGGTTATCAACTACATAACAGATATTTACTGTTTCAGAGTCAAGTCCTCTTCGCTTTATCTTAAGTATGGCATCTTCAACCGTCATCATTTCTCTTAGGTCTATGAACTCGACAGTCATTATACTTCCCGCGCTATACTCAGGATAGCGAAGAAGGTGGTTTATATCTGCCCTGGTCTCAGGGCTTGCCTTTGCAAGAATCTTCTTAACTACGTTGGCAGGCATTTCCTCAAGAAGGTCAGTCGCATCATCCGCCATGAGGTTATCAATAATATGTGATGCCTCAGTATCAGACATAGAAGCGATTATGTATTGCTGGTCGTCAAGTTCCAGTTCGGCAAATACATCAGCAGCCATATCCTTTGGAAGTATTCTAAAGAGCTTTAATGAGTCCTCATCATCCATCTCATCCATGGCAAAGGCTATATCTACCACGTTCATATCTTCCATCTTTTTTCTGAGTGTTCTATAGTCCTTTGCAAGAAGCAGTTTTTCAAGCTCTTCTCTGTAGTTCTCCTCTAATTTATCTTCCACGCCTGATTCCTCCTTCTTTTATTCATACTTTGTGGATAATACCCGTTACTTCATTCCATATACCACCACAGGATAAGAAATCCGGCATCTGTATACATACTCCGGATTTCACCCCTGTATCTATGATATCATTAGATGATAATTCCTTCAAGGTGGTCACACTCGTGCTCTATAATCTCGGCTATATAACCGCTATAGAGCTTGATATGCTTCTTGAATTCCTCATCATGGTACTCAATTGTGATGTTTCTATGCCTGGTTGTTTTTCTCTCACCATCAAGGCACATACAACCCTCTTCTGTCTCATAAGCTCCGCTTTTCTTGATTATCTTAGGGTTAATCATAACAACCATTTCATCACTGTTTTCAGGCTGAATGGCTATTACAGCTTTATTTACTCCTATCATGTTGGCGGACATACCTACGCACTCATCTGAATAAGCCCTTAAGGTATCCTTCAAATCCTCCACTACAGCCATATCATCCTTAGTCATAGGCTCTGATTTGAGCCTTAAAAAAAACTGATCCTTTACTAACTCTCTTACCATATATTCTCATCCTTTATATCTTAAATTTTGCAACCTCCGCCCTTAGCATATCTGCAATATCTGCCAGCTCTTCCTGGGCTGTTGCGATGTTATTCATAGCCTCAGCCTCTTCGTCTATTGCAGCGTTTACTTCCTCTGTAGAGGCTGCATTTTCCTCTGAAATCGAAGAAAGGCTTTCAACCATTTCTATCAGGTGGCGGTTTTCTTTCTCAAGAACAGCCGCAGAATCTTTAAGTTCATTTGTTACTGTTCTTCCTATTTCTACCTCTTTTGCTATCTCAGCAAACTTACTGTCTGTCTCAGATCTGATAATAGTCTGCTTCTCTATCTCTGAGTTTACCTTCTCCATCATGGCAACTGAGTCTTCAGACTTCTGTCTGAGGCCTTCGATAACCTCTCTGATATCCTTAGTAAAGGATGCAGACTGCTCAGCAAGCTTTCTTATTTCCTCAGCCACAACCGCAAAGCCCTTACCTGACTCACCTGCCCTTGCAGCCTCGATTGCAGCATTAAGCGCAAGAAGGTTGGTCTGATCTGAAATGGACTGAATCATCTCACTTGCCTGTGATATCTTAGCCACACTATCGCTAGTTTCTCCTGTCATCACCTTCATAGCGCCAAAGGCTTCAGAGCTGTTCTTTCCTGCTGCATTTAACTCAGCAAGTAATTTCAAGCCTTCATCTTTCCTGTCATTTATAGAGCTTATTGACTCATCAAGTTTTCCAAGTATCGCGGCAATGGCATTGATAGTATCTCCTGTCTTGCCTGTAGCCTCTGCTGCCTCTGCGGTGTTCTCAGCCTGTTCCGTTGAGCCCTGAGAGATATGCGACATAACAGTAGCTACTTCTTTTGTCATCTTGTTGGTATCATTTACCGTAACAGCCATATTAGCCGCTACATCAGCAACCTTACCTGCATTACCCGATATATTTCTTATCATTTCCTCGAGATTGCCTCTTACAGTACATACCATCTTAAGCAATCCATCAAGCTCATTAGGTCTTCCCCTAAATGACGGAATCTCACACTCTGAGCCTGTAAGGTCAAACTCTGATATCTTCTTTGCAAGCGTCAGCGTCTTATCTACCTTCTTCGATATGATGCTTCTAAATACAAAGCTAAGTGCTACTGTACCAAATAAAAGAATCGCAGAACTTACAAGAATAATGCCCACAACCCCTCCGACTGTCTTAGAAGTTGCTTCCTTTTCTGCTGCCACTACCTTCGCAAATTCATCAACATAATTTCCTGTTCCGATTATCCAGTTAAATGGCTTGTATATCTGAACGTAAGCCCTTTTCTGAGATGGCTCCGTCTCATTAGCCTTTGGAAAATAATAATCTAAAAAGCCTGAACCCTCACCATTTCCTATCTCAAGGAACTTCTCAACAATTTTAAAGCCATTGTGGTCGGTAAGTCCTCTTCTGTCTGTTCCTTCCACAGCACTTCCTAGCAGTACCACGTTTGTTCCCTCTGTGGTGTCTGCCCAAAAATACCCACTCTCAAGGTATTTTGCGCTTCTAATAATGCTTGCAGCTAACTCCTTACCATCTTTTTCGGTAAGTTTGCCTTCCTCTATCTGCTTATTAATCGGATCTAATAAGCTGACTATAGACTGTACCTGGCCTTTAATCATCTCATCATAGTCTTCCCTCATCCTGTCTTCCATAGAGATAATCTGTTTGTCAGATATACTGTAAATATTGGTTACTGAAAGTACTCCAAAAAAAGCTATTAAAACAATTGAAATGCTTAAGCACATAAATAAGACTGTAGTTCCTATCCTCCTATACTTTACCATATGTTAGTCCCCTCCGGTTGTATTTTTATAATATTTTAGGTAAATTTCGCAAGAATGGTTCTCTCAGGGCCTTATAAAGCCATTTTACAATATTTCAATCTACTTAATTACTTCCTTTACAGCCTTTACAACATTGTCAACTGTAAAGCCAAATTCCTTAAAGAGTACATCAGCAGGGGCGGAAGCACCAAATCTGTCAAGGCAGACTGTCTTTCCGTCAAGTCCGACATACTTGCCCCAACCAAACTCTGAGAGGGCTTCAACTGCTACCCTGGCTCTCACGGATTTTGGAAGTACCTTTTCCTTATATTCAAGGGGCTGCTTCTCAAAGATATCCATACAAGGCATGGATACAACTCTTACATCTATGCCTTCCTTTGCTAGGGCTTCCTTAGCTTCGATAGAAAGGCTAACCTCTGAACCGCTTGCAATGATGATTGCATCAGGAGTTTCTTTTGAAGAATCTGCTACTATATAGCCTCCCTTAAGCGCTTCCTTTGAAGAGCCCGCAAGCTGTGGAAGATTCTGTCTTGTAAGTACAAGGGCTGTAGGTGTCTCTTTTGAAGTAACCGCACTATACCAGGCAGCTATTGTCTCAGTTGCATCAGCAGGGCGGAATACATTGAAATTAGGCATGGCTCTAAACTCAGCAAGCTGCTCTATAGGCTCGTGAGTAGGTCCGTCCTCTCCTACACCGATAGAATCGTGTGTAAGTATGAAGGTAAGTGGTATCTCCATAAGTGAGGCAAGTCGTGCCATAGGCTTCACATAGTCACTGAATACAAAGAAGGTGGATACATATGCCTTAAGTCCGTGAAGCACAAGACCATTGCCTATACCTGTCATTGCAAGTTCTCTTACACCAAAATGTACATTTCTTCCGGCATAATTCTCTGCAGAATAGTCTCCTGCGCCGTTAACATAGCTCTTGTTAGACGGAGCGAGGTCTGCTGAACCTCCAAACAGGGTAGGGAGCTTGGCTGAAAGCTTGTTAAGCACCTTTCCCGAAAGGTTTCTGGTTGCATCAGCCTTCTCCTCATAACTCCAGAAGTCTTCATCATCTAAGAGCTTACATGCTTTGGTTTCATCCTTATATTCATCCCAAAGAGTCTTCATCTCTGGGAATTTCTCACAATAATCCTTAAAGAGCTTACTCCACTCTTCTTCCTTCTTCGCTAAGTTCTCTGCCTTTGCCTTATAGTTCTCATATACCTCGTCAGGTACAAAGAAAGGCTCTTCACTTGGCCAGCCGAGAGTTTTTTTCATTGCAATAATATTATCGGCACCAAGTGGCGCTCCGTGAACATCTGCTGAACCTTCTTTTGGAGAACCAAAGCCTATTTTTGTATTTATCTTGATAAATGAAGGGCTTTCCTTATCCTCCTTAGCCTCTTCTATAGCCTTTCCGATTTCAGATATGTCATTGCCATCCTTTACTTCAAGCACCTTAAAGCCCATAGCCTTAAATCTGGCAGGTACATCCTCTGTAAAAGCGATGTCTGTATTCCCCTCAATAGATATCTTGTTTGAATCGTAAAGCACGATAAGCTTGTTTAGCTTAAGTGTGCCTGCAAGCGAAAATGCCTCGTAGTTGATGCCTTCCATCATACAGCCATCGCCACCGAGTACATAGGTGTAGTGGTCAACTACAGGATAGCCTTCCTTGTTGAACTTAGCTGCAAGATGAGTCTCAGCCATAGCCATACCCACAGCCATAGCCATACCTGCACCAAGAGGACCTGTGGATGCTTCTACTCCTGTAGTAACCCCATACTCAGGATGTCCCGGAGTCTTAGAGCCCCACTGACGGAAATTCTTTAAGTCGTCAAGAGTAAGTCCATATCCAAAAAGATGGAGCAATGAGTAAAGAAGAGTCGAGCCATGTCCGCCTGAAAGTACGAATCTGTCTCTATTTTCCCAGCTGGGATTCTTTGGGTTGTGGTTCATGTGATTGGCCCAAAGCTCGTATCCTATCGCAGCCGCACCAAGAGGGAGTCCCGGATGTCCTGAATTCGCCTTCTGTACAGCATCTGCCGACAATACTCTGATTGCATTTACTGATAAGTTATCGATATTACTCATTTTGTCCTCCTAAATATTTTATTGTCTGTTTATTATTAATTCCTCAGCATAAGGCAGTGTCTTGATCCAGTCACAAAGCACGTGCCATTCATCAAGCTTATGAGCCTTTCTCGCATAGTAAATATTCGAAAGGGTCTCATAGTTTAGGGTACAGGTTCTAAGCTGGTTGTAGCTTGAAGGAAGCATCTGGATAAGGTCATACCAGTAGGTCTTATCCTTTGATTCCACGTATTTCTTTCTTACCTCTTCCATATAGTCCACAAAGGAGAAAAAGTGTTTTCTTGATTCCTCTGTCATATGGTCAGTAGAAAAATCCGCTTCTTCAAATGCCTTAGAGTGAATCTTATGCATGGTACTTGTGGAGTTGGCTACTGTACCCACCTTGTAGGTATCATACTCCTTCCACCAGTAAAGCGGTGCAGTTATGTCAACCGACACAAATATCTGTCTGATAAACTTCCTGTGGTCAGGCCCTGCCTTAGCAAGCTTTGTAGCTAGGCCAAGGTCATTTTCGCCTAAAATGTAGTTATTGTTCTCATCATAATAGCTATCCGTTCTATCCCAGGAATTCATAGGGTTTCTAGCGCCCCTCATCGCATTCTCGAGGTTGAGGACAGAAGTTCTCTCAAGTTTTATCATAATCTTTTCACCTTTAATTTAATATTTTGACACTAAAATCCAGTATCAGTTTACCACATTTTCTGCCCACTTATCAATAGTGAAACTAGATATATCAATAATCAGTTTCAGTGATTCTAAAATACCCTTTAAAACATTCAACAATCGAATATTATACTTTTAACCCTTGTATCAGTTTATAATTTTGCAACAAAAAAACTGTTACATCAGAATGAGTATACACCAATAAGTTATCTGGTCCTACAGACCACCTATCAGGTATTTTTCTTTTGTAACAGTCCTTTTTTGTATTGCTATTTTTGTATTACTTTTCTGTATCACCGGCATTTTCAGTAGTGTTTTCGACTACTTTATCTGTACTTTCATCCTTTACGGGATTCTCCGTGACAGCATTATCTGTTTTTATCTCCTCTGTCACAGCCACATCAGCCTTATTGTCATCAGTTTTGTTATCTTCAGCTTTATCCTCCTTTTCATCCTCAGGCTCAGGAAGTCCCTTTATCTCTCTGTACATCTTGATAAATTCCTTACCTGTGATAGTCTCCTTCTCAATGAGGTACTCTGCTATCTTCTCAAGTGCGTCTCTATTTTCCTTGATGATGTTCACAGCCCTGTCATAGTATTCTTTCATACGCCTTGCGACTTCCTTGTCTATCCTGGCCGCCGTCTCATCTGCACAGTTAAGCACTGCCCTTCCGTCAAGATAACGGTTCTCTATGGATTCAAGACCTACCATACCAAATTTGTCTGACATACCATACTGAGTAATCATAGAGCGAAGAATGGCTGTAGCCCGCTCAATATCATTGCTTGCGCCAGTCGTCACCGAGTTAAACACAACATCTTCAGCAGCTCTTCCTCCAAGGAAGGTAACAATATCTGTCTCCAGCTCCTCCTTACTCTGAAGGAATTTTTCCTCTTTAGGAAGCTGCATAGTATAGCCAAGTGAACCCATTGTTCTAGGCACTATCGTTATCTTCTGTACCGGATCAGCGTTCTTCATAGATGCAGTTATAAGAGCATGTCCTACCTCATGGAAGGCAACTATACGCTTTTCTTCCTTGCCAAGTATCCTATCCTTCTTTTCTTTACCGGCTATAACAACTTCAACAGCTTCAAAAAGGTCAGCCTGCCCAACGCTCTTTCTTCCTGCCTTTACCGCCATAATGGCAGCTTCATTTATCATATTTGCAAGGTCTGAACCAACAGCCCCTGCTGTAGCCATCGCAATTGCATCCAAATCTACCGTGTCATCCATAAGTACATCTTTGCTGTGTACCTTAAGTATAGCAATTCTTCCCTTAAGGTCAGGGCGGTCAACTATAACCCTTCTATCAAATCGTCCCGGGCGAAGAAGAGCCTTATCAAGCACGTCAGGACGGTTTGTCGCAGCAAGTATAACTACTCCCTTTGATTTGGCATCGAATCCGTCCATCTCTGCAAGAAGCTGGTTCAATGTCTGCTCACGCTCGTCATTGCCGCCACCATACTTAGAATCCCTGCTCTTACCTATGGCATCTATCTCGTCTATGAATATGATACAAGGCGCCATACTGTGTGCCTGCTTAAATAAATCTCTTACTCTTGAAGCACCTACACCTACGAACATTTCCACAAAGTCAGAGCCTGAAAGTGAGAAGAAAGGTACATTGGCCTCTCCCGCAACTGCTTTTGCAAGCAGGGTCTTACCGGTTCCCGGAGGTCCTACAAGAAGGGCTCCCTTAGGAAGCTTAGCTCCTATCTCAGCGTATTTTCTAGGATTGTGAAGGAAGTCAACCATTTCTCTAAGCGAGTCCTTGGCCTCGTCCTCACCTGCCACATCCGCAAAGGTTATGCCTGTACGCTTCTCAACATATACCTTGGCATTGCTTTTTCCTACTCCCATCATACCGCCTGCATTCTTTGAGAATGAACGGTAAAGGAGATACATAACTACCCAAATCCCCACAAGAGGAAGGATATAGATAGCAAAGAACTCAAGTATGCCCTGAGAAGCATCCGCTACCGGCGAGCTTACCTTCACATTTGCCTTAAGGAGCCTCTCTGCAAGGTCATTATCACCTATATAACCTGTATAATAAGTTGGCGCATATATATCATTGGCTGAACCCTTAGGCGTGATTTCAATCTTGCCCTGCTTAAGCACAACCGACTCCACCTTGCCGTCATCTATCATCTTAACAAACTCATTGTAGGTTATCTCCTTATTGATTCCCTGTTTTATAAGCTGCATTCCATAGATGAAGGTCAAAAATATAATAATTGTCGCTATAATGGTGATTATCCCGGCTTTTTTATTCATTCCTCCGCCCGAGTTGTTATCACCAGGTTTTTTATTCTTATTCTCGTCCATTCAACTTCCTTTCCCTAACTCATTAACACAATTTCATTGTATACAATTATATCTAAGTCGAGCTTTAATTGCAAGCAATACACAATTATTTCACTAATTCTTACCCCTGTTCTTCTCGTAGATAAGTCCAAGCCCCTTTATAAGCAGTGAATCATCCACTACTATCTTCTTCTTACAATACGGCACGACCAGTTTTGCAAGCCCTCCCGTTGCTATAGTCAGGAGTTCTCTCCCCATCTCTTCTTCTATTCGCTCTATCATACCGTCTATCATAGCTGCATTTCCATATATGGTACCGCTCTTCATGCTGTCTATGGTGTTGCTTCCTATCACCTTCTTTGGTGCTTCAAGGCTGATTCTTATAAGCTGTGAAGTGCCGCTTACAAGGGAATTAAGAGCTGTCACAACTCCCGGCATAATGGCACCGCCCATAAACTGCTTCTTTTCATTTATGTAGCTAAATGTTGTAGCAGTACCCATATCAATAATAATAAAAGGAGGCTTATACTCGTAAATGGCAGCAACTGCGCCTGCTATGAGGTCAGCGCCAAGCTGTGCAGGGTTGTCTATCACTATGTTGATTCCGCTTTTTACCCCGGGACCTACTATGAGGGGAAACTTCCCACATACTTTGTTTACAGCCTCCGCTATGGTATCTGTAAGCTGTGGAACTACAGAAGATATGATACTTCCTTCTACATCAGTGGGAGTTTTCCCATAGAGTTCAAAGAGGTTCTTAAACATAATAGCATATTCAAGACTGGTTTTACCCAGGTTGGTGGCAAGCCTCTCTTCAAATATCAGCTCTTTCCCGCCAAGGCAGCCAAGAACAATGTTGCTGTTTCCCATGTCTACTGCAAATATCATAAGTCTCTCCAATACATAATAATGAGGACAGGAACGCTCCTTCCGGCACGAACCTGCCCCATAGATTTTGGGTTTAGTTTTCTTCTATAATGCTTTTTGCCTTGTCAGGGTCTCCTGATACTGAAAGGTAAACATAGTTTCCTTTGCGGATAACAAGAGCATTCTCAAGGCGTTTAAGCTCCTCAGGCACATAGTTCTTAAAGCTTGTCTTCTGAGCCTCAACTCTTTCCTTAAGCTTTGTCTCGATTTCCTTAGCTGTTTCTTCGTCACCCGCTTCAAATGCAGCTATCTCTTCTGAAGTACCTCCTGAGCTTGATACATATATTTTCATAGCTTTTATCTTATCCTTTGGAAGCCCCGGATAAATGACATCAAGACTTTCTTTTTCTGCCTCAGCAAGCTTATCATCATACTTTATTTCATTTAGAAGTCTGTCAGCTACTTTTGTTACATCAACCGCAGCAGCCTGACTGCTCTTTGCTGAAGCCGCAGCAGAACTTGTAGTAGTGCTGGTCTTCTTTGTATCACCACTTCCTCCACAGCCGTAGAGTACAGTACTCGCTGTAAGAGTAAGTACTGAAAGTGCCGCTAACATTTTGATTTTGCCTGTTGTTTTTTTCATCTTCTTAACCTCATTCTTAATAATTCATATTTACGATATAAGCAAGTATTCTCTTGCAATATTCCCTATTCATATGTATTCCGTCAGGAGTTACATCACCCGGAAGGTATCCTTTGTCGTTGGCTACGGCAGGAGAATTGTCCACATAGGTTTCTCCGTTATCTTCAGCCATCTTTTTGATTACCTTATTAAACTTCTTCACATTCTTCATATTGAATATCTTATCTGACTTAGACTTCTTCTCAGTTACAGGTAAGATACCCTGAACCACAACCTCAGCATTTGGCTGGATTTTCTTAATGGCATCTATAGTCTTTTGATACTCATCAGCAAAGATATTGGTGTATGGCCATCCCAGTTCATTTATACCAAAACAAATGTATACCTTTTTGTACTGCTTATCCTTTAAGGCATCAACCACTGTCACTGCCTTACCTGCTGCATTCTTTACAACCTTTTCCGTACGTGCATTCTTAACATTTAAGCCTCTTCCTGCAAAGAAGTCAGGGCTTGTAAGGCCTGCATTTATCTGAAGCCCCTGTGTCCTTGAGTCGCCGATGAAAACTGTATCCTTGTAGTAAGCTTCCTCTGCTTCCTTAGACGCAGTAACAAGCTTTTTGATGTCATCCTTTTCTTTTTCTTTGGCATCCTTCTTTTTATCGGTCTTAGAGGCTACAGTCTTGGTATCTTCTTTGCTTACATCACCGCTTGAAGCCTCCTCAGTCTCGCTCGAAGCTGTCTTACTATCAGAAGCAGTACTTGAGGAGGAAGTCACATTTGTGGCTGTATTTACCGCAGAACCTGTAGAAGCTACACTTTTTGTATTGCTTCCATTATCACCCATAAAAAGACTTATAAATCCGTACGCTCCCATTATACCTGCGGCCATAATCGTAACAACAACTACGGCAACCAGGCCTCTGTTCTCGTTTCTTCTTTTTCTTCTATATGCATTTCTGTTGTTTCTGTATGAATTACCGCTCATTCCTACCTCATTTCAAATCACATTTTATCTGCAACAGCTAAGCACTTTTATCACTCAGCAAAATGAGTATAAGTTTGTCAATATCAATTGTCAAGCGTATTTCACTTAATTTTTGTTTTTTAAGATTTTTGTAAAATATAATTAACCATTTTTGATATATATTCGTAATCTTCTTTGTCTGCATTGGCTACAATACCTATAATCATTTCTTCTTTGGTGCTAGCGGCCTCGCTTAAAAGCTTACTTTTCTTAAAGCTTATTCCATAGCCGTTTGATGTAAGCCTATCCTTATATGAAGTGTCATCCTTTATCACCTCAGATATCTTGAGGAAGGTCCCATTTGAGGCAAAGTCATCAAATTTGGCCTTGTCTGCTATGATTACATTTATGTCGCCTGCGGCAATCTTTGCTACAAGTTTCTGGGTATTGGCAACTGCATTGCCCATGCCTGACTCATCAAGGTAGTAGCTGTCATCGATAAGAATCTCCTGCTTACCCTCTCTAAGCCCCAGTATATCCGTAAGTTGCTTTTGAAGCTCATTAACCTTATTCTCATCCCAGTAATCGTTTACTACAGCAACAGAAACGACAACATCTGCCTTTGGCGAAAGAACGGTGTACAAAAATGACGCAATAAAGCCGATTACAATTATGCCTATAATTACCTTATTTCTGTAATAGTCATTAAAATAAGCTAGCTTTTCCTTTCTGCTCATTTTCTTCCACTTTTCGCCTTCACTTTCTTCAGGATGGCGCCTGTAGATGTAGGCTTCTTCATCCAAAACACTGTTTTTCTTCATATCTACTCTTCTATAAGCTTGAACTTCTTAAGCATAGCCTCAAGCTTATCCTGGTTAATAGGCTTCCCGGCGTAAGCAGTACAGCCATTTTCAAATGCCTTGGTCACATGTCTCGTCTCGCTAAGGGCAGTAGTCATAACTATCTTAACTCTCTCATCCTCAGCAATACCGCTCTCTTCTTCTATCTTTCTGATAGTTTTAAGCGCCTGATGTCCGTCCATCTCGGGCATCATTATGTCCAAACAAATAAGATCATAAGGCTCACCGCACTCAATGGCCATCTTATACGCTTCAACAGCCTCTTTGCCGTCTACTGTTACATCACATTCCCCATATTTCTCAAAAAATCTAAGCATGAACTTCCTACTCGCAAAATCATCCTCCGCTATAAGTACCTTCATTTTTACCTCCAAGAATAAATATTTGTATGTTAAGAAATAATGTGTACCTTTTGAAATTTTATGTTATCATAATGATAGATTAGTGTCAAATGTGAAAGTGTGGTTTTTTAGTGAAATCCTATGTAAATGTTGTAAAATTTTATGAAAGTGAGGTACTTATGGTTTCAGATAAGATGAAAGGTTTACTCGCAGGAAGCTCTGTTATCAGGGCTATGTTTGAAGATGGCAAAAGACTGGCTAAGGAGTATGGAAGTGAAAATGTATATGACTTCAGCCTTGGCAACCCCTTCTCCTACCCTCCTGAAAAACTAAAGACCGTAATCAAGTCCTTAGTGGATGATCTGAATCCTACCTTTCTTCACGGATATATGAATAATTCAGGATATGAGGCTGTCCGTGAAAAGATAGCCTCCTCACTTAATAAGAGGTTTGGAACGGACTTTTCATTTATGAATATAATAATGACTGTAGGCGCCGCGGGAGGTCTCAACGTGGCTTTTAAGACCTTATTAAACCCTGGCGATGAGGTCATTACCTTTTCGCCCTATTTTAGTGAATACAGGCATTACGCTGATAACTTTGGCGGAAAGCTTGTAGCCCTTAAGCCAAATACAGGAGGTGGCTTTAGGCCCGATGCAGAGGAACTAAAAAAGGCTATCACCACCAATACCAAGGCTGTAATAATAAATTCTCCTAACAATCCTACAGGTGTAGTATATTCTGAGGAGGATATTAGAAACATAGTGAATGTACTTAGAGAAAAGAGCGCAGAAATAGGACATGCTATCTTTCTTATCTCCGATGAGCCTTACAGGGAGCTGGTCTACGGCGGTGTAACTGTGCCTTATCTTACTAAATACTATGAAAACACCATGGTCTGCTACTCTTACAGCAAGTCCCTCTCCCTCCCCGGCGAGCGTATAGGCTACCTCGTCATCCCTACTGAGATTGAAGATTTTTCTGACATGGTCTCTGCCACGAATACTGCCACAAGAATACTCGGCTTTGTAAATGCTCCGTCCCTTATGCAGCTTGCTATAGCAGAGTGTCTGGATGAATGTGCTGATATAAGTGTGTATGAAGAAAACAGGAATAAACTTATGAAGATGTTTGACGAAATCGGCTTTTCCTACATAAAGCCTGAGGGTGCTTTTTATCTTTTTATGAAAACGCCTGAGGATGATAAGGCCTTCGCTGAGCAGGCTAAGAAGGAAAGAATCCTCTTAGTTCCGGGATCTGCCTTTGGCTGCCCGGGATATGCAAGGATAGCTTATTGTGTGGATACTAAGGTGATAGAGAGGTCTTATGAGGGGTTTAGGAGGCTTGCTGAGAGATATAGGGATTAGTTCAACCAACCTAAGTTGTGCTCCCACCTCTTTATATTGCTCATAGGCTTAGCTGCTTTGCAATGCGATAGCTGGTAATTTCTCTCTACTTTCCACAGTCGCCCTCTCCAAAATATCCCTCCACATTTTTGTAGAATATTCTGCATTTTTCTTTTGTAAATGTCTGAATAATACCATCTGTAGCCCATAAAAGAGGGCTTTGATAATTTTTTTCCTCAAATTCAATATCACTGCGATAAAAGGTATTTTGTTCTAATTTTCCCTCATCTTCTACGATCATTCTATATGGGAATGGGTAATGATGGCCAAAACTTCTTTGACAAATTGCGCACTTCCCATTATCTAAGACTCCATATGACACTTTACCTTGATATTCTATTCGTATTGATTTTGATTGTTCAACATCAAATTTCATGATATTAACAAACTTACAGACATAGTATCCTTCAGATCTTTCAAGCGGAATAAATTCAATTCCTTTCATATTGTATTGATGATATATCTCAAAAAAACGCCTGCTTGCTATCGATACTCCATCTAAGCTAGTAAAGAAAAATTTCTTTTTCCGTATTTTAACTATCTTTACTGCCTGCATAATTGCTTCTTTACGATTTAATACCATTTTACAGGTTGGACAGTAGTCTACTTTTATTTTGTCACTTACATCCAAATACAGATTTTTCTCATCACTGTCTCCATATATATAGCAATAGTTTATCATTAACTTTCCCTCCTGGAGTACCTCATTTTGTTTGAGAAAACAAATTATAGCTCTAATGTTTTAATTGTGTTTAAATCCTTTGTAACTATAGCTGTATCAAATCTTACTTCAAATAATATCAAGGATTCCCCTGCATATTCAATAGTATCTTTGTAGGCTGGAATTTTAGCAATAAATCGCTCTGCAACATCAAAAATTGTTTTAGAACTTTTTTTGACCATCCCCTTAGCTTTTACATGTTCATTTCCTGAGTGAGGAATTGTAGTAAATGCCACATAAGGATTTGAATTAATTTCCTTGATTTTATCGTTTCCTTCAAAAGAAGAGAAGTAAAGTATATTTTCAGCTGGCTCAAAATAAAAATTTACTATTCTCACATTAGGAATATTATCTACAGATGTTGCTAAGGCTATTTCTGTTTGTTCTGCCATGATTTTTAAAAATTCTGTTTTTACGTTCATTTAAGAAGTCCTCCTTTTTTGTTATTGTCAATTATAATCATACACTAACTATAACAACCGGTCTTGGCATACCGCCTACCTACATATACCGCTTATTTTTTGATTATGCGCAGTTATCTTATGCTATACCCTTATTACTGAGGCAGATTATGAGCTGATTTCCTCTGACTACCATTAAACCGGATAGTAATGTTCTATTTTATCTTACAAAGTCTCACCCCGATTTTGCATTATAATAATCCACTTACCAGCTTTATTGCCACCCCTACGTTCTATGACATTCTTTTCTTTTAATGATTTAAGCATTTTTCTAATGTATCCATCAGAGTATCCACTTATCGCAACCAATTCTCTTATCGTAATACTGGAATTTTTGCTTATATAATTGATAACACGTTGTTCCGCCTCATTAATACTGATTTCATTATCAACATCTATTCCTATAATACTCTTTTTTTCATAGTTAAAAGGAATAGTGACATTAATATAATTATCCATGATATCAAAAGCCTGTTTTCCATAATTATTGATTATGATAGGTACGCCATGTCCGGTTTGTTCCACATACCCTAATTGCCCAAATATCTTTTGAAGTTTGGAATTCACCGGTTTACTTATCCCTTTGTAAAACTCCTCCTTATTCAAATCTACCGGTAGTCCTCCCGTAGATATTATTTCTATTCTGTCAGAAAAAATATAAACTGCCGGTGGATTCCCTTTGTCCCATTTAGTATGAATACAGGCATTTTGCCAGGCCTCTTTAAAGCTGGGCATGTCAAATAATTTTTCTTCTGTCCGCCTATGATTTCCCATCGTAACCTTAGTTTCATTAATAGATTCCATATAATCCAACACTTTGTCTATTGCTGTAACAAGGGATGTTCCTCCATACTCATTTCTCTTTATAAGATCCATTTTATCTTTTCCCGCAAATGTAACAACTTTTATCGAAATATCATTTTCGTCAGCAAGTAAGAATGCCATCATGTTATATTTTCCGTCTCCATTCTTCAGCCCTGTATTATCTTCAAAGGTTGCCTGTTCAACTGTCAGACCAGCTGTTACATATGCAATTTTAAGTTTATTAAATGTAAGCGCCTGTACCGGTGACGGAATCAACGTCAAAATATCTGATGAGGATTGCCTGTCCATCAACTCTTTCAGTGCAGTTGGGCTTAATTCTCTATCTTCATCTGCAGATCGCATATAGTAACGTCCGTATGCCGAGTATGGTTTTTCTGAACCACGCACTTCGATTTTTATTACGTTTTTGTCATCAACTAATTCATGTTCTATGGTTGGTATAACCTGTGGCTTAATAAAATTTGCTATTGACTGGGATATTTCTCTAAGTGTTCTGTCTCCAATTTGCTGACCAACAACCTCCCCATTGTCCTTAACTCCAAAATACAAAACTCCATAGCCGTTCTTATTGAGCATAGAAGCCAATGAAGTTATTCCTTCTCTGAGTTCACCAGTCGTTTTCTTAAATTCTATTTTTTCTGTCTCTACTCCTATATTCATAGCTTCACATCTCCTAAGCACGTTATTCTCATTGCAAAAGTTTTTCTCATTTGCTATGTTACTCTCTACTACAATTAATTATACTCTATTGTTTTCTTTTTTGCTACTTTATTTGCTACTTTATTTGCTACTTTATTTGCTACTTTGTGATTCATCTTAAAAGGCATAAATGGCGTGGAGATACCATCAGTTTACTTGCCAACTTGTAAACCTGTTTTATCTCTTTACTTTCTAATTTCCAGCTATCAAGCTCAAGTTTAATCAACTCTGGAAATTTCTTACTAATATCCCTTAAAGCATTTCCAACTGATTTCCTAACATATTCGCTTGCATCTTCTTTTAAGTTTGCAATTCTTTCTATAGCTTCATTCGGATTTTCCTTGAAATATGGTCTGCTCGTCCATATTCTTAGTCCTTCTGTAACTGCTCTCCTTGTATTTGGATTATTGTTTTTTAACCATTCATCAATTGTTGGAAGTGCTTTTTCATATCCTATTTTCTTGCAAAATTCATCAAATGCCTTTGCCAATACTTCCTGAACTCTCCAATTGTCATCTTTGGAAACTTCGTCTCTCATATATGCTAAAATATCATCTTGTTCTGATAAATATCCAAAAAGAAATACACCATACATCCTTACTTGATATGTGTCAGACTTATAAGCTAAAAATGCCAACTTCTTGATATATTCATTATCATTAGAATTATAATCGGTTAAGGCTCTTTTCTCTTCTTCTTTGAAGCCATTTTCTATCAAAGAAAATTCTTTTTCTAAACCCACAATATATTCTTCCAAGTACGATTACCTCCTTTTCGTGCATATACTCACAATTACTTCTTATCTAGTTTTGATGTCCTCTAACCCAATCAAGCAGGTCTTCATATTCCTGCTTACCTGCTGCCACATCTAAAATCACCACATATAATTCTTTTTGCGTATACGAAAGCTCAATACCATTTAGAGCAAGAAGCACTAACATAGCATGGGCTCCTATTCTTTTATTTCCATCAACCATGCAATGGTTTTTAATGAGTCCATATCCTAATCTTACCGCCTTCTCCTGAATTGATGGGTACAGCTCTATACCTCCAAAAGACTGAAAAGGAGTCTCTATCGCTGATTCTAGAAGATTATTGTCCCTAACTCCATCACTTCCTCCCGTCTCTTTTATCAGATGAGAGTGTAAGATAAGAATTTGCTCTTTACTTAATCTTATCATTTAGCAAGTACCTCATACGCTTCTTTGTTTTGAGCTATCAGTTTCTTTGAGATACTAAGCACATCATCATCAGATGCGACAATATCCGCATTAGCCTTACTAAAATCGATAACAAGATATCTTGGAACATTATTTTTTAAGATTACAGCCGAACCTTTCTCATCTACCAGTCTTGCTACCTTAGAAAAATTCTGATTTGCTTCAGAAATTGACACCATTGTATTTGTATCTATAGTCAT
Source organism: Catonella massiliensis (assembly GCF_016651435.1). NCBI lineage: Bacteria > Bacillati > Bacillota > Clostridia > Lachnospirales > Lachnospiraceae > Catonella > Catonella massiliensis. The sequence goes on along the minus strand of NZ_JAEPRJ010000001.1, from coordinate 72,212 downwards.
ATGAATATCCTGCATAATGATTTCCTAAGAGGTTCATTACGCATTTTCCTTTCTTGTTTGTTTTCAATTAGTATATATAAATTATAGGATATTTTCAACCTATTTTTAAGTTCAAATTATATGGCATTGTCATAAGATTATTCTTCGTGATTCTGAAGCTAATAAATTTACTAAGTCTCAAACATAATGAACTATTATATTTTACAGCTTCCTAATTGCGAAAAAATCAGGTGGAATTCCACCTGATTTTTACTATTCTTCTTTTTCATCATAGCCCTTAGTAGTATGTGATGATTAATTATACCAAATTAAGCAGTTTATTTCATTAGCTATTTTTCTTCTTTAATTAACGGAATGACATAACAAGCGATTTTAGCATGCCACCTACCTACATATACTGCTTAATTTCTTTGATTATGCGCAGTTATCTTCTACTATACCCTTACTACTAAGACCGATTAGGAGCTGATGTCTTCTGACTACCATTAAGCCGGTTAGTAATGTGCTATTTTATCTTACAAAGTCTCATCCCGATTTTGCATTATAATAATCCACTTACCAGCCTTACTGCCACCCCTACGTTCTATGACATTCTTTTCTTATTTGCTACTTTATTTGCTACTTTATTTGCTACTTTATTTACAGAATTTATGATATTAGCTCCGAATTAGAAATTCTAAGTCGTCGAGTTATATAAACTGACTAAGACTTCCCACACCAATACGGTATTTTAAACCTTGAAAATTCAATATTTCAGCCAATAAAGAATGGCATAAACCTGCCCAGTTTGGTATAATGGAATTGACAAGAAACCATTGTACAAATTAGATTTATGCCATGTCCAGTATAACACAAAATCATTTCGATGAGAATATCTTAATTGACTGTGTTCGAAGATTTTTTCCAGAGTATTTTTTCAACTTAAATGCAACATGGTGTTGCATTTACTCTGACAGGTACCTCTGGTGCATTTACATTGAACGATATCGTTGCAAGAAACATTGCTGATTTCCTCGAGAAATACCCTTCTACCATTTCAAGAGAAATACAAAAGCATTCACTTGTCAAAATACCTAATTCCTGTGACTGCAATGACTATAATGGATGCAATGTTAAGCATGTGTGTGGTTCCACCTCTTCTTGCAACGGCTACCGCAGCTCCCGGTTTAAACTGGAATGCTGTATATACTTCATCCTTTCCATTACAGTAAAATACTCTGTCAAGAAATGAAAAAACTTAATTCGGTGTTTTATCTTTTCTCTTTCGAACGACATCCATGATAGTTCCGTCTCTTGATTCGATTACCGCCACTACTCTATCCTCGTATTCCAACGGTTCTGGTTCTCCTGCCATTCCATACGCAATATCTCTCAATTCTTCAATAGTTTTCAGCGAAATGTGTGAATCTTTCACCGCTTCAAGAAGATCGGTACGTTTCGGATTAATTGCAATTCCATAGTCAGTTACAATAACATCAACCGTTTCACCTGGCGTTGTGACAGTAGTTACCTGGTTACGCACAGCTGGAATTCTTCCCTGCAAAAGAGGTGTAATGACAATAGTACACTTTGCCCCAGCAGCTGTATCCGGATGTCCTCCCTGCGCTCCCATCAGCTTTCCTTCTGAGCTCACAACTACATTACAGTTGAAATTTATATCTGCCTCTAAAGTTCCTAAAATTACAAAGTCCAGTTTGTTGACAACAGCCCCTTTACAAAACGGATCTGCATATTCCTTGGTCGTAATGGAAAAATGCTTTGGGTTAGAAATCAAACTATCAATAGAGGGCAAATCAAAATTCTGAGTGTCAAGGAGGCAATTTACCAGACCTTCTTCTAACAAATCGCACATTGGTTTTGACATCCCTCCGGCACCAAAACCCATATGAATGTTGTATTCACGCATTTTATCTGCCAAGTAATGTGCAGTTGCAATGGCAGCACCACCAATTCCCGTTTGAAATGAAAAACCATCTTTAAAATAAGGTGTACAAGCTATAAAATCAGCACAGCTTTGTGCCATCATTAATTTTCTCATATCTGTCACAGGCTTGGCTGCACCTGTTGCTATTTTTTCTGCGTCACCGACTGCATCAACCTTGACCACATAATCTACCTGTGTCATGCTAATATCAGCAGGAAAATTTGGAAATGGTACAATACAATCTGTCAAAGCAACTACATATTCTGCATATTCTGCATCTATGGCAGCATAGGAAAGCACTCCACAATTACTGTTGCCACCTACTCCACGACAATTACCGTATTCATCACAGCTTGGCGCTCCTATAAATGCGATATCAATTTTGGTTTCACCTGTCTCAATGGCTCTCACTCTCCCACCATGAGAATGCAAAATGGCTATACCTTTTAATTTTCCGTCAGTGATTGCTTCTCCAATTTGTCCTCTAACTCCCGAGGTTTCTATACGTGTGACAGTCCCATCTTCAATCATATCCACAAGTTCATCCTGTGCTCCGTCAAGAGAACTGGCACAAATCTTAATATCCTTATATCCCATCTTGTGAATAGTATTCATTACTTGCATAACAACAAGGTCACCTTCACGGAAATGATGGTGGAAGCTAATTGTCATTCCGTCATGGACACCACATTTTTTTAGTATTTCTTCAATACTGCCTTCTATTTTACTTACGTTTCCGCCAATACGTGCCCTTGACTTTACCGCGGTTTTCTTATATTCATATCTATCATACTTATATGTACCCTGAAAGACTTTTTTACCAGTCTCTGATAACACTTCCTGCGGAATCTCTCGTCCTACCGCATTAATCATTTTCCACCTCCTGATAAACTCCTGCCGCTTTCGCAAGTGCTATTGTCCTTTTAGCACCGTCATAGAAAGCAACGTCTATCATTTTCCCATCTACTGTAAACACTCCAATCCCCTGTGCTCTTTTTTCATCGATTTCCTTCACAACTTTATCTGCAAAGATAATATCTTTTCTGCTTGGTGTGTAAACTGAATGAACAATTGGAATTTGTCTGGGGTTGATAATTGACTTTCCATCAAATCCCATATCATGTATTAGCTGTGTTTCTTTTCTTAATCCATCCATGTCATCTAAATCCGTATATACGGTGTCGAAACACTGTACATTCATTGCTCTGGCGGTTATAATCATCTGCTGCCTTGCACCGTTTAACTCTACTCCTGTACCGGTAATCACAGTGTGCAAATCCTTTGTATAATCTCCTGCCGATAAGGCAACTCCAAATAATCTCGGTGAAGCACCACATATTTCCTGTAAGTTTAACACACCCAGCGCTGATTCAATGGCTGCCATAAGTAAGGTACTGCCTAATTCAACCCCAGCTTCCTGTTCAGCCTTTATTATCTCTGCTTCAACCTCCTTTACGCCCTCTGCAGATTCTGTTTTTGGAATACGAATACTGTCACAGCCGGCAAAGACAGCACAACGAATATCTTCTTTCCAATATGGAGTATCAATTCCATTAATACGAACCACTTTTTCACAATTATGGTAATCAACTTTTTTAAGTGCATGAGCAAGAACAAATCGAGCCGCGTCTTTTTCTTCCGGCGCAACAGCATCTTCTAAGTCAAAGATAAGTGAATCCGGTCCATAAATAAAAGGATCTTTTAGCAAAGTTGGCTTCTGTGCATTCAAAAACATCATCGTTCTTCGTAAACGATTTTTTTTATTCATAAAACAATCCTCCCCATGGAATCTGATCTGTTTGCTTTATGCCGCGATAGATTGCAGCTTCAAGGCGAGCTATAATCACATAATCAAATGCTCCCCTATCTTCAACATCAACCGTAATATCATTAATATCTAATCTTTCTAATGTCTTATGAATAATATCTACAATTTGATTTCCATACTCATATAACACATTGGAGATTAAATGAACAGTTACCTTGCCCTCTCCTTTGGAAACTGTAATTAAACAGTCGCTTTTGTCTTCTGTTCCAGCGCAAGCTTTCTCAATAATTTCCACAATTGACTCCTTTTATAAAATAGTTAGATAACATCCTTTCCTTTCACTGTAAACTCAAATTTATAACTCGTTATCATCAAGACACTTACTTATTTATTATCAAAGCTTCCTCCTTTTGCGAAGAATTTAATGTCCCAGTGGGGTTGCATCTTTAGTAATTACCGGTAGGCCACTGCTTGTTATATCATCTAACAAAGACTTCACACACCCATATAGTGTGGGAAGTCTTCGCAAATAAATCAGCTCTAGTCTTTCGCTAAACTAATCATCATCCCCTACTATCTCACCAAGCACCGATATCACAGCACCAAGGATAATCACCAAATCAGAAAGATTAAATACTATCTTAGGTATGCCCTTGATTACAAAATAATCAGTGACACCGCCCTTTGTGATTCTGTCATAGAGATTGGAGGCTGCTGCACCTACCATAAGGGCTAAACCAAGTCTCTTTATCTTTCTATGCTTCTTGCCAAGGGTAAGCAGATATATATAAGCAGTCATACCAAACATTGCAGACACCCAGGAAAGCACCCATCTTGGTTTTTCTTCAAGGTTGTTCATAATGAGTCCCTTATTTACTGACTTCTTGATAGTAATAAGGTCTCCAAAATACTGCTTTCCTGTCTCTATCTTATCCTTTTCAACCTGTCCCTTTAAGAACTGATCTACTAAAAATGCCCCTACTCCCGAAATTATTGAAAACATACCACACCTCCTGTGACTAGATTTACATTATTGCTCTTACTTATACTATAAGCAATTTCAGGCTAATTTTCAAGGTTTATGCTGATTATTTTAATGAAATTCGCTAAGTCTTAGCTATTTGCCTGAATCCACGGTCATAGACCATACTTTTATTAAAACACATACAGTATCTTGGCTTATTAAAGTTCTATATTTTGTTTCCCTCAGATACAGCCCAAGCCTTCATACCGTTTATCATTATTAATTTATCGTTTTTCAATAAATTTCTATTGACATTCAATACCCACCCTGATATAATCCGCTTATAACAATTATCCATAAGGAGGCAGTATGAAAGATTCACTTATAAGCAGTAAGAAGAGCATAATTCTAACCAAGTTTTGCATAATTGTACTTATGTTTATTTCAGTGGTAATGATGTTCTTTGGCAACTATCTTATAACAAGATTTTTAGCTATGACTGGCGGAGCAAGGATAAATATAAGCAAAGAATTGTCATTTTATATCATCACCTTTATAAGCTATGTTTTGGGCATAATTGCTCTATGTACGCTATTTTGTATGTTCAGGCTGGTTAGCAACCTCGAAAAAGACCGGGTATTTACCGCCGAGAACATAAAGTGGCTAAGGTACATTAGCTTTGGCTGTCTTGCAGCAGGTTCACTTCTAATTATTGTAACTGTACTCTACGACAAGTATTTCCTTGTGCTTACTTTAGCAGCCCTCTTTATGATGCTCATTGTGAGGGTGATTAAAAATGCCTTTGAACAGGCTCTCGCAATGAAGGAAGAACTTGACTTAACCATATAAGAAAGGACGATTATGGGAATTCATATTAACTTAAATGTGATGATGGCAAAGCGTAATATAGGCCTTTCTGAGCTTGCTGAAAAGGTAGACATTACCAACGCCAATCTCTCGATACTTAAAAACAACAAGGCAAAGGCAATCCGCTTTTCTACTCTTGAGGCGCTTTGCAAGGCACTTTCCTGCCAACCGGGCGACATAATAGAATACAGGGAGGATGAAGAAAATGAATGAGAAAAAATTTGTATATAGACCATTTTTACTGCTGTTAACCTTTGTTACCTACGTTCTTGCCTATTTTTATCCTGATATCATGGGCGAGCGCTCCATCATTCTTCATGTTGGCGGCTTTGACTTTAACCTAAGGTTTTTTATATTTACACTTGTCTTCATTGGAATTACGGAGTTTACCGCTGTAAAATACAATAAAGCAAGAAATAGAGAGAGCATTTTCTGGCTTATTACCCTTATACTGCTTTCCATCCTATGGTGTATGAGAACATTTGAAAGCGAAAGCTCCTTCTCGCCATTTTTGCTCCTCTTTCTTCACTGCAATGCAGCCTACTATGTAATTATGAGGATGGGTGTGACAGCAGAGGCTAAGACCGGTCCTATGGTATTCTTTGACTTCCTCTCCGCCTTTATCATTATACCTTTTTCTAATTTAGGTTTAAGAGTGATTGTCTTTGTAAATGCCATAAAGAACCGCACCTTTAAGTTTAACAAGAAGAAGCATCTGCCTATAATTCTTACAATAATTGCAACATTGTTGCTTGTATTATTTGCTTCCTCCCTGCTTTCTGATGTAGACAGCGGATTTGCTCATTTAATGAGCGGAATTGCCCGCTTGCTGCCGGGATTTGATACTTTGTTTAACAACTATTTCTTTATGACTATGCTGCCAAGAATCATTATTACCATACCTGTAGGAGCCTTTCTTATGGGGCTTATTGGTGGTTCAGCCATCAAAAATGAGCCTGAATTTAAGAAAGAAAATATAGTTAACGGGCTTACAGACTACAGGCACATACCAAAGTTTGCCGTAATTACTGTGTTTGCTGCCCTAAGTACCATTTACATAATATTTTTTATCTTCCAGATTCGTACAATGATTCCGGTTATAAGCTCTGATTCTTTTACCGCTCCCGAGGCCTCAAGGCTTGCAGTAAAAGGCTTTTATGAACTTATTCAGATACTTATGCTTAATTTCTCGGTTTTCGGTGTATTTTTCTTCTTCGCACCTGATAGCCTCATAGAATTTAAGGACAAGCGGGTGAAGTTTTTTGCCACTCTTTTTGCCGCCACAGGTATCTGCTTTGCCATCCTTGATTATTTCAAGCTTTACTTATATGTGGCAAGCTATGGCTTTACATCTAGGAGACTGGTAGCAGCCTGGTTTCTTCTGGTTATGTTCACCGCCGCCATACTTATGCTTATAAGACTGTATAAGAGGTTTGAGGGAATCAGATATATAGCTGTCTTATTCATAGTAAGCTTCATCCTGTTTGCTTTTTCGGAAGGAACTATAGTAGAGATTACTCCTGTTATGGGGCAGATTTTCCCTTGATAAGGATGAGAAAAGGTTGAAAAGGCTTGACTACCATTGCTACATTTGCAAAAAGAGTGTAGAACCATTAATTCGTAGGCTCTACACTCTTTTTCCGTCTAAATATTGTTATCTTTAAGTTTTACCAAATTCACATTGGAACTAAACATAGTTACGTTGTCTACTTTCTTTTCAAGGAGAAGGCCTTTGCCGGCTAATCTCGATATTACATTTTTTCTAAAAAAGGTTGACGGCTTTACACCTACATAACTTGCTATTTCAGATACCTTTCGATATTTCCCAAAACAAAAAGATAATATTTTAAGGTCATTTTTCCCTTCTAAAACAGTTTCTACATAAACTTCAGGATTATCTCTTGACTCACTTACAACTCCACTCGAGAAAGTTAAATCAGGCAAGGTCAATGTAAATGATTGTGCATCTGCAGAAACATATGGCCTATATTCTTCTCCTCTCCCTTTATAATCGGCTTCTATTTTGTCAAAACCCGACCCTTTTTTTTCCATATATTTACAAAGTTCCAAAACTTCACATATTATTTCATTTCTTCTTCTAGGTATAATACTCGATATGTTTTTTTCTCTATGTAGCTCTCTAACTCCAAGAAGTGCCCCCGGTGATGTTATTTCAAGTCTGTCCTTAAAAATATTTACCTCTATCTGGCTCCCCTGAATATAATAGTTCCTGTGCCCAACAGCATTTACTACCCCTTCAGTAACAGCTCTACCCGGAAACGATATGTATTCTATCCTCGTATCAATTTCCTTTTTATATCCATTTACTGAATGATTTTTTATAAATTCTATTGTCTTTTTTATAACTTCTAAAAGATTGCCTGTATACACTTCACTTGCAATAACAACAGAACTGCCCTTTGTGATTCCCGGCCACTGAGTTGCCACAAGTTTAGTTCTGATATCATTACAATTATCCTTAAATAACAACATTCCTCTAGATAGTTTCTTCTCTGCGGAAATTATGTTCTTTGATATCAACTCCTTATCTTCTACACTATCTCCATTATCTGATATTAGTTTAAACATTTTTGAAAAATCTTTTTTATGATATATTTCATCTGTAAGCATTGTATCAAATGGTGTATTGTCGCTCATAAGAACCATATCTCTTATCTGCTCTTGTGAGGCAATATCAGTTCTCCCGTAATTTCTCACGTATATTCCCAACAACCCGTTATCGTGTAGTGCTACAGGTAAATTTTTGTTAGCATTCACCTGTACACATAGCACAAATCTTATTGGAACAGTATCATTTACCGGTATACTCGTTATTTCATAGTCTATAATGGGATCTATTTTTTCACGTATGAGTCTATGTAACATCAGTACAATATTATCTGCTTTATTCCTATCTAATGCTACAACCTTGTGAGTTTTATTTTCAACGCCAATTATTAGTTTTCCCCCATCTGTATTGGCAAATGCTACTAGAGTCTTTAGCCAGCCTACTTCTAGAGCCTTCCCATTCTTATCCTTACCTTCGGCAATAATTCCCTTATATTCTATTGTTTTATCTTCTAAATAAGCCTTATCTATTAACTCTTCTATATACATAGTTCCACCTTTCCCTTGGTATTATGATTATAGTATATAGTATATTGATGAAGTTGTAAACAAAAACTTCACACCACTTCACACAAAACTTCACTCTACTTCACACGAAACTTTACTCTACTTCGCATAAAACTTCACACCACTTCACACAAAACTTCACACCACTTCACACCAAACTTCATTCACTTCACTCTTTACCTTCCTGCAAAAAAGCACTATAATATCTTAAAACACTTTGGGGAGGGATTATGAAGCCTAAGAAATTTTCGCCTTTTTACATAAAACTGATAGCAGGTGCCATCATCCTTATATTTGCAGGCTATATGTATTATAAGGGTAACAACAATCAGTACGCAGCCTTCATAGGTATAGGCGGCATCTTAATACTAAATGCCTATTCAATGGGGAATAAAAAGAAGAAATAAATGTTAAATTTTCTCTAAAAAGTACACTCCGTAAACCTTATGCTATTATATAAGATTTACGGAGTTTATGTTTTAAAACTTATTAATTATATGATGTAGGTGCCAAGAGATAATAAATTCTCTTGCAAACAAGCACCAATCGAATTTTTATACTTTTGACACTTGTATATTAAATTAAATCAAGAACCTGGCTTATATCCTTTTTACCAAAATTAGGCTTGCCGTCATTTATCACCATACAAGGCACACTCATAATCTGGTATTTGTCACGAAGGTCTGGGAAGTGGTTGAGGTCATATACCTCTGTACTTACCTTAGGATTAAGAGAAGCAATTCTCTGAGCCGCAACAACAAGGTCAGGACACATTGTACAGGTAAGGCTGACCATGAGCCTAATCTTTATCTCCTTGTCAACTGCCTCTATCTTAGACTTGATGTCATCCTCTATCTGCTGTCCCGGTCCCGCCACATTGTAAAGACCTAATATGAAGGAGGTAAACTCATGTCCTCCCGGTATACCGTGGAATGCAAGTCCTGAGTAGCTTCCATCCTCCCTGCATACCTTCACATAAGGGGCTTCTTTTTCATCTACATTTTCCTCAAGCCTTACGCTTAGCTTATCTGTAAGTTTTGCAAGCTCTTCCATATAGTGTTTCAGCTCATTTGATGAATCTCTGTTATCAAGCCCGAGACTAAGCACAAGTTTACTCTCCATTTTGCCAAATACAGCATTTAGCTGAGCCAGCATATCTGATGTAAAGAGTGCATTGCCATTATCCTCTGTGGCCGGCTTTACGCTTGCAGGAGTGATATTGTGGCTGGTTGCACTTCCTTCTCTTACAGGCTGTTCAGGAACAAGTCCTGTCTTCTTGTGCATCTTAACTACATATTTTTCAAGCTCGGTAGCCGCAAGAGCTCCATCGCCAACTGCAGTTACTACCTGTCTAAGAGGCTTGATACACACATCTCCCGCTGCAAAAAGTCCCTCTCTTGTCGTCATCTGAGATTTATCTGTAATTATGTAGCCTCTTTCATCAATCTCTGCAAGTCCCTTTACAAGGCTTGTTTCAGGTTCATAGCCTGCAAATACAAACACACCGAAGGTATCATCTTCTACCTTGTGGGTGGTCTCTTCTCCTGAAACCAAATCCTTCCAGGTAATGCTTCTAAGTACTCCGTCACCCTCAACTCTTACAACCTCTTTGTTGTAAAGTACTGTTATATCCTTATTGGCCTTAGTCTCATCTGCTGTAGCCTTGGCACAGGTAAAGTCCTCTTCTCTTACGAGAATGGTTACATGCTTTGCGTACTTTGTAAGGAATACACTTTCCTCCGCAGCAGCAAATCCACCGCCTATTACAAAGATGTCCTTTCCTGTAAAGAACTCACCATCACAGGTAGCACAATAAGCCACGCCATGGCCCTTGTACTCTGCCTCTCCCTCAAAGCCAATCATTCTAGGGTGTGCACCTGTAGCAAGAAGTACACCAAGGCAGTGAATCTTACCCTTGGTGGTCTCTATCTCCTTTACATCATTATCCATATTTATAGATGTTACCTCGGCAAGCTTAAACTCCGCTCCAAAGTTCTGTGCCTGTACACGCATTTTCTCGGTAAGTGTCTTTCCATCTGTGATTTCAATACCTGGATAGTTTACCACCTCAGAAGTAATAGTAATCTGTCCACCAAATTTCTCCTTTTCAAGCACTATTACCCTGTAGCAGGCTCTTGCAAGGTAAAGAGCCGCAGTAAGTCCTGCAGGACCTCCTCCAATGATAGCAACATCATATAAGTTCTTGTTATCCATGTATCCTCCTCTGTATATATAAATCTGGTTAGTTATCTCTATCTACTCTATTCTAACCTTTTTATCTAAAAATCTCAATATCAAAATCCGGTTTTTGTAATGCAATTAGCAAAAGCACAAAACACGCGTATTCAGCTATTTTTCTCAAATATAAACGGATTACGAATATTTTTGCACAACCCGGATAAACCAAACAAATGTATATTATGCTCTAAAAAGGCTGTCGTATCTCGCCACCACATCTCGCAGTGTACGCTTAATACGACAGCCTGATTATTACCATTTATTACACTCGTATGCGAAAAATAATATGTCACACACTAGAATGGGATTGGAGCTTACTTATCACAATCCTCAGAGTCTATGCTTAGAATTAAAGCTGTCCTACGAGGTCAAGACTTGGCTTCAATGTCTCAGCGCCTGGAGTCCACTTAGCTGGGCAAACTTCATCGCCGTGCTCGTGTACGAACTGAAGAGCCTGAACTTTTCTGAAAAGCTCCTCAGCATTACGTCCTACGTTACCTGCGTTTACTTCGTAAGCAACAATCTTTCCTTCAGGATTAACTACGAAGGTACCTCTCTCAGCGAGACCGTTCTCCTCGATATATACCTCAAAATCCTTTGAAAGTACGTGTGTAGGATCTGCAAGCATTGTATATGTAAGCTTTGAGATTCTCTCTGAGCTGTCGTGCCATGCCTTGTGTACGAAGTGTGTATCTGTAGATACGCTGTAGATATCGCAGCCAACTTCCTTGAACTTTGGATAAAGGTTCTGAAGATCCTCAAGCTCTGTAGGGCAAACAAATGTAAAATCAGCTGGGTAGAAGAAGAATACGCTCCACTTTCCTAAGATGTCCTTCTTGCTTACCTCTTTAAAGTTATTATTCTCAAAAGCCTGTACTGTAAAATCTGATACTTCTTTGTTAATTAATGACATGTTCAAAATCTCCTTTCAAATGTAAGTTAATTATAGTGTACGACTTCTTTCTGTGATTTGATTGCGTACAATATTATGTTATACAATATACCATAAGCTTGAACAATTGTCAAATGGATTTTTAAAACTTTTTAAGGTCTTATTGAGAATTATTCTCTTTATCTTCCAAGGAACTCTACATTTATCTTACCGGTGTCTACATTTGCCGTTACCTGCCTGCTTCCTCTCTTTTCTCTGAAGCTGTTGTTAAATATTCCTCTTCCGTTATTGAAGCCGTCTACAACTATCACACCAAGGTCATTGGTAAGGTCAAGACTGTAATCATCCCTGCTTCCTACAAGCTGTAGGTTTACACTGCCTGTATCACTTCCTGCATCTATATAGTCCGCATCTACCTTTTTTAGCTTAACCAGTCCTGTATCTGTCTTGGCAGTAATTCTTTCTGCACAAACATTTTTAGACTTGACATAGCCTGTCTCGGATTTGAGCCTTAGGTCATTGCTCTTTACATCTTCCAGAGAGATATAGCCTGTCTCTGTCGAAATATCTGTAAACTCAGCTTCTAAGCTATTTACATTGACAGCTCCTGTAGAACTCTCTACAATAAACCTCTTTATTTCACTGTCTCTAACAGCAACATGTCCCATATCTGCTTTTATCTTTGCTTCCGGAGTGCTTACTCCAACCACTTCAACGGAGCCCATGTCTGCCTCTAATTCCAGGTATCCTGCTGATATAGCAAAGAGGGATAGCTTGCCCATATCTGTCTCACCACGCACTTCAAGAAGTTTCTTTCCTCTTGGGATAACAATTTCAACAAACTCCTTGCTCTTATTAAATATATTAAAGTTAAAATTAAAATCAAATATTTTTGACTTACGCTTGTCCCTTATTATCAGTCTGCTTCCCTCTTTTTTGATAACAGGCTCATTTTCTTTGCAGTTAACATATATACCGAACTCGTCTCCCGTCCTTATGATTATATCTAAGGAGGATACGTCTATATCTATGCTGTCAAAGGCATCGGGCGTTATATCCTTATAAAGTTCAAGTGCAGTACATTCAAATATGGCTTTTCTATCGCCTTCTGAGGCTTTGTCTGAGGCTTTGTCTGAGTATTTTTCAGTCTCTACACTATCATTTCCCGTATTAGATGATTTGTTATCTTCACTGTCATTACAAGGAGCGTGTGTATTGCAAACCTCCTCCTTTGTTTCTGTTGAATTATCTTCTGCACGTGTTTCATTCACATATGCAGATGCCCCTATAATCTTCGCTGCCACATCTTCCGGGTTGCCTACACTTTTAGTTACGTCACTTTCCTCTCCAAAGCCTGCCTCTTCAAAATATTCCCAATAGTAATTGATGGCATCCTCCCTATCCTCCGGATTAAGTTCCGAGAGCTTTGCTTTCAGGCTTTCCATAAATTCATTCTTATTCATTACTCTTTATCCCCCTTGCCATTATTGATATTTACTGAAAATGAAAAATCAACATTAAGCTTTCCTCTTAGAAGTCTGTCTATCCCGTCTTTATAGGACTTCCACTCCTTCTTGTAGAACTTAAGCTTTTCCTTCCCCTCCGGTGTTATCCTATAGTATCTGCGGTTTCTTCCCTGTACAGGGCTGTCATAAGTTGCAAGTTCTCCTTCTTTCTGAAGCCTTCTAAGTACCGGGTAAAGAGTGGATTCAGATATATCTATTACTTCCTGTACCTTCTGTGTCAGTGTGTATCCATAAAAGTCTTCCTTTTCCAATATACCCAGCACACAGGCGTCCAGCAGTGGAGCAGTTACCTGAAAAGTCATAGTTATCTCCTTTCTATAAATAATTGTCTTCTTATTTATTGGTTATAATAGTATATTATATAATATATAATATCGTTTGTCAATTAAAATTAACTTTCTATAAGCTACAGTTCGTTACTTAGGAAAGTTTTATTAGAAAAGATTTTAAATATTTTCCGATAGCAGAATTTTTATTTGATAGAGAATTTTGGAGCAATTTCCTATCAAAAAAACTTCCTTCAGAGTTTCATTCTCCAAAGGAAGTTTTAGCATACAAATCTGATATTAAATGATGTGGGTGTCAAAAGTATTTGACACCAATATCTTCTTAACCAATAAAGTTACTCATTCTTCATAGCCTCTATAGCAGATATCTTAGTAGCCCTGCTTGCAGGATAATATCCTGATATGATACCTATTAAAATAGCAAAACCTGAAGCAAGTAATGGCAACCAGAGTGGGATAACAGAGAGTTTTCCACCCGCGCCTTCATCACCGCCACCCATCATGTTAAGTGCACTGCCTAAGGCTCCGCCAAAGGTATTTAACAGGTAAGAAGCTCCGTAGCTAAGCGTTATTCCAATCACGCCTCCGATTAGTCCCATCATGGCAGCCTCAAAAAGGAAAAGCTTTTTGATGTCAACTATTTGGCAGCCAAGTACCTTCATTACACCGATTTCCTTGGTACGCTCATAGATGGACATTATCATGGTATTAGCAATAGATATCGCCGCAACAAGCATAGATATGGCTCCTACACCGCCCAGTACCATCTGAATGGTCTTTGAGAAGTTTTCAATCTGTTGGGTATAGTCTGACATACTGCTTGACTTATAGCCCATTTTCTTAATGGTATCCTGAATATCCTGAACATTCTCTACACTGTCTGCATTTATCTTAATACCGCCATACTCTTTAAGCTTCTTTTCAGCTATCCTTCTCTTATCAGCAGGGAGCTGTTTTACAAAATCCTTATATATCTCTAAGAACTGCCCCATATCCATATATACACCGAAAGAATATTCACTGTAGCCTTCCGTGTCAAATACCGCAAGGTCTGTAGCATAGTCCTTAAGCTGAATCTTTAGGTTTCCTTTGTCATCACGAGGAAGAGACTCCTCCTCATTTATAGTAAGAGTAACCCTGTCCTTTAGAGGATCAACTGTCTTTGGCTGGAATGACGTTGAATTGGGATTGTAAAATCCCTGGAAGCCTTCTGCTCCTACCCAAAGCTTGATTTTAGCTCTATTGGTACTTTTCTTATATGTCTTGTTGTCTTTTAGCTTAGGAAATTCAAGGGCTTCAAAAGAGTCCGAATCCATTACATTAACCTGAACAGTGTTTTCATATACTCCATACTTTAGCTTTGCTGCAAAAGTAATAACAGGCGACACTGTCTTTACATGAGGAATCTCTCTTAGCTTTGCTATCAGCTTATCATCTAACTTCTGCTTCTTTTCAGAGTAGTTTCCTTTATCATCAATGCTTACCTGGTTCTTTTCCATATTTATAACGGTAAAGCTTCCATACTGCATAAGATTCTCTCTAAAGCTCTGGTTCATGCCTATACCGATGGATATCATTACAACTATAGATATGGTTCCTATGACAATGCCGACAACTGTAAGTGCAGTTCTGGCCTTTCTTCTTCCCAGATTCCTAAGGCCCATCTTCATAAGATCACTAATCTTCATATAAATTAATACCCTTTTTTATCTTTAACTTAGCAAGGACTATTCCCGCTAATATAGAAAGTGCAAGCACTCCCGCAGTTATACCTATCATGGCAGGCACACTCCCTGTCACGGAGAAGGAGGCTCCTGTTTCAGTGCCCATGCCCTCCATACCGCCTGCACCGTCCATGGCAGCATCTCCACCACCGGTCATACCGGCTTCTCCAGTCATATTGCCAACGTCTCCGCCCTCCATACCGGCATCGGCTCCTGTTGCCTCATTACCGCTTTCAACCGCTGTATTTCCGGAAGTCTGTGGAGCCGCGGAGCCGGCTGTTTCAGTTTCTGTCCCTGAAGTCATCCCTGTCTGTGAAGTGCTTGCAGAACCTCCTGCTGAAGTTGTTGTATCACCTGCCTTGGTTCCTGCGTCTGTCTGAGTATTGTCAGTTGCAGATGTAGCATTACCTGTTCCCCCAGGCTGCACAACTGTAACCTTGCCGTTTGCATCCACATTTGCTTCAGGAAGTGGCTCAGCTGTAGCTGCGCTACCGGCAGTAGCTGTAAGCACTCCGTTTAATATAAATAAATTCTCGCTCAATGTAATCACCTCAATTTCCTTTATTATAGCTCTTCATCTTCACGCATTGCTTCATCTATCTTTTTCTTCTTGTACTTCTTTATTGCAACATTTCTTGCTACCAATGCACCTACGATGAATATAACCACATTCCCGCATATGAAAGCCCAAAGAGGAATTATATCCTTTGGCCCTTCGTCAACCGGCAACTGATCAGTAGGAGTATCAGGAGTTTCGTCAGGGTTTGTGGCACTTACCATACTTTCAAAATCTGTATCATAGGAGTTTACATTGCCATTACTATCCTCGTAAGATATTGTAAGCACTCCTTTTCCCATTCCATCCACCTGAGGGGTTACATCCATAGACCATGATCTTCCCTCGCCGGCATTTACATTACCGATAATGAGGACCTCGTTAGTAGACTTAAAATCACCCTTAACCTTAGCTGTTACGTTGTAGAGTACAGACTTACCCATGTTGTTGAAATCAAATGAAAGTGAGGTTGCTTCGTTAAGCACAGGCGTATCTCCCGCACCAACTGAGATATTAGCAACCATCGGCCTGTCATCTGAGTATACCTGAAGCTTTAACTTCTCTTCTATCTTGTTCTGCTTCTTTACAAGTGCGTTTTTATTGGCAACATCCTTGGTTAAGTATTCATAATCAAAGGTAATTGTAAGGTCATATCCGTTTGTTGCTATATCTCCCTTTGCTTTAAGAGGTATGCTTAATGTCTCACTCTGTCCAGCCTTAAGGGAATTGATGAACATACTCGCGCTTCCCTCAACTATGGCAAAGCTGTTGTCCGCCGAGGATATGGTAACAACTATGTTGTCTGCTGATGCTGTAGGATGTGGATTCTTCACATCAAAGGTGAAAACAAATTCTTTTCCCGCCTTTATCTTACCCTTACCCGTACTATACTTGGATACGGTAAGTCTAGGCATACTGTTGTCTACTTCACCTGAATCTTCCTTCCCCTTAGTGTCGATGTAGATACTCATTGTATCGGTAATCTGGGTAGCAAGTGTCTTATCCTTAACTGAATAATATGAGTAGTTTACGGTAATAGGCTTCATTCCGTCAGTAATGGTCTCTATAGCGGTAAAGCTTCTTCTTATTCTAAATACTCCACCCGACTTAAGTGAAGCAAGTCTGTATTTATCATAGGCTGTAGCAGGCTTGAATCCTGCCTCTGAATATCCTGTTGTATCCACAACTATATTCTTGGCGTCCACCTTACCGATATTCTTAAACTCATAAACCACATCAAAATGGTCGCCCACCTTTACAGTATAATGAGGATAGTTAACACTTGTTACCTGAAGCACAGGCCTTACCTCAAGTTTCTCAGCCTCAGTCTTCTTAGGGATAGTCTGCATAGAAAGGGTAAAGGTCTGTGGGTCCGCCGCCGTGCCGTCTGAGTTATCGTATTTAACGGTTACGTCTATCTTGGTAACTCCTGCGGCCAGGTTCTCTATTGCATCAAAATCAAAATCAACGCTTCCATCCTCACCACCCTTAATGGTCCCTATATTAGCTGTAGGCTGGTCATTTGGTATAAGAGTGCTCTCATATCCTGAAAGACTTACAGTTACATTGTCAGCATTAAGTTCACCGTCATTGTGGAAGGTAAGCTTGATATTTACATCATCATTGTCCCTAACATTCCTTGGATAGTCTGAGTCAAAAAGGGAAAGCTTAGCATTCTTCTTCTGGCTGTCAACAACGAAGGTAAGCTTACTTGACTGCTCTAGAGCCACCTCCTGATAGTTGTCATAGCTATCTGTAGTAATAAAGGTAACAGGGATATCGTTATATCTACCCTTCTTTGCATTAAGCGGAATCTTTACCGCAAACTTAACATAGGCAGTATTACTTACAAATATGCTTTCAACCTTATTGCCCTTATCATCTGTTATTGTTACATCTGAAGCAAGGGAAAAGCCCGGAGTCTTGCTCAGGTCAACATTTACCACAGGCTTTCTTATATTGTAGTTTGAAGCCTTGACAGGTATTGTAACATTTACCACATCACCGGGCTTTACATTGTAAGGCCTAAGCACATCTGCGAGTACCGCCTTTGGCACTAAAGGCTTTAGGTTGTTAAAATCAATCTCTGATGCCTTTGCAACACTCATACCTCCGGGAAAACCTGTTGCCCCGGTAAATATCATGGCTGCCGCAAGAACAAGTGCTGCACCTTTTTTAATTATCTTTGTTGGCTTCATCTTTTATTTCCTCCGTCTTTTTACCCATTAGTTTAGCAAGCTTTTCTTCCCTTGCCTTCTTTTGCTCCTTTTGAAGCTCTTTAAACTTCTCAATCTCTATCCTGCTCTCTTCTTCAATCTGTTCAGCAGTTTTTATCACTTCAACATTTTGAATGTTTCCATCTAAAATGTGGATTATCTTATCGCCATAGCTCGCAAGCCTCGGATCATGAGTTACCATAACAATGGTCTGCCTGTTTCTTCTTGCCATTGCGTGTATAAGCTCCATAACCTCCATAGTAGTCTTGGTATCAAGGTTTCCTGTGGGCTCGTCCGCAAACACAATCTCGGGCTTTGCAACAAAGGCTCTTGCTATACCTACTCTCTGCTGCTGGCCACCACTCATTTCCTTTGGTTTGTGAGTAAGCCTGCTTCCAAGTCCTACCTGCTTTAGCATCTGCTCTGCAAGCCTCCTCCTGGTCTTTGCATCCACCCTCTTAAATACAAGAGGCAATTCCACATTTTCTACAGCATTCATAGAGCCAATGAGGTTATAAGCCTGAAATACAAACCCCAGATAATGCTGCCTGAAGTCGGCAAGATTCTTCTCGCTCATATGCCTTATATCATAGCCTTTTAAGAGGATTTCACCGGATGAAGCCTTTTCTATGCCCGCCATCAGGTTAAGCAGCGTGGATTTTCCTGAGCCTGAGGTACCAAGGAGACAACAAAATTCTCCTTTATTTATCTCAAAGCTGACTCCATTTACCGCCTTAATCCTCTCATTTCCCATGTGATATATTTTCTTCACATTTTTCAATTCGATGATTTTTCCCATAATTTTACCAGATTTTCTTATTCCTATACTTTTAATACGTGTATCAAACTCGCTTGATACCTATATTTAACTACTTTGCTACATATACCCGTAGTATAACACCCATTTTTTAAGCCATGAGTATCTTTTTTATTAAATTATCCTTACAATTGGTTCTAAAAAAGGGGCTTCTAATGCAACTAGAGAAACCCCTTTTTTAAATCACCTGTAACATTATGTTAGTCAAGGCTGTTGATAAACTGCTTGATAACCTCAACTGTCTTGTCCACACCTCTAAAATCATTCTGAATTGATAAATGATAATTGGTAACTACGCCCCACTTCTCGATGGCGTGGTAGTTGTAGTAGTTTGCCCTGCGCTTATCCATCCTGGTTATTGTCTCTTCTGCCTTATCCGGCTCGACTCCATCTCTTTCGATTGCTCTCTTGATTCTAAACGGCATAGAAGACCAGATGAAAATATTAACTGTATCTTTTCTCTCTCTAAGCACATAGTCGGCACAGCGTCCCACTATGATACAAGGCCCTTCATCAGCCACCTTTCTTATAATATCAGACTGTGCTATGTATATCCTGTCATCAAGGGAGAGGTGGGTGTACCCAAGATCAGGGCTTCCGTAGGCATTCATTCCCATTGCTATGGAATAGAGGAGACTGTTGGTAGCCTTCATCTCTACATTATCAAAGGCAGCCTCTGCAAATCCGCTTTCCTTCGCTGCTTTGGCTATAAGAGCCCTGTCATAAAACGGAACACCGTACTCCTTAGCCAACTTCTCCGCAACCTCGCGTCCTCCGCTTGCATACTGTCTGCTTATAGTTACTACTTTGTTCATAACCTTCCTCCTTTTCCCGCGTTAGTTAACCTGCCTTTATTATTACCTTCAGTATACTTCTTTTAAGCATCTTTTACAATAAGCTTGTACCAAACTTTTCCTTAAGTTTATCCTCAACCACCTTAGGTACCCAGTTAGATACATCTTTCCCAAAGGAAGCGATTTCTTTTACTATAGTAGAGCTTAAAAATGCGTATTCAAGCGAGGTTATAAGAAACAGCGTCTCGATTTCTTCGCAAATCTGCCTGTTTGTCTGTGCTATCTGCATTTCATTCTCATAGTCGGTAACCGCCCTTAACCCCCTTACTATTATCCTTGCATTGTTTGCCTTTGCAAAGTCTACAGTAGTACCCTCAAATGTCTTTACCGTGACATTCGGTATATCCGCTACCGCCTTCCTTAGCATCTCAAATCTTTCTTCCATAGTGAAAAAAGGAGACTTCTTTTTGTTTACAAGCACACCTATAATGACTTCATCTACTATTGCCGCCGCCCTGGTGATTACATCTATATGCCCGTTTGTTACCGGGTCAAAACTGCCGGGATAAACTGCCTTTACCATATTGTCCTCCTATATTAATAAAAAAGTGTGTGCTCGCACACACTTCGCGCGCGAGCGGTGCCGTAAGGCAAATTCCCCTTCCGCGAGCTGTGCATCCCTCGGAGAGATTTTTATGTGACAGGTAATTTCGGAGAAATTTCCTGTCACATAAAAAAACTGTTACAATAAAGATAACCTAAGTTAAGCCTTATTGCAACAGTTTTTGATTAGTGCGGATGATGAGATTTGAACTCACACAAGATTGCTCTCACTAGAACCTGAATCTAGCGCGTCTACCGTTCCGCCACATCCGCAGATAAATCGGTATGGGCAAAAAAATAGTGCGGAAGATGGGACTTGAACCCACACGACTGCAATAGCCACAAGATCCTTAGTCTTGCTTGTCTACCAATTTCAACACTTCCGCATTTCTTTATTCAATTTTCTCAATCGAACGAAAGCAAGTATAACATGTTTTTAAGTATATTGCAAGAGGTTTTTAAAATTTTATTTTCCCTCCTCTCTCACACAAGTCCAAAAATATTGTAAATATTTATAGCTATCATCACAGCCATAAGTCCTATAAAGAGCTTGTCTACGGTCTTATCAGCAATCTTCTTATTCACTATTCTTCCTACAACCCCACCAAGGATGCCTCCAGCCACCATAACAACGAGTACCTTTACAGGAAATTCCGGTACGGTGTTAGTAATGATAGATGTAGCGAGACTTGCTATCTGGGAGATGAAAATGATGTAAAGCGAGGTAATTACAGCCTCTTTCGTGGTCATTGAAAAGAGATAAAATAAAACCACCAGATTGATAGGCCCACCGCCAATGCCAAGGAAGGATGACATGATGCCAAGGAGTAAGCCCACAAGTATGAGGATAGGAAGACCTCTTAGCTTCTTTGTAGTTATTCTATCCTTAAATACAGTGTAAACCAGAGTAAATACAGTTACTATAAGGAGGCAGGCAGCCTGTACCACTCCCACCTTGTTGGGGTTGTCGCTAAGGCTTTTTATAAATGAAAACAGCCATTTCCCGGCTATCCCTCCTATAGCACCTCCTATACCCACAGGTAAGACCGTAGCTATGTCTACCTCTTTCTTACCGCTAAGCTTAGATTTAATCACAGAGTAAGTTGACATAGACAAAACCGTACAGCCTGATAAAAAACTTATCTGACTTACATCCAGGAATTGAAGCGCATCAAGGAGAGGTTTAATAATAACCCCTCCGCCTATACCACAGATTGCCCCAACTATTGATGCCAAAAAACAAACTACAAAAAATAATATTTCCATCACTATTTTGCCCCAATTATTCTACACTTGTATTATAAAACCGATGTCACTTAAAAAGCTGACAAATCCTCAGAAAATAAGCCACAATCAGCCTTTATACTTCAAACACCTATGCCATTAAAACAGATGACCTATCTTAAGCTCCTCGATAAGGCTTACCACTTCCTTGCTTCTGGCACAGCCAAACTTCCTAAGCAGGCTTTTAATCTGTGTCTTTACTGTACTGTTTTCAACCTTTCTTATATCAGCAATCTCAGAGACCTTACACCCCTGAAGCAATAGCTTAACAAGCTCCCTCTCTGCTCCTGTAAGGTTTGATATACAATGGATAAAAAAGAGCAGGCTTCTCTCGCTTTTTTGAAGCCTCTCATATTCCTGCATAACAGTATCCCTGACCCTGCTTTGCATAATAGGATTCCCCTCGTAGGCACTTCTTATATGAGTTAAAAGAACCTCATCATCAAGTCCCTTTACCACATAGTCAACTGCCCCCGCACCCATAGCAGTTAGTATCATTTCCTTGGTTTCGTGCGCTGTAAGGAAGATAATCATCGAGTCAGGATTGTCATCCCTAATGGCTTCGGCCGCAAGTATCCCTGCATTGGTCTGCTCCATTTCAATATCCATAAGTATGATGTCATGGTCTGTTTTCTCAGCAAGTTCAATGATTTCACTTCCACTTTCGGCAGTTCCCACCACTTCCATATCTTCCTGTTTATTTATAAGCTCCGTCAAGTCTTCTCTCAAATACACGAAATCATCCGCAATTAAAACTCTTATTTTTCTTTCCAATTCTTATTCCACCTGTCAATCTATCATAGGCACCAAGCGCTTTTGACACCCACATCATTTATACCTTGGCAGCATTATATAGAAGCTGCTTCCTCTTCCCTCCACACTTTCTATATTTATTTGTCCAAGGTGGCTTTTCACTATTTCCCTTACATAATACAGTCCCATACCCCAGTTATGATTGGAATTCTTACTTGAGAAAAAGGGGTCAAAGACCTTCTTCTTTAGCTTCTTGTTCATCCCCTTACCATAGTCTTTTATCTCAATCACACTGTAGAGCCTCTCATTGTAGCACCTAATCTCAATGTCTCTCTCTTTAGCTGTGCCTGCCTCAAGCATCGATTCATAGCCATTTGCAATTATATTGCAGACAGCCTCTGATAAATGTGACTTGTCAGCCAGTATCTGCATTTCTTCGTTAAACGACTTAACCACCTTTGCGTCCGGATATTTTTCATGAAACCTGTCAACAGCAGATTCCACTATTTCTTCCATGGAAACCGGCACCATATATATTTCATTAGCCTTTACATGCCTGTATAGCTCTTCCACCCTGTTTAACATGTTTGTATTAGCATTTTCAAGGGCAGATATATACTCCTTTAATTTTACCATGTCAGGGGGCTCATTTTCAAACAAATTCGATATTCTTTTGTATATTACCTTGTTTGACAGAATCTGGTTCTTCATACTGTGCACAAACATAGATGCGCCGATTCTTGCGGTGTCAAACTTCCTCCTTATGATGGCATCATCTTTACTCTCAGTGTAGTTGTCGCTGGTGAAGCTAAACAGGCTGTAAAAGCCCATCACACAGCACACCACACTTACCGTAATCAGCGTAATATAGCTAATAAGCGTAGGATTGCCCTGAAGATATCCTATTCCCTTGTTCCAGGCAAAGGGAGAGCTGTAAAACTTATATACCTGCCCGGGATCCTGCCTGCAATAGAGCAGATAAATTCCTGTAAGAGCAAGGAGACTTATAATAATTTTTCTAAACTGTACCTTGCATAGCTTCATCGTTATAGAGGCATACTCTACCAGAAGTAAAACCGTAGCTATGATAAGATAGCCCACTATCCATATCATGCTTCCCTCAGCCATATATATCTGCCAGGATTCCCTTGTATCGACCAGCTTGTGGTAGATACTTGGATAGTATAATACAGTGGTGAGTACCGGCAGAATCAGGGTAATTGTCTTCAGCCTGTTATTCCGCCTTATTGCCTCAATCATGGAGTAGCTTAGGGCAAGGTTTAACAAAAAATAAGGAAAGAAAAGACGCCCCAATGTAATCAAAAATCCAAGCTGCCCGAGGCTGATGTATAAGTATCGAAACTTATCCCTTAAGGCATCTGTAAAATAAAAAAACTGCATTACATTGTAGGATATACCGCCCTTTTTGGCTATGTATATCATAACTCCGGCTATTTCCATCATAAGGCAGATGCAAAGTCCCAAAAGCAATAGCATCTCCCTGTTCTTTTTTAGAAATACCATGATTACGGTTGATATAACCAAAAAAATAGTCAGTATAATAAGCATCTTTCTCTCCTAATCCAAATCCTGTTCTTACTTTCTCTCCTGCTTCTTTCCCATAACAAAGACCTCTGATATCTTAGCATCTTCATCAAGTAAAACCAGGTCAGCATCCTTGCCGTCAGCTATAGAGCCTTTTCTGTCATATATTCCTACAAGCTTTGCAGGATTCTTAGTAAGTATAGGTAAAATCTCTTCAAGAGGCCTTCCTGTAAATTTAAGCAGGTTAAGCAGGGCGACGTTCTGTGTAAGAGTACTTCCTGCCCTTACTCCGTTTTCTGCAAGCTTTGCATCTCCGTCTTCAACAACCACATCATTTACACCAAGCTTGTACTTTCCATCAGGCAGGCCTGCCGCCATAATTGAGTCCGTAACTGCAACCACCTTGTCTAGCCCCTTAACCTTGATAAGAAGCCTTACTACTCCAGGATGAAGATGCCTTCCGTCACAAATGGCCTCACAGTACACATCTGTCTCTAGGACAGCGCCCATGATGCTTGGAAAATGCTGGTGTAAAAGCTTCATTGCATTAAAGGTATGGGTGCAGGCAGTGGCTCCATTTTCAATTGCCTTCATCGTGGTTTCATAGTCTGCGCCTGAATGTCCCAAGGAAACAGCTATGCCAAGCTTAGTTATCTCTTTTACTCCGCCCGCTATTCCGTCAACCTCAGGGGCAACCGTCAGATAGCGGACATTTCCTCCCGACTTTTCCTGATATTCCCTAAGTAAATCTATGTCAAACCTTCTAAGGAGGTACTCGGGCATTGCTCCCTTATACTCTTTTGCAAGAAAAGGTCCCTCAAGGTGTATGCCTACAAGGTCCGCACCCTTTCTCTCTGATTTTTTGTATTCATTAAACTGCTCTATGCACCACTCGGTCTGTTCTTTGGTGTCTGTAAGTATAGAGCAAAGCCAGGAAGTAGTACCGTTTGATGCAAAGAACTCTCCTATTTTTTCAAGTTCATCTGCTGTAGCAGAGTTCACATCAACTCCCACTCCTCCGTGAGTATGGATGTCTATGAAGCCGGGTACAAGCCTTTTACCCTCGGCATCCACCAAAGTGGCATCACTTGGGAGTGGATAGTCCTCCTCATGTATCTTTATTTTAGAACCTTCTATTTCTATAGTTTTCCTTGTAAATGCCTTGTCAATATATACTTCTGCTCCTTTAATAAATGTATTTCCCATATCTTCTCCTATTTTATCTCTGCGACCAACCTCGGAAACTTGATATTTATATCCTTGTGTGACTGCAATAGGCTAACCGGGAACTCTGTCGTCATCTCCCCATAGGCAGCCCTTCTTACCACAGCCCTGTGCCAGTCTCTAAAGCAGCCAAGTCTTATTTTCTTCGCCTCCGATATTTCCTTAAAGCCTATGGTTATACAGTACCTTGGCATATCTTCAATGGCACCGTTTAGCGCGCCTACTGCGTTGATTGCCCTGGTTTCAGGCTTTATCTCAAGCACCCTTGTTTGAAGATTTCTAAATTCATCGACACTTAGTCCTTCCTCAGGCTCGTTAAATGCCACATGACCATTTATCCCAATTCCTCCAAAGCAGATATCCACACCGCCCAGCTCATTTATAAGCTCAGGTATGCGGCCTAGCCTCTTAGGATCAGGAAACACTCTTTGACTTTCAGGCATTACTAAGTCCTTATCTATTTTATCATATACTTCGCTGTACATAAATCCCCTAAAGCTTAAAGGATCATCTTTACTTATCCATTCCTTTTCATCTGTAAGGTACTCATCCATATTTATAAACCATACGTTTTTGAGGCTTATCCTTCCCTTGTTTACAGCCTCTACAAAATACTTATACTGCCCAACAGGGCCTACAGGGCATATAAATACTGTATTTTCTCCCATTTCATTGTTTTTTTCTATCTCAGCCACCATTTCCTCAGCCATTGACTGAAATACCTTCTCACCGTCTTCCATAGAAATAAGCTCTATCTTAGGATTCTTAAGAAGCTCTTCCTTTGAATAATTATAATATCCGTGTCTCATAATTCCTCCTTTAAACCTGATAAAGCTGTCAGAAGCAAGTATCAACCCGCTTCCGACAGCCATATAGTATACAGTTTACTTGCCTGCTTCAATCATTACATCAAACAATACATAGTCCTTAACCGCAGGATCTCCTTCTACAGCACCTGCTGCAATGAAGTCCTTCTTCTGAAGTTCATAGTACTTCTCTACAGTTCCGTCTGCTGCACCTGCTGAAACTTCCTTACCGGTAAGCCAGTCAGCATCGCCTCTCTGTGCATATACTGTATCCTTGTCGCTTGCAATACGCTTTGCTATAAGCTCTGCCGTCTCTTCCTGGTGGTCTTTTGCCGCATAGTCCATAGCCTTAAACAAAGCTTTTGTAAATCTAACAAGCACGTCCTTCTTCTCTTTAGCAAAATTAGGCATTACAATCCAGCTTGCAAGAGAAACTGTGGTATCCTTAAATGTAAGGTTGTCTGTAAGCTTGGTTGCATCCTTCATTTCATCAAGTATCTTAAGTGTATTTGGCGACCAGGTTGCACAAGCGTCTACACCACCTGAAAGCATAGCTGTTACTATTGCTGAAGCATCCATGTCTACTGCTTCTACGTCACTAAGCTTCATTCCTTCTTTAGCAAGTGTCTTAAGTAAGATATCCTCACTTGAAGTACCTGAGGAATAAGCAACCTTCTTTCCCTTAAGGTCTGCTATCTTCTTGATATCCTTTCCTCCGATAACAGCGTCACCATTTGAGATGTGTGAAAGTGCAAATATTGAAGCTTTTCCATTGATACAGAGCTTATGAGCACCCTGTCCGATGTATCCGATATCGATACTTCCAGACTCCATAGCCGCTATGATTGTAGGTCCGTCCTGGAACTCAGTAAGGTTAACTGTAATTCCCTCTTCCTCAAGATATCCCTGTGCTATAGCATTTTCAATTGCCCAAAGGCTTCCGTAGTTAGGCATATATGCCACATTCAGGGTAACTGCCTCCGGCTTTGTACTGGCAGGGGTTTCACTCTTGGCCTCTGACTTGGTTGAGGCTGTGCTTGCAGCCTGTGAGGTGCTTGCTGTGCTTGCCTTTGTGTCTGATGTGGTCTTTGTGGTATTGCCTCCACAACCTACTAAAGCACTCGCAAGAAGTGTAGCACAAAGTGCCAGTCCCATTATTCTTTTCTTCATATCTTTCTCCTCCTTTTATTGTAAATATCCTGCACGCAGGTATTACTTCTTTACTTCCAGATATTCCTTGTATACCTGGCTCCAAATATGGTTCTTAAGCTCCAAAAATCTAGGTGACATCTTGGTTTCCTGATCTCTAGGATAAGGAATGTCTATCTCTACTATCTCCTTGATTCTTCCAGGTCTTGCACTCATTATGATAACCCTTTGAGCAAGGATGATAGCTTCATCCACGTCATGTGTGATGAAAAAGCAGGTCTTTCTCTCCTTCTCCCAGGTCTCCAAAAGCTCCTGCTGAAGCTGGGTTCTGGTCTGTGCATCAAGGGCTCCGAAAGGCTCATCCATAAGCAAAATTGAAGGATTTACCGCATAGGCTCTGGCAATTGCAACCCTCTGCTTCATACCACCCGAAAGCTCCTTAGGATAATGGTCAGCAAACTCTTCAAGCTGAACCATTTTGATGTATTTCATGGCTCTTTCTTCGGCTTCTTTTCCCTTGATTCCCTCAAGTTCAAGTCCGAACATTACATTCTTTTTTACCGTAAGCCAAGGAAATAGGGCATACTGCTGAAATACCACTCCTCTTTCAGTGCCTGTTCCCTTGACAAGCTTGCCATCGCAGTATACCTCTCCTGATGTTGGCTCCGAGAGTCCTGCAATTATATTCAGTAAGGTAGATTTACCACAGCCTGATGGTCCTACAACACAGATGAATTCATTTTCCCTTATATCCAGGTCCACCCCGTTTAGGGCTATCATTTCACCGTTTCTTGTGTTAAATACCTTTCTTAACTTGTTTATCTGAAGCTTTACATTACCGCTTACACTTCTCTCTTCTCCTGCCATGATGTAAACCTCCTCTCTAAGAACTTAACCAGCTTTTCTACCAGCATACCGATGATACCGATAATAATGATGTACATAAGCATAGGCGCCGACTCAAAGCTGTTATTTAGCGAACGGATTCTCATACCCAGTCCTGCAACCGCTCCTGTTGATTCTGCCGCAATCAGCGTGGTTAGAGCTGTCGAGCTTCCAAGCCTTATGGCTGTTATTATAAAAGGCAGAGTCGCAGGAGCAATAACTCTAAAGAATATATCCTTATCAGTTGCACCAAGTACCCTGGCAGCCTTTATAAGGGTTTCATCCACATTTACAACACCCTGATATATAGTAACCGTCATTATAAGAAAGGTCGCAATAGTAATTACTATAATCTGTGGCCTCCTGCCCACACCTGCTGAAATAACTACAAGTGGAACATAAGCAAGAGGTGGAATATTTCTGATAAACTGTATCCAAGGCTCGATAATATTTCTTACCGGGGCATACCAAGCCATAAGTATAGCAGTAGGTAAGGATAATACAAAGCCCAGTAAAAATCCTACACTCACCGATATCAAACTGCTGCTAATGTCTGTAAAGAAAACCCCCCTGTTAATCATCGTTTTCACAGATTCTACTGTTAAGACTACATTTGGAAAACTTCTTGCAGTCTGTGGGTTTATGGATAAGAGGTACCATACCACCATGGCTGCCAAAAAAGAAAACAATAGCCATAACTGCTTAGGGATTGTTTGGAGTTTACTTTTTTTCTTCATGTAACCATCTCCCTTCATCAAGTTAAGGCTATTGTACCACTGTGCCTGTCTGATTATAAGTATGATTTTTTATCATCCTTTTTCTTTCTACATTTTTATCTGTAAACATTTCTCCTTTATCTTCATTTTTCTGAAATATTCATTCTCCTTGGGTATCCATTCATTTATAAATCTTTGAAGCATTACCTCCCCATTTCTCTTTCTAATCCTTTCAATCTGTAGCTCATAATCAGCCTCTACGAAGATTTGAAGCTTGTAGGGAGAGTTAAAATAGGGATGACAGGAATAAGAGCCTTCTATGATGTTAAGCCTCTTAAATTCGAGTGTTTTTCTGTATTCTAAAACGAAATCAGGGTGAATGCAGGCATATACCCCTACTGCTTCACCCTTTTTAAGAGGCTCAATCACCTCTTTTTTAAATCTTTCATAGTCTACGTTACCGCCTGTTTCCCTTAACCTCTCCCTTGTCCTTTGGTAGCTCTGCAGATAATAATCATCCATATGAAACACATTGCCGCCAAGGTCGCTTTGTAGCCTTGCCGCAAGCGTTGTCTTGCCTGCGGCACAGTTTCCGTCAATTGCAATTAAAACAGGGCTTTCATCTTCATCCTGCATATATTTTTCTACAAGTTTTTTTATTTCCTCATAAGAATATTTCATTTCATACCTATATAGTTTCTACTGATGCAGCCCTGTGCTTTGCAAGATAATACATAAGCGCAGGGATGATGATTAGCTGTCCTACTATTCCCGGTACCGCATTTGTAAATGCTCCTGCAATGAACATTTGGAGTGTAAGTGTCTTGCCCATCATTCTAAATAATATAAAGCTTACCACTCCCCAAACTGCCCTGCCTGATAGCATTGATATAATGAGTGCAGGATAAACCGAACCTTTGCTCTTTTGAATAACCACATAAACAAGTCCTGCTACAGCGCCGTATACAGCAAGTTCAAATGCCATAGCTGCCGCAATCGGAAAAAGAGGAGGCATACCAAAGATAAAGCTTCTTAACAGTGGTGTTATCGCACCTGCCAGAGCACCATAACCCGCTCCACATATAAGACCGCAGATAATAACAGGGAAATGCATAGGAAGCAGCATATTGCCTATCATTGGTACGTTGGCGGTTATCATAGGCAAGGTCAGTCCAAGTGCTATAAATAATGCTGTTAAAACTATTTTTTTGTTCTTAATCATCTTTTGACCTCTTTTACTTTTTTTGCAGACTCCCTCTCAATCAACTTGAAAGGAATCATCATTATTACATTTATGTCATTTCCATTAAGTATCCTGTCCACTATGAACTTAGCTGCCTTTTTACCGAGCTGTTCTTTGGGAATGCTTACTGTAGTGAGCATTGGGGTTGAAAAGCCTGCCATTGCAATATCATCAATCCCTATAACCGATATGTCTTTTGGCACCTTAATTCCTTCTTCGGTTAGGGCCTTAAGTGCACCAAGTGCTGCCAGATCATTGCCACAAAACAGCCCTTCGGGAAGCTCCCCCTTCTTTAAGAAGTGCTTCATCTTATCGTAGGCCGCATGAAGTCTAAAAGGTGATTCTATGGTATAGTCAGCAGGCTCCTTTGCCAGTCCATGCTGCCTCATAAAGTCCTTAAATGCCTTATACCTTGCTTCACTTTTTGTCTCACCAAGATAAAATATTTTTCTTATCCCTGCCTTTTGTAAGTGCTTCAATGCAGCCATTCCCGCTTCATAGCCGTCACAGATAACCTGGTCTATGTCTCCCTCAATCTTGTTAAGTCCTACATAGACTACATATTTGTTGTACTTACACACTAACTCGATTATCTTCTTATCAGGTCTTCCAAGTATGATGACTCCATCCACCCTTTCAGTCTTAAGAAAGGTCTCAAGTACCGCCTGTGGCAGTCCCTTATTGTAAATGGAATACTTCATAATGAAGCCCTGTCTTAGAAGCTCAGTCTCAAGCGCCCTGGATATTTCTGAAAAAAACGGATCGCTTTGGTCTGTGTCAGCCCTTGCAAATACACAGGCTATCGTTCTAAGGCTTTCCCTGTCTGTCTCCCTGCTCCTCTTTAGAAGCTGAGCTGCGGTATTGGGAACATAGTTTAGCTCCTTGGCAGTCCTCCAGATATCATCCTGAAGCTTTTTGTTCGCTGCCTTTACCGAATTGCCATTTATTACTCTTGAAACAGTTGATACTGATATTCCAAGCTTGTCAGCTATATCTTTAAGGGTTGTATTCTTTTCCATGCTTTTCCCCTTTGCCTTATAAGGTAAGGATATTGTACCATAAATTTAGGCAAATCAATACACAAATTTAGGCAAACGATTGCATAACAGGAGTAAAAAATCAGGATGTCAAAACTCACTGACACCCTGATTTCTGGTTTTCTTATTTTAAGTATCTGTCTGCTAAAGGCATCACATCGTCCTTCATCATAAGGTGGACTGCAGCTGTGGTAAAGGTTCTTGGGAGGGCAAGGATGTTAGGCTCCTTTGGAAGATATTTAAGCCTTGCATCCTTAAGTGCCTCTTCAAAAGTCTCCCTGGTTTTTAAGCCCATAGCCCTTGCATATCCCGGCTTTTCGGCACCCACAAGGTAGATTGCTGATGTATGTTTTTCAGCCAGATGGCCACAGGATATCATACTAAAGCCATGGAAAGGATGGAAAGCATTAGCGAAACGGTATTTTCTTATATACTCCTCATTTGTTGCAAAGTACTCCCCGTATCTGTTTAGATCAACCAGGGTATTTCCCTCTTCCTTGAACAGCTCAAAGAGTTCAGGGAGATAAGGCCACAGCCTTTCGTTGAAATATCCGTTACAGGTGCTTGAGCAGATGAAGACACAGTTATCACTCATTATTCTCTTGTGGCGGATAACCTGAGCAGATAAGGCCTGCATAAGCATGATAGGGTTGGTACCCATGCCGTCTCCGTAGTGGAAAAACTGAGGCATACCAAAAACTATCACATCGTATTTTTTCTCTGCAAATGGCACGTAGGTTCTCTGATTTCCCATTACCCATGCCTTTTCCTGTACTCCGTCAGCACTGCCTGAGTTTATCTCTATCTGCCTTGACTTGGTATCAAGGACAGCATCACAACAGAAGAATTTCTTGCCCATGCATTTTTCCATATATGAGCCTATTTCATCGAACTTGTGGCGCATAGCGGAGCTGTTATTGACAGGAACAAAGTCTTCTCTGTGCATCACCTTTGGCACATGGTGGCTTGCTATTGAACGCCAGTGGGTAATACCTGTTGCACAGTGTTTGTATCCTCCTGAATATCCACCATAAGGGTTGCCCTGAGTATGTCCGATAAGTACTGCAAAGTCCGCATCATAGACATATTTATTCATGATTACAGGGTCGCCCTGAGGAGTCTTCCCTAGGTCTACAAGATGCTCGTAGTCCTCGCTGTCGTGGTTTATTATCTGTCCAGTGTGGATGAATTCAAAGAAGAGCTCATCTCCTAGTACCCCTCTTATTTCTTTTTCAGTATTTTTTCTATGAAGCCCGTTTGAGCAGATAAGGAGGATATCCTCTTTCTTAACTCCTGCATCGTATAGCTCCTGCAATATTAGCTTTATGGAGATTTTTCTGTGAGATGTAGGCTGTTCTCCACCCTTCACCCTGTCAGGGAAGATGATGGTAACCTTGCTTCCTGCCTTAACCTGCTTGCTTATAGGCTCCATCCCTATAGGATGCCTGATAGAATACAGGGTCTTCTCCACAAGGAGCTCCTCCGGTATGTGAGGTGGGTCTGCAACTGTCTCTCCCGGTATAAATATATCTGTATTATCAGGCAATTCCGCCTTCATGAAGCCATGTCCATACTCAAAATTTAAGTTCATGTTTACCTCCGAATGAAATGTTTATATTCTGCTTATATCTTTTAGCAGATTTAATATTCTCCCGCCTTGATCATATTGTCAAATAGCACATAATCTGAAACAGGAGGGTCTGCTTCTACTGCACCTGACTCTATAAATTGTTTTTTCTGTAATTCATAGTATTTTTCAATGCTTCCATCAGCTGCGCCTTTCGCTACTTCTTTTCCTGTAAGCCACTTGGCATCTGATCTCTGTGCAAAAACAACATCATAATCCTGGGCTGTCTGCGCTGCAATATATTTTGATGTTTCGTCAAAATGCTCATTTGCAGCATAATCCATTGCCTTAAATAACGCCCTTGTAAACCTCAATATTATATCAGGATTTTTTTCTGCATAAGAAGGAATAACCACCCAGCTGTCAAGTGAAACCGTTTTATCAGCAAATGTCATATTATCAGTCAGTTTTACTGAGCCCTTCATTTCCTCCAGTATCTTAATTGTATTAGGCGACCAGGTTGCACAGGCATCTACAGAACCGGATAACATAGAAGTAACTATAGTAGCAGCATCCATATCTATAGCCTCAATATCACTCATTTTCATGCCTACTTTGCCTAGCGAATTGACAAGAATATCCTCACTTGAGCTTCCAGATGAATATGCGACTTTCTTTCCCTTTAGTTCTTCAATCTTGCTTATTCCGTTTGCTGCTATAACTGCGTCACTATTTGAAATGTGTGAGAGAGCAAATATTTTAGCCTTACCATTTATACAGAGTTTATGCGCCCCCTGACCTATGAATCCTATGTCAATACTACCTGATTCCATAGCCGCTATGATTGTAGGTCCATCCTGAAATTCCACAAGATTTACTTTCAATCCTTCCTCTTCCAAATATTTCTTATTAATTGCATTTTCAACTCCCCATAGGCTGCAATAGTTCGGCATGTAAGCCACATTTAATTCTACTGTTTCAGTCTTTTTTTCAGAAGCCTCCTGTTTCTTTTCTGATACTGTACTAGCCTTAATATCCGACTTTTTTTCTGCATTACCTCCACAAGCAGTAAGCATTACTGCTGCCATACATACTAAGGCTGCTGTAAGTTTAACCAAGTTTTTCATAAATACCTCCTCGTGTGAATTGTTCACTGTTTAATTTATTATTAAAATCATAAGGCTTTAACTCCCTATAATTAAAATAACCCCCATTAAAATCCTTTTATCACCCCAAATACAGCCTAATTATCTCCAAATACTCCTCAGGGTAAAATCCTATATCCCCGGTAAATCTGGTTAGTGCTATGAGACCGCCATCCACCCCTTCTATCTGTGAAATGGAAGCAGCATTATCACTCTTAAGGCCGCCGCCGTAAAGTACGGGCACATCAACAATTGACTTGATAAAGTCTGCCACCTCCTTAATCTCATTAGCTGTAGCCGGAGTCTTGCCCGGTCCTATAGCCCAAAGCGGCTCATAGGCAATCTTTACCTTGCCCAAGTCTATCCCCTTTAAGCCCTCCTCTATCTGTAGTTTAAGAACTTCTTTCCAGGAAGTCTGTCTCTCTTCAAGGCTCTCCCCAATACAGTATAATGGAGTAATGCCAGCCTCTATGGCAAGGGCAAGCTCTTTGTTTAATATCCTGTTCACCAAGGCCTTGTCCTCAGTCCCCGCCATTGATAAGAGATTGTTCTTATCTTTTCTCTCTTCAAAATGGCCTATAATCACATCCTTTACCCCTATCTGCTTCATTGCCGCAGCTACCCTGTGAGTTGTAAATGCTCCAAAGTTGCCTCCCTTACTCACATTTTCATAGAAGATGCCCTGACAGCCGACAGATATAGTTTCATCAGCAGCCTCTAAGGCATTAAATAAATGAAGCTCCGGAAGATACATTACAAATTCGACATCTGACTTAGCCTTAATCTCCTTTAATGGCTCGGTTATCTTTTTGATAATGTTAACAGACCAGTTTTTAAGGTCTAAGTTCCCATTAACGCCGCCAAATTCTCTCAGTACATCAAATCTTTTTAAGTTAAGAAATAAATACTTTTTCATCCTTCCTCCTTACTTTCTACTCTTGTAGTAATCAGCCATTTCATCAAGCGTATGAGGCACTACAAGGGGCATTTTGCCTACACTGCCAAACTTGACTATCAGAGTTCCGACAGTTTCCTTGACTGCAAGTTCTACCTCTCTTACTATCTCAGCCACTCCTTCATTTGGAATATTTCCATACATAAGAGTATCCATTATAGGGTGTAAGTAGGCTCTAGGATCTGACACCTTAGGGTTTGCTTCAAGGAGCTTAAATATCTCACCGCAGTACTGCACATTTTTAAGCTCAGGCTTGTTCTTAAACAATTCCCTCATATTCCTTGTGGTAGCAAGCCTAATGTCTGTATCTACATTTACCTTGTTGATTCCGCTCTTTGTGACCTCTACCAGCTGGTTTACGTCTATGCCGTAGGCATTGGTAATGTCGCCGCCAAGCTCGTTTATCTCCTTAACTATGTACTGAGGAACAGTAGAGGAGCCATGGCTTACAAGAAATCCGTCAATTCCCTCGTGCCTCATTATCTCCTTGATAGCGATAGCAATCTCCTTTCTAATCACTGCATTCTTACCCTTGTTAGGTCCATGCATGGTTCCATAGCTTATAGCGAGGGCATCTACCTCTGTCTTCTTAAAGAAATCCAAAGCTTGCAAAGGATTGGTATAGCTGCTCTTTTCGCTGAATACATCATCCTCTACTCCTGCAAGTACTCCCAGCTCGCCTTCAACAGATACTCCTCTTTCGTGAGCATACTTTACCACCTCTCTGGTAAGCTCCACATTTTTCTCGTAAGGAAGGCTGCTGCCATCTATCATAACACTGGTGTAGCCCCCATCTATGGCAGCCTTGCAGGCATCAAAGTCATTGCCGTGGTCAAGGTGCAGTACAACAGAAATCTTGCTGTTTTCAGCGTATTTTCTAACCGCATCCCCTATGTTCTTAGCACCTTTTTTCTTGTCTTCAAGTGTGCATTTTGGAAAATCAATGCAGCCTCCCATAAAGCCATTGGCGAGATTGGCTCCCTGAATAATGGCAGGACTTCTAAGCTCTTCGTGTATCTCGACAAGAGCCTTTATCTGTGCTACGGAATTGGCATTAAACGCACCCTGTCCGTATAAATTGTCATCTGCAGCCCTTAATACATCCCTCATATTTACTAACATATTCTCACCTCGTTATTTTAAATTTTATATATACTACTTAAAACTCACCATTTCATTCCCTATTTTCCCTACCAAAGGCTCGCACCATTTTATGAAATCCTCAGTCACTCCGTTTTTAGATTCATTTATAAAATTCTCAGGAAGCTTCTTTTCAAACATCATTACATCCTTTATGTCTACTGCTGTAGTATGAACTCCGTACTCATTTCCTTCATTTCTTGATAAGGCTATCATCTTGCCGTTTTCTCCGTTAAGTACAGCCTTTACAGCTTCAATGCCTACAAGTATGGCTTCTTCGACATCTATCTCACTTTGCAAGGTAATGGATGCCCTGCCAAGAAGTCCCGGCTTCTCACCCCTTGCCTTGTAGCCAAGCTCCTTAATCACAAGATTTGCAAGGTGGGAGCTTATATCTCCAAAGTAAGTCGCCCTGCCAACCTGAAATATGGGCTTAACTATAGGCTTTCCCTCTTTATCGCTAAGTCCTTCGCTGACAACCACCACTATGCCCTTCTTGGTTTTAAGCTTCTCCCTCACATCTTCGAGGAATCTTTCTTCTGAAAATGGAACTTCAGGCAAATATATCAAGTCAGGCGCATATCTGCCTTCTTTGTCAGCAAGAGCACTTGCTGCGGTTATCCAGCCGGCATTCCTGCCAGATGCTTCAACCACCACCACATGGATAGGCAGGCTTTCAACATCGAAGCATAGCTCCCTAACGCTTGTTGCTATATACCTTGCAGCACTTCCAAATCCCGGACTGTGGTCTGTGATTGCAAGGTCATTGTCCATAGTTTTTGGTATCCCCATCACATATATGTCCTTACCGAGCTTCTTGCATGCCTCGCACAGCTTGCCACAGGTATCCATGGTGCCGTTGCCGCCATTAAAGAGTACGTACTTTATCCCATGCTTTAAGAGGATGTCTATCATCTTTTCATAATCCTCTTTTTCAAGTGGATCTCTAGATGTGCCTA
This sequence comes from Catonella massiliensis, assembly GCF_016651435.1. Classification (NCBI taxonomy): domain Bacteria; kingdom Bacillati; phylum Bacillota; class Clostridia; order Lachnospirales; family Lachnospiraceae; genus Catonella; species Catonella massiliensis. Next base: position 35,493 of record NZ_JAEPRJ010000001.1, on the reverse strand, counting down.
TGGCAGTACCCGGAGTCTGTTTAAGCAGCTCCAGTCTTTCATCAGAGACATCTGTAAGGTCTATAAAGTCTTCCTTTAAGAGTCCTCCCGTACCGTTTTTTGCAGCATAGATTTTCCCTACTCTTTCATCCTTCTTTGCAAATGTTAATACCCCATAGAGGGAGGAATTTATCACCGCAGTCGGCCCTCCCCCGTGTATAACTATAAGATTATCTGCCATAAGTTTCTCCTGTTTTTATGTAAATATACAAATGACCCAGCTACAAATATTTTCGCAAGATTCCTAAAAATCAAAGCTATAATAGTCCTTGAAAAGAGCAAGTCTAAGTAACTTTACTATTATAATAGCATCTACACAAACATTTTCCATAAATATTTATGCAATCGTTATCATTGGGTTCCAAACGCTTTCAGCACTCACATCTCAGATATAATTATAGCTAATATATTATCCAGTTATTGACATTTAAGCCTATTTTGGATAATATATTAGCTATGATTAATTTAACACAGAAAACTCCTCCTGAGATTTCAAACAACATAGCACATAACCTCATCAGTATACGAAAGAGGCGAAAACTCTCACAGGAAAAGCTTTCCATAAAGTCAGGTGTAAGCCTTGGCTCTCTTAAGCGGTTTGAACACACAGGCGAAATTTCGCTAACATCACTAATTAAACTTTCCATAGCTCTTGAATTGGAGGAAGAGCTTAATAATCTGTTTAGCGAAGTACCATATAAATCAATTCAGGAGTTAATAGATGAAAATACAAAGCTTGAAAGTAAATTACGGAGATAGAGAGGTTGGAACTCTAGCCCTGTACAAGGATTATTTTGCAGCCTTCCAATACTCTAAGGACTGGCTTAAGACAGGATTTTCAATAAGTCCGTTTTCCCTCCCTCTAAAAGAAGACTTATTCATACCTAAGATGGAGCCTTTTGACGGGCTTTTCGGGGTATTTAATGACAGCCTGCCTGATGGCTGGGGAAGACTATTAGTTGACAGGCTTATGCTGAAAAATAAAATAAACCCTGCTAAACTCGGCAACCTTGAAAGGCTTTCTATTGTAGGCGATTCAGGCATGGGCGCGCTAAACTATAAGCCTATGGCAGATATTGAAAATAATGTGATAAACCTTGATTTGGATGAGCTTTGCATAGAGTGCAGCAATTTGTTGAATACCGAATATTCGTCTGAACTGGATGAACTTTTTATTCTGGGAGGTTCTTCAGGAGGCGCCAGGCCAAAGATTCTTACTACTATAGAGGATAAAGATTACATCATCAAGTTCCATTCTAAAGAAGATAATAAAAATATAGGTAAACTTGAATATGATTACTCTCTTTGTGCGAAGGCGTGTGGTATAGAAATGCCTGAAACAAGGCTTTTTCCTTCAAGGCTATGCTCGGGGTATTTTGGAGTGGAAAGATTTGACAGACTTCAAACTCCGCCATACAAAATGCATATGGTATCTGTGTCCGGACTTCTTGAAACATCGCACAGACTGCCTAATTTGGATTATAACCTCCTTATGAGGCTTACATTGGAACTGACTAAGGATATAAGTGAATGTAAAAAGCTATACAGGCTTATGTGCTTCAATGTTTTTGCTCACAACAGGGACGATCACTCCAAGAATTTTTCGTATATTTACCTTGAAGATGAAAAACGCTGGATTCTTTCTCCCGCCTACGACCTAACCTATAGCAATTCACTTGGAGGTGAACACGCTACCACAGTAGATGGAGAAGGTGCTAACCCCGATATAACGCATCTGATAAATGTCGCTAAGAATATCGGAATCAGCATCGGTTATGCTAAGGCGGCCGCTAATGAGATAAGGGAGGTTGTTAATGAGATGCTGGGGGAGTATTTATAGTGTCCTTCAACATTATCATTAGATTATATTGGTTCTCAATCTTATAAGCTTATTGATTATTAACGAAATTTTTTTTACATGAATAATGCTAATAGTTGTCATATTTACAACCAAACTTCTTTAGATAAATCTTGTTGATTTGTCTCATAACATCCATATAATACAGATATGGGCAGAGCCTAAAATTGATTCTGCCCATTAGCAACTCATTGAAACTATTATTTCTTTTTAAGTATACATATTGCTTTAACAATCAACTAAATTGATTCCATATTCCTCTATTTGAAAATTTATCTCAAAAGAAGTGTCTGTTCTATATCCTCCGATATCTTATCTTTACACTCTGCCCAAATAACATATCTATCCAATCCTTCATTATCAGTTTGCCAAATTGTATGTCCTAATTCATCAAAATTAACCCTACCATACTCGGACAGCACATAATGTTTACTTTCATTTTCGATTGCAAATTCTACTGTCATTAAGTCCCAACTATATCTTAGCCCATGTTCAGTATATAACTCATATGCTAATTTTACTGGATTTTCAGCATTTTCCTTTTTCTTCAAACTTAACCCTGTCTCAATTAGCCCAGCTTCAAATCCTAAATATATCTTTGGGGTACGCCAATTAATAGCTACATTCCGTGCAGCCTCTATGTCACAAGCCACATTATACTCAACAAACTCCGATATATCTTCTCCAATTAACTTCTTAAATGCTTCGTTAGTTTCAGCACTTGGCGAGTTAAATACTCCTGCCATTGCCACAAGACGCTTAACTTTTTGGTGTACAAGTTCTACTCCTGTCATTTCAGAATATTCATCCGCTCCTGAGTTTAAAAGTTCTGATAAATTGTTGAGTGGACCAATAGCTATAATCTCAACACTTTTGTCTGGTTGTTCACTTAATATTCTTCTATACATTTTCAATGAACTTTCTGGTTGAGCTGTTTTATATCGATTATCAAAATTCTCTGTTATGTATTTATTGTAAATTTTACATTTATCATCGTTAAGAAAATTTTCCTTGGGATATGTAGAAATAACAATGTTGTCATTTCCGTAGTACCTACATATCGCATCTATCGTCCCAGCTCCATAGGGATTTGAAGTACAGTGTGCAATTCCTAAGATTTCGCACTTTCCCTGATTAGAATAAATATTTAACATAGCTATAGCCGCCGTATCATCGCAGTCAGGACCAATATCGGTATCAACTAAAATTTTCGTTATATTCATATTCAACTTCCTCTCTTGTAGGCATCGATCTCTGTGCCCCTGGTCGCATCACTTCGATTCCTGATGCAATATTCGCAAAGTTTGCTGCATATTCTATCGGTTTCCTTTCTGATATTGCAGTTACAAATGCTCCTAAAAAAGTATCTCCCGCACCGGTAGTATCTATCGCTTCTCTTTCTTTTGTTTTAATGAACACAGTCTCGTTAACGTTATCAAATATCTTACAGCCCAAGCTTCCCAGTGTAACAACCAAAGTACCTATTTCATTTTCTTTTAGAAATTTAATACAGTCATAATCACATAAGGAATCCGATTTTTTACCCATTATTTCGGATAATTCAATCTCATTAGGAATTAAATAATCCACTCCTTGTATCAATCTAACATCGAATTCACTTAATGGTGATGGATTGAAGATAATTTTAACATTATAAGTTCTACACAGTTTTATCACGCACTTGATAGTCTCAACAGGAATTTCCATTTGCAATATACAATACTTAGCATCTGCAAATAAAAATTTATTTTTTTCTATGTAGTCTACTGTAACAAAGCGGTTTGCTGAAGAATCAACCACAATTGAATTATCTCCCTTTTTCGAGATACAAATATACGCAGAGGAGGATGCAACGGGCACCTTCATTACATATTCTGTTTTGACTCCTGACATTTCGAGAGAGTGTAGTAGGCTATCTCCGTTTTCATCCTCCCCAACACACCCTAGCATAATTACTTCAGCACCAAGTCTTGCAGCCGCGACAGCTTGGTTTGCTCCTTTTCCTCCACAATTTTTTGACACTTTTTCAGCCATTACTGTTTCTCCAGGAACGGGTATCTTATCAACATTTAGACAAACATCCATATTAATACTACCAACTACTATAATCATCCATTTCCTCCTTTAAAGTAATTAGCCTTTGATTCCTCCAGATGTGATTCCTTCAACATAATATTTTTGGAATGGCAAAAACAATACCAATGGTATAAGTGCTGATACAACAGAAGCAGCATATAAACTTGACCACAACGTAACATGCTCTGCCGTAAAATCTGAAAGTGCTACTTGTATCAGTCTAATATTGCGACCATGTGCGACCAAAAGTGGCCATAGGAATGAGTTCCACTGGTTTATAAAAACCATTAATGCCGCAGTTATTATTACTGCTTTTGAAATAGGCAATAGAATTTTTAAATATATCTGCCACCAACTAGCTCCATCAATCCTTGCCGCTTCAAACAGTCCACTTGGAACACTCGAGAAAAATTGCACAAATAAAAATAAAACAAGTCCGTCAGCTAACCCTGGAACTATTATTCCACAGAATGTATTTATCCAGTTAAGTTGATAAACAACTTTGTATAACGGAATCGCAATCGATTCAAATGGCACCATAAATGACACCAGGACAAGCGCATACAAAATTTTTCTTCCCTTGAATCTAAAAAACGTAAATCCAAATGCAGCAACAGAGTTAACAGCACAACTTAATATAACTGTCACAAATGATGCCACTAATGTATTCCAAATAGGTTTCTGAAATTGAAATTTTGTAAATAATAACTTATACGAATCAAAAGTAAATTTGACCGGAATAAAAGTATGCCACTGAAACGGTAATGCATACTTGTATATTTCCGTATCAGGTCTTAGCGACGATGTGATTGCCCATAAAAGAGGAAATATGGCAATGAATGTCAGTGAAATAAGTAAAATTATACAAATTATTCTTGTAGAGTTCTTTTCTCTCAAGTTAGTCACCTCTCTTCAAAAAAGCAAATTGTATTGCTACAATTACTCCGACAATCAAGAGCAAGACTGTCATTAATGCTGCTGACCTAGCTTGATCACCGTATATAAATGCTGATTTATATGCCTCATACATCAATACATTGGTTGAATCTTGTGGACCACCTTTGGTTATCATATACATAGGTGCAAATAATAATAAATTAGATGTTGTGTCTGCAATCAATACAAACGCAAACGTCTTCTTTAGTGCAGGAATTATAACGTAAAATACCGTTTTCCAATATGAGGCCCCATCCATCTTAGCTGCATCGTATAAAGAAACATCAATATCTTTTATTCCTGCCATTAAAAACATCATCCAATATCCACAACCCTTCCAACTTGATAATGCCATGATGCTGGCCAGTGCTTGGGTATTTCCAGTGAAAAAAGGCTGTGCGTTTATTCCGATTTTTAGTAAAATGCTGTTTACTATTCCATTTTGCGGATTAAGCATCATGTTCCACATTATACAAGCTACCGTTATAGAGATAGTAACCGGTAAATAGTAGATAGTTCTAAAAAAACCAATACCTTTGATCTTTCTGCTTACCAGTAACGCCATACCTAAAGATATTACTATCTGAAGCGGAGTCAAAATCAAGTTGAATTTCAGCGTTATCCATAGTGATTTCCAAAATGCATTGTCCGTAATGATATTGAAATAATTAATTATAGAAAATGAATCTTTCCAGCGAAGGCTTACCCAAATATTTAAAACTATTGGATACATTTTAAATATGATAATAAGGGCAAGTGCGGGAAGAACCAGTAAATAAGGAAATATTTTGACATTCTTTATATTTGTACTCACCCTCATTATGCCTCCTTCATCTTATACCTACCTCCACCTTTTACTAACAGCAAAGGTAGGTACAATATTTTCATTACTAACTATTTATACTTTTTCATAATACTATCCGTTTTTTCTACACAGCTCTTTATTGCCTCTGTAGGATCTGCTCCATTTGATATATCGCTAAGCATCGCATTTATCAGTGACTCATACTCAGAATAAGCAGGTGTAATCGGACGTGGAACCGCTGTATTTGCTGCTTCAAATGCAGCAATCCTTTGTATACTAAGTGGATATTCTGCATATTTTTTATCATTCATATAGCTTTCTACGACTGAGACTCTTGCTGGAATATCCCCGTTTGCCTTTAGCCACATGTCATTTCCTTCACCAAGAGTTAGGAACTTAACAAATTCTGCTGCTTCCTTCTTATGCTCGCTAAATGCCGAAACTCCAAGATGCCAAGAGCCTGTACAGGTAGCAACTTTGTTCTCATATCCTTTAAATGCAGGTGTGTATGTGTAGTCCCAATTTACTCCGTCTGCATAATCTAAGCTGGCACACCAAATTCCACCAACAAAAAACAATGTCTTTCCAGATGTAAATGTTCCTTGATTTTCCATAGAGCTTAAACCTCGTGGTGAAAGTCCATCTTCATAAAGATCATGGAAAAACGTCATTGCTTTTATCCATCCTGGTGTATTAATGACACCATCAACAGTATAACCATCTTTCCCTATGGCAGCTTCTCCTAAACTTTCTGGTAATGCCAACATTTGATATGCGGTATTAGACTGTTCGAATACTATTCCATTAATACCCTTCGTTTTTTCGGGATCCAGTACTTTCAAAGCCTTGTTTGACATCTCTACAACTTCTTCCCAAGTAAGCCTGTTGCTTGGATCTGGTTCAGGTATTTTAATTCCAGCCTGCTCGAGCAAACCTTTATTGTAGTACAAAGCCTGTGCGGAGTTATTCATAGGTGGGGCATAGAATTTTCCTTTCCAGGATCCTGCTAATATTGCAGCTGGAACAAATTCCTTAATTTCGTCATCTGTTAAATAATCGTTAAGTGGTGTAATGTATCCTGATTCAACATATCCAGACGTCATAGGAGCATCTACACCAATTATATCTACATCAGAGCTTTTCGTGCTCATGATTGCTTCAAGTGCTGGGAAATAATTAGTATGTTCATAACATTCAAATTCAACTTTCACGCCTGTTTTCTCTTGATATTTATCAACTATAGGCTGAAGCTTATCCTCCCACACACCTGCACCGGTTAACATTAGCTTGAGTTTTAAACCATTAGAGCTTGACGTTGTTGACTTTTCTTGGTTCTCGACTTTCATATCTTGTTTTTTACTACTAGAACTTTCTGCATTCCCATTTGAACTATTACTTCCACAGGCAGCTATTGATAGAGAAATAATAGTTGTTAGAATTAAAATACTCTTCCTTTTCATCGTTTTCCCTCCTGATTTTCTCATCGTTTATATTAAACAGATAATCTGCCTAATTACATTTGTTTGTACTTACCGACTCTCTTATGATGAGATTTCTCTCAACTATAATTTCACGCGGTTCTCCTTCGTAAGTGTTTTCTATTCGTTCAAAAAGCATAGAAAATGCGCTTCTTGCAAAAACATTGCTATCATTTGAGACAGAGGTTAAAGGAGGTCTTGATATTCTTGAGTAAATAATGTCATCCATGCCAACTATAGAAATATCATCAGGAACAACAATACCTTCCTCATATAGTGCAGTTAGTACTCCCATAGCGACGATATCATTAGCACAACATATAGCAGTTGGCTTTTTCTTTAATGTCGAGAAATATTTTCCCGCTTTGTATCCTGCATCTTCTGAGAATCCCATTTCAAAGGATAGCTTTTCATCTACATTTAATCCTGCATTTTGAAGTGCAGTTATGTATCCTTGCTTCCTACTTTTTCCAACTGTTGTATCTGCTGGTGCTCCAGCAAAACCTATAACTTTATGCCCGTTTTCTATCAAATAATTAGTTGATAAATATGTCCCTGCATTTATTTCTCCATGAACAGTATCAAATTCGCATTTTAAATAAGAATTTAGCAGTACTGCCGGAATATCGGCTTCAAGTAATTTGTCAATAACTTCTCTGCTCTCGTTAATAGACGCAAAGACTATTCCACCAGCACAGACTTCACAAGCGGTCTCAATTGCCCTTAGTTCTTCTTTAAGTGATTCATTAGTATTATATAGAGTAATGTTATAGTTCTTTTCTCTGCTTAATAACTGCAGCTCTTTAGCCAGGCTAGCGTAGAACGGATTAGTTATGTCCGGTACTACAAAAAATATATTTCTCGTGCGTCCTGTTTTCATACTTTGTGCAGCAGAGTTAGGATGGTATCCAAACTCTTCAATAACCTTATTGATTTTTTCTCTTGTCTTGCTCCCTATGCGTCCTGTTTTATTTATTACTCTGGATACTGTGGTTACGGATACCCCGGCTTCTCTGGCAATATCTTTAATTGTAATTTTTTTGCTCAATTCATAACACCTCTTTTGATAAAACGTTTTCTCATTTATTTCAAAATACACCAAACTCAACTAAATGTCAATAATTAGTTTTTAAAATAATGATTTATCAGCGTTTTTACTAATTATCATCTATTTAATTTGTGCATATTTGACATTGATTTTCTTTCTATTATGGTGTATTTTGAAATTATCAATAGTTTAATATTATTGTTTTAAGAGATAACGATAACCCAAACGAAATGGAGGTATTATTTATGTGCAAAATCAAATCACAATTTAGTTTCTTTATTTTAATTACTTGTATATTTTACTTGAATTTTACATGTGTGTTGTATTCTTATCAAGAACCTCAAATAAGTGCAGAAATGTCTTCCCGAATGTTGCCACTTTTTGAAAAAAATATTGGAGAATATTATAATTACGCCCCTTGCATGATTCAAACTGACACTAATACGCGTTACATTTATTACTGCAGCAACAAGGAATCATCAAAAATAATAGATTACATATGTTGGAGAAAATGTACATTTTCGAATGGCATATGGTCTTGTGGGCGTGAAAACATTGCTTTTGGTCCTTCCTCATCAGGTTGGGATACCTGTCATGTATGTGATCCAGATGTTATTCATGGAAAATTTACATATAATAACCATGTCTATTCTTGGGCATTGACTTATTTGGGTGTGGCTCAGTGGGATTGTAATAGGAATCAAATTGGTATTGCATTTTCAGATTCTATTGAGGGCCCTTGGATAAAATATGATAATAATCCTGTCATTCATGCTCCTGACACAGATTCTTGGGGAGTTGGACAGGATAGTATGATTTCATTGGATAAAAAGGGATTAGTCCGAATTATATATCGTTATAGCGATGGTATTGATGATTATTGTAAGTATAGAGATCTTGATTTTTCTAATGTTAATAGTTATTATATGGGACAAGAGCACGATGTAACCAGAAACGGTTTAGTCGATGGTATTTCTCATACTTGCGCCTCACATGTTGCATTTGATGAGACTAGACAAGTATATTTTATGGCTGCTGAACATATATGGGACGAAAGCAAGAGGAGCTGTCGAGAAACTTTGATTGCAACTCTTTCTAAAAAGGATTTTGAAAATTCTACAGGAAAATGGAATGTAATATATAAATATAACCAAGGATGCACAGGATATATAAGTAACCATAACTCAGCTATTGCTAGAGATGATTATGGAAAAGTATTTGATAGAGATAGGTTGATTATTGCTCTTTCCTCTTCAGACGAAGCAGGTTTATGGAGTTTCAAAATTAATACTGCAGAATTAAACATAACGTCCGGAGAGAATTCTATCAATCTGAAAAATGGGCATTCCTATAAAATAACAAACAAAGCAAACAATTTAGTACTTGATAATTGGAACCATAATAATGGCACCACATGTTACCAGTACGAATGGACTGGCGTCCATAATCAGCAATGGTGTGTTACATCTCTGGGCATAAATAACTATAAACTAATTAATCGATGGAGCCATAAAGCCCTAGATAATTATGACAATAACACTCCAAATATAGTCTATATTTGGGATGATGTATTTGCACCAGATCAACACTGGGAAATTACAAAGGTGTATGAGAACTATTGCAAAATTAAAAATATCAAAACAGGAAAAGTTTTAGCTTCGAGTGGTAATTTCAACGGTTCTCCCACAGAGGCAAACTTATACACCGGTGACGACTCACAGTTATGGACCTTTACAGATTTAGGTCCAGTAGATATCTCTGCAAAACATATAACATCAGGGCAAAAATATAAAATAGTTAATTGCGCCACAGAAGACGTTCTCGATAATTGGAATTCTAAAAACGGAGAGACTTGTTATTCCTATTCGTGGACAGCTTCAGACAGTCAACAATGGGTAGTCGAAAAAGGTAAGAACAATAATTATAAAATCTTAAATGATAGAACTAAAAAGGCTCTAGACTGCTATGATACTAAAAACGGCTCCATTGTTTATGTTTGGGATTATGTTGGAAATTCTGACCAACACTGGACTTTTGTACCAATTTCAAACGGCTGCTACTATATTAAAAATCAAAAGAGCGGATTGGTACTGACTCAGTCGATACAAGGAAATGGAAATTCTATCTTCTGTTGGAGTTACGTCGGTGGTCTTGCCCAGCAGTGGAAGCTTATTCCCATTGGATAAGCCCTTTAATTCCAATTTATAGCTTAAAACTTTTCTTTACTGACGGGAAAGTCTAATATTAAAACATGTGAAATGAGTAATTGGTAAGTTTCAGGAACAATGATAATTAAAGATTATTTTTCAAATTATCAAGTAGGGGGTTAGCAGATTAGTCTCAAAAAGGCTTCTCTGCTAACCATATGATTTATCCCTTCTAACAATCGCGAATTGTAATTAAGTACTATCTCTCCCTTATCACCTCAATCTTATTATCAACCAGCTCATACTTTCCACCTGACATATTTTTTCTTAAAAATGGTGTGCCTTCCCTTACATAAAACTCATTTTCTGCAATATAGGCATCAGGGTTGCCGGCAGGACTTATGGTTCCGCCAAGGTCGTCTACACTTAGGTTGTACCTGAATGTATTGTTCACTGCTTCCTCAAGGCAGAACATCACACAGCCGCCCTCATTCAGCCTGCTGTAGTTATACTCATAAACCGTTCCATCTCCCGAGTCAGCATCATAGGCCATTCCATCCTGATTTAACTTAGTGTCAGTCACCTCATTGTATCTAAATAGGGCATCCTTGCACTTCCAAGGCCAGATGCCTGCTGCCACCTTGCCACTTCTCTTTTCAGGGTATTTATAACCTCTGTCATTCATCTTGGCTGCTACGCTATCACCAGTATTATGCTCTACGAGAGGTGTTAGTGCATACATAACAGTGATGGCATCTCCTCCTGCTTCGCAGACATAATTGTTTTTAATGACAACATTTTCGTGCCCATACTTTCTAAAAGGCTCTTTTTCAAGATAAGCTCCAAGGAATTTATCATGCTCATAGGTATAGCCCATAGCTATTCCCCACCTGCTTACCCTTCTCACGGTGCAGCCCTCTATCGTAAAGCCGTCATATCTTGCTACACCTGTAGTCTGCTCATCATCAGGTGTAAGTGCAGTCGCATAAATCCCGCCATTGTTCATATGCTTGTCATAGACATTGCCCTCTACATCGTGAATATATAGGTTTTTAAGGGAAATATCATGGAGGGTTCCGCAGTTTTTCGCTATTGCAGCCACCCCTGTCCTATTCATCTTGTCTGCCTGATTGTAGGACTCTCCAAAGAAATTCACAGGCTTATTGCTTATTTCAAGCCCCTCAACCTCAATATATTCGCAGTCATACAGTAAAACCGCAGAGGACACATAGCCCTTGAAAGTATGAGTCTTTGAGTCAAGCTCCCTTCCATAATCCTGATACCAGATGCCACAACCACCGCATTTTATAATAGGCAGACTCCCTTCACCATACGAAGACACTAATATATGGCTCTCTTTACTTCCTCTGGCGCTTATATGGAGATACTGATGTTCAAATATCGAGTCCTTTTCAAGCAAAACCTTATCCCCAGCTTTTAGCTTAAGAGAATTTATCTTAAATAAGCTTCCAAATGCAGAGCTCTCGCTAAGTCCATCATTTGCATCGTTTCCGTTAAAGCTGCTCACATAATAAGTTGACATTTTTTTCATACTCCAATTCTCTGATTTTCTTTTTTACTATAAGCCTGACCTCGTCAAATGCAAAGCTCTCACCGTTAGCTCTTGTATATAAATCTCTGTTTTTCTCATAGAAGCCGGTTGCGGCTTTTTCGGATATATCCGTATATTGATAGTTTACAGCTGGAGCCTCACTTATAAAGTCAAGCCTGAATCTTGTAAGCTCATATCTTATATATGCCTGCCTGGAGTATGAACTTAGTCCATAGACGATTTTGTTTTCACCTAAGGCGGAAATGGTTTCCGCTTCCTTGGCAAGCCTTCTGCTTTCTACACCTTGTAAGCTATCATCCATTATCAAGCCTAGATTAACAGCAAATTTTAACTCTGCCCTTACCTTTTTTACTTCTTCTTCATCCACTCCGAAGTCCCTAAAAGTCAAGTTTCCCACCATTTTACCTTTCATAGTTATTTTATATTTTGATACAACAATCTTGTTAGCTTCTCAAAATAGCTGTCTTCCTCGTTTTCTATCTCTTCCTTTACCATATCAGGATAATCAGTAATGATGCCCGCAACATCCTTATGTAGGTATTTTACTATATTTTCACTGTCATCTATGGTCCATACAAAAATGTCCTTACCCTTTTTCTTGGCGTCAGCACTTAATATGTCATTAAATGAAAAGTCTTCCAGTACAAAGAAATCTACCTTTTCATCTGAGAAATTGCCAAACTGCAGGGCAATAATGTGACCTGTCTCTATCTCAGGATCTTTTTTTTCGATTTGCTCCATTATATCAAGATTTCCGGACATAGTTTTGTAAGTCTTCTCTACACCAAGCCTCTTCATTTCATTTATAAAAAGATCGGCGTAGTTATCAGGCTCCCCTCCATGAGGCTTTAACTCCACCAAAAGCTTGATATTAAGCTCCTTTGCACGATTAACAAATTCCTCAAAGGATGGGATATGGCTCTTAAAATTTCCCTGACTTATGGTAAGCTTTTCTATCTCGTCAAAGGTCAAGTCCTTTACCATCTTATCAACCCCCGCCAGCCTTTTGAGATTGAAATCATGCATTACCACAAATTTATTATCCTTTGTTAACTGTATATCAAGCTCTACGTAATCCGCACCTACCTTTTTAGCACCCGCAAGGGACTCCAGAGAGTTCTCAACTCCCATCTCACTATAGCCTCTGTGTGCTATAATCAGCACATTTTTATTTATCTCTGTAGAAAACATCTGGTAGCCCATATGACCAAATATAATTATCATTATTACACTCGTTACAGCCGCAAGCTTTTTACGCTTTCTTATCTCATTATCCACCCTGGGAGCTGTTTTAAAAAAGAGCTTTTCTCCCCTGTCACTTATTATCTTCACTATTGAAGATATAAGAATCAGCTTAGATACTATTATAAAGAAGAATAAAATGATGCGCGAAATGATATAAAATAAATTATTATATACTATTTCTTTTCCAGATGAATCAAGAAGCTCAAACACCAAAGTGTTAACCCAGAGTAAAATACCTCCGATTAAGACCAGGGCAGCTTCAAGCCTGAACCACATAAACAGCAGTCTAATCTTTCCCTTTTTGGTAATTTCAAGACTTTTTTTCATGTTGGTTGAAAAAGGCTGGTTATTAATGACAGTTAGAGGGATGGTAAAAATCAGTCTGATGTTGATGTACCCACATATCACAAGAAATGCTATGTATACAACCACACCGTTCTTCATCTTCATAAGCTCCTCAGTGATAAACGTAGGTATGAAGAATTTTTCCGAAAATGCAGAGCTTAGCCCGAGGTTTGACATAGGTATCATCAGTATGAAATATATGACAAACAAAAATAACTGCTTTGGGCTAAAGTTCTTCCATTTTATAAATTCCTTGGTAAGACTATCCCGCCAAAGAATCTTTTCATTTTTGTATGAACTGTAAACCATCAGCGTAAGTACAGAAAATTCAAATAATGTAAGCATACTTAGAAGGATTACAAAGACAAATAAAAGGGGTATGCTAAGCGGTGCACTGAGTATAGATATCACGTTGTGAGTGGTAAAATTATCCTGCCCGGCACTCATAAGTATGAGTTTGAATATAAACCTCAGTGAATAGCTCCCAACAGTTGCCAAAAAAAGCTGCAATATGACAGCCTTTGTATAATATCCGAATTTATTTTGATATATATTTTTTACTACTTCCCTGCTTATTGTTTTAATATCCAGCTTCACGTCTAACACCATCCTTTGCCTTGTTGTTATGCTACTAAAACTCCTATGTAATTTTATACGAAAACAGTGGGAAATGTAAAGAGGAAGTGATTCGGAAAAATGTGTAATTTTGTTCTAAAAAAGTCGAAAAAATGTTTTTGATTGGCATTGAAAAGGTCAGAAAAATGTTTTTGATTGCTGTTTAAAGTGTGGAAAAATGCGCAAACATACGATATTAGTATATCACTCAAAAATCCTTGTAAGATCTTGATACCTGTTTAACACGCGATAGATTTCTACATAGCCTTCATTAACCTTATAAATAATTACATAGTCTTCCCATACCACATATTTGTAATCCGTCTTAAAACGTACCCTCTTTGAAAGATTTGTCCCCATCTCAGGGAATAACTGAAGATTTTCAAATTTTCCATATATTTCTTCTATTGTTTTAGCTGCATACTTTTCATTGTCTTCTGCTATATAATCACGAATATTCCTTAAGTCCTCTACAACAAGAGGATTAATCCTTAGTTTTAGCATTTTCTTACCCCATTATCTTTTTTAGTTCTGCGAGATTAAGCCAACCCTCTCCGTCTTTCACAGCCTCTTCAGCTTCATGAAGTTTCATCAAAAGCTTCTTTTCCGCTTGTTCACGTTCATAATCTTCAATATCCAAAACCACATAGCGTCCCCTGCCATTCTTGGTTAAGTATACTGGTTCTCCCTTGTGACAATTCTTCAATACCTCATTATAATTTCTCAAATCAGATACAGGTAGTATATTTGCCATATTATGCAACTCCTCTCTTAATCCTTAATATCATCAAGCTTTAGCCCGGCTGACCAACACAAAATAACCTTATGAGATAGGCAAAATATAGTTAGTCATCCTTATTATATTATACAATAAATGTTGTTAAATTCAACTTAAAATTTTACTCATTTTATATAGCACCAAAATCATATTTCAAATATATCTTAGGTTATTGTAGTCCCCGCGTTTTAATGCTACAATTAAGATATACCAAAAAGGAGGAACTATGAAAAAATTAAGTATACTTTCCATATTAACTATAGCAATGCTTTTGATGACAGGACTTCTTTGGACCGCTCCGGTGCAGGCCGCTAAACCTAAGCTAAATAAATCATCCATAAATCTTCACATAGAACAGGGATACAGCTTAAAAATAAAAGGTCTTGATAAGAAACTTACTGTTAAATGGTCAGCAGGAAACAAGAAAATAGCCACTGTGTCATTAAAAGGTGTTGTAAAAGGAAATTCCAGCGGAAAGACTGTTGTTTACGCTAAAGTCTACAACAAGAACAAGCTTAAATACACTCTTAAAGCAAATGTTAAGGTAGATAATAAGGGCTATGCCACTACACAGGCCTTACTTGTAGCCTTGCTTAAAAATAAAAAGGTAAATGATATCATTGTACAGGGCAAGGCTAAGTTTACCATACCAAAGGGGAATTTCGGTAAGAATCTTGAAAGTGTAGGAGATGGCCTATCACTTAAGGTATCAGAGGGCAGTTCCCTTAATTCAGTGATAATAACAGGCTCTAAGGCAGTGAAAATCGGTGTCGCAGGACAGTTGTCTTACCTCTATGCGCGAAAAGACAATGCTAAAATATCCCTTAAATCTTCAGGAAAGAAAGCTATTGTACATACTGTCTTCCTTGAAAATCCTGCTAAGCTTGATTTTGTATCAGATAGCAAAAAAGAACCTTGCAATATCTACGTACTTGCAAAGTCAGATATTAGGATAAGCGGTAAAAATAAAAAGAAAGATGTAGTTGCCATAAATGATTCTGCAGAAGAGACAAAGGTCACGGCAAATAAAAGCATCACTCTTTTTGCCGATGCCCGTACTACTCTTGTAGTAAATAGCGGAGCTAAGGACTCTAAAATAACAACCCTTGACTACAAGACACCTATAACAGTCACAAACAATACAGGTACCAGCCTCTTAGTCTCCACCCCATCTGGCAAAAAAACAGTGGAGGCAGGTAAAACTCATACAGTTACAGGTAAAAATTAGGCAGAAATGATTTTAGGGAACTTTTCGGTTCTTCATCTGCGAAAAGTTCCCTATGGGATAATCTAAATCTAAAGTTTCGTATGTTAAAAATCTAAAGTTTGGCTTAAAACTCCTTCACATCATCAAAAATATCAATCATCCTATTCTTATCAAGTCCTAATTCATCGGGAATCAGGCATAAGATGTCTGAAAGAGCGTCAAATACCTCATCTCTTTCGATAGTTGTGATAAAGTATTTTCGCTTATCCATCTTGTTAAAGCCCTCTGCATAGGTTCTTACTAAGGCTTCGATATCCTGCTCAAAGTCTGATGTAGGTCCCTCTATGAGTTTTACCACCTGAGCCCTTGTCTTTCTGTAGATGTCAGCAGCCTTTTTGGCATTTGAAGGAGTGATGCCCTCTCTGCCATCCCATGAGCGGAATGGGTTGTCTAGGTTTTGTGCCAGCCATTCAGGTTTTCTTGCCTTCGTAATCCAAAGGTGTAGTCCCTCTTTAGCACGGTTTTTATAAAGTTTCTTCACCATCTTAGCTGCGTCCTCAGGCAGGCTGTCCATCCACAGGCTGCAAAGATTAGGGAAACACTCAGGCTCCGGAATATCCTTCTCAGAGAAACCAAACAATTCCATAGTGGAAAAGAACCTCAGCTTGCTAAATCCTGATAGCTTATCAAAGTTAATCAGATTGCCGGGCTTCCCCCAAAGCCTTAATTCCAAAAGGTCAGGATACTGAGACAAAACCTCCTCTATATCAAGTTCCATTATACTTCTAATATGCAAGCTCCCTAAGTTATCAAGACCTGACAGCCTTGGAAGCTTTCCGTCAACATATAGAATCAGGGTCCTCCCATTATCCTCAGTCCTTATCTTGCAGTTGTCTGAAACTTCGCCGAACAAAATAAGATGCTCCATACCGTCATTTAATACAAGCTCTTCTACCCCTGTCATATCAACGGAAAGCCTGTCTATATAGCTTTTTGAGAAATCAAGCTCCTTCTGCCCATGATTATTAAGCTCCAACTCTCTTAAGAAGGGATAGCCCTCTAAATATTCATATAGGTTTTTATACCATTTATGTAAGGTGAGGTGGCTTAAACAAGGAAAAACCCTAAGACTAAGCACATCTTCAAAGTGAATCCACTCATCACTCATATTTCTCCTTGATATTCTACATTCCTCTCCCTCAAACATCACCTTTTCTTCGCTTTTATCTGCTGCCTTAAAGGCATCTCTCTTCGCCTTCGGGATATCCTGCCATCTTAACTGTCTGTATACTATGTCGCCACTACCCCAGCCATATGAATACGAATCTGAGCTCTCATCCATTATAGGAGCCACATTTCCTACAAAAATATATTTTTCCGGAACATCTACTTCCACATTATTCATGTCTAGGCTATTGTCCCAATACATATAATCAACATAAAGCGGCTTTAACTCCGACAGTTCTGCCTCTTTAAGCGGCTCCTCTCCAGACCAGTCAAGAGACAGCTTTACTGCCATCTGTTTTCCATCTTTATCTTCTACCTTGGTTATCTGACAAGCCGTATATTTTTTTAATTTCTCATTGTAAACACAGTACACATCCCCTGCTTTTGCCTTCATAATGTTATTCTCCTTTTACTTAAATGATATGGATATATGAAATATCTGTCCCCTGCAGTACAGATTTGTTTTCCCACTCTTGCAATAATATAAACATCACTACAAGTATATAATATTTTAATCTCTATTCCAACATCATCTTCAACGCTTACATCACATTTTCACCTTTCACTCCATATAATTCATCCACCAGACAGTTTATTTTTCCGTAAAAATATGTTATTCTTCTTATTTGTAGACTTATATAAAAATGGGGGATAAGCAATGAATTACATAGGTTCAAAGTACTCACTTCTGGATTTTATTGAAAATGTCATTGAAAATGTCAGCGGATATAAAACAGGGGATAATTATGTCTTTGCCGATATATTTGCAGGTACAGGAGTGGTAGGAAGTGCATATAAGGGAAAGGGTGCCTATGTGATTGCAAATGATATACAGTACTACAGCTATGTCCTAAACAAGCATTTTATCGAAAATGTCCCTCCGTTAAATAATGAATTAGGAGTAGTGCTTAATTCTCTTAAGCCCCTTAAAGGCTTCATTTACAATAATTACTGCGAGGGTTCAGGATCTGGGAGGAATTATTTTACAGACAGTAACGGAAAAAAATGTGATGCTATCAGAACTTTTTTGGAAGAAGCACATAGCTCAGGGGAAATGGGTGATGCAGAGTATTTTTACTATCTTGCAAGCCTTATCAATTCAATAGATAAATATGCAAATACGGCTTCTGTCTACGCAGCCTTTTTAAAACACATCAAAAAATCAGCAGCAAAGGATTTCACACTATCCCTGCTGCCCGTCATTTCCGGGCAAGCCGGCAAAGTATATAACGAAGATGTAAATGTTCTAATAAAGAAAATAAGTGGCGACATCCTCTACCTTGATCCGCCATATAATACAAGGCAGTATTCTGCCAATTACCACATCCTTGAAACCATAGCAAAGTACGACAATCCTGCTCTTCGTGGCATAACCGGTCTTCGTGACTATGAGCAGCAAAAGAGCAGCTTCTGCTCGAAGCGTACAGCCTCTGCCGTCCTTGATACACTTATTAAAAATGCTGATTTTGGCTATATTTTCCTAAGCTACAACAACGAAGGCCTTATGTCTGCTGACACCATAAGAGATATTATGTCTGCTTACGGAGATTATAGCGTGTTTACCAGGGAATACAAGAGGTTTAAGGCTGACAAAGACGAAAATAGGAGGATAGCAGGCAGCGAGGTCGTGGAGTATATACATTGCTTGAAGAAGTAGGTAAAAGTCCTTACTCCAACACATAGACCTCTTTCCCCTCAATGATTCCCGCTTTTTTCTTTATTTTTGCTAAAGAATCGACACAAAAGGCTGGGCGGATTCCATGTTTACCAAAAGAATTGCCAAGACTAAGTTTTCCATCAAAACTTACTTCACACACTGCAGAAAGATATGATGTCACAGGGGTTCTTAGCAACCATCCCATCGGAGTCCCATCTAAATAACTAAGTCTGTTATCCGGATTTCTAAAATACCTCAGTGCTTTACCTTCTATTCCATAACCATATGATAGTTCCTTATCTGAGAGCAAAAATATATTCCTGTTTATATTTTCAGTCTCGTCACCTGAACATCCAATTGAAGCATCTGAGTAAATTTCAACCGCAGTACTCTCTATAAGGGAGTGAATTTCTTTAAGATTCTCATAATATGAACCATTCAAGAACCTGTCTATTTCGCTGTCTTTGTAGTACGAGCTATACTCATTCATCCTTTTTGTTTCAGCTAGGATTTCCTCCCGTAAAAGAAGGGTACTTCCTTTCTCATATCCATTGTCAATAACCAAGAACGGCACATACTTACCATCTTCCTTGATATAAACTCTATAATCATCTTTGCTTTTTAAGCTGGAATATGCTATGGAGCTGATTGTATCCTGCCTTATGAGCAGCCTATAACAGAATACTACAATTACAAAAGTCAGAGCTACAAGCATTATTATAATGAGTTTGCACTGACTTTTTTTAATCAACTTGTCCATTCCGACCTCTCAGTCTTCATAGTGCCCTCGGCATGTAACGATATAAATTATACTATCTTTCTCGTAATAGACAATTCTATTAGTATCATCAATGCGCCTGCTCCACATACCGCTCAAGTTATCCTTTAAAGGTTCAGGCTTGCCTACACCCTCAAAAGTGCTTCTCTGAATGTCTTTAATCAATGCATTTATCTTTTTCAGCGTTTTCTTATCCTGTGTCTGCCAATACAAATAATCGTTCCATGCTCTATCTTCCCATAATAGTCGCATTAGTCTACCTCTATCAAATCATGTTCAGCAAAATTTGCCTTTCCTTCTTTTATATCTCGTACGATATTTTCAAGATAGCGGATATTATTTTCAGAATAGAATGGATCCAGTGACACCTCAAACGGTATGCGCTTTTCTCTGCTGACTTTCTTTGCAAAAATGGTAAACGCAGCACTCATAGAAAGTCCAAGTTCAGAACAAGTCTGCTCCATACTCCTTTTTACATCTTCGTCTAATCTAAAATTCACATTTACTGCATGTGCCATATCTAACACTCCTTCCTATTGTCCTTATTATATGCTGATAACTAAAATTTTGCAAGTGTTATCATTACATTTTCTTTGATTTGTAATGATATTATGTTAAGAGTATCGGATTGTCCTCACATTGAGTATATTTCATTATGCCATAATAACTCTTTTATCTTTCAGCACAACGCATTCCCCTGTGAAATCTCAATATAAGCAGATGTTTATTTAGTACTTTTAGCCCTGTCAACGGAGTCGAGAGTTTTTTATTTTAAATTCGTCACGCAGTGCGTGACAAATTTTATACACGAGATAAAACTGATACAATTCCATCTGTTTTATTAATTCAGATGTGAGTATCTTCCTATTACCCTTAGTAGAAGAATCATTAGTACCAATAAGAATATATTAAAATAAAAAATTTTTTTAGATAATTTCACTCTCTCCTCCTCTTCCTCACCCAAACAACCACCAGTACGACTACAGTCACTACACCCACGATAATGGGCAAAATTTGTAACAAGCCAAACATCAACATTCCAAGAATATAAAATGTGCCTATATTACTTTTTCTTTCAGGTTTTTCGACTGCACTTAGAGAGAACCTGAGCTCTCCTTCAGGAAGTCCGCTAGACTTAAAATTATAGCCCGTTTTGGTTTTGGTAAATCCATCTTGACTGTTATCAATCAGGTAGAACGGCGTATTTATATCTACATTCAAATTCCCAAACTTCGCCCAGGTTGATGCAGGGGAAAGAAGATAGTTGTATCTATAAATGTCGGGATCATATTCTTCGTCTATTGTTGGATACATTGGCGCTTCTATCGTATTAGTTATCTTTTCTCCGGGAGCCAGGGTTATTTCATACTCATACCAACGAAGAAGAGATTTTAGTCTTTCTCCGGTATCATACACAGATATAAATATAGCACCTGAATTTTCTACTGTAGCCTGCTTATATAATTCAACAATAATATTGTACCAATCAGACTCTAATATCTGTCCGCCCTTGTCATAGCTAGTTAAAGCAAATTCCTTAAATGTCATCTTAGAAGTGGATTTAAGCTGCATTTCTCCCTTTATTTCTTTGCTTTCATTACTACTGCTTTCATAAAATTTCCACTCCGGCATCTCTTTGGTAGGCTCACCTATTACATACAACTCTACCTCTTTCCCATTTTCTGCAGTTATACCTATCCTGGCTCCTCCTTTATCATCAGTAGTAAAACCATAGGATTGTTCAAGATAGTATTTCCTTTTACCATCAAAGGAAGGAACCTCTATACCGGCTGTCGCTAATTTATAGAGCTCTTTATCTACTCCACCTATCTCATAGACATATTTTGTTACGGGAAGTTCAGGAGAATAAAAATCATCCTTTATATAGCCATCAATAAGAAAGCTCATTTCCTTATGAATATCAAAATCAAAGTCGCTATAATAAAGACTATGCCTCAGATTTTTTTTGATTTCCTTATCATTTATTTTTATATCAAACTTTGCAGTATCGTCTATTCTTTTGTACACCTGATTTTCTTCATCGTATTCTTCAGGTCCATATTCCGGATAATATCCAAACGGAAACACAAGCTTTGCAGTTACCTTATAATCTGCAGGATTGTAAAATGTATATTTTGCAGTTACCTTGCCATTATATTTTAAAAAATCTCCTTTTTTTCATAGTAGCTATTAGGAAATTCTGATATATCAAAGGTTAGCTGCTCATCTTCCACTTCTATCGGACAGTTTTCACCCTTTACCACAGTCCCCGTCATATCTACTCCATACCAGATTCTCCTTGCAGAATTAGCAAGAGCCGTCAGCTTAAATATATCACTTGCTAAAAACAGTATCATACAAAGCGCTATAAACCCCTTATTTTTCATAGCCAGCCTCCTTTTGTGGTACCTAATATTCTCCTTTACCCTAGTATAGCATTTTTTGCGGTTAGAAGGTAGGAATATTTTGGCATTATCAGAATGAAAGGACAATGTTAAACTAATATAACTATTTTGTACTTATTCAACATTGACTAAATATATAAGGACTGCCAAAGTCGGCAGTCCTTATATGTTATCTCTATTTAATTATCAGTATCTCTACGATTACCACCACTTTATCAAGTCAGTTACCTCATTACGAAGTTTAACAAAGTCAGGTGAGGCTATGTCTCGTGGGCGAGGCAAATCATTGATGATTTCTTCCTTTATCTTGGTAGGCTTATTGGTTAGCACTAGTATCCTCTCTCCAAGATAAACAGCTTCTTCAATGTTGTGTGTAATGAAAATTACTGTAGTACCTGTTCTCTGCCATAGATTAAGCAGCTCATCCTCAAGCTTGAAGCGAAGCTCAATATCAAGCTGTCCGTATGGCTCATCCATAAGCAGCAGTTCCGGTTCTGTTGCAAATGCCCTTGCAATAACTACTCTCTGCAGCATACTTGCTGAAAGCTGTTCAGGATAGTATTTACGGAATTTTGTTAACCCCACTATTTCAAGGTATTCATCAACAAGCTTATTCGCCTTTTCCCTTGCAACATGCTTAATTTCAAGTCCAAATCGAACATTCTCTTCAACTGTAAGCCAAGGCATGGTCGAATATTCCTGAAATATATAAGCTACATTATGTTTATCTAAGTCTACAGGCTCATTGTTAACAAGGATTTCTCCTGAAGTAGGCTTGTATAGTTTTGTTATACTATTCAAAAAAGTCGTTTTGCCACATCCTGTTGGCCCCACAATACATAGAAATTCACCCTTTTTTACTTCAAAAGAAATGTCATCTAATACCAGGAGGTCATCAAACTTTTTTGTAAGATTTATTACTTTAACCTTAGCTTCTCTATCACCCTGCATCTCGTTCCCTCCTAAAAAGATTTATCCATATTTTCCGTAATTTCCTTTCTTAATTCCAAGAACTTTGGATCAACATAATCTCTTGGAAAAGGCAGGTCAATTTTGTATTCTTTTTTGATTTTTGACGGACAGTTTGTTAGGAGTATGATTCGGTCAGCCAAATACACAGCTTCTTCTATGTTATTGGTTACAAATACTACCGTTCTCTTCTCTTTCTGCCATATCCTCTGCAGTTCTTCCTCCATCATGTAGCGAGTCTGGGCATCCAGATGTCCAAATGGCTCGTCTAGCAATAGTATATCCGGGTTATTGCAATAAGCCCTTGCTATACCCACGCGCTGACGCATACCACCGGAAAGCTGTGATGGATAACTCTTTTCAAAGCCCTTTAATCCTACCAGATCTATATAGTGGTCTGCCAGCTCCTTACGCTTCTTCTTTTCAAACCCACGTACACTTGGCCCAAATTCGACATTTCCCATAACCGTAAGCCACGGAAACAATGCAGTTTTTTGATAAACCACTCCCCTTTCAGGGCTAGGCGCTTTTACCTCTTTGTTGTTGGATAATACTTTACCCGAAGTGGGAAGTTCAAGCCCCGCTAGTATATTCAGTAGTGTTGTTTTACCGCACTGTCCCGGTCCAAACAATACCAAAAATTCATTTTTTTCTACCTGAAAACTAATATCTTTTAGTACCTCATTTTTACCACTTCCATCGTAGCTGTTAAACTCTTTCGATACATTATCACAAATCAAAGGTACATTGTTTAAAGTCCCTGCTGTTGATTCCATAGACACAATCTCCTTTCCAAGGCAGACATTAAGGTTGCAAGTATGAATCCGATTGCACCTATGGCAACAATGCCCACCATAATCTGTATCGTATTTCCTGTTGACATTCCCATTACGATGAGCCAGCCTACTCCCTCGTCTGAACGAATCATTTCCGCCGCAACTACCGCTGACCAGCCTGCAGTAATGGCAATTTGAAGCCCCGCAAATATATAAGGAACTGCTGATGGCAATACAACTCTTGTAAACACCTGTCTTTCACTTGCGCCAAGCATTCTGGCTGCACCCATTAAGGTCTTGTCTACATTTTTGGTGCCATCATAGGTATTTACGGTTATAAATGTAAAACTGCCTAAGAAGATGATAAACCACTTACTTTCATCACCAATTCCAAACCAAAGAATAGACATGGGTATCCAAGCCAAAGGCGGAATAGGTCTCACAAATTCAAAAAGCGGTTTAAAAATAGCCTCAAAAGTCTTGGAATAACCCATAAATACTCCAAGAAAAACTCCGGTTACTGTTGCTATTGAAAATGCCACCAGCACACGATAAAGGCTGATTGCAATATGCATCTGCATGGTGTATTTTCCTATAGGGACTGCAAAACTTGTAAGAAATGCACTTATGATAACCGATGCAGGTGGTAAGAACATCTTTGCACTTGTAAATCTGGCAACCAGCTCCCATACTGCCAAAAATCCCACTACTGCAATGAAGGCGGCCAAAAATGTCTGCATTTTTATATTACGAGCTAATTTAGATTTCCCCATCATTTTCTACCCCTTCCTATGTATTTTCTCTGCAATTTTTCCAGTCCATAGCTCATAATTAAGCCGATTCCACCAATAGTAATCATACCTACGATAATAATGTCAGGTCGTCCAAGCATTCTTCCGACATAAATCATATAGCCTACACCTCTTGTAGCCGCCAGCATTTCAGCAGCAATGAGGGCCACCCAAGAAGAGCCTAACGCCAGTCTAAGTCCTGTAAAAATCATAGGCAGGGCTGTTGGAATTGCAACCTTAAATAGCATTTGTCTATTCGTTGCACCGAATGTTCTTGCAACCCAAAGATGAACCTGGTTTGTTTTTTTGATACCTGTATAGGAATTAATAGTTGCACTGATAAATGCTGCAAAGAATATAATTCCCACCTTTGACAGATAACCTATACCTAACCACAGTATCATAAGCGGAATCCAAGCCAGTGCAGGAACAGGTCTTATAAGATTGAATAGCGGCATCGCAAACATTTCAAATTTACGACTCCAAGCCATAGCTATTCCTAAAGGAACTCCTATAAATACTCCTACTGCATATCCACCTAAAGCTATTTTTAAGCTCGCCAGAATATGCTGAATCAGATTGGCTCCGTCCGGAGTAGTTCCTCCTGTAAGTTTATAGATAAAGGTATTCAGTACTTTAAGCGGACTTGGTAACATAAAAGGAGATACTATTTTAAGAACATCTGTTACAAGCTCCCATATCGTAATAACAATAACAACCGTAAATATTGAAATGAGTTTGTATTTTAAATCCCCTGATTTTTTCTTCATTTTAGCACTCATTCCTTTCTACTTATATTCATAGACTTTGGTTTTAAATGATTAAAAATCTCCGGAAACAACAGAGATTTTTAATCAGATTCGCATATTATCTTAATTAGTTTTAACCTGTGCTGTGTCAATAGCATCAACATAAGTTTTGATGATATTAGTATTGAACTTATCCATTAAGCTTGCATCAAGCTGCCCAAGTCCAATATAGAATTCACCCAGTTCCTTAGCAAAGCTTCCAAGCTCTCTGTTTTTCCAATCTGATGCTTCGATAAATTTAACTCTGCCCAAATCTCCTCTAACGCTTTCCTCTGATGTTTCAGCTCCGGCTTCTTTCAAATAATCCATCATCAGCTTTGTAGCCATATCCTGGTCAGCATTAAGTGCTGCTCCCGCTACAGCAAGAAGATCTATGTACTTCTGGATAATTTCAGATTTTGTTTCTAATGACTTTTTGTTACCTGTAACCATGTCCACATATTTTGTTCCCATATCAGCAAGGTTACCTACCTGCACCATACCATCATTTTTTGCATCAAAGAATGTAGGAATATTGAGTGCAACTGCATCAGCCTGATCTGCTTTAAGTGCCTGATATGCCTGAGCAGTTTCCATGTTAACGATGTTTACATCCTCTGCCTTAACACCAATCTTTTCAAGCCATTTTAATGTTGTAAAATGCTGTGCAGTTCCAATTGGCAACAGGATTTTAGCACCCTTTACCGTATCAGGATCTCCATATACATTTGGAAATGATGGATTGTATCCCTTTACAGTTGCTATTTTGCTCTCAGGCTTTACAAATACTCCAAGACCATCCTGAGACTCAAGTACCTCGCCTATAATGGTCATATCATAGTTTGCCACACCTGTAACCGCTGCGGCGCCCATTGCTCCAACATCCCACAAGTCAGCAGCCAAGGCTTCATTCATTGGGGCGCCTGTCGCATACATTGTGGTCTCCATTCTAAATCCGTTCTTTTCATCCAGCTTGTTTACCTTAATGTATCTGGCTGGCAAGCTTGTGATGAAAGGCATCATTGCAACACGCAAAACCGGTAAATCACTACCAGCTGACCCTGTCTGCTTTGATGCGGTGGAAGTAGCCGTATTGCCCCCTGAACTTGAACATCCCACCAACGCTAATGCCATAGACAATGCTGCAATTCTTTTTAAAATCTTTTTCATAAATACTCTCCTCCTTTATAAGCCATGAGGACTATCCCATATAATCCTTTGTGTCTTGCTTATTTATTATTATAATAGAATATCTCCATATTTTATTTGCAATTATTTTACTTTTCTTTCAAATTATTATGTTTCAAAATCTTAATTGAATTTTATTATATAAATTATTTGACATTTCTTTTAATAATTTGCGTTTTTTCACACAGTATTGACATTGAAGATGGGCTATTATATGATAATTTAGCATGGATACGGTTTGCCATTTTGTGACAAATTCATTCATTACAGTTCATTATCTATACATTACAGGAGACTGATATGAATACTAAAAAGCCTAATATTATTTTTATTTTATCTGACGACCAGGGAATGTGGTCTATGGGATGTGCAGGTAATAAGGAAATCATTACCCCAAACCTCGATAGACTGGCAAGTGAGGGAATGTTATTTGACAATTTCTTCTGTGCCTCCCCTGTATGCTCTCCAGCGAGGGCTTCACTTCTAACAGGTAGAATCCCTTCTCAGCATGGCGTTCACGACTGGCTAAGAAATGACAACAAAAAGCAGGAGGATATCGAATATCTTAGTGGCATGAAAGCCTATACAGATGTACTTGCTGAAAACGGCTATATATGCGGTCTTTCCGGTAAATGGCATCTTGGAAACAGTGCCAAGCCTCAAAAGAGTTTTTCCCACTGGTTTGCTCACAAGTCCGGCGGTGGACCTTACTATAATGCACCATTGTATAAAGACGGAGTACTATATAATGAACCTCGGTATGTGACTGATGTGATAACCGATGATGCCTTAGAATTTATCGATGAAAATGCCGGAAAACAGCCATTTTACCTTACTGCCTGCTATACTGCTCCACATTCTCCCTGGGTTAATAACCATCCTAAAGAATACACTGACTTGTACAAGGACTGCCCTTTTGACTCTATTCCAAAGGAGAAGGAGCATCCTGACAGTATTTATCTTACTAAAGAGGTGGCAAAAGACCTGCGTTCTAACCTCATAGGTTATTTTGCTGCTGTTACTGCTATGGACGCCAATATAGGCAGAATAATAGACAAGGTCGAAAGCCTTGGAATCAGAGAGGATACACTTATTGTGTTTACCAGTGATAACGGTTTTAGCTGCGGTCATCATGGCTTTTGGGGTAAGGGAAATGGTACCTTTCCAATCAATATGTATGACAGCTCAGTTAAAGTGCCTTTCATTGCTTCACAGCCAGGCATTATTCCTGAAAATAAGGTCTGTGATGCACTTGTTTCAGCCTATGATTTTATGCCGACACTCTTAAACTATGTAGGAATAGAAGATTACGAGGATGAAACCCTCCCGGGAAGAAGCTTTGCAGCCGCCTTAAAGGGACTGGACTTTGAGCAGGATGATAAAATCATTGTTCTTGATGAATATGGTCCAAATCGAATGATTAGAAACAAGGAGTTTAAGTACATAAAACGCTATCCTTATGGACCTGATGAAATGTATGATTTAATAAATGATCCTGATGAAAAAAACAATCTCCTGCTAAAAGATAGCCATGATGAGCTTGCCGCCGAGCTTAGATATGAGCTTGAAGCTTGGTTTAGCAAATATGTTAATCCTGAGATTGACGGTGCAAAAGAAGCAGTATACGGCTCAGGACAAATCAACTTAGCAGGACTTTGGTCAAAGGGCGAAGTGTCACACAGCTGTGATGATTACATTAAAGAATCCCCTAATTACAAGCCTTTTAAGGTAAAATAGATGGCTGCCCACAACGGGCAGCCATTAACTTTCCTCTTACCTTTCCAAAAACGCTTTTACTCTCTTTTCCTACCCTTCCTTTGCAGCCTCCCCGTATTTCTCTCCCAGAATACGCCATCTGCATAGCCTTGTATTGTCTTATCCTCTTCAGCCATTTCCAGTCTTTTCTCAGCCCAGATACAGTATTGCACATTCTGCTCAATACCTATAAAGTGTCTGCCTAACTTCTTTGCAGTTACCGAGGTAGAGCCTGAGCCTAAAAAAGGATCCAGAATCACATCTCCCTCGTTGGAGCTTGCAAGAATGAGCTTCGCTAAGAGCTTCTCCGGCTTTTGGGTAGGATGAGCAGTATTCTCAGACATAGACCAATAAGGGATGGAAATATCATCCCAAAAGTTGGAAGGATAGGTATTTCTAAAGTTGCCATTCTCTGTTTCCTCCCAGTCTTTTGGCTTCCCATCCACCTTATATGGCGCAATCACACTTCTTCTCATCTTAACAGCTTCTACATTGAAGGTATACTTAGCAGAATTCGTCACAAACCAGATATCCTCCATACCATTCTTCCAGTTACTAAGAGCCCCTCTGCCCTTTTCTCTCTGCCAGGTTATGCGGTTTTGCACATGAAAATTCTCCTTAAGCACCATAAATATAGAAGGGCTTGAAATCCAATCACAGCAGACATAGACTGTCGCATCCGCCTTTAGGAGGGGCTTTACAAGCTCTACCCATTTCTCCGTATATTCCAAGTAGGCTTCGTCACTGGTTTTCTTAAATTTATTTCCATGGAAATCCTTATCGAGGTTGTAAGGTGGGTCCACTATTAGCAAATCCACACTTTCTTTAGGCAACAGCCTAAGTACTTCAAAAGTATCCCCGAGTATAGTCTTATCCAAAACATCCGGTAATTCTGCCTTTTTATCCAGCATTAGGCACTTTTTCAGATATTCATTTCCTTCTTCCACAGATAAATCTATTGTTTTATTTCTACCTGCCTTCATCTCATTTTCCTTTAATTATATGATGTGGGTGTCAAAAATATTTGTAATTCGCTCATTTTTTACAAAAAAACCAGTCAGTTGCAACGCCGACCGGTTATCCATAACACTATTTATCTTTACTGCAAAGGCCTGTTCTTAGCCCTGCGCTTTTCCATCTGCTTCTCATTTACATATTTGCTAAGCTCCTGATTAATAGCTAAGAACTTACATCCTATGGTTTTCCTGTTGATTGTATCTACAACCCTTACTATCTTAGCTTTTATAACAAACTCGATTTTTTGGTTAACTTTTTCCGACTTTTCGGCACTGCCTCCACCGTTCATAGCCTCAATAAGGGAAATCTGCTTCTTAAACCTTGCGATGTCCTTCTCTATCTTTGTTTCAGGCTGACGCGCAGGACTCTTTACCTTAAACATCTTCATATAGTCTGAAAATGTTACGAGAATATCCTCTCCCGCCTCGACAAACAAAAACTTAGGCACAACTATTCCAATACCTACTGAACTAAGGTCCTTCAAATTAGCCTTATTAAGCGTATCATCGCTCCCAAGCTTTATGTAGCATTCATTGGCAAGAGGAACTCTAAAGCTGTTTCTCCTATTGAAGGACTCAGCATCATCCTCTGAGATAATAAGGTGTGCAGGCCCGTAGTTGTCAAGATTAATCCTATAAACCCTAACATTGTGCCATTCATAAGGCTTTGAATCCAAAATGCCGATAAAATCACAGGATATCTCATTGTTGTCAAAGCTTAAAGGGTGTCCGTTAAAGGTAAACATCTCTGCCACCACATAAGGAAAAAGACCGCCTTCATGTCTTTCAATAAAGCCGGATATCTCCTTCTTGTCCTTCGGACTGGTTATCTCTACTGCCTTAGAGCTAAAACTTGCGGTCTTAGAACCAAAGCGCGCTGTGAGCGTTAACTCACAGCCCTCTATTAATTCATCAATAAACATCTAATCCCTCAAAATGTAAAACTTATTACTCTGCGTCTTCATCAGTCTCAACTGTGAGCATAGGAATTACAACACTATCCGCATCATAGTCATAAAGATCCTCAAGCTTGTTAAGAACTTCTTCACACTCTGATTCGGACTTTCCTGTCTCCTGCATAGCCTTCATACAGTATGCGGAAATAACGTTGTTAAATGCTCCTGTATCTACAAGTGTAAGTAAGTCTGAAAGGCTCTTGCCATTTAATGACTTACAAGCCTCAAGAAGCTCACCAAGACGCTTCTTGCCTTCTTCTGTATCCTCAGCACTAAGCTTCTTCTCATACTCTCCTATAAGAAATTCAAGATCTAATGCAAAGCTTTCTGCTCCTAATTCTTTAGCCATAATAAATTTTCCTCCTAAAACTGTTTAATATTATTATTCTAATATATACATGTGTCAAATATATTTCAAGTTAAAAATTATTTTTCATTTATACACAGTTGTCAAAATATAAGATGCCGGGTAAACCAAAATGACGCAGTTACTATCCTTAGTTGTGAAATAGCTTCTTAGTCTGATACTTTGGCTCACAGGTGAGGTTGATACCAAGCTTTGCAAGTGTACGCTGGTCTTCACTTGAAAGGATAACTGAGGAATGTGCCTCACAGCCCTTAAGCTCATCAAGCTTTGCAACCACCTTTGCTGCATTTTCATCGGTTCCTGCACAAATGGTGAGCGCAATCAGCATCTCAGCAATATGCAGATTTGGATTGTGGTTGCCAAGGTGCTTTATCTTTAACTGCTGAATAGGTTCTATTACACTTGGAGAAATGAGACGAAGCTCATCAGGAAGCCCCGCTAACTTCTTAAGCGCATTAAGAAGCATAGCAGATGTAGCTCCCATAAGCTCTGAAGTCTTGCCTGTCACCACGCTGCCGTCAGCCAGCTCGATGGCACTGGCAGGCTCTCCTGTCACCTCAGCATTGGTGTTGGCTGCGGCAACACATTTTCTATCCTGTACTCCGGTTCCTGCCTTCTTCATAAGGAGTTCAAGCTTCTCTACCACCTCTTCCTTGCTGTTACCCTTTCTTAGCTCACATCTTTCCTTAAAGTAACGCCTTATTATCTCTTGGCTTGCTGCTGCCCTTACAGCCTCATCATCAAATATACAGTTACCAGCCATATTTACTCCCATATCTGTAGGCGATTTGTATGGAGATGAACCGTATATCTTTTCAAACATTGCGTTAAGCACAGGGAAGATTGCTACATCCCTATTGTAATTAACTGTAGTAAGACCATAAGCCTCAAGGTGGTAAGGATCTATCATGTTTACATCATTTAAGTCTGCTGTAGCCGCCTCATAGGCAAGGTTTACAGGGTGTGACAGGGATAGATTCCATACAGGGAAGGTCTCAAACTTGGCATAGCCAGCCTTGATACCGTGCTTATGCTCGTGGTAGAGCTGTGAGAGGCATACTGCCATCTTGCCGCTTCCAGGTCCCGGTGCTGTAACGACTACTAGGGAGTGCTTTGTCTCTATATAATCATTTTTACCATAGCCTTCATCACTTATGATTGTAGGCACATCGTTTGGATAACCTGCTATTGGGTAGTGTCTGTACACCTTTATACCCAGTGCTTCAAGCTTTTTCTGATACTGGATGGCACATTCCTGACCTTCAAATCTTGTAAGCACTACGCTTCCAACATATAGGCCATAGCTTCTAAATGCATCTATAAGCCTCAGTACATCCAGGTCATAGGTTATGCCAAGGTCACCACGTACCTTATTCTTCTCTATATCGGCAGAGTTGATGACTACTACTACCTCTACGTCTTCCCTAATCTGTGTAAGCATCCTTATCTTACTGTCAGGCTTGAATCCCGGCAGCACTCTTGAGGCGTGGTGATCGTCAAAGAGCTTGCCTCCAAATTCCATATAGAGCTTTCCACCGAAACTCTTAATTCGCTCCATTATCCTTTCTGACTGCATTTTCAGATACTTGTCGTTGTCAAATCCTGTCTTAAACATAATTTCCCTTTCTAGTCTACCTGACTACACTGTTCATCACAAGCATATCGCCTTCATTTAACACTATATTTCCATTAGGGATAATGACATCATCCCCTCTTTTAATTAGTATTATCAATGTGTCATCATCAGTAGGTATCTCGGAGATTGCCTTGCCAATGTAGCTGCTTGTCTTGTTGATATGTATTTCACTTAGCATTGTGCCCGTCATGTGCTCCGGAACAACAGCTGAGAGTATGACCTTGTCTCCTATATTTAGAACTGTCTGACCGTTTGGGACCTTTGTCCCCGACTCATTTTGTACTGAAACTATGATGGTTTCGGGAGGTGTTTCTATATCCATAAGTGTCCTACCCGCCCAGGAATGGCCTTCAGGTATGGTAAACTGAATAAACTGAACAGGAACCTCCTCAGTATAGTCAGTAAATGTCTTCATAACGTCTCCCTGGTGGTCTATCATGTCAAGGTGCTTTGCTATCTTCGGCAGGGATGCCCCTTGAAATATGATTGAAAGCAGTACTATAAAAAATGTAATGTGGAAGAGATTTTCGTCAAGTTCGGAGCCAAGTACAGCCATTATGGCAAACACAATGGAGGCCGCTCCTCTAAGCCCTGCAAAAGACACAAGAGCTATCTGATTTACCTTACTCTTAAAAGGGCCGAGTATCGCTATTACTGCAAGCGGTCTTGCCACAAATGTCATAAATAAAAATATGAATATAGCCGGAGCCGCTACCCCAGGGAGCTTTGAAGGGCTTGACAGGAGTCCTAAAAGGAAGAAGATAACCATCTGCATAAGGCTTGTAGTTCCGTCAAAGAAATGCACCAGGTTCTTCTTATCCCTGATACGGCTGTTACCCATTATTATTCCTGTGATATATGCACTTAAATACCCGTTTCCACCTATTGCACCCGCTCCTGCATAAGACAGTAGGGCTACGCCAAATACAAAGATGGTATCAAAGCCGTCTGCCTCTGTAAGTATGTTGTGTAGAACCCAAATAGCGATAAGAGCTGCAAATACTCCCACTACTACGCCAAAGCCCAACTGCCCTAGTATCAAAAGAACCGGATTTGATGCATTCTCACTACTTTGTAACAGCTGAATAAAGAGTATGGTAAGCATATATGCGATAGGGTCGTTACTTCCGCTCTCAAGCTCAAGCATTGACGCTGTATTGTATTTTAGGTTTAGTTTTCTGGAACGAAGTATGGAGAAGACCGAGGCTGCATCTGTGGAGCCTAATATAGAGCCTAGTATCAGAGATACTGTCCAGCTAAATTCCAGCACATAGTGGCAAAATACCGCAGTTATAAATGCTGTGAGAGCTACCCCAAATGTGGATAAGAGCCCTGACTTAAGGGCTACGGGCTTTGCCTGCTCCCAGTCCGTACCAAAGCCTCCGTAAAATATAATAAATATAAGAGCTATGGAACAGATATTCTCCGCAAATTTATAGTCTTCAAAAGGAATCCTTAAGATTCCATCAGATCCAAGCAGCATACCCAGGAAAATAAATGCAAGAAGAACTGGCATGCCTATCTTGGCTGATATTCTGTCAAGAAGGACACAGGCAAAAATGATTATAGAAAACATCAACAACAGATTACCCATATGTCCTCCTTCCTACAGAAAACCGACACAGGCTGCCCTGCATCGGTTAGATTTGTATTTTACTTATTCTTCGTTTTCTTATTGCCGTTTATAGCTGATTCGGTAGCAGGCTTTTTATGACTGCCAAATACAAAGTTAGCCAGTTCATCCTTATTCTTAGGAATGTCAAAGGTTACAACAGCCGCTCCATTTATCAAAGCACCCTGATATGTTCCTTCTGCTGGAAGCCTGAAAGTATCGAGAGGTACACCATCTAAGCTAAGCTCCATCACCTCTGCGAGGTACGAACTTGCGTTGCTCTTCTTAATGTCAGTCTGTACCTGAGAGAATACGGTATCAAGCAGCTTTACAAGAGTAATAGGATTACTCTTTTTCACTTCCTTAAATATAGCCGCCATAACCCTTCTATGCCTTGAGGTTCTTCCCTGGTCGTTGTTGGAGCCATCCAAAGTAGCTACCTTCCTTACCCTTGAGTACCCAAGAGCCTGATTGCCGTTCATGTGGTTCATTCCCGGCTTTAAGGTACGGTTAGACCTCTTTGAAATGTAGTTCGTAGTATTTAAGTACTGAGCCTCACCCGGAGTGATTTCTATATCAACTCCTCCAAGGTCATCAATAATTTTCTGAAATGTCTTAAAGCTAACTATGATAGAGCCGTCAAGCCTTAGTCCGTAGTTATAAGCTATGGTCTCATACATAAGAGGAACTCCGCCGTGGTTAAATGCAGCATTGATTCTGGTATTGTAAAAGCCCGGTATAGTCACATAGCTGTCTCTCATAATAGAGGTGAGGCCGAGGGTCTTCTGCTTTGTGTTTAATGTGGCTATCATGATGGAATCAGTACGTCCTGAAGCTGTGCTGTTGTTGCCTATAGCCTCTACACCAAGGAGTAAGATGTTATATACTCCGTCCTCGTGAAGTGCGTTTCTAAATGTAGCGGACATCTTGGATGGGTCTATGTTCTCCGTGATCTCACCCACCTTTAGTCCTTCTTCCTCTTCTTCCTCCTTGGTCTCAACCGCCGAGCCCGAAGCGTTCTTAGCAGGCTTATCATCAGTTTTTGCATTCTTACCCATCCTCCAGTAAGCCCACTCTACCGCAAGATTTGACATGATTTTCCTGCCCGGTCTTGTAAATACAAGAAACGAGCCGCCTGCCAGTATGATAACTAAGAGGACTATGAGTACCTTAATAAAAATGTTTAGTTTCTTTTTCTTTTTCCTTGGTTTTCTTTTATCATTCATATTATGTCTTTCACCCTTTTGTTTAGCGTCCATTTCCTTTTTTACCTGCTCTGCCAGAGAGCTTCGTATTTCTTTTAAAAATTCATCTTCATTGCTCATCCTGTTTCTTCCTTTACCACATAAAGTTAAATCCAAAAAATATACATTTCATTATATAACAAGATAAGTGTCAATTACAAGTGGCTTAAGTTTAATC